>NZ_AP025470.1:2454622-3681934 GCF_024347375.1 Vibrio coralliirubri | reverse complement strand
GGTGCCCTCACTCTATTTAAAGTAATATGAAATGACCGCTAATTTTACCTGTTGATAAGTCAGATCACCAGCAATTGATCACAGATCCAGTGAATAAGATCCAAGTTATTCACAATAAATTTGTAATTTATCGGTGGATCCACACATCTTGCCCCTAATTTACTCACACAATGATCCACTTATGCCCGGATCCTTGCTAGTTATCCCCAAATCGGGAATTCAATCTGGTTATGGTTAATAACATCTGGTTATTTATTCTAGTGAGCATTTTCCCAGTAACATCCAAACCCATAAATATAAGGAGTTACCAAATGAATAACTGGATTAAGGCTGCAATTGCGGCTATCGCACTCTCTGCTGCTACTGTTCAAGCTGCGACTGAAGTTAAAGTCGGCATGTCTGGTCGCTATTTCCCGTTTACGTTCGTTAAACAAGACCAACTACAGGGTTTTGAAGTGGATTTATGGGATGAGATCGGTAAGCGTAACGATTACAAGGTTGAATACGTAACGGCAAACTTCTCTGGTCTGTTTGGTCTTCTTGAAACGGGTCGCATCGATACCATTTCAAACCAAATTACAATGACGGATGCACGTAAAGCGAAATACCTATTCGCAGACCCATACGTAGTAGACGGCGCACAAATTACCGTTCGTAAAGGTAATGACAGCATTAAAGGCATCGAAGACCTTGATGGCAAAACAGTTGCGGTAAACCTAGGCTCAAACTTTGAACAACTGCTTCGCAGTTACGACAAAGATGGCAAGATCAATGTAAAAACCTACGATACAGGTATTGAACATGATGTGGCACTGGGCCGCGCCGATGCATTCGTAATGGATCGCCTATCAGCACTAGAGCTTATCAAGAAGACTGGTCTACCATTACAACTGGCGGGTCAGCCATTCGAAACAATTGAAAACGCTTGGCCTTTCGTCGACAACGATAACGGCAAAAAACTGCAAGCAGAAGTAAATGAAGCATTAGCAGCAATGCGCGCAGATGGTACGCTAGAAAGTATCTCTCAGAAATGGTTTGGTGCGGACATTACTCAGAAGTAATTACTCACTTTCTCCATTCAAGGCCCACTGCTTTATACAGCGGTGGGCTTTTTGCTTTTGTGCACTGATTAAAAAATCTGATAGAACAGTACTTACATATAGAACAACACTGCCAATAAAAATACGAGATAGATTATGGGATTTGACTTTAATTACATGCTAGAGCTGTTGCCGATACTACTGAAGTATTTAGGCACCACGATGGAGATGGCGACTTGGGGCTTATTCTTTGCTCTAATTCTGTCTCTGATACTGGCGAATATTCGTGTATTCAAAATCCCAGTACTCGACCAACTGAGCCAGTTGTACATTAGCTTCTTCCGAGGCACCCCACTGTTGGTGCAGCTGTTCCTCCTTTATTACGGCTTACCACAAGTCTTCCCGTGGATGGTTGGGTTGGATGCCTTCAGCGCCGCTGTGATTGGCTTAACCCTGCACTTTGCCGCGTATATGGCAGAAAGTATTCGTGCCGCGATTATCGGTATTGATCGCAGCCAGATGGAAGCCAGCCTTTCGGTCGGTATGACAACCAGCCAAGCGATGCGCCGAGTGATCTTACCGCAAGCAACTCGCGTGGCACTGCCGTCGTTGATGAACTACTTCATCGATATGATCAAGTCGACTTCACTTGCCTTCACCCTAGGTGTCGCCGAAATCATGGCTAAAGCTCAAATGGAGGCTTCTTCAAGTTTCCGCTTCTTCGAGGCTTTCTTAGCGGTCGCGCTGATTTACTGGGGCGTGGTGGTTATCCTCACTCGTATTCAAATTTGGGCCGAAGTGAAACTGAATAAGGCGTATGTACGATGATCAAATTACAAAATATCCACAAGCAGTTTGGTGACACCGAAGTTTTGAAAGGGATCGACCTAGAAATCAAACAAGGTGAGATAATTGTCATCATAGGTTCAAGTGGTACGGGAAAATCTACCCTATTGCGTTGTGTGAATTTTCTAGAGCAAGCCGATCAAGGCACGATTTCGATTGATGATATCAAGGTTGATACTCAGAAACACACTAAGGCAGAGGTGCTTGCACTGCGTCGTAAGACCGGTTTTGTGTTCCAAAACTATGCACTGTTCGCTCACCAAACCGCGAGACAGAATATTGCTGAAGGTTTAATTACCGTTCGTGGTTGGAAAAAACAGCAAGCCCATGAAAAAGCACAACAAATACTTGATGATATTGGCTTAGGTGACAAAGGTGATAGCTACCCAGCCGCGCTCTCTGGTGGCCAACAACAACGGGTGGGTATTGGCCGTGCAATGGCACTACAACCCGAGCTTTTACTGTTTGATGAGCCGACTTCAGCGCTCGATCCTGAGTGGGTTGGCGAAGTGCTTAACCTAATGAAAAAACTGGCAAATCAGCATCAAACCATGCTGGTGGTTACCCATGAAATGCAGTTCGCTAGAGAGGTCGCAGACCGAGTGATCTTCATGGCTGACGGTCATATTGTCGAGCAGGGATCTCCACAGGATATTTTTGGTAATCCACAGGATTCTAAATTAAAAAAATTCTTAAATAAGGTTGGGATCGACTAAGGATCCTTGTGATTTTAGTTATTCTACGTATAATCCCCCGACCGGAATTTTAGTTAACCCAATCATTGACACTTTTTGTGACAGTGATTACAATTCCGCCTCTTTGTTGAGAGGCGTCGGTTTTCCTTTCTTATATAAAGAAGTGAAAAAATGCCCACGCCGGGTTTAACAAAAACCTAAAACTACTGATCAGTAAGGTAATTACAATGAAACGCACTTTTCAACCTACAGTTCTAAAGCGTAAGCGTACTCACGGTTTCCGTGCTCGCATGGCTACTAAGAACGGTCGCGCAACAATCAATGCACGTCGTGCAAAAGGCCGTAAGCGTCTTTCTAAGTAATCTTTGATTATTTTGAATAAGCTAGCCTTCGGTCGGGAGTTACGCTTGTTAACTCCCGAACATTATCAAAATGTCTTCAAGCAAGCTCATCGAGCTGGCTCCCCTCATTTCACCATCATTGCCCGAAATAACTCTCTTTCAAATCCTCGTCTTGGATTAGCCGTTCCGAAAAAGCAGATTAAAACCGCCGTGGGTCGTAACCGATTCAAGCGTCTTACTCGTGAAAGCTTTCGTAACACTCAACACAAACTTCCTAACAAAGATTTTGTTGTAATCGCTAAGAAGAGCGCGCAAGATTTAAGCAATGAAGAAATGTTCAAGCTACTCGACAAATTATGGCTTCGCCTGTCTCGCCCTTCGCGTGGATAGCGCTAATACCCATCTATTTTTATAGATGGTTTATTAGTCCACTCATCGGCCCACGCTGCCGATTTACTCCAACCTGCTCTTTATATGCGATAGAAGCGTTGAAAGCTCACGGTTTTGTAAAAGGGTGTTGGTTATCAGGCAAACGTCTATTAAAATGCCATCCTTTGAACGAAGGGGGCTTTGACCCCGTTCCACCAGTCCAAAAACAAGACAGAGATAAATAACGATGGATTCTCAACGTAATATCCTGTTAATCGCATTGGCTTTGGTTTCTTTCCTACTGTTCCAACAATGGAACGTAGCTCAGAATCCAGCACCACAAGCGGTTGAGCAGGCACAATCTGGCAGCACCCTACCAGCGCCATCTTATGCAGATGATCTAGACCCGGCTCCTGGTCAAGTTGCTTCTGCTAAAACTATCACAGTAACAACTGATGTACTGACTCTGTCAATTGATACGGTTGGTGGTGATGTCGTTAAAGCAAACCTAAACGATTACTCTGCTGAGTTCGATTCAGAAGATACGTTTGTTCTTCTTAAAAACGAACCTGGTCACCAATTTATCGCACAAAGCGGTCTAGTGGGTCCTCAAGGTATCGACCTAAGCAGCACAAACCGCCCGAGCTACACGGTTTCAGCAGACAGCTTCACGCTTGCTGATGGTCAGGATGAACTACGCATCCCAATGACTTACCAAGCGAACGGCCTTGATTACACGAAAACATTCGTCCTTAAGCGTGGCAACTACGCAATAGATGTTGAATACGATGTAGTCAACAACTCTGGTAACAACGCGACATTCGGCATGTACGCTCACCTACGTCAGAACGTAATGGATGACGGCGGTAGCCTAACAATGCCAACTTACCGTGGTGGTGCTTACTCTACGGAAGATACGCGTTACAAAAAATACAGCTTCGACGACATGCAAGATCGCAACCTGTCTCTTAACCTAGCAAACGGTCAAGGTTGGGCAGCGATGATTCAACACTACTTTGCAAGTGCTTGGATCCCACGCGACGAAGCAGGCAGCAACCTTTACACTCGTGTAATCGGTAACCTAGGCGACATCGGTGTTCGTATGCCGAACAAGACTATCGCTAATGGCGACGAAGCGAGCTTCAAAGCAACGCTTTGGGTTGGTCCAAAACTTCAAGACCAAATGGCTGAAACTGCACCTAACCTAGACCTAGTAGTTGACTACGGTTGGTTATGGTTCATTGCTAAACCACTTCATACTCTGCTTTCGTTCATTCAAAGCTTCGTATCGAACTGGGGTGTGGCAATCATCATCCTAACTTTCATCGTTCGTGGTGCTATGTACCCACTAACGAAAGCTCAGTACACGTCTATGGCGAAAATGCGTATGCTTCAGCCTAAGCTGACTGCAATGCGTGAGCGTATCGGCGACGACCGTCAACGCATGAGCCAAGAAATGATGGAGCTTTACAAGAAAGAGAAAGTAAACCCACTAGGTGGCTGTTTACCTATCCTTCTGCAAATGCCTATCTTCATTTCGCTATACTGGGCACTAATGGAGTCTGTTGAACTGCGTCACTCACCGTTCTTCGGTTGGATTACTGACCTTTCAGCACAAGACCCATACTACATCTTGCCACTTCTGATGGGTGCTTCAATGTTCCTAATCCAGAAGATGAGCCCGACAACTGTAACGGATCCAATGCAGCAGAAGATCATGACCTTTATGCCGGTTATGTTCACATTCTTCTTCCTGTTCTTCCCTTCAGGTCTGGTTCTATACTGGCTAGTATCGAACATCGTAACTCTGATTCAGCAAACGCTTATCTACCGCGCGCTGGAAAAGAAAGGCTTACATTCTAAGTAAGTTCGATAATAGAAAGAGATAAAGAAAGGCGACCAAAAGGTCGCCTTTTTGTTTTTAGCTGATTACAATTCAGCTAATTGATTAATCGTGAGCGCCCCTTTTTGGCTTTCACATGCTAGCAGGCACAACTATGACTACAGATACGATTGTTGCTCAAGCGACTGCACCCGGCCGTGGCGGCGTCGGTATTATTCGCGTTTCAGGCCCACAAGCAGCCCAAGTTGCGCTTGAAGTTACCGGCAAAGTACTGAAACCACGTTACGCTGAGTACACCCCTTTTAAATCTCACGATGGTTTAGAGCTAGACCAAGGCATCGCGCTTTACTTTCCTAACCCGCACTCGTTTACTGGTGAAGACGTATTAGAGCTACAAGGCCACGGTGGTCCTGTGGTAATGGATATGCTCATCAAGCGCATCCTCGCGATTCCAGGGCTACGTGCAGCACGCCCTGGTGAGTTCTCGGAGCGTGCGTTCTTGAACGACAAAATGGATTTAACCCAAGCAGAAGCGATTGCCGACCTCATTGATGCCAGTTCAGAAGAAGCGGCGAAATCAGCCCTGCAATCGTTGCAAGGTGAGTTCTCAAAACGCATTAATACGCTGGTGGACTCTCTGATTCACTTACGCATCTATGTTGAAGCCGCTATCGACTTCCCAGAAGAAGAGATTGATTTCCTTGCTGACGGTAAAGTAAGTGCTGACTTACAAGCCATCATCGACAACCTCGAAGCGGTTCGCCAAGAAGCCAATCAAGGTGCCATTATGCGTGAAGGTATGAAGGTGGTGATTGCAGGTCGTCCTAATGCCGGTAAGTCGAGCTTATTGAATGCATTATCGGGTAAAGACTCCGCGATTGTGACTGATATTGCTGGTACCACGCGTGATGTTCTGCGTGAACATATCCATATTGATGGTATGCCACTGCACATTATTGATACCGCAGGCCTGCGTGAAGCCTCAGATGAAGTCGAAAAAATCGGTATTGAACGCGCTTGGGAAGAAATTGCTCAAGCCGATCGCGTTTTATTTATGGTCGATGGCACCACTACCGACGCGACCGACCCGAAAGATATCTGGCCCGATTTCGTTGATCGTCTGCCGAATAACATCGGAATGACCGTGATTCGTAACAAAGCCGATCAAACCAGTGAAGATCTCGGGATTTGCCATGTTAATGATCCAACTCTGATTCGACTATCAGCAAAGACGGGACAAGGCGTTGATGCACTACGTAATCACTTAAAAGATTGCATGGGCTTTGCTGGTGGCAATGAAGGTGGCTTCATGGCACGTCGTCGCCACTTAGATGCCCTAGAACGCGCATCTGAGCATCTAGATATTGGCCAGCAACAGCTCGAAGGCTATATGGCAGGGGAAATCTTGGCAGAAGAACTGCGTATAACGCAGCAACACCTTAACGAGATTACTGGTGAGTTCAGTTCCGATGACCTACTCGGCCGTATCTTCACCTCTTTCTGTATTGGTAAATAACCTTTAAAGGCCGGCTCATGCTGGCCTTTTTCTTTAGTAAGGACAGTTTAATGATCCACATTATTACAGGCAGTACCTTAGGTGGTGCAGAGTACGTTGGCGATCACCTTAATGATCTTCTTGAAGAGCAAGGCCACGAGATCACCCTTCATAATCAGCCTGAATTCGATGATATTCCCCAACAAGGCTTTTGGTTGCTGGTGACTTCAACTCATGGTGCTGGTGAATTTCCAGATAATATTAAGCCGTTTATCGACGTATTGACCCAGCAATCTCCAGATTTAAGCCAGGTTCGCTTTGCTGTCGTGGCGCTTGGTGATTCGAGTTATGATACCTTCTGTTTGGCGGGAAAATCAGTCCACAGCCAGATGAAAGAGCTCGGTGCTCAGCCTATTTCTGACTGTTTTACCATCGATGTATTGGAAACTCCGGTACCAGAAGACGCAGCAGAAGCTTGGTTCAACGATCATAGCGACCAGTTTTAACCTCTCTCTTCTCTCAAAAAGCGGCTTATGCCGCTTTTTTTGTCTCTGAACATCGCGATTGTGAATAACTTTTTTTCAAAAACATCGAAAATTAGCGATCTATTTTCAATTTCTGCTGTGGATAAGATCATACATATACGGTGATTAACCTATAGTTATCCAAATAACAAGTTTTAGGCTAATTTCCTCCTGTGAATAAGTAGCCATTTTGATCCCAGCTAATCCTCATCCTGATCAAAGTTAGATCACATCATTTGATCCAAAAAAGATCCATGATCTCGTTGATCATTTTCGACTTATCCACAGACACCCTCGATCCTAATAATAGATCTAATAAAAGATCTCCTTAAAGATCTTATCTATATTAATTAAAAACAGCTTTTTCGAAAAATCCCAAAAACGTTTTCTCAGGCTATGAAAACAGGTAGAATATCGCTCCTTTTTATCAATCTAGAAAACGTTTGAATACCTGAGGTCGGTTCATGCTTTATCACGAAAAATTTGACGTCATCGTTGTTGGTGGTGGCCATGCAGGAACGGAAGCCGCACTCGCATCTGCACGTACTGGTCAAAGTACGTTATTACTTACTCATAATATCGATACACTAGGACAAATGTCTTGTAACCCAGCCATTGGCGGGATCGGTAAGGGCCACTTGGTAAAAGAGGTCGATGCAATGGGTGGATTAATGGCTCAAGCTATTGATCATGCAGGTATTCAGTTCAGAACATTGAACGCATCAAAAGGCCCTGCGGTTCGTGCTACTCGTGCACAAGCTGACCGCGCACTGTACAAAGCCTTTGTTCGTAACGTTCTTGAAAACACGCCAAACCTGACTTTGTTCCAACAGTCGGTTGATGACTTGATCGTTGAACAGGATCAAGTGGTGGGTGTGGTAACGCAGATGGGCCTTAAGTTCCGCGCAAGCGCTGTGGTTCTGACTGTGGGCACATTCCTAGGCGGCAAGATCCATATTGGTATGGAAAGTTCTTCAGGCGGCCGTGCTGGCGATCCACCATCGATCGCACTGGCTGACCGTCTTCGTGATCTTCCATTCCGAGTTGATCGCCTGAAAACAGGTACTCCTCCTCGTATCGATGCGCGTAGCGTTGATTTTTCTGAGCTTGAGGTTCAGCACGGCGATAACCCGACGCCTGTTTTCTCGTTCATGGGTAGCCGAGCTCAACAACCTCGTCAAATTCCATGCTACATCACGCATACCAATGAAAATACGCATGACGTAATTCGTGCCAACCTTGATCGCAGCCCTATGTACGCGGGTGTAATTGAAGGCATTGGCCCTCGTTACTGTCCTTCGATTGAAGACAAAGTAATGCGTTTTGCTGACAAGAACAGTCACCAAATTTTTATTGAGCCTGAAGGTCTAACGACTCACGAGCTATACCCGAATGGTATCTCGACCAGTCTGCCATTTGATGTACAGGTTCAAATTGTTCGTTCGATGAAGGGTTTTGAAAATGCTCATATCGTTCGACCTGGCTATGCGATTGAGTACGATTTCTTTGATCCTCGCGACCTTAAGCTGACTTACGAAACTAAGTTTATCAAAGGTCTATTCTTTGCGGGTCAAATCAACGGTACCACTGGCTATGAAGAAGCGGCTGCACAAGGCTTGATGGCCGGTCTGAATGCAAGTTTGTTTACTCAAGGCAAAGAGGGCTGGAGTCCGCGTCGTGACCAAGCTTACATGGGCGTGCTGATTGACGACCTATCGACCATGGGTACCAAAGAACCTTACCGCATGTTTACATCTCGCGCGGAATACCGTCTGCTGCTTCGTGAAGACAACGCCGATATCCGCTTGACTGAAAAGTCGCGTGAACTTGGCCTTGTTGATGACGCTCGTTGGGCTCGTTTCAACGAGAAGATGGAAAACATGGAGAAGGAGCGTCAACGTCTGAAAGAGACTTGGATTAATCCAAAATCTGAAGATATTGATCAACTGAACCAAATTCTGAAAACACCAATGTCTCGTGAAGCGAGTGGTGAAGATCTTCTTCGTCGCCCTGAAATGACTTATTCACAGCTAACCGCATTGGATCGTTTTGGTCCTGCACTGGAAGATCAACAAGCGTCTGAGCAAGTTGAGATCCAAGTGAAGTACGATGGTTACATTCAGCGTCAACAAGACGAAATTGAAAAATCACTGCGTCATGAAAATACCAAACTGCCTGCTGATATCGATTACAGCAAGGTAAAAGGACTTTCTAACGAAGTGGTTCTTAAACTAACGACAGCTAAGCCTGACTCAATTGGTATTGCTTCGCGAATTTCAGGTATCACACCTGCAGCAATCTCAATTCTGTTGGTTTACTTGAAAAAACACGGCCTGTTGAAAAAAGGTGAGGAAGCATAATGAGCGCATTACGCGAAAAACTGGATCACCTGATTGGCCAGACTGAACTTGAAGTATCTGAAAAACAACGTGGCCAGTTGGTTGGCTACGTTGAGTTACTGAACAAGTGGAACAAGGCTTATAACCTAACATCAGTTCGTGACCCGCAAGAAATGATGGTGAAACATATCTTAGATAGCATCATTGTTAGCACTCACTTACAAGGTAAGCGCTTTATCGATGTGGGCACGGGACCTGGTCTTCCTGGGATTCCGCTCTCAATCATGAATCCAGACTGCGAGTTTTACTTGCTAGACAGCCTAGGTAAGCGTATTCGTTTTATCAAACAGGTGATTCATGAGCTGGGTATCGACAACGTGGTACCAGTTCAAAGTCGCGTTGAAGAATTTCAACCAGAAGAAAAGTTTGATGCAGTGCTCAGTCGTGCATTTGCGTCAATGACAGACATGGTAGAGTGGTGTCACCATTTACCTAAAGAGCAATCCGGTGTATTTTTGGCTCTTAAGGGACAACATCCTAGAGACGAAATCGACCTGTTACCTGAATGGTGTTCAGTGACAGACATTAAAGCTTTGCAAGTGCCAGAGCTTGATGGAGAGCGTCATCTAGTTACTTTATCGCGTCAGGGATAATCAGCGAGGCCATAGTGGGTAGAATCGTAGCAATTGCCAACCAGAAGGGTGGCGTAGGAAAAACAACAACTTGCATTAATTTAGCAGCATCAATGGCGGCAACAAAACGCAAGATATTGGTTGTTGACCTCGATCCTCAAGGTAATGCCACTATGGCGAGCGGTGTCGACAAGTATCAAGTTGAAGCAACTGCTTACGATTTGTTGGTTGAAGACACCCCATTTGATGAGGTGGTTTGCCGGAGTACATCTGGTAATTATGACCTCATCGCCGCGAACGGCGACGTTACTGCGGCAGAAATCAAGCTGATGGAAGTGTTTGCTCGTGAAGTTCGTTTAAAAAACGCACTCGAATCCATTCGCAATAACTATGATTTCATCTTTATTGATTGCCCACCCTCATTAAACCTTCTTACAATCAACGCGATGGCTGCGGCCGACTCCGTATTGGTTCCTATGCAATGTGAATACTTTGCTTTGGAAGGTTTGACTGCATTGATGGATACCATCAGTAAGCTAGCGGCTGTTGTAAACGAGAACCTGAAGATCGAAGGTCTTCTGCGTACTATGTACGATCCTCGCAACCGCTTATCGAACGAAGTATCTGATCAACTCAAAAAACACTTTGGTAGCAAAGTCTACCGAACTGTGATCCCTAGAAATGTGCGTCTGGCAGAAGCCCCGAGTCACGGCAAGCCAGCAATGTACTACGACAAATATTCCGCAGGAGCTAAGGCTTATCTTGCTCTTGCAGGCGAAATGTTGCGTCGTGAAGAAGTCCCAGTATAGGTCCAACCAAAGGAATTCGCTCAATGTCTAAGCGTGGTTTAGGAAAAGGGCTAGATGCATTGCTTGCAACTAGCTCATTGGCTCGTGAAAAACAGCAAGTTGCTTCTCATAGTCAGGCGTTGTCGGCTGATGGTGAGCTTATCGAACTGGCTGTTGGTTGCTTGAAGCCTGGTGTATATCAACCGCGTAAGGATATTGCGCCTGAAGCGCTAGAAGAGCTGGCTGCATCAATTCAATCTCAAGGCATTATCCAACCGATCGTAGTTCGCCCATTGGCGCACGACCAGTTCGAGATCATTGCTGGTGAACGTCGCTGGAGAGCGGCTCGTCAAGCTGGCCTTAAACAAGTGCCATGCCTGATCAAGAGAGTTGAAGACAAGGCCGCTATCGCGATGGCGTTGATTGAGAATATTCAGCGTGAAGACCTGAATGTTATCGAAGAAGCACAAGCGCTAGAGCGCCTACAGAACGAATTTGAGCTGACACACCAACAAGTCGCTGATGTAATCGGTAAATCGAGAGCAACGGTGAGTAACTTATTACGTCTAAATCAGCTCGAAAATGAAGTAAAAAGTTTAGTTTCCAATAAACAACTGGAAATGGGGCATGCTCGAGCATTGCTTGCGCTTGAAGGTGATACCCAGGTTGAAGCAGCAAACACTGCGGCAACCAAAAAAATGACCGTGCGTCAAACGGAGCAACTTGTCAAAAAGTGCTTAAAACCAGACGTTGAAGGTGAATCGAAGCCTGAAGACACAGAAGCTATCGAACTTTCACGAAGACTCACGGAAAAATTGCAAGCAAACGTTTCAGTTACTCGTTCTGTTAGTGGTAAGTCAAAAGTGACGATTACTCTTGATGAGCCTCACAAATTAGAGCAACTTATTGCTAAACTAGAGTACTAAATGAGATAATTGATTTAGGTCAATTATGTAATAAACAAGTAATTTCGTACAAAAGTTGTCGGTTTGTATGCAAAAATGTAAATGATTGCTGCGTTGTTATTGCAATCAATTTGGCTGAACGTATAATTTTCGCCAATTTCTCAGCACGCTTTTAAGCGAGTAGTAAAGAAGGCTTAAAAGAGGAACGAATACATGGTAGCGGCGTTAGCAAGACCAGGACGAGTGCTTGCAAAGCAAATGTTATTGATCGAGCTTAGCGCGGTTATATTAGTGGCGATAGGGTTAGGTTTAGCTGTTAATCCTGATTGGGGTTTTGCTGCATTAATCGGTGGCGGTATTTTTGTCATCGCAAATGCAGTTTTTTGTGTGTGTGCTTTCCTATTTAGTGGAGCTCGTGCAACTAAGTTAGTTGCGGCGTCGTTCTATGCAGGCGAAGCGCTAAAAATCCTTATCACAGTTTTACTATTCTCTATTGTCTACATGTATATGCAGGTGGAATTAGTTCCCCTCAAACTGACCTATTTACTGGTTCTAGGTATTAATATCTTTGCGCCAGTGCTTTTCATTAACAATAAAAAATAGGATGAGTTATGGCTGCGCCAACAGCATCCGGATACATTGAACACCACTTACAAAACCTTTCTTTAGCTAAGTTTGGTCTTGTAGAGGAGACAAGTTTCTGGAACGTACATATAGACAGTCTGTTTTTTTCGGTGTTGACAGGGATGTTATTCCTTTGGGTTTTTCGCTCAGTCGCTAAGAAAGCAACAGTAGGTGTACCTGGTAAGCTTCAGTGTTTTGTTGAAATGGTAGTGGAATTCGTTGGTGACAACGTTAAAGAAACTTTCCATGGCCGCAACCCTCTGATTGCCCCACTAGCACTGACTATATTCTGCTGGATTATTTTAATGAACTTGATGGACTTAGTGCCTATCGATTTCTTACCATATCCTGCAGAGCATTGGCTAGGTATCCCTTACTTGAAAGTGGTTCCTACAGCTGATGTAAATATAACAATGGCAATGGCTTTAGGTGTTTTTGCTCTGATGATCTACTACAGCATCAAAGTGAAAGGTCTAGGCGGATTTGCTAAAGAATTGGCACTGCATCCATTTAATCACCCAATCATGATTCCATTTAACTTGGTACTTGAGGTAATTTCGTTATTAGCGAAGCCACTATCTCTAGGTATGCGTTTATTTGGTAATATGTTTGCGGGTGAGGTGGTGTTTATTCTTATCGCGGCAATGCTACCGTGGTACTTACAATGGGTAGGTGCACTACCTTGGGCTATCTTCCATATCTTGGTTATTTTGATTCAAGCGTTTGTTTTCATGATGTTGACAATCGTTTACTTATCAATGGCTCATGAAGATAGTGATCACTAAAAAAAATTTTTAAGCTTTATTCTAACTATTAATGTTAATCGGAGAACGTAAATGGAAACTGTACTAAGTTTTTCAGCAATCGCTGTTGCTATTATTGTTGGTCTTTGTGCCGTAGGTACTGCAATTGGTTTTGCTATTCTTGGTGGTAAATTCCTAGAAGGCGCTGCGCGTCAACCTGAAATGGCTCCAATGCTACAAGTTAAGATGTTCATCATCGCTGGTCTACTGGATGCTGTTCCAATGATCGGTATCGTAATTGCACTACTATTCACGTTTGCTAACCCATTTGTTGGTCAACTAGCAGGCTAATTAACTCTCAATAGTTAATTAAATTTTTGTAGTTGATTCTTAACGAGGGGTAGCTGTTGTGAATATGAACGCAACTCTGTTAGGTCAAGCAATTGCTTTTTCATTGTTTGTTTGGTTCTGCATGAAATATGTATGGCCACCAATCATGCAAGCAATTGAAGAACGTCAGAAAAAAATTGCTGACGGTCTAGTAGCTGCTGAACGCGCTGCTAAAGACTTGAACCTGGCACAAGCCAACGCTTCTGAGCAAATGAAAGAAGCAAAGCGCACTGCAACTGAGGTTATTGATCAGGCAAACAAACGTAAAGCTCAAATTATTGATGAAGCACGCGAAGAAGCTCAGGCAGAACGCCAGAAAATCTTAGCGCAAGCTGAAGCAGAAATTGAAGCAGAGCGTACACGTGCCCGTGATGACCTGCGCAAACAAGTCGCAACTCTGGCTATAGCTGGTGCTGAGAAAATCCTTGAGCGTACAATCGATAAAGATGTACACGATGATCTTCTTAACAACATTACTGCAAAACTTTAAAGCAAGGGGCTGTATATGTCTGATTTGACTACAATCGCACGCCCCTATGCTAAAGCAGCGTTTGACTTTGCGGTAGATAAAGGTGAGCTAGACCAATGGGGTCAGATGCTTACTTTTGCTGCCGAAGTGGCACAAAATGATGATGTTCATAATTTATTAAGCGGTTCTATGACTGCTGAAAAATTAGCTGAAGTATTCATTGTAATTTGTGGCGAACAATTTGATGAATTCGGTCAGAACTTAATTAAAGTGATGGCAGAGAATGGCCGCTTAATGGCTTTTCCTGATGTTTGTAAAGAGTTCTTTATACTCAAAAAAGAGTATGAGAAAGAGATCGACGTTGAAGTAACTTCAGCGGTTGAACTTTCTGAAGAACAATGCGCAGAGATCAGCAGCAAATTGGAACAGCGCTTAGCGCGCAAAGTTCAGCTGAATTGCAGTATAGATGAGACTCTACTTAGTGGAGTTATTATTCGAGCCGGAGACCTAGTCATCGATAACTCAGCGCGCAGTCGTTTAGACCGCCTGAGCGATGCATTGCAGTCTTAATGGGGATTGGAGCATGCAACTTAATTCCACTGAAATTAGCGATCTAATTAAACAACGTATTGAATCTTTCGACGTTGTTAGTGAAGCTCGCAATGAAGGTACTATCGTTTCTGTAAGCGATGGCATCCTTAGCATCCACGGCCTAGCGGACGTGATGCAAGGTGAAATGATCGAACTACCGGGTGGCCGTTACGCTCTAGCACTAAACTTGAACCGTGATTCGGTTGGTGCTGTTGTAATGGGCCCGTATGCTGACCTACAGGAAGGCATGAAAGTTACAGGTACTGGTCGTATTCTAGAAGTACCAGTTGGTCCTGAAATGCTTGGTCGTGTTGTAAACACGCTAGGTGAGCCAATTGATGGTAAAGGTCCAATCGAAGCTAAATTGACTTCGCCTGTAGAAATTATCGCACCAGGTGTAATCGACCGTAAATCGGTAGATCAACCTGTTCAAACTGGTTACAAGTCTGTTGACTCAATGATCCCTATCGGTCGTGGTCAACGTGAACTAGTAATCGGTGACCGTCAGACTGGTAAAACAGCAATGGCGATCGATGCGATTATTAACCAAAAAGATTCTGGTATTTTCTCTATCTACGTAGCTATCGGCCAAAAAGCGTCGACTATTGCTAACGTAGTTCGCAAACTAGAAGAGCACGGCGCACTAGCAAACACTGTTGTTGTTGTTGCATCTGCTTCTGAATCTGCAGCGCTGCAATACCTTGCACCGTATGCTGGTTGTGCGATGGGCGAATACTTCCGTGATCGCGGTGAAGATGCACTGATTGTTTATGATGATCTATCTAAGCAAGCTGTAGCTTACCGTCAAATCTCGCTACTACTTAAGCGTCCACCAGGTCGTGAAGCGTTCCCAGGTGATGTTTTCTACCTTCACTCTCGTCTACTAGAGCGTGCTGCTCGTGTAAGCGAAGCATACGTAGAAAAATTCACTAACGGTGAAGTGACAGGCAAGACTGGTTCTTTAACTGCTCTACCTATCATCGAAACGCAAGCTGGTGACGTATCTGCATTCGTACCAACGAACGTAATCTCGATTACTGATGGTCAGATCTTCCTACAAACTGAGCTATTCAACGCGGGCGTACGTCCAGCTGTTGACCCAGGTATCTCAGTTTCTCGTGTAGGTGGTTCGGCGCAGACTAAAATCATCAAGAAGCTATCTGGCGGTATCCGTACTGCTCTAGCTCAATACCGTGAACTTGCAGCATTTGCTCAGTTCTCTTCGGATCTTGATGAAGCGACTAAGAAGCAGCTAGACCACGGTCAAAAAGTTACAGAACTGATGAAGCAGAAGCAATACGCTCCTATGTCTGTATTTGACCAAGCTCTAGTAATCTTCGCTGCAGAGCGTGGATACCTTCAAGACGTTGAACTTTCTAAAGTTCTAGACTTTGAAGCTGCTTTACTGTCGTTTGCTCGTGGTCAATATGCCGATCTAGCAACACAGATCGACACAACGGGTGCTTTCAATAAAGAAATCGAAGCTGAGCTGAAGAAGCTTGTTGACGATTTCAAGGCAACCCAGACCTGGTAATTGGTAGGTGGTCTTAGGGCCACCTCATACCATTAACGGAGAGTAACGATGGCCGGCGCAAAAGAGATACGTAATAAAATCGGTAGTGTTAAAAGCACACAGAAGATTACGAAAGCAATGGAAATGGTAGCAGCTTCAAAAATGCGTCGTTCTCAAGACGCAATGGAAGCTACTCGTCCATATGCAGAAACAATGCGTAAAGTGATCGGTCATTTGGCTAATGGTAGCCTCGAGTATAAGCATCCTTATCTTGAGGAACGTGAAGCCAAACGTGTTGGTTACATCATCGTTTCTACAGACCGTGGTCTTTGTGGTGGTTTGAACATTAACTTGTTCAAAAAAGCCATGAACGACATGAAAGATTGGTCTGAGAAAGGTGCTGACGTTGAACTTGCAATTGTAGGTTCAAAAGCGACAGCATTTTTCAACAACAGCGGCGCGAAAGTAGCAGCTCAAGTTTCTGGCCTGGGCGATCGTCCAAGCCTTGAAGACTTGATTGGCTCTGTAAGCGTTATGCTGAAGAAATATGATGAAGGCGAATTAGATCGCCTGTTCGTAGTGTTCAACAAGTTTGAAAACACTATGGTTCAAGAACCAACGATCGATCAATTACTTCCTTTGCCTAAATCAGACAGCGAAGAAATGAAACGCAGTCATTCTTGGGACTACATTTATGAGCCCGAGCCAAAACCACTACTAGATGCACTATTGGTTCGCTATGTCGAATCTCAAGTGTACCAAGGTGTGGTTGAGAACCTTGCTTGTGAGCAAGCGGCTCGAATGATTGCAATGAAATCAGCAACAGATAACGCTGGTGACATTATTGATGACTTAGAACTTGTGTATAACAAAGCGCGTCAAGCGGCGATTACACAAGAACTTTCTGAGATCGTTTCAGGCGCAGCTGCGGTTTAAGCTTAGGTAAAACTAAATAGTTAGAGGATTAACGATGGCTACAGGTAAGATCGTACAGATCATCGGTGCGGTAGTCGACGTAGAGTTCCCACAGGGTGAAGTACCTCGTGTATACGACGCTCTGAATGTTAATGAAGTACAAGAACGTCTAGTTCTTGAAGTTCAGCAACAACTTGGCGGTGGCGTAGTTCGCGCAATCGTAATGGGTAGCTCTGATGGTTTACGTCGTGGTTTGACAGTTGAAAATACTGGCGCTCCAATCTCAGTACCAGTAGGTACTAAGACATTGGGTCGTATCATGAACGTCCTAGGTGACGCGATTGATGAGTGTGGCGAGATTGGTGCTGAAGAGCATTACGCCATTCACCGTGAAGCTCCAAGCTACGAAGAGCAGTCTAACGAGACAGCTCTTCTAGAAACTGGTGTTAAAGTAATCGACTTGATTTGTCCATTCGCTAAGGGTGGTAAAATCGGTCTATTCGGTGGTGCTGGTGTAGGTAAGACCGTTAACATGATGGAACTTATCAACAACATCGCACTTCAACACTCAGGCCTATCTGTATTTGCAGGTGTAGGTGAGCGTACTCGTGAAGGTAACGATTTCTACTTTGAGATGCAGGAAGCAGGTGTTGTAAACATCGAAAAACCTGAAGAATCAAAAGTAGCGATGGTTTACGGTCAGATGAACGAGCCACCAGGTAACCGTCTACGTGTTGCACTGACTGGTCTAACAATGGCAGAGCGCTTCCGTGACGAAGGTCGTGACGTTCTACTGTTCGTTGATAACATCTACCGTTACACACTAGCAGGTACTGAAGTATCAGCACTTCTAGGTCGTATGCCTTCTGCGGTAGGTTACCAACCTACACTAGCTGAAGAAATGGGTGTTCTACAAGAGCGTATCACGTCAACTAAATCTGGTTCTATCACGTCTGTACAGGCGGTATACGTACCAGCGGATGATTTGACTGACCCGTCTCCAGCAACAACGTTCGCTCACTTGGATGCAACGGTTGTACTTAACCGTAACATCGCATCTATGGGTCTATACCCAGCGATCGACCCGCTAGATTCTACTTCACGTCAACTGGATCCATTGGTAGTTGGACAAGAGCACTACGACATCGCTCGTGGCGTTCAGTCTACTCTTCAGCGCTATAAAGAGCTGAAAGATATCATTGCTATCCTAGGTATGGACGAGCTATCTGAAGAAGATAAGCAAGTTGTATCTCGTGCTCGTAAGATTGAGAAGTTCCTAACTCAGCCTTACCACGTAGCGGAAGTATTTACAGGTGACCCAGGCGTTTACGTACCTCTTAAAGAGACTCTACGTGGCTTCCAAGGTCTTCTATCTGGTGAATACGATGACATTCCAGAGCAAGCGTTCATGTACTGTGGTGCAATTGACGAAGCTATTGAGAATGCTAAGAAGCTATAAGGCTAACTAGGAGGCGATATGGCAGCAATAACCTTTCACCTAGACGTTGTAAGTGCAGAGAAACAAATTTTCTCAGGCCTTGTTGAGACGTTTCAGGTGACCGGTAGTGAGGGTGAGCTTGGTATTTTCCATGGTCATACTCCACTGCTGACCGCTATCAAGCCTGGTATGGTGCGTATTGTTAAGCAGCACGGCCACGAAGAAATTATTTATGTTTCTGGTGGTATGGTAGAAGTTCAGCCTGGTACAGCGACTGTACTGGCTGATACAGCTATCCGTGGTGAAGAGCTAGACGCAGCAAAGGCGGAAGAAGCTAAACGCAAGGCTGTGGAGAATATCCAAAATCAGCATGGCGACATAGACTTCGCACAAGCGGCCGGTGAACTGGCTAAAGCCATTGCTCAGTTACGAGTTATCGAACTGACAAAACAGCGTCGTTAATCTTTTTAAGATTATAGACTCTGAGATAAAGGCGACCTAAGGGTCGCCTTTTTGCATTTTTGATTTTCTCAAAAATGCTTCTTTTACGTATCACTACTGGTTAAATGGTTATTGCGATTTAATTTTTTGGCCAAAAACGGTTACAATATCGGCTTAACAAAAATAATGTTGGATAGGTTTACAATGAAGTTTAGCGCAGTAATTCTCGCGGCGGGCAAAGGCACTCGCATGTATTCAAACATGCCAAAGGTTCTGCACACGCTTGCGGGTAAGCCAATGGTGAAACATGTTATCGATACCTGTAATGGTCTAGGCGCCCAAAACATCAACCTGGTTTACGGACACGGTGGTGATCAGATGAAGGCTACCCTAGCTGAAGAATCTGTAAACTGGGCACTGCAAGCTGAGCAGCTCGGCACAGGTCACGCTGTGGATCAAGCATCTGCACATTTCGCTGATGATGAAAAAGTATTGGTGCTATACGGTGATGTTCCACTGATCTCACCTGAAACCATTGAAAACCTATTAGACGCTCAACCAAACGGTGGCATCGCGCTACTTACTGTCGTGTTAGACAACCCAATGGGCTACGGACGTATTATTCGTCGTAATGGTCCTGTTGTGGCTATCGTTGAACAGAAAGATGCAACGGATGAGCAGAAGCTTATCAAAGAGATCAACACTGGCGTTATGGTGGCGACTGGTGGCGATCTGAAGCGCTGGTTGTCTGGCCTAAGCAACGACAACGCACAGGGTGAATACTACCTAACTGACGTTATCGCAGCGGCTCACGACGAAGGTCGTGCGGTT
Organism: Vibrio coralliirubri; assembly: GCF_024347375.1. Classification (NCBI taxonomy): domain Bacteria; kingdom Pseudomonadati; phylum Pseudomonadota; class Gammaproteobacteria; order Vibrionales; family Vibrionaceae; genus Vibrio; species Vibrio coralliirubri. The sequence goes on along the minus strand of NZ_AP025470.1, from coordinate 3,662,162 downwards.
GAAGCTGTACACCCAGTAAGCCCTATTGAAGTGGAAGGCGTGAATGACCGCTCTCAACTGGCTCGTCTAGAGCGTGCTTACCAAGCTGAGCAAGCAGACAAGTTATTGAAGCAAGGCGTAATGCTACGCGACCCAAGCCGCTTCGATCTACGTGGTGAACTGCAATGTGGTATGGACGTTGAGATTGATACTAACGTTATCATCGAAGGCAGCGTAAGCATTGGCGACAACGTGGTTATCGGCACTGGTTGTGTATTGAAAGACTGTGAGATTGATGACAACACCATTGTTCGTCCATACAGCGTGATCGAAGGTGCAACAGTAGGTGAAGACTGTACGGTTGGTCCTTTTACTCGTCTACGTCCTGGTGCTGACATGCGTAATAACTCGCACGTTGGTAACTTTGTCGAAGTGAAGAACACTCGCCTTGGTGAAGGTTCTAAAGCGAACCACTTAACGTATCTAGGTGATGCTGAAATTGGTCAGCGCGTAAACGTGGGTGCGGGTGCAATTACTTGTAATTATGATGGTGCGAATAAGTTTAAGACCATCATCGGCGATGACGTGTTCGTTGGTTCAGATAGCCAATTAATAGCGCCTGTTACGATTGGTAATGGTGCTACCGTTGGAGCTGGCTCTACAGTAACACGCGATGTTTCTGAAAATGAGCTGGTTATCAGCCGTGCGAAAGAACGTAAGATTGCTGATTGGAAACGTCCAACTAAGAAATAATCTCTAACGTTCAAAAGATATTCTTAAGAAAGCCAGTAGCATCGCTACTGGCTTTTTTGTATCGGTCACTCACTGCTAACAAAATAATCAATTTGGCAATTGTATTTTTTTAATAGATTGTTAATATTCGGGCAGTAGTTCGGTATAAATGGGTTGATGTACGGTGATATTGGTTGAAAAGAAATGGCAAACATTGCCGATCATTATTTTGTCTTTTTCAATGTTAATAGGTCTCTATGGCTTTTATGTAACGTTGGAAAAGCTGGTTGTTGAGAATGAGCGTGATCATCTTGTCTCTTTGATGTCAGACGTTATCTATGAAATTCGTGAAGATAGTCAGTTATTTACGGCTGATATGGATGTAGATGATTACATCGGAGACTTAACGCAAGCCAACACTCGACTCCGAATTCAAGTGATCAGTCCCGATGGTGTCGTGATTGGTGATACGGATCTTTCAGACCATGCACTAGCTAGAGTTGAAAATCACGGTAACCGCCCCGAATTCAAGCAAGCCCTTCAACAAGGTACTGGCAGTGATGTCCGTTTTAGTACCGTTACCTCCATCGACCGAATCTATTATTCAATGAAAGAGAGCGTTAACGGGCGAGATTTCGTTATCGTGATCTCTTCGCCAATGCATCAACTGAAACAGATGAACTTCCAATTGATGGGGATTCTGGTTGGTATGGTGTTACTGAGTTTGAGCTTCTTGATCGGCACCTCTTACGTAAGCAATCGCCAAATTGTTCATCGAGTGGAAGAAGAACAGAAGAAGCAAGATGAACGCATTCGCCAACGAACCCACGAAATCGAGTTGATGCACCGCCTCGCAAATATGCTTGCAGCGTGTAACAACATGGTGGAAGCACAGCAGATCGTGTCGGATATCTTGCCGCGAATTCTTGGTAACGTGAACGGCAGTGTTTCTTTGATGCGCGCATCGCGTAACCAGTTGATCACTCAGCTCGATTGGGGAGAGACTTGGCCGGGAAGCGCGAGTTTTGCTCCAGAAGAGTGCTGGTCACTGCGTAAAGGCCGTGCACATCAATCGAATGATGATTTCCACTCGTTAACCTGTGGTCACATGCATGAGATGGAAAACAACCAAACCCTGTGTATTCCGTTGACGGCACACGGCAACACCATCGGCATCATGCACCTTTATTTTGGTGTCGGTGACATCAAGATTGACCCGATTACTGAGCAACTAGCTTTCAGTGTTTCCGAGCATTTAGGCTTGGCATTGGCTAACCTGAGCCTGCAAGAGAAGCTTCGCTCACAAGCATTAAGCGATCCGCTGACTGGTTTATTCAACCGTCGTTTCTTCGAACAAAAACTAGAAGAGCACTCAATGAATTCGGCCACCAGCGAGCAGCCATTATCGCTATTGATGCTCGATTTGGATCACTTCAAACGCTTCAATGACAACTTTGGTCATGATGCGGGTGACTTCGTATTGAAAGAGATCAGTGCGCTACTCAAACAGAGTGTCAGCGAAGACGAGATTGCTTGCCGACTCGGTGGTGAGGAGTTAGCGGTACTGCTTCCACATTATTCAATGCAAGAAGCGACGGAGTTTGGTCAAACCTTGTGTGATGCGGTGCGTTCAATGCACCTTGAGCACAAAGGCCTATCGCTAGGGCAGCTTGGAGTTTCAATTGGTGTGGCCACATATCCTAAGCCAGCCTCTGATACCGAGTCTCTGGTTAAGATGGCCGATAATGCTTTGTACATGGCGAAAGATATGGGCCGCAGCCGAGTGGTTAACTATGATGAATACAGCCGTCATAAAGCGCCTGCGTTAGAAGTCGTCGATGGTGACGTTGCTGAAAAATAAGTAGAAGTGAAATTTAGATATAAAAAAAGAGCGAGTAATCTCGCTCTTTTTTGTTTTCGTTAATCCAGAAATTAGTCTTGCTTCTCGTCAGCGACCACTCGAGAGTTGTCTGGCGTCGCGAAGTGTTCAGAAAGTTCTTTGTTCGAAACAATATAGCCAACCCACAATGCACCCAAACAGATCACAACTGCAATACCCGTCGCACTTAGTGCTTGGCTAGCCATTGCCGCGACCAATGCACTTGATAGGCCACTGATGCTGATTTGCAGGCTGTTTTGTAGACCAGCAGCTGTCGCAGGGCTCTGTTTAGCGCTTGATAGGGCGCGGTTTACTACGATTGGGTAAAGTGCACCGTTTGCGACAGCAATCAAACAGAAAGGTGCTAGTAAAGGCCAGATTGACGTCAGTTCCCACTGTGATGCGATAAAGATAAGCATCGCCGCTACGCTGAACAAACCGATAAGGTTTCTTAGTACAACGCTATCGCCATATTTCTTCACTGCTTGCTTACCGAAGTAACCACCTGCCATGAACGCGATTGTTTGTGGGATGAAGCTTAGGCCGATGTCTTTTGCTTCATAACCTAGTTGAGCCATGATCTCTGGCATACCCGTTAGGTAAGCGAAGAACGCTGCAGATGCCGAAGCAAACATTAAAACATTACCCATGTAAGGCTTTGATTTAAGCAACATCTTGATGTCTGTCTTAATCGATGTCTGTTTTACTTCAGGCGCTTCTTTTGGTTGAGCCATTGTTGTCGCCACTAGCAGTGCACCCATCAAGGTTAATGTGATGAAGATGCTGTGCCAGCCAAAGCTATCCGCCAGTAAAACACCTAGCTGAGGTGCTAATGCAGGAGATAACGCGACCAAAGGCATTATGGTTGCAAAAATTTGCTGGCTACTGCTTTGTGAGTAACGCTTGATAACCATTGCTTGCCAGATTACCGCTGGAGCACATACACCTATCGCTTGAATGAAGCGTAGTGTCAGTAGGTGCCATACCTCGGTGCTGAATGCTAAGCCGAATGAAGCTGCAGTAAAGATAACAAGACCAACCGCCAACGTATTACGGTGACCATATTTGTCACTCGCTAGGCCCCAAAGAAGCTGACCCATTGCCATACCGCCAAGGAATACCGTTAGAGACAGAGCAATTTGCTCTGGGCCGGTTGCGAAATCAACTTCCATTGCCTTAAATGCAGGAAGATACATATCGGTCGCAATAAAGCCAAGCATTGAAAGAACTGCAAGGTAGACCAATTGAAATTTAGAAATATTCATAAGATGCCATTAAGCTAAAGGTAGTGATGTTTTTATCATCAAAAAAATTGTTTGATATACAGAAGTGAAAGCCCCTGTTTATTTATGCTGACATTCTATTTTTCGAACCTGATAAAATAAAACGCTAAAATATGTGGTTATCAATCAAAAAATTTGAAGGCTTATGTTCTCTAAATCCTCTTTAGAAATGCTCGATACGGTAGCTCGCTTAGGCAGTTTTACTGCGGCGGCAGAACAATTGCACAAAGTACCATCGGCGATCAGCTACGGTGTTAGACAGGTTGAGCAAGAACTGGATGTTCTACTCTTCAGACGTTTACCAAGAAAAGTAGAGCTGACACCGGCAGGTGAATTGTTCATTGAAGAGGCACGTGCGTTACTGAGGCAGATGGAAGAAGTCAGTGCCCAGACTCGCCGAGCGGCGCGTGGCTGGAAGAAAACCTTGCGCCTAACGCTCGATAACGTGGTTAAGCTCGACAAGATGAAGCCGATGATTGAAGAGTTCTACCAAACCTTTGAGTTTGCAGAGCTTCAGATCAACATGGAGGTGTTTAATGGCTCTTGGGAGGCGATTGCACAGGGCCGGGCGGATATTGTGATTGGCGCAACCTCAGCGATACCGGTCGGTGGCGACTTTGAGGTTAAAGATATGGGACGCCTAGATTGGGCGTTTGTGATGTCGCCAAGCCACCCGTGCGTGCGAGAGCAAAACCTCAATGAAGCCTTTGTCAGTCAATATCCCGCGATCTGTTTGGATGATACCTCCAGCGTGCTTCCTAAGCGACACACAGGCCACTACTCAAGTCAAAGACGCCTGTTGTTACCTAATTGGTATAGCGCCATAGAGTGCCTTAAAAATGGAGTCGGGGTGGGTTATATGCCGAGGCACATTGCCGCGCCTATTATCGAACAAGGCCTGCTGGTGGAGAAAATACTGCCGGAACCGAGCCCGCAGAGTCATTGTTGTTTGGTGTGGCGAAAAGACGATAACCATAAACTGATCGAATGGATGGTGAAGTACTTAGGATCGAGTGAGCAACTTCACCAAGATTGGTTGGATCATCGCAAGGCGATCTAATGATCTGTTTACAAGAAGATCCTTTTCAAGCTTAAGCTGAATCAGCACCAATAAAAAGAGCGAGTAAATACTCGCTCTTTTTTGATCCGGTCGTTAACTCTTAAGACAAGAAGAACTTGTAGGAAGGGTTATCGGTTTCATCTTTACACTGATAGCCAAGCTCTCGTAGATGTGTCGAGAACTGAGCCAAATCATCATCATCAAGCTCAAAGCCACACAATACACGACCGTAGTCGGCACCGTGGTTACGATAATTGAACAGGCTGATATTCCAGTGGGTACCTAAGGTATCAAGGAATTTAATCAATGCACCTGGGTATTCTGGGAACTCAAAGCTGTATAGACGTTCTTTCAGAGGTTTCGATGGTTTACCGCCAATCATGTAGCGAATGTGCAGTTTTGCCATCTCGTCATCAGACAGGTCGACAACTGGGTAGCCGCCCTCGCGTAGGTCGTTGATGATGTGTTCGAGTTCTTCTTGGCCACCTTGTAGACGTACACCAACGAAGATATTCGCGAGGCTTTCGTCGTTGTGGCGGTAGTTAAACTCAGTCACCGCTCGACCACCAATGATATTACAGAACTCTAGGAATGCCCCTTGTCGCTCTGGAATCGTGACCGCAAGTAGACCTTCTCGCTTCTCACCCAGCTCACAACGTTCGGAGACATAACGTAGACCGTGGAAGTTGGTGTTAGCACCAGACAGTACCGTTGCCAATTGCTTGTCTTGCAGTTGGTTCTGCTCAGCAAATTTCTTCAAGCCAGCCAGAGCAAGCGCTCCTGAAGGTTCAGCAATCGCACGAGTGTCTTCAAAGATATCTTTCACCGCAGAGCAGATCTCATCACTAGAGACTGCAACGTGACCGTCAATGTATTGCTGGCAAAGGCGGAATGTCTCTTCGCCAATGCGTTTAACCGCAACACCATCAGCAAACATGCTGACCTGATCCAGTACCACAGGTTCACCAGCATCGAGAGCCGCTTTTAAGCAAGACGAATCTTCAGGTTCTACTGCAATGACTTTAATCTCTGGCATCAGTTGCTTAACTAGCACAGCTACACCAGCAGCCAAGCCACCACCGCCAACCGGCACAAAGATGTAATCCATGTGACCATTCTGCTGCAGCATCTCCATACCCATCGTACCTTGCCCTGCAATCACCAGTGGGTGATCGAAAGGAGGCACAAAGGTAAAGCCATGTTCAGCAGAAAGACGCTCGGCCTCTGCCTTGGCTTCATCAAAGTTGCTGCCGTGCAAAACAACGTTACCGCCAAATCCACGTACCGCATCAACTTTTATGTCTGGCGTGGTTTTTGGCATCACAATCGTAGTTTGGATACCCAACTTAGAACCAGACAGCGCCATACCTTGAGCATGATTACCCGCCGATGCAGCAATCACACCCGCGGCTTTTTGCTGCTCAGAAAGGCTTGATACCATGTTGTAGGCGCCGCGTAGCTTGAACGAGTGCACCGGCTGACGGTCTTCTCGCTTAAGCTGAACCTGATTACCAATACGCGCGCTTAAACGCGGCATATCCTGTAGAGGTGTCACGATTGCCGCTTCGTAAACCGGCGCTCTCAGGATCTGACGCAGGTAATCTGCGCCAGTTTGTTTCTGGGGACTGGAGGTGTCATCACTCATAGTTAGCCCTCAAGTTTAGACTTATCACGTACTGCGCCTTTGTCGGCACTGGTCGCCATGCTTGCGTAAGCCTTCAGTGCAAAAGACACTTCACGCTGACGGTTTTCTGGTTTCCAGCCTAGTGCATCTTGCTTAACACGACGTGCTTCAAGCTCTGCTTCAGGCACATCAAGTGTGATTGAGCGGCTAGGGATGTCGATAGTGATAATATCGCCCGTGTTCACTAGACCAATCACACCGCCACTTGCTGCTTCTGGAGAAGCGTGGCCGATAGACAGACCTGATGTACCACCAGAGAAACGTCCGTCAGTTAGAAGAGCACAAGACTTACCTAGACCCATAGATTTTAGGTAAGTGGTTGGGTAGAGCATTTCTTGCATGCCCGGACCACCTTTAGGACCTTCGTAACGGATAACAACCACTTCGCCTGCTTTTACTTTACCCGCTAAGATACCGTCTACTGCTGTGTCTTGGCTTTCGAATACGATTGCAGGGCCTTGGAACTTAAGGTTTTCTTCATCAACACCCGCGGTCTTAACGATACAACCATCAACGGCGATGTTACCTGAAAGTACCGCTAGGCCACCTTCTTGGCTGAATGCGTTCTCTTTGGTACGAATACAACCATCGACGCGGTCATCATCAAGGCGATCCCAACGACAATCTTGTGAGAAAGCTTTGGTAGTACGGATACCAGCAGGGCCTGCGCGGAAGAACTTAAGCACGGCTTCGTCTTCTGTCTGCATGATGTCATATTGAGCAAGTTGCTCTTGCATGCTTAGACCAAGAACGGTGCGAGTTTGGTTGTTCAATAGACCTGCACGATCAAGCTCACCTAGGATAGCCATTACACCACCAGCACGGTGAACATCTTCCATGTGGTATTTAGGCGTTGAAGGCGCAACCTTACATAAGTGTGGGACGCGGCGAGACATCTCGTCGATATCACCCATATCAAAATCAATCTCACCTTCTTGAGCTGCCGCTAAAAGGTGAAGTACTGTGTTACTTGAACCGCCCATCGCGATATCTAGCGCCATTGCATTATCAAAGGCTGCGCGGTTAGCGATGTTGCGTGGCAGTGCTGATTCGTCATCTTGCTCGTAGTAACGCTTAGTTAGGTCAACGATACGTTTACCGGCATTGATGAACAGCTCTTCACGGTCTGCGTGCGTTGCTAGCATAGAACCGTTACCTGGCTGAGATAGGCCAAGCGCTTCTGTTAGACAGTTCATTGAGTTCGCTGTGAACATACCTGAACATGAACCACATGTTGGACATGCAGAACGCTCCACTTGCTCACTTTGCTCATCAGAAATGGTTGGATCGGCACCCTGAATCATCGCGTCAACAAGGTCTAGCTTGATGATTTGATCTGAAAGTTTGGTTTTACCCGCTTCCATTGGGCCACCAGACACAAAGATCACTGGGATGTTAAGACGCATTGCTGCCATCATCATTCCCGGAGTGATTTTGTCACAGTTAGAGATACACACCATCGCATCTGCACAGTGCGCATTGACCATGTATTCTACTGAATCTGCGATAAGCTCACGTGATGGCAGTGAGTACAGCATGCCGCCGTGACCCATTGCGATACCATCATCAACTGCGATGGTGTTGAACTCTTTAGCGATACCGCCCGCTTTCTCGATTTCACCCGCAACCAGTTGACCCATGTCTTTAAGGTGAACGTGGCCTGGTACAAATTGAGTGAACGAGTTTACAACTGCGATGATTGGCTTACCGAAGTCATCATCTTTAACGCCAGTTGCACGCCATAAAGCGCGCGCACCAGCCATGTTGCGTCCGTGGGTAGTCGTTGCTGAACGATAGATTGGCATTGCTTAAATCCTTATAAAATATTTGGCTGTTGCTTACTTAGCTGTTTGCGTTTGGTTTTCTGAAGTTTGGTCTGCTGGGTAAACATAATCTAACCAGCCCCACTTATCTTCAGTGGTTCCATTGAATAGACCAAAGTAAGCCGCTTGAACTTTTTCAGTGATAGGGCCGCGTTTGCCTTCACCTACTGTAATTTTGTCTACGCTGCGAACCGGAACGATCTCGGCAGCTGTGCCTGTCATGAAGACTTCATCGGCAAGGTATAGCGCTTCACGAGCAATGTTCTCTTCACGGATCTCATAACCCATGTCTTTTGCTAGTGTCATGATCGAATCACGAGTGATACCCGGCAGAATTGCGCTGGTCGCTGGTGGCGTTGATAGCACGCCGTTACGTACCACAAAGATATTCTCACCAGCCCCTTCAGAAAGGTAACCATCAACACTCAGAGCGATGCCTTCATCGTAACCATGACGACGAGCTTCACCACCAACTAACAGTGAAGATAGGTAGTTACCACCGGCTTTTGCTGCGGTTGGGATCGTGTTTGGCGCAGCACGGTTCCAGCTAGAAATCATCGCATCAACGCCATTTTCTAGCGCTTCTTCGCCTAGGTAAGAACCCCAAGGGAAAGCAGCGATGATCAGCTCCATCTCTGTGTTTTCTGGTGGGCAGACACCCAAACCAACGTTACCTACGAAACCTAGAGGGCGGATGTACGCTGACTCTAGCTTATTTTGGCGTAGCGTTTCGCGAGTCGCTTCCATAATTTCTTCCTCAGTGTAAGGAATAGGGAAGCGGTAGATTTTTGCTGAATCTTTTAGGCGCTTAGCATGTTCAGGGTGACGGAAGATAACCGGCCCCTTTGGTGTGTTGTAGCAACGAACACCTTCAAACACAGAAGTACCGTAGTGCATTGCGTGAGTCAGGACGTGAACGTTCGCCTCTGCCCAAGGAACCATCTCACCGTTAAACCAAATATAGTCTGCTGTTTTAGCTGTCATGTTTGCGGTTCCTTATGCGTTTATCTTTTGTTGTAAGTTGTTGTTTGGCAGTTCATTACGGCTGATCGAGATAACGTCAACGGTACGCACATCCCACAGCTTTTCGATTTGGTTTACCAAGAAAGAGATCGGACGGTCACTGTCTACGATGATCTCAACACTCGCCACTTTGCTTTCGTGGTTTTGAGTGCCCGCAACTTGCTTAACAATGAAGCCACGGTGGCGGATAACACGAAGAACACGCTCTAGTAGTACAGGCTTATCATCGGCTTTGATGTCTAATAGGTATCTTTTCATGTTATGTGTTCTCCAACATCTCACTGTTTGAAGCACCTGGCGGTACTAGTGGCCATACGTTTTCTTCTTCATCGATAAGAACATGAAGTAGGTAAGCGGTTTTGCTCTCTAGCATCTCTTTCAATGCTGGTTCTACTTCTTCTTTACGAGTGATGGTTTTGCCCGGGATATCGAACGCTTTCGCGAGCATCACGAAATCTGGGTTGTCATCCAAGATAGTTTCACTGTGGCGGCCATCAAAGAACAGCGATTGCCATTGGCGAACCATGCCCAAACGAGAGTTATTAAGCAGTACCATCTTCACTGGGATCTGACGACGCTTCAATGTACCAAGCTCTTGAATGTTCATCATGAACGAGCCGTCACCAGAGATAAGTATAGATTGGTCATCAGGACGCCCAACCGATGCACCCATTGCAGCTGGCAAGCCAAAGCCCATGGTGCCTAAACCGGCAGAGGTAATGAAGTTCTGTGGATCGCGCGGCTGAATGTGCTGAGCTGCCCACATTTGGTGTTGGCCCACATCGGTCGAAACGATAGAGCTTGCTGGCATCATGTCTGATAGTTGCTTCAACAACAGTGGAGCAAAGATCAGATCGCCAGGGTGGTCGTAACGCCATTTGAATGAGCTACGAAGGCCTTCAGAGTGGTGAACCCAAGAGGAGATGTCTTGGCTTAGCTCTAGTTGAGGCATGATCTTGTTGATGTCACCGCGAATTGGCGCATTGGCAAGACGCAGTTTGCTGAACTCAGCGGCATCGATATCGATATGGATAACCTTAGCATGCGGTGCAAAGGTATCGAGTTTGCCTGTTACTCGGTCATCAAAACGAGCACCAACAACAATCAGTAGGTCACTCTCTTGAACCACAAGGTTAGCAGCTTTGGTGCCGTGCATACCCAGCATACCAAGGTAGTGTGGGTCATCACGTTCGATAGTGCCCAAGCCTTTCAGTGTGCTTACTGCTGGCATTGGGTTAAGGCGTAAAAACTCACGAACCGCATCGGTTGCTTTAGCAAGTTGAACACCACCACCTACGTATAAAACAGGACGGGTTGCTTGAGACAAAAAGTACTGTGCCTGTTCAATGGCATCAGTTGTCGCAACAGGAATTGCAGGTGGAGTAAATTCAGGAAGAGCGTTAACAGGTGCTTCTGCTAGTTGAACATCTTTAGCGATATCGACGATAACCGGGCCAGGGCGGCCAGACTTTGCTACCACAAACGCTTCTGCGAGGGTTGGAGCAAGATCTTCAATATCAGTTACTAGGTAGCTGTGTTTAGTACATGACAGAGACATACCAATCACATCCATTTCTTGGAATGCATCGGTACCAATGTGGGAACTTGCAACCTGACCTGTGATTGCAACCATTGGGATAGAGTCCATAAAGGCATCAGCAAGGCCAGTGACTAGGTTGGTAGCACCTGGGCCAGACGTTGCCATGCAAACAGCGACATCTTGTGTTGCACGAGCCATGCCGATCGCGGCCATAGCAGCGCCTTGCTCATGACGACATAGGATATGTTCAACCCCGCCGTCATAGAGTGCATCGTAGATTGGCATGATGGCACCACCTGGGTAACCAAATACGGTCTCAATTCCTTGTTGCTTGAGTGCGGATACGACTAGTTCTGCGCCTTTCATCGGAATTCTCCCGTATTACCTTTATTTTGGTAACTGTTTCCTTTGTCTCTGCACATCTTGTGCTCCCATTCTTCCTGTAAATCGGCAAAGCCGAAAATGCTCAAAAATATAAAAATCGAATGTTTAAATTAGAAAAAACCCCCGGACTTGTCAGTGCGGGGGTTTTTTCTAATTCGTGGTTACTTTCTTCCCACTCGCCCCCGCGCAGTCTTAATAATGACTACGATAATCAGGTTAATCAGTGCGTAAATGCGAGCGTTAAAAATCATAATATTCGAGTTTTCTCGTTTATTGTCTTCAGTAAATGTCTACATCTCTAGTGTTATCACACAAATCTGCCGCATGACAAGGAAAATGTCATTCTTTTTTCACATTAAAACACCATTCCACCAAGCTATATAACAACCTTATAGCTTTGGTGAGCAACGAATATCCAGAGCGAATACTTTTAAATCAAAGACAAAGGAAAGTTATGGGACTCGCGATAATTCATAGCCGAGCTAGTGTGGGTGTAGAGGCGCCAGAAGTGACCGTTGAGGTCCATATAAGCAACGGAATGCCTGGCTTTACGCTGGTGGGTCTGCCTGAAACAACGGTCAAGGAATCTAAAGATCGAGTGAGAAGTGCCATCATCAATTCTCGCTTTGAGTTTCCATCAAAAAGAATCACGGTCAACCTCGCCCCTGCCGATTTGCCCAAAGAAGGGGGCCGTTTCGACCTGCCAATCGCGCTTGGAATTTTAGTGGCATCGGATCAGCTTCCGACATCAAAAATAGCTCAGCATGAATTCATCGGTGAGTTGGCGTTGTCAGGAGAATTACGCTCAGTAAAGGGCGTGTTGCCAGCGACGTTAGCCGCCGATAGTGTCGAGCGATGTTTAGTTGTCCCACATCATAACGGTGATCAGGCTGCGCTGGTGGGCAAGGGAGCGCATAAATCAGCACAAACCTTGTTGGAGGTTTGCGCTGACATGTGTGGACAGGCTCAGCTTGGCCTATATAGAACAGAACATCATCAGACTGATGTTTCAGAGCTTCGCGACCTACAAGATATTATCGGCCAACAACAAGGCAAGCGAGCTCTGGAGATAGCCGCTGCTGGGAATCACAACTTACTGTTCCTTGGCCCGCCCGGAACAGGCAAGACTATGCTCGCTTCTCGACTGCGTGACCTGTTACCTGAAATGAGTGATGACGAGGCGATGGAAACCGCGTCGGTGGCCTCGTTAACGCAACAAGAGATCAATCAATACAACTGGAAACAACGACCTTTTCGGTCTCCTCACCATTCCAGTTCGATGGCGGCATTGGTCGGTGGAGGCTCGGTGCCTCGCCCCGGAGAGATCTCTTTGGCGCATAACGGCTTATTGTTCTTGGATGAAATGCCGGAGTTTGAGCGCAAGGTGCTTGATTCATTGCGAGAGCCACTAGAGTCTGGTGAGATCATTATCTCCCGTGTTGCGGGCAAAACTCGTTTCCCTGCTCGTTTCCAGTTAGTGGGTGCACTCAATCCAAGTCCAACTGGTTATTACGAAGGTAATCAGGCGCGCGCCAACCCACAGATCATCCTGCGTTACCTTAATCGCTTATCTGGCCCTTTGCTGGATCGATTCGATATGTCGTTAGAGATCCCTCTGTTGCCAAAAGGAATGTTAGCCGAAGGTGGCGACCGCGGTGAAACGACTCAAGTAGTTAGGCAAAGGGTCAAACAGGCTCGAGAGTTGATGCTATCTCGCAACCATAAATCGAATGCACTGTTAGGTAGCCGAGAAATTGAGAAGTATTGCCCATTGAGGCGTGAGGATGCGGAGTTTCTGGAAACGGCGTTGCACCGATTAGGTTTATCGATTCGTGCTTATCATCGAATCATTAAGGTGGCACGAACCATTGCCGACCTTGACGGTAACGAGCAGATCGAAAAGAAGCATCTATCGGAAGCGCTAGGCTATCGCGCGATGGATCGCTTGCTGAAACAACTCATGGCTCAAGCTGTCTAGCAAGCAGAAAAAAGCCTGCTTAGATGCAGGCTTTCGTTGGATTGCAGTTCATACTCGCTAAGGTTAGAACTTGTAGTTCAAGCCAACTGAAACGATATATTGCGATTCGTCGTAGAAGGTAATGTTCGAGTCGCTGGTGCCGTAGCCCGCCAGTGAAATAAACGACCAGTTTTCCCAATCCATGAATTGATCATATTCATAGGCGGCGAATAGATTGATGTTGTCGTCGCTACGTTTCGTATTGTTGAACAAAGAGCTACCCGCATCGTAATCTCGTTGGTTGTAACCAGCGGTTAGAGCATATTGGTGACGACCTACGGTGCCGAATAGGCTCACTTCTGCACCAATTTGGTCGTAAGACTCAGCTTTACCATCTGCATCACGTGTTTGGTAAATGATAGATGGAATAAGCATCATGGTACGACTCAGAGGCTGTCGATACTGGCCTTTAAGGTAGAAGGTATCCGCATCACGCTTTAGTTCATCGGGCACATCATCTTGCTCAACATCTTTGGTTGCGTAAGCCATGTCTAGCGAGAAAGCTGAGCCCGCAATGCTGCTTAACTTCAAACGAAAGGCATTGCCAGTCTCATCGGTCTTTGTGCGAGCTGATGTGGTGTTGTACGGATCAGCCCAGGTATCACCTGACATAATGGTCGGCAGCAGTGAAGCGTCGATCACCATGCCTGACTCAAGCTGGTATTTATAACCAACCTCTAGCACAACAGTACCCGTTGCTATGTCATCACGAGCGGTACCCGTGTAAACCTGATGGTTTAGCTTTTCACCGAAGGTATAAGCAACGCTGCCTAAAGGGGCGACAAGAAACGAGCTTTCTGAAGAAGCCTTCTGATCTGTGGATGAAAGATTGCTATCAGCATCGGTATTAAAGTTCGAGGTGGAAGAGGCAACCCCGGTATTTATAGAGATTTCACCACTGAAACCTTGTTGGTCTGCAAGCTTGGCAAAAGCAGGAGAAGCCGCAACGCTCAATGCCAAGAGAGTTATTTTTATTTTCATTTAAGGGCTCCTTGCCCACCGATTCTTAGGACGGGTTATTAATATCAGCAAAGCACTGCGTTTTCTGGCTGATTATTTATCAATAATGATTTTTGAACTAGCAAAAAAAAAGGAAGCCGAAGCTTCCTTTCATCAATGGCTTACTTCTTTAATAAGAAGTTCACGAGCTCGAAGTACTCATCAAGAGAGTTGATACCTTGAGCTTCTACTAGGTAGCGGTTGTTAACCACAACAGCGGGTACACCTGAAAGGCCGCTGTCTTTGAATGCTTTGTCGAAGCGACGAACCATAGAATCTACAGCAAAGCCGTTGTATGCAGCATCGAATTTCTTCGCATCAACGCCTTCGTCTAAGAAGATTTGACGCAGTTCTTCTTCATCACGTGGTGGCTTGTTCATGGTGTGGATGCGGTTAAACATCACTGGCACCATTTTATCTTCAACTTTCAGTGCAATCATAGTCGCGTAAGCTTTGCTCATTGGCAGACCCATGTTGCCACCCATGAATGAAACATGGTTCTTCTGTAGCTTAGCGTCTTTAGGTAGCTGTTGTTTTAGCTGCTGGATGATTGGCTCAAAGCTATTACAGTGTGGGCAGTAAAAAGAGAAGAACTCTGTCACCATTGGTTTTTTTGATGCTTCTAGGTCGAGAACTTTGTAGTGTTCACCTTCGTTAAATTTCGCAGCGTGAGCTGAAAGGCTCAACATGATCAATGAGAAAAATGCGAATAGCTTTTTCATTTATCCAATCTCCATTATGTTTGAATTTTTATCTAGTTGTATGTTGCGATTGCTGTTACCACTGAGGCATTAACGAAAGTGGTGGCTCTTGCAGGGTAGCAATTTGCTCTTTACAAGCAAGTACTTGTTGCTCCCAATATTTCGGATCATTAAACCACGGGAAGGCCAGAGGAAACGCAGGATCGTGCCATCGTTTCGCCAACCATGCCATGTAATGCACCATACGTAGACCGCGTAGTGGTTCGATTAGTTTCAGTTGTGCGGTATTAAAATCGCAAAATTCTTGGTAACTCTCGAGCAAAATATCCAGTTGCATCAGTTTATCTTGGCGTTCGCCATTAAGCAGCATCCACAGATCTTGTATCGCAGGGCCGTTTCGTGCGTCATCAAGGTCGACGAACATTGGCCCATCGCGCCACAAGATATTGCCAGGGTGGCAGTCACCATGCAGGCGGATATTTTCAATGTTGCTCGGCCACTGGCTCTCTAGCTCTTTGATCAGAAGGTCAACGTCATTGAAGAAGGCATTTTCTAGGTGCGTCGGGATAAACTGAGAGTTCTCTAGAATCTTACGTGGCTGATAAAGGTATTCATCTAAGCTGATGGTCGGGCGATGTTGGAATGTCCTTCCTGCGCTGGCTTTGTGAATACGTCCAAGAAAACGCCCTACGCCTTCCAATTGGTCTAGGTTATCCACCTCATACTGTCTGCCGCCAACACTTTCAAATAGTGCAAATAGGTAGCCTTGGTATTCATGTAAGGTTGCACCGTTGATTCGCATTGGAGGCGCAACCGGCATCTCTTGTTCGATAAGATCGAGTGCGAAGTCATGCTCTTCTTGGATCTGTGCTTTGTTCCAGCGTTGCGGACGATAAAACTTAACGACGTAGCGCTTACGGTCTTCATCGGTGAACTGATAGACACGGTTTTCGTAACTGTTGAGAGCGAGAAGCCCGGATTCAGCGCGAACCCCGATGCTCTCCAGTGCGTACCACATGAAGTCAGGAGTCAGGTTATCAAAGTTAAAGGCTTGCATCGTCATAGAATAAAAAAGGCTCATTACTGAGCCTTTTTCCATTTATTGGGTTGTTATACCAAGCACTAAGGTGCGGGTATCAGAGCTTCTTGATAAAGCGGCTTTCGACTTCCATCGTAAACTCTTCATTATCCGAGAGTATAAACTGAATTGTCGAAACTGGTGAGCTCAGTTTTTCTGGGTCGGCGCCTAAACTGATAGGTAGGTTCAAAACCTCGCCTGGATCGACAGTAATCGTCTGTTTGCCGTACCAGATAGAATCGGGCAGTCCGCTAACATCGAGTTTGTACTCTTGCTCTTGTTGAGTCTTGTTGATCACTTTCAAGGTGTAGGTGTTTTCAACCAACCCTTGGTTATTGACTCTGAACAGCTGGTTTCTATCGCGTAGAACACTTAGGCCGGCAGGGTCAACGCTCGCGATTTGGGCGAAGAACAAGCCCAACATCACGATCAAGATGGCGCCATAGCCCAATAGCTTAGGACGCATTACCTTGGTCGAGTGACCTTCAAGTCTGTGCTCGGTGGTGTAGTTAATCAGGCCTTTCTCGTAGCCCATACGCTCCATGGTGTTGTCACAGGCATCAATACACGCGCCGCAGTTAATACACTCGTATTGTAGGCCATCACGGATATCAATCCCCGTTGGGCACACTTGAACACACAGGTTACAGTCAATACAGTCGCCTAGACCAAGCTCTTTTGGATCGGCTTTACGAGAGCGAGGGCCACGGCTCTCACCACGTTCTGTGTTGTAACCAACAATGAAGGTGTCTTTATCGAACATTGCCGATTGGAAACGCGCGTAAGGACACATGTGCAGACAAACAATTGAACGCATCCAACCTGCATTGGCATAAGTACATCCAGCAAAGAACAGTACCCAAAACACCGGCCAGAAAGACGAGTTAAAGGTAAAGAAGCCAACCACTAACTCTTTGATTGGGATGAAGTAACCAACAAAGGTTAAGCCCGTCGCAATGGCAATCGCCCACCACGCAATGTGTTTGAGGGTTTTTCTGAGGATTAAATTGCTCGTCAGTTTGCCCGAGTCTTGTTTTCTTCGCTTGTTGGCAGCGCCTTCTAGCTTCTCTTCGAACCAGATATACATGAAGGTCCAGACGGTTTGCGGGCATAAATAGCCACACCAGACACGGCCTAAGAAGGTGGTTATGAAGAATAAGCCAAACGCGGCAATCATAAATAGGATCGCGAGTAGGGTCAGATCTTGCGGGTATAAGGTGGTGCCAAAGAAGTTGAACTGTTGGCTGCCTATATCGAGCAAGATCGCTTGGCGTTCACCAAATGGAATCCATGGGATAAGCGCAAAAAGTAAAAGTAAGAACCAACCGCCATAGCGACGCAGTTGTTGGAATTTACCTTTGCTTTCTCGAACATAGATTCGGTTACTTGGGTTAAATCGATCTCCATTACCTTTATGTGTTTTTGGGTTAAAGGTTTTAGGAGTCACATCTTTGATATCGATTTTATCCTGACTCATGGACTATCCTTTTTGTGGCTTGTTTGCCCGGTTAAGTCGGGCATGACGACATTACTTGAAAGTATGGTTTAGAGAACCTGTTGAAATTGAGCTTGGTGCATTTGTTGTTATCGCACTCACTCTTATTATTTTAGAAGATTCTTATGGATGGCGATTATAGCGACAATCTTGTTCTCATTTCTTTAACGCTATCAACCTTTAACAACAAAAGTCATAACAGTTGTGACGAAAAAATAGCGAACAGAAACAAAAAAGCGACCTGGTGGTCGCTTTTTAAAATTGAGTGTTTTATCTATACGGTAATTGAGCTCTAAACAAACGGGCGACTAAAGAAGGCCACGTGCTTTTAGAATTGCGGTTTTGAAATCATCTTCTTGGTCTTTTTTCAGGCCCGGGATCATTTCATCTTTTTCGCTGTTGCGCATTTTTAGGTGGTAGATAAGAACATCGTCAGTCAGTTCTTCAAGCTTGCCTTGGTAGCCCGCTTCTTTTGATAGCTTAATAATGAACTCTAATAGGTTAAGCTCTTGATCTTTCTGCCACTCAGGCTCCATCAGTTCAAGCAGTTCTTCAATGCGGTGACACTTCATACTTTATTTCTCCACAAATTTTATAATGATTTGTGGCTAAGGTATCAAATCGGGTAGGGAATACCAATGTGTAAACACATTTCAAGATGGGAGCGGGCAAGAAAAAAGCGCAGTAAAAACTGCGCTTTTTGTTAAGCGGCTTTAATCACTTTCGTTGTAGTCGGTGCTAATAAAGCAGTCTTCTCAACTAGAGTCATTGTAGGAGCCAATTTCTTAGCCGTTGGAGCAGCAACAAAGCCACTACGACGACGCATCGCACTACGGTTGGTGTGCGAGAACCTGACAGCTGTTGGGCGCATTAATTTACCTAACGGTCAGGCATATCCATTGCCAATCTAATGGCCTGATTTACCATGAGCTCCACCTCAATTGCTTGAAGCGTCACTCGTCTGGCTTTCGCCAATCCGAAGAATAAATCAGGATAATGATATGCATGCATATCAAGGCTTAGATTATCACTATCTAAGTTATCGATCGACGCCTGAGTGATAAATAGACGATATTAGAGCTAAAATAGTGTGAGCAGTATATTTGAGTTTGAACCTCTTTCAGGCTTAAGATGATGCTTTAAAGGAGGTGCATATGTCGTTCTTAAAGAAAACGTTAGCAAGTTTTGGAATTGGATCTGCCAAGGTGGATTCGGTATTGCAACAGGAAGTGCTTTATCCAGGCAAGAAGGCGAGCATTATTGTGCATGTCTATGGTGGCGCTCAGCCACAAGAGATCGACAACATCGATCTCAACTTGTGCTGTCGTTACGTCAAAGAAGTTACCATGAACTCGCAAAGGCAAGAGGGCGGTCAAACACGTCGAATGCACCAGACATACTCGTTGGCCAAATGGAGCCTGCCGTATGCCTTTGTTATTCAGCCGGGTGAAACCCGTGATTTTGAATGTGAGTTTGATGTCCCGCTGAATACACCAGTCACGATTGGTGATTCAAAGGTGTGGCTAGAAACCGGGCTCGATATTGCGATGGCGATTGATCCATCGGATAAAGACATCTTAACGGTGCGCCCTGATGCACTCCTCGATGGTATTTTCAACGAACTTGAAGCTCAAGGGCTGCGCATTCGCCAAGTGGAATGTGAAGCGGTAGAAGGCTTTGAACTGCCATTTGTACAAGAGTTCGAGTTTGTTCCGACGACGGGTCCTTATCATGGCCGTTGGCGTGAGCTTGAGGTTGTTGCCCATCGTGATGAAACTGAGCTTAAGTTGTGGTTTGAGATAGACCGGAATCGCGACGGTGCCAAAGGCATGTTGGCGAGCTTATTGGGAGTGGGTCAGCTACAGCGTCAATTGAGTGTGCCATTGGATACCTCACCGGAAGAAGCCGGCAAGATGGTACTTGAGTATCTAGATAGCGCCTCTTAGTCAGCTTTTTGGTTCTTTAGCTTTAGAGAGCCTAGCCTCATCACATAGTTTAGGCGTCATTAATGTCATAAAAGATGTCATAAAAATTTAAGCTTACACGTGTAAGCTTAATGTGCAATACTAGGTCAATTGAACATTTACTCTAGTAGGATACTCATGTCTGCATCATCAGCGAGCGAATACAGCGACATCGAAGAACGCGCTAACGCGATAACCCATGGCTTGGGCGTCGTGCTTGGCGTGGTTGGTCTGATCTTGCTCCTGGTTCGCGCGTTTGATTTCCAAGCCGACATGTTGACGGTTGCCAGTATGACAATCTATGGCAGCAGCATTATCCTGCTCTTTCTTGCTTCCACGCTTTATCATTCGATCACTACAGAAAAAACCAAGCGTTTATTGAAGACCCTCGATCACTGTGCAATTTACTTACTCATCGCAGGTAGCTACACCCCGTTTTTATTGGTTGGCTTAAGAACCCCATTAGCGATGGGCTTGATGGCGGTTATCTGGGGAATTGCGCTGGTCGGTATCATCATGAAGATTGCCTTCGTCTACCGATTTAAGCGTCTATCGCTGTTCATTTATTTAGCGATGGGTTGGTTGTCGTTGATTGTGGTGTATCAACTGGCGATGAATATTGAGATGGGCGGCTTGGTGTTATTGGCGCTCGGCGGCGTGATCTACTCGTTGGGTGTTATTTTCTATGTGGCCAAACGCATCCCTTACAACCACGCCATCTGGCACTTGTTTGTTTTGGCGGGCTGCGCTTGCCATTTCTTCGCTATTTATTTGTACGTGACTCCGGTTTAGCGAGCCAGTACCTCACTAATCTCAGCTTTAATCTGATATTCAGGGTGTTGTTCTAGGTCGAGCTTGATGAGCTTGCCTTCTTCACCCGTCTTTGGTCGCAGATATGTGTCGGCCATTCGTTTGATTGATTTCCACACTGCAACTTCTTCTTCTGCCAACAACTCACCTTCTGCAGTAAATACGCTGATGTTAAGTGATACCAAAATAACCGCTTGAGTGCCTTGGTTGGTGATGGCTGTCGGAATGATAAGCTCACCATCTTCATAGCGACTTGCACCCAGTACAACATCCACTCCTGACTGAGAGAGCTGTAAGCTAGGCTTTTTACTATTAACCACAATCGTAGTGCCACGCGTGTTCGTTGCGACAGGTACGGCTACGACAGGGGCTGCTGCAATAGGCGCTGCTGAAACAGGCACTGCGATCTCTGATGTTGTCGCTGCTGCTTCCGTTTGCTTCGGTGCCACGTATTGCCAAGTAAAATCATCTTTGAGTAACACTTGTTTGCCATCAGGCAAGGTGACCATTTGATCAGCAAAGGCAGAACTTACGAATACTGAGTTTGCGAGCAATGCGCCAGCGAGAAGTACGTATGATTTCATCTGTGTTTCCTTGATTTTGTGCTTGGTTAACGTCGCCAAAAGGCTGGGAAAAATAGAACAATGAGCGTCAATATCTCAAGTCGCCCCATTAGCATTCCTAAGCTTAGCAACCATTTAGCGGCGTCGGGCAGTGGAGCAAAGTTCCCGGTTGGACCGATCACGCTGCCCATGCCTGGACCAACGTTGGCAACGGCTGTGATAGCGCCAGATATACTGGTCACGGGATCAAGCCCCATCGCGCTCAAGCCACCTGCAATTAAGATAATCGTAATAAAGAACATCAAACCAAATGCGACCAGTGAACGCACAATGTCGTCATTTACGGGTCTTTGGTTATAGCGTTGAACAAACACACCCGACGGGTGAATCAGTTTCATCATTTGTTTGTGGAGCATGGTCATCGCGATCTGGAAGCGGAAGATTTTGATACCGCCAGAGGTTGAACCTGAGCACGCGCCCGCCATCATTAAAAAGGCAAACAGCGTGGTAGGCAAAGCGCCCCACGCGGTGAAGTCTTCTAAGCCAAAACCGGTTGTGGTTACGACTGACACAATGTTGAACATCGAAACACGCATCGCATCCATAACTGTGTAGTCATCTCTAACCACCAACCATGTCGATATCACGGCACTGGTGACTAGGAATAGATAGGTGAAGCCTCTCACTTGCGCGTCTTTGTACAGGATTGAGAGTTTTCTACCACGCAGTGCGCTAACGAACAGTAGGAACGGCAGACCACCAAGGAACATGAACAGAGTTCCCACCCAGTGAGCACTGTTAGAGAAGTGGTTCATCGAGCCGTCTGATGTTGAGTAACCACCCGTAGACAGTGTTGTGAAGGCATGATTGATCGCGTCAAAGATGCCCATGCCTGCAAACAGATAGCTAATGATGCATAAGCCAGTCAGAACCAGATAAACCGCCACGATGTTCTTGGCGACCGTTTTCGCTCGTGGGCTGCTTTTATCTGACCAATCGGATGATTCGGTTTGGAACAGGCGCATACCACCGACGTTGAGCATTGGTAGAACCGCTACCGCCATAACGATGAAGCCGATGCCACCTAACCATTGCAGTATTGAACGCCATAACAGAATGCTTGGTGCCATGCTGTCTAAGCCGCTTAATACGGTTGAGCCTGTTGTGGTGATACCAGACATGGTTTCAAAATAGGCGTCAGTGAAGCTGATGTGGTTGATGAAGACAAACGGCAGTGCAGCAAAGGCACTGGCTATCGTCCATACCAGAGAGGTGATCAGGAACATGTCCCGCACCCCAAGTCGGAACTTAGCTGAACGGCCTAAGCTCAAGCAGATGAACGCCACAATGTGCGTGATCACTACCGACTGACCAAACTCGAGGAAGCCACCGGTGCCTGTGAAAAAGGCAACCAATGTGGGGATGTACATGAAAAGGGCGAGTTTTGATAACACTAACCCTATCACTAATAATATCGGACGAAAGTTGACCATAGCTTAATAGACCATCGCTTTGAGCCGGAGCATCGTTCTCACAAGAAGAAGGTTGTGGAACAAGCTTACGAGAACAAGGCTATAAGAAGAACGGGCTCGGTTGGAATAGAGACTCAACATCAGGTACGTATTTCTTGTCCACTAGGAACATCACTACGTGGTCATCTTGTTCGATTACGGTTCTATCGTGCGCGATAAGTACTTCTTCTCCGCGAACAATCGCACCAATAGTGGTGCCCGGTGGTAGTTTGATGTCGCCAATCGCTCGGCCAACCACTTTCGATGTGGTTTCGTCACCGTGAGCAATGGCTTCAATCGCTTCAGCAGCGCCGCGACGTAGAGAGGATACGTTTACAATATCAGCACGACGAACGTGAGTAAGCAGTGCAGAAATGGTCGCTTGTTGTGGCGAGATAGCAATATCAATCACACCACCCTGAACAAGGTCGACGTAAGCGCCACGCTGAATCAGCACCATTACTTTCTTGGCACCCATTCGCTTCGCCAGCATCGCTGACATGATGTTGGTTTCATCTTCATTGGTTAGGGCAATGAACACGTCCACTTGATCGATATTCTCTTCGGTCAGCAGCTCTTGGTCGGCTGCATCACCACAGAATACGATGGTGTTTTCTAATTCTTCAGACAGCTTCTCGGCACGAGTGTAACTGCGCTCAATAAGCTTGATGCTGTAGCTCTGCTCAAGGCGTTTTGCCAAGCTTGCACCAATGTTACCACCACCGACAATCATGATGCGGCGGTACGGTTTCTCTAGGCGCTGTAGCTCACTCATTACTGAGCGGATGTGGTTACTCGCTGCCACAAAGAAAACCTCATCATCGGCTTCTATGATGGTAGTGCCTTGTGGGCGAATAGGGCGACCTTGACGGAAAATAGCGGCTACACGAGTATCGATGTGCGGCATGTGCTCACGCAAAGCAGACAGTGCATTACCGACCAGTGGACCACCGTAGTAGGCTTTTACTGCGACTAGGCTTACCTTCTGTTCAGCAAAGCTCACAACCTGCAGTGCACCTGGGTATTGAATCAGGCGCTCGATGTAGCTGGTCACTAGCTCTTCGGGTGCGATCAGGTGATCGACTGGGATGGCACCTGATTTGAATAGCGCTTCTTTCTCTTCTAGGTACTGAGGAGAACGAATACGGGCAATTCGGTTCGGCGTATTGAAAAGAGAGAAAGCAACCTGACACGCAGCCATGTTGGTTTCATCCATGTTGGTTACAGCAACCAACATGTCGGCATCTTGCGCACCCGCTTCACGTAGTGTGTTTGGGTGGCTGGCATAACCGTTTACAACCCTAAGGTCGTACTTATCCTGAAGTTCACGAAGTCGGTCAGCGTTACGGTCGACAATGGTGATGTCGTTGTTTTCACCAACCAGGTTTTCAGCAAGGGTACCGCCAACTTGTCCAGCACCTAGGATAATGATCTTCATAGCCTTTCTCTTTTCTTTACCGTGGTAATTCTAGTTATCTAACTTTATTTTGATAATGCACTAGAAAGAAACAGCGGCTAAGAAATAATTTCTTAGCCGCTGTTAGTTGTTATGCCTGTTTTACTAGAACTGCGTAGTAGAAGCCATCCATATCTTCTTCTCCAGGTAGTATTTGACGACCCGGATTTTCGATATCAGACCCAACCAGCGTTGCATTCTCAGTACGTGCTAGGAATGCTTTCACTTGCAGCACGTTTTCTTGCGGCGTGATAGAACATGTCGCATAAACCATGGTGCCGCCTTCTTTCAGCTGACGCCACATTGCATCCATAATCTCGCTTTGCAGTTCAGCCAGTGCATCAATGTCAGATGCACGACGTAGCCACTTGATGTCAGGGTGACGGCGAATTACGCCTGTCGCTGAACAAGGTGCATCAAGCAGGATACGGTCGAACTTATCACCCATCCACCACTCTTCAGGGTAGCGAGCATCACCACAAATTACGTCGGCACGCAGTTGTAGACGCTCAAGGTTATCGTAAACACGGTCTAGACGTTTAATGTCGCAGTCAATCGCAACCACTTCAGTGTCTTGAGTGTGCTCAAGAATGTGTGCCGTTTTACCACCTGGCGCAGCACAACAATCTAAGATCAGCTCACCATCTTTTGGTGTTAGGTAATCAACTGAAAGCTGAGCGGCAGCGTCTTGCACTGATACCCAACCTCTGTCGAAGCCAGGAAGCAAAGTAACATCACAAGGTGCAGCTAATTTTATTGCATCAGCTGCTTCTGGGTGCAATGTGTATTCAATGTTTTCGTTTTTAAGCAGTTCAACATACTCGTCACGAGTGTGGTGTTGGCGGTTAACGCGCAGCCACATTGGTGCCTTGCTGTTGTTTGCTTCAACCAATTGCTCCCACTGATCTGGGTAGCTTTCTTGAAGCATTTTTAGGATCCAGCTTGGGTGGCCGTATTTGCCTGCATTGTGGCTAACGGCTTTTTCGTCTAGTTCTTCTTGGTCACGTAGGTAGCTACGTAGCACAGCGTTGATCAAACCACTCAGGCTTGGACCGCGCAGTGTTTTAGTGCCCTCAACCGTTTCAGCAACTGCGGCGTGCGAAGGGATACGCATGAAGCTTAGTTGGTAAATGCCCACCAAGATTAGGTGGTGGAATACACGCTTCTTACCTTTAAGCGGGTTTTCCATCAGTTCGTTAGCGATTGACTCTAAACGAGGCAGGTAACGAAGTGCGCCGTAGCAAATCTCTTGCAGTAGAGCATGGTCTCGCGGACGGATCGTTTTTTGAGCCGCAGGGAGAGCGTGTGAAAGAGAGTGGCCTTTATCGACAACTTGGAATAGGACATTTGCAGCAGCAGCGCGAACATTCATGAGGGGTACCGAATATTTATTTGAATACATGAGGACATCTCTGCCCTCGTAAAGGTTTTCTAAGCTGTGTAATTAACAGCTTTAAAAGCGGATTAAGAAAGTTGAGTACCAACTTCAAACCAGCTTGCACGTGAGTTCAAGATATCCTGAACTGACATGGCTTTCTTACCTGGAACTTGTAGCTGTTCAAGAACAAGTACGCCTTGTCCTGTTGCTACGTAGATACCAGTTTTATCCGCTTGCAGAATTGTACCTGCAGGCTTATCAGAAGTTTGCTCTGCCACACGGCTTTGCCATACTTTAATGCTGTTCTCAGCAGCTTCAAAGTGGCTCATTGGCCATGGGTTGAAGGCACGAACGCAGCGCTCAATATGCGCAGCTTCATCACTCCAGTTGATACGAGCTTCTTCTTTGCTTAGCTTCTTCGCGTAGTTCGCAAGCTCATCGTCTTGCTTTTCTGCAACTGCTTTGCCAGAAGCGATGTCCGCTAGACATTCAACAAGCGCATCAGGGCCAAGGCCCGCTAACTTCTCGTACATCGATGCGCTAGTATCTGTCGCTTCGATAGGCAGCGTTGCGATGCTTAGCATGTCGCCAGTATCTAGGCCGATATCCATCTGCATGATCGTTACGCCTGTCTCTTTATCACCGGCCCAAATAGAGCGTTGAATCGGAGCAGCACCACGCCAGCGCGGTAGGATAGAGCCATGTACGTTGATACAACCCAAGCGAGG
Organism: Vibrio coralliirubri; assembly: GCF_024347375.1. Lineage (NCBI taxonomy): Bacteria > Pseudomonadati > Pseudomonadota > Gammaproteobacteria > Vibrionales > Vibrionaceae > Vibrio > Vibrio coralliirubri. Next base: position 3,636,075 of record NZ_AP025470.1, on the reverse strand, counting down.
CGTATCTAATACAACCTGCGGAAGCAATAAGCCGTAAGCGACAACAACCATGATGTCAGCGTTCAATTCAGCTAGCTCTTGCTTAGCCTCATCTGACTTGAAGTTTTCTGGTTGGTAAACCGGAATATTGTTTTCAAGTGCGATGTTTTTTACTGGGCTCGCAGTGAGTTTTTTACCGCGGCCTGCTGGGCGATCTGGCTGTGTGTAAACAGCAACAACTTCATGCTCCGAAGACAACAACGCCGCCAAGTGACGGGCGGCGAAATCCGGAGTACCTGCAAAGACAATTCTTAAAGACTGACTCAAGGTAGGCTTCCTTCTAATTTAGTAATAGCAGCGGTTATTAACCTTGTTTCTCGTTGAAACGTTTGATCTTCGCTAGCTTATCTTGGATACGTTTACGCTTTAGTGGCGATAGGTAATCAACAAACAACTTGCCTTCTAGGTGGTCAAGTTCGTGCTGAACACAGATAGCCAGAAGGTCGTCAGCGTCGAATGTGAATTCGTTGCCGTCACGGTCTAATGCTTTAACCGTTACTTCTGCAGCGCGAGGTACTAGAGCTCGAGCGCCTGGTACAGATAGGCAGCCTTCTTCGATACCATCTTCGCCGCGCTTCTCTGTAATTTCAGGGTTGATAAGCACCATTGGCTCATCACGTGTTTCTGAAATATCGATAACAACGATGCGTTGGTGGAAATCTACTTGCGTTGCCGCAAGGCCGATACCTTCTTCGTCGTACATGGTTTCAATCATGTCATCAACGAACTTTTGAATCTCTGGGGTAACTTCTTTTACCGGTTTCGCCACGGTACGTAGACGATCATCTGGTAATGTTAATACTTGTAATACAGACATATACACTCGAAATATTGAACTGTGCCGAAACAGCTTAAACCTTGTTGGCTCAATTCTAGACATTTTAGAGGTCAAATGACAGCATCCTGAAGGTAATTCTCAAATCAAATGTCATATATTCAGACCAAGGAACCTAGGTCATGCGTCATTTTTCTCCCATTTTTTCTCTTGTTTGTGCCTCGCTTTCGTTTGCCGCTACGGCTGAAAATAGCGCTCAACCTTTAACCATTAAGCGGGGCGCACCTGAGGCGTATGTGGTGGTAAAGGGCGATACCTTATGGGATATATCTGCGATGTATCTTGATAGCCCGTGGTTGTGGCCAAGGTTATGGCAGGTAAACCCTGAGATAGAAAACCCTCATCTTATATACCCCGGAGATAAACTGTCTTTGGTTTGGATTAATGGTGAGCCGGTATTGAGTCTTAAACCTGTTATCAAGCTGAGCCCTAAGATTCGTGTCTCGGAGAAGAAAGCGGTGCCAACCGTCAATGAGGGGCTGGTTCTGCCTTACCTGCAATCTGATCGCTTGGTTGAACAGCAAGATATTCAATCGGCTCAACGAGTGTTAGGGCCCAGTGATGGAAAGAGATTCTTATCGGGTGAAGACCGGTTGTTTATCTCGGGCAACCAACAACATCAAAAGTGGGGTATCTACCGCGCCGTTGAAACCTACCAGCGACAGCAACCTCAAGCGAGTATGACCTCGTTGCGTCTGGTCGCTACGGCACGCTTAAAAGAAGTGGATGCGGAGTTCAGTAGCTTGCAGATAGAGACTCAGCTGCAAGAAGTACTGCTTAACGATCTTGTGTTGCCAGAGCTTGGTGTTGATCAGGTGAAGCTCTCAACCACATTTTATCCAGCGCCTAGTGCTGCGGGTCAGTTTGCTAATATCTTGGGTTCATTAGATGGCAGCCAATACAGCGCAAAGAATCAGGTCGTTGTTATCAACAAAGGCTCACAGGACAATCTTCGCCAAGGCTCTATGTTTACCCTCAGCGAAAGCGGTGCTGTGGTGTTTGGTAAGCAAGGTGAATACAGCTATAAAGAGTCAGCGGCGAGCGATAAGGTGCAGTTGCCAAGTACCTCACTCGGTAGTTTGATGGTTATTCGCCCTTACGAGTATTTTAGCTTGGCGTTGATCACTCAAAGCTCTAAGCCGGTTAGCAATGACATTCTGGCGGTATCGCCTTTGGATCTGGCTTTGAAGGAAGAAGCTAAGGGCACCGAGTGAATGAGCAACAACTGATCGCTTGGCTCTCGCTGAGCTTTGTTCCGCAACTGGGTGGTAAGCGTCTTTCTCGTCTGCTGAGTGTTGATTCCCCATCGAATATTGTTGGTTACTCCAGCCAACAACTGCAAGCGATTGGTTTGTCAGCCAAGCAAATCTCGTACTTAAGACAGCAAGCCCCTAAAGAAGTGGAGGCTTGTCTGGCGTGGCAAGCGAGGCAGCCCAACCATCACATCATTACCCCTAATTGTCCTCATTATCCCAAACTGCTGAACGAGACCGCCTCCACGCCAAGTGTGCTTTTCGTTAAGGGGCACGTTGAAAAACTGATTGAGCCTCAAATCGCTATGGTTGGCAGTCGCAACGCCAGTCTCGAAGGGCTGCAAACCGCGAAGTCCTTTGCTAAAGAGTTTGTCCAAAACGGTTTGATTGTCACCAGTGGCTTAGCGCTTGGTATTGATGGTTATGCTCATGATGGTGCTTTAGATAAAGGAGGGGAAACTTTTGCGGTGTTGGGTTCTGGCTTGGATTCTATTTACCCTGCGCGACACCGAAATTTAGCCGATAGGATCTGTGAGAATGGCGCGCTGATCTCAGAATTCCGCCCAAGCGCTAAGCCTCGACCTGAACATTTCCCTCGGCGTAACCGTATTATAAGTGGGTTGTCTTTGGGGACTCTCGTTGTTGAGGCGGCTGAGAAAAGCGGTTCTCTGATTACGGCGCGTTATGCGATGGAGCAAGGTCGCGAAGTGTTTGCGCTTCCCGGTTCGATTCATAACCCAACCAGTCGCGGAGGCAACAGTCTAATTAAGGCAGGAGCATGTTTGGTACAGAGTGCTCAAGATGTTCTAATTGAAATAAAGAGTCTGTTAGACTGGTCTATAGATCAGCAGCCCAGTTTGTTCGAACCTACGCCGAACAAGAGTGAAAATGAACAATTGCCATTTCCACAGCTGTTAGCTAACGTAGGATTAGAGGCGACACCCGTTGATATTTTGGCACAGAGAACCCATATACCTGTGCATGAGGTCATGATGCAGCTTTTAGAGCTTGAGCTCTCAGGGCATGTTGTTGCAGTTTCCGGTGGCTATATTCGAAAGGGGAGAGGCTAGCTATGATGATGGACATACTGATGTACTTGTTTGAAACCTACATCCATAGCGATTCTGAATTGCAGGTGGATCAAGACGAACTGGAAGATGAGCTTCTTCGAGCAGGGTTTCACCAAGATGATATTTATAAGGCCCTCCATTGGTTAGAAGATCTTGCTGCACTGCAAGATACCGACAACCAAGCGGCGATTACTATGTGCTCCAATACCTCGATGCGTGTTTATACCAGTCGAGAAATTTCACGTATTAATATGGAGTGTCGAGGCTTCTTATTGTTCCTTGAGCAGATCAACGTGCTTACGACAGAGATTCGTGAAATGGTGATTGATCGTGTGATGGGGCTTGAGACCAACGAATTTGAATTGGATGATCTGAAATGGATTATCTTAATGGTGCTATTTAATGTGCCGGGTAATGAAAGTGCTTACACGCAAATGGAAGAGCTGTTGTACACCAAAGAGCAAGGTATCTTGCATTAATACAGGCTTGTCATGAGTAGTAAGATTGATAATCAGCTTTTTTCAGCACATGAACATGCGTTAGAGCATGAACCATGTCCACAGTGTGGTGGGGAGCTTCAGCTTCGCCATGGTAAGCACGGCCCATTTTTAGGCTGTAAGCAGTATCCGAGCTGTGATTACATTAAGCCTCTTCATCAAAATGATGGTCATGTGGTGAAAGAGCTGGGCGTGCCGTGTCCTAAATGCCAAAACGAATTGGTATTAAGGCAAGGTCGCTTTGGGATGTTCATTGGTTGTAGTAGTTACCCAACGTGTAATCACATCGAATCTTTGGATCAACCGAAAGAACAACCTGAAGAACAGCCACTTGTTGCCTGCCCTGAGTGTGGTCGAGGCAACTTGGTTGAGCGTAAATCTCGCTATGGTAAAACCTTCTATGCGTGTGATAACTACCCTAAGTGTAAGTTTGCCGTTAATCAGCCACCTGTTATAGGTCGCTGTGAACAGTGCCAGTTCCCACTGTTACTGGAGAAGAAAACGGCCAGTGGCACTAAGAAGCAATGTGCTGATCGCAAGTGTCATCACATTCAATCTCAGTAGTAATACTAGTCGCAGTAAGTGACTGATCAGAAATAAAAAAACGGCGCTCAATGAGCGCCGTTTCTATATCCAATGAATTTTTATATCAATAAGCCAATGTAGGCTTACTTCATCTGCTCAGCAAACTCATGCACAGCTGGGTAGGCTTGCTTATCAAGAATGTCTGCCAGTGAGTACAACGCTCTTTGCAGCTCTGCGTTGTAGTCAGCGCTCACGTTAATGTGGCCCATCTTACGACCTGCACGCTTCTCTTTGCCATACCAATGAACATGACAGCCACCTTGAGCAAGAATTGCTTCAGGAAGAGTATCTTCACCAAGAATGTTGATCATTGCGGTTGGACGAATCAGTTTAGTGCTGCCTAGTGGCATGCCACACACTGCACGCAGGTGGTTTTCAAACTGACAAGTCTCTGCGCCTTGTTGCGTCCAGTGGCCCGAGTTATGAACACGTGGTGCAATCTCATTAACCAGCAGTGAACCTTGAACATCAAAGAACTCAAGTGCTAGCACACCAACGTAATCTAGGCGCTCAGCAATGGCAGTGAACATGGCTTTCGCTTGCTCTTGCAGTTCAATGTCATCAATCGCTGTCGATAAGCTCAACACGCCGTCGGTGTGAACATTTTCAGCCAGTGGATACACTTGAATCTCGCCATTGGTACCACGAGCACCAACCAGTGATACTTCGCGGTCAAACGGAACAAACTCTTCAGCCACAATCGCTTGGTTGTCTGTTGCGGCAATGCACTCGGCCATTTCTGTCCAAGTCGCGTCAACATTGTCTAATGTCTTTAAGCGCCATTGACCTTTGCCATCGTAACCACCCAGTGTGCTCTTCAATACCATTGGTAAGCCAACGTGAGCGATCGCAGTGTCAAAGTCTTCGCGAGAGTTAATCACGTAGTATTTGGCATTTTTCACATTTGCTTCGTCTAACAGGGCTTTTTCAAGACGACGGTCACCGCCGGCTTTAATTGCTTCTGTTGTCGGTAAGAACTTACCGCTGCGTTCACACACCTCAAGTACATCGTGAGGAATATGTTCGAATTCAGCAGTAATGACGTCCGCACGCTCAATCGCATTTTCTAGGCCGTTGCCCATAATCGCTTGCGTTAATGGGTGAACAATATTTTTGCTGCCAACATCAAAAGCAGAAATTTCAATATTCAGCGGTGCCCCAGCTAGGGACATCATGCGAGCAAGTTGGCCCGCGCCTAACACAAGAACATGCATTGAAATTAGTCCTCTGCAGGGTTTGGATTAGCTAGAACCGTTTCTGTTTGCTCAGAACGGAACGCTTCTACTTTTGCCATTACTTCTTCATTGTGTGTACCAATGATTTGAGCCGCTAGGATGCCTGCATTGGCAGCGCCAGCTTCACCGATAGCCAAAGTACCTACCGCGATACCTTTTGGCATCTGCACGATAGAAAGCAGAGAGTCCATGCCTTTCAGTGCTTTAGACTGAACTGGAACACCCAGAACTGGTACGCTTGTGAAAGCAGCAGCCATGCCCGGAAGGTGCGCTGCACCGCCAGCACCAGCAATAATCACTTTAATACCGCGCTCTTTCGCACTGGTTGCGTAGTCTGCAAGCAACTGAGGTGTGCGGTGAGCAGAAACCACTTTTGTTTCGTACGCCACGCCAAACTGATCCAACATTTCTGCAGCTAGCTTCATTGTTGGCCAATCAGATTTAGAACCCATGATAATACCGACAGTCATCTCAAACTCCTTCAGGTACGATTTAATTAGTGATTAGATATTTTGCGCGCATTATACGGGTAAAATTGCTTAAGGAAAACGTTTGCGTCAGTCTAAGTTGTTAATTGATACATTTTATAAACAAATAGCTTTAGTCACAGTGAATGATAATTTGTACACTTAGTGAGTTAGATAACTGAATTAATGAGGCAACCCGTGGATAACTTTCAACATACTTTGCAGGCATTACAACAAGGTGAAGTCATTGCTTACCCGACCGAAGGCGTTTTTGGGGTCGGTTGTGATCCCGATAATCCACAAGCCATCAAGAAATTACTCGACCTAAAACAACGACCGATCGAGAAAGGGTTGATCTTAATTGCTGCGAGTTACGAGCAACTGTTACCTTACATTGATGAAAGCCAATTGACGGAAGAACAGTTGGCAACAGTGAAATCGACATGGCCAGGTCCTGTCACTTGGATCATGCCAACCAGCAGCAAAGTTACTGACTGGGTAAGTGGTCAGTTTGATTCCATCGCGGTACGAGTGACTGATCACCCTTTGGTTCAAAGAATGTGTAATGAGTTTGGTAAGCCGTTAACCTCTACCAGTGCTAACCTGACCGGCGAGCCGCCTTGTATGACGACTGAAGAAGTTCAGCAGCAACTTGGCCAACATTTGGTGGCTATTTTAGAAGGTCAAACGGGTGGCCGTGAGAAGCCAAGCGAAATTAGAGATGCAAAAACGTCGAAAATATTAAGACAGGGTTAAACCCTGCAGAGGAAGAAAGATGTCAGCAATTGATAAAGAAGCAGTAAAGCAGTTTTTACTGAGCCTACAAGATTCGATTTGCCAGCAGCTTGAACAAGCTGATGGTACTGCACTGTTTGAAGAAGATGCATGGGAGCGTGAACCTGGCGAGCGCCTGGGTGGTGGTGGTCGAACTCGTGTGATGACCAACGGTGCGGTATTTGAGCAAGGTGGGGTTAACTTCTCTCACGTAGCGGGTAAGGCTATGCCTGCCTCAGCTACAGCTCATCGCCCTGAATTGGCCGGACGTAAGTTTGAGGCGATGGGGGTTTCATTAGTTATACACCCGAAAAACCCATATATCCCAACCTCACACGCGAACGTTCGATTCTTCATAGCAGAAAAAGAAGGGGAAGACCCGATTTGGTGGTTTGGTGGTGGTTTTGACTTAACGCCATTTTATCCTGTCGACGAAGACTGCCAATCTTGGCATCAAACAGCCAAAGATCTTTGTGCGCCATTTGGTGACGATGTTTATCAAGAGCACAAAGAATGGTGTGATAAGTACTTCTATCTTCCACATAGAGATGAAACACGTGGTGTGGGTGGTTTGTTCTTTGATGACTTAAATGAGTGGGGCTTCGATAAGAGCTTTGCTTACATGCAGGCGGTCGGTGAGGGCTTTGCTGCGGCGTACTTACCAATTGTAGAACGACGCAAAGAGACACCTTATGGCGAACGTGAGCGTGACTTCCAACTATACCGTCGTGGCCGCTATGTTGAATTTAACCTAGTCTATGACCGTGGCACCCTATTTGGTCTACAAAGCGGTGGTCGCACAGAGTCTATATTGATGTCGATGCCGCCATTGGCTCGCTGGGAATACCGCTACGAACCACAAGCGGGTTCACCAGAAGCTCTGCTTTATAGCGACTACCTAAAGCCTCGAGTTTGGTAGTTCTTCCTTCCTTATAGGGATAGTGATAGGGTCATCTATATAGATGACCCTTTTTTATTTCTGTTAGGTAAGGATATGACACAGCAAGTAGATCGTTATGCCGTTTTCGGTAACCCTATTGGGCAAAGCAAATCGCCATTCATTCACACATTATTTGCTCGCCAAACCAACCAACAGCTTACCTATACAGCATTACAGCCAGAGCATGGTCAATTTATCACTGCTGCCAAAGCCTTTTTCAGCGAAGGTGGTCGAGGATGTAATGTCACTGCGCCTTTTAAAGAAGATGCCTACCAGTTTGCCAATCGCCTAACTGAGAGAGCTGAACTAGCTGGTGCCGTAAATACCCTTAAGAAGTTAGATGACGGAGAGATCATTGGTGATAACACCGATGGTGAGGGTTTAGTTCAAGACCTGCTTCAACATCAAGTCACGCTAAAAGGAGCACGTGTTCTTCTTCTTGGCGCTGGTGGTGCTGCGAGAGGAGTGATTCAACCTCTTCTCGACCAAAAGCCACAACAGCTGGTGATTGCTAACCGAACCAGTTCAAAGGCAGAACTATTGGCTGAGATGTTTTCGTCGCATGGGAACATCAAGGGGATGGGGCTAAGTGATGTTAGTGAAGGCTTTGATGTCATTATTAACTCGACCTCATCTGGTCTAAGTGGGCAGCTTCCTGAAGTGTCTGAGGTGATTTTCAATTCTACTAGCGCCGTTTATGACATGGTTTATGGATCTGGAACGACGGTATTCAATCAATGGGCATTAGATAATGGTGTTCATGCTGCTTATGATGGTTTGGGTATGCTAGTGGGGCAGGCAGCAGAAAGCTTTATGCTTTGGCGTGGTCTTCGTCCGGGAACAAAACAGATTTTAAGAGAATTACGTAAAAATCTAGAGATGTAATGGGGTGTTTATAAAAAATGAATCAATCAATTCTATTTCCTGATATCCAAGATTGGGATGAAGAGAGTCGAACAATCACCTTCCCAGCACAACAGTCGGGCGCATTGATTGAATGTGTCATGTCTATTGAGGAATTATCACAACTGGCAGGAAGAGATATAGAAGAAGGCGATCAAGCTTTAGTTATCTTTTCAGAGTTACGTTTCGATATTGAAGAGCTAGCGGAAGAGTTAATAGAAGAAGAGGAGTATGACTCCTCTAATCGGATTCAGATCAAAGCGCTTTAGACTGGAAGCGCAGAATCTAGATAGTCATTTTTATTCTGAACATAGTTGTCAGCTGATTTCTGTAAAAAAGCACGCTCTTTATCATTTAATGGGCGTGCTTGTTTTACTGGGCTTCCTACATAGAGATAACCGCTTTCAAGTACCTTGTTTGGTGGCACCAAGCTACCAGCACCAATCATCACTTCTTTTTGGATAATCACGCCATCCAACACGATCGCTCCCATACCAACAAGTACACGATCTTCAATGGTGCAGCCATGCAGCATGACTTTATGCCCGATAGTGACATCATTACCTATTAATAGAGGATAACCCTCAGGGTTTTCAGCATTCTTATGGGTGACGTGTAAAACGCTGCCGTCTTGGATATTCGTTCTCTCTCCAATATGAATGTGGTTCACATCTCCTCGAGCTGCAACCAAAGGCCACACGCTAGAGTCGTTACCGATTTTGATATCACCAACCAGTACCGAACTTGTATCTATATAGACACCTTGCCCAATCTGGGGGGATATTCCTTTATAACTGCGTATTGAACTCATAAATCCTCCTTTATATAGGCACCTTAAGCCCTTAATTAAGGGGAATACTAGTGAAAATGGAGCGTTTTGAACAAAAAACGCTCGAACAATCAAAAAAGTAAGAAAAACTTCAAAAAGGGCTTGCCAGTGTGATCGAAATCTCTATAATGCCACCTCGCTGACACGGGATGGCTTCAACAGAAACCAAAACGAATCAGCAGGTCAAGTTAGCCAAGCTAAGCGCTTGAAAAAAGTTTTGAAAATAGTGGTTGACACTAAAACTTAAATCGCTAAAATGGCCGTCCGATTTGAGCGAAGCTCAAAAAGGAAAAGCTCTTTAACAATTTAAACCTATCAATCTGTGTGGGCACTCGTTGATGAATATCAAAACGTTATTACTTAGGTAATAGCAGTTACTTCGGTAACACAATGATTTCAATGAACTGAGTGACCAATACGAATAACTTCGGTTATTTGGCACAGTCAATTCATTACCATTCTGTTGGAATGGTAATAGCTTTAGAATTACATGTTCATGTTTACATGAATATTAGTTTTGAAGTCAGTATTCGTTGAGTCACAAAATCTTAAATTGAAGAGTTTGATCATGGCTCAGATTGAACGCTGGCGGCAGGCCTAACACATGCAAGTCGAGCGGAAACGACACTAACAATCCTTCGGGTGCGTTAATGGGCGTCGAGCGGCGGACGGGTGAGTAATGCCTAGGAAATTGCCTTGATGTGGGGGATAACCATTGGAAACGATGGCTAATACCGCATAATGCCTACGGGCCAAAGAGGGGGACCTTCGGGCCTCTCGCGTCAAGATATGCCTAGGTGGGATTAGCTAGTTGGTGAGGTAATGGCTCACCAAGGCGACGATCCCTAGCTGGTCTGAGAGGATGATCAGCCACACTGGAACTGAGACACGGTCCAGACTCCTACGGGAGGCAGCAGTGGGGAATATTGCACAATGGGCGAAAGCCTGATGCAGCCATGCCGCGTGTATGAAGAAGGCCTTCGGGTTGTAAAGTACTTTCAGTTGTGAGGAAGGGGGTAGCGTTAATAGCGCTATCTCTTGACGTTAGCAACAGAAGAAGCACCGGCTAACTCCGTGCCAGCAGCCGCGGTAATACGGAGGGTGCGAGCGTTAATCGGAATTACTGGGCGTAAAGCGCATGCAGGTGGTTCATTAAGTCAGATGTGAAAGCCCGGGGCTCAACCTCGGAACTGCATTTGAAACTGGTGAACTAGAGTACTGTAGAGGGGGGTAGAATTTCAGGTGTAGCGGTGAAATGCGTAGAGATCTGAAGGAATACCAGTGGCGAAGGCGGCCCCCTGGACAGATACTGACACTCAGATGCGAAAGCGTGGGGAGCAAACAGGATTAGATACCCTGGTAGTCCACGCCGTAAACGATGTCTACTTGGAGGTTGTGGCCTTGAGCCGTGGCTTTCGGAGCTAACGCGTTAAGTAGACCGCCTGGGGAGTACGGTCGCAAGATTAAAACTCAAATGAATTGACGGGGGCCCGCACAAGCGGTGGAGCATGTGGTTTAATTCGATGCAACGCGAAGAACCTTACCTACTCTTGACATCCAGAGAAGCCAGTGGAGACACAGGTGTGCCTTCGGGAGCTCTGAGACAGGTGCTGCATGGCTGTCGTCAGCTCGTGTTGTGAAATGTTGGGTTAAGTCCCGCAACGAGCGCAACCCTTATCCTTGTTTGCCAGCGAGTAATGTCGGGAACTCCAGGGAGACTGCCGGTGATAAACCGGAGGAAGGTGGGGACGACGTCAAGTCATCATGGCCCTTACGAGTAGGGCTACACACGTGCTACAATGGCGCATACAGAGGGCAGCAAGCTAGCGATAGTGAGCGAATCCCAAAAAGTGCGTCGTAGTCCGGATTGGAGTCTGCAACTCGACTCCATGAAGTCGGAATCGCTAGTAATCGTGAATCAGAATGTCACGGTGAATACGTTCCCGGGCCTTGTACACACCGCCCGTCACACCATGGGAGTGGGCTGCAAAAGAAGTGGGTAGTTTAACCTTTCGGGGAGGACGCTCACCACTTTGTGGTTCATGACTGGGGTGAAGTCGTAACAAGGTAGCCCTAGGGGAACCTGGGGCTGGATCACCTCCTTATACGAAGATATCTTTGATGAGTACCCACACAGATTGATTAGGTTTAGAAAAGCAAAGAGATGAAGAACTCCCAAGTTCTTCGAAGTTTGTTTCTACTTTTTAAAGTGGAGATAAATTGCAGTGTCCCGTTCGTCTAGAGGCCTAGGACACCGCCCTTTCACGGCGGTAACAGGGGTTCGACTCCCCTACGGGATACCATTGGGTCGTTAGCTCAGTTGGTAGAGCAGTTGACTTTTAATCAATTGGTCGCAGGTTCGAATCCTGCACGACCCACCATTTCCTCCCAAGGAAATAAAAATATGGGGCTATAGCTCAGCTGGGAGAGCGCCTGCCTTGCACGCAGGAGGTCTGCGGTTCGATCCCGCATAGCTCCACCATTCCTTCCATAAGGAATTAAAACTTTTATGGGCGATTAGCTCAGTTGGGAGAGCACCTGCCTTACAAGCAGGGGGTCACTGGTTCGAGCCCGGTATCGCCCACCATCTTTAAGCATTCTCGCAAGAGAGTATTTAAAAATGGGTTTAAAAGTTTAACACTTAAAACTCTTGCTCTTTAACAATTTGGAAAGCTGACTGATTGATTTACTTACGAGTAATTCAATCAAATTTAAAAGTTCTCAATGTTTATCTTTCATTAGATAAACACAACAAACACATTCAAGTGTCTTGTATTCGATTCAAACTTAGTTTGAATCACAATTGAGTCCGGCAAACAGTCATTGAGAATTAACCCTTCTTAATGACAACCAAAAACCTTGGTTAGTTGCCATACACTAAGACCCTTTCGGGTTGTATGGTTAAGTGACTAAGCGTACACGGTGGATGCCTTGGCAGTCAGAGGCGATGAAAGGCGTAATAACTTGCGATAAGCCCAGATTAGGTAGTAATAACCTTTTGAGTCTGGGATTCCTGAATGGGGAAACCCACTTACATAAGTAAGTATCCTGTTGTGAATACATAGCAGCAGGAGGCAAACCGGGGGAACTGAAACATCTAAGTACCCCGAGGAAGAGAAATCAACCGAGATTCCGAAAGTAGCGGCGAGCGAAATTGGATTAGCCCTTAAGCTTTTAACGATGCAGGTGAAGAGTCTGGAAAGTCTCGCAATAAAGGGTGATAGCCCCGTAACCGACACATCATAATCAGTGAAAACGAGTAGGGCGGGACACGTGATATCCTGTCTGAATATGGGGGGACCATCCTCCAAGGCTAAATACTACTGACTGACCGATAGTGAACCAGTACCGTGAGGGAAAGGCGAAAAGAACCCCTGTGAGGGGAGTGAAATAGAACCTGAAACCGTGTACGTACAAGCAGTAGGAGCACCTTCGTGGTGTGACTGCGTACCTTTTGTATAATGGGTCAGCGACTTAATTTTAGTAGCAAGGTTAACCGTTTAGGGGAGCCGTAGGGAAACCGAGTCTTAACTGGGCGTACAGTTGCTAGGATTAGACCCGAAACCAGGTGATCTAGCCATGGGCAGGTTGAAGGTTGAGTAACATCAACTGGAGGACCGAACCGACTAATGTTGAAAAATTAGCGGATGACTTGTGGCTAGGGGTGAAAGGCCAATCAAACCTGGAGATAGCTGGTTCTCCCCGAAAGCTATTTAGGTAGCGCCTCGGACGAATACTACTGGGGGTAGAGCACTGTTAAGGCTAGGGGGTCATCCCGACTTACCAACCCTTTGCAAACTCCGAATACCAGTAAGTACTATCCGGGAGACACACGGCGGGTGCTAACGTCCGTCGTGGAGAGGGAAACAACCCAGACCGCCAGCTAAGGTCCCAAAGTATAGCTAAGTGGGAAACGATGTGGGAAGGCTCAGACAGCCAGGATGTTGGCTTAGAAGCAGCCATCATTTAAAGAAAGCGTAATAGCTCACTGGTCGAGTCGGCCTGCGCGGAAGATGTAACGGGGCTAAGCTATACACCGAAGCTGCGGCTACGTACCTTAGGGTATGTGGGGTAGGGGAGCGTTCTGTAAGCCGTTGAAGGTGGTCTGTAAGGGCTGCTGGAGGTATCAGAAGTGCGAATGCTGACATGAGTAACGATAAAGGGAGTGAAAAACTCCCTCGCCGGAAGACCAAGGGTTCCTGTCCAACGTTAATCGGGGCAGGGTAAGTCGACTCCTAAGGCGAGGCCGAAAGGCGTAGTCGATGGGAAACAGGTTAATATTCCTGTACTTCTTACAATTGCGATGGGGGGACGGAGAAGGCTAGGTGGGCCTGGCGACGGTTGTCCAGGTTCAAGTATGTAGGCGGGTGGTTTAGGTAAATCCGGACCGCTATTAACGCTGAGATACGATGTCGAGCTACTACGGTAGTGAAGTCATTGATGCCATGCTTCCAGGAAAAGCCTCTAAGCTTCAGATTGTAAGGAATCGTACCCCAAACCGACACAGGTGGTCGGGTAGAGAATACCAAGGCGCTTGAGAGAACTCGGGTGAAGGAACTAGGCAAAATGGTACCGTAACTTCGGGAGAAGGTACGCTCTTATCAGTGAAGTCCCTTGCGGATGGAGCAGACGAGAGTCGCAGATACCAGGTGGCTGCAACTGTTTATTAAAAACACAGCACTGTGCAAAATCGTAAGATGACGTATACGGTGTGACGCCTGCCCGGTGCCGGAAGGTTAATTGATGGGGTTAGACTTCGGTCGAAGCTCTTGATCGAAGCCCCGGTAAACGGCGGCCGTAACTATAACGGTCCTAAGGTAGCGAAATTCCTTGTCGGGTAAGTTCCGACCTGCACGAATGGCGTAATGATGGCCACGCTGTCTCCACCCGAGACTCAGTGAAATTGAAATCGCTGTGAAGATGCAGTGTACCCGCGGCTAGACGGAAAGACCCCGTGAACCTTTACTACAGCTTGGCACTGAACATTGAACCTACATGTGTAGGATAGGTGGGAGACTATGAAACCGCGTCGCTAGATGTGGTGGAGTCGTCCTTGAAATACCACCCTTGTAGTTTTGATGTTCTAACGTTGGTCCCTGAATCGGGATTACGGACAGTGCCTGGTGGGTAGTTTGACTGGGGCGGTCTCCTCCCAAAGAGTAACGGAGGAGCACGAAGGTGGGCTAAACACGGTTGGACATCGTGTGGTTAGTGCAATGGCATAAGCCCGCTTGACTGCGAGAATGACAATTCGAGCAGGTGCGAAAGCAGGTCATAGTGATCCGGTGGTTCTGAATGGAAGGGCCATCGCTCAACGGATAAAAGGTACTCCGGGGATAACAGGCTGATACCGCCCAAGAGTTCATATCGACGGCGGTGTTTGGCACCTCGATGTCGGCTCATCACATCCTGGGGCTGAAGTCGGTCCCAAGGGTATGGCTGTTCGCCATTTAAAGTGGTACGCGAGCTGGGTTTAGAACGTCGTGAGACAGTTCGGTCCCTATCTGCCGTGGGCGTTGGAAAATTGAAAGGGGCTGCTCCTAGTACGAGAGGACCGGAGTGGACGAACCTCTGGTGTTCGGGTTGTCATGCCAATGGCATTGCCCGGTAGCTAAGTTCGGAATCGATAACCGCTGAAAGCATCTAAGCGGGAAGCGAGCCTTGAGATGAGTTTTCCCTGGCGCTATAAGCGTCCTAAAGGGTTGTCGTAGACTACGACGTTGATAGGCAGGGTGTGTAAGTGCTGCGAGGCATTGAGCTAACCTGTACTAATTGCCCGTGAGGCTTAACCATACAACACCCAAGGGGTTTTGTGGACTCAAAGAAATACCAAACGCTTGAATGAGTTTGAAGAGATAGACTTTTAAATCAGTTTTCCGAATTTTAAAATTTGCTTGGCGACCATAGCATTGTGGACCCACCTGATTCCATGCCGAACTCAGAAGTGAAACACAATAGCGCCGATGGTAGTGTGGGGCTTCCCCATGTGAGAGTAGGACATCGCCAGGCTTTAAATATCGTTACCTGTGTATACATGTAACAACATCTACAGTGTACTAATCTGTTGATGACAATTTGTTGGAGGGATGGCTGAGTGGTCGAAAGCACCGGTCTTGAAAACCGGCAACCGTTAATAGCGGTTCTAGGGTTCAAATCCCTATCCCTCCACCACCATTAGAAAGCCCGCTGAGAAATCAGCGGGCTTTTTTCATATCTATCGTTTAGCAAAACAAAAAGAGCACTAACGTGCTCTTACCTGTGACTCCATACCTGCTTGTTATTACTTATTGATAACTAGTCTTGCAGGTATTTCCCTTCGGCGACCTGCCAAAATGCTCTAATTAATGGGTTTTCTAATTGTGCACGCTTACAGCACACCCCTAGTTCAAATGGTTTGATTGGCTCTATCTTTAAACGGTCTACTTTGTCACGTACTGGGCTGTTGTTGATGACGACATCTGGAGCAATACCAACCCCACAACCAAGGGCAACCATACTGACGATCGCTTCATGACCAGATACCTGAGCGTAAATATTGGGTTTTATCTTCATCTTTTTGAACCATGCGTTCGCACGTTCTCGTGCAGTCCCCGCTTCTGGGATGATAAAAGGCACTTCATTCCAGTTTGGCTTATCGGATTGCAGTTGCTGGCTAAAGCTACTCACACCAGATGGAATGATGACTGACAGTGGAATATCGCTGATGGTCTCGAACTCTAACCTTGAAGGAAGGATATCTGGCTTTGCTGAAATCGCGATATCCGCCTCATCGTTTAAGATCTTGTCAATGGATTGAGCTGGATCGCCAGTAGAGAGCTTAAATTCAATATACGGGTGAATAGCCCTAAATTCGGTTATGAGTTCAGGTAGGTGACTATAGCTAGCCGTTACTGAGCAAAATATACGGATCTCACCTTTAAGCTCTTGCTCTCCGCCCTTCAGATGAAGATTATATTGCTGCCATTCTCCCACAATGATCAATGCTACAGGCAATAGGTGTTTTCCTGCTGGGGTCAGATCAACACTACGGTTGTCTCTGATAAGCAGTTCTTGCCCTGTTTCCTCTTCAAGCTTTTGTATCTGACGGCTCAGCGCTGAAGGACTGACGTGCATAGCAGCAGCGGTTTTGCTGAAACTCTTGCTGTCACATAAATGTATAAATAATTGTAGAGATTTTATGTTCATGTTCTGAGATCGTTTCCATGTTGCATTTATTGCAATAACTAATTGTGAATATATCACTTTCAGCAACGGAGTGTCTGTTTTAGTATGAAGTCATTCGATAGAGAGATATCGACCTTACGGACTTATTTTTAAAGGAGTGCCCTAGAATGGCTAACTATTTCAATACATTAAACCTTCGTGAACAACTAGACCAATTAGGTCGTTGCCGCTTTATGGATCGTGAAGAATTCGCGACAGAAGCTGAATACCTTGAAGGTAAGAAAATCGTAATTGTTGGTTGTGGTGCTCAAGGCCTAAACCAAGGCCTAAATATGCGTGATTCTGGTCTAGACGTATCTTACGCTCTACGCCAAGCGGCAATTGATGAAAAGCGTCAATCATTCAAAAATGCTGATGAAAACGGCTTTGTTGTGGGTAGCTACGAAACGCTAATCCCTCAAGCAGACCTAGTAATCAACCTTACTCCTGATAAGCAACACACAAACGTTGTTGAAACAGTAATGCCCCTAATGAAGCAAGGCGCTGCTCTTGGTTACTCTCACGGTTTTAACGTTGTTGAAGAAGGCATGCAATTACGTGCTGACCTTACTGTAGTCATGGTTGCGCCTAAGTGTCCAGGTTCTGAAGTTCGCGAAGAGTACAAGCGTGGCTTCGGTGTACCAACACTTATCGCTGTTCACCCTGAAAATGATCCTAAAGGCGAAGGTTGGGATATCGCTAAAGCTTGGGCTGCAGGTACTGGTGGTCACCGTGCAGGCTGCCTAGAGTCATCTTTCGTAGCGGAAGTTAAATCTGACCTGATGGGTGAGCAAACAATCCTTTGTGGCATGCTACAAGCGGGTTCTATCGTATCTTACGAGAAGATGATTGCTGATGGCATCGAACCTGGCTACGCAGGTAAGCTTCTACAATACGGTTGGGAAACGATCACTGAAGCACTTAAGTTTGGTGGCGTAACTCACATGATGGATCGCCTATCTAACCCAGCTAAAGTTAAAGCGTTTGAGCTTTCTGAAGAGCTTAAAGACCTAATGCGTCCGCTTTACAACAAGCACATGGATGACATCATCTCTGGACACTTCTCTAGCACAATGATGGCTGACTGGGCGAACGATGACGTGAACCTACTAGGCTGGCGTGAAGAGACAGGCGAAACTGCATTCGAAAATTACCCAGCTTCTGACGTAGAAATCTCAGAGCAAGAGTACTTCGACAACGGTATCCTAATGGTTGCTATGGTTCGTGCTGGTGTTGAGCTAGCATTCGAAGCTATGACGGCATCAGGCATCATTGATGAGTCTGCTTACTACGAATCTCTACATGAGCTTCCACTAATCGCAAACACAGTTGCTCGTAAGCGTCTTTACGAAATGAACGTTGTAATCTCTGATACTGCTGAGTACGGTAACTACCTATTCGCTAACGTAGCAACACCGCTACTACGAGAGAAGTTCATGCCTTCAGTAGCGACAGACGTAATCGGCCGTGGTCTAGGTGAAACATCTAACCAAGTTGATAACGCTAAGCTAATTGAAGTAAACGAAGCTATCCGTAACCACCCTGTAGAGTACATTGGTGAAGAGCTACGTAGCTACATGAGCGACATGAAGCGTATCGCTGTAGGCGGTTAATGAGTCTCTTAGATACTGACAAATTTGCAAAATAAGCGAAGCAGTATCATTAGCTCCTTACTGGTTGGAGTTATAAATAAGCAACACAACATCTAATAGAAAGGCTTGGTCGCCGTTGACCAAGCCTTTTTGCTTTTAGGAACATAGCCTTATAAGTCAATTGAATGAACATTGCTTGATCGGTCTTCGTCGACTTGCAGTTCTTGATTGATCCTCAGAAATACAAAAGGGTTGGTGCTTTCACACCAACCCTTTCAGTTTTCTTGCTTTACGCTTACTTATCGGCAATCTTTGCTTCTAAGTCCGCTAGCTTTTGTTCCATTTCAGTCAGCTTTTGGCGAGTGCGCAGTAGTACTTGTGTTTGAACATCAAACTCTTCACGGCTCACAACGTCTAGCTTGTTTAGTTGGCCTTGGATAACCTGGCGAACTTTTTGATCTACGTCTGAACCAAGCTCTTTTACTGGTTGAGGCATAGAATCGTGGATCTGCTTAGCAATCTGCTCTAGTTTTTTTGGATCAAACATATCAATTAAAACTCCTGAATATTTACCACTATTCTATTTAATCACACTTGAGATGTCGCCTATGGCGTATAAAAAAAGGCCACCGAAGTAGCCTTTTTATTGTTAACACGACTTAGCGATTACTTATTATCAGCTAATTCTCTGTGTGCTGCTTTTGCTTCATCGACGCGAGCTAGCTTTTCTAGATCTTTATCTTCAACAAATACAGGTAGAGGTTTGTGTTTTTCAGCCAAGTAGCTGTAAATCACTGGCAGTACAAATAGCGTAAAGATAGTACCAATCGCTAGACCTGCAACGATTACGATACCAATACTAAAGCGCTGAGCTGCACCCGCACCACTTGCGTACATCAGTGGGATTAGACCCGCGATCATCGCAGCTGTTGTCATCAGGATTGGGCGAAGACGAACCTTCGCAGCTTCCATTACCGCTTCGATACGAGTCTTGTGATGATGCAACTGTTCTTCTTTTGCAACTTCACAGATCAAGATACCGTGCTTGGTAATCAGACCGACCAAGGTGATCAAACCTACTTGCGAGTAGATGTTCATCGTTGCCGCACCCCAAGCCAGAGCGATTAGGGCACCACAGATCGCCAGTGGTACAGATACCATGATAACCAGTGGATCTTTCAGAGATTCAAACTGAATCGCTAGTACCAAGAAGATGATAGCCAGTGCTAGACCAAAGGTCGCGTAAAGTGCGCTACCTTCAGTTACGTATTGACGCGCTTCACCCATGTAATCGTGGTTGTAGCCACTTGGAAGCTTATTCGCCGCCGTGTCTTCAAACCATGCAATTGCATCACCCATTGCAGCGCCTGGAGCTGGTACTGCGCCAATCGTAGCTGAGTTCAATTGGTTGAAGTGAGGAAGAGAACGAGGCTCTGCCACAACATCAATCGTAATCAAACTGCCTAGTGGTACAGCATTACCATCCGCAGCACGTACGTAGTAGTTATTCATCGATTCTGGGTTCAAACGGAATTTACGTTCAACTTGAGGGATAACCTCGTAAGAACGACCATTCAAGTCGATACGGTTTACGTAGCCATCTGACATCATGGTACCTAGCGTGATACCGATATCTTGCATGGTCACGCCGTATGCGCCCGCTTTATCCTTGTCGATGTGTACTTTCATCGTTGCTGAGTCGTAGTTCAGATCGAGATCCGAGTATACGAACAGTGGGTTTGTCGCTACATCAGTTAAAATGTCAGTGGTGATCTGGAACAAGCTCTCAAAACTGTTTGGTGTTGTAATAACAAACTGAATTGGAAGACCTGAACCTGCACCTGGTAGTTCTGGCATTTGGAACGCCGTTACCGCCATACCCGGTACGTCTTTTACTAGCTCACCTACACGGTTTGCTACTTCTGATTGACTCGTCTCACGTTCACTCCA
Organism: Vibrio coralliirubri; assembly: GCF_024347375.1. Lineage (NCBI taxonomy): Bacteria > Pseudomonadati > Pseudomonadota > Gammaproteobacteria > Vibrionales > Vibrionaceae > Vibrio > Vibrio coralliirubri. The sequence goes on along the minus strand of NZ_AP025470.1, from coordinate 3,615,903 downwards.
AGGCACCATAGATGCGATACCAAACGCTTGGTTTGCATTAGGCACACCTGTAAATACCTGCGCGTAAGCCACTTCTGGCTGATCAGACAGAATCTTGTTTACGTCGTTCATGGTATTTTGCATGAAGTCTAAGTTTGCATTCGACGGTGCAGTACCCATCAGCATGATTACACCTTTATCTTCTGAAGGTGCTAATTCACTAGGGATGAACTTAAACAGCATCGGCAAGCTTGCAAATACGATGATCGCAAAGCCAATGAACACTGGACGGTGGTTCATAACCGCGCCAAGCATACGCTCGTAACGGTTAGTCATGCCATCCAAAACGCTATGAACTTTCTGCTCAAATTTGCTCGGCTCAGCGTGAGCTTTTAGCATTTTTGAACACATCATTGGCGATAGCGTAAGTGCCACGATACCCGATACAAATACAGAACCGGCTAGGGTTAATGCGAACTCTTTAAATAGTGAGCCCGTGATACCACCCATCATCGCGATTGGAGCGTATACCGCACCTAGCGTTAGTGTCATTGCGATAACAGGAACCGCAATTTCACGAGTACCGATGATCGCAGCGCGGAAAGGGGACTCTCCGAGCTTGATATGCCTGTCGACGTTCTCAAGTACTACGATCGCATCATCTACCACCAGACCGATGGCGAGTACCATTGCCAGTAGCGTCATCAGGTTCCATGAGAAGCCCATTGCCTGCATTACCATTGCCACACCAATCAAAGACAGTGGGATAGTAACGATAGGGATCAGTACCGCTCGGAATGAACCTAGGAACAAGGTAATTACGATCAATACGATTAATGCCGCTTCAAGAATGGTCTTAATAACCTCTTGAATTGACTCGTTAATCGCAATGGTTGAATCGTACATTACGTTCATCGAGATGTTGCTTGGTAGGTTCTTCTCTAGTTGAGGAAGAAGCTCAAGTACATCTGCAGCGATGTTGATTGGGTTCGCACTTGGTGCCGCATTAATTGCTGCAACAACCGCTTCCTGACCGTTCGCACTTGCACGGTAAACGTCGTGGCTTTTCTCTAGAGAAACCTTAGCGATGTCAGACAGACGAATAATCTCACCTTCACCACTTCTAACGACTAAGTTCTCTAACTCTTCAGTGTTCGATACTTGCGTGTCAGCACTGCCGTTATAAAGAACAAATTCACCCGTTGCTTGACCCGTAGCTGATTGGTAGTTGTTCGCATCCAATACCGCCATAACGTCAGTTGCAGTTAGGTTTACCGCCGCCATTTTTGATGGATCTAGCCACACGCGCAGTGCGTATTTCATACCACCATATAGGTCAACTTTAGATACACCATTTACCGTGAATAGTTGCGGGTTGATTACACGCTCTAGATAGTCGGTAATTTGGCTCGACACCAACTCATCACTGGTAAAACCAATGTAGAGTACCGCCGTCGTTGAACCGGTAGACATAGTTACGGTTGGATCTTCGGCTTCTTTAGGAAGCTGAGAACGCACCGAGTTAGTCTTGGCCAGTATGTCAGACAGCGCCGCATTCGGGTCGGTGTTCAACTTCATGTTAACGGTAATCGTAGAGCTACCGAGCACAGAAGAAGAAGTCATATAGTCGATGTTATCCGCTTGAGCCACAGCCTGTTCGAGGGGCTGGGTGATAAAGCCTTGGATAAGATCAGCACTTGCACCGTAGTAACTCGTGGTTACGGTTACGACGGTATTCGTCATTTCAGGGTATTCACGCACCTGCATTTTGAAGATTGCTTGTAAGCCAAGCAGCGCAATCAAAAAGCTGATGGATACCGCTAGAACTGGACGTTTAATAAAAACATCAGTAAAGCGCATTGTGCCTCCAGTTACAGCTTAGGTGTTTCAGATGGTGGAGTGATTGCATCACTTTCAACAACCTTAACTTTGGCACCGTTACTTAGACGTACTTGGCCAGAAGTTACAACCGTATCGCCGGCTTTAACGCCTTCAAGGATGTGTGCAATATCAGCTGTACGCTCACCTACTTTTACAACATGTTGAGCAACACGTTGAACGCCGTCTTCTTCAGTCAGGATGTAAACATTGTCACCGTATAGAGTGAAAGTAATCGCCGTTTGAGGCAGAGTTACTTGGTTCTCTAGCTTAGGCAGAATGATGTTAGCGCGAGCGAACATACCGCTACGAAGCTTGCCATCATTATTTGGAATGTCTGCTTGAACTTGGATAAGACCACTTTGGATGCTTACTGCGGGTTCAATTGCACTGATAGAGCCTTCAAACGGTGTCTCTGGGTAAGCATCAACAAAGATGTCGATAGCCTGACCAACATTGATACGAGAGATATCGGTTTGAGAAACCGTGAAGCGCAGGCGCATGACACTGGTATCTTCTAAACGAACGATATCGGTACCCGATTGTAGGTATTGGCCTAGGTATACGTTACGAATACCAACAGTACCGTCGAATGGTGCGCGAATTTCACGACGCTCGATCGATGCTTTTAGGCTTTCAATGTCTGCAGATAGAGAGAAGTAGTTCGCTTCTGCTTCATCGTACGCTTCTTTAGAGATAGAACCTTTCTTGAATAGACCTTGGTAACGCTTGTATTTTGCTTTAGCAGCAGGCAAACGAGCTTCAGAACTCTTTAGGTTTGCTTTCTCTACGTCAGAATCAAGACGTACCAGTTGCTGACCATTCTTAACATCAGTACCTGATTCGAAAGAGATCTGGTCAATAACACCGCTGGTTTCGTTCGCTAGTGTCACACCTTGGTTAGGTTCGATGAAGCCGATAGCTTCAATCATTGGAACCCAGTCGATCGGCTGAACTTCAGTTACCGTTACTGGAAACTCTGGTTCAGGGCGGTTGGCCATATACTCAGCAATTTTTTGTTGTTTGAACATGTTAAACCCAATAACGCTGCCGAAAAGTAGTACAGCGATGAGTAACATGAAGAAAGTCCACTTTTTCATTATGGTCAAAACTCCGATCTAGTGTTTAATTATTGCGTCCCAACTAGCTTCGATTGCAGATTCTAGTTCTGCCTCATCAAGTTGGTAAAATCCTAAAGAATGCTTGCGTGCTAGAGAAACACTAGCCGCCAAGCTCAATCCACCTAATACTTCATTGTTAAGTGGTTTAAACAATCCTTGTTCTTTCCCCTCATTAAATAGCAGCTCAACTTGGGCAAACATTTTACGTTCTAGTTCCCTGAAGTTTAGGCTATTTGTGATGGGTAGAGAGTCATACTGAACCCGATTTTTTATTGCGGCTAAATTCGTTCCTGCTAAGTTCCATATGTTCAACCACATAGTACGGTAGCGTTGTTTAATTGGATCCGAATCATTAACCCCTTCTTGAACAGCATCAGCTACTCTTTGAGTCACGAGCATTCGAACATCTTCTATCAAATGCTCTTTATCATCGAAGTAGCGATAGATAGTGCCTGCAGCTACTCCCGCTTCTTTGGCTAATTTTTGCATTGAAAGGCCTTGAAAACCGACCTCTGCAATTAGCTTTTCAGCTGCAGAAAGTATTTGCTGGCGTTTATCCCGAGGTGCATGAGTTGTCATATTTCAGTCACCAATGAATGAACGTTCATTCATTATAGCCTAATAACCACACACATGTGCAACAAAGTTTTACATATTCAGCGTAAAAATCTTGTATAAGAGAACGTAGCATTCGTGCTGTTGCAGCATTATTATAGGCGCGCAATTGAATTCGCCCCTCTAGACCAAACTGAGAATCAAATGAAACTGAACCCAAGACAAGATGAAGCCGTGAAATATGTTTCGGGCCCCTGCTTAGTATTAGCGGGCGCTGGATCCGGTAAAACACGTGTTATCACCAATAAAATTGCTTATCTGGTTCAGGAGTGTGGCTATAAGGCGCGTAATATTGCGGCGGTGACCTTTACTAATAAAGCGGCACGCGAGATGAAAGAGCGTGTTGGGCAAACTCTAGGTAAGGGCGAATCGAAAGGGCTGATTGTTTCGACCTTTCATACCATGGGTTTAACCATCATTCGTCGTGAATACAAAGCGCTGGGTTTGAAAGCGGGTTTTTCTCTGTTTGATGATCAAGACCAGCTAGCTTTGTTAAAAGAGCTCACAGAGAGACAGATCGATGGTGATAAGGATTTGCTGCGCGCTTTAATGAGCACCATCTCGAATTGGAAAAATGACATGCTGACGCCAGATCAGGCGAAAGCACGTGCTCAAGGCGAACAAGAGCAGTTGTTTGCATTTTGTTTTGAGATGTACCAGAAACAGATGAAGGCATACAACGCACTCGATTTTGATGATCTGATTGCGATGCCGGTATTACTACTGAAAACCAATCAAGAAGTGCGTGAGCGCTGGCAGTCGCGTATCCGCTATTTACTGGTCGATGAATACCAAGATACCAACACCAGCCAATATGAGTTGGTTCGTTTACTGGTCGGAGAGCGTGGTCGTTTAACGGTAGTAGGTGACGACGACCAATCTATCTATTCATGGCGTGGTGCAAAACCGCAAAACTTGGTGTTGTTGGGTGAAGACTACCCGAACCTTCGCTTGATCAAACTTGAGCAAAACTATCGCTCAACCAGTCGAATCTTGCGTGCGGCGAACATCTTGATCGCCAATAACCCGCACGTTTATGAGAAGTCTCTATTCTCAGAGATCCCAGACGGTGAAAAGCTCAAGGTACTGAATGCTAAGAATGAAGAGCATGAAGCAGAGCGTATTACCGGCGAGATCATCGCCCACAAGTTTTTGAACCGTACTGAATATAAAGATTACGCAGTGCTTTACCGTGGTAACCACCAATCGCGCTTGATTGAAAAAGCGCTGATGCAGAACCGTGTGCCTTACAAGATCTCTGGCGGTACCTCTTTCTTTGCGAGAGCCGAGATTAAAGACATCATGGCTTACCTGCGTGTGTTGGTGAACCCTGATGATGACAACGCGTTTCTACGTATTGTAAACACACCGCGTCGTGAGATTGGTCCGGTGACGCTTGAGAAGTTAGGCAGCTACGCCAACATGCGTGGTAAGAGTCTATTTGAAGCCAGCTTTGAGATGGGCTTAGAGCAGACGCTGACGGGGCGTGGTTTAGAGAACCTACGCCGTTTTGGTGACTGGATTGTTCGTATCTCAGACAATGCAGAACGTGGTAATACGGTTGAAGCCGTTCGTTCTTTGGTTCGTGACATCAACTACGAAGATTGGTTGTACGAAACCTCAGCGAGCCCGAAAGCCGCTGAAATGCGAATGAAGAACGTCTCTGATCTCTATAGCTGGATTGTGGCCGATCTTGAGGGTGACAATTACGACAAAGAAGAGAAAACCCTGCGCGAGGTGGTTCAACGTTTAACGCTGCGCGATATGATGGAGCGTGGTGAGGATGATGATGATGCAGACCAAGTTCAATTAATGACACTGCATGCATCGAAAGGTCTAGAGTTCCCGTATGTATTCCTGATGGGTGCAGAAGAGGGCATCTTGCCGCATCAAACCAGTGTTGATGAAGGCAACGTAGAAGAAGAACGTCGTCTTATGTATGTGGGGATTACTCGAGCGCAGAAAGAGCTGACCTTTACTAAGTGTCGTGAACGTCGTCAATATGGTGAATTAATCAAGCCAACACAAAGCCGCTTCCTTGATGAGTTGCCGCATGATGATGTGGAGTGGGAAAGCGTTAAGAAGCCTCAATCCGCTGAAGAAAGAATGGAGAAAGGGCAGGCGCACATTGCGAATATTCGAGCGATGTTCAATAAGAAGTGATGCTCTACTTTTATAGCACTATATCGAAGCCAATAAAAAAGGTGACCATGAGGTCACCTTTTTTGAATCTGGTATCTTTAATTACAGATCGGTAAATTACAGACCGGCAATCATGTGCTCGATAGCATCTTTGATTTCGTCGTCTGAACAGTCCATACATGAACCTTTCGCTGGCATCGCATTGAAGCCGTTGATTGCGTGGTCAGCTAGAATGTCGCGACCTTGAGCAATACGAGGACCCCAGTCACCAGCATCACCTGTTTTAGGTGCGCCACTTACGCCAGATGCGTGACAAGCGATACAAAAGGTACCGTAAACTGCTGCGCCATCACGAGGGCCTGTTGGTTCTGCGGCTACTGGCTCGCTGCCGACTAGGTAAACTTGGCCAACTGGCTTGATGCGTTCAGCAATTGCATCGTGCTCTGCTTCGCTTAGGCCTGCAGCCATTGCGCCAGTTGAAAAGGTTAAAACTGCGATGACAACGCTTAAAATTCGACGAGACATATCCATTAAACTCACTTTACATTCCCAAGGTAAGTACATGCTTACCAATTTATAGTGTTGGAAGGGTGTTTTGGCTTTAACCAGCAAAGAGCAACTGTTAAACCAATGTAAATAATGGGTGATTATATCCCGATAAGTTGTTGCAATAAACAACAACTTATAAGCTGTGGCGGGTTGTAGTACTCAAATAAGGGGTTTATCACATATTAACTGTCGAAAAAGAGACCAAACAGAAAAAAAAGTTAAAAAAGTACTAGACGGCATTAGGTGATATACGTATTATTCCACTCCGCCGACAGGGCATGCGCCTGTAGCTCAGCTGGATAGAGCGTTGGCCTCCGGAGCCAAAGGCCGAAGGTTCGAATCCTTTCAGGCGCGCCATCCGGTCCCTTACTTCGGTAAGTGAGAAATTGGCAAAAAGAAACAATGGTGGCTATAGCTCAGTTGGTAGAGCCCTGGATTGTGATTCCGGTGGTCGCGAGTTCGAATCTCGTTAGCCACCCCATTCTTTCTTTACAAAATATCGGTAGCTTCGGCTTCCAGTGTTGATTCATTATTCCCAAGAGTCGATACAAAACTAGTCGGTGAATAGCGCAGCTTGGTAGCGCATCTGGTTTGGGACCAGAGGGTCGGGGGTTCGAATCCCTCTTCACCGACCACTATTTCAATAATCGCTTTTAAGCGGTTATATAAAAAATTAGTGGTGGCTATAGCTCAGTTGGTAGAGCCCTGGATTGTGATTCCGGTGGTCGCGAGTTCGAATCTCGTTAGCCACCCCATTAATTTTGGTAGCTTCTTTGAAGTTCCCAGTTTGAGAAATCAAACGAAACGTCTCGGTGAATAGCGCAGCTTGGTAGCGCATCTGGTTTGGGACCAGAGGGTCGGGGGTTCGAATCCCTCTTCACCGACCACCTTAAGAAGCCCTAGTCGAAAGACTAGGGCTTTTTTACATCTGAAATTTAGATAACTTGAACAGAGTGGGGTTCGCCTGATGTTCAAAGAATGTCTCTTCACCGATCACTTAAGAAGCCTCAGTCGAAAGTGAACTGACCCCCAATAGTTGGACACCAATTATTGGGGGTCTTTTTATGTCCAAATATAGCCGAGAGCTAAAATGTATCATTGCTAAGCAATACTTAGATGGCACGTCATCTCTCTACTTAGCAAAACAATATTCAATTTCTTCAAGGCAGATACGGTATTGGGCTCAAGTCTTTGCCATCCATGGTACTGATTCATTTTTACCAACTAATCATGCCGCGACTGCTCAAACAAAACGAAAAGCATTGAATTTAATGTGGACGAATGAATGGTCTCTCACGCACACTAGCGCTGTATTAAACCTCTCATCCCCTGGAATACTCTCTGTCTGGCTTAAACGATTTAATGAGCTCGGTATCAAGGGGCTCGAAATGCGCCAGAAAGGAAGACCCTCAATGAAACAGCAACCTCAACGTACCACTAAGCCTGATAATGAAATGACACTTGAGGAGCTAAAAGAGGAGTTGGTCTACTTACGAACCGAGAATGCCGTTCTAAAAAAGTTGGAAGAGTTGGAGCAGAAAAAAAACCGTCGAACAAAGAAAAAGCGGTCATAGCTCTAACTCTTAAAGGCAAGTACCCATTAAAGCACTTACTGCACACTCTACAGTTGGCAAAAAGTGTCTTTTATTATCAGGCTCAAACGAGCAAGCGCCAAAATAGCTACGAACGTGAGCTGCGGTTGATAAAGTCAATTTATCATGAACATAAGGGGCGATACGGCTACCGCCGTATTCACTTGGAACTAAAGAATCAGGGGTTCGTGCTTAATCACAAAACGGTTCAAAGGCTTATGGCTCAGCTCAACCTTAAATCGACGGTCAGGATTAAAAAGTATCGTTCATACCGAGGAGAGTCAGGAAAAGCTGCTCCCAACGTTCTTGAAAGAGATTTTAGTGCGACTCAACCCGATGAAAAGTGGGTAACTGATGTCACGGAGTTCAAAGTCAAAGAGCAGAAAGTATACTTATCTCCCGTTGTCGACTTGTTTACTCAGGAGGTGGTTGCTTATAGAGTGGCCAAAAATGCCTGCTTGCCGCTTGTCACAGATATGCTGACGGAAGCTATATCAACGCTTAAACCCAACTCAAAGCCAATTATACATAGCGATCAAGGTTGGCAATATCGCCATCGACAGTATCAGAAAAAGGTAGCGGAGAGTGGGTTAACGCAAAGCATGTCGAGAAAAGGTAACTGCTTGGATAATGCTGTTGCTGAAAACTTTTTTGCTTTACTCAAAACCGAGATGTATCACAACCAAAGCTTTGAAGATGCAGATGCTCTGATAGAGCAGATTAAAGAATACATCGAGTACTACAATACCAAACGTATAAAAGTGAAACTAAAAGGCCTGACTCCGATAGAATATCGAACTCAGGCCTTGAAAGCCGCTTAACAGAAATGTCCAACTTTACGGGGTCACTTCAAGATTGGGGCTTTTTTACATCTGTCGTTTTAGTTTTTATCGATTTTGAATGTTGAGATCTTACCTGCTTCGGCATCTTGTCTGGTGTCGCCTCTGTCTCCCCTTCTTATATAAGACAGATTAATATCGATCTGCTTGATTATGGTGCTGATACGGAGTTGCTTTCTTTATCAAATGTGCAGATCTATATCTAATTTTATATAAATTACATTCTCAATAATTCGACATATTAATGGGTTTGGTCTAAAGACTTTTATGAAAAGTGAAATCTAACCCTAAATTTGCTCACTAAGGCCTGAATTTGACAGCTTTCTACGCATTTGGTCGTTCAAAAACTCCTCTGATTTATTCAACCTTTCGTTTATCTGTTTTGTATTTACCAAAATAATAAAAATGGTTAAATGTATGGTTAATTAACGTGTATCTGGTTGTTTTATTTGTTCAAATTAACAAAATTAGCGTTTGTTTCTATAGTGTTAATTGTTTTTTAGAATAATTATTTGTTTTTAGTGACTGGTAGTGAGATCTGCTTTGAAGCACGGCATTAACTCTACAAGTAAGTAGTGGTAAGGAGTTTGTGAGTATTTCTTGCCGATAATATAATATTTATTTTTCTTACTATATGCTCTTTAGGTGAATAGTTATGTGGTACTTTTGCTTGCTAAGCGTTTAATGTCGACTTTTTATCCTATTTTTGTTGCTTTTCTGTGAATTATTTGCCAAATTGTCAACCGTATAAAATATCAGAACAATATTCTGGTAAGAATGGATTCAATTTTGCAGACAGGGCAGAAAGCTGCCAAAGCAGTAGAGGTCTGGTAATGTCACTTTTAGAAGTAAAAAATCTTCGTATCGAATACCCATCTCGTCATGGAGTTCACGCCGCAGTTAAATCACTTTCGTTCAACATTGAACGTGGTGAGATTGTTGGTGTTGTAGGCGAGTCTGGTGCAGGTAAATCAACAGTAGGTAATGCTGTGATCGATTTATTGAGCCCTCCTGGCCGTATTGCTAGCGGCGAGGTATTTCTGGACGGCGAAAAAGTCTCTGGTTTATCTCCTGAACAGATGCGTTCTGTTCGCGGCTCAAAGATTGGTTTTATCTTCCAAGACCCAATGACTTCTCTTAACCCTCTATTCACAGTAGAACAGCAGTTAAAAGAGACGATTCATGCCAACATGAAGGTTTCGGATCAAGAAGCCTACCAGCGCTCATTAGACTTGATGAACCAAGTGGGTATCCCACAACCAGAAAACCGTTTAAAGCAGTACCCTCACCAATTTTCTGGCGGTATGCGTCAGCGTGTGGTTATCGCGATCGCATTGGCAGGTGAACCTGACCTTATCATCGCAGATGAACCAACAACGGCACTGGATGTGTCTATTCAAGACCAAATCTTAGGTTTGATTCGCGATCTATGTATCAAGAAGAACGTAGGTTGCATGTTGGTCACGCACGACATGGGCGTGGTATCTAACGTTACCGACCGCGTCGCCGTGATGTATCGTGGTGACTTAGTTGAGTTTGGCCCAACAGCGAAAGTTCTGGGTACTCCTGAGCACCCATATACACACAGTCTTATCTCTGCGGTTCCTCGTTCGGATCGCAAACTCGATCGTTTCCCTCTTGTTAGCTACATCGAAGAAGCACAAGAGATGGAACCATTAGATGTGAAGAACCACTGGTTAGGTCAAAGCCAAGATCACCGTGATTACACTGGCCCACTGTTGAACGTTGAGAACGTAAACTTACGCTTTACCACCAAAGATTCTTTCTTTGAGAGCCGTCGTGAGTACGTTCAAGCATCAAACAACGTGAGCTTTGAAGTGCATGAAGGTGAGACGTTTGGCTTAGTAGGTGAATCAGGCTCAGGTAAATCAACGATTGCTCGTGTGATTGCTGGCTTGTATGCACCTAATTCAGGCAAGGTAACGTTTGAAGGCGTTGACCTGACTGGGCTTAAATCTGAAAAAGAACGTCGCCCAATGCGCCGCCAAATGCAGATGGTTTTCCAAAACCCTTACACATCAATGAACCCTCGAATGAAGATATTCGACATCATTGCTGAACCTATCCGATTCCATAAGCTTACTCGCAACGAAAATGAAACTCGTCAGATCGTGAACGACCTGCTAGAGCACGTTGGTTTAGGCAAGATGGCAGGGGTGAAGTACCCGCACGAATTCTCAGGTGGCCAACGTCAGCGTATTTCTATTGCTCGCGCTTTGGCAACTCGTCCGCGTCTTTTGATTTGTGATGAACCAACATCGGCACTGGATGTGTCGGTACAGGCTCAGATCCTCAACCTACTTAAAGACTTACAAGACGAGCTAAACCTAACCATGCTGTTCATCAGTCACGATTTACCGGTTATTCGCCAAATGTGTGACCGTGTTGGTGTGATGCAAATGGGAGAACTATTGGAAGTAGCGCCAACCGAGCAGCTATTCCAATCACCTCAACATGAATACAGCAAACATCTGATTTCTTTAATGCCTGAATTTACAGGTTTAAGAGAAGAAAAAGCAGTGGCACAAGCCGCGGTATAAAAATCAGCAGGCTGGAGTTTAGCTTGCTAAAAACAATAAACAGACGCAAATACAACAACTAGGGATCTGGATTCCCGCATGAAGGAGTTATGCAATGAAAACCATGAAAAGCAAATTAGCAGTAGCTTTAATGGCAGCTGGCCTAAGCTTTAGTGCAGCAGCAGCAGATATTACCGTTGGCTACGCAGCTGACCCTGTATCACTTGACCCGCACGAGCAGCTGTCTGGTGGCACACTGCAAATGTCTCACATGGTGTTTGACCCTCTAGTACGTTTCACAAAAGAGATGGATTTTGAAGGCCGCCTAGCATCTAGCTGGGAGCGTGTTGATGAAACGACTTTCCGCTTCAACCTACGTAAAGGTGTGAAATTCCACTCTGGTAACGAACTGACTGCTGATGATGTTGTGTGGACTTTTGAACGTCTACAAGCTTCTCCAGACTTTAAGTCTATCTTCACGCCATACGAAAAAATGGTAAAAGTGGATGACTACACAGTTGAGCTAGTATCAAAAGCGGCTTACCCACTAGTACTACAAACAGCAACGTACATCTTCCCAATGGACAGCAAGTTCTACTCTGGCCAAACAGCGGAAGGTAAAGACAAGTCTGAGCTAGTTAAGCATGGTAACTCGTTCGCTTCGACTAACGTTTCAGGTACTGGTCCATTCATCGTAACGCAGCGTGAGCAAGGCGTTAAAGTAACGTTCGAGCGTTTCAACGATTACTGGGACACAGAAACTGAAGGCAACGTAGACAAGCTAACACTTGTGCCAATCAAAGAAGACGCAACACGTGTTGCAGCACTTCTTTCTGGCGACGTAGATATGATTCACCCAGTTGCACCAAACGATCACAAGCGTGTTAAAAACGCTAAGAACATCGATCTAGTAACGCTACCTGGTACTCGTATCATCACGTTCCAAATGAACCAAAACAGCAACGAAGCTCTTAAAGATGTTCGCGTTCGTCAGGCGATTGTTCACGCAATCAACAACGAAGGTATCGTTAAGAAGATTATGAAAGGCTTCGCAACAGCTGCTGGTCAGCAAAGCCCAACAGGCTACGCGGGTCACAACGAAGACCTAGTTCCTCGTTACGACCTGAAAAAAGCGAAAGAGCTGATGAAAGAAGCGGGCTACGAAGATGGCTTTACGCTAACTATGATGGCACCAAACAACCGTTACGTGAACGATGCGAAAGTAGCGCAAGCGTCTGCGGCAATGCTATCTAAGATTGGTATCAAAGTTGATCTTAAGACTATGCCTAAAGCACAGTACTGGCCTGAATTTGACCTATGTTCAGCAGACATGATGATGATTGGTTGGCACTCAGATACAGAAGATTCAGCTAACTTCAACGAGTTCCTAACTATGACTCGTAACGAAGAGACTGGCCGTGGTCAATACAACTGTTCTGGTTACTCAAACCCAGAAATGGATGCGATTGTAGAAGCTTCTAACACTGAAACTGACCCAGTTAAGCGTGCTGAAATGCTGAAAGGCGTTGAAGCAACACTGTACAACGACGCAGCATTCGTACCTCTACACTGGCAGAGTGAAGCGTGGGGCGCGAAGTCTAACGTAGGTGCAGCAGACGTAGTAAACCCAATGGTTATGCCTTACTTCGGCGACCTAGTTGTAAAATAATCTAGCTTGCTAGAATCGAGAGCCTGAAGCTTTTCAGGCTCTCAAATTATTAAGAAATAGATTTAAGTTTCGGTATTTGGTCTTCCTTCAGTCTGGCTAAATACCTTTTTTAAGACTGAATTTTGTTATCTAGTCGCGGATTTCGATTAGATAGTCATGGATAGATAAGGGGCAAGGAATGGTTACGTTTCTGGTCAAGCGCCTGTTTCAGGCACTGATAGTGATGTTTGTGATCAGTTTGGTGGCGTTTGCCATTCAGGATAACCTGGGCGACCCGTTGCGTGAGTTAGTCGGTCAATCTGTTTCAGAATCGGAGCGTCAAGCGCTGCGTGATGAACTCGGCTTAAATGATCCCTTCATTACAAAATACACTCGCTTTGTGGGCGCTGCTCTACAAGGTGATCTTGGTACTTCATATTTCTTTAAACGCCCTGCTGTGGACGTAATCTTAGATAAATTGGTCGCGACGCTTGAACTTGTGTTTGGCGCTTCTCTGATCATTGTTTGTCTGTCGATTCCACTCGGCGTTTATTCTGCAATACACCCAAAAAGTTTCTTCACTAAACTGGTGATGGCGGGCAGTAGTATCGGTATCTCGGTACCTGTTTTCTTAACCGCAATCATGCTGATGTACGTGTTCTCTATTGAGCTCGGTTGGCTGCCGTCATTCGGACGTGGTGATACCGCAAACTGGTTTGGTTGGGAGTCTGGCTTCTTAACGCTCGATGGCCTTGCGCACTTAGTGCTGCCGAGTATTGCTCTGGCATCTATCATGCTGCCGCTATTCATTCGTCTAGTACGTTCTGAAATGCTTGAGGTTCTGAGCTCTGAGTACATCAAGTTTGGTAAAGCAAAAGGCCTCGCGCTGAACAAGATTTACTACCAACACGCTTTGAAGAACACAATGCTACCTGTACTAACGGTTGGTGGTGTTCAAATTGGTACGATGGTGGCATACACCATTCTGACTGAAACTGTATTCCAGTGGCCGGGTACCGGCTTCCTATTCCTTGAAGCGATTAACCGAGTGGATACTCCACTGATTACCGCATACGTTATTTTCGTTGGCCTGATCTTCGTAGTAACAAACACCATTGTTGACCTGCTTTACGGCATCATTAACCCAACAGTGAACATTACAGGGAAAGGAGCATAATCATGGAACACACAACAACAGCTCCATCTCGTTGGGAGCGATTCAAGCAGTCAGACATTCTGTACTACTTCTTACGTGATAAAGTGGCAATGGTGAGCTTCGCTATCTTTGCAGCTTTCCTTGTGATGGCATTAGCGGCACCGATTCTAGCGCCAACAGACCCGTATGACGTGACGTCTATCGACATCATGGATTCTGAGTTGCCACCATCTTGGATGGAAGACGGCGAAGAACGCTTCCTACTGGGTACTGATGAGCAAGGGCGTGACATCTTATCTACGATGCTTTACGGCTCACGTCTGTCATTGACGATCGGTTTCCTAGCGGTAGGCCTTCAGCTGACTCTCGGTATCATCATTGGTCTGTCTGCAGGTTACTTCGGTGGCCGTATTGATAGTTTCCTGATGCGTTTTGCCGATGTTCAGCTCTCGTTCTCAACCATGATGGTTGCGATCATTGTCTCGGCCATCTTTAAAGCAAGTTTCGGTAGTGACTTCTACGCGCAATATGCCGTTGTTATGCTGGTGGTGATCATCGGTATTGCTGAATGGCCGCAGTATGCTCGTACGATTCGTGCATCGGTATTGGCAGAGAAGAAGAAAGAGTACGTAGAAGCGGCACGTGTGATGGGCTTTAGAGCGCCTCGCATCATGTTCCGCCATATTCTGCCTAACTGTTTATCACCGATTCTGGTTATCTCTACGGTACAGGTGGCAAATGCCATCATGTCAGAAGCGGCACTTTCTTTCCTAGGTTTAGGCCTTCCGGTAGACCAACCGTCACTCGGTGCCCTGATCAGTACTGGTTTTAACTACATTTTCTCAGGAGCATGGTGGATCACAGCATTCCCAGGTGTGCTTTTGGTAACATTGGTTCTAGTTATTAACCTATTAGGCGACTGGTTACGTGACGTGTTTAACCCGAAAATTTATAAAGGGTGATAGCCCGGTTTGATTTTTAGTAAAAAAAGTCACTAAATTAAGAGCCGTAAGCAATTACGGCTCTTTTTTTGCTTAATGGATCTGGAACTTAGTATTATTGACAGTGTCAATAATACTTAAAATGGAATTCATGTTTTATCGACATAGATTCGGTAATAATTAGCCCGCAAGGGTTTAAGTGGTGGTTATGAAATTGACAATGAATGCTGTATGTCGTGCTGTGACGAGAAATTATCGTATGGGGCTTATCGCTGCATCTCTTTTGGTATCGAGCCAAGTGAATGCAGAGTCGGTTCTATGTGATGCAACTCAGGCAAGCACCAACCAATTACCACAGCTAGAGCAATCATGTCCGATCGGTAAGGGTGTGTGGGGCAGTAAAGCGCCTAAACGTCATTCAGATAACGAGCTGTTTTGGGTTCAATGTGGCCTGCTGAATAAGCCTCTGTCACTGAGCCGAGCAAAACCTCTGTATGAGAAGATCTCAACCAACGTTTGGATGAAGCCGGAAGGCGGAGACTACCGTTGCTTAATCGGACCTTACTCTACCTTCTCGGATGCGAGAAAGGACCTAACTCAGGTACGTAAGGTTGCTGGTTACGGTGAAGCGTTTATTCGTATGGTCGATAAGTCGAAAACTTCATCACAGCCTATCGTTGCAAAAGCGGTAGAACCAAAAGCGGTGACGCCCAAGGCTCCTGCAAAAGTAGAAGCTAAGCCTGCACCGAAACCTGTGGCTGCTACGCAAGCGGCGGCGGTAACGAGTGCTGCTGCTATTCAGACGCTACCAAGCGGTAATGCGAGCTCAGACAATGATCTAGAGATCGAGATTCGCGTGAAAGCAGACGTTGCGGGTAGCCGATATGCGATTCCTTACCTTCTAGACCATCAACAACAGTTCTACATGGAGCAAGGTAAGCCTTGGAGCCGCCTAGATTACGATAGCGCTGAATTGGTATGTAATCAGGTCAACATGAAGCTGATGAGTGAAAAGCAATGGCAGAGCATCTTGAACTCAAAGGTTATGGAAAAACAGAACTGGCCAATGCATCTCCCTTATTGGGGCGCAGATAAGAAAGGTCTGTTTACCAACGGTAACGTCAACCAGTTGAAAGGTTCTTCATTGCTTAATGTAATGTGTGTTAAGTAGCGACGACCGTTGCTATACCAAATAAGCCTCAGCCATTGCTGGGGCTTTGTTGTTTATACACCCTTCTTTTTCAACATCGGTTCGACTTGTAGACACTCGTTCTTCAAGACGAATTTGATTAAAAATCGCTAAAAATTGTTCAAATAGCACGGTTGATGCGTAGAAAACCATAACTCAAGCAATAAGGTGATTGAGATTATGAGTTTAAAAAAACGATTAGAAGACGTGGCTCCACGCTTTGAAGCCGGAGGTAAGTACGAAAAGTTTTACCCAGTGTATGAGGCTTTCGCGACAATATTTTATACACCCGGAAACGTAAATCGCGGCATAACCCATGTTCGCGATAGCATTGACCTAAAGCGCATCATGATTCTGGTGTGGTTAGCGACCTTTCCTGCAATGTTCTGGGGGATGTATAACGTTGGGCACCAAAGCGTCCTCGCACTAACCTCCAGTTATCAACTTAACGAACTTGCCTCTGTTATTGAAAGCAGCTGGCGTCTGTCGTGGGCATTTGGTGATGCGCAGTCATTGATGGCAAGTGGCTGGGCAAGTCAGATGTTGCTTGGTGCACTCTATTTTTTACCCGTTTATGCCACGGTGTTTGTGGTCGGGGGCTTTTGGGAGGTTTTATTTGCCGTTGTACGAAAACATGAGGTGAATGAAGGCTTTTTTGTTAGCTCTGTGCTGTTTGCACTCATCCTCCCGCCAACCATCCCGCTTTGGCAAGCCGCGTTAGGTATCACCTTTGGTATCGTTGTCGCCAAAGAGCTGTTCGGTGGTACAGGGCGAAACTTCTTGAACCCAGCCCTTGCAGGTCGCGCGTTTCTTTATTTCGCGTATCCAGCGAACATGTCGGGTGGGCTAGTGTGGGTTGCCGCTGACGGCTATTCAGGCGCGACACCGCTGAGTCAATGGTATGAAGGCGGCAGCACGTCACTCATCAATAACATGACTGGCGAGACGATCACTTGGATGGATGCCTTTGTCGGTAATATTCCAGGTTCGATGGGTGAGGTGTCGTCACTGCTTATCATGCTGACGGGGTTGATTCTGATAGCGATGAAGATAGCTTTTTGGCGCATTGTCGCCGGTGTGATTGTCGGTCTCGTTGTGACATCTAGCTTGATGAATTGGATAGGGTCAGAAACCAACTCTATGTTTTCGATGCCGTTCTACTGGCACTTTGTGTTGGGTGGTGTAGCGTTTGGTACCTTCTTCATGGCAACAGACCCTGTATCTGCCGCGTTTACCAATCAGAGTAAATGGGCCTATGGGATTTTGATCGGCGTTATGACCGTCGGTATCAGAGTGCTTAATCCAGCCTACCCAGAGGGCATCATGCTGGCAATCTTGTTCGCTAACCTGTTCGCTCCGCTATTCGACTTTGTCGTGAAAGAGCAGAATATCAAACGAAGACTGAAACGGACATCACGCTGATCTAAGCGATTAAAAGGGAAAGTGATTCTCATAAGAAAGGCTTGCATTGATGCAAGCCTTTCAATTTTTATCGCGATTGATTTGAGGTTGATTTAACTCCACTTCAAATCAATCTCGAAAGGTTGTGTACTACCACAGTGTTCACCGCACATCTCGTCGTAAGCACTGTTATGAACCAGCATAGCTGATGCGACACCTTGGTCGCTAAAGTGATCGCGTGCTTGGTTAACACTCAAAAACTTCATAGGATGCTGGTGGTCATCTTTGATTAACTGCTTTTGCTCGCCAATAACTTGGTAAGCCAAGTAGATCCCGCCTTCAAATGATTCAATTAGTAGATTCATAACAAACTCCATTGCTGTTCTAGATAGGTCTTTGTTTTGGTATCTACGTTGATAGTTGTTTGAAGGTTCATGTGGGGTAAGAATGAAAAAACCAGAAGCACGGCTTCTGGTTTCTGATTAAGTCATCAAACTAACTCAGTGATTAGTTGATTTTCTGCATGATGCTAACACGACCATCGGTGTTACCTGTGTTATCCATCTTACGACGGATAAGCAGACCTTCATCCCAGTTGGTACCCGCAGGTTGGTATTCCCACTTAACGAAGTATTCATCGTTTGAGGTACAAGCAGCGCCTGCAACGTAATTGTCTTGGTCGCAGAAACGAACTACTGTGTTCAGTTCTGTCAGTGTCGCTTTTGAAGCTCGGTCTGTTTGACCAAACCACCAGTAATCGATAGCGCCTAACTCCGCGTAGGTTGCAGCAAACTGCCCCATATCTTCTGGTGAAGATTGGTCGCCATTTTCGCTGTCACACTCAAAACCTGATGTAGTTACTTTTGTTGCGCCGAACACCATAGTACTCACTGCAACTTCGCCATTGTCACAGTACTCTTTCGTTTCCCATGTACCAGTGAAATCTACATAACGTTCAGAATCTTTTGTTGGAATTTCGTAGTAGTAAGCAACACGCTCTGTTACGCGAGGTTGGGGATTATTTGCGTCGCTCCCCAGTGTTTCTTTCTTAACAATCTCAGAATAAATGCCAGTTACAGGATCGAAAGAGCCAGAAGTTGTATCACGAATCCAGTTTGATGGGTCGCTGTCTTTATCTTTGTCATCCCAGACATTGTTTGCGGTGTAGTGATTCAAGTCAGATGCTTTTTGTACATCAAATGGCTTCCATCCCTCGATGTCTTCGGCTGTGAATTCTTCATCAGCGGTTTCTGATTGTGCCAAGTCTCGAAGTTTGTAGGCAAACGCGTCATTCAATACAAATTTGCTATCAGGTGTTACTGAGCCATTTGTTTGGTCTACAGTACCATCCTTGTTTGTATCACAACCTTGTAGTTTCGAGCTGTTTTCATCTATCCATTGATGAGCAGAGTTAGATACACATGTTAGGTATTGCTCAGCAAAGCTTTCTGATAATGAATAGTCGTTAGATCCTGCGAACATAGTGACTGATTCTGCAGAATTCACTTTGAACGTCATCTCGGTCATGCCGCGAGTACGCTCGAACATTTCTTCTTCCATTAGCTTGTCAGCGTGGACGTATATGAATTCGTTAGAGTTCTGGGTGACATCAATGTAACGAACGAATTTGCCAGCAGTGATAAATGGATTTGCAGAGTCATCACCGCGTTCCATTGATCCAAATGCATTTTCCATATGAGTTAATGCTTGTTCTTCAGAGGCAATATTAGCCGCATCTACGTCCATCGTATCTAGGAAGTCAATCACGCTAGCGCGGTCATCAAGACTCAGATCTTTCATCTTCGCTAACGTAGCAGCATCAGGTTCGCGCAGCATATCCGGAACTGTCAGTATTTCATCTGAAGTATTACCAAACTGGTTATCCAGAGATTGAAGTAAAATTGCTAGGTTAAGTGCGCGAGCGTATTTACCTGCCGCTTCAAATGGAGTCAGTACATCACGGTTTGATGCTGCACCTACTTTTAAGCCGTTTTCGCCGCCAATGAAGAAGGTAACCGTGTCGCTAGTTTTAGCGGTAAATTCGCCTTCACTATTTGTAACACCGTTTAAGCCAGAGCTAGTGTTGTAGTAGATACCTTCAACAGCGGCATCGATAAACTTATTGGTTGTTGATGTTTCAGTTGGTGTTGTGACACTTGAACTGTCGCTACCACAACCTGTTAAAGCCACTGCAATCGCCGCTGCGAGAATACTCACTTTTTTCATTACTCGTACATCCTTTATGTAATAGAGCTATTTGTTATTTTTATGCGTGTAATTTTATAGTACGCGATTGTAGTGTGATCTTTATTCCAAGTTAAGCGTGTAAAATGCTGTTCGGTTAATAAATATTCAAACCATACGGTAAAAAACACAAAAAGCCGACAGATGTCGACTTTTTAATAATATTTCTTTGACTTACAAAGGTTTAACGCATGGTCACAAATTCTTCGCTGCCCGTTGGGTGAATTGCCACAACAGAGTCGAAGTCTGCTTTGGTTGCGCCCATCTTCATTGCAACGCCGAAGCCTTGAATCATTTCATCAACAGTGAAACCGATGCCGTGTAGGCCAACTACAGTCTCTTCTTCGCCAGCACATACTAGCTTCATCTTACAAGGTTGACGGTGCTTGGTTACTGCTGTGTACATAGCAGTGAAGCCAGACGTGTATACCTTGATGTTGTCTTTGCCGTATTGCTCTTCCGCTTCTTGAGTCGTTAGACCAATTGTGCCGATAGGTGGGTGGCTGAATACAACAGTAGGCACTAGCTTGTAGTCCATTTTCGCGTTGGTTTGACCGTTGAATAGACGCTCAGAAAGCTGACGACCTGCTTTAACAGCAACAGGAGTTAGCTCGATACCGCCTTCCATGATGTCGCCAACACAGTAGATGCCAGGAACGTTGGTTGCTTGGAACTCGTCTACTTTGATGTAGCCACGGTCGTTAGTTGCAACGCCAGTTGATGCTAGGTTGATAGCGTCGGTTGCTGGGTGGCGACCGATAGCCCAGATTAGGTGGTCAACGTTTTGAGTGTTGCCGTTCTCTAGGTGTAGAGTCAGTGTGCCGTCTGCTTCTTTCACAACTTCTTTTGGAACAGAGTGTGTATGCAGTGTAGGGCCTTCCGCTTCCATTACTTCAACCAATGTCTCGATGATCATTGGGTCGAAGCTGCGAAGTGGTGACTCTTTACGACAGAACAGGTGTGTTTCTGTGCCAAGTGCGCTTAGTACGCCTGCGATTTCTACTGCGATGTAGCCTGCGCCGATAACAGCAACACGTTTAGGTTGCTCCATTAGGTCGAAGAAGCCATTTGAATCGATGCCGTATTCTGCGCCTGGGATGTTTGGAATGGTTGGACGACCACCTACCGCGATCAGGATGTGATCAGCTGTGTAGTGTTCACCGTTAACTTCAACAGTTTTCTCGTCAACGAACTTAGCAAAGCCTTTGATTACGTTTACTTTGTTGTTACCAAGAACGCGATCGTAAGATTGGTGGATACGACCAATGTACGCTTGACGGTTTTCTACCAATTTGCTCCAGTTGAAGCCTTTTACGTCAACGTCGAAGCCGTAGTCTTCAGAGTATAGGTTGATAGCTTCAGCAACTTGAGCGCCGTGCCACATTACCTTTTTAGGAACACAACCAACGTTTACACAAGTACCACCAAGGTCTTGAGCTTCGATAAGTGCAACCTTTGCACCGTGCATTGCTGCGCGGTTTGCTGATGCGATGCCGCCTGAACCGCCGCCGATACAGATGTAATCAAAATGAGTCGCCATTACTTTCTCCATTTATTGAAGGCTGTGGGTACAGTGAGCGCACTGAACACCTACGTCCTATAGATTCTTAAATTGTCTAATTATTATATTGAGGGCAGATCGGTTGAACTCAATCTCCCTGTTTAAAATTTATTCGTGTACGTCACAATCTGCTGAATATTCGTCAGAGCATGACGTTAAGTTCGAGATTACTCGGGTACGATCCACTCTACTTTGAAATGACCGGTCGCCGGCGCAATTGCTTCCTTCAAGAATGGAAGAATCTCTTTCATTTGGCTTTCTAGCTTCCAAGGTGGGTTAATCACGATCATGCCTGATGCTGTCATGCCACGCTCGTTGGTGTCTGGTGATACGCCAAGTTCGATTTGTAGAATCTTGTTGATGCCTAAGCCTTCGAGACCTTCGATCATATCTTCGATATCACAGCGGTTTACTACCGGGTACCAAATTGCATAGATACCGGTTGCCCAGCGCTTGTGGCTTTGAGCGATTGCAGTCACGACATCACGATACTCTTTTGCCAGCTCGTAAGGCGGGTCGATCAGCACTAAACCACGACGCTCTTTTGGTGGCAGGCTACCCTTTAAGCGCTTAAAACCATCTTCTTTATAGATAGATACCTGACGATCACGGTGGAATTCTTGCTCAAGCAGAGGGTGATCGGCTGGGTGAAGCTCAGTCAGTACCATGCGGTCTTGGTCACGCAGGTGTGCACGTGCAACACGTGGAGAACCTGGGTAGTAACGCAGTTTCTCGCCATTATTTAGAATGGAAATAGACTCAAGGTAGCTTTGAATGTCTTCAGGAAGATTTTGCTGTTCCCAAACGCGAGCGATACCTTGTTTGTACTCACCAGTTTTTTCAGACCATTCATGCGTTAAGTCGTAACGACCTACACCAGAGTGAGTGTCATGATAAACAAAAGGCTTATCCTTCTGTTTCAAAGAATTAAGAATAAGGCTCTGTACGATATGCTTTACTACGTCGGCATGGTTACCTGCGTGGAAGCTGTGGCGATAACTTAACAAATTAAACTCTCGTAACACTCTCGAATTAGAGTGTGGTTAGTGTAGGTGGGGTTAATCAGACTATTATAACCCTCAATGGACCATAAATTCTCGAACAATTCAGGAACAGTCGCTAGCAATATGCAGTTAGTTATTGGTTCTACTATTGAAATTTGCCTTGCTGGGCACTATTTAATAACTATTCGCAGGTGATTTTTTAGGGCGAACTTTAGCCTGATGACTGTAAGACGACCTCATTACAAAAAAGACGAAAGTCTCTAAAGCCAAAGGAATGTTTATATGTCTAATCCGCTATTAACCTTCACGGACTTACCTCCGTTTTCACAGATCAAGCCAGAGCACGTAAAGCCTGCAGTTGAGCAAGTGATTGAAGCGTGTCGCAACAAGATAGAACAAGTACTTGAAGGTAATACTTCACCAAGCTGGGACAACCTAGTTGCTCCAATTGAAGAAGTGGATGATCGTTTAGGTCGCATTTGGTCACCTGTAAGCCATATGAACTCTGTCGTGAACAGTGACGAACTGCGTGAAGCGTATGAGAGCTGCTTACCTGTGCTATCTGAATACGGCACTTGGGTTGGCCAACACAAAGGCTTGTTCGAAGCGTATAAAGCAATCAAGGCGAGCGAAGCATTCTCTGCACTGAACCAAGCTCAACAAAAAACCATTACCGACGCTTTACGTGACTTCGAATTGTCGGGTATTGGCTTACCTGCAGACGAACAGCATCGCTACGGCGAGATCAGCAAGCGTCAGTCGGAGCTAGGCTCTCAATTCTCAAACAACGTGCTAGATGCAACCATGGGTTGGAGCAAGCAGATCACAGACGTAGCTGAGCTGGCAGGTATGCCTGAATCAGCACTGGCGGCAGCACAAGCGGCGGCTGAGTCTAAAGAGCAACAAGGCTACCTACTGACTTTAGATATCCCATCATACCTACCTGTGATGACTTACTGTGATAACCAAGAACTGCGTAAAGAGCTTTATGAAGCATACGTAACGCGCGCTTCAGATCGCGGTCCAAACGCAGGTAAGTGGGACAACACTGAGATCATCACTGAGCAACTTAAACTGCGTCACGAGATCGCGCGTATGCTTGGTTTCAGTACTTACAGCGAAAAATCTCTTTCGACTAAGATGGCAGAAACGCCAGACCAAGTACTTGGCTTCCTAAACGACCTAGCAGTAAAAGCCAAACCGCAAGGTGAGCGCGAAGTTGAAGAGCTACGCCAGTTTGCTGAGAAAGAATTTGGTGTTTCTGAGCTAAACCTGTGGGACATCGCTTACTACAGTGAGAAACAAAAACAGAAGCTGTTCGAGATCTCTGATGAAGAGCTTCGTCCTTACTTCCCAGAATCTAATGTGGTTTCAGGTTTGTTTGAGGTACTGAACCGCGTGTTTGGTATGTCGGTAACAGAGCGTGAAGGCGTAGACACTTGGCATGAGTCAGTGCGTTTCTTTGATATCTTTGATGCGACTGGAACACTGCGTGGTAGCTTCTACCTAGATCTATACGCACGTGAACACAAACGTGGTGGCGCTTGGATGGATGACTGTCGTGGTCGTCGCATTACCGAATCTGGCGAGCTGCAAACGCCAGTTGCTTACCTGACGTGTAACTTCAACAAGCCAGTTGGTGATAAGCCAGCACTGTTTACTCACGATGAAGTAGTGACCTTATTCCACGAATTCGGTCACGGCATTCACCACATGCTGACGCAAGTAGAAGCGGGCGCAGTTGCAGGTATCAACGGTGTGCCTTGGGATGCGGTTGAATTGCCAAGTCAGTTCCTAGAAAACTGGTGTTGGGAAGAAGAAGCGCTGTCGTTCATCTCTGGTCACTTCGAAACGGGTGAAGCGCTACCAAAAGAGATGCTAGAGAAGATGCTAGCGGCGAAGAACTTCCAATCTGCGATGTTTATCCTGCGTCAGCTAGAGCTTGGTTTGTTCGATTTCACGCTGCACACAGAATATGACCCTGAAGTGGGTGCTCGCGTACTAGAAACACTAGCGGATGTTAAGTCTAAGGTATCGGTACTGCCAAGCCTAGATTGGAACCGTTTCTCACACAGCTTTGGTCACATCTTTGCTGGTGGCTACAGTGCGGGTTACTACAGCTACCTTTGGGCAGAAGTACTATCGGCAGATGCGTTCTCAGCATTTGAAGAAGAAGGTATCTTCAACACTGAAACCGGTAATCGTTTCTTGAATAACATCCTTGAAATGGGTGGCAGTGAAGAGCCAATGGAGCTATTCAAACGCTTCCGTGGCCGTGAGCCACAAATCGACGCAATGCTGCGTCACGCGGGAATCAACGCATAATCACGGTAACTATCTAGTTTATTGCGAGATAATTGCGAAAAGAGCCTCTAGTTAGAGGCTCTTTTTTTGTCTGTGCTTAATGCCAAGCAAGGCGAATCAATGTTATGGATTCACATTGCGGTTGATAGGGTTCTGCAATGAAATCAGTGTCTCTGTCGACTGAACTTCATCGATCGCTTGCAGCTTATCGATCAATACAAACTGCAGCTCTTCTATCGACTTACACATCAGCTTTACAAAGATATTGTAAGCACCAGTGGTGTAGTACGCCTCAACCACTTCGTCTAAGGCATTCAGCTTAGCGATCGCCGAGTGGTAATCTTTGGCAGCATTAAGGTTGATGCCAATAAAGCAACACACGTCGTAACCCAGCTTTTTGGTGTTTACCACAACTTCCGTTCGCTCAATAATGTCTGCCGATCTCATCTTTTCGATGCGAACGTGAATCGTCGCAGGGCTGACATCGAACTGCTTTGCCATTTCAGCATAAGGAGTACGTGCATCTTCCATCAAGGTTTTGAGAATGGCACGGTCTAGATCATCTAGACGAGCTGTGGTTGTGGACATGCATAATCCTTAGGTTGAATGAAAAACATACCGGCTTGAGTACACATCATAGCCAAGGGTGATAATATTAGCAGTAACTATAGGGTTAGGGTGAATTCAGTGCGATTTTCGTTATTTTTTATTGTGATGTGTTGGAGTGTTTTTGCTTCAGCTCAGGCAAAAGATGTGTTGGTCATTCACTCTTATCATCAAGGCTTTTTCTGGACAGATGATTTCCATAAAGGATTATCCGATGAGCTCGATCGTGATGGTTTGTCTTATCGTGTCGTTTACCTTGATAGCAAACGTACTCAAAATCCTGAATACCTTGAGCGTGTCTACCAGCTTTATCACACCAAGTTGATGCATGAAGAATTCGCTGCAGTTGTGGTGAGTGATAATAACGCATTGAATCTAATGAAGCGCCTCGCGCCCGATCTCAAAGGTACGCCAGTCATCTTTGGCGGCATCAACAATTTCTCCCCTCAAATGATTGAAGGCTTAAATGCGACCGGCATTACCGAAGACATAGATTTGGTTGGCAACATCGAGCTGATCAAGCGCCTTCAAGCGACCGTAAAGAAGATCTACATTGTTACCGACCATTCAGTCACGGGTGAGGCCATTCGTTCTCAAATCGATCTGTTCATCAAAACCCATCCCGATTTTTCTGACCTCGTTGAGCACTATGTGCCGGATTCTTACCAAGAGTTAATGGCCTTTTCTCAACGTGCTGACTTAGGTAAGAGCTTGCTGTTTTGGGCGTACTACCGCGATGCACAAGGTCGGGTGAGTAGCGATGAAGATTGGCGACAATTGAATATCAAGACCCAAATGCCACTGTACATGGTGCACGATCTCGGGCTAGGTTTTGGTGCGATTGGTGGTGTTATTCAAAGTGGTGAAACGCAAGGTCGAGATACAGGACGCGTGTTGTTGAGTGTGCTGAAAAACCCCAAGGCACCATTGCCATTGGTGGTTGCTGGCGCGCCAGAAATTAAACTCGATTACCAACAAATCTCACGTTGGGATCTGGGCGCAGAGAACGAAGCCTCGGTGACCTTCCTCAATAAGCCGAAGTCATTTCTAGTACGCTACCGCGATGAAATTCGCACCATAGGTTTGCTGTTTTTGGTGATGTCGTGTGTCATCGCGACCTTGGTGTACTACCTCAATCGTCTTAAAAAAAGTGAACGTGCTAGCCGACAAAGTCAGTTGTTACTGGAATCGATATTCGACCAAAGCCTGCAGTTCATGGGCATCATTGATAAGGGTGGCGTGCTGCTGTCGAGCAACAGCAAGCTACATGAGCTGCTTTATAACCAAGGCTATAAACTCGGAACGCCTCTGCAACAACACCAACATTGGGAAAGCTCTGCGCGAGAAGTGCTAGCCGACTATTTCATCGCAAAAAGTGAGCACCCAGCGTTACGATTTGAAGCCGAGGTGTGGTGTCGAGATCGCGGTGCGATGGTGTTGGATATTTCATTGAAGCCGATGCCGGGCAGTGAAGAAGAAGACATTCAGTTTCTCTTTGAGGCGCGCGACGTGACCTCGCGTAAGCTTGCTGAGAATAAGCTGTTCCAGCGTGAAGCAAACTTGAAGCTGTATTACGACAAACAGCCGGTGATGATGATTACGCTTGATGGCAATAATCGCATTCAACAAGTGAACCAGTTTGCCGAAGAGCTTTTGGGTTACCCGTTAGATCAGTTGTTGGGCCATCGCCCTAGAGAGTTCTATGTTGATGAGAACGCGATGATTCCGCGTCATATCTTGCTGCAACCACAGCATAAGATTCGTGGTGTGTGGCGTCGTGATATCGAATATCGTCATGCCGACGGCAGCAAGATCTGGATTCGTGAAAATATCCGCCCGTTGGTCGAATCTGATCAGCTGCTGATTGTGGGTGAAGACATCACCGAAACGCACGAGCTTTCTGAAAAGCTAGAATATCAGGCTCGCTATGACCTGCTGACTGACACCTTTAACCGCAACCACTTTGAGCAAGAGCTGCAAAAAGCGCTGAAAGAGGTTGAGAGCCACATGCGAACTCACGCGATGTTGTTCTTAGATTTGGATCAGCTGAAAGTGCTGAACGATACCGCAGGACATGAAGCGGGTGATGCTGCGATCTTGTTTAGTGCCAAGTTGCTAGAAGACGTGCTGCCTTACAATGCGGTGTTAGCGCGAATGGGTGGTGATGAGTTTGCTGTATTAATGAAAGACTGTACTGAGCGAGACGCGGTTAATGTGTGTCGCAGTATTATCTCGATGATGAGTGAGAATCCATTCTTGTGGGATGATATTCGACTCAACCTGACTTGCTCTATCGGTATTCGATTGATTGATCATACTGCGGCTTCACCGCAGATGGTGCACGCTCAGGCGGATGCAGCTTGTCATGCCGCTAAAGAAGAAGGTCGCAATCGCTATCATCTTTACCATCAAGATGATGAAGACCTGCGTCGTCGCCATCTTGAGATGGAGTGCGTTAACCTAGTGCATGAGGCCTTGGCTAATGATCGCTTAGAGCTGTTTGCGCAGCGTATTCTTGGCCTAGATGAAGACAGCGATAAAATGCACTTTGAAATCTTGGTGCGCATCAAGAACATCCAAGGGGAATACATCTCCCCAGGGATTTTCATGCCAGCCTCAGAGCGTTATAACATCGCGCATTTGATTGATCGCCAAGTCGTCAGTCAAACCTTGAGTTGGTTGGAGCAACGCCCTGAGGTTATTGAGGAACTCGGGATGTGTTCAATCAACCTTTCCGGTCACTCGATGGGGAATCGTGACTTTGTCGAGTTCTTGATAGATAGCCTGAGCGATTCATCGATACCGTGTCATAAGATTTGTTTAGAGATCACCGAAACGGCCGCCATGAGTAACATGAAGCAGGCGATCAAGTTCTTCACTCGCATTAAAGAGCTTGGCTGCATGATTGCATTGGATGATTTTGGTTCAGGGCTATCGTCATTTGGCTATCTGAAAAAATTGCCCGTCGATATTGTGAAGATCGACGGCCTGTTTGTGCGTGATATTGATGTCAATGAGATGGACCATGTGATGGTTCGCTCGATCAATGATCTCGCCAAGCAGATGGGCAAGCACACCGTGGCTGAGTTCGTTGAAAATACCCAGATCATCGACAAGCTGATTGAGTTGGGTGTGAACTACGCGCAGGGCTACATCATAGGCCGACCTAAACCACTCGCAGAGCTCGTTGAAGAGTTAAGACAAGAACGAGAGACAGAGCCATTGGTTTAGGTAAGCCGACTTTAGCCGGGAATACTTTTCACCGCTAATATGTATTGTTGAGGCAATCAGGTAAACTGGTTGCCTCTTTTGTTTTGAATACTACTGTCTGTTGGAGACGACCTTGCAACTACAACTGATTTGCGAAGATGCTACCCAAATCGATCATTTGAATGACTTAGCGACCCGCTGGAACTTATCTCATGATGAAAGCAGCGATTTTGCTTTGGTACTGACTAGTGAGCGACTTGAGCTACGTAAAGTCGATGAGCCTAAGCTTGGCGCTATCTTTGTTGATTTAGTGGGAGGCGCAGTCGGTCACCGACGTAAGTTTGGTGGTGGTAAAGGTCAGGCGATTGCCAAAGCAGCTGGTTTAAACAAAGGCGCAACGCCAACTATTCTTGATGGTACTGCCGGCTTAGGGCGCGATGCGTTTGTGTTGGCTTCTCTAGGTTGTAAGGTGCAAATGGTCGAGCGTCACCCAGTTGTGGCTGCACTGCTTGATGATGGCTTGCAGCGAGCGCAACAAGACCCAGACATTGGTGGTTGGGTAAGTGAGCGTATGAAGCTGATTCACGCATCCAGTCACGATGCATTGGATAAGCTCAGCAACGATCCTGACTTCGAACAGCCAGACGTGGTGTACCTTGACCCAATGTACCCACACCCTGAGAACAAAAAGAAATCGGCTCTGGTTAAAAAAGAGATGCGCGTATTCCAATCTTTGGTGGGTGCCGATCTGGATGCTGATGGTCTATTTGAGCCGGCGATGAAGTTGGCATCGAAGCGAGTTGTGGTTAAAAGACCGGATTATGCAGCGTGGTTAGACGAGCAAAAACCAAGCATGGCGATCGAAACCAAAAAGAACCGTTTTGACGTCTATGTGAAAGCATCAATGACTTAGCGGAAGCATCAATAACTTAGCAACACGCTAAGAAAATTTCCCGTCATAAATACGATAAATTGCCATTTAACACTTGCGATAGTCGCGTTACGGATGTATATCTAACTAAGAATCATTATTATTCTTAGCTGGAGTTGTAGCATGGCTAAACGCTTTTGTAAGTTAAACCGTCGAGATATCACTGAACACTTGGGTGAGATCCACAGCTTGGTGACTGAACCTAAGTTCGTGTGTCGTTCTTGCGCGCGTTCTTCGGCGGATCAAGCGAACCTATGCAAACCAACCGCAATTCCACCTCTTGGTTGTCAAAACAAACCCGTTGAAGAGAAAGTCGCATGCGGCCTGCTAGCGGAAACACTACCTGCACCAGAGCTATCGCTTGCGGAAATCAACGAGACAATTGAGCCGAGCGTACAAATGTTCGATCCTGCCGCCGCTGATATTGCCCCTGAGCTTGCAAAAAAAGAAGCCGCGCAGAAGAAAGCCAAGCTGAAAAAACTGATGGCGAAGGCGAGCGGTGATGAGAAAGCTGAACTCAAACAAGCGAAGAAAGCAGCTAAGAAACAAGAAAAGTACAATAAGAAACTGGCGAAGATGATTAAGAAGCAACAAAAGCTGTTTAAGAAAAGCCAGAAGCTGGAAAGTGAATTGGAACGAATCAACCTACAACTTGATGATGTGGCCTTCACTGAAACCAAGACTCAGGTAGTGAGCCACAATCACATCCACTGAAGTTGATTTGAATGGTTTATTGCTAGAGCGATGATTTAAAAAGAGCGACCTAAGGTCGCTCTTTTGCTTTTTGGGGTTATCCGAGCTGACTCATGCAGCTCGTTCAAATCAGCTAAGCGTTGCTTGCGGATCTTGCTACGCGCTTCTTCACCCAGGTTTCATTGACGAATAGAGAGAATAAGATAACGGCGCCACCAATAGACAAGCGAACCAAATCGACATCTCTGTTCCAAATCAGGATATTCACCACCAGGCCCGCAGGAACCAAGGCATTGTTCATCACTGCCAGCGCGCCAGCATTCACCATGCACGCGCCTTTATTCCACATAAAGTAACCCAGCCCCGAAGCAATCAAGCCAAGGTAGATCAGGGTTCCCCATTGAAGTGTGGTGGTGGGTAGTTTCTCTGGATTGCCCAGTAGCATGAAAGCCACTGACGCGACACATAGCGCTCCTAAGTAGAAGTAACCAAATACGGTTCGCTGAGGTAACTCGGTTGATTCCTTCTCCATCACCACCTTGTAGCCCACCTGACCGATAGCAAAGCACAGGTTCGCGCCTTGCACGACGAGGAAGCCAACCAAAAAGTTTTCGTTGATGCCTGCGAATTTAATGAATACCGCGCCCAATACCGCAATTGCCGCCGTCACTAAGTACCACGGAGAGAATTGCCCTTTGAGAAAGTCATAAATCAGCGTGACGTAAATTGGCGTGAAAACGGTAAACAAAAGGACTTCAGGAACGGATAGCAGTAAGAAAGATTGATAGTAGAAGCAGTACATCAGGCCAAGCTGGATACCACCAATTGCCATCAATTTAGCGATCAGCTTACGCGATACGCCGCGAAACTTTAGGAAAGGAAGAAATACGACGCCAGCAAGGGCAACACGCATCAGAACAGAGAACCAAGAATCAACCTGACCCGCAAGGTAAACGCCGATCAGGCTAAAGGAGAAGGCCCATAGGAGGGTAACACCAGCTAAATAGCTCATAGTAAAACTTCGTTAATAAGATATAAGCTGTATGTTACCTAACCTTAAATCATTAGTCTTCTGAATCTCTTAGAGGCACGACCAGCATATCAACCGGAGAGGCGTTGATCAGTTGGCGTGTTGAAGAAAGCAGCTTGCTCCAAAAGTCTTGATGGTGACCGCAAACCACGAGATCAACATTGAACTCGTTGATGGTGTCACACAGCTCATGACTCAAATCACCACTGCCTACTAGGGTATGGGTGATCGGGTATTGGGCGTGCTCCGCAAAATTTTGCAGCTGAATACGAGATGCTTCCATCGCGTTGTGCTGGGTTTCGGCCATGTTGATATCAATCAGGCCAGTGTAGAGCTCCGCGTAGTTAATATCAATATGGATAAAAGAGACTTTGGCTTCCAATGGCTTTGCCAATGCTACCGCTTTATCCACAATTAATTTGCTGTCTTCTGATAAATCGACTGCGACCAAAATATGTTTGTAACTCATATCGCTACCTCCTTTATTCATTGTCTGTTTAAAGATTAGCACTATGCGATGGCTTTTTTTGCTGAAGTGATCTCATATCCACTGTCTTGCGTAATGACAGCTCGAAATATTGGTTAACTAATGGCCTGCGAGATATTCATTAAATAGTGATATAGTAGAGAAAATTGAGGATGTAATTAGGAGTCTTAAATGCTGTCAAAAACTATGGTTGAGCAACTGAATGATCAAATTAACCTAGAATTTTTCTCATCCAATCTATACTTACAAATGAGTGCTTGGTGTGAAGACAAAGGATTTGAAGGTGCAGCAGAGTTTCTGCGTGTTCATGCAGTAGAAGAAATGGAACATATGCAGCGTCTTTTCACTTACGTAAGCGAAACAGGTGCAATGCCAATTCTGGGTGCGATTGAAGCACCAAAACACGAATTCGAAAGCCTTGGCGCAGTGTTCCGTGAAACTTATGAACATGAGCAGATGATTACTGAAAAGATCAACAAACTGGCTCACGTTGCTTTCAGCACACAAGACTACTCAACCTTTAACTTCCTGCAATGGTACGTTGCAGAGCAACATGAAGAAGAGAAGTTGTTTAAAGGTGTATTGGATAAGCTAGAACTTGTTGGTGAAGACGGTAAAGCACTGTTCTTTATTGATAAAGACCTAGCGCAATTGGCAAAAGATGGTTCATCTTCAATTATGGAAGCTCCTGCCGTTTAGGTAGTACGAGAAAGACACTGATTATCTTTTTCTTTTGAGTTTTCTTATGAAGATGTAGGGAGGAAAGGATGATCAGCGGCGACACTATTCTATTTGCACTAATGGTTGTGACTTGCGTGAACTGGGCGCGTTATTTTACTGCGCTAAGAACGCTCATTTATATTATGCGAGAAGCGCATCCTCTACTTTATCAACAAGTAGACGGAGGCGGTTTTTTCACAACCCATGGCAATATGACCAAACAGGTTCGCCTGTTCAGTTACATCAAAAGCAAAGAGTATCACCATCATCATGACGAAGTTTTTACTTCGAAGTGCGATCGTGTAAGACAGTTATTCATACTCTCTTCAGCTCTGTTAGGTGTAACCTTGCTCTCTTCTTTCATCGTCTAAATCTTTTAGCTCGTGAGAAGTAAAGCCTAGGTTTTGGTGTGAAGCTTTGGTTGTTGGTTCGCTAAGCCAAGTAGTGGTTTTGCTGCTGTCTGCAAACTGTACAATTGAACATCAATTGCAAAGTTTAAAATTGCCGCTAAAATAGCGAGCAATTAGTAAGGATGTGCTGTTTATGCACATCCTTTTTTATTGATGGCATTTCGAGAACAGGGTGTACTCGGGCTGCAAAAGTGAAGAAAAGCAGAACCACATGAGTGAAAAATTTGATGTAATCGTAATTGGTGCGGGCGCCGCAGGCTTAATGTGTGCTGCGGAAGCTGGTAAACGCGGCCGACGAGTGCTGGTGGTTGATCATGCAAAGAAACCAGGCAGAAAAATTTTAATCTCAGGTGGCGGTCGTTGTAACTTCACTAACTATGATGTTTCAGCCAACAACTTCCTGTGTAACAACCCTCACTTCGTGAAGTCAGCTTTATCTCAATACACCAACTGGGATTTTATCTCGATGGTGAGTAAGTACGGTATTGAGTTCGAAGAGCGCGATCACGGCCAGTTGTTCTGTGTGAATGACCACACAGCAAAAGATATCGTGAGTATGCTGCTTGACGAGTGTAAGCAGGCGAAAGTCGAACAGCGCTACCGTTGTGATGTTCACTCCATCGAAAAAACAGACGCTGGCTTTAAGATGCACCTTAATACCGACGAAGTTGAGTGTGACTCACTCGTTGTGGCAACAGGTGGTTTGTCGATGCCTAAGCTGGGCGCAACACCATTTGGCTATAAGATTGCCGAGCAATTTGGTTTGTCTGTGATGCCGACTACGGCGGGCTTAGTGCCATTCACTCTACATAAAGAAGATAAAGAAGCTTTCGCAGAGCTTTCTGGTATCGCAATTCCTGCCGAGATCACCGCGCAAGACGGAACCTTGTTCAAAGAAGCGTTGTTGTTTACTCACCGCGGCCTATCGGGTCCTTCAGTACTGCAAATTTCTTCGTTCTGGAAAGCGGGTCAGTCGGTTTCGATTAATCTAGTACCTGAAGTCGATGTAGCTGAACTGCTGGCTAACTCTCGCGAGAAACACCCAAATCAGAGCCTGAAAAATACCTTGGCGAAAGCACTGCCAAAGCGTTTTGTGGAAGTGTTGATTGACCGCAAAGAGCTGGAAGACAAGCCGCTCAAGCAGTTCAATGAAAAACAGCTGAATGACATCGTAGAGCATCTTGAAAACTGGAAAATCGCGCCAAACGGCACCGAAGGTTACCGTACTGCCGAAGTAACTCTAGGCGGCGTAGACACCAATCACTTATCTTCAAAAACCATGGAATGTAAGAGCGTGTCAGGCCTCTATTTCATCGGTGAAGTGATGGATGTTACTGGCTGGCTTGGTGGCTATAACTTCCAATGGTGTTGGAGTTCTGGCTTTGCAGCAGGTCAGTGGGTTTAAGCTTTTAGCTTACTCACTAGATTTTAAATTATATAAAAATGGCGAGTCATATGACTCGCCATTTTTGTATCTAATATTTTTTCCAGCTCTAGATTCGACTTTATCGATGGCTTTTCGTGATCAATCGAATCTTTTAGCGCTTGTTTTACGCAGCTTTGTTTTTTGAAAACTTGATCTGTTGAATCACCAAGCCAGCAATGATCAGTACCAAACCAAACAGTGTTGCAGGGTGAATCTCTTCACCTATGATGGTTGAAAGTAGCATCAGTGAGATAAACGGTGAGGCAAAAATCAGGTTGCTGATACGTGCCGTATTGTTGGTTAACTTGAGTGCTGATAACCACAATACAAAGGTAATACCCATCTCAAATAATCCAACGTAAGTCACCGCCATCCAACCCTTCGCCGTAATTTGGCTAAAGCTTTCGCCCTCAAAAAGGGTTAAACCGATCGCGAATGGTAATGCCACCAAGAAACCAAGCAGTACGCCAACCACTGGGTCAGCCTTGTTTTTGGTGTTGAGAATCCAATATCCTGCCCAAAGTAGAGTAGAAAGCAGCGCCAGTGCCACACCTAGTGGGCTATCGAACTGCATGCCTAGGACATCGCCTTTGGTGGCAATAACTACCACACCCGCATAGCTGAAGGTACACGCAATCCAATCTTGCTTACGAATCTTTTGCCCCAGAAAAACCGCCGCCATTAAGGTTAGCGTGATAGCCCAGCTGTAGTTGATGGCTTGAGCTTGAGAAGCGGGCAGCAGGTCGTAGGCTTTGAATAGAATCAGGTAATAGGCCAATGGGTTAACTAAGCCGAGCAGTAAGTAATACCAAGGATTTGAAAGAAACGTAGTACTCAGCTGAGAAAGCTTGCCTTGAAAGGCGCAGACTGCGATCAGCGCAATCGACGACACAATACTGGCAATGGTCAGCATTTGAATAGGTGAAAACTCAGCAAGGGTCAGCTTAAAAGCAGTAGCGACCGTTGACCACAGCAGTACTGCGGAAAGGCCAAAGCCCAAGGCACGACGTTCGTTCATGGCAACTCATTCTAATTTGATGGGACAGAATACGGAGCGCCTAGTCTATCTGTCGAATTTTAATACGGCAAACTGGACATTTATCCAGTATCAAAATACCATTTAATGAGTTATTTCCAATTAGGCTAAATCATTATCATGCAATGGATTATCGAACATCAGGCAACGCTTATTGCTGCAATTTCTGGCGCGCTCGTCAGCGGTGGTGTGGTGGGTTGGTGGATTAAACAGAAGCTCTCTTTTCAGCAGCGATTGCTAGAGCAGCAGCTAGAGTCCGATCGTTTGTTGTATGAATCTCAGCAAGCTCAGCTCAAAGCATCACTCGCAGAGGCGCAACAAGAACTCAATGAGTTAGATGATGACCGAGACAAAGCGGCATTCGAGCTCAAGCAGGCGCACGGTAAGGTGATGGCTGCGATGGAAAAGCTGCGTTACTTTGAGGCGGTCAAGCAAGAGCGCCAGCAGTACGCTAATGAGATCAATGTGCTTAAAGATCATAAGTCTGAATTAGAAGCCGAGCTGCGCGAGCAAGAAGCAAGGCATGACCAAGAAAACCTCGCCAATAGTGAAAAGCTGCAACTACTAGAACAAGCCGAATCTCGACTTAAGCAGCAGTTTGAATTGTTAGCGAACCAATTGTTTGAAACCAAAACTGCCAAGGTCGATCAGCAGAATAAGCAGAGCTTAGAAGGTTTGTTGTCTCCACTAAGAGAGCAGTTGGAAGGCTTCAAGAAACAAGTGAACGACAGCTTCAGCCAAGAGGCCAAAGAGCGTCATACCTTGGTGCATGAGCTTAAGAACCTACAACGTCTCAATGAGAGCATGACACGTGAAGCGGTGAACCTGACTCAAGCGCTAAAGGGCGATAACAAACAACAAGGTAACTGGGGCGAAGTGGTACTGGCACGGGTGCTTGCTGAATCAGGGTTGCGCGAAGGTCACGAATACCAAACGCAAGTGAACCTGCAAAACGATGCGGGTAAGCGCTACCAACCGGATGTGATCGTGCATCTGCCACAAGACAAGCAAGTGGTGGTCGATTCAAAAATGGCGCTGGTGGCCTTTGAGCGCTACTTCAATGCCGAAACCGATCAGCAACGCGATGCTGCATTGCGTGATCACTTGGTGTCATTGCGAGCGCATATCAAAGGCTTGAGCCAGAAAGATTATCATCAGCTCAAAGGCATACAGAGCCTGGATTACGTATTGATGTTTATCCCGGTTGAGCCAGCATTCCAAGTGGCGATTCAGGCTGATCCTAGCTTGGTGAAAGATGCGATGGAGCAAAACATCATCTTGGTCAGCCCAACCACTCTGCTGGTGGCACTGCGTACCATTGATAACCTGTGGCGTAACGACAGACAGAACCAGAACGCACAAGTTATCGCGGAACGTGCGAGCAAGCTTTACGACAAGCTGCGCCTGTTTGTTGATGATATGGAAGGCCTTGGCAGTTCGCTTGATAGAGCCAACCAAAGCTACCAAGGGGCGATGAATAAGCTAGTGACGGGGCGGGGTAACGTGATTCGTCAGGCCGAAAGCTTCAAGCAATTGGGTGTTGAAGTGAAGAAGCCGATCTCGATTGGTTTGGCTGAAATGGCGCAAAATGAGGCTTTTTCAGAAAATGCCTCCTTAGTAGAAAGACAACCTGCTGAGGATAAAGTAAACTAATCGGCCGCAGCGCCTCTAAATACAAAGAGCGCTGTCGATGAGAACTTACCATGGTAGATAACAGCATTATGGACACAAGCGTGCAGACAAATTCAGCAGTAGAGTCAGAAACCACACACTTTGGTTTCGAAACAGTCGCAAAAGACGAAAAAGTCGCGAAAGTAGCAGAGGTATTTCACTCTGTAGCCGCTAAATACGACATCATGAATGACTTAATGTCGGGTGGTGTTCACCGCTTGTGGAAGCGATTTACGATTGATTGCAGTGGCGTGCGCCCGGGTCAACGTATCCTAGACCTTGGTGGTGGTACCGGTGACCTGACTGCGAAGTTCTCGCGTATCGTTGGTGAAAAAGGCCACGTGGTTCTTGCTGATATCAACAACTCAATGCTGAATGTTGGCCGTGATAAGCTGCGTGATAGTGGTATTGTTGGCAACGTACATTACGTTCAAGCAAACGCTGAAGAGCTGCCTTTCCCAGACAACTACTTCGATTGCATTACCATCAGCTTCTGTCTGCGTAATGTAACCGATAAAGACCAAGCGCTGCGTTCAATGTACCGCGTGCTGAAGCCGGGCGGTCGCCTGTTGGTTCTTGAGTTTTCTAAGCCAGTACTTGAACCTCTATCAAAGGTTTACGATGCCTACTCTTTCCACCTGTTGCCAAAAATGGGTGAGCTGATTGCCAACGACGCAGACAGCTATCGTTACCTTGCAGAATCAATCCGCATGCACCCGAACCAAGAAACCTTGGAAGGCATGATGCAAGAAGCGGGTTTTGAAAATACAAAATACTTCAACCTAACGGGCGGCATTGTTGCGCTGCACCGTGGTTACAAGTTCTAGTCGAACTTGGTAGCAGGCTCTTAGGGCGTGCTAAACAATAAGAATAAAGACAGAACGGATAGGTTAAGGCTTATCCGTTTTCAAAGGTAAGGACAGTCATGCCATTTGATCCATTGGTAACCGCGGTTATTGAAACCTCTTTAAATACTTTCGTGAACGATGATCCAGCCTTGGTTCGTCGTTTGTCTCGTTTAAAGGGGCAGATCATTCAAGTTAATTTGAAAGAGTTGAATAAAACACTCACTTTCGTTTTCAGCCAACAAATCGATGTGTTGTCTGAATATGAAGGGCAGCCTGATTGCTACCTATCTTTGAACCTATCGGTGTTACCGGAACTGCGTGAGCAATCGAACATCACCAAGCTGATCAAGCAAGATAAGCTTATCTTAGAGGGTGATATTCAACTGGCTCAGAAATTTGCTCAGCTGATGACAGACTGCAAGCCTGATTTGGAAGAGTGGTTATCGCGCGTAACGGGCGATGTGGTTGCGCATACCTTGGTGCAAGGCGTTAAAAACGTCGGTGGCTTTGTAGCAAAACAGGCGACTAAGCATCAAAACCATGTAGCTCAAGTTCTGACTGAAGAGTGGAAGATCGCACCCGCACCGTTAGAAGTCGCGCACTTTTGCGACCAAGTTGATGACGTAAAAAGCTCCGCTGCTCGTCTTGAAGCTAAGTTGAACGCTCTGTTGGAGAAAGCATGACCCCAGCAGAACTGAAACGTCTTTATCATATTATCAAGGTACAGTTGGAGTACGGCCTTGATGAGTTGATGCCGGAACACCAACTGACTAAAGCCCCTTTGTTGGCGCGAAAGTCACTGTTTTGGCTCAAGAACAAGCATCAAGATAAAGAGTTGGGTCATCGCTTGCGCCTTGCGCTGCAAGAACTTGGTCCAGTGTGGATCAAGTTTGGACAGATGATGTCGACACGTCGTGATCTGTTCCCTCCTCATATCGCCGATCAGTTGGCGTTGTTGCAAGACCAAGTTGCGCCGTTTGATGGACAACTGGCTAAGCAAGATATGGAAAAGGCGCTCGGTGGTAGTTTAGATAACTGGTTTACCGACTTTGATATCGAGCCACTGGCTTCTGCTTCTATTGCTCAGGTGCATACCGCAAAGCTTAAAGAGAGCGGTCGCGAGATTGTTCTGAAGGTAATTCGACCTGATATTCGCCCAGTGATTGATGCAGATCTAAAACTGATGCACCGAATGGCGCGTATAGTCGCTAAGTCGCTTCCTGAAGCACGTCGTTTGAAACCGGTTGAAGTGGTTCACGAGTACGAGAAAACGTTACTCGATGAATTGGATCTGCGCCGAGAGGCAGCCAATGCCATTCAACTGCGACGTAATTTTGAAGGCAGTGAAGAGCTGTATGTTCCAGAGGTTATCCCTGATCTAAGCAGCGAAACCCTGATGGTGTCAGAGCGTATCTACGGTATTCAAGTCTCCGATATTGAGACGCTAGAAGCCAACGGTACCAACATGAAATTGCTCGCGGAACGCGGTGTGACGGTATTCTTCACCCAAGTATTCCGAGACAGCTTTTTCCATGCAGACATGCACCCGGGCAACGTATTCGTTAACCCAGAGAATCCAGATAACCCTCAGTGGATTGGTTTGGATTGCGGCATTGTCGGCACGCTCAACAGCGAAGATAAGCGCTATTTAGCCGAGAACTTGTTGGCTTTCTTCAATCGAGATTACCGTAAAGTTGCCGAGCTGCACGTGGATTCGGGGTGGGTGCCACACGACACCAACGTCAATGATTTTGAGTTCGCGATCCGTATGGTGTGTGAGCCAATTTTTGCAAAACCACTTGGCGAGATCTCATTTGGCCATGTGTTGCTAAACTTATTTAATACAGCAAGACGTTTCAACATGGAGGTTCAGCCTCAGTTGGTACTTCTACAGAAGACCTTGTTGTATGTGGAAGGTCTAGGTCGTCAGTTGTATCCGCAACTTGATTTGTGGGCAACAGCCAAGCCTTTCCTTGAAACCTGGATGATGAATCAGGTGGGGCCGCAAGCTGTGATTAACGCAGTAAAAGAGCGCGCGCCATTCTGGGCAGAAAAACTGCCAGAGCTGCCAGAGCTACTTTATGACAGCTTGCGCCAAGGTAAAGCGATGAACCACAGAATGGATCAGCTTTATCAAGGCTACCGAGATAGTAAGCGTCAGCAAGCAACTGGAAAGTTTTTGTTTGGCGTTGGAGCCACTTTAGTCGTATGCTCCGCAATATTAGTTTCAAGCCCTTATGAGCAGCTATCTATGGGCTGTGGCATCGCAGGTGTCACATTTTGGTTGCTTAGTTGGCGAGCTTACCGTCGTTAGACAGTAGACTCTCTTAATATTTTTATGTGTAGACAGACCCGAGGACAATGACAATGGGTGGTATCAGTATTTGGCAACTTCTAATCATTGCTGTAATTGTAATTTTGCTATTCGGAACAAAGAAACTGCGCGGTATGGGTGGTGACTTAGGTTCAGCGGTTAAAGGCTTCAAAAAAGCGATGAGCGATGAAGACAAGCCTGCAGATAAGAAAGATGCAGACTTCGAACCAAAGAATATTGAACAGCAGAAGACAGAAGCTCACGCTGAAACAACTGCTGAAACAAAGAAAGACAAAGAGCAGGCGTAAATCGTGTTTGATATCGGTTTTTGGGAACTGGTATTAATATCTGTCGTTGGGTTAGTGGTTTTAGGGCCTGAGCGTTTGCCCGTGGCGATTCGCAGTATTTCCAAGTTTGTTGGACAAGCGAAAAGCATGGCAAATAGTGTGAAAGATGAACTTTCTCATGAGCTTAAGGTGCAAGAGCTGCAAGAAAACCTACGCAAGGCGGAAAAAATGGGAATGGAAGATTTATCTCCAGACCTTAAAGCGTCAGTCGATGAACTCAAGCAGGCCGCTGCTGAGGTTCAACGTCCGTATGCTAAGCCTGAGTCTGATAAGCCAAGTGAGACTAAACCTAGTGTCACGGAAACTGTGGAATCTGAAACCATTCAGGTCAACAGCGAAGCTTCAGCACCGTCAGATAAGAAAGCCGAATAGTCTCGCAAGGAGGAGTCGCCGGATACTTGAGTCGCTAGATGTTTAAATAGATAGCTATTCAAGTAAATAACTATTCAAGTGGATACCAATTCAACTGGATAGATACACGCGCGGCTCCTTTTCGATCTTCCTGTTTAAGAGGTTTGACATGTCTTCGACTGAGCAGACACAGCCTTTAATTAGCCACCTTCTAGAACTACGTAATCGCCTACTACGTGCGATTGTCGCGGTGCTAGTGATATTTGTCGGGCTAATTTATTTTGCTAATGATATTTATGAATTCGTATCAGCACCTTTGGTAGATCGTCTACCTGAAGGGGCGACGATGATCGCAACCGATGTTGCATCGCCATTTTTCACACCGCTGAAATTAACCTTGATCGCGTCTATATTCCTCGCGGTTCCGTTTATTTTGTATCAGGTGTGGGCTTTTGTTGCTCCGGGTTTATACAAGCATGAAAAACGCTTGATCATGCCGCTATTGGCTTCAAGTTCATTGCTGTTTTACTGTGGTGTGGCGTTCGCTTACTTTATTGTATTCCCATTGGTATTTGGCTTTTTTACGGCCATATCATTAGGGGGAGTAGAGTTCGCAACCGACATCTCAAGCTATCTTGATTTTGTACTCGCGCTGTTCTTTGCTTTTGGTATTGCCTTTGAAGTGCCAGTTGCGATTATCTTGTTGTGTTGGACGGGTGCAACAACGCCTCAATCTCTGTCTGAAAAGCGTCCTTACATTGTTGTGGGTGCTTTCATCATAGGTATGATGCTGACACCACCTGATATGATCTCGCAAACGCTGTTGGCGATTCCAATGTGTATTTTGTTTGAGATTGGTCTGTTCTTCGCACGTTTTTATACGCGTAAGCCAGATGCGGATGAAGAGGAAGAAGCTGAATCTTGATTCGGAATGCTTCAGTAAAAATCACATAATAAAAAAGCGGCCTAGGGCCGCTTTTTTATTATGTCTGTTTATCGAATCTTTAACTGATAACCACAGTTCTGACATATATAGAGCTCTTTGATGCCCAAAATTTTATGCCATAGGGTTCGATGTTGACGTTGTAAGTGTTGTGAATGGTCACACATAATCAACTACCTCCATATGCAGGTGGTTGATACTATACATGTCACTTATCTTTCTCAAATAAATTCAGGAAAAATCCGTAATAATTACTTATTAATAGATTTATCATAAATTAAACAATGCCTTAGCATTTGTGGTGGTTATGTTTTCGACTTCTTTAAGGGTAATTCCGAGCAATTCAGCGATTCGTTTTGCTACTAATTCTGTGTAGGCTGGTTCATTGCGTTTACCGCGATTCGGTGTTGGTGCCAAGTATGGGCAATCTGTCTCTAGAATGACGTAATCCATATCGAGATGCGGGATCACCTTGTCCATCCCTGAATTCTTAAAGGTCGAAACGCCGCCTAAACCTAAATGAAAGCCTAGCTCGTTGATCGCTTGAGCTTCCTCTAAGCTGCTACCAAAGCAGTGAAATACCCCGCGTAAGCTGCCATCTTGTTCTTTACGAAGTAGGGCAAGTGTCTCTTCAATGGAATCACGAGTGTGGATCACCACAGGTAGATCAAGCTCTTTTGCCCACTGCAGTTGAGTCACAAACGCCATCTCTTGTTCAGCCTTGAAGGTTTTATCCCAGTACAAGTCGATACCAATCTCACCCACGGCGATAAAGTCATGCTTATCAAACCAAGCTCGAATGGTTTTGAGGGTTTGCTCGATATTCGCATCCACATAACAAGGGTGTAAGCCCATCATTGAGCGGCACACATCAGGAAACTGCGCTTCCGTCGCTAACATTGGCTCGATAGATTCTAAATCGATGTTCGGCAATAGAATGGTATCAATCCCTTGAGCCAGTGCACGCTGCACAACTTGTTCGCGGTCTTCATCGAATTCACTAGCGTAAATATGAGCATGGGTGTCGATCATTGTTTTGTCCTGAAAGCGGTCTTTACTGAGTTGTCATGAGTATACGGCAGTGTGAGGAGAAGGTCATTTTTTGCCATTTATCCCTGTTTTTGAGTGGGTTTCATATTTTACTGCTAGCGTCCTGAGCCATCAGTGATATGCTTTTGCCTGTATTTAGCACTTTTCATATCTAAGTATTTCGGTGCTTAGACTAGGCAAGGAGAATCTAGTGTCTGTTTCAATTCAAGGTCAATTCCCAGGTCGCCGTATGCGCCGTATGCGTAAGCACGACTTTAGCCGTCGCCTAATGGCAGAAAATCAATTGTCTGTGGATGATCTAATCTACCCAATGTTTATCCTGATGGGTAAAGACCGCCGCGAGCCTGTCGAGTCAATGCCAGGTGTTGAACGCTTGTCGATCGACTACATGCTTGAGGAAGCAGATTACCTGTCAAAGCTGGGTGTTCCTGCGATTGCTCTATTTCCAGTCGTGAACCAAGATGCTAAAAGTTTATGCGCAGCTGAAGCTCATAACTCAGAAGGTTTGGTGCAGCGCGCTGTACGTTTACTAAAAGAGCATGTGCCAAACATTGGCGTTATTACTGACGTAGCACTAGACCCATTCACTACTCACGGCCAAGACGGCATCATCGATGAAGATGGTTACGTGATGAATGACGAGACGACTGAAGTCTTGATCAAGCAAGCATTATCACACGCTGAAGCGGGTGCTGACGTGGTTGCACCATCGGATATGATGGATGGTCGCATTGGTAAGATCCGTGAAGCGTTAGAAGAGGCGGGTCATATTCATACTCAAATTATGGCGTACTCTGCGAAATACGCATCGTGTTACTACGGTCCATTCCGCGACGCAGTCGGCAGTGCGTCTAACCTGAAAGGTGGTAACAAGAAGAACTACCAAATGGATCCTGCGAACAGCGATGAAGCGATTCACGAAGTTGCGATGGATCTTAATGAAGGTGCCGACATGGTGATGGTTAAGCCTGGCATGCCTTACCTAGACATCGTGCGTCGTGTGAAGCATGAACTCCAAGCTCCGACATTTGCCTACCAAGTGTCTGGTGAGTATGCGATGCACAAAGCAGCGATTCAAAACGGTTGGCTAAAAGAGCGTGAAACCGTCATGGAATCACTGCTGTGCTTTAAGCGCGCTGGTGCTGATGGCATTCTTACTTACTTCGCTAAAGATGTGGCTGAGTGGCTTGCAGAAGACAATGCACAAGCCGCAGAGCACTTAAAAGAAAAGTAATCGTGTAGAGCTCACTTAAGTGATCAGTAAAGGGTTGGCCATTGTGCCAGCCCTTTCGTTTATAAGGATGAATAAGATGTCAGTTGTCGTGCGTGAAGGTTCGTTAGAAGAAGTGGTGTCTGTGGTCGAGCAGATCTCTGAGTTCGCTAAAAAAGAGAGTGTTGCTTCTCTTTCAGAGCGGCTAGCAGGGAAAAAGAATCTTATCTTAGTGGCTGAAGAAGCTGATGTGCTGCTCGGTTTTAAGATCGGCTATGAATTGGATCAAGATACTTTTTACAGCTGGTTTGGTGGCGTGTCACCGCTCGCGAGGAACAAAGGCGTTGCACAGGCGCAATTAGACGCTCAGGAACAGTGGGCGAAAGAGCAGGGCTACAGACAGTTAAAGGTTAAGTCTCGTAACCAGTTCCCTGCAATGTTGCGCCTGTTATTGAGAAACGGTTACCTAATCGAAAAATTTGAAGAAAAAGAAGACATTAATGCCCA
Organism: Vibrio coralliirubri; assembly: GCF_024347375.1. Classification (NCBI taxonomy): domain Bacteria; kingdom Pseudomonadati; phylum Pseudomonadota; class Gammaproteobacteria; order Vibrionales; family Vibrionaceae; genus Vibrio; species Vibrio coralliirubri. Next base: position 3,571,410 of record NZ_AP025470.1, on the reverse strand, counting down.
TAGAATCCATTTTTTGAAGCAAATTTAAGCACTGCTGTTAACGGCTTATAAATTAAATGAGATTTGTTATCATTTAAGTGTTGACTATTAAATGAGAATCATTATTATTAACTTCGTCTTAGGGAATGAGGAAATGTTCACAAGGATGTTAAGTACTCAAGTATCTACTTGGTTACCCAACAGAATTCTCGCGAACTTGTACTAAGTTCTTTTTGACACGACATTGCTCACATTGCTTCCAGTGTAATTTATAGCTTTTAGGTAAAGCTGTGGTATTCAATTTGAATGGCTTTACCGGTTTTTGCTAGGCGACATCTTCGGGTGTCGCTTTTTTTATACCTACCATTTCAACAAGATGCATATTTATTGGCACGTATTTTTATGAATAAAACGCCATCAGCATTCTTTTCCACAACGCAAGATCGAGAAAAGATCGTTGATCATCTGTTCGATCTGTAAAATTATTCTTTATTTTCAGGTGTTTATTGGTGTTTTTTGAGTTGTTCACCGTAGTTCTCAACAGGGAGGATAAATAATATAAACAGAGTTATCCACAGAACGCTTGCGTCTAAGAACAAAAAATAACAACAAATCGATTATAACGAACACAACCGAGTGAACGGATACAGATCGACAACGTGGAATCCAACCAACAGACGTGGCATTCTTAACAGATAATTTCTGTACTTACTGGATACACAAACATTATGGCTCGTATTCCTGATAATCCATTGATTCTGATCGATGGCTCTTCTTACCTATATCGCGCGTTCCATGCTTACCCTGGCACAATGAGCAATGGTGATATCCCAACTAACGCTGTTTACGGTGTAGTTAATATGCTGCGCAGCATGATGCGTCAATTTGCTTCTGATCGTATTGCGGTAATTTTTGATGCGAAAGGAAAGACGTTCCGTGATGACATGTACCCAGAGTACAAGGCAAATCGTCCACCTATGCCTGATGATCTTCGTTGCCAGATTGAGCCTTTGCACAATGTGATTCGTGCAATGGGTTTGCCACTTATCTCTATTCCCGGCGTTGAAGCGGATGACGTGATCGGTACGCTTGCTTCTCAAGCTTCTGCGATGGGTATGCCTGTGCTTATTAGTACTGGCGATAAAGATATGGCGCAGCTTGTCGATGACAACGTTACTCTGATCAACACCATGACCAACGTGGTAATGGATCGTGAAGGCGTGATTGAGAAGTTTGGCATTCCACCAGAGCTGATTATCGACTACCTTGCGCTGATGGGTGATAAAGTCGATAACATCCCAGGTGTTCCGGGTGTCGGTGACAAGACAGCGACTGCTCTGCTGCAAGGCATTGGTAGCATCGAAAAGCTGTATCAAAACCTGGATGATATTGCCGCTCTTGGCTTCCGTGGTTCAAAAACCATGGCTAAGAAGCTGATTGATAATAAAGACAACGCTGAGATGTCTTACGAGCTTGCAACGATCAAACTGGACGTCGAGTTAGAAGAGACACCTGAGTCGCTTGTAAAAGCCCAACCAAACACGGATGAGCTGATTAAGCTATACGGTCAACTGGTCTTCAAGTCTTGGTTGAACGAGCTACTTGAAGGTGGCAATGGTGTGGTTGAGGCGGATGAAAAGTCGGGCGCAGTGCGTAGCAATACGGCATCAACCACTTCTACCGTAGAAATGAACACCTCTGCCGTGACGATTGATCGCAGCAACTACGAAACCATCCTAGATGAAGCGTCATTCAATGTTTGGTTAGAGAAATTGAAAGCATCTGAAGTGTTTGCTTTCGATACTGAGACAGACAGCCTAGATTACATGGTGGCGAACCTCGTTGGCCTGTCATTCGCGACTGAAGAAGGCGTTGCCGCTTACGTACCGGTTGCCCATGATTACCTAGATGCACCTCAGCAGCTGGATCGTGATTGGGTACTTGAACAGCTCAAGCCGATTCTTGAAGATGATGCACAAGCGAAAGTAGGTCAGAACCTTAAATACGATATGAGTGTGCTAGCGCGCTACGGTATCGAGATGAAAGGCATCAAGCACGATACCATGCTGGCGTCTTACGTTTTCAATAGCGTAGGTGGCAAGCATGATATGGACAGCCTAGCGCTGCGTTTCCTACAGCACAGCTGCATCTCATTTGAGCAAATCGCAGGTAAAGGTAAGAAGCAGCTTACTTTCAACCAGATTGAGCTGGGTGAAGCGTCTCCATACGCAGCAGAAGATGCTGACGTGACTTTACGTCTTCATAACCGTTTGATGGAAAACATTGAACAAGATGAAAAGCTAAAAGCCATCTATGAAGAAATCGAAGTACCACTGATCCCTGTTATGTCTCGTATTGAACGTACTGGCGTATTCATCGATGACATGCTGCTAGGCGCTCAATCGCAAGAGATTGCGGTTCGTTTGGATGAGCTAGAACAGAAAGCCTACGAGATTGCAGAGCAAGAGTTCAACATGAACTCGCCAAAACAGCTGCAAGCGATCCTGTTTGAGAAAATGGGTCTGCCAGTTATCAAGAAAACGCCATCAGGTGCGCCTTCAACCAACGAAGAAGTGCTGCAAGAGCTGGCTCTTGATTACCCGCTACCTAAGCTGATCATTGAGTATCGTGGTCTTGCGAAACTGAAGTCGACGTACACAGATAAACTGCCGAAGATGATCAACGCTGAAACGGGTCGTGTTCACACGTCTTATCACCAAGCGGTGACAGCAACGGGTCGTTTGTCTTCGACGGATCCAAACCTACAGAACATCCCAATTCGTAATGAAGAAGGCCGTCGTATCCGCCAAGCATTCGTTGCACAACATGGTTGGAAGATTCTAGCGGTCGATTACTCTCAAATTGAATTGCGTATCATGGCGCACCTTTCGGGTGATAAAGCGCTTCTGGAAGCATTCCAACAAGGCAAAGATATCCACGCGGCAACGGCGGCTGAGATCATTGGTGTTGATATTGAGCAGGTAACGACTGAGCAGCGTCGTCGTGCTAAAGCCGTTAACTTCGGTCTTATCTACGGTATGAGTGCCTTTGGCTTGGCTAAGCAACTGGGTATTCCTCGTGGTGAAGCACAGCACTACATGGATACTTACTTCGAGCGTTACCCTGGCGTAATGCAGTATATGGAAGACACGCGCAGTGCAGCTTCAGAGCAAGGCTTCGTTGAAACCATTTACGGTCGTCGTCTGCACCTTCCTGAGATTCAATCTCGTAATGGCATGCGTCGTAAGGCAGCTGAACGCGCGGCGATCAACGCGCCAATGCAAGGTACAGCGGCAGACATCATTAAGAAAGCGATGTTGTTGGTGGATGAGTGGATTCAAGCGGAAGGCGATGGTCGTGTGAAACTGCTTATGCAGGTACACGATGAATTGGTGTTTGAAGTGGAAGAGTCATCTTTAGCCGAAATTGAAAGTAAAGTACAAGAATTGATGGAATCCGCTGCAGAGCTAGAAGTGCCGCTTGTCGCGGAAGCTGGCCACGGTGACAACTGGGATCAAGCCCACTAATCAGTTTTTGACCTTAATAAGCAAATTAGTATGAGCCAGTGCACAAACACTGGCTTTTTTTTGTCTCAAATAAAGTTAAGTCGTAATAAGAATTTAGGTGTTTTAATAAAACATTCATGAAAAAAAACTACAAAAGTTGTTTTCATTTCTGAGCAATTGTTGTACATTAAATCTCGTAGGGTACAGAGGTAAGATGTTCTATCTTTCAGACCTTTTGTTTCACGTTATTGGATTAGGCTGATTCAGCCGCCCCAGTCAGTATTTGACTGGGGCGTTTTTTCTTGTGCGAAAGAAAAATATTTCCACCCTGCAATTCCCCCGTAAAACCTCTCATTTTTAGTGCCTTTTATTACACTTTCTCAAGCACAGTGATAAACCCCTGATTTGCCTTAGATCTGGAATTCGATCAGCTTTTGGTAATTTAAATCCGTCTCTAAGTCGATTGTTTTATCACTTGAAATAACTTTTATTTTACAAGTGATTGATAAAGGATTGATGGGTTACGCTTTATTTATCAGTGTATTGAGTCGGTGAATGCTCAATGTAATCCATGATTTTCTGTTGTTTCTCGGTGCTGTATTTCAGTGCTTCGGCAGTGATCTGGATGGATTGCGCCATCGAAGAGATATTGTTGGTCGCTTTTACCAAGGTTTGCTGCATTGGTTTCAGGATAAGCAGATAGATAGCGGTCAAAGCGATAATAATGACGGCGATAACGGCCGCCAGCGCAATGATGATCTTGGTCTGAATATCATCCAACAGCATTTGACTGGTTTGTTTAAAGGCGAGTCGAGATTGGTCTAAGGCTTGTGGCAGTTGATTGAGGGATGTCTTGGTGGAGTTCGCAAGCTTATTGATGCTTTCAACGGTTTGATTGAGGGCTTGTTGCTGGTCGTCGCTTAGGTTGGGGTTGTTGACTATCGCCTGCAAAGATTCCGATATCACCTCAAGAGACTCACTCGCATCTTGGGCGTACTTTTCCATGCCATCTAGGTCTAATGTCATATCGACATTGATCAGTGGGGCTTGTTCTTGTTCTGGTTCAGAGGCAAACCCTGTCAATGAGACCAACATAAGTGCAATGATGGCCAATGGTGTTTTCCACATGAGTATTCCTTTCTCATTGTTCTGATTATTTAGATGTGTCTTTTAGTATGGTTCACTTCTATTGGTTTTAGTGGCTAAATCCGATCTTTAACACTAAAAACTTAGGCTTAACTCACTAATTTTTGGGCAAAAAAATACCCCACCTATATAAGGAGGGGCATTGATAAGGCTAAATCACGTGTTGTCAGTGCTCTAACCTATAGCGATAAGTAGGGAAACTACTCTGAGTCGTTGTGCTCTTCGTCCGCTAACTCATCAATGATTTGATCAGCAAGCGCTGGGGCAAACCACTCATCCATCTTGGCACGCAGTTGGTCTACGCCGATGCCCTTCATTGAAGAGAAGACATCAACCGCAACATCACCACCGAAAGATTTTGCATCGTTACGGATTTTCAGTAGCTGTGCTTTACGCGCACCACTTTTCAGTTTGTCTGCTTTTGTTAACAAAACCTGTACTGGGATACGGCTATCGATAGCCCAGTAGATCATTTGTTGGTCAAGGTCTTTCATTGGGTGACGGATATCCATCAATACCACTAAACCTTTCAGGCTTTCACGTCGTTGTAGGTATTCACCTAGCGACTTCTGCCATTTTTTCTTCATCTCAAGTGGTACTTGAGCAAAGCCATATCCAGGTAAATCGACGATATGACAACCGTCTGTTACCTTAAATAGGTTGATTAGCTGAGTTCGACCGGGTGTTTTACTGGTTTTCGCCAAGCTTTTTTGGTTAGTAACGCGATTTAGCGCGCTAGATTTACCAGCATTGGAGCGTCCTGCAAACGCAATTTCGATCCCTTCGTCTTCTGGTAAATGACGAATATCAGGTGCACTGGTAATGAAATGCGTGTTTTGATAATGAATTTTTACGCTCACTGTTAACTCCATCTCGACTTTGTGTAGTCGATTGATTACTTTTTTGTGAATTTGTGTAAAATAACCGTGCTCGGCATAAGGTCGCCTATTGTACCATGAGTGGCAACATAGAGTGGTACTGGAAGCTTGATAATTATAATGGAATGTCATGAAGAAATTAGCGCTAATTTTGAGTCTTTTAGCCAGCTGCTCAGTATGGGCTCAAGGTAGTATTGAAGCTGGTAAAGCCAAATCACAAACATGTGTTGCCTGCCACGGTGCTGACGGCAACAGTCTGATCACTCAGTACCCTAAGCTGGCCGGTCAACATGAGAAGTATCTAGAGAAGCAGTTAAAAGAGCTTAAGCTAGGTATGACAAGTGGTGGTAAGCAAGGTCGTTACGAACCTGTAATGGGTGCAATGGCGATGCCTTTATCTGAAGAAGATATGGCTGACCTAGCGGCATACTACGCCTCTCTACCTATCTCTAGTAACTCTACTCCTGAAAATGTAGTAGATGAAGGTAAGGTTCTTTACACAGCGGGTAACGCAGAACGCGGCGTAACGGCGTGTATTGCTTGTCACGGCCCACGTGGTAATGGTACCGAACTTTCTGGTTTCCCTAAGATTTCAGGTCAGCACGCAGATTACATCAAGGCTCAACTTGAAAAATTCCGCGATGGTGACCGTAATAACGACATGAATGCGATGATGCGTGATGTAGCTAAAAAGTTAACAGACGCTGATATTGATACCTTATCGAAGTACGTTGGTGGTTTACACTAATTTGTCGGTTTCTTGCTCTTAGCCAGAGTAAAGGAATGTACGTTCGAGCGAGATTGAAGAGACGCCCCGATCAGTAATGGTCGGGGCGTTTTCTTTTGTATTGGTTTTATTAATGCATTTTGTGTTTATGTCTGATTTATCAATGTGTGATCGATTTGTGTACAAAAGTGTGAAGTCGCACTCTTGTAGTCTTTTTGTAACACGGTAAAGTAACCGCCATCAGCTAGGAGCTGACTTAGATATGGATGATCATCTAGTCTAACGGTATAGACAGAAACGGATCAGGCTAGGACAGCCCAGCAACAAGGTGTTAGAAAAGGATAGCCAAAACTCATCAGGACGATGAACAACAAACAAATTTGGCATGGAAAGCACCAATAACAAATGGAGATTTGTGTACCAAGTTGAGTATGCAAATTTTGGCCGATATAGGCAGATTTAGAGAGCGATAGGTTTTCCTATCGCTTTTTTTATTGATTTGATGAAAAAACACCCAATACCTCTCCACTATAAACTCAGTTTCTGGTATGTTTCGCATCCCTGTTTAAGGATGTGCTATGTATACTTGTCCCTTATGCCATCACCAAGGCGTGAATCACTATTTTGAAGACAAACGCAGAGCCTATCTGCAGTGTCAGCAATGTGAACTGGTATTTGTTAAACCTGAACAAAGGTTAGAAGCAAAAGAAGAAAAAGCACACTATGATCTCCATGAGAACGATCCTAGTGATGCAGGCTATCGCCGCTTTTTATCTCGCATCGCGGATCCACTAACAGACAAAATTTCATCTAACTCACAAGGGTTGGATTTTGGTTGTGGCCCAGGCCCTACGCTATCTATTATGTTAGAAGAAGCCGGACACACCATGGAGTTGTACGATATCTATTACCACCCAGATACCTCTGTGTTGGAAAAAACGTATGACTTTATGACTGCCACGGAGGTGATAGAGCATCTTTATCACCCAGACAAAGTGTGGCAGCAATGGTTGAATTTAGTTAAACCCAAGGGCTGGATTGGTCTTATGACTAAACTAGTAATAGACGTAGACGCGTTTGCTGGTTGGCACTACAAGAATGACCCGACACATGTCGTCTTCTTTAGTCGTCAAACATTCCAGTTTTTGGCAGAGCGGGATAAGCTCGAACTAGAATTTTTTGGAAATGATGTAATTTTACTGAGGAAAGTGCAGTAATGGGTCGTAGTAAGAAATCAAGAAAGCCGGGAGCACTTGGCGCTCCGGAGCCTATGGTTACTCGTAACCGTAGTGAATCTGATGTTGAAGGTCGTGAACGTAAGCGTGTTAAAAAGCGTAAAGGCCTTAAGTCTGGCAGCCGTCACTCAGATGGTAGCGAAGCAAAACAGCGTAAAGCTGCACAAGCTCGTGACCCTCGTTTAGGCAGTAAGAAAAAAATTCCGCTGATCGTTGAACCAGCGAAGAAGCCGACTAAACAAGAGCGCAAGCTATCTAACGAACAAGAGTTAGAGATGCTTGAGAATGATGCTCAACTGAACACACTGCTAGATCGTATCGAAAATGGTGAAAACCTAGGTGCTGGTCTACAGAAGTTTGTTGATGAGAAACTTGATCGTATCGAACACCTAATGGGCCGCTTAGGTCTACTAGAGCCAGAAGACGATGAAGAAGAGATCTTCGAAGAAGCACCGGTTGCCTCTAAGAAGAAAGCGAGCTCTGACGAAGACTTGCTATCTCAATTCGAAGATTTCGATTTAGACAGCTTTAAAGGTTAATAGCCAATGAACGTAACCTTATTAGCAATTGCTGGTGGAATGATCATTCTCGGCTTGGGCTCTTACGCAGGTTACCTTCTACTTCAAGTGAAGAAGCAGACGGAGTTGCAAAAGCAGCATCAAGCACTAGCCATTGAAAAACGTAACGCGACGATTTACGAAAACGTAAGTACTTTGTGCTTAGCGGGCATTCAAGGGCAATGTGACTTACCTGAGATCAGTATCCGAGTGTGTATCATTATGGATAATGTTCAGGGTGATGAGCGTGTCGATTTTGATTCTGAGTATCCTGCTCTTTCTGAGCTGTACCATATCGTAAAAGATATGGCTCGCGGAGAGGCAAGACAGGAACTGACGAAGAAAGAACGCATGCAGCAGAATCTCACGCGCCATAAGGCAGAGACTCGCTTGAATGATGCGGTCATTGAAGATCTGAAAAGGTTGCAAGAGAAGGTTAAACCTCTCAACAACCAAATCGACATTCAGATGATCTAGTCGCTAAGACTTTTAAAATAGAGGCTTGTTTAATACAGGGTGTTCTTGAGGCACCTTATCTTTATAGATAGTGTTAAATGAGCCTTCTTACCTTTTGCGTCTCGTTAATCCCGACGCTTTGTTAGTGATCAAGCTAGCAGTTCTGAGTTTTTGTCTAAAAAATTGATTTTGTCTTGGAACGACCTTACAGGTCGTGTGGCAAAATAACCCGTCTATATTTTAATGTATGTAAAATGATTTGAGAGACCTTAGGTTCTCGCGGATCTAAATTGGAAATACCGCTATGTCGAGCAAGCCAGTAACAACGAATCAGCAAATCGTTTGGGATCAAGAGATCTTAAACAAGTACAACTATTCGGGACCTCGTTACACCTCATACCCAACTGCGTTGGAGTTTCATGAAGCGTTTACCGTCGCTGATTACGACATGGCGTGTACTCAATATCCTGAGCGTCCACTCTCTCTTTACGTGCATATCCCGTTCTGCCACAAGCTTTGTTACTACTGTGGTTGTAATAAAGTCATTACTCGTCACTCGCATAAAGCGGATGAGTACCTTGATGTGATTGAACATGAAATCCGCCAACGCGCCTCTTTATTGAATGGCCGTGAAGTGACGCAATTGCACTTCGGTGGTGGTACGCCAACGTTCTTGACCAAGACACAAATCACTCGCTTGATGATGATTCTACGTGATGAGTTTAACTTCACCGCTGACGCTGAAATCAGTATCGAAGTTGACCCGCGTGAGATTGAGCTAGACGTACTCGACCACCTACGTAGCGAAGGCTTTAACCGCCTGAGTATTGGTGTTCAAGACTTCAATAAAGAAGTACAGAAGCTGGTTAATCGTGAGCAAGATGAAGAGTTCATCATTGCGATGGTTCAGCGTGCGAAAGAGCTAGGCTTCCGTTCAACCAACCTTGATTTGATCTACGGCCTACCAAAGCAGACTCAAGCTTTGTTCGCTGAAACATTGAAGCAAGTGCTAGAGATGAAACCAGGTCGTTTATCGGTATTTAACTACGCACACATGCCTCAGCTGTTTGCTGCGCAGCGTAAGATTAAAGACGAAGACCTACCAGAAGCGAAAGAGAAAATGGCTATCTTACAAGATACCATCGAGACGCTAACGGGGGCGGGTTACCAGTTCATCGGTATGGACCACTTTGCTCTGCCTGAAGACGAGCTAGCAGTAGCACAACGTGAAGGTATTCTGCATCGTAACTTCCAAGGCTACACTACCCAAGGTGAAGCGGACCTAATTGGTTTCGGTGTTTCTGCTATCTCTATGGTCGGTGATGCTTACGCTCAAAACCAGAAAGAGCTGAAGAAGTACTACGCTCAGGTGAATGACCTGCGCCATGCACTTTGGAAAGGCGTGGCACTAGACAGTGACGACCTTCTACGTCGTGAAGTGATCAAGCAGCTTATCTGTAACTTTAAGCTTGATAAAACGATGATCGAATCTGAGTTCTCGGTTAACTTTAATCGCTACTTCAAAGAAGATTTAGAGCTTCTACAAACCTTCATCAACGATGATTTGGTTGAAGTCGATGACAAAGAAATCCGCGTTACTCTGCGTGGCCGCTTGCTGATCCGTAATATCTGTATGTGTTTTGATAAATACTTACGTGCAAAGGCTCGCCAACAGCAGTTCTCTCGCGTTATCTAATCGCTCGATAGAGAATAGAACAATAAAAAATGCCAGCATCATGCTGGCATTTTTGTATCTGACTCATTCAATTTCTGCCTGATTTAGGTGAGGTTCTCAGTGGTATTTTGTTTGATCTTGGCACTTTGCTTGGAGTTGCTAAGGTCGGTAGGCCATTGGTCAAACGGAACTGGGCGACTGTATAAGAAGCCTTGAGCAAGCGGGCACTGCAGCTGCTTAAGAAGTTCAGCCTGTTGCTGTGTTTCAACGCCTTCAGCCACTAAGCTTACTTTGAAACCTTTAGTGATGTTAACGATGGCCGCGACGATGGAGCTGTCGAGATTCTCTTTGCTGAGCTTGCTAACGAAGCTTCGATCTATCTTCAGGCAATCAAATGGCAGCTTTTGCAGATAGGCTAGGGAAGAGTAGCCAGTACCAAAATCATCAATTGCGATTGAGACCCCTAACGCTTTGAGCGTCAGCATGTTATCGATGATGGTCGGATCGTTGTCGACGATGCGTGATTCGGTGATCTCTAGTGTCAGGTTGCTTGCTGGCAGCTTGGTGTCTCTTAGCGTGCCCTTAACCTGTTCGACAAAGCCACTTTCGCTTAGCTGATCGACCGATAGATTGACGTGAATCGAGAAGTCTTTGCTCCACTTTCCTGACTCAATCGCAATGGCTGTATCTCGACAGGACTTATGCAGAATTTGTTTTCCGATATCGTAAATGAGCCCGCTCTCTTCCGCGAGAGGAATGAACTCGAGCGGCGAGATCACCCCTTCATCGGTTATCCAGCGAGCTAAAGCTTCCGCACCAATGGTCGAGCCGGATTCCAGATCAATAATAGGCTGATAAAACGGTTCGAACTGTTGAAGCTCTATTGCTCGGTTCATCCGCGCTAGCATCTTGGTGCGATGTCTCGATGCTTTGCCCATCTCCGGGCTGTAAATGCTGACACTGGTTTTGTCTTGTTTTGCGTTGCTCAATGCAATGCTGCTATTGCGTAGCAGGAGTGTAATGTCGTAGAGATTCGAGACATTCACTATCCCCATCGATACCTTAATCACCACGCTTTCTGATTCCATTGAAAATGGGGAAGCGAAGGTTTGAAGTAAGCGGTTAGTCAGCAGCTGAACATCATCGCTTTGCGTTACGTTTGGGGCGTAAATCGCAAACTCATCACCACCAGTGCGAGCTAATAGGTATTCGGATGGCAGTGTGCCTCTTAAACGAGCGGCCGCAATGATAAGCAGCTGGTCACCATTGTAATGACCTAGGCTGTCATTGATGTCTCGGAAGCGATCAATACCAATCAAATACAGCGTGCCTTCTTCGTTGTCAGGGTGTTTCTTGGCCGCATCAATAAAGCCTTCACGACTGTATAGCTTGGTTAATGAGTCATAGGTAAGTTGAGACTGCAAGGCGTGAAACGAGGCCTTTAAGTTGTTGGCCATTTCATTGAATGACTCCACCAACATGCTGGTTTCATAGATATGCCCCGTCTTTGGCATGCTCGTGTCCCAATCGCCTTTAGCAAGGCGTTTGGCTGCATCTGCAGTCGAGGTGATGGGTTGGGTTACGCGATTAAAGGCAACTAATCCTGCAATGACCCCAAGGCAACTCAGTGCTAGCCCGAGCAACCAGCTGTTTCTTTGATTTTCTGGTAATTCACCGAGCAGATTGCTTTCAGGAATCGACACTCCAATAAACCACGTGAGGCCGTGTTCATCTTCGTAAGGGGTGATTTGGTTAAAGTAGCGTTCGTTGTCTAGGCTAAAGCTAAAGCGCTGCTCGCCCAAATTATCGATTAGGTGGAATTGGTCTACGTAACTGGCGCTTTCACGTATTACGGGGTTAGCACTCTCTGTTGCCAGTAAGCGTTGGCCTTTGTTGGTTTTTCCTGTGCCCCACGAAACGACACTGCCTCCACCTGAGTGCGCGACCAAGCGTTGCTGCTTATCGATGATGTAAACAGAGGCATCTGTTCTATCTTTGAGCTTTCTGAGAAACGCATTGAAGGTATTGATCTTGATGTCGCTGACGACGACGGCTTTGAATTCGTTATCATCATAGATAGGCGCGAGAGCCGATAAGGTGATTTCTTGGCGTTCGTCAGCATTGGCATAAATTGGTGACCACAACGGTTTTTTCTGTGTCGCAACGGGTGTGTACCAAGGACGGATTCTTGGGTCGTAACCTGAAATTACCGATCGAATGTCTTCACTAATCTTGCTGCCACGGTAAATGACCAACTGATCATTGGTGCGTTCGTCTTGCACCATCAAGGTGTAGCCTTTGTTGGCTTCTTTGCGGAAACCGACGTAGTTACCATCTTCAGAGCCAAAGCCGATCACATCGAGTTGAGGTACAGCAGTGTAATGGTCTGAAAACGTATAAAAAATATAGTCTTGGACCTTACTAAGATTACCCGCTTGATAAAGATGGTGGTAGCCGATGTTATGGCTGAGCGAGAGGTTCGCGTGAAATGGCTTTTCTAAAAAATTAGACAGGCTTTGATGAACATTGTCAGTCAGTGATGTTAGTTGGCGTGCACTAACATCACTCACCATCTCTTTGTAGCTTAGCTTTTGAGTGAAAACCATTACGCCCATAGTGAACAGAAAAATCATCACGAATGGCAGAACCACTGCGGTTCTCAAAGTAATTTGTGTTTTCAAAGACATCTTTAGCTACAACTTTGGTGAATAGTGTACTGTAATTGTACCGACACTATTCAAACCAAGCGACACTTTTTTGGTTAAAAAGTAGCTGCATCGAGAATCATATAAGGTCTAGTACAGTTCTTTGAGTTTACGAGTTAGGGTATTTCTTCCCCATCCCAAAACCTTAGCTGCATCCTGTTTATGACCATTAGTATGGTGGAGTGCAGCCTCTAGCAGTATACGTTCAAACTCTGGCAGAGCATAAGTCAGCAGCTCTTTTTCTCCTGAATCAAGCGCACACTTTGCCCAATTAGCGAGCAGTTGTTGCCAGTTATCTCCAGTTCCTGAGGTGGTCACTACTTTTTCTTCCAGCAGCTCTGGTGGCAGGTCTGAAGGAAGAATTTCGCTGCCGCTCGCCATCACGGTGAGCCAACGACAAATGTTTTCAAGCTGACGCACGTTACCCGGCCAATTGAGCTGGTTGAGCTTCAAAATGGTCTCAGGATGCAGCGTCTTCACTTCAACACCGAGCTCTTCGGCGGCGGATGCTAGGAAGTGATGAGTCAGTTTTTCAATGTCTTGTTTACGTTCGCGAAGTGCCGGGATATGGATTCGGATAACGTTGAGTCGGTGGAAAAGGTCTTCACGGAAGTCGCCTTCATGCACTAAGCGCTCAAGGTCTTGGTGGGTTGCGGCAACTATACGAACGTCAACCTTAACCGCAGAGTGTCCACCCACACGATAAAATTGGCCATCAGAAAGTACACGTAGCAAGCGAGTCTGAATATCGAGTGGCATGTCGCCGATCTCATCAAGAAACAGGGTGCCGCCGTTGGCTTGTTCGAAGCGTCCTTGGCGAACGCTGTTAGCACCGGTAAAGGCGCCTTTTTCGTGGCCAAACAGTTCAGACTCGATCAGATCTTTGGGGATAGCAGCCATGTTCAAGGCAATGAAGGGCTTCTTAGCTCTTGGGCTGTGACGATGCAGAGCGTGAGCGACCAATTCTTTACCGGTACCCGATTCACCATTGATCAGCACGGATATGGATGAGCGAGACAAACGACCAATCGCTCGGAAAACTTCCTGCATTGCCGGTGCTTCACCGATGATTTCTGGCGCGTTGGTGTCTTCAGCGACTTCGCTGGCTTGTTCGCGTTTCTGTTCTTGGCTGTGCGCGATCGCTCGTTCGACTAGAGTCAGTGTTTCATCAATATCGAACGGCTTTGGTAGATATTCAAAGGCGCCTTTTTGATAAGCATTCACCGCCGCATCAAGGTCTGAGTGCGCGGTCATAATGATCACGGGCAGGTCGGGAGAGCGCTGGTGAACTTGATGCAACAGCTCTATCCCATCAATGCCGGGCATGCGAATGTCAGACACCAAAACGTCCGGTGTTTCGCGCTCAAGCGCAAGTAACACGCTCTCAGCATCAGCAAATGTTTCGCACTTTATATCCGCAGATGAAAGTGTTTTCTCTACTACCCAGCGGATAGAGCTGTCGTCATCGACGACCCAAACGTATCCCTTACTCATAATTCAATTCCTTTGCAGCCAAATCTATTGTGATAATCATTGTTGTTTTTATGATGTCTTAATCTTTGTGTACCGAGCTAATCCTTTCATCTCGCTGTTCAATAGCGAGGCTCTTGTGACCTAAATCGGTAGATAAATCGTGAATGTGGTGTTGCCCGGCCAGCTTTCAACATCAATTTTCCCATTGTGTTGATCGATCAGGTTTTGAGAGATCGATAACCCCAGCCCTGTTCCACCTTCTCGTCCACTGACCATTGGGTAAAACAGCGTGTCTTTTAAATCATCGGGGATACCCGGACCGTTATCGCTGATCTCAATACGAGCCGCGAGTTTGTGTCGCTGCCCGTGAATATTTGCTTGATGCACCGTTCTGGTGCGAATGGTGATTTTTCCAGAATCTTGAGTCTTTAGAATTTGCGCTGCATTGCTAACGATATTGAGCATCGCTTGTTCAACCTGTGCCGAATCCATCAAGATGTCCGGTAAGCTAGGGTCGTAATCCCTTTCGATGGCGAGCGTTGACCCCGATTCTAGCTCTACGAGCTGCCTGACTTTCTCAAGTATTTGGTGAAGGTTCTCTTCTGACTTAGTTCCTGGCTTTTGAGGGCCAAGTAGACGGTCGACCAATGCTCTTAAGCGGTCGGCTTGCTCAATAATGATCTGCGTATATTCATTAAGAGACTGATCAGGAAGCATTTTCCCAAGTAACTGCGCCGCACCTCTTAAGCCACCGAGTGGGTTTTTGATTTCATGTGCTAACCCGCGTACCAGCAACTTAGCCGCTTGTTGTTGTGCGTGTTGGTTGAGCTCTTGGCTAAGGCGTCTTTGCTGGTCTATTTTGCGCATCTCAACCAATAACAGCGTCTCTCGCTGCCAAGATATTGGGCTAACCGTGACTTCAAGCATCAGTGGGCGGTTATCAACAACGAAGGTAACGTCACTGTCGGTAATGCTCTGGCCACTTTGTAGTGGTTGCGTCAGAAGTGCCAAATCCAGTGAGGCGTGTTGGATAAGTTGGCTCAGTGGATGATCAACGATGCGTCGTGCGCTCTGTGAAAAGAGCTGCTCAGCCGCCGGATTGGCGTATCGGACATACAATTGCTCATCGAGCATCAATGTCGAAGTCACCATATTGTCGAGAATGGCGCTGGAAAGATGGTGTGTATCTATGCTGTCGCTTTTGGCTGATCGATTCACTATTTCGTCCTTGAACTGGTGTTTTTCTCACTGCACCAAATTGGTGCGTAGCTAAGTTCAAGTATGGCGCATATCAACCAGAAGCTAAAGATAATTCATTAGAGTCGCTGAAAGCTGCTTCGATTAGGTGAAAAGTAGAGGTTATTTGGCCTCTTTTAACACATTGGCCTACTTGAGCGTCGCTCGATGTAAATACACGGTGACTGGACTAGTAGATGCAATAAGCTTGCCGCTTCTATGTGCTTGAATTGCAATGGTGTGAGTACCTCGATCGATACCTTTTAATTCCCAAATAGGTTGGGTCTGTGGGGCGCCATATCGACGGCCATCAAGCATCAATTGTAATTGCTCCCCAATACCAAGTTTTCGGTTGAGCTCTATCTGAATCGGAATTAAGCCGCGATTACTACGAATGGTTTGATCATGAACTGGAGTCAACATGGTGAGGGCTAATTGAGTAGGAACCTCACGCTCTGTGGTTTCTGCTTCTGCCTGGGTTTTAGCTGGCGTTTTAGTTGTAGAGGAAGCCGCGGCGTCAACCGGAGTTGAGGCCTCAAATTTAGGGGCGGGTGCTGAAGCTTGCACATCTGGCAGGCGAAGAGCCTCGGCATCTTGAGCGCTAGGGTTATCACTAAAGTGGAGCACGCCATCTTCATCTACCCAGGTATACACCGTTTGAGCAGAGCACGAGAGCGCGACTGTTAACCCGATCAGGAACAGTATGTTTTTCATATCTTTAGCCTCTTTTCACAGCTAGGTGATTTCACGTTTGGCGTTGGTTTTGTTATCGGTTTTTTTGAATTTAGCGCGACAGCCTCTGAGGGCTTTTGTCTAAGGTATGTTACGAGGAGGGGAGCGTCGGGAGAATATAAAAAAGGCCCACCTGCGAGGCGAGCCTAATATTTAGTCAGCGATTCTTACAAGGTTGCAGTAAGAAATAGCTTATCTCTACAGGAGATTAAACTGAGTAGTACAGTTCAAACTCAAGTGGGTGTGTAGCCATGTTCACGCGTTGTACGTCGTCAGATTTCAGAGTGATGTAAGAATCGATGAAATCGTCAGAGAATACGCCGCCAGCTGTTAGGAACTCACGGTCTTCGCTAAGCGCTGCTAGAGCTTCTTGTAGAGATTCTGCAACTGTTGGGATTTCAGCTGCTTCTTCTGCAGGAAGGTCGTATAGATCTTTATCCATAGCTTCGCCTGGGTGAATCTTGTTCTTGATACCGTCAAGGCCAGCCATAAGCATTGCTGAGTAGCATAGGTATGGGTTAGCTGCTGGGTCACCAAAACGTAGCTCGATACGACGTGCTTTAGGGCTTGGTACTACTGGGATACGGATAGAAGCAGAACGGTTACGTGCTGAGTAAGCAAGCATTACAGGTGCTTCGAAACCAGGTACAAGACGCTTGTACGAGTTAGTTGATGGGTTAGCAAACGCGTTGATTGCACGAGCGTGCTTGATTACACCACCGATGTAGTAAAGAGCCATTTCAGATAGGCCGCCGTACTTATCACCAGCAAACAGGTTAACGCCGTCTTTTGCTAGAGATTGGTGAACGTGCATACCAGAACCGTTGTCACCAACTAGTGGCTTAGGCATGAATGTCGCTGTTTTACCAAATGCGTGAGCAACGTTGTGTACAACGTACTTGTAGATTTGAGTTTCATCAGCTTTCGCTGTTAGCGTGTTGAAGCGAGTTGCGATTTCGTTTTGACCCGCAGTTGCTACTTCGTGGTGGTGAGCTTCAACAACTAGGCCCATCTCTTCCATTACTAGACACATTGCTGAACGGATGTCTTGAGATGAATCTACTGGAGCTACTGGGAAGTAACCGCCTTTAACGCCAGGACGGTGACCTTTGTTACCGCCTTCGAAGTCAGAACCTGTGTTCCAAGCTGCTTCTACGTCATCGATCTTGAAGAAAGAACCAGACATGTCGTTTGAGAACTTAACGTCGTCAAATAGGAAGAATTCTGGCTCTGGACCAACTAGAACTGTGTCTGCGATACCTGTAGAACGTAGGTACTCTTCAGAACGTTTAGCGATAGAACGTGGGTCACGGTCGTAGCCTTGCATTGTTGCAGGCTCTAGGATGTCACAACGGATGTTTAGCGTTGCGTCTTCTGTGAATGGATCCAGTACAGCAGATGCTGCGTCTGGCATCATTACCATGTCAGATTCGTTAATGCCTTTCCAACCAGCTACTGAAGAGCCGTCAAACATTTTGCCTTCTTCGAAGAAGTCTGCATCAACTTGGTGAGAAGGAATAGAGATATGCTGCTCTTTACCTTTTGTATCAGTAAAACGTAAGTCGATAAATTTAACTTCGTTCTCTTGGATCAGGGATAGTACATTTTCTACTGACATCTTGGATAACCTCCAGTGTTATTAATTCGGTATTAGCTCGATTCGGTTGAAACTAGCATTGATTAATGTCTATAAGTGCATTAATCGATGCTGATTTATCTATTGCCAAAAACGTGCCAAAAAAATTATTCCATTAATTTCAATGATTTACTTGTTTTGCGATTTTGCTTAATCTGGTTTTTGCACCAAAATGATCTCTAGTTGCACCTTTTTGGTGCAATCGTTTGTCTGTGCACCAATATGAGACATAAGCGAGCACCATTCAGCAATGAATTGCCTAAGTTGTCAATCCACTTTTGTTATTTTGCGGGAGATTTGGCTCGCCACTCGCAGGTGATACTTTTTTAGAGTCCTACGAATTTGGCTGCTCAACACTGTACTGAATCAAAGTTAAGCGGATATGAATCGCTAATAAAGAAAAAAGCCTTGGTTCAGATCACATATTTCTGGGTTTTTGTCTAGAATCTGGTATATTATTGACCGTTTTTTAAATCAAGCTAGCGGTTATTATCCAAACTTTTGAGATAAGTGACGGCTACTTTTATGAGTGAATCGAGAATCCATGTCTACTCCACAGATTGATAAGTTAAGAAATATCGCGATCATCGCGCACGTTGACCACGGTAAAACGACTTTGGTTGATAAACTGCTACAACAGTCAGGCACTCTTGAGTCTCGTGGTGAAGCTGAAGAGCGTGTCATGGATTCGAATGACATCGAAAAAGAGCGTGGCATTACCATTCTTGCTAAGAACACAGCAATCAACTGGAATGATTACCGCATCAACATCGTAGATACTCCGGGACACGCGGACTTCGGTGGTGAAGTTGAGCGTATCATGTCTATGGTTGACTCTGTTCTGCTTATCGTTGACGCAGTTGACGGCCCAATGCCTCAAACTCGTTTCGTAACGCAAAAAGCATTCGCACACGGTCTTAAGCCAATCGTTGTAATCAACAAGATTGACCGTCCAGGCGCTCGTCCTGATTGGGTTATGGATCAAGTATTTGACCTTTTCGACAACCTAGGTGCTACTGATGAGCAACTAGACTTCACCGTTGTTTACGCTTCAGCTCTAAACGGTTGGGCAACAATGACTGAAGGCGAAACTGGCGAGAACATGGAACCATTGTTCCAAGCTGTTGTTGATACAGTAGACGCGCCTGCAGTTGACCTTGACGGTCCACTACAAATGCAAATTTCGCAACTTGATTACAGCTCTTACGTAGGTGTTATCGGTGTTGCTCGTGTTACTCGTGGTTCTGTTAAACCAAACCAACAAGTAACTATCGTAAATGCAGAAGGCAAAAAACGTAACGGTAAGGTAGGTACAGTTCTTGGTTACCTAGGTCTTGACCGTCACGAAGTTGAGCAAGCTAACGCTGGCGACATCATTGCAATCACTGGTCTTGGTGAGCTGAAAATTTCAGACACTATCTGTGACGTAAACAATGTTGAAGCAATGACTCCGCTTTCTGTTGATGAACCAACAGTAACAATGACGTTCCAAGTAAACACTTCTCCGTTCGCGGGTAAAGAAGGTAAGTTCGTTACTTCACGTAACATCCTTGAGCGTCTAGAGAAAGAACTAGTACACAACGTTGCACTACGTGTTGAAGAAACTGATAACCCAGATCGTTTCCGTGTTTCAGGTCGTGGTGAACTTCACCTATCTATCCTGATCGAAAACATGCGTCGTGAAGGCTTCGAGCTAGCTGTATCTCGTCCAGAAGTTATCATCAAAAAAGACGAAGATGGCAACCTAACTGAACCGTTTGAAACTGTGACTATCGACGTGCTTGAAGAGCACCAAGGTGGCATCATGGAAAACATCGGTCTACGTAAAGGTGAGCTAACTGATATGTCTCCAGATGGCAAAGGCCGTGTTCGCATGGACTTCATGATGCCTTCTCGTGGTCTTATCGGTTTCCAAACTGAGTTCCTAACTCTAACGTCTGGTTCTGGTCTTCTTTACCACTCATTTGATCACTACGGCCCTCACAAAGGCGGCGTAATCGGTCAACGTAACAACGGTGTTCTAATCTCGAACGCAACTGGTAAAGCTCTGACTTACGCACTATTCAACCTACAAGAACGTGGTCGTCTATTTGCTGAGCACGCGGATGAAGTATACGAAGGTCAAATCATCGGTATTCATAACCGTTCAAACGACCTAACAGTAAACTGTCTGAAAGGTAAGCAGCTAACGAACGTTCGTGCATCTGGTACTGATGAAGCACAGGTTCTTTCGCCACCTATCCGTCACACTCTAGAGCAAGCTCTTGAGTTCATCGACGAAGACGAACTAGTAGAAGTAACGCCAGTAAGCATTCGTATCCGTAAGAAGCTTCTTACTGAAAACGAACGTAAGCGTGCAGCACGTCCAGCTAAGGCTTAATTGCCAGCTGACTAGCTTCTAGCTAAGTAGATAAGAAACCCCGAGTAGCCTAGCTGCTCGGGGTTTTTGTTTTTTAGTTTGTTTAGATTCGAGTAAACGAGATGCGGGATACGAAGAGCATGCTCCATACCTATTCATCGAGTCGTCATTCCAGAATCGAGGGACGAGATATCTGGAATCTTTCTTTTACGGCATCCAAGAGATTTCCTATCACGCTCGTTCCTCACTGTAGGGAATGACGGTAAATTTGTTTAGATACGGTTAAACGAGATGCGAAGAGTGTTTAAGTCTTCGTCATCCTCAAGAGGGAGGAACGACCGAGTTGGGGATCTAGCTTTTGATATCTAAGTAACGCTCAACGAATTGAAGCCGTTCTTCGACTGGCATAAACGGCACTTCAACCATCTCATAACCAAGTTCTTGGTAGACTGTTACTAACGCGTGGTGAATCTCTAATGCCTCCTCAAACGGATAAGGTCTCACATCATCTTGTACATAAATTGAAGCCTCAGGGCGACAGAGCAAGGCTTGTGAGTGATAGCCTTGGCTTGCTTCTCGGTAGGTCGCATCTATCTCTAGACTAGCCTGAGTTAAGTAACCACAGATATCTGGAATGGCACGATCGAGAAAGGCAACTGGATGCTGACTGGCTTGGTCTTTTTGTTCGCTCATGACGGTTAAACATAGGCGAGCAAAGCCCGGAAGGTCTAACCAAGGTAAGATACCGTTCTCAAGTTGGCTCTGCTGTTCGATTAACTGGCGAGAGGATTCAGCGAAAGTGGGGTAACCCGCATCACCCAAGGTATTGATCAATGTGGTTTTTCCGGCGCCTGGGCCGCCAGTAATAATGATTGGGTTCATACGGGCTTATCTTTATTTGTGTCTACGAGCGTTATTTTTGGTTCAGTTGATCAAGGAATTTATCCGATTCGGCGATCGCAGCATTCATCTGTTCTATCGCGTAGGCGATGTCTTTTTCTAAGCTCATAAACTCACCTTGCAGCGAGCCGACAGCGCTCGCATTGAGGTTATGTTTTAAGTAAAGCGTGTTGTCGCGAAGGGTATTGAGCACGGGATCCATTTTCTTCTCGGCGCGCTTCATTGCTGACAGCATCGTTTGGTAAGACGATTTAGTTTCACGAAGCTTTTGCTCGCTCGAGCGGCGCAGTGAATCACTGGTGTAGAGATCTAACTCACTCTGCCACTCTTCAAACAGCGCATCCGACACATCTTCAATCGCAGCAATGCGGTCACTGACATTTTGCGCGGCTTTCTCGCTGTCTTGGTATTTATCGTTGATTTGGTTGTACATGTCTCCAAGGTCGCCGCCACTGAAATTAGTCAGGCTACTCAAGGCTTCAAGTGCGCTGGTAAACTCTTCCTGAGCATCCTGCTGCGACTCTTTAGCGTCTTCCACTCTATCGACCATAATGTCACGCTTGTGGTAACCCACTTGCTCCATTGCGGAGTAATAAGCTGATTGGCATCCAGTAAGAGTGAAAATAGAGAGGACTATAACTATTAAATAAGGCATCCTAGTTTCCTATAGTTAAATGATATCAATCGTAGTAAATAACTGCTCAACCTAGCTTGTTAAAATGCTCGATAACGGCGTTAGAATTTTTGATTGTAGAATAACTACTTATCAAAACTATTCTTTGCCGAGAAGGGCTTCCTTGTTCTCAAGCCTTTTTCCTACGCTATTTTTGAACATTTTCTTACTGTGATTGATATGTCGGAATATTAATTAGGACTATGAACGAGTTACAAGGGAGTTACAAGTTGAAGATAAAAAAGGTCGCCACACTCAGTATTCAGTTTTCTCGCTATCTTTTGGCGCGAATGACACACGATAGAGTCAATGTGAATGCGGGCTACTTGGCGTACATTACCTTGCTCTCGATCGTACCGATGCTGACGGTTCTGCTCTCTATCTTGTCGTCATTCTCCATCTTTGCTGATGTTGGTATCGTGATTCAAAACTTCGTTATTACCAACTTTGTTCCCGCGTCTGGGGATGCGGTACACGGTGCTTTGTTAGAGTTCGTTGCCAATACCGGAAAAATGACGGCGGTGGGTAGTGTGTTCTTATTCATTGCAGCGCTGATGCTGATCTCGAATATTGATAAGAACTTAAACTACATCTGGCGTGTCGACGAGAAGCGTCGTGCGGTGTTATCTTTCTCTATGTACTGGATGGTGCTCACGCTTGGACCTATTTTAGTTGGGGCGAGCATTGCAGCCACTTCTTATGTGACATCATTGAGCTTGCTGCAAAACGAAGTGGTGTCTGGCGCCTTTAACACCGTGATTCGCAAACTTCCTTTGATTCTCTCTTTCTTTGCGTTTTTCGGTCTGTACCTGTTGGTTCCCAACAAAAAGATACACTTTTCTCATGCGGCTGCAGGTTCTCTAGTGGCGGCTCTGTTGTTCGAACTCAGTAAGAAAGGCTTCGCGGCCTACATTACTCAATTCCCTTCTTACCAGTTGATTTATGGCGCATTGGCGGCAATACCAATTCTTTTTGTCTGGGTTTATTTGTGCTGGTTGATTGCGCTGGTGGGTGCTGAGGTGACCGCTGCATTGGGTGAGCAGGAACAGTGGAGTGACTCGAAAGAAATGGTACACTCGTCGGATAAAGACAAAATCACAGAGCAAGGAAACAACAGTGATAGCACTGATCCAGAGAGTAAGTGAAGCTGCCGTCCGTGTTGATGGCGAAGTAGTTGGTGAGATTGAGCAAGGCTTATTGGTTCTGTTAGGCGTAGAAAAAGGTGATGACGAAGCCAAAGCCAAACGTTTGATGGAACGAGTAACCACTTATCGTGTCTTTGGAGATGAAGACGATAAAATGAACCTCAACGTGAAGCAGGTAGAAGGTAAGGTATTAGTGGTGTCTCAATTCACTCTGCCGGCCGATACCAAGAAAGGGACTCGAGCAGGGTTCTCTCGTGGTGCTCACCCAGAAGATGCTGAGCGTCTTTACAACTATTTCTCTGACCAGTGTGAATCAGTGTTGCCAACGGAACGTGGCCGATTCGCAGCCGACATGAAAGTGTCTTTGGTTAATGATGGCCCAGTGACATTCTGGCTGCAGGTTTAGGCTTAAAGGAATAAGCATGTTTAAACTCATAACACCGACCACCGAAAATCAGCTAAACAAGTATTATCATTTTCGTTGGCAGATGCTCCGTGAACCTTGGCGAATGCCGGTAGGTTCAGAGCGCGATGAATATGACCCAATGAGTCACCATCGTATGATTGTTGATGGCCGTGGTCGTCCGATGGCGATTGGTCGTCTGTATATCACCCCAGATCTGGAAGGTCAGATCCGCTATATGGCGGTGAAGAAATCTCGCCAAAGTAAAGGCATGGGTTCGTTGATTCTAGTCGCACTTGAGTCATTGGCTCGCCAAGAGGGTGCTAAGCGCTTAGTGTGTAATGCACGTGAAGATGCGATCTCATTCTATGAGAAGAATGAATTTGAACGTCGCGGTGAGATTAATGATCAACGTGGCCCTGTGCGTCATCAACAGATGGTTAAGCATCTTGACCCAATGGCAGACGTTCTACGCAAGCCTGAGTGGTGTAATGAGCTTCAGCAGCGCTGGGAACATCAGATCCCGATCAGTGACAAGATGGGCATCAAGATCAACCAATACACGGGTTACCAATTTGAGTGTAGTGCTCAATTGAATCCCAACTTGAACCCGCATAATACCATGTTTGCAGGCTCTGCCTTTACCTTAGCGACCTTAACTGGTTGGGGGATGACTTGGTTATTGATGAAAGAACGCGGGCTGACCGGTGATATCGTGCTGGCAGACAGTAATATTCGTTATCGTCACCCGGTTGAGCAAAACCCTGTTGCCTCTACTTCATTGGATGGGATCAGTGGTGACTTGGACCGCCTTGCGTCAGGAAGAAAGGCACGTATCATCATTCACGTGACCATTCATAGCGGCGATGTGGAAGCGGTAGAGTTTACGGGAACCTATATGCTGATTCCTGACTACAAAAAGGTACTATCGACAGATACTAGGGCGTGTTGATTTTTCGAGCTGGTTTTTGCAGCGAGTTGCTGGGTATTTATACAAGGCAGAGGCTTTGATGTGTAGCTAGCCTACATGAGAAACCGATAACGCAGTAGAAATGACCAGCAAACGCTGCCCGGAGGGTTCGGCTAAAAGCGTTTTACTCTTTGTTGAGGGAGATTTGCTTAGAATGACTAGGCTACTTCCCCCTCGCCGCGATTAAAACGCTTTTATCTCGAACAAAATTCAACCACGAAAGGTCAACACGCCCTAATGTGAGCGAATAGCTAACACCGGTAATACTGTCGATATTGACTGAAAGCGCTACTCCTGAGGAGTGGCGCTTTTTTGTTGGCAGTCGTTAATCTCCGAATACTCAGCTTGGGTGAGCTTTCCTGAGATATGATGACATGGGTCCGATAGGGTAATCGAGAGGGTGTGTTGCTCGGCTTTAAGCAAGTCGAGTTCTCCAGAAGCCTCGCCATTGAGCGTTTGAACCCTTTGTTCTCCTTGCTCTGCTGCTGATGCACCAATAATGTGCATCGGTTCGAGGGTGAAGCGCCCACGGTCAAAATGCGCATTAAGCTCTGGAATTTCAAACACGTTATCAGTCGATGTTTCAGAAAGCTTGTCATTAAAGGTCATCACACCCTGGCGAACGCTGCCAGTGAGTTGCCCTGTGGTTGAGTAACCGAGCATCAGTGAGTCGCCATATAAACCTGCGGCTTGAAGTTCAAACTCGCCATACCCGGTTGCATCGAGCGGTAATTCAAGTCGCTGCAGCATAGGCGCAATCGGTAACCCATCGGCAGAAATATCTAAGCTCCATGGCTTGCTGATTTGGTTAAAGTCGAGTGTTGCATTGGCTTCAATGTAGCCATTCCTGAGTGGTGCAAACAGACGTGTCAGCGTCCATTTCCCTTGTTCGCTATTCATCTCAACCACAGGCTGTGCGCTGAGAATATTTTGATAGTTGGCATCATTGGCGCTCGCCATCAGCTTCCCTTGCCACAGGCCCAGCTTTCTATCCTGTAGCAGCTGGACTTGATGCCCCTCGACATGTAATCCAGAGACCTGCCAGTAAGGTTGTTGTGCGAGTTGGATAAGTTGGCTGCGTTCTATGTTAAGTCGGTTAATCTCGACGTTCTGGAGTTGTGTAAGCCAAGGTATTAGTCGAGCTACGACTAGAGGGCTATCTTGGTTTTCGGTAATCCATTTGATCCCTTGCAGGTCGAGCTGCGCTAATTCAATATTGCTAGGGGTGACTTCGCCATTGAGCTGAACAGTGCCTTGTAGGAATTGAGTATAGAAATCCTCAATCAGAATCCGGTTTGCTTCTAGGTTGAGCTTTAGGCTTGGCTCGATGAACATGTCATCATCAATGGTCACTCCTTCTGCCTGCAGAGAGAAAATGGCTTTCTGCTGCTTCCAGATTTCAAAAGGTAGTTGGATATTTTCGAGTGAGGCATCAAAGGCAGCGAGGTGGCCATCTTGCCACTCTACGTCGCTGCGTAGAATATCTAAGCTATTGATGTGATTGATCTGAATACCTGCCACATCCCACTCTTTGCTTAGTAGGCTTTGAGTCTGTTCCTGATTGAGTCGTAAGCCATCGACGGTCACATTCACCAACGACCAATCTTGTTGATACTGCTCTGCTTGTCCGGAAATCTTGGCGCCACGCCAGTCAAACGAAGCACCATAAAGGGTGCTGTCACTCGGCTTGAGGTCCAGGTCAATCAACAGATTATCGAATGCTTCACCTTGCCAATACAGCTGTGAGGCAGAAAGTTGGGTTTTTCCATAAGGTAGCAGCGAGTTGTCGTTGTTCCACGTTGGGTCGGAGATCTGCAGGTCGATGCCTCGCGCATTAAACTCTGGCGTCGAAAAGTCGAGATTGTTGATGGCCAGCTGGTGGAGCTTGATGTTTGGCTGGCTAAATAAAGAGGTCAGTGTTCTTAGATCGTCTGCTTCTAATTGCAGGCCACTGATCAAAACAGAGTCAAAGACCAGTTTGGTTTCTGTCATCGAGCTGGGGCTGAACCAAAGATCGATCTTGTCGATATACAGAGGTGTCTGCTTTTCGGGTTGGCTTTGGGTTATGCCCATTAAGGTGATGTGATAGGGCGCCTGATACTCAACATCTTCAATGAGTACAGGTTGTTCAATCGTATGTTTGATAAAAAAGTTAGCAACATCCGCACGGTATTGGGTCTGCAGGCTTAATAGCAGCGCTGCGATAGTTGCAACGGCGATAGCCAACACAATGCCGAACACCATGAATACCTTTTTCATTCCCTGAAAGCCTTAAATTTCAATAGTCTCAAAACAGAGTGGAACAAAAAGGGGCAAGCAGCAACAAAAAAGCCCCTCAAAAGAGGGGCTTGCTACAAAAATATCACTTTAAATTGGGCGTTCGCTTTTGGCTAAGCCCGAGCAGATGATTGGGTTAGTCCAGTTGAGGGCCAGCCGCAACCAGTGATTTACCTTCAGCGTTGTCTGTGTACTTATCAAAGTTGTTGATGAAGCGCTCGGCTAGATCTTTCGCTTTGCTTTCCCATTGTAGAGGGTCAGTGTATGTATCGCGTGGGTCAAGGATCGCTGGGTCAACATCGTGCAGCGCTAGCGGTACTTCTAGGTTAAACATAGGGATAACCTTAGTTTCAGCGTTGTCGATTGAGCCATCTAGGATAGCGTCGATGATGCCGCGAGTATCTTGGATAGAGATACGTTTACCAGTACCGTTCCAACCTGTGTTCACTAGGTAAGCTTCAGCGCCAGCCGCTTCCATACGCTTCACAAGCACTTCAGCGTACTGAGTTGGGTGAAGAGTTAGGAATGCCGCACCAAATGCCGCAGAGAACGTTGGTGTTGGCTCAGTAATACCACGCTCAGTACCCGCTAGTTTCGCAGTGAAGCCAGATAGGAAGTGGTACTTCGTTTGCTCTGGAGTCAGTTTAGAAACGGGTGGTAGTACACCGAATGCATCAGCAGTCAGGAAGATAACCTTTTGAGCGTGACCGGCTTTTGATACTGGCTTAACGATGTTGTCGATGTGGTGAATCGGGTAAGAAACACGAGTGTTCTCAGTTTTTGAACCGTCATCAAAATCGATAGAACCATCACCACGAACCGTTACGTTTTCTAGTAGTGCATCGCGACGGATTGCATTGTAGATTTCAGGTTCTGCTTCTTTAGATAGACGAATAGTCTTCGCGTAACAACCACCTTCGAAGTTGAAGATACCATCGTCATCCCAACCGTGCTCATCATCACCGATTAGCTCACGCTTAGGATCGGTTGAAAGCGTAGTTTTACCTGTACCAGATAGACCGAAGAAGATCGCTACATCGCCTTTCTCGCCGACGTTTGCACTACAGTGCATTGAAGCAATGCCTTGCAGAGGAAGCAGGTAGTTCATCATTGCGAACATGCCTTTCTTCATCTCACCGCCGTACCAAGTACCACCGATGATTTGAACGCGCTCTGTTAGGTTGAAAGCAACGAAGTTTTCAGAGTTTAGACCCTGCTTTTCCCAGTTAGGGTTAGTTGTTTTAGCACCGTTCATTACCACGAAATCAGGTTCGAACGTTGCTAGCTCTTCGTCTGTTGGACGAATGAACATGTTCTTAACGAAGTGTGCTTGCCACGCTACTTCAGTGATAATACGCACGCTTAAGCGCGTATCAGGGTTAGCACCACAATAACCGTCGATGACAAACAGGCGCTTGCCAGATAGCTGAGTTGTCACAAGCTCTTTCAGCTCATTCCATACTTCAGTTGTAATCGGTTTGTTGTCATTTTTGCCTTGATCTGACCACCACATGGTATCGCGGGTCGTGTCATCTTTAACAATGTACTTATCTTTTGGTGAGCGGCCAGTAAAGATACCAGTGTCTACCGCAACAGAGCCTAGTTCCGTTACTACGCCTTTTTCGTAGCCTTCCAAACCTGGCAGTGTTTCTTCAACGAATAACTGCTCGTAGCTAGGATTACGAAGAACTTCAGTAACGCCAGTCAGTCCGTGCTTAGTTAGATCAATTTGTGCAGCCTTTGTATGTTCCATAACGGTCATAGGTGCTCCTTGTAGGATATTTTGTAGGGATTTTGTATTAATTTTTTATTGTTATCTGCTCACCATGCTAGCAACGAGACTCGGGGGAAACAGGGATACAGCTCAAAAAATATCCATATTAACCATGGGGTTTTAAGCGTCTCGTCACATATTGGCCCAACTAGTCTATCCTGTACGCAAACCTTTGCGCTAGGGGCGAGAACATTATTAATTGATTAAAATTAAGCGGTGATTTTATTACGAGATGTTACGGAGTTTGCGCTATTTTGATCACAAAAAAGGCCAGCTGAGTGCTGACCTTTTTGGGGTAAATTACGTGTTTTTGGTACGCCGTAAATTAATGAACCGTATTGCTGCCTTTATCTGCTGCTTCTGCGTACAGTGCATCAACATCATTCTTGTCGAACGAGTAGTTTGTGCCACAGTAATCGCAGTGTAGACCAACGCTTCCTTCGGTGCTTAGGATGTCGTAGATCTCTTCTTGAGCAACAGTAATGATTGCTGCTGCACTTCGATCGCGTGAACAACCACAGAAGAACTCAACCGGTTGTGGTGTGAATAGCTGTACTTTCTCTTGGTTGTACAAACGGTAAAGCAGTTCGTTCGCTTCTAGAGTGAATAGCTCTTCGTTTTTCACTGTATCTGTTAGTTGCTCTAGGTGTTCGAAGTCATCTGGAGTACCAGTACCGTCAGGCATCACTTGTAGCAACATACCTGCAGCGTGTGCTTTGCCTTCATGCTCGCCAGTGCGCAGCCATAGACGAGTCTTAAGCTGTTCAGAGTTAGCGAAGTAGCCTTCAAGCACTTGTGCCAGCGTGTCACCTTCAAGACCAACAATACCTTGGTAACGTTCACCTTTCTTAGGATCGATGGTGATCACTAGGTGACCTTTACCCATTAGGTCGTGTAGACCTGCGTCGTCTGCGATATCGCCTTCAAAGCGAGCAACACCACGGATCTTCTGGTCGTGATCGCCATTGATAACTGCTAGAGATACTGGGCCGTCACCTTGCAATTGCATTGTGATAGAACCTTCAAACTTTAGGGTCGCAGTTAATAGCGTTGTTGATACCAATAGCTCACCCAGTAGTTTTTGCACTGGCGCTGGGTATTCCTTGCTAGAAATAATTTGTTGGTACGCTTCATCCATTTGTACCAATTCACCACGTACTGATAGGTCTTCAAATAGGTAGCGATTTAAAACATTACTTGTAGACATTGGGTCTGCCATTTGGCTATTCCTTCTAGCTTATTGATGCTTGAACTTGATGATGTCACGACGTTGCTTCTTATCAGGGCGACGCTCTGGAGCTGGGTTATGAGCATTCAGTTTACGCTGTGTCGCAAACTCTTCTCTTTTTGCCAAGCTC
Organism: Vibrio coralliirubri; assembly: GCF_024347375.1. Lineage (NCBI taxonomy): Bacteria > Pseudomonadati > Pseudomonadota > Gammaproteobacteria > Vibrionales > Vibrionaceae > Vibrio > Vibrio coralliirubri. The sequence continues at coordinate 3,541,610 of NZ_AP025470.1, read as the reverse complement.
TCGGTGGTTTCTTCATAGAGGGTTTGAGCGATCGGAGCTCCACCGCGATGAGCAGAGATTTTCTCGATCGTTACCGTCTTTTCTTCATTACCTTGGCGCAGTGTAATCACAGCCCCAAGTTCGACAATTTTACTTGGCTTGCTGCGCTGACCATTATAGTGGACTTTGCCACCATCGACCATGTTGCGAGCAATAGACCGGGTTTTGTAAAAACGAGCTGCCCACAACCATTTATCGAGTCTGACAGCTTCATTAGCAGTTTTCATATAGGGCTGTGCCTTATTAAGTGAGAAATGAATGCGGTTTAACTGTAATGAACAGTGCGCAACATGTTTTTGATGATGCTTATCACATTAGATAGAGGTTTTATGTGGAGGCGGTTGGCATTTTTTTCAAGTCATAATACAAAATAGCCATGTTATGCCGATTTATAGATTTGCTATGATATAGTTCAGGATCTTATTGCTTAAATAAGCTTGGTATCGAACGAATGAATAAAAAAGCTGAAAGTTTAATGATTTGCAGCGTTTGTCGTCATGAAAAGGGACTAGGAAAGTGAACTTTTTAGAGCTCAAAAATCGCGTAGGGAATTCTCCTATGTTGAGCCGCTTATTAGAGAATGGATTTGTACTTCAGCAGAAACTAAGCTTAGCGACCTGTTGTGTATTGATTGCAGCTTCCGCATGGATCTTAGGACAGCTTGCATGGTTTATCGAACCTGCCGAGCAAACCGTCGTGCCCTGGGCAGCAACGGCCTCATCGTCTTCAGCACCTCAATCGACCCTCGATATCTCTTCTTTGCAGCAGAGCAACATGTTTGGTGCTTATAATCCAAGCACGCCCGCTGTGGTTGAACAGCAAGTTATCCAAGATGCGCCTAAGACGCGATTAAATCTCGTTTTAGTGGGTGCAGTCGCAAGCTCGAATCCAAAACTGAGCTTAGCGGTGATCGCCAATCGCGGCACGCAAGCGACCTACGGAATTAATGAAGAGATTGAAGGCACTCGAGCCAAGCTAAAAGCGGTATTAATCGATCGTGTGATTATTGATAACTCAGGGCGAGACGAAACCTTGATGCTTGAAGGTATTGAGTACAAGCGTTTGGCCGTATCAGCGCCTGCAGCACCTCGTAGCTCTTCTTCAGTTCGTGGTAATAACCCGGCTTCTGCAGAAGAGAAGCTTGATGAAATTAAAGCGAAGATAATGAAAGATCCGCAACAAATCTTCCAATATGTTCGACTGTCTCAGGTGAAGCGCGACGATAGCGTTATTGGTTATCGCGTGAGCCCTGGCAAAGATTCAGAACTTTTTAACTCAGTAGGGCTCCAAAACGGAGATATTGCTACTCAGTTAAATGGTCAAGACCTGACTGACCCCGCCGCTATGGGCAACATATTCCGTTCTATCTCCGAGCTGACAGAGCTAAACCTCGTCGTCGAGAGAGATGGTCAACAACATGAAGTGTTTATTGAATTTTAAAACTTTGCGTCTAACGAAGGACGAAAGTGTAGGAGAAGTACGTGAAGCATTGGTTTAAGAAAAGTGCATGGTTATTGGCAGGAAGCTTAATCTGCACACCCGCAGCCATCGCGAGTGATTTTAGTGCCAGCTTTAAAGGCACTGATATTCAAGAGTTTATTAATATTGTTGGTCGTAACCTAGAGAAGACCATCATCGTTGATCCATCGGTGCGCGGAAAAATCGATGTACGCAGCTACGACGTATTGAATGAAGAGCAATATTACAGCTTCTTCTTAAACGTATTAGAGGTGTATGGCTACGCGGTCGTTGAAATGGACTCGGGTGTTCTTAAGATCATCAAAGCCAAAGACTCTAAAACCTCTGCCATTCCTGTTGTTGGTGATCGTGATTCGATCACTGGCGACAGTGTAGTCACGCGTGTTGTGACGGTACGTAATGTCTCGGTTCGTGAACTTTCTCCTCTGCTTCGTCAACTGAACGACAATGCTGGCGCGGGTAACGTTGTGCACTACGACCCAGCCAACATCATCCTTATTACCGGTCGAGCGGCGGTAGTAAACCGTTTAGCTGAAATCATCAAGCGTGTTGACCAAGCGGGTGACAAAGAGATTGAAGTCGTTGAGCTAAAGAATGCATCAGCGGCGGAGATGGTGCGTATTGTAGACGCTCTAAGCAAAACAACAGACGCAAAGAATACGCCTGCATTCCTTCAGCCTAAGCTGGTTGCCGATGAGCGTACCAATGCGATTCTTATTTCTGGTGACCCTAAGGTTCGTAGCCGCCTAAGAAAGCTAATCGAGCAGCTTGATGTCGAAATGGCAACCAAGGGCAACAACCAAGTTATTTATCTTAAGTATGCAAAAGCAGAAGACTTAGTCGATGTACTGAAAGGCGTGTCGGATAACCTACAGTCGGAGAAACAATCTTCAACCAAAGGCAACTCATCGCAACGCAACCAAGTAATGATCTCAGCTCACAGTGATACCAACTCATTGGTTATTACTGCACAGCCAGACATCATGAACGCGCTGCAAGATGTGATCGCTCAACTCGATATCCGTCGTGCTCAAGTATTGATTGAAGCCTTGATTGTTGAAATGGCAGAGGGTGATGGCATTAACCTTGGTGTGCAATGGGGTAACCTTGATACTGGTGCTGTGATTCAGTACGGCAACACCGGAGCGTCAATTGGTGGTGTCATGGTTGGTTTAGAAGAAGCGAAAGACACTGAAACGACCACCGCGGTATATGACTCTGATGGTAACTTCCAGCGTAATGAGACAACCACTGAAAAGGGTGATTATTCAACGTTAGCTTCTGCACTTTCTGGCGTTAATGGTGCGGCTATGAGTGTCGTTATGGGCGACTGGACAGCGTTGATCAGTGCGGTAGCAACCGATTCAAATTCCAACATCCTATCTTCTCCAAGTATCACGGTAATGGATAATGGCGAAGCGTCGTTCATTGTGGGTGAAGAGGTTCCGGTTCTAACTGGTTCAACGGCAGGTTCAAGTAACGATAACCCATTCCAAACGGTTGAACGTAAAGAAGTGGGTATCAAGCTAAAAGTAGTCCCACAAATCAACGAAGGTGACTCAGTTCAGCTGCAAATAGAGCAAGAAGTATCGAACGTATTAGGCGCAAATGGTGCGGTTGATGTGCGTTTTGCTAAGCGTCAATTGAATACGTCGGTGATTGTTCAAGATGGCCAAATGTTGGTGCTTGGTGGCTTGATTGACGAGCGTGCATTAGAGAGTGAATCTAAGGTGCCATTCTTGGGTGATATCCCAGTGCTTGGTCACCTGTTCAAATCAACCAGTACTCAGGTTGAGAAAAAGAATCTAATGGTATTCATTAAGCCAACCATCATCCGTGATGGCATGACGGCTGACGGTATCACTCAGCGTAAATACAACTTCATCCGAGCTGAGCAGTTGTACAAGGCTGAGCAAGGTTTGAAACTGTTGGATGACGATAATATCCCTGTATTGCCTAAATTTGGTGCCGATATGAATCACCCGGCTGAAATCCAAGCCTTCATCGATCAAATGGAAACAGAATAATGGCTGAATTGGTAGGGGCGGCACGTACTTATCAGCGCTTGCCGTTTAGCTTTGCGAATCGCTACAAGATGGTGTTGGAATATCAGCACCCAGAGCGTGCGCCGGTGCTTTACTATGTGGAGCCTCTGAAGTCGGCAGCGATCATTGAAGTAAGTCGCGTGGTGAAAAATGGCTTCACGCCACAAGCGATCAGCGCAGACGAATTTGATAAAAAATTGACCGATGCTTATCAGCGTGACTCGTCGGAAGCTCGTCAGCTAATGGAAGACATTGGTGCCGACAACGACGATTTCTTCTCATTAGCAGAAGAGTTGCCACAAGATGAAGACTTGCTCGAATCAGAAGACGATGCGCCAATCATCAAGTTAATCAATGCGATGCTGGGCGAGGCGATCAAAGAAGGTGCTTCGGATATTCATATCGAAACCTTCGAGAAGTCACTGTCTATCCGTTTCCGTATTGATGGTGTGTTGCGTGATGTGTTGGCGCCGAGCCGTAAACTGGCTCCGCTGTTGGTTTCGCGTGTAAAGGTTATGGCTAAGTTAGATATTGCGGAAAAACGCGTGCCACAAGATGGTCGTATTTCTCTGCGTATCGGTGGCCGAGCGGTCGACGTTCGTGTATCAACCATGCCTTCTTCACATGGTGAGCGTGTGGTAATGCGTCTGTTGGATAAGAATGCCACTCGTCTAGACCTGCACAGTTTAGGCATGACGGCAGAGAACCACGAAAACTTCCGTAAGCTTATTCAGCGCCCACACGGCATTATCTTGGTTACTGGTCCTACGGGTTCTGGTAAATCAACCACTTTGTACGCCGGCCTGCAAGAGCTCAACAGCAACGAGCGCAATATCTTAACCGTTGAAGATCCAATCGAATTTGATATCGATGGCATTGGCCAAACGCAGGTAAACCCTAAGGTTGATATGACCTTTGCGCGTGGTTTACGTGCCATTCTTCGTCAAGATCCCGATGTGGTAATGATTGGTGAGATACGTGACTTGGAGACCGCAGAGATCGCTGTTCAAGCCTCTTTAACCGGTCACTTAGTAATGTCGACTCTTCACACCAATACGGCAATCGGTGCGATCACGCGTCTGCGTGATATGGGCATCGAACCTTTCTTGATCTCTTCTTCGCTGCTGGGTGTTTTGGCTCAGCGCTTGGTTCGCACCCTGTGTAACGACTGTAAAGAACCTTACGAAGCGGATAAAGAACAGAAAAAACTGTTTGGGTTTAAGAAGAAAGACAGCCTGACGCTTTACCATGCCAAAGGGTGTGAAAGCTGCAGCCACAAAGGCTATCGAGGCCGTACCGGTATTCATGAACTCTTGATGATTGACGATTCGGTACAAGAGCTGATTCACAGTGAGGCAGGCGAACAGGCGATTGAGAAAGCAATTCGTGGCACAACACCAAGTATTCGAGATGATGGCTTGAGCAAAGTTCTGAAAGGGGTAACGTCCCTAGAAGAAGTGATGCGCGTGACCAAGGAAGTCTAGTATGGCGGCATTTGAATACAAAGCACTGGATGCCAAGGGTAAAAGCAAAAAGGGCTCGATTGAAGCGGATAACGCTCGTCAGGCTCGCCAACGCTTAAAGGAACAAGGCTTGATGCCGGTTGAGATGACCGAAGCCAAGGCCAAAACAGCGAAAGGTGCTCAGCCCTCGACCAGTTTTAAGCGTGGTATCAGCACGCCAGACCTTGCTTTGATTACTCGCCAAATTTCCACCTTGGTGCAATCAGGCATGCCGCTAGAAGAGTGCTTGAAAGCCGTTGCCGAACAGTCTGAAAAGCCACGCATTCGAACCATGTTACTGGCGGTTCGTTCGAAGGTAACGGAAGGTTATTCGCTAGCCGATAGTTTGGCTGATTACCCTCACATCTTTGATGAACTGTTTAGAGCCATGGTCGCAGCTGGTGAGAAATCGGGTCACTTAGATGCGGTATTGGAGCGACTGGCTGATTACGCAGAAAACCGTCAGAAGATGCGCTCTAAGTTGCTGCAAGCGATGATCTACCCTGTGGTGCTGGTGGTGTTTGCGGTGACGATTGTTTCGTTCCTGTTGGCAACCGTGGTACCTAAGATCGTTGAACCGATTATACAAATGGGCCAAGAACTTCCTCAATCGACACAATTTTTATTAGCATCGAGTGAATTTATCCAGAATTGGGGCATCCAATTACTATTGTTGTTCATCGGTGTGATTGTGTTGATTAAGACCGCGCTGAAAAAGCCGGGTGTTCGCATGAGTTGGGATCGCAAGCTATTAAGCATTCCACTGATCGGCAAGATCGCGAAAGGGATTAATACCTCTCGTTTTGCTCGAACACTCTCTATCTGTACCTCGAGTGCGATTCCTATCCTTGAAGGGATGAAGGTTGCGGTTGATGTAATGTCGAATCACCATGTGAAGCAACAAGTACTGCAGGCGTCAGACAGTGTTAGAGAAGGGGCAAGCCTGCGTAAAGCGCTCGATCAAACCAAACTCTTCCCTCCGATGATGCTGCATATGATCGCCAGTGGTGAGCAGAGTGGTCAGTTGGAACAAATGCTGACAAGAGCGGCGGACAACCAAGACCAAAGCTTTGAATCGACGGTGAATATCGCATTAGGTATCTTTACGCCAGCACTTATCGCTTTGATGGCAGGCTTAGTACTGTTCATTGTGATGGCGACTCTGATGCCGATGCTTGAAATGAATAATTTAATGAGCGGCTAACCTACCGCTTATAAGACGTTAGTTTTTGGATTAACGAGAAGAAGGACATTATTACCTTCAACTCGCTGTCTGTAATTTGGAGAAAATAATGAAAAATAAAATGAAGAAACAATCAGGCTTTACTCTACTCGAGGTGATGGTTGTTGTGGTTATCCTTGGCGTATTGGCGAGCTTTGTTGTACCTAACCTATTGGGTAATAAAGAGAAGGCAGACCAACAAAAAGCCATCACTGATATCGTGGCGCTAGAGAACGCGCTAGATATGTACAAACTGGATAACAGCGTTTACCCAACAACGGACCAAGGTCTTGATGCATTGGTTTCTAAGCCAAGCAGCCCAGAGCCTCGTAACTACCGCGACGGTGGCTACATCAAGCGTCTGCCAAACGACCCATGGGGTAACGAGTACCAATACCTAAGCCCTGGTGATAACGGCACTATCGATATTTTCACTCTTGGTGCTGATGGCCAAGAAGGCGGTGAAGGTATTGCTGCGGATATCGGCAACTGGAACATGCAGGATTTCCAATAAGCTTCAGCTTATTGTTTGATTCGTTCCTGTTGGTTGATAAGTTATTGGGCTTGATACCGTTACATGATGTTAGGACATAAACAGATGGAGTCTAAAGGTGAAAACTAAGCAAACACAGCCAGGTTTCACCTTGATTGAAATTCTCTTGGTGTTGGTACTACTGTCAGTAACGGCGGTCGCGGTGATCGCGACCATTCCTACCAATAGCAAAGATGTTGCTAAAAAATACGCTCAAAGCTTTTATCAGCGAGTTCAATTACTCAATGAAGAGGCTATTTTGAGTGGTTTGGATTTTGGCGTTCGTGTTGATGAAAAGAAATCGACCTATGTACTGATGGCGCTTAAGTCTGAAGGCTGGCAAGAAGTCGACTTTGAAAAAATTCCCTCTTTAACTGAACTACCGGAAGAGCTCGCCTTGTCACTGACCTTAGGGGGTGGCGCATGGGAAGACGATGATCGGTTGTTCAACCCAGGAAGCTTGTTTGATGAAGATATGTTTGCTGATCTTGAAGAGGAAAAGAAGCCGAAGCCACCGCAGATCTACATCTTGTCGAGTGCTGAAATGACGCCATTTGTATTGTCGTTTTATCCAAATACCGGAGACACCATACAAGATGGTTGGCGTATTCGAGTATTGGATAATGGTGTCATTCGATTACTAGAGCCGGGAGAAGAATATGAAGAGGAATAACCGTTCTCCTTCTCGTTCTCGTGGTATGCCCCTTGGTTCTCGAGGAATGACGCTGCTTGAGGTATTGGTTGCGCTCGCTATCTTTGCGACTGCGGCGATCAGCGTGATTCGTGCTGTTACGCAGCACATCAATACTCTCAGTTATCTCGAAGAAAAAACCTTCGCTGCTATGGTCGTTGATAATCAAATGGCTTTGGTGATGTTGCATCCTGAGAAGCTAAAAAAAGCGCAGGGCACACAAGAGTTGGCCGAGAGAGAGTGGTTTTGGAAGGTCACGCCAATCGATACTAGCGATGATTTATTAAAGGCGTTTGATGTGAGTGTGGCAACCAGTAAACAAGCTTCTCCAGTGGTCACGGTGCGCAGTTATGTGGTCAATTAAAAGCGTGTCGTTAGCTAAGAGCAAGTCGCTAAGTAAGAGCATGTCCGCCAATAAGCGTGTGCCTCGTAAACAAGGTCTACCTTCGAAAGGGAGAGGCTTTACCTTAATTGAGGTTTTAGTCTCGATCGCTATCTTTGCCACGTTAAGTATGGCGGCTTATCAGGTAGTGAATCAGGTTCAGCGCAGCAACGAGCTTTCAATCGAACGCAGTGCTCGTTTAAATCAACTGCAGCGTAGCTTGGTCATTTTAGATAATGATTTTCGCCAGATGGCGGTGCGACAATTTCGTACCAACGGTGAAGAAGCATCATCTAAGCTGATCTTAATTAAAGAGTATTTACTGGATTCCGACAGCGTTGGCATCATGTTTACTCGCCTTGGCTGGCATAACCCACAGCAGCAGTTTCCTCGCGGAGAAGTCACCAAAGTGGGTTACCGCATTAAAGAAGAAACACTTGAGCGTGTGTGGTGGCGTTATCCCGATACCCCTGCAGGCCAAGAGGGTGTGATTACGCCTTTGCTTGATGATGTTGAAAGCTTGGAATTCGAGTTTTATGACGGAAGCCGCTGGGGGAAAGAGTGGCAAACCGACAAATCGCTACCGAAAGCGGTAAGGTTAAAGCTAACCTTGAAAGATTATGGAGAGATAGAGCGTATTTATCTCACCCCAGGTGGCACGCTAGATCAGGCCGATGATTCTTCAAACAGTGACTCTTCAAGTAGTAATGAGGGGAATAATGACTCATCGAACTAACAAGCTTGCACTGACAAGGTCTGCTATGGGGCGCAAGCAGCGTGGTGTTGCGCTGATCATTATCCTGATGCTACTGGCGATCATGGCAACCATCGCTGGCAGTATGTCGGAACGCCTGTTTACTCAATTCAAGCGCGTTGGCAATCAATTGAATTACCAACAGGCTTACTGGTACAGCATTGGTGTAGAAGCGCTGGTGCAAGACGGCATTAGGCAAAGCTACAAAGACAGTGATACCGTCAACTTGAGTCAACCATGGGCGTTAGAAGAACAGGTATACCCATTGGATTATGGTCAAGTTAAAGGCCGTATTGTTGATGCTCAGGCATGTTTTAATCTCAATGCGTTGGCTGGTGTGACGACGACTTCAAGTAACCAAACACCTTATTTAATTACGGTTTGGCAAACCTTGCTGGAAAACCAAGATGTTGAGCCTTATCAGGCCGAGGTTATCGCACATTCAAGCTGGGAATTTGTTGATAGTGATACCCGAACCACCTCTTCAGCAGGTGTCGAAGACAGTACTTATGAGGCGATGAAGCCATCTTATTTGGCAGCGAATGGCTTAATGGCCGATGAGTCCGAGCTACGAGCGGTTTATCAAGTCACGGGTGAGGTGATGAATAAGGTTCGCCCCTTTGTTTGTGCTCTGCCGAGTGACGACTTCCGTTTGAACGTGAATACACTCACGGAAAAGCAGGCGCCGTTATTGGAAGCGATGTTTGCCCCCGGCTTAAGTGAATCGGATGCCAAACAGCTGATAGACAAACGCCCATTCGATGGCTGGGATACGGTGGATGCGTTTATGGCTGAACCTGCCATTGTGGGTGTGAGTGCCGAAGTTAGTAAAAAGGCGAAAGCATATTTAACTGTAGATAGCGCCTATTTTGAGCTAGATGCAGAGGTATTAGTTGAGCAGTCACGTGTACGTATACGGACGCTTTTCTATAGTAGTAATCGAGAAACAGTGACGGTAGTACGCCGTCGTTTTGGAGGAATCAGTGAGCGAGTTTCTGACCGTTCGACTGAGTAGCGAACCACAAAGCCCTGTGCAGTGGTTAGTTTGGTCGACAAGCCAACAAGAAGTGATAGCAAGTGGCGAACTTTCTAGCTGGGAGCAGCTTGATGAGTTAACGCCTTACGCTGAAAAGCGCAGCTGCATCGCTTTATTGCCGGGAAATGAATGCTTAATTAAGCGTGTTGAGATCCCGAAAGGTGCTGCTCGCCAGTTCGATTCTATGCTGCCGTTTTTATTAGAAGACGAAGTCGCACAAGATATCGAAGACTTACACCTGACTATTTTAGATAAAGACGCAACGCACGCGACAGTGTGTGGTGTCGATCGTGAATGGTTAAAGCAAGCGTTAGACCTGTTTCGCGAAGCCAATATTATCTTCCGTAAGGTGTTGCCAGATACACTGGCCGTGCCTTTTGAAGAGCAAGGCATCAGTGCATTACAGATCGACCAGCATTGGCTCTTACGCCAAGGTAACTATCAAGCCGTATCGATCAGCGAAGCATGGTTACCGATGTTTTTGCAAAGTGATTGGGTTGTTGCTGATGACGAAGAGCAAGCGACGACTATCTTCAGCTACACCGCAATGCCGAGCGATGACGTTCAACAGCAAAGCGGTGCGAATTGGCAAGCAAAGCCTGCTGAATTGGTGATGTCTTTGTTGAGCCAACAAGCGATCACAAGCGGCGTAAATTTACTGACTGGCACCTTTAAAACCAAATCTTCATTCAGTAAATATTGGCGAGTTTGGCAAAAAGTGGCGATTGCTGCTTGTTTGCTAGTGGCTGTGATTGTGACTCAACAAGTGTTGAAGGTTCAGCAATATGAAGCTCAAGCACAAGCCTACCGCATGGAGAGTGAGCGTATCTTTAGAGCTGTGCTGCCTGGTAAACAACGTATTCCGACGGTCAGCTACCTTAAGCGCCAGATGAACGATGAAGCCAAGAAATATGGCGGCTCAGGCGATGGTGATTCTTTATTAGGGTGGTTAGCATTGCTGCCTGAAACCTTAGGTCAGGTGAAGTCAATTGAAGTCGAAAGCATTCGCTACGATGGTAATCGTTCTGAGATTCGACTTCAGGCGAAAAGTTCTGACTTCCAACATTTTGAGAGCGCGAGAGTGAAGCTCGAAGAGAAATTTACCGTCGAACAAGGTCCATTAAACCGTAATGGCGATGCCGTATTTGGCAGCTTTACTCTTAAACCCCATCAATAACCTGCGTAAGGAGATCAGTGATGAGAAATATGATTGAGCCACTCCAAGCGTGGTGGACTTCAATAAGTCAAAGAGAGCAACGATTAGTTATTGGTTGCTCAATTCTATTGGTGGTCGGTGTCGTTTATTGGGGGCTAATCCAGCCACTCAGTCAGCGAGCTGAACTCGCGCAGAGCCGTATTCAAAGTGAGAAGCAACTACTGGCTTGGGTAACCAATAAAGCCAATGAAGTGGTTGAGCTAAGAGGCAGTGGTGGCATCAGTGCCAGTCAACCTCTGAATCAATCTGTGCCAGCTTCTATGCGTCGCTTTAATATCGAGCTGATACGTGTGCAACCACGTGGCGAGATGCTGCAAGTGTGGGTAAAACCTTTGCCTTTTAATAAGTTCGTTGACTGGCTAACATATCTGAAAGAAAAACAGGGTGTTGAGGTTGAGTTTATGGATATTGATCGCTCTGATAACCCTGGGGTTATTGACGTCAACCGACTACAGTTTAAACGAGGTTAATGTGAAACGCGGTTTATCTTTTAAGTATGGCCTGCTCTTCAGTGGCATCTTTATCGTCTTTTTCTCGGTCAGCTTGTTGCTGCACTTGCCGGCTTCTTTTGCTCTCAAGCAGGCTCCTGCTGTGCGCGGTTTGAGTATCGAAGGCGTTGAGGGCACCGTTTGGCAAGGCAGCGCTAACAACCTCGTGTGGCAGCGCATTAATTACGGTTCAGTGCAGTGGGACTTCCAGTTTTCTAAGCTATTTCAAGCCAAAGCAGAACTAGCGGTTCGTTTTGGTCGTAACAGCGACATGAACTTATCAGGTAAAGGGCGTGTCGGGTACAGCATGAGCGGCGCATACGCAGAAAATTTAGTGGCTTCAATGCCTGCTATGAACGTGATGAAATACGCTCCAGCTATTCCAGTACCGGTTTCTATTGGTGGGCAAGTTGAACTGACGATTAAGCATGCGGTTCACGCTCAGCCTTGGTGTCAATCTGGTGAAGGTACACTGGCTTGGTCTGGTGCTGCAGTCGATTCTCCCGTTGGATCGTTAGACCTTGGCCCTGTGATTGCGGACATCACCTGTGAAGACAGCACAATTGCAGCGAAAGGTGTTCAGAAGAGCGAACAGGTAGACAGTGAGTTCTCAGCGAGCCTAACACCTAACCAACGCTACACGTCGGCGGCATGGTTTAAGCCGGGTACGGCATTCCCGCCAGCAATGCAGAGTCAGCTTAAGTGGTTGGGTAACCCTGATAGCCAAGGTAAGTACCAATTTACTTATCAAGGTCGTTTTTAGCTAAACAGCTAGGGTCACTAAATTACGAGATATAAAAAACGGGCACCTCATTGAGGTGCCCGTTTTGTTTGAATAATGAGAGTTACAGGGAGCAAACTCGCCTAGTCTTTACCTTGCAAAATTTCTGCCCACGGTAAATCTGCATCACCGAGTACAATGAAGTTCGGGTTTTCTAGTGTCTCTCTTTCATTGTACGAAAGCGGTTCTAGCTGAGTACTTAAGATACGTCCGCCAGCTTCTTCAACAATGCACTGCGTTGCTGCTGTATCCCACTCTCCGGTTGGTCCAAGGCGCAGATAACAATCCACAGCACCTTCTGCGACTAAACATGCCTTAAGCGCTGCTGAGCCTAGAGGAACCAAATCATAATTCCATGCTGAGCTCATACGGCTAGTGATGCGATTGATGTCTTGGCGACGGCTGATCGCCATTGCGATTGACTGGTTTGGCAGCTCGTGACGGTGCGTTTTGATTTTTACGCTGTCATTAAGGTCTGGGATCTTCCAAGCACCTTTGCCACTGTAAGCGTAATAGCTCACACCTGAAACGGGTGCGTATACCACGCCCATTACTGGCTTGTTATGTTCGATTAGGGCGATAATTGTCGCGAAATCACCACTTCGTGCGATGAACTCCTGGGTGCCGTCCAGTGGGTCAACCAACCAGTAGCGATCCCATTGAGAACGTTGCTCTAGGCTGATGTCCGCAGCTTCTTCAGACAACACTGGAATATCAGGCGTGAGCTCACTGAGTTTTTTCGAGATCAGCTTATGCGCCGCAAGGTCGGCACTGGTGACTGGTGTGTCATCACTCTTGGTGAACTCTTCGTAATCTTTTTTCTCGTAGATCTCTAAGATGAGTTGGCCAGCAGAGCGAGCAATCTCAATGACAGAGGGTAGGAGGTGAGACAAATCTTTTGTTATTGGCATAAATGTTCTCTTACTCTTAGAGCGAGCCTGAATGTTCTAGTTATTGTTTAATACACGAAGGCTTAAAAGCAGGGCTGTAATACTACGAGCCTCACAGAAATCGAGATGTGTTAACAGTTCTTCGGCTTGAGCAAGTGGCCAGCGCACAATGTCGAGTGGCTCTGGTTCGTCACCTTCTAGCTTTTCTGGGTAGAGCTCTTCTGCGATAAACAGCGTCATTTTGCTAGAGAAGTAAGAGGGTGCAAGGATCACTTCCTTCAGCGGAGTCAGCTTGTTGGCACCGAAGCCAATTTCTTCTTTAAGTTCGCGAACGGCGGCTTCGTTTGGCTGCTCACCTGGATCGATAAGCCCTTTAGGAAAACCCAGTTCATAGCGTTCTGTGCCCGCTGCGTATTCACGCACCAACAGAATATCGCCTTGTTCAGTAATCGGAACCATCATTACTGCGTTGCGGCCGCTAGGCTTCATGCGTTCGTAAGTGCGCTGTTCGCCGTTTGAAAAGCGTAAATCGAGAGACTCGATAGAGAATAGTTTTGATTGAGCGACAGTTTGCTGAGCCAAAATCTCTGGCTTGGTCCTTTTTGTCATTGCGCTCGCTCCTTAGCTCATTGGAATTCTTTCTTATAAAGTCATTCTAATATAGGGGAAATGACGTTGAGTTCCTAGATCCGAGTTTTCATATCCTAGAATTATTAGAGCAGGAACCGATTGCGATCACTTGAATACCTTACTCAAGATGGTAACCAACCGAGAATTCTGGTTATTTCGTTCAGGAATACAAGAGCATAGTGAGATCGTGTTCGAGCGTATCTGTTTAGCCCCAAAACAAAAAAGGTTGATGCTTGCGCATCAACCTTTTTAATCAGTGATTCATACTAACTGAGTAATTAGTAGTAAGAGTGCTCACCACGATCGTGCTCAGTTGCATCACGAACAGCAGTCAGTTCACCTTCGAATTGTTGAAGAAGTTCTTTCTCGATGCCTTCTTTTAGCGTTACATCAACCATAGAACAACCGTTACAGCCGCCACCGAATGCAACGATAGCAGCGCCGTCTTCAGTGATTTCAACCAAGCTAACGTGACCACCGTGACCAGCAAGCTGTGGGTTAACCTGTGTTTGGATTGCGTATTCAACGCGTTCTACAAGTGGCGCATCATCAGATACTTTACGCATTTTAGCGTTTGGTGCTTTAAGCGTTAGTTGAGAGCCCATTTTGTCAGTCACGAAGTCAATCTCAGCTTCGTCTAGGAATGGTAGGCTTAGCTCATCTACGTATGCAGAGAATGCTTCGAAAGAAAGCTTTGTATCAGACGCTTCGATAGCATCTGTTGGGCAGTAAGAAACACCACACTCAGCGTTTTGTGTGCCTGGATTTACCACGAACACACGAATGTTTGTACCTTCAGGCTGCTGTGACAGCAGATTGGCAAAGTGAGTTTGAGCTGTTTCTGTAATAGTAATATTTGACACGACGAATACCTGAGTAGATTTGTAGGTTATTAGCGCCATTCTACTCCTGTCAGATTTGTAATTCAGCCCTTTTTTGTTGGATTGCTGTACAAGTAGTGATTCACAGCTTTTATCCAGAGGGCTCAGGAGTGCGGCAGATGCAGTAAATATCAATCCTTTTAACGCCCACTTCAAGTAGTAATTGGCATAATTGATACACAGTACTGCCAGTGGTTACAACATCATCAATTATCGCGAGGTGAGAGGGGATAGTTCCTTGAAAGTCTTGTTTTCGCAGCGCAAAAGCACTCTTTAGATTGTGTAATCGTGCGGATTTAGTCAGCCCCTGCTGCGAAGCAGTTGAGCGAATTCGACGAAATAACACATCACTTTTAACGCCAAGCTCTTGAGCCGTGTAATTGGCTAGCAGCTGACTTTGATTAAAGCCGCGATGAGTGTATCGGCGCCAATGCAGGGGCACGCTGGTGATCAGCGGAGCAGGGTGTTCGATACGTGATGCCAATAGCTTAGATAGATCACGTGCAAACCAAAACTTATCAGCGTACTTCATTTGCTGAATATAACCTGCTGTAGGGAAGGTGTAGTCGCCGACACAGTAGAGGCGATGCCACGGTGGTGGTTTTGATAAGCACTCGCCACATTGTTCGACAGTGGTGACTGTTTTTAAGCCACATCGCTGACAGCGTGGCACTGGCTCAAAGAGTTTGAGACAAGAATTGCACCATCGAGGGTGTTTATCACTGGGCAGTTTATCGAGTTTGCACAGGTGGCATTGAGGTGTGACCAGACGTGGTGTGTGTTTTTGTAGCCAATCGGATAACATAGCTCGCGATGCTTTTGGGTTATGGTGTTCCTTTTGCTAACCATACTGAAAAGCGCGGATTATCGCTGATGGAAAAAGTAGGGAATATTGAGAATGAGTGACGCGTTATATTGGCATGTTTCTGGGCAAGGGCCTGATTTAGTACTGGTTCACGGCTGGGGAATGAACGGTGCGGTATGGCAACAAACCGTTAATGCATTACAAGCTGATTTTCGAGTGCATGTTGTCGATTTACCAGGGTATGGACACAGCGCGCACTGCCACGCTCAAGATCTTGAAGAGATTGCTCAGCAACTGTTGGCCGAAGCACCAAAGCAAGCGATTTGGGTAGGTTGGTCACTTGGAGGTTTGGTCGCAACGCACATGGCTCTCCATCACTCAGATTACGTGAGCAAGCTGGTGACTGTCGCCAGTTCTCCTAAATTCGCTGCCGCAAAAGAGCCAGTATTATGGCGAGGCATTCAGCCTAACGTATTAACCGCATTCACCGAACAACTGGTTGAAGATTTCCAAACCACCATCGAACGCTTTATGGCATTGCAAGCCATGGGCAGCCCTTCAGCAAGACAAGATGTAAAACAACTCAAGCAAGCAGTGCTGTCTCGCCCGTTGCCGAATCCTGACTCATTATTGGCAGGATTAAAGATGCTGTCGGATGTTGATCTGCGTGAACAACTGCCTGAGATTTCAGTGCCAATGCTGCGCTTGTATGGTCGATTAGATGGATTGGTGCCAATCAAGGTTGCAAAAGACTTGGGGAATGCTCTGCCTCATACTGAGCAATACATTTTCACTCAGTCTTCGCATGCACCGTTTATGACCGAAGCCGATGCCTTTTGCAGTGAGCTTGTCAGCTTCGCACAAAAATAATTGCTAAATATATATCCGGCTTGGTCGATATATAACCTAATACCAATCAAAGTAAGTAAGTGTTCAAAAATAGCGTAGGAAAAAGGCTTGAGAACAAGGCAGAGCTTTTTGATAAGTAGTTATTCTACAATCAAAAGCTCTAACGCCGTTATCGAGCATTTTAACAAGCTAGGATGAGCAGTTATTTACTACGATTGGTATAATACCAACGTGTTGCATGATACTCAGACCTAACTCTCTCCTGATCTGATTGCGCTAAGTTGGGCTATGCCTGTTGTGCTGACTCACAGTACAACAGCGTTATAGCAATAGTGATGGGCGATTCTTGAGGAGTTCGCGATGATTGTGTCACCTGCAACTGCAGTGAGTGTGCCACTTATCGCCCCGTCCGTTAATGTGCAAACAGAGCAAGTTGCGCGTGATAATAGAGTTCGAGAGCCTGTTGCTCCCGCAGTAGCGTTGGCGAAAACCAATGCAGAGCGAAAGGTAAAGTCGGACGATAAGCGAAGGCAGCAGTCGGCTTGGGATCCTTCAGACCATCCTGGTTATGAAATGGAGAACGAGTCAGAGGCCAATTCGATTAGCCAAGAAGAGCCACAAGATCCTTTTGATAGGTTGTTCAGCTTGTTGGCACTGAGAACATACAGTGCTGACCAAGGAAAGGGCTATACCATGCGTTTTCGCCTGCCAAAGCATGTTTTAGATGCGGCGATTCAGGAGGGACAGATGGAGAAACGACGTAAGGTCATAAAATATCATTATGGTCATGCTGTTGCGCCTCATGCTCCATCAGAGATGCTGGTCGTGTTGTAATTATACTCTTCATACTTGAAGCCGCAGCGTTGTTAACTGCGTAAGTTCACCCTAATCACATAGAACCCCTATGCTCATAGGGCTGAACTTACTTGTTGCCTAGCTGCAACTCCAATTATTTTGAGTATAAGCACGAAGAATACAACCAAACTTCGATGTCTTTTTTGAACACATAATAAAAACCTGCATACCCTAAGGGATGCAGGTTTTTTGTTTTAGGTGAATCAGTTTAACGGATTATTTTTTCGCTTTAGCAAATGCAGCAGCGAACGCACCACCCATCGCCGCGTTTTGTTGCGGCTCCTCACGACGACGTTGTCCACCTTGTGAATTTTGGTTCGGGCGGTTTTGCGTGCGAGGTGCACTTGAACGTTGCGCGCGGTTGTCTTGGCCTGGTTCATCTTTCATACGCATGCTTAGCGCAATACGCTTACGCTGAACATCGACTTCCATTACCTTCACCTTGACGATGTCACCGGCTTTCACCACTTCACGCGGGTCAGAGACAAAGCGATCGGTGAGCGCTGAAATATGCACTAAACCATCTTGGTGAACACCAATATCAACGAAGGCACCAAAATTCGCTACGTTCGATACCACACCTTCTAAAATCATGCCCGGTTCTAGATCTGAAACACTGTTAACGCCATCGGCGAAGGTTGCAGTTTTAAATTCAGGGCGAGGGTCACGGCCCGGTTTATCGAGCTCTTTGATGATGTCGGTTATCGTAGGAACACCGAAGTTCTCATTGGTGTAATCAACCGCATGTAAACCACGTAAGAAGTCTGTATTACCCACCAGAGACTTAATGTCTTTGTGGTTTTTCTCGGCGATGGCTTTCACTAATGGGTAAGCTTCTGGGTGAACCGATGATGCATCGAGAGGGTTTTTGCCGTCCATGATACGTAGGAAACCAGCACACTGTTCAAAGGCTTTTGGCCCCAAGCGAGCGACTTTTTTCAGTGTAGTACGTGCTTCAAAACGACCATTTTCATCACGGAAGTCCACGATGTTCTGAGCGATGGTGCTAGACAGGCCAGCAACACGAGTCAGTAGCGCAGCCGAAGCGGTATTCACATCAACACCAACCGCGTTTACACAGTCTTCGACAATCGCATCTAGACGCTTAGCGAGCATAGTTTGGCTCACATCGTGTTGGTATTGGCCCACACCGATCGATTTAGGGTCAATCTTCACTAGCTCTGCCAGTGGATCTTGCAGACGACGAGCAATAGACACCGCACCACGAATTGATACATCCATGTTCGGGAACTCTTTTGCTGCTAACTCAGACGCGGAATAAACCGATGCGCCCGCTTCGCTAACAATGATCTTTTGCGCTTTTAGGTTGCCGCGTTTAATTACGTCAGCCACAAAGCTGTCGGTTTCGCGTGAAGCCGTGCCGTTACCAATCGCAATCAAATCAACATTGAATTGACGAACCATCTGCTCAACCACGTGTGCCGATTTGTCGTATTGCTTTTGAGGTGGGTGAGGGTAAATCGTTTCTGTTGCCAAAACCTTACCGGTTGAATCCACGACAGCGATTTTCGAACCGGTACGTAAACCCGGGTCCAAGCCTAAGGTTGCTCGAGGACCAGCTGGCGCTGCCATGAGTAGGTCTTTTAGGTTGGTTGCAAATACTTCAATCGCTTCGATCTCTGCACGCTCTTTCATCGCGCCCATCAATTCAGTTTCCATGTGCATAGAAACCTTGATGCGCCATGCCCAGCTAATCACTTGCTTACGCCAAGCATCCGCAGGTGCGCTGCTTAGGGTAATGCCGTAGTGATCAGAGATGATGTTCTCGCAGTACGAACCACGTACACCTTCTTCTTGCTCCGGGTCAGCGTTCATTGCCAGTGTTAGGAAGCCTTCATTTCGGCCACGCAACATGGCAAGTGCACGGTGTGACGGTACTTTGCTCAGAGCTTCGTTATGCTCGAAGTAGTCTTTGAACTTCTCACCTTCGTTCTCTTTGCCTGCCACAACACGAGCACCAAGCTCTGCATTGCGGTTTAGGTGTTGGCGAATCTTTTCAAGCAAGTTCGCATCTTCCGCAATGCGCTCCATGATGATCGCACGTGCGCCATCGAGTGCAGCTTTCGTATCGGCAATGCCTTTATCGCTGCTGATGAAGTTAGCGGCTTCCGTTTCCGGATCGTGCTGTGGTGCATTCCATAACGTATCGGCAAGTGGCTCTAAGCCTGCTTCAATTGCGATCTGACCTTTGGTACGGCGTTTTGGTTTGTATGGTAGGTATAAATCTTCTAGGCGAGTCTTGCTGTCTGCTTGAGTGATATCACGCTCGAGTTCTGGCGTGAGTTTTCCTTGGTCTTGAATCGACTTAAGAATCGTTTGGCGACGATCGTCTAGCTCGCGAAGATAAGAAAGGCGGCTATCAAGGTTACGTAGTTGGGTATCGTCTAAGCCACCCGTAACTTCTTTACGGTAGCGGGCAATAAAGGGAACGGTGTTACCGTCGTCAATTAGGTTTACTGCGGCAGTGACTTGCTCAGAACGGACATTCAGTTCTTCAGCGATCAGTCGACAGATAGCTTGGCTCATCCGATGAATCTCTTATTTAATATCATGACAAATACATGGGGGTGAGCGTACGCTTTTTCTAGCTTTGGCTGTGTAATTATCCTGTCAGAAGTCGAATTTCCGTTTCTGATAACTGCTTTGTGCGAGATCTCTTACAAGTGATGTGAGACTAAGTCGCTTTAAACCGATGATATCGTCTTAATCTCAACCTAAGTTGCTGATTTTATTTAATTGTGTGTTTGTGGGCGTATTTCCCACCTGAAATGTTTTTTGGGACTATCTAGGAAACTCGCTCAATTACCGTAATATTTAACTTGTCGACAGGGAGTTGGCAGGAACAGGAAAAAGCCTAATGGACTAGGTATCTTCAGGATGAAGATTTGATTACTTAGGATGAGTGGTCAGCAAGGAAGTGATAATCTCTGGATGAGATTCGCCAGTCAGGATGACAGGCTAGAATGGACACCGCTAGGATGGCGATGAACAAAAAGGAAATTGGTTAAAGGATTTAGCCACTATCAAGGAAAGATGCAGGGAGCACCTTATCTCGAAGAGATAAACAGTAGCCGGATTGCTGCGATAGAGACTTAACCCCGCTAGGCGAAAGCCTTGCGGGGTTTTCTTTTATCTGGAGTTTGAGTTTTCTGAACACTCAGCTCATCGCTAAGTGTCTATTAAGTTTGGTTATTCGTTGTCTGCATAGCGAATCGAGTTAATGAACCACTCTTTGTCGCCTTCCGGTGTTTTTACCGTAAACTCGTCATCCACTTCTTTCTTGAGCAGAGCTCTAGCCATTGGTGAGTCGATAGATATATAGCCTTTAGCATCGCCGTAGATCTCTTCTGGACCGACAATTCGAAACTTCTTAATTTCTCCATCATCATTCTCAATTTCGACCCAAGCACCGAAAAAGACCTTACCTTCTTGTTGTGGCGAGTAATCCACGATCGTGACATCAGGTAGGAACTTTCTTAAGAAACGCACTCGGCGATCAATCTGTAGAAGCAGACGCTTATTGAAGGTGTAATCTGCGTTTTCTGAACGATCTCCAAGGCTTGCAGCCCAAGTGACTATTTTGGTGATCTCTGGACGTTTCTCGTGCCATAAGTGGTCATGTTCTGCTTTGAGTTTGTTATAACCTTCTCGGGTGATAAGTTTGGTTTTCATAAATCTGACTTAATGAAATGATGATCTAAGATAGAATATATAGAAAGGCAACATACGTTAACAATTATTTAGGCGACTTTTTCTCCAATAATGTTACATTTTTAATGTCTTATACTAGGGCGTGTTGATCTTTCTAGCTGATTTTTGCAGCGAGTTGCAGGGTATTTATACAAGGCAGAGACTTTGATGTGTAGCTAGCCTACATGAGAAGCCGATAACGCAGTAGAAATGACCAGCAAACGCTGCCCGGAGGGTTCGGCTAAAAGCGTTTTACTCTTTGTTGAGGGAGATTTGCTTAGAATGACTAGGCGACTTCCCCCTCGCCGCGATTAAAACGCTTTTATCTCGAACAAAATTTAACCACGAAAGGTCAACACGCCCTAATACAATTTACCAAGAATGCTTAACCTTAGGTTTAAGCTTTAATAGGTGGAACCATTACATGCAAGAAAACTACAAAATTTTAGTGGTCGATGACGATGCTCGTTTACGTGCACTGTTAGAGCGCTATCTGTCAGAGCAGGGCTTTCAAGTGCGTAGCGTGGCAAACAGTGAGCAGATGGACCGCCTGTTAACCCGTGAAAATTTTCACTTGATGGTATTGGATTTAATGTTGCCGGGCGAAGATGGTCTATCGATCTGTCGTCGTCTACGAAACGCAAACAACTCGCTACCAATCCTGATGCTTACTGCAAAGGGTGATGAAGTGGATCGCATTGTGGGCTTGGAAGTGGGTGCTGATGACTACCTGCCGAAACCATTTAACCCACGTGAATTGCTCGCTCGAATTAAAGCGGTACTGCGTCGCCAAGTCATTGAAGCGCCGGGCGCACCAAGCACAGAAGAGTCTGTGGTTGAATTTGGTGAATTCCGTTTGAACCTAGGTACTCGCGAAATGTTCCGCGGTGAAGAGCCAATGCCGCTTACTTCGGGTGAATTTGCGGTACTTAAGTCATTGGTAACGAATGCTCGTGAGCCAATGTCTCGCGATAAGCTGATGAACATGGCTCGTGGCCGTGAGTATTCAGCAATGGAACGTTCAATCGATGTTCAGATTTCACGTCTGCGTCGTCTAGTTGAAGAAGATCCAAGTAAACCTCGCTACATCCAAACGGTGTGGGGCTTGGGTTATGTATTCGTTCCAGATGGCAAAGCGGTGTAATCCAGTTTTATAAGCTCGAAAGCAGCTTTATCGATTCTGTGAATCAGAATTCTTTATTTACGGGTCATCTCATTAATATGTGATGGCCCGTTTTGTATTCAGCACAATGGTTTAGGGTTATAGTCATATAACACTTTCTTTATCTTTCTACATCTTGGGTACCCCATGCGCATACGTAGCTCCTTTACTCAGTCGATAGTGCTTTTCTTAACGCTATTGGTCGCTAGCCAAATTTTTTCTTATTACGCGGTGTTTAACTATGCGTTGATGCCGAGTTTGCAGCAGTTTAATAAGATTCTGGCTCACGAGTTAAACCTGGTATTGGACCAAGGCAGTGATATCGAGATTGATGCGCCATTGCGTCAGCGTGTGCTTGAACAGCTCGGGGTAACCGTTCACGCTAAAGACAGCGAAGCGGCGGGTGAGTATTACCATGCGGTCGCAATCGACTTGATGAGTGAGGAGATGACCAAAGAGCTGGGTTCTGAAACTGAAGTACGGCTGATCTTGGGTAATGAAAGCTATGTGTTGTGGATGGACATTGCGCAGCTGCCTAACTCTTTGATTCGTATCCCTCTGTCAGAGCTGCAAGAAGAAGACTTTGCCCCGCTATTCCGTAACAGCCTAATCATGGCGTTGTTGATTGTTGCGGGTGGTTGGTTGTTTATTCGCTTGCAAAACCGGCCGTTGATAGCGCTAGAGAAAGCCGCGCAAGGTGTCGGGCGAGGTGATATTCCACCGCCATTGCCAGTTCAAGGCGCACAAGAGATTCGCTCGGTAACTCGAGCCTTTAACCAGATGTCGAAAGGCATCCAAGAGCTAGAAGAAGACCGCGCTTTGTTGATGGCGGGTATCAGCCATGATTTGCGTACTCCGTTAACGCGTATTCGCTTAGCGACTGAGATGATGTCACCAGAGGATGCCTACTTAGCTGAGGGGATCATCAGTGATACCGAAGAGTGTAACGAGATCATCAGTCAGTTCATGGATTACTTAAAGCCGGTCGACCGAGATTCATTCCAAGCGGTGTTCGTCGATGATATTGCTCGTGAGGTATCGAGCTCTGAGGGTGGCTACGAGATTCAGATTGAAACCGATATTCCAGAATCAATGAAGCCAGCGCTAGGTAACCCAATTGCGATGAAGCGTGCTGTGAGTAACTTAGTGGTGAATGCACTGCGTTACGGCAATGGTTGGGTCAAGGTATCAACTGGCATGACGGCGGATAACAAACTGGCTTGGGTGACAGTAGAAGATAACGGGCCGGGTATCCCGCAAGATCAGATCGGTAAGCTATTTGAACCTTTCACACGTGGTGACACGGCTCGTGGCAGCGAAGGAACGGGCTTGGGCTTGGCAATTGTGAAACGTATTGTCAGCCAACATCAAGGTGCTGTTGTGGTCAATAACCGCAGTGAGGGTGGTTTGAAGGCGCAGATCAGTTTCCCGGTTAAGCCCTAGTTATAATCGGTCCGTTTGAGGACGATAAGTTCGGTTCGGGGAACGGTTAAGAGATCCCCGACTCGGTCATTCTTCCCTCTCGGGGATGACGAATTGTTAACCATGGACCTTGATGACGGAAGTTTATTTTGATCGTCATTCCCTATCGTGAGGAACGAACGAGTAGGGAATCTCGCTCTTGATTGATGCAAGTAACGCGCATGAAAAAGGCTTCCTTGAGAAAGCCTTTTTACGTTTAAATGCGGCCTTAGCGTTAACTAAGCCTTAGAATAAACATCGCGCTCACCCAACCAGCGGTTGATGATCGCCTTGGCGTTGTCTGGGTAGCTATCGTGAATATGGCGTGCAATACGCTGCACTTCTGGGATTAAACGTTGGTCTCGTACCAAGTCAGCAATCTTGAAATCCGCTAAACCCGTCTGTTTAGTACCAAGCAGTTCCCCAGGGCCGCGAATCTCTAAGTCACGCTGTGCAATCACAAAGCCATCGTTACTTTCACGCAGTACACCTAAGCGCTTCTGAGCGGTTTTAGACAGCGGTGAGTGATACAGCAATACACAATGACTTGCGACCGAACCACGGCCAACACGGCCTCGTAATTGGTGCAGTTGCGCTAGGCCGAGACGTTCTGGGTTCTCGATGATCATTAAACTCGAATTCGGAACATCCACACCCACTTCAATCACGGTAGTCGCAACCAACAGATGAAGCTTGTTCTCTTTGAACTCTCGCATCACTGCTTGTTTCTCGGCAGGTTTCATTCGGCCGTGCACCAAGCCAATTTTCACATCTGGCAGCTTTCGTTGCAGCTCTTCTGCAGTGTCAGCCGCGGCTTGAGCTTCTAATACTTCGGACTCATCAATCAGTGTACACACCCAATACGCTTGTTTGCCCTCATTGAGACACGCATTACGCACCCGTTCGACAATATCATCACGTTTAGTATCAGGGATCGCTACGGTTTGAATCGGTGTTCGTCCTGGAGGTAGCTCATCGATGATTGAAGTTTCGAGATCAGCATAGGCGGTCATGGCGAGCGTTCGCGGAATCGGCGTTGCGGTCATCACCAACTGATGTGGGTAATAGCCTTGTTTGGCGCCTTTCTCACGCAGCTCTAATCGCTGGTGGACACCAAATCGGTGCTGCTCATCAATGATGACTAAACCAAGGTTTTTGAACTCGACATGCTCTTGGAATAGGGCATGAGTACCGACCACCATTTGCGCTTCGCCACTGGCAATACGCGCCAGTTCGGTTTCACGAGCTTTACCTTTGAGTTTTCCAGCCAGCCAACCGACTGGAATGCCCATTGCTTCAAACCAGTTAGCAAAGTTGATTGCGTGCTGCTCGGCTAATAGTTCAGTTGGCGCCATCAGTGCCACTTGCTGACCATGTTCCAGTGCGCGAACAGCCGCCAGTGCAGCGACTAAGGTTTTACCTGAGCCTACATCCCCTTGCACTAAACGCATCATAGGGTGCGGCTTCTCAAGGTCAGCTTCGATCTCTTTAGTCACTCGTGCTTGAGCATTAGTTGGAGAAAACGGCAGCTGAGCCAACAGCTTATCTTTTAGAGCATTCACTGAAGGGAAAGGCATTGCCTTGTCTTGCTGTCCTTTACTACGAACAGACAGCATCGACAGGTTTTGAGCTAGCAGTTCTTCCATAATCAGGCGTAGCTGCGCAGGGTGTTTACCTTCATCAAACAGCTCTAGGTCAATGCCCGGAGGTGGTCTGTGAATGGTATGCAGTGCTTGTGCTAAGGTAATTTGGTGGTCGTATAAACCTGATGGGAGAAGCTCGTTAACCGCCGCTTTGTCTATCAGATCGAGCGCTTGGTCAGTGAGGTTGCGCAGTGTGACTTGTCTTAGCCCTTCGGTGGTTGGGTACACCGGAGTTAGGTTCGCTTCCACATCTGGTTGCTGCCTTGGTGCAAAGAACTTGTAGTCAGGGTGAACGATCTCCAGTCCCATATTACCGCGCTTGATCTCACCGTAGGCATGCACTTGCTTGCCTTCGGCAAAGTTATTCTTCATTCCTGCAGTAAAGTTGAAAAAGCGCAGCGTGATAGTGCCGTTACCATCGCTGATCTTTACTGCGAGCATCTTACGTTTACCGAAAATGGTATCGACGTGCATCACCTTGCCTTTCACTGCAGCCCATAAGCCCGCGTGCAGTTTTACGATCGGATAGATGCGAGTTCTATCTTCGTAGCGTAAAGGGAGGTGAAACAGTAAGTCTTGTACGTTGTTAAGCCCAACCTTCTCCAGTTTCTCTGCGACTTTTGCGCCGACTCCAGATAAAGAGTTGAGAGGGATAGCAGATAAAAGCTGTGACATAACAAGGCTCATAAACGTAAGAGAGATAATCTATTCAAGCATTTTACTGGATTTTTGTACAGGATAAAGGGAAAGAGCAGATTAGAAGCAGATGCGAGATGCGGGTAAACGAGATTCGAAGGGATGAAGAGTAGATGCGGGATGCGGGTAAACGAGATGGGAAGGGATGAAGAGCAGATTCGGGGTGCGAGTTAATGGGATTCGAAGGGATGAAGAGCAGATGCGGGATGCGGATAATCGAGATACGAAAAGAATAGGGTGGTATAAAAAATTAAAGCAGACTCGAAATACGAAGAGTTGAGGTGGTGATGATGTGACCCCATAAAAGTAGACACTTAATACAGAGCATTGAGTGTCATGAAAGTAAAATCACAAAGACAATATACAGACGAATTTAAACGAGAAGCTGTTCAGCGATCTCTCGATTCTTCTGATACCGTTAAGTCAGTAGCACTATCCTTAGGAATATCGCCGGTGCTACTTTCTAAATGGAGATGCCAAATGACATCGAAAAAGACTAACTCCCTCCCAATACCTAACCACGGCCCCGAAAAATCCTTTGCACAACTGGAGAAAGAGATCCGTCAATTGAAAAAGAAGCTTGAGATGGCAGAGCTGGAGAATGATTTCTTAAAGGAAGCGAAGGCTTTCTTCGACAGCCAAAAAGAATAAGGTTCGAGTATATCCTTAAGAAGGCCAGTGTGAAGCTTCCTGTCATACGACTATGCCAATGGTTGGGTGTTTCTAAAGCGGGTTATTACAAGTGGCTAACAAGGAAACCATCGAAGCGAGAGACAGACAATGAGTCTTTAAGTCACTACTTGAGGAGAGAAAGCAAAGCTCAGTATTGTATTCCAGGCTATCGAAAGCTTTGGGAAGCAGCGGTCGCTAACGGCTTTATTTGTAATAAAAAGCGAGTACAGAGGCTTCTGCAGAATATGGGCTATCGCTCTTGCGCGAGCAAGAAGCGATATGGACGAGCACCAAGACAAAATACGCTTATACCTGCCTATAACATTCTTGCCCGTCAATTTAAGGTGGATAAACCCGATCGAGTTTGGGTGTCAGATATAACTCAGGTGCGCTGTACTGATGGTTGGCAATACCTGTGCGTCGTCTTAGATTTGTTTTCACGCAAAGTGATTGGTTGGTCGACAAGTCGCATTAATAACGCAAAGTTAGTGCTAAGAAGCCTGAATAAGGCTTGGAAACAAAGGCAGCCCTTAGGTCACGAGCTTTTGTTTCACTCCGATCAAGGTATACAGTATCGAGCGTTGGAGACGATCCGTTGGCACCGTAAACGAAAGATTAAAGTCAGCATGTCGAGAAAAGGAAACTGTTGGGACAACGCTTGTTCCGAAAGCTTCTTTGCGCAATATAAGAAAGAGTGGATGAACAACTTAGATCAGCTTTCACGACAAGAAATGACGATGCAGAGTCGAATTTATATCGATACCTATTATAATCCAGTAAGAAGACATGGGACTCTAGGTGGAGTGAGTCCCATGGACTTTGAACTAATCAACTAAACCCCTGTGTCTACTTTTTAGGGGCCATATCATGAAAAGCTTTTGCTCTTCGCATCTCGAGACTCGTATCTCTCATCTGCTTTATCTATCTGCTTTCAGATCTAGTTCTTACGACGTCTTACTTTGAGCGCGTGTGGCATCACACGTAGCTTCTTCATAATGCTCGCAAGGTGAACACGATCTTTGGTGGTCAGCAAGATTGTCACTGTGTACAGGCGGCCATCACGTTCTTCGGTTGAAATACCGTGAATGTTAGAACCTGTTTTCGAGATAACGTTAGTTAGCTCAGCCAGTGCACCTTGGTGGTTCTGCAGATCAACCTGAAGCTCAGCTGTGAACTCTTGGTCGTAATCGTCAGACCATTCAACCGCCATGTATTTGTCTGGTTCTTTCTGGTAACCACGAACGTTTGGACACGTTTCACGGTGAACCACAAGGCCACGACCTGGAGATACATGGGCAATGATGTGATCATCTGGAATTGGGTGACAACAGTTAGCGAACGTCAGTAGTAGACCTTCAGCACCACGGATCGGAAGTTTCTTCCTCGGTGTGTCACTGTTGTTTTCTACTTCAGTCAGTTCGTCAGCATCACCAAGCAGGCGACGAGCAATTACGATACTCATCAGCTCGCCGAGACCAATCGACGCCAGTAAGTCTTCAACGCTTTCTAGACGTAAGTCAGACAATACATGTTCTAGATTCTCTTGGCCGATATCGGCAATCGAGTGTTCGCCAAGTGCATGATTCAGTAGACGGCGACCTAGTGTAATCGACTCTTCACGACGCATGGTTTTCAGAACCTGACGGATCTTAGTACGTGCGCGTGAGGTCACCACGTAGTTGAGCCATGCTGCATTAGGACGTGCGCCCGGAGCACTGATGATCTCAATCGTTTGACCGTTCTTCAGCGATTTGCTGAGTGGGTAAGGGTTCATGTCTACACGAGCACCTACACACATGTTGCCGACGTCGGTATGCACCGCGTAAGCAAAATCGACCGCTGTTGCGCCTGCAGGAAGTTCGACAATGCGACCTTTCGGCGTGAACACGAAGATCTCATCTGGGAACAGATCAGACTTAACGTTTTCAATGAATTCGAATGAGTTACCCGCGCTTTGTTGCAGCTCAAGTAAGCTCTGCATCCAACGTTGTGCTTTAACCTGTGCGGTTGTGCCATTACTGCTGCGTGAGCCGTTGCCTTTGTAAGACCAGTGCGCCGCGACACCTTTGTCTGCCATTTGATCCATATCTTCAGTACGGATCTGAACCTCAACTGGCACCCCGTGAGGCCCGATCATTGACGTGTGCAGAGATTGGTAGCCGTTGGCTTTTGGTACCGCAATGTAATCTTTCATGCGGCCAGGACGAGGTTTGTACAGGCTGTGAGCCTGACCAAGTACGCGATAACAAGTATCTGGGGTATCAACCACCACGCGGAAAGCGTAGATGTCCATAATGGTGTGGAAGCGCTGCTCTTTGGTTTTCATTTTGTTGTAGATGGAGAACAGGTTCTTTTCACGACCAAGTACGCGAGCAGGCAAACCGACCTCTTCAAGGCGGCCTTCAATTTCGCTATGGATACGTTGGATCATTTCTTTACGGTTACCACGTGCAGCTTTCACTACGTTTTTAAGTACGCGATAACGGTTAGGATAGAGGGCTTCAAAGCCCAACTCTTCTAGTTCGGTCTTGATGTTATGAATACCAAGACGGTGAGCTAGTGGAGAATAAATCTCTAGGGTTTCACGAGCAATACGACGCTTTTTGTCAGGACGAAGTGCCCCAAGCGTGCGCATGTTGTGAGTACGGTCAGCTAATTTGATCAAGATAACGCGGATGTCTTGCACCATGGCGAGAACCATCTTGCGGAAGTTCTCTGCTTGCGCTTCTTTGCGATCACGAAATTTAAGCTTATCCAGCTTAGATACACCATCAACCAATTCAGCAACGGTATTGCCAAATTTTTCCTCTAGATCTTCTTTAGTGACATCACAGTCTTCGATGACATCATGAAGCAGAGCAGCTTGCAGGGTTTCGATATCCAGACGCATTTCTGCCAGGATTCTTGAAACAGCTACAGGGTGGATAATGTATGGTTCACCGCTTGAGCGGGTTTGCCCTTCATGGGCGTCTCTCGCTACCACATAAGATTGACGCAGAGCCTCAATTTGAGGCTCTGTTAGGTATTCTTGGGCAACGTCTTTGAGGCTATCGAATAGATACAAATTAAAGGCCCGGAAGGTTAATTAGTTCGAATGACGTTCTTAACGAGTGTGAGCGATGCTGCTTACTGCTGCAAGTTCAGCCGCTTCTTGCTCTTGTTGCTCTTGACGTTCACGAGCATCTAGCACGTCTTTAGTGATAAGACCTTCTTCGATTTCGCGAAGAGCGATAACCGTTGGCTTATCGTTTTCTTCAGGCACTAGTGAATCTTTGCCGCCAGTTTGCATTTGACGTGCGCGGCGAGCCGCAATAAGAACTAGGTCGAAACGGTTGCCAACTTTTTCAACAGCGTCTTGAACAGTTACGCGTGCCATGAGGACTCCAAATAGTAATTAACTAATAAATTTTTGATGACGAGAAAGTATACAAGTTTAACTAGAGACTTTCTAGATCACCGTATACTTATCTCAGTGGAAAATCTAGTTCTAGATTATTCCGCCAGTAGTGCTGTAAGCATGCCGCTGTATTTCGCTGCTTGCTTATCTTCTTTTAAGCGCTCCGCACGAATGATAGCTCTGAAGTCCATTAGGGCTGCATCAAAGTCATCATTCACGATCACATAATCATATTCTGCATAGTGAGAAATCTCTGATTTTGCTTCGCTCATGCGTTTCGCAATAACTTCGTCGCTGTCTTGACCGCGAACATTCAAACGACGCTCTAGTTCACCATTTGATGGTGGAAGAATGAAGACACTCTTCGCTTGAGGCATTTGTTCACGGATCTGACGAGCACCTTGCCAGTCGATATCTAGGAATACATCGATACCGCGGTTTAGGTTTTCTTCAATCCAAACGCGTGAAGTACCGTAGTAGTTGCCGAACACTTCAGCGTACTCTAGGAATTCACCTTTAGTAATAAGGTCTTCAAAATGATGCTTCTCTACGAAGTGGTAGTGAACACCATTTTCTTCACCAGGGCGCATACCGCGAGTGGTGTGTGAAACAGATACCTTCATTGCGTAGGTTGGATTGGTTTCTAGCATTGCTGAGATCAAGCTCGACTTACCTGCGCCACTAGGTGCAGATACGATGTAAAGAGTACCTTTGCCCATCTGTATATTTCCACTGTTGGTTGGATTGAGTGAAGGCAATAAACCTACACTATAAAAGATAGCACTGACTCTAATTGTTGTTCCGTTGGTTACGTCTATTAAGAGATAACGAGTAAAACTAATAGAAGCAACTGGTGAAAATTAGGCCAGAAAAATGGAGGCGAAGAGTAGCATATTTAGATGATTGAGAACAACTGCCTTGATCGTTATTTATTAGCAAATGATCTTCTCAAGGATCTTTGTATAAATGTAATGACTCATCATCGGTACTTTTTTATGTGATCTGGACAAAATTTGTTGAAGTTTTAATCTCAATCCTTACAATCCGCGCAAACGATTAAATGCTGTATATGTTTGATGAAATGGATCAAATGTTTCTACTACCGAGCCTACCTTGGTGACTACAGTTTTTAGTGTAGAGACCTCTCTATTCTCACAGCATTTGAATCACCAAATTCTTAATTTATTGCATAGGTTTTGTTGTGAGTACCGATTCCACCCTGAAAGCCCAGAACACCTCTGGCTCGCTTGATTCGATGTTTAAAATCACTGAAAGAAAAACCACGATTGGCACTGAGCTGTACGCGGGTTTCATTACTTTCTTGGCGATGAGTTACATTCTGGCGGTTAACCCAGCAATTTTGGGTGATATTCCAGGCATGGACAAAGGTGCCGTGTTTACTGCAACAGCTCTGTCTGCGGCTATCGCAACCCTAATCATGGGCATTTGGGGCAACTACCCAGTGATGCTTGCGCCGGGCATGAGCATGAACGGCTTCTTCAAAGGCTTACTATTAAGTGGTTCAGTCGCAGTACTTTGGAATGAGGCGCTGTTCGGCATCTTCCTGTCAGGTATCCTGTACCTCGCGTTCTCGTTAACTAATATTCGTAAATCGATGATTGAATCGATTCCTGAAGATTTGAAGTTGGCGATTACCGTGTCTCTCGGACTGTTCATTGCTTTCTTAGGTCTTAAGAATGCGGGCATCATCGTTTCTAACCCATTCGTATTGGTTGGCTTAGGCGACATTTCCGATCCAAAAGTGATCATCGCTTACGTGAGCATCTTCATCGCGCTGGGTTGTATGGTTCGTGACATCAAGCTAGCAACGTTCATCTCGTTCGTTTCTGCTATCGTGTTGACGATTCTTGCTGACGTCTTCATGGGCACTTCAAATGCACCAATTCCAGAACAGTTCATTGCTATGCCGCCAAGCATGGCTGGTAGCTTCGGCGCTATCTTTGATTTCTCTGCTTTCACGCCAGAGAAAATGTTCGACCTACTGTTCATCGTACTTATCTTCCTGATTGTCGATTTCTTTGATGGCTTGAGCACGATTGTTGGCGTTGGCCGTGATGCGGGTATCATCGATAAAGACGGTAAGGTGCCAAACGCGAAATCGGCTCTAGTAGCAGATGCGGGCGGTACGGTGATTGGTTCAATTCTTGGTACCACATCGATCACTGCTTTCTCTGAGTCTGGCATTGCGTCTTCTCAAGGTGCAAAAACGGGCTTAGCGGCGGTGATGGTTGCTGGTCTGTTCCTAATCTCGCTATTCCTATACCCAATCTTCTCTATCTTCTCGGCTGCAATGGTTGCACCGGCGATGGTAGTGGTTGGCATCTACATGGTAGGTCGTCTTGGTCAGATCAACTGGGAAAAGAAAGAGTCACGCATTGCAGCCTTCTTTACCATCATGTTCACAGTGCTAAGCTTCTCTCCAGCGAACGGTATGGCGATGGGCTTCATCAGCTACGCATTCACAATGGTTGTGGCAGGTAAGCGCAAAGAAGTACACCCGCTTATCTACGGACTGTGTGTGGTGTTCTTAACTTACCTGATTCTACTTTAAGGCTAATTAGCCACTAAGAAGTCGCTAAGTAAAAGACAAACAGATGGCTCTGCAGTGAATGTGGGGCCATTTTTGTATCTGTTGCTTTTTACTGTTGCCTCTTAATGTTGGCTACCGATGAATTGATGGCGTTATCCTAAAGTCGATGCTTTGACAGTACGCGACTTATATTTATGCATGCTATTGTAGAGACTGGATTAATTATTTCTTGAAGAGTGACTATGCCTTCTAACTTACCTAAATCTTTTAGTAAGCCGTTTTTAAAAGTGTTCCACATTATGGAAGCGGTATTACTGGTGGCGATCACGCTCGCGACCTTGTTTGCTATGGTCGAAGAGTTCATGCATGTCTTCGCTGAACGCCGAGTGCAATTGACCGACATTCTGCTGATGTTTATCTATTTAGAAGTGTTGGCGATGGTTCAGCAGTTTGTTATGAACGGTAAGATCCCTGTGCGATACCCAATCTATATCGCGATGATGGCGATTGCTCGTTACATCACTTTGGGCATGAAAGAACTCGATGCGGTATTGATCGTTTGGTTATCTTTAGCAGCATTTATCTTGGCCGCGGCGACATTGTTGATTCGTGTTGGACATCATTATTGGCCATATGTAGACCTTAGAACCAAGCAGCCAGATGAGTAACACTTTGAAGGTTAAAGTTTTATAAATGAAGCCCAACCATATCGTTGGGCTTTTAATTTAAGTCAGTTGAACAAAAAAACATCAAATTGTCCAAATAACGCTTTACAAGCAGGCTCAGATCACCAAGAATGGCGTCGCTCTGTTCTCAGGGTTATTAAATGAAACATCCAGTTGTAAAGTAAAACCCTTAGTATTGCTTCATTGTTATTCTCAGTGTTTCCCTTAGCTTCATAGATACATTAAATAATTCAAGCTTTCAGCGCATCGCACTTTTGGCGATTAATTTTTTATTTTTATATAAGGGACACATCATGTCTAACAAAGTAAACGGCGTAGTAAAATGGTTTAACGAAGAGAAAGGCTTCGGTTTCCTAACTCAAGACAACGGCGGCGCTGACGTATTCGTACACTTCCGTGCAATCGCTTCTGAAGGTTTCAAGACTCTTAAAGAAGGCCAACAAGTGTCTTTCGAAGTAGAGCAAGGCCAAAAAGGTCTTCAAGCTGCAAACGTTGTAGCTCTATAAGATTTTAAGTCGGCGCAGGTTGCATTAGCAACTTGCGTCACTTTCTCTATCAAATCTGTTTTCCCCTCAGTTTTACCGTAACACTCTTCTCCACTAGCAATACCTCCTCAGAAATATTCAAAACCCTGTTTTACGTCCGTCATCTCGTTCTATCTATCGCTGTATCTATCTTTTGTTTTAAGTAAACTTCCTGCGTAACTACCAGTTTGCTGACTAGCCTTGATTGTCATTACTGTATCCATAAAAAAAGCCCCTAAAACTAGGAGCTTATCATTAAGTTAATCAACACTGATTAAGCTGATTACTCTTTATCGTGTACAGCTTACAGACTGTTATTCAATGTTCTGGATCTGCTCACGCATCTGTTCGATAAGAACCTTAAGCTCTACGCCTGATGCCGTGATGTCTGTGCTGATAGACTTAGACGCTAGCGTGTTTGACTCACGGTTGAACTCTTGCATCATGAAGTCTAGCTTACGGCCACAAGCGCCACCTTTCTTCAGTACTGCATTCGCTTCTTTCACGTGAGAGTCTAGACGGTCTAGCTCTTCTGCTACGTCTGACTTCTGCGCCAGTAGGATAAGCTCTTGCTCAACACGAGAACCTTCAAGTTCGATTTTCGCATCTTCAAATTTGGTAAGAAGACGCTCGCGTTGCCACTCTAGGATTTCAGGCATACGCGCACGAACTTTCACAACTTCTTCAGTGATAGCATCTAAGCGCTGTACGATTAGCGCCTTCATGTTCTCACCTTCACGAGCACGAGCATCAATGAACTCTGCGATAGCATCGTTGAATGCGTCTAGCAGGTCTTTGTTGATAGCATCCATGTCTTGCTCTGGTGTTTCCATCACACCAGGCCAGTTCATGACTTGGAATGGGTTCAAACGGCTCTCTTCACCTGTCATCGTCATTACTTGGTTTGCCGCATTGATTACTTGCTTAGCCAAACCTTCGTTAATGCTTAGTTCGCCCTTTGCAGCAGGGTTTGCTTCAAAGCGTAGGTTACATTCAACCTTACCGCGTGCAAGACGTTTACGAAAACGCTCACGCAAGATTGGCTCTAAACCACGGAACTGTTCAGGCATACGGAAGTAAGTTTCTAGGTAGCGTTGGTTTACACTACGGATTTCCCATACTGCCGTGCCCCAATCGCCTTTTACTTCTTTGCGTGCGTACGCGGTCATACTATAAATCATCGAATTTTCCTGTCTTTTATCATTCTGAAAATAACGCGCACGCATAGTATCACGATATGGTGTGCTCTCGAAGCCTGTCGCTTTTCACTATAAATAGCCTTTCGTGATAAATAGCTTTGAACGGTAAATAGATTTGCACGATAAACTGCTATATAATCTTGCCCCAATCAAAACTGTCTCACCCCTTTCTTAGGTGATGCACTCTTTCGATAGTAAATCACTTCAGACTGTTAATAAGGTAGATACCAATGCGTCCAAATGACCGCGCTGTAGATCAAATTCGTCCAATTAAAATTACTCGTAACTACACAGCTTATGCTGAAGGTTCTGTATTAGTTGAGTTCGGCAACACTAAAGTTCTATGTAATGCGACGGTAGAAGAAAACGTACCGCGTTGGTTAAAAGGCCAAGGAAAGGGTTGGGTAACCGCTGAATATGGCATGCTGCCACGTGCAACGCACACTCGTAACCGTCGTGAAGCGGCGAGCGGCAAGCAAGGTGGTCGTACGATGGAAATCCAACGTCTGATCGCTCGTAGCCTACGTGCTGTTGTTGACCTGAAAGTAATGGGTGAAATCATGATCACTGTCGATTGTGATGTTATCCAAGCAGACGGCGGTACTCGTACTGCGTCTATCTCAGGTGCAAGCGTTGCAATGGCTGATGCTATCAACAGCCTACTAGCAAGCGGCAAACTGAAAAAGAACCCAATGAAAGGCCACGTAGCGGCAGTTTCAGTGGGCATCGTTGGTGCACAAGCACTGTGTGACCTTGAGTACGTTGAAGACTCAGCAGCCGACACCGATATGAACGTTGTAATGACGGAAGACGGTAAGATGATTGAGATTCAAGGCACCGCAGAAGGCGAACCGTTCAGCCACGAAGAGCTGATGCAGCTTTTAGCCCTGGCGAATAAGGGTATTGCTGATATTGTTGAAGCGCAGAAGTCGGCGTTAGCAGAATAGTTTTTAGATAGCTCCTTTTTTAAGGGGCTATTTTTTTGTCTGTAAAACTCGAAAGAGTAGTGCAGAGCGTAAGTTAAGTTTTATTGAATAAACGTAGAGGAAAAACATGAAAGCATATCAACGTGAATTTATTGAATTTGCACTCGAGAAAGAAGTACTTAAGTTTGGTGAGTTTACTTTAAAGTCTGGCCGTAAGAGCCCTTACTTCTTCAATGCTGGATTGTTTAATACAGGTCGTGACCTAGCACGCTTAGGTCGCTTTTACGCAGCAGCATTGGCTGATTCTGGCATTGAGTTCGATGTACTATTTGGCCCTGCATACAAGGGTATCCCAATTGCAACGACGACAGCGGTTGCACTGGCGGATCACCACGATGTAGACACGCCTTACTGCTTCAACCGCAAAGAAGCAAAAAACCACGGTGAAGGTGGCAACCTTGTCGGTAGCGCACTGGAAGGTCGCATCATGCTAGTCGATGACGTGATCACTGCAGGTACTGCGATTCGTGAGTCGATGGAAATCATCCAAGCTAACGGCGCTGACTTAGCGGGCGTGCTTGTTGCGATTGACCGCCAAGAGAAGGGCAAAGGCGAACTGTCTGCGATTCAAGAAGTTGAGCGTGACTTCGGTTGTGCGATTATCTCAATCGTTAGCCTGACTGACTTGGTGACTTTCCTTGAAGAGAAAGGCACCGACGCAGCACATCTAGAATCTGTAAAAGCCTACCGCGCTCAATACGGCATCTAATAGAATTTGTTATAGCTATAGAATGCACAAGGGGCTGATGAATCATCAGCCCCTTTTCTTTTGGTTCAGTATTAATTATTTATAACGAATGCCGCGTTCTGCTTCTGGGTCTTCCATGGTCTTAAAGCGCTTGTGCAGCCACATCCACTGTTCTGGTGCTCTTAAGATAATCTTCTCTAGGTAGCTGTTCATGTAGGCAGCGGCCGCTTTCTCATCTTTTTGCGGATAGTTATCTTCGATCGATTCATCGGCCATGATCTCATACTTGCCATCGGCATTTCTAAAACCAGACCCCGGAACAAGTGCACATCGGCTTGTGTAAGCCAGAATACTGGTGCCTGTTGTGGTACATGCATCCTCTACTGCGAAGAAAGGCACAAACACAGACTTGTTACGACCGTAATCATGATCCGGCAGGTAGAAAAGGATCTCACCCTGACGCAGGATTCGAATCATACGCTTCACGTCTTTACGGTGAATCAGGCGATTGCCGTTCTGAGTACGACCTCGGTATTGAATGAACTCGTAAGCCGGATTGTTGTGCGGGCGATAAACACCTAAACCTGAAATTCCGAGAACAGCCATTGCTCGCGCAGTGATCTCTAGATTTAAGGCATGCACACAGCATAGAAGAACACCTTTGCCGTTGGCTTTGTGTGTACGCAGTGCTTGGGTGTCTTTATCTACTAGGATTCGCTTGAAACGCCACGTTGGCCAGAACCAAGTAATGCCCGTTTCGATGAGTGCCATACCGGTGTTCTTAAAGTTCTCACTGACCATTGCCGCGACTTCATCTGCGGGCTTATCTGGGAAGGCAAGCTCTAGGTTACGTGTTGCTACCGCTACGCGCTTTTTGCCATAGCGAGCCCCAAGAGAACCCAATGAACGACCTAGCATTAATAATATACGGTAAGGGAGAACATTAACGATAAGCGCCAATAGTCCAAAGCCGAACCACACTCCCCAGTATTTAGGGTGGAGTAACGCCAGAGTAAAGGGTGGCTTAGTAATAACGTGTTGTGCAGTGCTGTTTGTCGGAGAAGTTTTCGTCGTCATAACCATCACTTAAGATTTGATTGCTACTTAATTTAATTGCTACTTAATCTGAGCGCTTAGCAGAGCCCAATAAGCATCAAAGTTTTCTGTCGGTTGATATTTGAAGTCTGAGCGAACAAATCGATTCAAGCTGCCTTCAACTTGACCGAGCAGTTGAGCGGCTAAGATTTTTTCATCAACCGGGAATGATTTCCCTTCACGAAGCTTTCTTTCACGCAGGATCTGGCGAAGTTGCGTCTCAATGCGTTCGAAAAGTTGGTTGATGCGATCACGCAGGCGTTCATTTTCAAACATTAGAGCATGACCAGATAAAATTCGAGTCAGGCCTGGGTTACGTTCTGAGAAAACTAAGATAAGTTGTAGTACTAGGCGTATGCGCTCTAGCGTGTCTTTCTCTTCATCCAGAATACGGTTGATTCGAGACATCAACGCTTCTTCAATGAACTCGATCAGGCCTTCAAACATGCGGGCTTTGCTTGGGAAGTGGCGGTATAACGCAGCTTCAGAAACACCAACTTGCTTGGCCAACTTTACCGTTGTGATACGAGAAGCACCTTCGGTCGATTCCAACATTTGTGCGAGAGCTTGTAGGATTTCTTCACGACGGTTTGATTTTCGAGTACCAGCCATCTATTTACTTCCTTTCCTAAAGATGAGGATTGAGTGAAGAAGGATTATAAACACCATTCAATTCTGTTTCCTAGTTTTGTGAGCCCTAGGTCAACAGAATCGAGAGGTGTCAGCAGATTGTCAGAGCAAATTTGTGCGTTTATGCATCAATAAGCTGTTGGATCTGAGCGAGGATCTGGAAACCAAGTGTGTCTTTGCTTTCCAGTGGCAGAGATTTATCGCCGCCTTTCCAATAAAGGTGCAGCTCATTGCTACTGCTATTAAAGCCTTGCCCTTCGATTGAGACATCATTAGCACAAATCATATCGAGGTTCTTTCTTTCCAGTTTGCCGCGCGCGTACTTCTCAACATCTTGAGTTTCTGCAGCGAAGCCAATAGTAAATGGGCGACCTTCGGACATTGAGGCGACAGAAGCGACAATATCTGGGTTCTTAACCATTTGAATGGTCATGTCGTCTTTACCATCGACCTTTTTAAGCTTTTGGTCTGCGATGGTCTCAGGGCGATAATCGGCAACCGCGGCGCAGCTGATGAAGATATCATGTTGAGAAGCGTTTGCTGCAACCGCATCAAACATCTGTTGAGCGCTGTCGACATCGATACGATTAACCTTATTTGGTGTCGCGAGTGATACAGGGCCGCTGACTAGAGTCACCGTTGCGCCTTGTTTAGCGGCTGCTTCAGCCAGTGCATAGCCCATCTTGCCCGAGCTGTGGTTAGTAATGTAACGCACAGGGTCAATCGCTTCACGAGTCGGGCCTGCAGTAATCAACACAGAACGGCCAGTAAGCGGCTTAGGTTGGAAGAAGTCTTCACAGCGATGCACGAGCTGCATTGGCTCTAACATACGCCCCATACCGACATCACCACACGCTTGCTCGCCAGCCGCCGGTCCCCAAATTTCACAACCACGACGTTTTAGAGTCGCGATGTTCTCTTGAGTCGCAGGGTGGCTGTACATTTGTTGGTTCATTGCTGGAGATACCGCGACTGGCGCATCGGTTGCTAAAACCAAAGTGGTCAGCAGGTCGTTACCCATGCCAGCTGTCATACGAGCAATCAGATCAGCGGTTGCTGGTGCTAACAGCACGAGGTCAGCCCACTTTGCGAGCTCAATGTGCCCCATGGAAGCCTCTGCAGCAGGATCAAGCAAACTATCAGACACTGGCCTTCCAGAAACGGCTTGCATGGTGAGAGGAGTGATGAACTCCTTGGCTGCATTTGTCATCACGACTTGTACTTGCGCCCCACGCTCAATTAAGCGTCGAGTCAGTTCGGCACATTTATACGCAGCGATACCACCACTAATGCCAAGTAGGATTTTTTTCCCAGCTAGGCCTTGTAGGTCAGCGTTATCCAGTTGATTAACCAATGTTTGCATGATTCTGTTCCTTAATTTCTCTGGGACTTACGATATCAGAACAAAGGATTAGTGCCTAGAAGCAGAATTAGAACAGATTTGACGCTCATCAAGTTGGTGTTATCAAACTTATCAATTACACGGTTTTGCTAGTGACTCGTTTCCTTTTATCTTTATCTAAGGATCTCCGATTACGATCTCATTAAGGTGGTGGGTCGTATTTGTGACAAGTGATTAGCTTTTATATGCCAATAGATAAAATGCCTGCCGAATCGATGCCGAGAGAAAAGTTATTGAGTCGAGGGCCTGATTCCTTGAGTGATGCGGAACTGCTCGCGATATTTCTGCGAACAGGGACACAAGGAATGAACGTGTTGGAGCTCGCTGACAAGTTGATCAAAGATTTTGGCTCGCTCCGTCATCTTTTTTCAGCAACGCAGGAAGAGTTCTGCGCTCATAAAGGCACGGGGCAGGCCAAGTATGTTCAATTACAGGCTGTGCTAGAGATGACGCAGCGTTATCTAGCAGAGACTTTATCCCGTGGAGATGCACTCACTAGCCCTAGTCATACTAAGCTTTATCTTTCGAGCATGTTGCGTGATCGTCAGCGAGAAGCCTTCTATATATTGTTCCTCGATAACCAAAATAGGGTAATAAAGGACGAGGTGATGTTTGAAGGAACCATCGATGCCGCATCGGTTTACCCGCGGGAAGTGGTTAAACGGGCACTTCATCATAATGCGGCGGCATTAATCTTAGCTCATAACCATCCTTCAGGTGTTGCTGAGCCCAGCCAAGCGGATAGGCGGATTACACGCCGATTAACCGACGCATTAGCGCTGGTGGACATCCGAGTTCTCGACCATTTTGTCGTTGGAGATGGCGAAGTTGTCTCTTTTGCAGAGCGTGGATGGATTTGAATCACATTTTAGGTTGTTAGTTGCGTTAAATCTGCTATTATTCCGCCCACATTTTTAGACCTAAAATCAGCTCTGATTACTCAAGCAAGCTGCGCTGCACAAAAAAAGATCACGAAATCCGTAAAAAGGATCTGTTCGGGTCTTGAGCAATGCGTGTCAAGTTAGTATAATGCGCGACCTTTGATAGCCTTGTATGGATTTTCCATAACGGTTTTTACCTTCTATTTTAATTGATAGAGAGGTTCGGCCACCAAGGTTGATATCGAGCTGAAACGATTGGAGAAGACATTCATGTCCCGAGTATGCCAAGTAACTGGTAAGCGTCCAGTAACGGGTAACAACCGTTCACACGCACGCAATGCTACTAAGCGCCGTTTTCTGCCGAACCTACAAACTCATCGTTTCTGGGTAGAGAGCGAAAAACGTTTTGTTAAACTACGTCTAACTGCTAAAGGCATGCGTATCATTGATAAGAAAGGCATCGATGCTGTTCTTGTTGATATCCGTGCACGTGGCGAAAACGTTTAAGAGGAATTAAGCAATGGCTAAAGGCATTCGTGAGAAAATTCGTCTAGTATCTTCTGCAGGTACTGGTCACTTCTACACAACTGATAAGAACAAGCGTAACATGCCAGGCAAA
Organism: Vibrio coralliirubri; assembly: GCF_024347375.1. NCBI lineage: Bacteria > Pseudomonadati > Pseudomonadota > Gammaproteobacteria > Vibrionales > Vibrionaceae > Vibrio > Vibrio coralliirubri. Next base: position 3,500,530 of record NZ_AP025470.1, on the reverse strand, counting down.
TTTGAGATCAAAAAGTTTGATCCAGTAGTTCGCCAACACGTTATGTACAAAGAAGCTAAAATCAAGTAATTGATGCTTTTTTTGCTCTTCTTCAGTAGAAGAAAGAATTGAAAAACCCAGTTTAATCGCTGGGTTTTTTTATATCTAAAATTTGAGCAACTCAATTGCTCTTGCTTGATATAGCACCTAATAGATAGAAAACCGCGCAACATAGAAAGTATTGCCACTTTCACGATATACTGAATGTTCAATAGGTTAGATGAGCAGAATCAGATGAGATATCGTGGACGCCGGTGGAACAACATACTCATGTTCAGTGTGATCGCTTTTATTGGCGTGTTAAACCTTCCAACATTGATCAAAGCGTACCTTATCGAACCTGAACCGCAGGTTGATAGCCCTTATCCTTATCTCCTGAATCCAAAAGCAGAGCTTCAAGCGTTGCACTTTGCTAAGTGGTCTGTCATTCAACAAGACAATCAATGGGTTTACCAGTTCAAAGGTACGGACTTCCCTCAAGCCACCAATGCACAAGAATTGTCACAACGTTGGAAAGAGCTTGTTGGCACGGAAGTCGACTCACAAACCTACACAGACCTTACGCCTCGGTTAAATACACCACACACCATCGAAGTATGGTATCAAGACCAAGAAGAGCCCCAACGCATTACTTATTATCAATTGCCTGAGTTCTGGTTGTTAAAAAACTGGAATGATCAGTGGTTGGCGGTATCTATTGAAGAGAGCTACCTGTTTCCAAGCTTTAACGCTAACCACTCCTCTAAATCGGACGACTAACTATGCCTGAATTACCCGAAGTCGAAGTAAGCAGAATGGGGATCTCGCCTCATTTAGTTGGCGAGACCATTAAAACCCTTACATTTCGCACGCCGAAGCTTCGTTGGGATATCCCACAAGAGCTAAAAGCGTTAGAAGGGCAGGTGATTCGCTCTATCTCGCGTCGCGCAAAGTACCTATTGATTGAGACGGATACTGGCACTGCCATTGTTCACCTTGGTATGTCTGGCTCACTGCGCGTATTAGACGCGGATTTCCCAGCAGCAAAACACGATCACGTGGATCTTAAGCTCACCAATGGCAAAGTATTACGCTACAACGACCCTCGTCGCTTTGGCGCTTGGCTATGGTCAGCGCCTGATGAGATTCATTCTGTGTTACTGGGATCTGGTCCTGAGCCGCTCACTGACGACTTCAACGCCGACTATATAGCCGAGAAGGCAGAAAAACGTAAAGTGGCCGTTAAGCAGTTCATCATGGACAACAAAGTGGTGGTGGGTGTCGGAAATATCTACGCCAACGAAGCGCTATTTGCTTCACGTATTAGCCCTTTGCGCCCTGCAAGTAAAGTGACAAAAGAAGAGTGGGCCTTGTTGACCAAAGAGATCAAACAAGTGCTTGCCACCGCCATCAAGCAAGGTGGCACAACGCTGAAAGATTTCGCACAAGCAGATGGCAAGCCGGGGTATTTCGCTCAAGAACTGCAAGTCTATGGAAAAGCAGGCGAAAAGTGCCCTAATTGTGAAGCTCTTATTCAAGAGCTGAAAATAGGGCAGAGGAATACGTTTTTCTGTGAAGAGTGCCAGAACTAAAGTATGAGTTTCAGCTGATACTTACCTAAACTTGTTGCCCTGACTTTTCAAAGTACTTCTGTGCAACAAGCAAAGATATCAGGCGTTCTTGTTTTGTGTCTTTAAATTGTTCGACCCATTGATTTGCATTTTGGATTATAGCTTCTGCCTCATCAGGGTGTTCGAGGTAGTAATTCATCTTCTGTACAAGGTCAGAGAAGTCATCTTTAACCTCAACAAAATGTATACCAGCTTTTAGTTTACCCTCCATAAACCAGGTTTCATATCGAAGTTTAGGTGTAAAGCACAAGGAATTAGAAGACATTATCCACTTTAAGTTAGTAGCGACATCACGGCCTTCCAAACTGATAATAAATTTATATTCCAGCTGTTCCGCTAGTGATAAAGGGGCTTTTTTATACTTACTTAATTTTGGGTCTGCTTTTAAAGGACGAGTCTCACCAATGTCGAACTTGGGGTGGTCTACAAACATTTTCAACAACTTTAGCCGATTAGATCTAAATCCAGCACCACGCCAAACTACCATGTTTTTCTTACTTTTATATGGCTTATCTTTCTCTATAAATACGTAGTGCCGAATTGCGTTGAGCTTGAGGATTATTGAGTTATCATTATCTCCTTCGATCGGACGACTTTTTAAAAAACTAGGTTCATTGGGGACTGTTGTTACATCACCATTAACATAGTTAAACGCATATTTACTGGGGAAAGCTTTAACGACTTTGAGCAGATCATAGTAATAAGTTGTGCCACCTGTCTTAGTGAAGTTTTGTACTAGAGTTGAGTTTGCGTCAGATAACTCAAAGTTGGATTCGAGTTTACAATAGTAGTCAACGCGTTGTTTAATGTAATTTTTATCGTATTTAAATGCAGAATCTAAAGTTTTTTTTGCGTATTGGCGAAAAAAAGCAGCAGGTAAAATAGTAAGTAAACTATTTGATAGGTAATACTTTAGTTTTCTCATGACTTTAGCTTGTGTAAGAGAGCTTGATTAACAGGGGAAGGTACAAATTGAGCAACATTTCCTTTGTGTATTGCAACTTCTCGGACGATTGTTGATGAAAGAAATGCATACTCTTCACTTGGGGTTAAGAAAATACTTTCAAGCTCAGGAAGGAGTTTTCTATACATACTGGTTAAACCAAACTCATACTCAAAGTCCATAGTAGTGCGCAAGCCTCGAATCAGAATATTTGCTTCTTGCTCTCTCGCGAAATCTACTAGTAAACCACTGAAACCCACAACAGAGACATTTGTGAGATGCTTACATGATTCTTGAACTAGATTGACTCTATCATTTAGGCTAAACATGGTTTTCTTTGATGGGCTTGCGGCTACGCCTATAACTAGAGAATCAAACATACCAGATGTGCGCTCGATGATATCAAGGTGTCCATTAGTTAAGGGATCAAAAGTTCCTGGGTAAATTACATGTTTCATTTTTTAACCTTGTTATAAATCTTTTCGTATTTCTGGGCTGCTGAGCCAATATCAAAAGTTTTTATTTTCTCTTGCCCACCTGCTATCAGAGTTGCTTGAAGATTTGCGCATTGTTCAACTTTTATAATAGAATTCGCTAAAGCTATCGGATCATCTGTATCTATAAGTAAACCGCTTGCTCCATTAGTGATTATATCTGGTATCCCTCCAGTATTTGTAGCAATTACTGGGAGCCCAGCTTTAATACCTTCCAAGATGACAGAGCCTAAACCTTCACTATGTGATGGGTGTATTTGTAATTGTGCGGCCGCAAACCAATCCCCCATGTTCGATTGTTTACCTTCAAAGCTGATATTCGTGGCACCATCAGCTATTCTCTCTAAATTATCTCGCTCCTTACCATCACCGAGAAGCGCAAGGTGTATATGATCATGGGTCTGAGATAGCTGTTTCATAGCTTTTATAGACACGTCAAATGCCTTGTGCTTAACCATATTTGCAGCATGGATGATTAGGAACTTATTCTCAAATCGTTGCTTCAAGTTTTCAAGGCTTTGGTCATTTACATTGTAACTGACCGGGGAACTTGCAATTTTATAAATATCTTTGTTAGGGTATTTATCTTTGATCTCATTAACTATTTCTGAACTTAGGCCTACAATCGAAGAAGCTTTTGAGTAAGCTAAATTTGCGAAGAACCTTTTCTTTAGAGGGTTGTCAATTCGGCGTGTAATTATATATGGTATTTTATAAAGCATACTTTGAATTAACGCCCAATAGATAGCTCTTCCTTCATGCACATGAATTAGCTCGCAGCCATCAGTAATCGCTCTAGAATGCTCTTTTAGGTAGTGTGCTGACGGTACTAATTTACAGCGTAGTTGACTAACTGCGGTATAAAAAGGACTAGTGGGGTTAGCAACTACCGTAAGTGAATACCCTAGCTCTATTTGATATTTGATCAAAGTGAGAGTTTGGTTTTCTCCTCCATGATAGCCTGACGCTAAGTTGACGTGACAAATTTGCATTCTACCAGACCTTATTGAAGTCAGTTTTCTCTAAGACTTTTGGATCGCGTTGCATCTCTAGTAATTTGGCATATTTTAAATAACTATTCACCGCGGAGCTCAACGCAACTGTCATCCCATCGCTGCCCCCTAAGAAACCTTTCTGAAAAACAAACTTTCGAATAAAGGCACTTAAACCATGTATAAACGGTGACATCGAATTTGCTCTTTTACCTTTTTGATACATTATCTTTGCTGCTCGTCCGCTAAAGTCTCTCCCCGGCTTAGCGAAAAGTTGTCCAAGGTTTTCGAATGAATAATGAATTAGGTCTGCATCGAGTTGGCAAGGGTTATTTGCTTGAACTGATGCATGTTGTTTAACTGCTGAAAAGCGAGTTTTATTTTTGTTATACAAACGGATGCAAAAGTCTGGATACCAACCACACTGTTTAATCCAACGACTGCCAATGTAGTTACGTCGACGAAAAGCAAATGCGTCATGTTCGGTTTGTTTTAGGTTAAGTGCGTTTATTGAGTCTACACACTCATCGGTGAGCCGTTCATCAGCGTCAATACTAAGTATCCAGTCATTGCTAGCATAGTCTAAGCCTACGTTTTTTTGAATACCATCACCGAGATAAGGTTGCGAGATTACCTTTGCGCCGAGTTGAGACGCTAACTCCACTGTATTATCTGCGCTTTCTGAATCAACAATAATCACTTCATCACATACTCTTTGTAATGAAAGAATGCACTCTTCAACATTTTTTTCTTCATTTAGAGTTATTACTACGCCTGTTATCATTGGTTAACCTATTTTTTATTAAGAATGTTGTCAGCGACACTGTTGAATCTTTCAATTACTTTAGATGATGGAATTCTATTCATTGCATTTTTATCTTTGACGCGAGTTCTCCAGTCGAGATCTTGGCTATTTTTTCCTGTCTCAGAGAAAATGGCTTCTTCATAAACTGATACCACATAGTTGAGGTAACGATATGGCCCTACTCGTGCTGGGTTATGGTGTGCATATAGACCAATCACAGGTGTTTGCATGGCATTAGCCATGTGTGTTGGACCCGTATCGGGAGCTATCACCATATTTACTTTATCAATCAACGCCAACATTTGCATGATAGAGCTCTGTCCAACTAAGTTCAGGCAAGGTTCTGTTAGTTTTCTCTGTATTTCTTCTGCTAGGTCGATTTCAACTTTCGCAGGACTGCCAGCCAGTATAACGTTCCAACCAGCTCCCCTAGCATGGTTAATTACATCAACATACCCTTGAGCATGCCAGTTCTTGTAAGCTTTACTCGCACCGGGAACAATTAATAAATTTTGCTTAGCTACTAGTTGAGCTTCGGCCCAAGTAGCATGTTGCTTATCGTAAAAAAGTGACCAACTTAATGTATGTTTTGCTACACCTACGTGTTGGGCAAATGCCATCATCCCGTCTGCTACATGAAGAGAGGTGGGAGAGTCTACTTTAGTATCAGTAAACAAGGTTTGAAAGTCTTGGCTACGGTCTGTTGTAAATCCAAGTTTATAATTGGCTTTAATTCCCAAGGTGGCGACGCTAGCACGAAAAGCGGATTGCATGTGGAGTAAGGCATCGAAACTTCTACCTTTAAGTTGCTGCCACAATCTAGGATATTCCCTCCACCCGTTTTTCTTGTCAAAAACTATAACATCAACACCATCGATCGCTTCTAATAACTTAGCTTCTAAGTTTCCTGTTATCCAAGTGATTTCTGTATCTGGCCATTGTTTTTGGATTGCCTGCACCGTCGCAATTGTGTTGCAGACATCCCCTATCGCTGATAGTCGCAAGATACATATAGAATGTGGGGGGGATGTGAACAGGGCCATGGCTTTAACTCTAGTAATTGATTCCCAATAATTATGCAGTTGGGCCAGAAGAATGTAAAATAAAACTAAGAGTATTGATGGGTAAGGCTAATGAAAAAAGTTAAGCTTGATAATCAAGTAATTTGGTTTGATGAATCGTTGATTCCGGAAGAACAGCTAAACTATGCTTTTGAGCCTGCATATTGGCAAGAACAAGGGAAAATAGTCGGAAGTGCCATGGGACGAGGTATTACCTGGTTTGTAGAGTTAGATACAATGCAAGGGGCGTTACGTCATTATCGACGTGGTGGTCTATTTGGTAAACTGATTGAAGATAGTTATGTGTTTATTGGTGAGAGCAAGTCACGAAGCTTTCAAGAGCTTGTATTATTGGATAGACTAAAAAAATCAGGTGTTAATGTACCAACTCCAATTGCAGCAAGAATTGTAAAGCAAGGTCTAACTTATAGCGCTGACTTACTGAGCGAGAAAGTACCTCATGCTCAAGATCTTGCTTCTCTATTGAGAAGACATAGACTTTCAGAGAGTGCGTATTACAAAATAGGGAATGAAATTCGTAAAATGCATGTTGCACAAGTTAATCATACTGACCTCAATATCCATAATATATTAATCGATGATCAGAGTAAGGTTTGGATTATCGACTTCGATAAGTGTAACAGCCAGTCTGGAGATGCTTGGAAGCAGGCTAATTGGGAAAGATTGAAACGGTCTTTTTTAAAGGAAAAGGCTAAGGGAGCAATTAATTGGGATGAGAGCGATTGGGATTATTTATTCTAGTTACCTAGTTCGCCTTAATTATAAAAATTCTAAATAGTGATAAAATGATAATTTTAAATCAAGCTGACTTTCTTACTGAAGGTTATACAAGAAAGTGTTATATTAACCCTGATGATAAAAGTAAAATATTAAAGATAATAAAGCCTGAGTGCGGTAAGCAGTTAGATATTAATGATATTGAAAAATTTTATTTATCTAGAGTAAAGCATCATGGGATAATTGCTGAATGTTACCAAGAGGTTGAAACAAACCTTGGGATGGCTATGGCTTTTGAACATGTAGTTGACTTCAACTTGGAAACCTCAAGATCAATAAGTTACTACCTTCGTGAAGGGATTATTTCTAAATCAAAAGGTAAGATTTTGATTGCCAATTTATTCGATTCTGCAATTAGTTCGGGAATATATGTTAGAGATACGAATTTAGATAATATTTTGATTAAAAAAAATGAAAAATGTGAATTTTCCCCTATATTTATTGATGGTTATGGCGCTATTACTTTCGACTATAAACTTTATCGTAATATATATTTTAAATTTCTATCGAAAGCTAGAACGAGAAAGACAAAAAAAGAGCATTAGAGAGAGTTGATAATAATGTTTTTTAGGACAATATTGATTTTTTGGATTTATTAAATGGTTTTTTGTAAACTTAATTGAGGTGCATAAGGCTCAATTAAGTTTACTTTATAGTGTGATTATTTGGTTAATAAATTCATGTGATTCACGCGATCCTTAAAAATATCACTACTTTGATAATCACCTTTGTAAGTTTGTTTAGATACATAGGATAGTTCAAACTTTTCTAGTTCATCATTATTTACCACATGATTATTACTTGTTGTGTTAAACCTAGCCCATGCATCAATACTCTCCGATTGTCTAAAGGCTTCATTGAAGAAATAACCCACAGAAAAGTATGGCATAAATCCAACTTTTTCAGCCTTAAATACAACATCTGCGTAAAACTTGTCGTTATCACTGTCACTTAGGCCTAGCGATTTTATACGGTTCGATAGCATTAAGCTGTTTGCACGAGGCTTAAATAAGTGAGATAGAAATAATTCTAGAGTTTTTCTTATGATTGGTGAGCGTGGAGGAGAGGCAAGAAACCAAGCCTCAATTGGTCTAGTTTTATTACTATTATGTCTAAATGCAAAAAACTGAGCTTTTTCTATTTCATTATCCAGCCATGAAGACAAAGGCTTTAAGCAAAACGTTGTAGTGTCAGCCCAAACCCCTCCCTGAGTGGCGAGTAGATATAATCGAAGAATATCGGCTTTCATTGCAAAACCTAAATTAACAGTTGCAATCTTAAATATAGCGTTGAAATCAAAACCTAAAATATCATTTAAATTATTATCATTTAGTAGTGTAACATTATAATCTGGGTTGAGTTTTATCCATGACTCTACGCTGACTCTAACAACTTCAGGAGCTTCTTCTAACGGAGAGTTCCAATATAACCAGATTTTTTTTGGTGCATTATTTAATTTATCATTAGTATCTTGATTTGTCGCTGAGTATAATTTTTGTAACCCATCTTCAGCTTTGCTTATTGAGGCTTTAATGTTTGGGGCGTTAACATCAGAAGATTCTTTTATATTAATATTATGAAGTTGATTATACTTTCTACTTAAGTAAGGGATGTACTTGCGTAGGAAATAAAAATCTTTCTCAAACGTTCTTGATTTAATCAGCTTATCTATTGGCATCATAGTTTTATATTATCTAATGTTCGTTGAATGGCACCTTGCTGAGTCTTTATAAAGCAAGTTGCATTATTTGAGAGTTTAGTTGCATACCCTGAGTCGGACAATAAGTTTATTACATTATTTTTTAATTCTTTTTCTGTTGTGATAATACAGGCATCTCGATCTCTTAGGGTGTTTACGATGTCTGAAAAGTTAAAATAGCTTGGGCCTATAACAATAGGTTTCCGAAGTGATGCTGGTTCTAGTATGTTATGCCCTCCAACTTTATCACCTAAAAGGCTCCCACCCATAAAACAAACGTCAGCACATCCGATAAGAGGCAGCATCTCACCCATTGTATCGGCTAGGTAGACCTGAGTTCGTTGGGTGACCATATCATTTTTAGTGCGACGTACCGTAATTAGGTTTAGCTTATTGCATAAAGCGAAAACATCATCGAATCGTTCAGGGTGACGAGGAACCAATATAAGAAGCGCATCTTTTAGATGTTTACAAATAAACTCATGTGCAGTCAAAATTTTTTCATCTTCCCCTTTGTGTGTACTAGCAGCTATCCATATTGGTCGGTTTATACCAAGCCTATTCCTTAGCTGATTCGCATGTTCAATGGTTTCTTTTGTGATATTAATGTCATATTTAATTGAACCTACAACTGTCAGTTTATGTTCAGGAACACCTAATTGTAAGAATCTATCTTTATCTGAATTCTGTTGACAGATAATCAGAGATAAGTTGTTACTTAGCTGTTTGAAAAAAGAAGAGAATAAAGAGTAATTTTTAAGAGATTTTTCAGATAACCTGGCATTCATCACTGTTATAGGAATAGATGCTTTGTGAACCGTGTGTAAAGTGTTTGGCCAGAGCTCAGTTTCCATTATCAGCAACTGATATGGTCCTACTCTCTTTAAGAAATTTTTGATACACCAACCAAAATCTATAGGCATATAGCGATGTATGACAAGAGTACCTAGTTTTTTCGCTTGCTCCGCTCCTGTGGAGGTTGTAGTGGTTAGTACTATTGGGAGGTTCGGCTCTTGTTCTTTTAGCTTGCGAATAAAAGGTATAGCAGCGATAGTTTCTCCGACTGAAACAGTATGTATCCACAATGGTTGTTGCTTGCAATCTAAATGATCACCAAAGCCAAAATGTTCTATCCAACGTTTTCCAAATTTTGGTTTGTTCGGGCGTTTTCTATATAGCCCAAATAGTAGAGGTGGACTCAGCATTACAAGAAGAAAACAGTAGAGTATTCTAATCATTGTACATCCTATTCTGTAAAGTTACTCAGGAACTCTTTTGCTATATTTTCGTCATCAAATCTATACAAGGTGTTGTTTACAAACAAATCGAAGTCTTTGTTCCACGAGTGATTCATCGCAGATTTTATAGTTTGAGCTAATTCTTTTGGGGATTCTTTGGCGAGGAAAGGCTCTAGCTTTCCTTGCATTATTTGCCTAACTCCCCCCTTGCTATCAGTACAGACAACCATTGTGCCGCAGGCAAGAGCTTCAATTAGAACCATGCCCAACCCTTCGAATTTGGAGCTGAGTACAAACAACTCTGCCTGTTCGTACCAAGGAAAGGGGTTCGTTTGCAAACCTTTAAAGTGTACTGTATCCGTTAGATCTAATCTTTCAACTAACTTCTCCAAAGCATCACGCTCTTCACCTTCACCTACGATAACTAAGTCTTGAGTTACACCTAGGTGCTCTCTAGAGTACTTATAGGCTTCGATTAGAAGGGAAAAATTTTTTTGCGGAACCAAACGACCTAAACCAAGTATAAAAGGTTTGTTATGTAGAGGTTTACTTACAGACTTGTTTTTTATCAAAGTAAGGTTGTTAGGGTTATTTATCATGATCATTTTTTTTGTGACTATGTCATATTCATCACAGAGTTGCTCAAGACTATTTAATGCTCCATTAGATACGCAACTAACATTACGTTGATGAAATAAGTTATTGAACGCCCATTTAGATAAGCCTTTATATCGATTCAACTCTTGAACATTCTCACAAACAAAAACAAATCTAGAATCCTTTATAGGCCAGATGTGTTCAAATGTTCCTTGCCCTCTAAATATGACTAAATCAAATTTCCCTTGTTTTTTTTCAAGTTTATTTAATTCATACCGAAATGCAATAGCTTCAGCGTAAGCAAAAATGATGGAGAAGCTCTTACGGAAAATGATATTGGATATTTTAGATAAAATTAACCAAAAAAAACCTATGCCTGATGACAAAACTATCTTCTTTAGATTGAATAGGTGTACAGGTATAGTTTTATCATTGGGACGTAAAACTATTTTTTTATCTCTTAGATAAATCAAGTGTGTATCATGCCCAGACTTCTGATAAGCATCGGAAAGGTTTATAGCGACTCTTTCCATACCACCAATCTTTAATGTGTTTACAACTATAGCTACTTTCACTTTACAAATCTCTATTTTTGGGTTTAGTAATGGAAGCTGTTAGGTGAAATGTATATAAACCTGCGAAAATAATGTTATGAGTGAAAACTCCATAAGTCCTACCGTTAAATGTTTCGAAAAAATTAATACACCCCCAAAACGTAATGAAGACCAAAGAGAATAGTGAAAATGATCTAATGTTGCTGTCAAATTGCTGCCTAATCAGTAAAGATTTCGCCAACCAATAGTACATCGCATAAATAATGAGAAGGCCTAAGAGACCATAAGATACAAGGACTTCAATGTGATAATTGTGTAGGTGTCCAAAACCTTTCAGTCGACCTTGGAATTTTTCTGATTGTTGAATCACAAGACCTATAGCTTCTGGTCCGTTACCTAAAATGGGTCTTTCTTTTATCCACTGACTAGCTTCGAGCCAAGAATTCATCCTGATTCCGATACTCGACATAGGTATATGATCTACATTACCTGAGAATATTGAATACCATGTATTTTGCTCTTTCAACGCTCTTTTTTTTATGAAGTCAATCTGACTAAGTGCAATAATACCCATAACAAGAACCAAATATATAGATATCACAGCTTTTTTATTGGTCGACTTATAGACGATAATATGGAGAAGAGGTAGCGTTAACATACATATCATCAATGTTAACCAAGCCTGCCTTGATTGAGACGCTATTATTACAAATATAGAAAAAGCGATTGCCAATAGTATAGTTGAAATTGATAAAACTCGGGTGATGTTTGTTTTTAGCTTTTTAGTTCTACTAAGTAAAAACACTAGAATAAGTAAACAAGTACTTGCAAACATTGACGTGAACTGGGCATTTTTGATCGAAAAGTCGACTCGACGTCCAGATAATGCTTTAGTTATTTCATTTGTAAAATCGGAATGTACAATACATCCAATAATAAATCCTACCGTAAAAAGTGACCATAATATATAAGTTCTTTTTTCTTTGCCTTTGAGCCAATATGCGATAAAAATAAACGTAAAGAGTTTCGCCAATCGATCAATTTTTGGTGCTTGATTCGCAAAATCGGGTAAATATATTATTGAATTTACCCAGCTTAAAGTTTGTGCTGCAATTGCAAGACCTAATAAGATAACCATAGGATCTTTTAACAATCTTTTATGATGGATAAAAATAATAGGCAGAGATAATATTATCAATATATTCCTTGATACCTCACCAATGTGTTCAAAAGGTACAACGGTTAAAGAATATAGATATACGAAAAATAAGCATGTTTTTTCAAAGTTTTTACTAGAAAAAATTTTTTGGGCATAGGTCATTGAGGTCATTGTATTTTATCTATAACTAGATTTGAACTTAGGTTCTTAAGGCACTCTAAGTGCTTTAACGGACATTCTCGCTTAAAACAAGGTCTGCATTCTATGTCAATGCTGATGATATCAACTTTGCTTGCCAGTGGAGGTGTGTAGCTTGGAGATGTTGACCCATAGATCCCAATGACATGACAACCAACAGAAGCTGCTACATGCATCAACCCGGAATCATTGCTGACCACCACCTCACAGTTAGCCAATAGATCAACTGCTTCAATTAATGTTGTTTTTCCTGCCAAGACTTGTATATGACACTGTAGTTCTGGATCGACTAAAGACTTAATTTCGTTACATGTCGAGGCGTCTTTTTGTGATCCAAATAACCAGACTTGTTTGCCTAATTTACATGCGTGCTGAGCAACTTCTGCATACTTTTTAGTTGGCCATTTCTTTGCTGGCCCGAACTCTGCACCGGGACAAAGTCCAATCGTATTCTGTTGAGTGTTCAATGAAAATTTAGTGAAAGTCTCTAATTGTTGTTTTTTATCAATTATTAACTTCGGTTTGGGTAATGAACTTAGTCCTCCCAAATCATGAGATTCATCACTTCCATTTTTAGGATAAGCTAGTGCAACATAGCGTTCGACCATATACTGGAAGTCTTTCATATTTATTCGAATATCATTCAATAAACCGTAGCGGAACTCACCTTTCCACCCTGTACGTATTGGGATGTTTGCGAACCATGGTATTAGGGCTGATTTTGCTGATTTGGGAAGAATATAAGCTTGGTCGTATTGCTCTCCTCGAAGGGACTTACCGATTTTACGTCGTGAGGAAAAGCCTAACTCTCCATGGCCAATCGGCATTTCGATGGCTTTATTTACTTCGGGCATACGATCTAAGATTGGCTTGCACCACTTTGGCGCGATTACGTCAATTTGACTTTCTGGGTTCAGTTGTTTTAATACAATATACAATGATTGTGACATCACCATATCACCGACCCAAGATGGACCTATAATTAATATTTTCTTCATTTCTTAATTTGCCAATCAATGTTATAACGCGGTTTAAATAGGTTGTAAAAATTCTTTCCATCTTTTTGAGTGTAAAGCAGTTGTAATATCCACATGTACTGTTCTGGTTTTGGCTCAACAAACGTTTCAATAGCTTTATTCATCGCTCGAGCGTCCGCTTGTTCCTCACTTTGTAGCTCAAGGGCGGGTAATACTTCTAATGAGTACTTTCCTGTCGCAGGGTTAATGGAGGCGAACAGTGGAACGATTTTAGCTCTAGACAACCTAGCCAATTTACTTAGCCCTGGCAGCGTAGCTTTTGTGGTATTAAAAAAGCTAACGAACTCGCTAAGCTCAGCTCCATGGTCTTGATCTGGTAGGTAATACCCCAAGTACCCATCTTTAACAGACTTGATAAATGGCTTTATTCCTCCCGAGCGTTCATATACACGACCGCCATATTGAACTCTTTGGCGATGCATAAGCCAATCAGACACAGGGTTTTTTTGTTTTTTTGCCATTGCTGATACAGGAAGACCCATCGATGCAAGCATGATTGCTGGAATATCAATAGCCCATGAGTGTGGGACTAACAATATGACATTTTCACCGTTATCAGTGTGCTTAGTTAGGTTTTCTTTCCCAATGAATTCACACTGTTCTTGTAACCAGGATTTCGATTTTAAAGTAAGTAAGCTAAAGCGAAGTACAAAGACGCTAGCAGTGTATAGGGTCTTGTAAATTAGTTGTTCACGTTCTTGAAAACTGAGGTTCGGAAAACACAGCTCAAAATTTACCCGAGCTCTATGAGCTGGGCCTTTTTTCGATTTAGCTAGCTTTAAAGCAATAATGCGTGCTAACCATTGATGAAAGCGTAATGGAAGTAGGGCTACTGGGAGTGCAAATATTACTGCTAACCACGTTCCCCATAATTTAGGTGCGAGAAAAGACCGCCCAAAACTAGGATTGTAAGCTTTTGGATCAAAGTCATCACGTTGCTTTGTCATTTTAAATCACTAACCTTAAAATTTACTTAGCTTTTCTATATCACTTTACATTTTTATTGTATTCGGAGGTATATAGAATACTTGCTCACAGCACTAATCTAGTTTTGCATTGCTGATATTAGAAGTTAGAAGTTAGAAGGTTTAGGGGGAGTGTTGTATCCCCCTAAGCTTAACATGAGGCTACTTATTTATAATTTTCATGTAGTGAGCAACGCCTTGCGCTACCGTTTTAAATGCAATATCACAACCAGCGGCGCGAAGTTTTGTCAGGTCAGCTTGAGTAAACTCTTGGTAAGCACCTTTTAGATGCTCAGGGAAAGGAATCGTTTCGATTTCACCTTTACCATGGTGCTTGATTACGGCTTTTGCAACTTCGTCAAAAGACTCAGCATTGCCGGTGCCTAGGTTGAAAATGCCTGAAACTCCGCTTTCTAAGAACCATAGGTTTACTGCTGCAACGTCACCGACATACACGAAATCACGCTTGAATGTTTCGCTACCCGCGAAAAGTTTAGGGTTTTCACCAGCATTCATTTGGTTGTTTAAGTGAAAGGCTACCGATGCCATGCTGCCTTTGTGTTGCTCGCGTGGACCGTAGACATTGAAGTAACGAAAGCCAACGATTTGTGGCAGAGTTTCGTTGTGAGTCGCTGCGTCTGCTTGTAGGCGGCGAACATAGTTATCAAACTGCTGTTTAGAGTAACCGTATACGTTCAATGCACCTTCGTACTCTTTCTCTTCGATGAAAGTCTCTGTCTCACCGTAAGTCGCGGCAGAAGAGGCATATAGGAATGGAATTTCACGCTCAACACAGTAATGCAGTAACTCTTTTGAGTACTCATAATTGTTAAGCATCATGTATTTACCATCCCATTCAGTGGTAGCCGAGCACGCACCTTCATGGAAAATAGCTTCAATAGGGCCGAAATCATCGCCAGCCATAACTTGAGTTAGGAAGTCGTCGCGATCCATGTAATCAGTGATGTCTAGGTCTACAAGGTTCTTGAACTTTTTACCGTCCTTGAGGTTGTCGACAACTAGAATATCGTTGTGGCCTGCGTCATTAAGTGCTTTCACAATATTGCTGCCGATCATGCCAGCACCACCAGTTACGATAATCATATTTTTCCTACTCTTTTGAATATAAAACTACCGCGAGTATAGCAAGGAATGATAAAGGTGGGCTAGTGGAATAATTCCTTAAGCGGAGTATGATATGAGCTGGTTACTCTTAAATAAGTGCGCAGTAAGCACTAGAAACTATAGGTATTATCATGAAAATTGCAGTTGCGGGTACCGGTTATGTAGGTTTATCCAATGCGATGTTGTTGGCCCAAAACCATGAAGTGGTAGCGGTTGATATTGTTGAAGACAAAGTAGCTATGCTTAATAAAAAGCAATCTCCAATAGTTGATAGTGAGATTGAGCACTTTCTATCAAATAAGACGCTGAATTTCAGGGCGACAACAGATAAAGCGGCTTACAAAGATGCTGAGTTTGTAATTATCGCTACTCCAACCGACTATGACCCTAAAACGAACTACTTTAATACCAGTTCTGTAGAGTCAGTGATTCGTGACGTAATGATGGTTAACCCGAATGCCATCATGGTGATCAAATCAACGGTACCTGTTGGTTATACTGAGCGCGTTAAGCAAGAGTTGAGCTGCGAAAACGTTATGTTCTCACCTGAGTTTTTGCGCGAAGGCAAAGCCCTGTACGATAACTTACACCCATCACGCATTATTGTTGGTGAGTGTTCTGAGCGAGCTAAAGTGTTTGTAAATCTGCTGGTTGAAGGCGCTGAAAAAGAGAATATAGATGTGCTATTTACTAATTCAACAGAAGCAGAAGCAGTAAAGCTATTCTCAAATACCTATCTGGCGATGCGTGTTTCTTATTTCAATGAGCTCGATTCTTACGCCGAAGCGCACGGTTTGGATTCTCGCCAGATCATCGAAGGTGTGGGTTTAGATCCTCGAATTGGCAATCATTACAACAATCCTTCATTTGGTTACGGTGGTTACTGCTTACCTAAAGACACCAAACAGCTGTTAGCTAACTATCAAGATGTACCAAACAACATTGTCGGTGCAATTGTTGATGCGAATCGCACTCGTAAAGACTTCATTGCGGATTCAATTATTAAGCGTTCGCCTAAAATTGTAGGTATTTATCGTTTGATCATGAAGTCTGGTTCAGACAACTTCCGTGCTTCTTCGATTCAAGGCATCATGAAGCGTTTGAAAGCTAAAGGTATTGAAGTGGTCGTATTCGAACCTGTGTTAGAAGAAGAACATTTCTTTAACTCGAAGGTTTATTCCGACCTAGAAGAGTTCAAAGCTGTATCGGATGTGATTGTATCTAACAGAATGGTAGAAGAGATCGCAGATGTTGCAGATAAGGTTTACACGCGAGACCTCTTTGGCAGTGATTGATTCCAGTAGCGATTGATTGCAGCTTTGATAGATGGTTAGTTTTAGCGCTTGCTAATTCGACCAGATGTTAACAGCTCGATCTATCCGTTTAGTGGCGATATACTGAGCCACTAAACGGATAGGGATACTAATTACTAATGAAAACACGTGACAAGATTGTTTACGCTGCACTAGAGCTTTTTAATGAGCACGGCGAGCGTAGTATTACGACCAATCATATTGCTGAACATATTGAGATTAGCCCTGGCAACCTCTATTACCACTTCCGCAACAAGCAAGAAATTGTCAGTGATATCTTTACTCTCTATTCGACAGAGTTACTTGAAAGATTCACTCCAATTCAAGGGCAGCAAGAAAGCCTGACGCTACTAAAGAGCTATTTAGATTCTATCTTCACGCTGATGTGGAAGTACCGATTCTTCTATGCGAACCTACCTGAAATATTGTCACGTGATGAAAAACTCCACCTTGATTACATGGCTGTACAAGAAAAGCTGCAAACGAATCTTGTGGATATTATGAGAGCCTTTGTTGAGTTGAACTTGCTCAAAGCAACGGATACGGAAATGAAGTCTATGGTCACTTCTCTTCACTTGATCGCATCGGGTTGGTTAGCTTATCAATCGGCGATGTCTCCAAAAGCCCAGATTACTGAGCAAGTGGTACATCAAGGGATGTTGCAGATGATCGCGACCGTTAAACCGATTGCAACAGCTCAAGGTTTTGAACAGCTGACATTGTTGGAAGATGGTGTAAGGGCGTTGAACTCTAAGTAGAAAGATGTGAGTAAGCGAGATACGGGTAACGAAGATCGGGAAAGAGCAGATTCGAGTAACGGGATACGAGTAAACGAAAAGCAGGGTCGAGTGACGACGAGGCTAGCGTTTTTCATGTCACGTTTTACTCTAACCTTGTATCTGCTTTTAAGCTCTTCGAATCTCGGTTACTCGCATCCCGTATCTGCTCTTATGCTCTTATGCTCTTCGCATCTCGGTTACTCGCATCCCGCATCTGCTCTTACCTAACCAACCAACTCTTCGGGTTCTGAGCTTGGCTGTTTCTGCGAATTTCAAAGTACAGTGATGGGCGAGTTTGGCCGCCAGTGTCACCAGCAAGTGCGATGGCTTCACCCGCTTTAACCTTGTCACCTTCTTTCTTTAAAAGTGCTTGGTTAAAGCCGTAGAGCGTCATGTCACCTTTACCGTGGTCAAGCAGTACCACTAAACCATAACCTCGCAGATACTCGGCAAAGACCACCGTGCCTGAGTAAACGGATTTTACTTGCTGACCGTACTTGGCGTTGATCACCATGCCTTTCCAGTTAACTTGACCCGTTTGTCTTGAACCATAGCTATGCAAAACTTTGTCTTTGATCGGCCAAGGTAGTTTACCTTTGCGTTTGGCTAAACCATCCATAGGGACAGCATTACGTCTCTCGCGAGCCGCTTTTTCGGCTTTCGCTATTTCAGCTTTGAGGCGAGTTTCATTTCGCTGGAGCTCTGCCAAGTAATTCTTGTCACCCGAGATGTTCTTCTTGATGCTACCAACGGTTTTCTTACGTTGTGTTTGGGTTTTGGCTAGCGTATCCCGCTTGGTGGTTTGTTGTTTTAGCAGTGTTGCTATCTGTTCTTGCTCAAGTTGACGTTGTTTATGGCTCTCTTCTAGCTCAAGTTGAGTTTGTTCAATCGTTTTGATTGTTGCGGAGCGAGCTTTGGCAAGGTGTTGGTAATAGTGGCTGATACGATCTTCTTCGACACCCGTGTTGAGGATGTGAGAAGACGCTTTGGCTCGACTTGTCATGTAGTAAGTCTGAATCAGTTGCTCTAACTTATCGGTATGGACTTTTTTCTGAGCCGTAAGCGCTTTAATCTTGGTGTCTAAGTTAGCAATATTTGCATTAGCCGTATTGAGTTGCTTTTTACTGTCTAGAATCGCTTTTTCAAGCGAAGCGATGGATAGCTCTTGTTTCTTGAGGCTTGCTTGTAGGCTATCAAGTTTTTTCTGTTGTGAGGACAGGTTTTTTTGTTGGCGAAATATTTCACTCGATACGCCTTTCAGTTCCCCCTGAGAGGCGGCAAATGACGATGTAGACAAAATTGCAACACAAAGGCTGGCAGATATCAGAAGAGTCCGGCTAATGGCTCGAATTTGTTTCATCATTATCGTCATTTTGCTCTTATTCATTATCAACAGCTGCTTTTAAATCTTTTCGCATCTCGGTTACTCGCATCCCGTGACTGCTCTTAGTTTTTTCGAATTTCGCTGAATCGAATCCCGCATCTGCTTTTAAGCTCTTCGCATCTCGATTACTCGAATCCCGAATATGCTCTTAAATCCCATCACCATGGATGAAGTTCTGAGAGCGACCATTGAAGCCTTGATCCATATCTAAAGATGGCTTGTCAGTTTTAGGCTTTCCGACAATTTTTGCAGGAACCCCTGCGACTGTTGTATGAGGTGGTACGGCTTGTAGAACCACAGAGCAAGAACCAATTTTCGCGCCTTCGCCCACTTCAATATTACCGAGAATTTTAGCGCCAGCACCAATCATCACGCCTTCGCGGATTTTAGGGTGACGATCGCCACCTTCTTTACCGGTACCACCTAAGGTCACGTCTTGAAGAATCGATACATCATTTTCAACGACGGCTGTTTCACCAATCACAATGCCAGTAGCGTGGTCGAGCATGATCGCTTTACCGATGCGCGCTGCTGGGTGAATATCAACCTGGCAAGCGACAGAGATTTGGTTTTGTAGGTAAGTGGCAAGTGCAATACGACCTTGTTTCCACAACCAGTTAGCCACTCGGTAGCCTTGTAGAGCATGGTAGCCTTTCAGATAAAGCAGAGGCATCGAGTACATCTCGACCGCAGGATCTCGATTTACCGTCGCGCAGATATCACAAGCGGCAGCATCAATAATCGATTGGTCCTGTTTGAATGCTTGTTCAACCACTTCACGCACCGCCATTGCTGGCATTGAAGCTGTTTTTAGCTTGTTTGCTAGGATGTAGCTAAGTGCTGCGCCTAAACTTTCATGGTTGATGATCGTGGCATGATAAAAACTCGCAAGCATAGGCTCTTGCTCCGACTGCTGTCGAGCTTCCTTCACAATGCATTGCCAAACTTTTTGTTGTTCACAGTGTTTCATTTTACCATCCATTATTTTTAAGGGGCAGCTGCTAGATTTGAAGAGCTATAAGAGCAGATGCGAGTAACCGAGATTCGAGATACGAAGAACGAGATGCAAAGAACAGATTAGAGTAGCGAGATGCGGATAACGAAAAGCAGCCTTCTTTAAGCGCTCATTCTGCTTTTACTCTCTTCGCATCTCGTTTACCCGAATCTCGTATATGCTTTTATTCTTTTCGCATCTCATTTACCCGAATCTCGTATCCGCTTTTACTCTTTTCGCCTCTCGTTTACTCGAATCCCGTATCTGCTTTTACTATCTTTCTGACTTCTTGTCTCGTGCAAGTAGATCTTGTGCTGCTAAGTGTGCATCTTTCCCTTGATACAACACTTGATAAATTTGTTCAACAATTGGCATCTCAACGCCCATGCGCTCTGATAATAACCAAACTTCTTTGGTGTTGCGATAACCTTCAACGACTTGGCCAATTTCTTCTTGTGCGGTATCGACATCTTTGCCTGCGCCAAGTGCTAAACCAAAACGACGGTTGCGTGATTGGTTATCAGTACAGGTTAGTACTAAGTCACCCAACCCCGCCATGCCCATAAAGGTTTCTGGTTGCGCGCCAAGAGCTGCTCCTAATCGGCTCATCTCAGCTAAACCGCGAGTGATTAGTGCGGTACGAGCATTAGCACCAAAGCCAATACCATCCGACATGCCTGCGCCAATTGCGATAACATTCTTTACTGCGCCGCCAAGCTGCATACCAATGAAATCTGAGTTTGCATACACGCGGAACGTTTTACCGCAGTGGATTTTTTCTTGAAGCTCTTCTAGGAAAACTTCGTCAGGTGAAGCGACAGAGATAGCTGTTGGCATGCCCATCGCTAACTCTTTGGCGAAGGTCGGCCCTGATAGAACCGCTAACGAGTACCCATCACCAAGCACATCGTGCGCGACATCTTTAAGCAGGCGGCCTGTTTCTGGCTCTAGGCCTTTGGTCGCCCAACAGATGCGAGAATCTGATGCTAAGTAAGGTTTAACGCTGTTAAGCACAACGCCAAATACATGGCTTGGGACGACAAGCAAAAGATCTCGGCTCGAAGTCACGGCTTTTTCTAAGTCAGATTCAATGATCAGACTTTCTGGGAATTCTATATTTGGTAGAAACTCATTGTTTGCACGCTCTGATTCAAGGCGATTCATATGAACAGGATCATGTCCCCAAAGAACAACATTGGCACCGTTACGCGCTAGAGATATCGCTAAAGATGTCCCATAAGAACCTGCGCCAATCACTGTCATCGCAATGTCTTTACCGTAAGCGCTGTCTTTACCGCAAGCGGCTGTCGCGCGAGTTGTTTCTGTCATGCTTCCACCTAAAAATAATGAGGGAAATCGAAGAGTTCTTGAGATGTTTTCTAAATTAAGAAGAAAAAGCTCTCTATCAAAATACAGTGTAAATAAAAAATGCACATCGCAGAAGCTGCGATGTGCATTTAAAAGCTAAGCTTCTTATAACATAAGCTATTTAAGCGTTCGTTAGAGTTAAGTTCTACTGTGAGACTTAAGCCTGTTCGCCTTCAGCTTGTTGAGCTTGGTTTTGTAGGTAGTTCATGAACAAAGCATCAAAGTTTACTGGAGCTAGGTTCAGTTGTGGGAACGTACCTTTAACCACTAGGCTAGAAATCGTTTCACGAGCGTATGGGAACAGGATGTTCGGGCAGAATGCACCCAGGCAATGAGCCAGTTGGCCTGCTTCCATTTCGCTTGCAGAGAAGATGCCGCCTTGTTGAACTTCACAAAGGAATGCAGTGTCTTCTGCATTCTTAACTGTAACCGTTAGACGTAAGATTACTTCGTAAACGCCTTCGCCAAGTTCACGGCTTTGAGTGTCTAGATCCAGTTTTACATCTGGGTTCCACTCTTTTTGAAACATGTCCGGAGAGTTAGGCGCTTCGAAAGATACGTCTTTTAGGAAGATACGTTGGATTGCGAAGTTTTGTTGTGCGTCTTGTTGTGCTGCTTCAGCCATTTTCTTGTCCTTAAAAATTTATAATTAGGTTTTGTTCGTCATATAAGCCGAACAAAACCTTAAAGTCATATTGGTGTAATTAGGTCAGCTTGCTGCTTGTCGTTAACGGGTATTGCCTTTAACTACTTCTTACCTTTAACCAAAGGTAGGTTAGCTTCGCTCCAAGCCACTAAGCCACTTTTCAGTACGCTTACGTTTTCGAAACCTGCTTTAACCAGTAGGTTAGCGCTTTCTTGAGCCGTTTGACCTGTCTTGCATACTACGATGATTGGGTCTGCTTTGTGGCTTTCAAGGCTTCCAAAGCTATTTGCTTTGATATCTGACGGCAAAATGTGAACTGCGTCCGTAATATGGCCCTTTTTGAACTCATCCTTAGTACGAATATCAACCACAACGCCATTTTCACGGTTAATCATGTGTGTGGTTTGCGCTGCCGTGATCTCTTTGTAGGCTGCGTTTGATGTCTTGATAACGTTCGCAATGATGGCAACAACTAAGCCGATCCATACGATGGCTAAAATCATATTCTCTTGAACAAATGGAACTAACTCTTGCATATCTTGAACTCTTATTCGTTATTGGGCGAAAAACTATAGGTCAGGAGTATAGCGAGGTTTTGGGTTTGGTGTATAGGTTCGCTTAATAATCCTTTGCTATTATGTAGGAGCATAAGCTCGTTGATGGTTTGCCTCTTGGACCTTGAAATGAGATGATTAAAAGGTTTCTATCATTTTTAATGACTTGTAGTCTGCGTAGTGTGGTTTCGCGAATGACCAAAGGGCGGTAGCTTGCTTTAGTTCAAAGAGGCATATCGCTTTCTGTGCAAATTTTGCGCTAAAAATCACAATGACTTGACGTTTACCTACTGTGATGATCTCACTATGTAGTGTTGAGTTACATCGCTTTATGGCTTCCGTGCATTGTTGATTTCTAATATTGATTTACATAATTTGTAATTTGTAATTGTGTCTAAGTTTTAATCAAGTGAAGATTCGTATCATTGACATGCACTTGAGTGAGTTGGAAAAACCAACAATACCTCTGACTATAAGCTAGGGAGAAGTCTTGTTTAATTTTTTAGGCGTACATTGAAGTAACGCTAAACGAATAATGATAATCATTCTTTTATGTGGGGAATTAGGGTGGAAATATGCGAATAGCATTAATAACAGCTAGAGGTGGCTCTAAAGGACTTCCAAGGAAAAATATTCTTAAATTAAATGGAATACCACTCATCGGATGGACAATTAAAGCGGCGCAAGAGTGTAAGTCTATTGATCTTGTGTATGTATCAACAGAGGACGCTGAAATAGCCGAGGTGAGTCGGAGTTTTGGGGCGGAGATTATCCCTAGACCAGAGCTATTAGCGACAGACTCAGCAACTAGTGAATCTGTTATAGAACATGCAATTTCATGGTTAGAAAGCATGAATGTTGATACACAACAAATAGTTCTCTTACAGCCTACTTCGCCACTAAGGACAAGTACACATCTTAACGAGGCGTTGGAGGTTTTGTCTAATTCTAATGCAGATTGTATAATTAGTGTGTTTGAACCGACACATACTCCAATTAAAGCGTATGTTCAAAGTGAAAATGGATTCATTACTGGTCTTTACAGTAAGAAAGCCCCTTATATGCGTAGGCAAGATTTACCTCAAGCATATCAGCCCAATGGTGCAATTTATGCTTTTCATAAAGAAGCGTTTCAAGAATTTAATCAAATACCGAGAGATAAGGTGTTGCCGTATGTCATGTCTGAGTTAGAATCTGAAGATATTGATACAATTGATGATTTTTTGAAAGTAGAACAAATTTTGAAGGAAAAAATTAATGCTTAATCCTGTATTTGAAATCGCTGGACGTAAAGTTGGGCTTGAACATTCTCCATTGGTAATCGCAGAAATTGGTATCAACCATGAAGGCTCACTGAAAGTTGCATTCGAGATGGTTGATGCGGCAATTGCTGGCGGAGCTGAAGTAATAAAGCACCAAACTCATGTCGTCGAAGATGAAATGAGTGAAGAGGCAAAGTCGGTAATACCAGGGAATGCTGACGTCTCAATTTATGAAATAATGGAACGATGCTCACTCAATGAAGCCGATGAGACGAAACTGAAAGAATATGTAGAGTCTAAAGGTGCAATATTCATTAGTACTCCATTTTCACGCGCAGCTGCCGAACGTTTGGAAAGAATGGGTGTACCAGCGTATAAAATTGGGTCGGGGGAATGTAACAACTACCCTCTTCTAGACCTTATTGCTAGCTACGGCAAACCTGTTATTTTGAGCACAGGGATGAATGATATTCCTTCTATTCAGAAAGCTGTAGATATTTTTAGGAAGCATGAAACGCCATTCTGTTTACTGCATACGACGAACCTGTATCCAACACCAGATCACTTGATTCGTATTGGAGCAATGGAGCAAATACAAGAAGCATTTCCGGATGCTGTTGTAGGTTTATCTGATCACAGTATTGATAACATTGCTTGTTTAGGTGCAGTAGCCTGCGGAGCTTCAGTTCTAGAGCGTCACTTTACAGATAGTAAATCTAGACCTGGTCCGGATATTTGTTGCTCTATGGATACTGAAGAGTGTCGAGAGCTTATTGAACAGTCAGCACGAATGGCAAAAATGCGTGGCGGTAAGAAAGAAGCGGCAAAAGAAGAGCAGGTTACAATTGATTTTGCTTACGCTAGTGTTGTTACAGTTGCAGATATTAAAGAGGGTGATAAATTAACTAGAGAAAACTTGTGGGTAAAGCGACCGGGTACTGGTGATTTCCTCGCTGAAGATTATGACTCTTTACTTGGAAAAATTGCTACGCGCTCTATTCCTTCAGATGTGCAGCTAAAGAAAGGTGATGTTAAGTAATATGAAAAAAATACTGTTCTTAACAGGGACTCGAGCCGACTTTGGTAAGTTGAAAAGTTTGATCTCAAAAGTGGAACATCATCCTGACTTTGAAGCACATATTTTTGTTACAGGAATGCATTTGATTGCAAAATATGGGATGACAGCGAATGAAGTTGAAAAGACTGGGTTTAAGTCCATATATAAGTACATAAACCAAAATGGTCACGACTCTATGGATGTCGTTTTATCAAAAACAGTATTGGGTCTTTCTGACTATGTAAAAGAACTACAACCAGACATGATAGTTGTACATGGTGATCGTGTAGAAGCAATGGCTGGCGCAATTGTAGGCTCATTAAACAATATATTGGTTTCCCATATTGAAGGGGGAGAAGTTTCAGGAACAATCGATGAGTTGATACGTCACTCAGTTTCCAAGATGTCACATATCCATTTTGTATCCAATGAACAAGCTAAGTTGAGATTAATTCAATTAGGTGAATTAGATTCTAGTATCTTTAAAATAGGCTCACCAGATCTCGATATAATGCAATCTAAAGATCTGCCAACTCTTCAAGAAGTAAAAGAGAGATATGGTATTGATTTTGATGAATACTCGGTATTTATGTATCATCCTGTCACTACAGAACTTAAAAACCTCGCAAGTAATATTAGGGAAGCTGTTTCAGGTCTTATTGAAAGCAATAGAAATTATATTATTATTTACCCTAACAATGACCATGGCTCTGAAATTATTATAAATGAGTTCGATAGGTTAAAAGGTGAACCTCGGTTTAAAATCTTCCCTAGCATTAGGTTTGAATGCTTTTTAACGATACTTAAAAATACCAAAATCATGATAGGAAACTCAAGTGCTGGCATTCGAGAGGTTCCATTTTATGGAAAACCTACAATAAATTTAGGATCACGACAAAATAACCGTTCGAGTGCTGAATCAATTACAAACATACGTGAAGATGCTACGCTAATAGTTGAAACTATAAATGCAATAATTGATAAAAGCTACACTCCTTTCAAAGAATTTGGGGATGGTAAGAGTGATACATTATTTATGAATGTTATAGAGTCCACCGGCACTTGGAATATAAATAAACAGAAATCATTTATGGATATTAAATAAAATTATGAAAATCTTACATATCGCCGCATTTGAAGGGAACATTGGTGATAACGCCAGCCATATGGGTTTTATTAATATTCTCGAATGCGTAGTTGGAGAATACCATATTGATCGCTTGGAAATTCGAAAAGCCTATAAGAATTACGTTAAAGAAGATAAATTAAAATTTGATAATGATTTTGTGAAATTAGCGAATAATTATAACCTTGTTGTTTTTGGTGGTGGAGGATTTTTAGATTACTGGGTTGAAGGCTCAAGTAATGGAACCACTATCGATATTGAAGAAGAATTTTTAGATAAAATAAAAACTCAAATCATTATTGCTAGTGTTGGATGTAATCCCCACAAAGATGTGCCTGAAGAAAACTATAATAAATTCTGTAAATTTCTTGATTTTGTGAAAACTAAAGAAAATATACAAATCGCATTAAGAAATGATGGTTCTGTAGATTCCATTCAAAAAGACTTTGGTAATAGCTACTTAGATGGCCTAGTCGAGATACTAGACCATGGGTACTTTTATTACCCAAAAGAAGAATATAGTTTACCAATTGATGATGAATACGTAGCAATTAATATTACTGATGATCAATTAAGTATGAATGGTGGTTTATCAACCGACAGAGATTGGTACTATCAGGAATTAGAAGAACTTTTAGCTGGGCTTGTCGAGAATAAATTGAAAGTTGTGCTAGTTCCCCATATCCATCAAGACATTGAAGCGATTGGAACTGCGCTAAGTAAAATTTCTCCCCAGCTCGTGAGAAATAATACGGTCATAGCCCCATGCCTACAAGGTGACAAAGGGACCGACTTAGCTTTTAATATATATAAAAACTCAAAACTTGTCATAGCATCTCGTTATCATGCAAATGTTTGTGCAATTAAATTTGGCATTCCAACGATAGGGTTATCTCCGTTAAGAAGAATTGAGTATACTCACAAACAACTATTGTCTGACGATACTAATATTCATATTTCTCCTGGTTTTGCAAAAAAAATACTGAATAATTTGACAGTTTTGTTAGAGAAAAAATCAGATGCTAAATTAAATGAAATGAAAAGGCACACGATAGACTTTTATCAAACTTATTTTAAAAGAATAACCTCTTAATCGGTCATGTAGGATAATCATATTGCCAAGTAGCTCACTTGTAGTCCTGATAGTCAAGCTTTTTGCAGCATTAATGTCATTTGGGCTAAATATCATTCTAGTTAGACGCTTGGGAGTAGAAGACAGCGGAGCGTTTTTTTATTTCCAAAGCTTGTTAATGTCCCTGGTTGTAGTCACAACCATGGGACTACAAACACCTATTGTTAGGTGTGTAGCACAAAATATGACTGGAACTCACAAGGGTATAGGGATATTAAGAGGGACCTGTATTACTGTCATTGTGATGAGCTTTCTGGTAGCAATGTCTCTGGTGTTTGTTAAAAATACGATTGGAGCAATACCATTTTCAAATAGTGTGTTACACACATTTCTAATGACACTTTTTTTATACTCGATTAGTGTAATTCTATTTAGCTATAATCAAGGTAAAGGATACTATGTAGAGTCGGTAATTTTTCAATCTTTGTTTTCAAATTTGATTCTTTTTATATTTATTCTGAATTTTAAATTAGATATAGAGGGCGTTGTTAGAGTTTATTGCTTTTCTATGTTACTCTCGGTACTAGTGCAATCGATAATTATTAACTATCGAGATAAAAAATTAAAAAACAATTTCATGAAGGATGAGTATGACTATAAACACCTTGTTAGTATTGCAATTCCTTGCTTTATTCTAGTTGTTATAGAGAGAATTGTACCATTAATTAACCAAACAATCTTAGGAAATAGGTTAGGATCTGATGCGATAGCCGAGTTCTCAGTGTTGATAAAGATAGTAGGTGTTGTTGCTTTATTTATATCAGCAATTAACGTTGTTATAGCTAGAAAAATAGCTATCGCTTACAAGAATGGTGAACTAGATGAAATACAACAACTTATCTCTAAATGCCTGAAGTTCTTTATCCTAGTGTCAGTAATATTTATTACTATTATTGTCTTCTTTGGTGAGAATCTCCTTAAGATATTCGATGATACTTTCGTCCAGTTAAAGGTCGCATTGCTTATTTGTTCTATTGGGCAGGTCGTTAATATATTGACAGGTTCCGTCTCACAGCTACTGCTTATGACAGGGAATGAAAAACAGATGAGAAATAGCATCTTAATTGGCTTCTCGCTATTTTCTTTATCTTTGATAATTTTTTCAAGTGACTTTAGCGTTGTAAAGGCATCTGTTTGTTTTCTTGTCTATATGTCGTCATCAAACCTATTTGCATGGTACATGGTTAGAAAGCAAATAGGGATTAATACCTTATGGTTGGTATGGAAATGAAAAAAATAAAAATCCTGTTTTATATTGAACATATAGAAAGAGAATTGAGTACTGTTGAGAGTATTGTCGATGGGTTGAAATTAAAAGAAAGAGATTACGTTATAGTTTCTACGAACTTCGCTATGGGCCTATCTAAATTTCTGTACATACCTGAATTAGTGATAACGCCATGGCTGTATTCTGATTACTGCTACAAAAAAATAGCATCATTTATATTTACTAATGAAATTAAAATTTTAAATTTACACCATGAGCAAATAACAAACTTGGATAGGATTTCGGCTTTACTCCCTAGTGGTAAGGCTAAAGAAGGTTATCACATTTCTTGGGGGTGTGATTTCCAAAGAAAGTTAATTGATGTTGGTGTAGATAACCAAAAAATTCATGTGACCGGGTCTATTAGATTATCAAAGAAAGAGCCTTTATATTCCAAGAAAGACTTATCGTGTAAGTATTTGGGAGAAGATAGCCTTTCAAATATGAAGTGGGTCATGTTCGTGTCTAGTTATAGCTGGAAAGACCTTCCAGAATCGGTAATTAAGAAGGTTGAAAAAAATGGTAGAAAGAATGTTTGGGAGTATAGAGATATAGTTAGGTCTAGTTATAACTATACGCTTTCTTGGATTGAACGATTTCTGATTGAAAATAACGATGTGGTATATATCTATCGCTTACACCCTAGTGAAAATATAGATGAAAAACTATTAGCGTTGAAAACTAAACATTCAAACTTCCATATTGTTAGTGAACTGAAAATATCTGAGTGGATACCACATTGTGATATATTAGACTTATGGATTAGCACCTCAGTAGCAGAAATATTCATACATGATAAGCCTGTCCGTATAATTCGCCCTATCGAATTACCCTATAATGTCGAAGTTGAAGGGTTTCAAAGATTCGAGCATACAAATTCAGTAAACTCCTTTTTAAACGTAGACTTCTCTTGCTTAAACTACAACAAGATACATGCTAAAGAGTATCTAGATATGTACTATACATTTGGTATTGATAGCAAAGAAGAAACCATTTTAGCCGTAGAGAAAATACTTGGAGAAAAGGGAAATGAAATTTACATCAGTAAGTTGAATAGATTCCTTGTAGCCACTTTGGAAGTAGTTAAGGATTTTACTAAAATTTCGTTGGTTAAAACTGGTTTAATAAAACTCACCCCTTTTAATCGTATAAAAAAAAGTTTCTTTTTAATGTGCAATGTCGATGACCTATAACAAGATTATTTTTTTTGTTTTATCCACCTTCTGCTTATCTTTGGCAATTACTAGTAAGATGCTCTCTTTAGGTACTAGTGTGGAATTTTTTTATTCATTTTCATCAGTACTATCTTTTCTCTTTTATTGTTTTGTCTGCTTAGGTCTTTATCAATTATATACATCTCAAGTATTAGTATTCTCCTGGATGTTAATATACTTAACCTCGGCTGTTGTGGCGTCTGTTATCATTGATGTGAGGCCTGGTTTTTATCTTTTTGAAGTAGCAGAGTACACGACTCCATCCATGACAACTGTGTCTTTATTTGTCATGGTCACCGTTTCTCTATTTTTCATGATGTCCACTTATTCATATTTGTCTGACACCTCAAAAAGTAAAGTGTCCAATCAAATACACCTTAATTTTGAGGTGTTGATTATTGCTACCTTATTGGCCACTATATCTTTTGTAACTATCGTGATGTATATCGATAAGCCGGCTTTCGCTATGGGTATGAGCAAGGTGGTATACTCAGCTAACGTTCTTAACCCTGTAGTGGATAAACTCTTGCGGAATGCTATGGTCTTTGTACCTGCAGTCGGAGCACTTGCTTGCTATAATAATAGATATATCAGTCGCTTATGTATCTTTGTTTTGATATTGTATGGTGTATCGCTAGTATGGATCGGTCATAAATTTGGACTGATTCTTTATCTTGTTTACTTCTCGATTTTTTATTATGCCACTAAAGCAAATCTAAAAGACGTTAGGAAAACAATATATCGTTTGTTAGTTGTACTCGTCTTATTAATTTCGCTGGTTTTAGTTAGCGTTATTATAGCATTTAATATTGATTTTTTGGGTGCTTTAGATTATCTCTTCAACAGAATAGCACAGCAATCCCAAGTATGGTTTACCATGCAGAAATTGCCGGAGTTTAACCACTGGCATTTAAAAGAGTTCGTAAATGAGCTTTACACCTTTGGAAAAATATCACTGGAAGATGAATTACATTCAAAGGTAGGGATATACAAGGCTATGAGTCTGACAATGAGTGAGCTAGATTATTGGACTCGCTTTGAGAACAATCAAAATATAGCATTTGGTTTTTATCCGTTAATTACATACTATTTCGATTTCTCAGGTGCTCTTGTTCTAAACGCTTTTCTTTTTTGCATCTACGGTGCACTTGTCTGGCTTCTTTTGTTTTTTGTTTCTAATGGCTATTACTTTTGCTCGATTTTTTGTACGCGTATTGTATTAATGATGCATGCAGTTCTTATTCAAGGAGATTTATTTCGTATAGTCAGTTTAGATAATATTGTTATATTTATAATTATGCTTTGTTTGTTTATTTTTCAGTACAGAGCTAGAAATATGCGACACTCTATAGAAAACGATAAGTAACACGTTTTCTATTCATTAGTCTAATTTAGATAGGATTAGCGAAAGGAATGGACTATTCAGTTTTAATGTCGGTTTACTACAAAGAGA
Source organism: Vibrio coralliirubri (assembly GCF_024347375.1). Classification (NCBI taxonomy): domain Bacteria; kingdom Pseudomonadati; phylum Pseudomonadota; class Gammaproteobacteria; order Vibrionales; family Vibrionaceae; genus Vibrio; species Vibrio coralliirubri. The sequence goes on along the minus strand of NZ_AP025470.1, from coordinate 3,469,667 downwards.
CCAGCGATAACTTTCATAGATGTCTTGCTAGCATTTATTTACAATCTTTAGCACCTAAAGAGATTGTATTAGTATTGGATGGACAGTTAACCGATGAACTTTATTCAACTATAGAATATTGGAAAGTTAAGTTGCCAATACTAACTGTTCCTTTAGAAAATAATGTTGGATTGGGGAAAGCTTTGAATATTGGCTTAGATCTATGTTCATGTGACTTGGTCGCAAGAATGGATACTGATGATATTTGTATGCCATTTAGGTTTCAAAAACAAATTGAAGAATTTGAGAAAGACTCAGACTTGGATATTTGTGGAACATATATAATTGAATTTGATAAGTCACCAGATCAAGTTATGAGTAAAAGGGTACTCCCTATACTAAATGATGATATTGTTAGTAAGTGTGGCTGGAGTAACCCATTTAATCATATGACAGTTATGTATAAAAAGTCTGCTGTAGAAACTGCTGGGGGCTATAGACATATGCCTTGGATGGAGGATTGGTACCTTTGGCTGAGAATGATATCTATAAATAGTAAGTGCTTAAATATTCCTGAATACCTTGTGAAAGCTCGTACTGGTGCTGGAATGATAGAAAGGCGATCTGGTCTCTCTTACATAAAAAGTGAGTGGATGTTGACTAAAATTAAAGTATCACTATCTTTAATGTCTTGGCCAAAATCATTGTTTATTTTTTTAGTACGCTCATTTCCTCGAGTTTTACCAAGAAAGGTTTTACTATCACTTTATCTAATTATGAGAAAAACATGATGAGTCAAATACTCTTAACTGGTTATTCAGGCTTTGTGGGGAGACAAGTAGCTAGCAACCACGACGTCCATCGGGTTGTATTGAGAGAAAGCAATAGTACTGTAAATAATTTCAACGGCACTATATTTAAGATAAATGATCTAGATGGTCTTACAAATTGGACTGGTGCTTTTGAAAATATAACTAGTGTAATTCATTTGGCAGGACTTGCTCACTCTAATGAATATGATTTAATTGATTATAATAGAGTGAATGTCGATGGTACAATTAGATTAGCACGAGAGGCAGCTAAATCGGGAGTTAAAAGATTTGTCTTTGTCAGCTCTATCGGTGTCAATGGTCGGAAAACAATAGGCAGTCCTTTTTCGCCTAATGATGCTGATAAGCCTCACAATCCATATGCTTGCTCGAAAAATGATGCAGAAATGGAGCTAAAAAAAATTGCGTTAGACACAGGACTCGAGGTTGTAATTGTACGCCCAACATTGGTTTATGGTCCTGATGCACCTGGTAATTTTGGTACGCTGACAAAGTTAGTTCGTAAATTGCCTATTCTTCCTTTTGGCTTCGCCAATAATCGACGAGATTTTATCGCAGTACAAAATCTAGCAGATCTACTAGTCACCTGCGCTACTCACCCTAATGCTGCAGGCCATACGTTTCTGGCAAGTGACTGTAAATCAGTTTCTATTAAAGAGTTTACTAATGCGGTTAGTGAGGGGCTAGGAAAAAAAGTCATGCAGCTTCCTATTCCTATCAGCTTGATGAGACTTGCTGGTAAAATCACTGGGAATTCTGCCATTATCGAGCAATTGTTCGATGATCTTCAGGTTGATTCCGAAAATACAAAAGAGGTTCTTGGATGGTCTCCTCCTTTTACAATTAAACAAGCAATGGCATCATTGCGTGACTCGAGTAAATAAACGAATGCTTCGACTATTAGATTTTTTTATTGCCTTTTTTGGGCTGTTCTTTCTTTGTCCTATATTGCTCATCGTAACTATTATTGGCTTTTTCGACACCGGTTCACCTATTTTTGTGCAAGAGCGCGTTGGGCGCAACAAAAAACCTTTTAAACTGATCAAGTTTCGAACTATGTCTATTGAGACGAAATCTGTGGCGAGTCACTTGGCCAACAACGCATCAATTACGAAATTAGGTGTGTTTCTACGTAGAACGAAGATTGACGAACTACCGCAGTTAATTAATGTACTCAAGGGAGACATGAGTCTTGTAGGTCCTCGTCCTAATTTGTTCAACCAGAAGGAATTAATTATAGAACGTGATTCTAAAGGTGTTTATGATGTTCTTCCTGGTGTTACTGGCCTTGCTCAGGTTCAAAATATTGATATGTCGACACCTGAGTTACTGGCTCTAACGGATAAGAAAATGATCGATACATTGACCTTAAAAAATTATTTTAAGTATATCATTATGACAGCAACTGGAAGCGGTTCTGGTGACGCAGTTAAGTAGCGCTTTCGAATGTGATTTGTAATTTTATCCATCATCATAATGAGTTAGAGGTGTTGTCCACTAAGTGCGAAGCGAGTAATCATTTTGGTAAGAGGTGCTGAAGCTAGGTGGCTACTTTATTGATTCATACTCAATCGTTGATGCTAGCAAAACGAAGTCCGCTTTCTGAGTGAAAAATTTGGTTTGTAAATCATAACACTTTAATAAAAACTATAACCAGAGATCTACTATGGCTAGGCTTAATTTTATTTGGAATTTATCTAGATTTAACAAACGAGTTGTCAGTGTAATTATTGACACCCTCTTTATTGTTTGTGCTTTTTATGCTGCTTATTGGACAAGAATTGGTCACATACAGCCACTTAATGATAAGGTTGCTCAATACGTCCTGTTCGGTACCATTATTGTTACTCTAGTTGCCTATACTAAATTAGGCCTCTATCGTGCTGTTTTACGATATTTAACTTTCCATGCGTTGGCTGTAGTAAGTATTGGCACTTTAATTTCTGCCGTTGCTGTGGCTGTCTTAGCATTTTATCTTGATGCTAATATACCTCGTTCAATACCCATAATTTATGGAGCATTTCTATGCATTTTGAGTGGCGGATCTCGGTTAATTGTACGAGTTTTGGTTTCGCAAATTGGCGGCAAAGGTAAGAAAAACGTTCTCATCTATGGCGCAGGTTCTGCTGGAAGGCAGTTGGCGCTGGCATTGAGAAACTCCGATACGCATAAAGTCATCGGTTTCATTGATGAAGATACAACTTTAGAAAACACCATTATTATGGGGTTGAAAGTCTGTGATATTCGTGAGTCCGAGAGTGTAGTAACCAAGAATGCTGTGGAACAAGTATTATTAGCGGTGCCAAGCGCTTCAAGAGCTCGAAGGAAAAAAATTCTTGACGCACTTGTACACCTTTCTGCCGAGGTATTAACCGTTCCTGATATGAAAGATATCGTTGAAGGCAAAGCAAGTATTGATGAACTCAAGGATGTACCTATTGAAGACCTACTCGGCCGAGATCCCGTAGAGCCCCAGCAATCGCTGATGGAAGCTAATATTAAAGGGAAGGTTGTGATGGTGACCGGAGCTGGAGGGTCTATTGGTTCTGAGCTTTGTCGTCAGATCATCAAACAAAAGCCTGCTGCCCTGCTGTTGTTTGAGCTATCAGAGTTTGGCTTATACCAAATTGACCGAGAGTTATCGAATTTGGTAGAAGCAAATGATCTAAAGGTGGAAATTATCCCATTGCTTGGATCTGTTCAACGAATCAACCGATTAGCGACAGTAATGAAGAGTTTCTCTGTTCAGACTGTATACCATGCTGCGGCGTATAAACATGTTCCTTTAGTCGAGTACAATGTTGTGGAAGGGGTACGGAATAATGTTTTTGGTACTTACTATACAGCTAAGGCTGCCATAGAAGCTCATGTCGAGTCCTTTGTTCTTATCTCAACAGATAAAGCTGTTCGACCTACTAATGTTATGGGTACTACCAAACGTGTTGCGGAATTAGGGCTTCAGGCTCTAGCTCAACAGGAAAAAGATAAACCTAGTGGTACTCGGTTTTGTATGGTGCGCTTTGGTAATGTTTTAGGATCTTCTGGTTCTGTTATTCCTTTATTTAAAAAGCAGATAGCCAAAGGCGGGCCAATTACAGTTACCCACCCGGATATTATCCGTTACTTTATGACGATTCCGGAAGCAGCTCAGCTCGTGATACAAGCTGGTGCGATGGGTAAAGGTGGTGACGTGTTCGTGCTTGATATGGGCGACCCCGTCAAAATTACCGACTTAGCTACAAACCTTGTGAACTTATCTGGGCTCGAAGTTAAAGATGAACAGCATCCTTATGGGGATATTGAAATATTGTTTTCTGGTTTACGTCCAGGGGAAAAATTATATGAAGAGCTCTTGATTGGCGATAATGTCGAGCAAACAGCGCATGAACGAATTATGACGGCCAACGAGTCATTCTTACCTATTGAAGAATATAAGCAGTTGGTTGATGACTTAGATGCGGCATGCCACAACTTTGAGCATGAAAAAATTCGTCAGCTTCTGCTTAATGCCCCTGCAGAGTTTTCACCGACTGATGGCATAGGTGACTTAGTTTGGTTACATACCAACAAGCTGCCTAAATAGCTTCTCACGGTATCGTGGTGTAATGAGTCGTAATTATTGAGTAGGAATTTAAAACCACTTTATGTGAAAACGTGAAGTGGTTTTTTTATATCTAATTGATTCATTACCGATGGGGCAGCAGCAACTAGATTGCTAGTAAACTGAGCTTTCCATGTTTGTTCAACCAAAAAGAACTGATTGATGAGAGAGAATAAAGAGGCGTTCTTTCTGTTAGACCTGGTGTGACGGGATTGGCTCAAATCAATGATATCGACATGTCGACACCGAAAAAACTTGCGGAGTGGGAACAACGCATGATTCACACGTTGAATACTAAACTTTACTTTCAATACAGTATTCAAACGGTACTAGGTAAAGGCGCGGGTGACCGCGTTTAACTGTTCTATTTTTCTTATCTTTTACTCCTTTCTGACGCAGTTCTGACGTTTTTTTTGAATCACTGTGGTGCGTTTATTAATTATACATTTACTTGATAGCGGTTATTACCTATCATGTTGTTCAATTAGTTGTTTAATCAGAGTAATTCCTTCTAGAGCATCTATTATTGAGTAGATGGTCGTGATTGTATATTGAAAGCAAAGCAGCATTCTTCTTGGACCAGTAACACTTGAGTACCATTTTTGTAGTGTCATACGAAAAGAATATACTAGCTGCTCGCTTGCAACATAGTAAGCAAGCTACTCTCAAGCTCTTTAGGTTTGTTAAACAACACAGATAAATCTGGCGAAATTCAAAAAGTACAATATTGGGTTCTTTTCAGCTTGTAGCTTGTGGCTCTTAATGTTGTGTAATTACGTCAGTAGCTTTGGTACGGAATGGCGTGTATGAGTGTCTGTTTTTTGGGCTTTCATACAAAAACTGATTAGACTATCGCTTAGATTTGCTAGGAAAATCAGCCTCAGTTCAGTTTGAAATATGGAAGATATAATTATATGAAAATGCAGTGGTTAGCTAGGGTTTCACCTTTGTTGTTGCTATCAGCAACAGCTGTTGGAGCTGAAGATTTATACGTGGGCGCTAAAGTTGGTAATGTAACAGCCGATAACTTTGCACCATTAGTTGAGAGCCGCACGGCTATTGATGACTCAGACACATCTTACGGTGTGTTTGTTGGTTATCATATCGTAGATACACTAGCCATCGAAGGTGGTTATAACTACCTTGGTGAGTATGGTCTTAAAGACATTGCAGGTGGCAGCTACGAAGCAAGCAGCTTTGATGTGGTTCTTAAAGCCTCTGGAAATGTAACAGACAGCTTAGCGCTATACGCAAAAGGTGGCATTGCCATTTATGACTGGAAAGCAAACGGTCCCGGTGTTGAGTCTGACGATTCTGGTGTGACTCCAACGATTGCTTTTGGTACTGAATACTCGATTACGTCGGCAATGAAGATCGGTCTAGAATACCAGTTGTATCAAGATATTGGTGGTGTCGATATCGACTCATTTAATGTTGCCTTGTCTCATAGCTTTTAATCATTTGTAGGGATAAATTGTGAAATATAAAATTTTAGCGTTATCAGTCGTTGGTGCAATCCTTGGCGGTTGTGGTAGCGATAATGACAACAGCGTGCCACCTGAAGAGGCGTATCGTAACATTATGGCATTCGACCCTGCAGTAATGGGTATGAAAGGTACATTCAGCTGTGATGATGGCACAAAAGGTTCTCTTGAAGAAACAAACTACCATGGTGTTTCTGAAGTAACTGAGCTTACGGTTCTTAACTACCCTGAAACTTGTTCGTTTGCCTACAATGCAACGGCGGGTGCGGTTGATGTGTCTAACGGCAAAGACATGAGCAAGGTAAGCTACAAGTTCCCTAAGGGCTTAGCGAATTACGACGATTTTGTAACATCTTCTCCAATCTCAACACTGATTGAGAAAGAGTTAGCTGGCCAACCTTACAGTGAAGCTGCAGGTGTTCAAATCCTGAATGATCTTGGCTTGGGCGACTTAATAAATAATGGTTATGCTGCTGATGCTGCTGACTTTCTACGTCGTACTCAAGAAATCATTGATAATCTTTCATCCGATGATGCGAGCAAAGAGTTAGCGAGCAAAGTATTGGCGACTAACGCTGTATTGTCAGATGTACTTGTAGTAAGTCCTGATGCATCAGCAACTGAATTGTCTGGCGCAGCGGTGGCAATTACAGAAGAAGTTATCAAAAGCTACCCTGACTACCCTGAAGCACCGGGTGGCGACACAATTTACTTGGATCTAACTGATGACCCAACGTTAATTGAAAACGCAGTGAAAGACCCAGAGAATGTAGGTGATCTTCCGCCGCCAAAAGATGCTGAACCTGTGCCTGACCCAGATGAAGGTACGCCACCACCAACTGGTGGTACTGGCGGTACTGGTGGCACTGGTGGTACTGGCGGTGGCGGTAACGGCGGTGGTACCGGCGGCTAATTTACGCATAAATAAAAGGCACCACACGGTGCCTTTTTTACATGCTATTACTATCAACATAGTCACTATTAAACTCTGTCACCATTAAACGTAGTCACTAACAAAAATAGTCACTGTCAAATACGGTTATAACCTATTGCATCCCAATGAAAATATTCAGTTATTCTAAAAGCACATCTCTCATAGTATCTCTTAGCGCATTAGCGCTTGTTTCCAATGTCTATGCCGTCGATAACCTGATGTCGTCACAAAGTTATACTGGCGCAATCATTGTTCCCAATGCTCAAGTGATGGACACTGGTGACATCTCTTACCTTTATGGGCAGGGTGTACCGTACAACGGAAAAATTAGTGAGTTAGACAACATATTATTCAGCGTGGGCTTATTCGATGGGCTTGAGGCTGCAGGTCGAATTGTTACAAAGACCTATGATTGTCACCTTTACCCAAATGTACCGAACTACAATCCTAATTGTGGTAACGGTATTCGTGATTTGTCGGCATCGTTTAAATACCAGCTTCCTTTCGTTAAAGATTGGACCGGGTTCGATTTGGCGATAGGTGTTCAAGATCTCGGTGGTGCGGCCAGCAACTTTGAAACTTTTTACGCAGTTGCCGATTATCAACCTGATTTTGTCCCTGCAAGATTTAGTGCCGGTTATGGTAAATCAGAGGTGAGCCATGGCGTTTTAAATGGCCCATTTGCTAGTTTAGAGTATCAGCCACTGGACTTTGTTCAGCTGATTGCAGAGCACGACTCTCACCAATTCAACGCTGGCCTTAAGGTATTTACACCAGAACACTACTTACCACTGGATACGCAGTTATCTTTTCAATACCAGTTTTACACCAGTGGTAATGCCGATATCGATATTTGGTCGGTAGCAGCATCTACTCCTTTAATGGGCTTCTCTGAATCTCGCCGAGTGAACGAACTGACACTAGAAGACAAGATCGCAGTAGAACAAGCACATCATAAATTTGCTGGTATGGTTCAACTTAAAAAAGCACTGGTTGATGAAGGCTTTCTTAACGTTAGAATTTCTGCGGATGATATTGGGTTAAACGTTGCACTGGAAAACAGACGTTATAATCGTAACCAAGTGGACGGTGTGGGTGTTGCTCTGGGTATTATCTCTTCCTACGTGGGAGAAGGTATGCTTCAAGACCTCGGGGTTAAAAACTACCAACAACAAAACATTCGCCTGTTTAACTTGGTGAATGACATGCCGATGATGGAAGTGATCACCAGTGCCCCGTGTTACCGTGAATTTGTAAAAACGGGCGAACCTTGCAAAACGCTTCTTGTGCGAACTTCTGATGTGAAAAAGAGTTATGCAAAAGCGAACTTTAGTGAAGAGGTTTCTCGTTCTGGATTTGGTCGCACACAGGTGATTGTGTCTCCTGCTTTGTATCACAATACTGCGACAGAATACGGTGTATTTGATTACTCTTTAGCGCTGGCTACTAACCTTTACACACCTTTGTGGAAAGGTGCTGCATTGGATGTTCGACACGTAATGCCACTGGCAGAGAGTGATGATTTTGAAGAGGGCGAAATTTGGGGTGATAATGCCTTTGAAAATGAAGTCGATAGGGTTCTTTTCCACCAAGCATTCCAATTGCCTTACAACCTCACGACTCAATTCTCATTTGGGCAAGTTTACGGAAACTTTTTGGGCTTTTTGAATGAAACGCAGTATGCGAGCAATAGCGGTCGTCACATTCTAGGTGCTGAATATGCGAACTTTTCTGCTCAAGATAAGTACGACTCAAGAGGGAAAGCCATCTTAGATGCGACCCCTATGATTGGCCACTACACCTACTCAAGACCGGACTGGAACTGGCAAGGTAAAGTGCAAGCCGGTCAATTCTGGAAAGGCGATGAAGGGGTACGCGTGACCACCAGTCATTGGTTAGGTGACGTAAGAGTTGATGCGTCATACCAAACCACAAAAGCAGTAGGAAGCAGTGAAGCCGAAGATTTTGTGACGCTTTCTATCGCAATCCCTCTAACGTTGTGGCGTGATATGAGCCCTGACTACGTTCAATTACGTGGTATCGACCAGTTTGTATACGCGCTTCAAACTCGCGTTGGTGAGAGCCACAACAATTTAGGCACAGGTTTAGGTGTTGATACTGGCTTACAACACAATATTGAAAGGCAGTACTTCAACCGTAACCGCATCGGTGCAAGCTACTACTATGAAAACCGACAGCGCTTACGCAATGCTTACCTAAAATACTTAGAAGCAGTAAAATAATTCAGCGTAACATCTAAAATTAAGAGCCAGCACTTTGAAGTGACCCCGTAAAGTTGGACATTTCTGTTAAGCGGCTTTCAAGGCCTGAGTTCGATATTCTATCGGAGTCAGGCCTTTTAGTTTCACTTTTATACGTTTGGTATTGTAGTACTCGATGTATTCTTTAATCTGCTCTATCAGAGCATCTGCATCTTCAAAGCTTTGGTTGTGATACATCTCGGTTTTGAGTAAAGCAAAAAAGTTTTCAGCAACAGCATTATCCAAGCAGTTACCTTTTCTCGACATGCTTTGCGTTAACCCACTCTCCGCTACCTTTTTCTGATACTGTCGATGGCGATATTGCCAACCTTGATCGCTATGTATAATTGGCTTTGAGTTGGGTTTAAGCGTTGATATAGCTTCCGTCAGCATATCTGTGACAAGCGGCAAGCAGGCATTTTTGGCCACTCTATAAGCAACCACCTCCTGAGTAAACAAGTCGACAACGGGAGATAAGTATACTTTCTGCTCTTTGACTTTGAACTCCGTGACATCAGTTACCCACTTTTCATCGGGTTGAGTCGCACTAAAATCTCTTTCAAGAACGTTGGGAGCAGCTTTTCCTGACTCTCCTCGGTATGAACGATACTTTTTAATCCTGACCGTCGATTTAAGGTTGAGCTGAGCCATAAGCCTTTGAACCGTTTTGTGATTAAGCACGAACCCCTGATTCTTTAGTTCCAAGTGAATACGGCGGTAGCCGTATCGCCCCTTATGTTCATGATAAATTGACTTTATCAACCGCAGCTCACGTTCGTAGCTATTTTGGCGCTTGCTCGTTTGAGCCTGATAATAAAAGACACTTTTTGCCAACTGTAGAGTGTGCAGTAAGTGCTTTAATGGGTACTTGCCTTTAAGAGTTAGAGCTATGACCGCTTTTTCTTTGTTCGACGGTTTTTTTTCTGCTCCAACTCTTCCAACTTTTTTAGAACGGCATTCTCGGTTCGTAAGTAGACCAACTCCTCTTTTAGCTCCTCAAGTGTCATTTCATTATCAGGCTTAGTGGTACGTTGAGGTTGCTGTTTCATTGAGGGTCTTCCTTTCTGGCGCATTTCGAGCCCCTTGATACCGAGCTCATTAAATCGTTTAAGCCAGACAGAGAGTATTCCAGGGGATGAGAGGTTTAATACAGCGCTAGTGTGCGTGAGAGACCATTCATTCGTCCACATTAAATTCAATGCTTTTCGTTTTGTTTGAGCAGTCGCGGCATGATTAGTTGGTAAAAATGAATCAGTACCATGGATGGCAAAGACTTGAGCCCAATACCGTATCTGCCTTGAAGAAATTGAATATTGTTTTGCTAAGTAGAGAGATGACGTGCCATCTAAGTATTGCTTAGCAATGATACATTTTAGCTCTCGGCTATATTTGGACATAAAAAGACCCCCAATAATTGGTGTCCAACTATTGGGGGTCAGTTCACTTCATGTGTTGGCTCTTTTTTTGCTTTTGTTTTTGCTTTTGTTTTTGTTTTTGTTTTTGTTCTTGCTCTTCGTTTACTCGTATCTAGCTACTCTCATCTGCTCTTGCGCTTTTCGCATCTCGCTCACTCGCATCCTGTATCTGGTCTTAAGCTCTTCCCCCTTAAAACCATTCAACTAGGTTGATAATAAACACAAATTGTGGATAATGTTTACGGATTAAAATGACCGGATGCAGGCATCGTTTTTGCTGCGTTTGGTATCAACTACGCAGTGTGGTGTCGCGGACTATCAAGGGGCGGTAGCGTCTTGATTTTTTCGATGCTAAATGAGAGCTAGATCTTATTATTTATCCACTTCAGCTCTATTTAAAACTGCATAGCTGATAAAATTACGCGCTCAACTTCCTTGGGTGCCCTTTTGGGTATCACAACACATTCCATCTCTATTACTTGGTTAACATGAAGATCAATAAAAATCGTCTCCTTTTCGCGCTTATACCTGCATTGCTTGTAGGGTGTACGACTCCAGGTACTCACCTGTCTACCGGTGGTAAGAATGTGATTCAACCTTCGGAGGAGCAGCAAGAGTCAGATATTTCTGAAGTGGTGAATGTGTATCCGCTGACGGCGCAGTTAGTATCGACTTACCAAACCAGTACATTGTCGGTTTCACAAGCCAATCCGGAACTTGACGTAAACATCGCAAAGTATGAATACAAAGTCGGCGTGGGCGATATCTTAAATATCACGATCTGGGATCACCCTGAACTGACGATTCCTGCAGGCTCTTATCGTAGCAGCACCGAAGCGGGTAACTGGGTTCATGCAGACGGCACCATCTTCTACCCGTACATTGGTACAGTAGAAGTTGCAGGAAAAACGGTTCGTGAAATTCGTTCTGATATAGCGGAACGTTTGGCGAAATACATCGAAAGCCCTCAAGTTGATGTAAACGTAGCAGCTTTCCGATCTAAGAAAACCTACATTACCGGTGAAGTATCTAAACCTGGCCAGCAGCCAATCACCAATATCCCACTTACATTATTGGATGCCGTGAACCGTTCGGGCGGTTTGTCTGAAGATGCCGATTGGCGTAATGTTTCATTAACCCGCAATGGCGTGGAAGAGAACCTTTCGCTTTATGGTTTAATGCAACGTGGTGACTTAACCCAAAACCGCTTACTGCAAGCCGGTGATATTGTTCACGTACCGCGTAATGACAACCAAAAAGTGTTCGTGATGGGTGAAGTGAACGATCCTCAATTACTCAAGATTGATCGCGTTGGGATGAGCCTAACCGAAGCACTCAGCAACGTAGGTGGTATTAACCAGCTGACGGCAGATGCAACGGGTGTGTTTGTGATCCGAACTTCTGATGATAAATCAGAACGCATGGCAGACATCTACCAACTGAATATGGAAGATGCATCAGCTTTAGTGATTGGCACCGAGTTTGATTTAAAGCCTTATGATATTGTTTACGTAACGGCAGCGCCAATCAGCCGCTGGAACCGTGTAATCGGTCAGCTTGTACCAACCATTTCAGGCTTCAACGACCTAACCGAAGGTATGTTGCGCGTTCGGAATTGGTAATAACTGAATATTAATCATCAGGTTGCACTTAACGTGTAACCTGATTTTTTATGCTTATAAGCCCAATACAATTAGAGACAATTATGTTTAATAAAATTTTAGTCGTATGCGTGGGCAACATTTGTCGTTCCCCGACTGGAGAGCGAGTTTTACAAAACTTGCTGCCAAACAAAGAAGTGGCCTCTGCCGGTATCGCGGCCGAGAAAAGCCGTTTAATTGGTAAGCCTGCAGATGAAACGGCGATTGTGATTGCCGCTGAAAATGGTGTCGATGTTGAAAATCATCAGTCTCAACAAGTCACGCCACAGCTTTGTGCTCAGTATGACTTGATCTTGGTGATGGAGAAGGGCCATTTAGAAGCGCTTACTCAAATATCGCCAGAGGCACGAGGTAAAACCATGCTGTTCGGTCAGTGGATTGGCCAAAAAGACATTCCTGACCCTTATCGTCAAAGCCGTGAAGCCTTTGAACACGCTTATAAGCTGATTGACGAAGCGGCACAAGCTTGGGCAAAAAAGCTGTAATTGATAGAGAAAAATCTTCAGTTAAGCTATGTTGCATAGCCACCAACAGAATCATATAAAAGAGAAGTACGCGGAGCGTATATGAAGTCTCTTAAATAGCAATAATTTAGGAAGTAGCAAACAAATGACAACACAACCCTCTCAGCAATCGCATACAGATAACTCTGATGAGATAGATTTAGGAAAGCTGCTTGGCATTCTGCTGGACGCTAAATGGCTAATCATGCTGACCACATTTGCTTTTGCTGTGTTTGGTATCGCGTTTGCTCTGCTTTCAACGCCAATATACAAAGCCGATGCCCTGATCCAAATTGAAGAGAAAAGCTCTGGCGGCATTTCATCGATGGTCGGTGACATGGGCGAGTTGTTCTCTCAAGAATCTTCTGCCACGACAGAAGTGGAGATCATCAAATCTCGTATGATCTTAGGCGAAACGGTTGATAAGTTTAACTTAACGACAGTGACCTCTCCTAACTATGCACCCATCGTTGGCAAAGGCTTTGCTCGCTTAACCGGTGACATCAACCACATTGCGGTTAGCCGTTTTAACATGCCAAGCTATGCGAGCGATTACGCACACACGATTCAGATTCTCGATGCTGAGCAGGGTACCTACCAATTAGTTCGTGACGATGAGCGCATTATCTTGCAAGGTAAAGTGGGTGAGTTAGCCACCGCCGACGACTACAGCTTGTTTGTGGCCGGTTTTGAATCACACAATGGTTTTGAATTTTCTATTGCGAAACAGAGCCGACTAGAAGCGATCGAATGGCTGAAGAAGTCTTTATCATTGTCTGAGCAAGGCAAGCAGACTGGCATTTTGAAGCTGAGCTTTGAAGGTGAAAACAAGCAGCAGATCTCTGAGATACTCAATCACATCAGCCAGATCTACTTCTTGCAGAACGTGAAACGTAATTCTGCGGAAGCAGAGAAGAGCCTTGAGTTCTTAGAAAGCCACCTTCCGGGTATTAAATCTGAGCTAACGGGTTATGAAGATACGCTAAACAACTACCGCCAAAAGAACGAATCGATCGACTTAGGCTTAGAAGCACAATCTACTTTGAAGGTAATGGTCGAGCTTGAAGCGCAATTGAATGAACTGACGTTTAAAGAGAGTGAAATCAGCCAGCGCTTCACTAAAGATCACCCAGCATACAAAGCCCTGCTTGATAAGCGTAAAACGCTATTGGGTGAGAAAGAGCGCTTAAATAAGCAAGTACAAAAGCTACCGAAAACACAACGTGAAGTACTGCGTATGACACGTGATGTTGAAGTAAACCAACAGATCTACATCCAGCTCTTAAACAAGGTTCAAGAGCTGAGCATCATCAAAGCCGGTACCGTCGGTAACGTTCGTATCTTAGATGACGCACAAGCGTATGCTCGCGCTGTTAAACCGAAGAAGCCGCTGATTGTTGTGTTGGCAACGTTACTGGGTGGCATGTTAAGTGTCGCGTTTGTATTAGTGAAAGCGGCATTCCACCGTGGTGTGGAAAGCCCAGATCAAATTGAACAAATCGGACTTCCGGTTTACGCCGCGGTACCAAAATCTGATTTACAGATTGAGCTAACCAACCGCTTTAAATCGAAGAAAGTACAAACAAAAGGCGTTCAGGCACTGCTTGCCGAATCGAACCCTGCGGATCTTTCGGTTGAAGCGCTGCGTGGCCTGCGTACCAGTTTGCATTTCGCGATGCTAGAAGCGAAAAACAACGTTTTGATGATCTCTGGTCCTGCGCCAGGCATTGGTAAATCATTCATCTCGACCAACTTTGCTGCAGTAGCCGCAAAAACAGGCCAAAAGGTATTATTGATTGATGCCGATATGCGTAAAGGTTACCTACAACAAAGCTTTGGTGTGAATTGGGATAACGGCCTTTCTGATGTATTGAGCAGCAAACAAGAGTTCGCTCAATCAGTGAAGTCGACGCCAGTTGAAAACCTCGACATTATTACTCGCGGCCAAGTGCCACCCAACCCATCTGAATTGCTGATGCACCCGCGCTTTGCAGAGCTAATGGAATGGGCATCAAAAGAGTATGACTTGGTGATTGTCGATACTCCGCCTGTACTGGCAGTAACCGACCCAAGCATTGTCGGCGCCTTCGCTGGCACCACATTAATGGTCGCGCGTTACGGTCAAAACACCATTAAAGAGATCGATGTTGCTCGTAACCGCTTCGAGCAATCTGGTATTGAAGTGAAAGGCGTTATCTTCAACGCCATCGAGAAGAAAGCATCAAGCTCATACGGCTACGGTTACTACAACTACGCATATTCGAGCGACAAGAAGTAAAGGCTAAAGAGCAGTAACGAGATGCGAGTAATCGTGTAAACGAAGAGCTGAAAGGCAGATACGAGATTCGAGTTATCGAGTATCGAAAAGATAAGAGCTAAATGGCAGATACGGGATGAGAGTGGCGAGATACGAAAAGCGCCACTCGAATCATCTCTTTATCTCTTCGTTACTCGTTTACCCGTTACCCGCATCTGCTTTTTAAGCTCTTCGCATCCCGCTTACCCGCTACCCGCATTTGCTTTTTAAGCTCCTCGCATCTCGATACCCGTCACTCGCATCTGCTTTTTAAGCTCTTCGCATCTCGTTTACTCGTCACTCGTCACTCGTATCTACTTTTTTATAACGCCACCCGTTAAATACAACCCAACCGCCGCTAACACCGGATAACCAAACGCTTCATTCGTCATTTCCCCTAATGGCTTCCAATCGTAACCGTGCATACAGCCCAGAATCACCATTACATGCAGTGCCACATAAGGAATGGTGAACAACAACACAATGTAGCGCTGCGCTAACTTAAAAGGTTCATACGCTTTAAGCAGTGCCAGCTTGTGCTTCGCTTTTTCTTCATCAGTAAAAAACATCGCATCTCCTGTGTTGGTGAGTGCATCTAACCCCTTGCTAATAGAAGACTGGCTCCCGAATATTCTTCCGAACAATGTCATACTGCTCCTTGGTTTATTGATTGGCTTTGACCGCATGTATAGCCTTTGACTGTATAACCTTATGGTTCGACAGCCTTAGCGAGACCTCTCCTCCGCCATTTATCCGTTGAATTAGATTCCCTATCACGTTCGTCCCTCACTGTAGGGAATGACGACTACTTTTATTAAGTTAATAATCCCACGACTCCGTCATTCCAGAACTGAGGAACGAAGTATCTGGAATCTGCTTTTAGTCTCTTCGCTACTCGTTTACCCGTCATCCTCATCCGCTCTTAGTCTCTTAGTCTCTTAGTCTCTTCGCATCTCGCTTACCCGAATCCCGCTGCTGCTCTTCCTGCTCTTCGCATCCCGCTTACTCGAATCCCTCATCTGCTCTTAAGCTCTTAAAGCCATAACCGGACACGCCTTATTCACACCCCAATCTTTATGCCCTTTAACATTCTCATCTGAAATCAAGAACTGCTCTTGTAGCGCAGTCATTAAACCAAACAGCGCCTTACGCTGCGCAAGCGTGAAGTTATCTTCTGATTGCAGCTCGGCATTACAACCGCCAACCAAACAAACCCCAATATTGCCCTTGTTGTGTCCTTTCACATGTGCGCCGGTTTGCGACAGCGGCCTGCCCAATTGGACATCCCCATTGCGACGAATAACAAAGTGATCCCCCACATCGCGCCAGCCTCTTTTTTTATGCCATCGACGAATCTCGGTTACGCCTATATCTTGCTGTGGCGGCGTGGCGCTGCAATGCACAGTAATAAAAGAGTAGGGCGGGCAATGAGGCAAACGGAGTAAAACCGAAACCAGACTGAAGGAATAGGATGCTGAAGGTAAACAAGGCTCTAACGAGGGGATAAGCTCCACCTTGCTAGCCCGTTTTTGCAAAACAGCAGGCGCTTCTAACGGCTGGTGTGGAACTCGATCAGTTGCTGGTGGAGTGTTTGACAAAATAAATCCTCGTGTTGTTGTAAATAGGCGATTAAAGACGTTGATAACGATTCTTTTAAATTAGGGTGCAGCGCGACGTGTTGTCGCAAACTGGTGGCTAAGGTTTTGGCATAACCAGAGTGGTGGCTTACATAGCGTAAATACATCACGCAATAACCTAATGGTTGGGGCGACGTGCTCGGTTGATCATCCAACAAATATCTTCATAGCTTGGGGCGTCACCGCATTCATCCTCATTAAAATAACAATCTTCCATTTGGCTTTCTTTAGAACCGTTAGCTTCATAGCTCAGTACTTGGTCAGACCCATCACTATCACTAAAAAATAACGGCTGGCGCGACTGAATGAGGGAGCTAGCAAGGCATTCGATGCTCGCCATTCCGGGTTGGTATGCTGAAATAAAAAGAGAAACTATCGCCTTCATTAAGCACCTTATTGCTGCATGGGGAGGGCAATGTACTTCAAGACTTGTAATTGGGGTTGGCGGTAATAGCGCGAAAACGGCGGAACACAGAAAAGTGAGAGGTGCTTCGAAAAGTCACTGCCTAATAAGGTTGGTGTTGCATATCTATCCGAGGTAATTAACCAAACATCTTTTCTTACAACTTATCTCATAGGCCTTTCGCCCCTAAAGCGCCAAAAAGTGTTGTTAATGCCCTTTATATCAATGGATTTCAGTACGAATGGTCATTTAACAAGGAGCGTTACCATGTGTGTTTCTCTAATTCTTTCTTTTATCCCATTAAAAACCGGATCGCCCATCAGCAAGTTGGTGCTATTAAAACTGGCTGATAATGCCGACGCGCGCGGCGTGTGTTTTCCTTCCCTCAATTACTTAGCGCAATATTGCGAAGTGTCGGTAAGAACCGTGAAACGACACGTTAACGAGCTCGAAAAGCAAGGCTTTGTGAAGCGAATAAAGCGCTTTGATGATTCAGGACGCCAGCGCAGCAATATCTATCAGCTGCGCCTACCCAGCGACAGCCACATTCAGCAGGCCGATCTAGACCAAGCGGATGGCAACCTAAACAACGCCAATGTAGACCTAACAGACTTACCGCCAGCCTCATTAGCATGTACGCAGAAAAAAGAGCGTGTACAGAAGACAGAACACACGCAGAAAACAGAACATCCAGACACTCCCCTGGGTGACTCAAGATCCAACACGGAGAGTGACCACCTGGCACACATAATCTTTCATAAAGAACATAAAACAGACATTCCTTGTAAAACAGCCCCATCTCTTGAAACAGCCTTGTCCCTTGAAAAAGAGCCAACGACACCTCAAGCCACCACCACTCCCATACCCCAAAAGAATGAAGCCGTGATTCACCTGCTCACCAAAGAGGGCAGCGCGCCAATTTTTCATGAGTTCTACAAAATCTTAGAGCGCACCTACCCAAAGTTAGATGTGCTGCAAGAGCTGCATGCTATGCAAGCGTGGTTGTACATCAACCACGATAAGCGCAAATCCTTTGAGCACATTGGCCACTTTGTGAATGGCTGGCTAAGAAGAAGCGCCCAAGCCAAGGCGAAGCGAGACTCATCGCTAGTCTTTAAGCAAACAAGAGCGGTTAAGCAAACACAAGCGGTGAAACCCTCAAAGAAACCAAAATCGATAAAAGCCGTAGGCTCAATAAAAGCAGATGCGCCCACAACAGCTTCAAACCAAGCGCAGCCAATCAAAAGCAATCCCGAACAAACCACACCGGTCACTCAGGCCCTCGCGGACTACAAAGCTAAAAGCACCACCAACCCATTTGACGAGCGCATTAAGGCCCTAATTCAATCAAAATCGCTCGGCACGGATTATAAGCAGTGACCATTCGATTATTCACAGACTAAGCACTTGTTCAAACTGCCAAAGGGCTAAAGCAGGCCCGAAGTAAAACAAACCAATAGCTAAAACACAGACAATAAACGGCAAGAAACAAAAGTAGAATTAGGAGAGGGCAACATGGGCGATAACAGCCTAAAAAAACTGACAACGGAAGAAAAAGTCACCATTTTAGAAGAAGAGGTAGCGCGAGTGGAAGGGCGCATTGGCGAGTTCTTGAAACTGCTGGTTAACCACTACCCACAAGGGTTAACACGCACAGAGATTAAAGCGTTATTGGCGGTAAACAATAACCCAAGCTTCGTGTCGTTGTACCGAAACGGCAATATTTTCATTGATATAGAAAAGCGCTACTGCGATGCAGTACAAGAAAACCGGTACCACATAGGGACTCAGTATCTACAAAACGTACAATGCTTTCGTTGGATAAACGCATGGTGAGAGGCTTGTCCAAATAGGGTAAATTTCAAACTGGTCAATATGCACTTACTTTGCTAGAATGCGCAGCAAATTAGAAACCGTATGAAAACCGCATAATAGCGAATAAATCATCAAGCCTTGCCTGTAGGAGCCAAACCTAAGGGCGGTAGCGTACCCAAATGCGGATGGGTGGCAAGTTAAAAGGGCTACTAGTTGCGAAAAGACTGTTTTGTGGCCTATTGGGGCGGTTTTAAGAAAGTAAGCAAATAAGAGATGTGCGAAAACTGATCACCTCAACGTGAAGAAAAGTAATTCGATGTTATTTAGGAACCTGAGGTTTTTAAGCGATTTGATGATTTTAGTCAAGGAGTACCTTCTATGGGCTTTGTTGCGTAATTCAATGGAACTAAATCAAGAACCTACGATCTGATCAGCTACCTCCACTCTATCTCGTAGTCCTATGCCTAAGCCTCGTTATAAAACAACCAACTGGAAGCAATACAACCGATCACTCATTAACCGTGGTTCTCTGACTTTTTGGATTGATGAAGAAGCAATAAGCGGATGGGCGCAAAGCAAACAGAATAAGCGCGGTAGGCCGCGTCGGTTCAGTGATTTAGCTATCACGACAGCACTCATGGTCAAACGAGTTTTTTCTATGCCATTGAGAGCGCTGCAAGGATTTATCGACTCGATATTTAGGTTAGCCCATGTACCGTTAAGTTGTCCGCATTACACCTGCATCAGTCGTAGAGCCAAGCAAGTTGAGGTTTCATTTAAGACTAAAACGAGAGGAGCGATACAGCACCTAGCCATTGATGCTACTGGCCTTAAGGTTTATGGCGAAGGTGAATGGAAAGTCAAAAAACATGGGACGGATGGCAAGCGTAGAGTCTGGCGAAAGCTGCATATTGCAGTCGATACCAACACTCATGAGATCATTGCCGCCGAGCTAAGTTTATCGACGGTTACAGATGGAGAAGTACTCCCGAACTTACTGAAACAAACACGCCGAAGTATCCTTGAGGTGTCTGGTGATGGCGCTTACGACACGAGAGCGTGTCACGCTGCTATTAAGATTAAGGGAGCTATTGCGCTTATTCCCCCAAGAGAAGGGGCTGCCTTCTGGGAGCGTGGTCACCCTCGAAATTTCGCCGTGGGTTGCCAGAAATTATACGACTCAAATAAGTATTGGAAAGAGCGGTATGGATACCACAAACGTTCACTCTCAGAAACAGCGATGTATCGAGTTAAACAGTTGCTAGGAGGGAAACTGAGCTTAAGAAATTACAATGCCCAGGTGGGTGAAACTTACGCGATGATAAAAGCGTTGAACAAGCTTACTGGGTTAGGTATGCCTGAAACTTGTCGTATTGACTAAGAAACAAGCGAAACGGGTTGGCTCTATCTCTAAATTTAATTACGCAACAAAGCCCCTTCTATGTCGACAATAGCTCGAGTTAGGGAGCGATTAGTATTACTCACTACAGAAGTACGTTATCGAAAATATAATGAGATCACCGCTATACCAGAGTTACTTGTACTGCTTGTGCTTGATGCCAATTAATGTTTTGGGTTGTGAGTATCTTTTAAAGGTTTTAGCGAGCCTTGATTTACGGGGATATCTATGAATATCCCATGCCCTCTGATGTTACAATTATATATAGACTAATAAGATGAGTAAAAAATATTTATCAAGTCTTTTGGCTTTGATTGGGGATAAAGTTGTTAGAATCCTTTTAGGCCTATTTGTAGGCGTTTGGATTGCTAGATATTTAGGGCCAGAGGAGTTTGGCAGACTAAGCTATACTCAGAGTATAGTCGCTTTTATTACTGCATTCTGTTCCCTTGGCTTAGAAGGAATTTTGACAAAAAAATTAACCGAAGGAAATTTATTTCAAGCCGATTTACTAGGCACATCATTGTTACTTAGATTGTCAAGTGCTTTATTTAGTGTCTTTATTGTTTTTTCTATTACGCCTTTTTTTAGCGTATCTGTTGATTTTGAAATATTATTGTTGACATTGTCGACAATTTCCGTTTTTCAATCTTTTAGCGTATTTGACTCATATTTATATTCAAAGGTTTTAGGGAAGTTTATTGCAATAAACTCATTGGTAGCAGTAACCTTATCATCTATCGCTAAAGTCACTGTTATTATTTTAGACTTAGGTATTAATTTATTAGCTTTCGCAATCGTTAGTGAATTCGTTTTTATAATGTTCGGCACTTTAGTCCTAGCAAGAAAATTAGAATTTAGTATCATTTCATGGACTTTTGATATACGAGTTGCAAAAGATTTAATGAAAGATAGCCTCCCATTAATGTTGAGTTCTTTTGTTATTATAATATATATGAAAATAGACACCATCATGATATCGAAGTTATTAGATGAAAGAAGTGTTGGTGTCTATTCAGCTGCAACAAAAATAGCAGAGTCAATTTATTTTATACCAATGGTTATTTCATCTACGTTACTCCCATATTTGATAAAGAAAAGGAAAATTTCAAATGAAGAATACAATGAGGCATTTTTTGATTTATATACAATAATGAGTACTATCGCATTCTTCCTTGCATTAATGGTCACGATTTTTTCCGAATCAATTATTTCTATATTATTTGGTTCAGAGTACATTGGAGCTGCCAGTGTTCTATCTATCAACATCTGGTGCTCAATTTTTGTATTCTTAGGGGTTTCTTGTAGCAAGTGGTTTATTATCGAAGGATTGCAGAAGTTGACTTTTTATAGAACGCTACTTGGTGCTTTTTTAAATGTCGTACTGAACTTTTTTGCTATTCCTAACTTTGGAATTGAAGGTGCAGCATTCTCTACGTTGATATCTCAATGCTTTTCGTCATACCTATTTAATTATTTCACACTTAAAACTAGACATGTGTTTTTTATGCAAACACAAGCTATTGGTATGATATTTAGGCCTCATCGTTTTTTGAGCGTAATTTTAAAGTATAAGAGGTTGTTTTTTATATCTAAAATAGGAGTTTGATTAAATGTACCAAGATAAAAAGCCGGTTCTTCTAATAACATTCAACAGGCTTGATGTAACTATCAAAGTTTTTGATGTGATTAAGGAATATCAACCTACTCATCTATATCTTGCGTCTGATGGTGCTAGAGATATTCCGGGAGAAGAAGAGGTTATTGAAGAAATAAGAACCTACTTAACAGCTAATATCGATTGGGAGTGTGAAGTTAAAACACTTTTTCGCTCAAAAAATGTCGGCTGTAAAAAAGCGGTAAGTGAGGCGATTAATTGGGTATTTGATTTCGAAAAGTCTTGTATAATTCTTGAGGATGATTGTCTTCCTAGCCCAAGTTTTTTTGATTTTTGCAGCGAAATGCTAGACAAGCATGAAGTTGATGAAAGAGTTTTCCTTGTTAGTGGTTACAATAAGCAAAATACTTGGCGAGAAAAAGAAGTCGACTATTTCTATTCAAATCTTGGTGGTATTTGGGGGTGGGCGACTTGGAGGAGAGCTTGGAAACATTTTGATATAGGTATTAATGATTTACCCTTATTCATTGAGCAGGATGGCTTTTCAAATGTATTTGGTAAGAAACTGGGCAATATTCGCAGGAAGCAGATCCAAGATTGCTTTAGGGAAGGAGTAAGTGCTTGGGATTATCAGTGGGGTTATTGTAGGCACAAGAATAATGCACTCGCAGTTGTTCCTTGTGTTAGTTTAATTAAAAATATTGGTTTTGGAGATGATGCAACTCATACATCTTACAATGTTCATAAAGATGTGGAATTACATGATTTAGAGTTCCCACTGAAAGAGAATTATTTTATTGTCCCTGATAGATTGTATGATGAAAAATTTATGTCGAATGGTAATTTTAAGAAAAGGCTAGTTCGAAAGTTAATAACACAAAAAGAAAGGTTGCTGAAAAGATGACGATTAAAATTGGAAAGCCAGGATTACTTTTAGATACATCTATATCAACGTTGAATCTTGGTGATGAAATAATTGTTGATTCTGTTAGGAAGGAAATGTCAAAAACTTTTGAGGGGAAAGGTTTTTTTAGAGCACCAGCCCAAGAAAAAATTTCCATACCTACTTATAGAGTTGCAAAAAGAACTGATATTCAATTGGTTTGTGGTACCAACCTCTTAAATGGGAATATGCCATTCTATAAACAATGGAAGATAGATTTTATAGATACGCTTTTTTTAAAAGAAATCTGCCTTGTTGGTGTTGGGTGGTGGCAATATCAAGATAAAGTCAACATTTACTCAAAGACGTTACTCAAACGTGCACTTTCGGAAAATGTTATGCATTCAGTTCGTGATAACTACACTCTGGAAAAATTAAAGTCAATAGGGATCAACAATGTAGTTAATACGTCTTGTGCTACAATGTGGTCATTGACTGGGGAGCACTGTGCAAAAATACCTACCTCTAAAAGTAACGATGTTGTCTTTACTTTGACTGACTATAAACCAAATAAGCTTGCGGATGAAACCCTTATTGAAACTCTAATTTCTAACTACAATAATATATATTTTTGGCCTCAAGGATCAAGGGATTTGATTTATTTAGATTCTTTAGGAGTAGATATCTCAAAAATAAAGATACTCCCGTTTACTCTGGCTGCATATGATGAGCTTTTAGAATCAAATGATAGCATTGATTTTGTTGGAACTAGATTACATGCTGGTATTAGAGCATTGCAGTATGGAAAGAGAACTCTAATATTGGCTGTTGATAATCGAGCTGAAGAAAAAAGAAAAGATTTCAATCTACCAGTCGTCGAAAGAACTGCGTTTTCATCAATTAAAGAGCGTGTTGAAACATCATGGGATACGAATATCATAATCCCTGAAAAAGAAATATTGTTATGGAAAGAGCATAATTTAAACTATATAAATAATTTGATTTAAAACTGAAACTATGACTGATAGATATTTAGTATTGGGTTTTTCTATCCCAGATGGTGAAATGAAACTAGAGTTTGAGAAAGATGAGCTCCCGCAAATTCAAACACATTTATTTAATAGAAACTTAATTAAATGTTTTGAATCAATAAATAATATTCGGTGCGAATATCTTTCTTTTAGACCTGTTTCTGATTACCCATTAAACAAGAGTTTGTATTTAAAGAAAAAAAAATGGCATGAAAAAATCGGAGAGTTTGAGATAGAGATTCAAGAAATGCCGTTTATCAATTTTGGTATTTTTAAGATTATCAGCCGTTTGATATCTGTTCTCTTTTTTGTACTGCATAGGGTTGTAACAAATAGACCTAAAGGAATCGTTGTTTACTCTGTCCACTTACCATATATGTTGACGGCGTGGTTGGCTACAAAACTCCTTCGCATTGAATTAATTAGTGTCTGGACGGACCCCCCGTCAATAGATAGTAAGCATGACTCTAAAGTTAAAGGTATGTTAAGAGGTTGTGAGTCGTGGTTGTCTAGGTTCCTCATGAGTAAGTCAATGAAAAATATTGTTCTGACAAAGTACTTAGCTTTAGATTTTAGTCCAGGATCTCAATATGAAGTAGTTGAAGGTTTTATAGATGACTTCATAAAAAATGTTAGACAAGAATCTAAGCCTAATACTAAAATTGTTCTCTATGCTGGTAGTTTACATGAAAGATATGGGATCTTAAATTTGATAAAAGGTTTTAGGAATTTAGATAAACCTAATATAGAACTTCATATTTATGGTAGAGGTGATTCCGAGTCTGCTATTCAGGATATGATACAAGAAGATAAGAGAATAAAATATTTTGGTTTTGTAGATAATTCGATTATCAAGACACGTTTATCAAAAGCTAGCATCCTAATAAATACAAGAAGTAATTCTGAATATTTTGTGAAATACTCATTCCCTTCAAAAACTCTAGAATATATAAGCTCTGGCACTCCTCTAATGACTACTATGCTGGATAGTTACCCAGAACAGTATAAAGATTATATATTGGAGTTGAAAGATAATGCTCCAAGTACTATAACGGAAAGGCTAGATATGGCATTTTTGATGGACGATAAGGATCTATATGATTTTGGATTGAAAGCAAAAAAATTCGTTCAAAAAAATCATTACAGACATGTGGCAATAAGAGTGGAACGTCTTTTGAATAGTTCTAAAATATAGCGAGAGGATAACCAGTGATCATACACGTTGTATTTTTATTATCAATTATCCTTGCGGTTAAAATAAAAAAATCATATACGATGTTCGCCTTTTCTCTAGTCATTCTATTCATATTTTTGGCTATTAGGACCGATTTTGGAAATGACTTTGAGAGTTACAGGCATACTTACTATTCACTGAGTATGAACCTTCAAGCTTGGGGGCAGAATGATAAATTGTTTGTTTATCTGAACAGTATATCACCCACATTTGAATTTTTCATTTTTATAACTAGTTTAATCTATATAGTCACAATTGGCTGGTTTATTTGCACGTATCTAGATAATAAGTATTACAGCTTTTCGTTGTTTTTCCTGTTAATAAATCCATATCTGTTTTTGATACATGCTTCAGCTTTACGGCAGATGCTAGCGATGTGTCTGGTTATATTTGCATTTCATTTTCTAATAAATAGGAAAAAATTGCTTTATGTCCTTATCATACTCGCTGCATCTGAGTTCCACCCAAGTGCCGTAGCTTTACTTTCATTAGTTGTCGTTCCTTTTAACAAAAGGCCGTCAACCATGTTAAAAGTAACCCTAGTTTTTTCTTTGCCAATAATGCTGTCATCAAGTGTATTTAGTTCATTACTCGGTTTTATTCTTGATTTCTTACCGCAGTATTCCCACTATGAATCAGGTGAAGGTAATTCTCTTCGATCTGTTTTACTATCATTTATTATATTTTTGTTTATCTTAATTAGAATGAACACTGTTGATGACAAGCATGTTCCGTTTGTTAATATGACTCTTATATCATCTTACCTATCATTATTGGCATTTAATCTAGGTATGCTGACAAGATTTGCTATATATTTCGATGTTTTTTCAATTGTTGGTATGCCTGTGTTATTTTCCAATTTAAGAAAAGATAAAAAGGCATTTTTGTTTGGATTATTAGTGCTAGCCATATATATATTGCGATATTATTCTTTTTTTACTAACAACTTATGGCAACCATTCTTTCAGTACAATTCAGTTATAGGAGTAACAAGTGGTTAGAAGTATCCTTTGGGTCGTAAATGTTCCATTACCTGAATATTCTCATATGGTCGGCCTTAAAGTTTGTAATTTTGGAGGGTGGCTGCTTAATGCGTCTAGTTATCTTTCTAAGTCGTCAGGTTTTAGATTATCTATCTCCTTCCCTGATTATTCTCTGAAACCTGGCGAGACGAAGATTGTCGTGGGCGAACATATTACCTATTATGCTTTCGGTAAGTTTGATATCAAGGATCACACTATAGTAAATGATGTGATCCGAGATTCTAAAGCAGATGTGGTCCATGTATTTGGTACTGAACTAGAGCACTCATATTCTTTTTCTCTTGAATCTCGAAAATTAAACATTGAATCAGTTGTATCTATACAGGGGTTAGTTTCGGTCATTTCTAAGCATGTATCTACTAGAGTTCCCAAAATAATGCAATTTCCGTTTACATTTAGGTCGTTAATAAGAGGTGATTCAATAAATGGTTTAAGGGCGCTATATAGTAGACGAGGTGAGTATGAAAAAAACACATTACGCTTATCTGGGAATGTAATAGGTAGAACCGATTGGGATAAAGCGTGTGTTGAGTTGATCAACCCTCAAGCAAATTATTTTCACGTAAATGAAACCCTACGCCCTACTTTTTATGAAAAATTATGGGATATAGATTTGGTTCAGAAAAGATCCATCTTTGTTAGTCAGGGAAATATGCCATTTAAAGGGTTGAATGTTGTTCTAGAAGCCATGGCTTTATTAACTGGAAAATATCCTGACTTGCGGCTTTATTTGGCTGGGACGGATCCGACCAGAAGTAAGTGTAAACTCAAGTATGTAACAATGACAAGTTATGGGGCATACCTTGATTGGTTAATTAGTAAACTGAATATAAGAAGTAATGTGGTTTTCTTGGGGAATATTAGCGAATCTGATTATGTTGATCGTTTAACAAGAAGTCATGTTTTTGTGTCGGCATCTTCAATTGAAAATAGTCCCAATTCGGTATGCGAGGCTATGTTGGTCGGAACCCCTGTGATTTCCTCGTTTGTCGGAGGTGTAAGTTCTCTTTGCGAACATAAAAAGAGTGCGATGCTTTATCAACATAACGCTGAGTACATGTTGGCTAATTATATTTCAGAAGTTTTTGAAAATGACGATTTAGCTTTATCACTTTCATACCATGCGAAAGAGAAAGCCAAAGTCACGCATGATATCCCAAGGAATGGTGCGGATTTGATCGAAGTATACGAGACTATTTTAAGAAATTAGTAATTTAATATTCAATCTAAGTTTATACGCTTAGAGATTTTGATAGGAGTTTGTAATGTATACCGGAAAAATTTTACTTATAACCGGAGGTACTGGATCTTTCGGTAACGCTGTCCTCGACCGGTTTTTAGAAACTGATATAAAAGAGATACGCATATTTTCTCGAGATGAAAAAAAACAAGATGACATGCGCAAGAAGTACAACTCGTCAAAGTTGAAATTCTACATCGGTGATGTTCGTGATTTTCAAAGTGTGAATAATGCAATGCGCGGTGTTGATTATATTTATCATGCGGCGGCTCTTAAACAGGTACCTTCTTGCGAATTTTATCCTCTTGAAGCAGTAAAAACCAATGTGTTAGGCACTGAAAACGTACTTGAGGCGGCAATTCAAAATAACGTCGAACGTGTGGTTTGCCTGAGCACCGATAAAGCTGTATACCCGATTAACGCCATGGGTATCTCTAAAGCGATGATGGAAAAGGTGATTGTGGCAAAAAGCCGTAATCTGGGACATA
Source organism: Vibrio coralliirubri (assembly GCF_024347375.1). Lineage (NCBI taxonomy): Bacteria > Pseudomonadati > Pseudomonadota > Gammaproteobacteria > Vibrionales > Vibrionaceae > Vibrio > Vibrio coralliirubri. The sequence continues at coordinate 3,441,912 of NZ_AP025470.1, read as the reverse complement.
CGAATACTACTATTTGCGCTACCCGTTATGGCAATGTTATGGCCTCTCGTGGTTCGGTTATTCCGCTATTTCTTCGTCAAACATTCGCAGGCGAACCTATTACAATTACTGACCCAAGCATGACTCGTTTTATGATGACATTGGACGATGCCGTGGATTTAGTGCTACACGCGTTTGAGCATGGCTCAAACGGTGATATTTTTGTTCAAAAAGCACCTGCCGCAACGATTCAAACCTTGGTTGAAGCATTATTGCAAGTAGCTGGTAATTCAGCGCATACGGTGAATGTGATAGGTACTCGCCATGGCGAAAAACTTTATGAAGCTTTGTGTAGTCGCGAAGAGATGTTTGTTGCGCAAGATCAAGGTCAATATTACCGTATACCATCAGATAACCGTGATTTGAATTATTCAAAGTTTAACGAAGAAGGTGAAACAGATTTATCAGCAATAGAGGATTACAATTCTCACAATACTGAGCGTTTGGATACAGATGGGATGGTAGAACTACTGCGTAAGCTAAGCTTTATTCGAGAAATTGAAGCTGGCAGTTCAGTTGTTCCAGAGGGCGTATAAATGAATATTATAGTGACCGGTGCCCAAGGCTTTATTGGTAAAAACCTTTGTGTGATGCTGTCAGAGAAAGGATACGATTCTGTTATTCAGATCGATCGAGATACACCACAAGAAGAGATAAAACTGGCACTTGAAAGTGCCGATTTTGTTTACCACCTAGCGGGAGTTAATCGCCCTACAAATCAGTCTGAGTTTACTACAGGTAACGCGGACTTTACCAAATTTGTGGTGAATGAATTAAAAGCTAATGGTCGTAATACGCCTATTATGCTGAGCTCTTCTATACAAGCGAGTTTGGATAATGCTTATGGCGCGAGTAAAGCGCAAGCGGAGGCCTTGGTAGCTGATTATGGTAAAGACACTGATGCGGGTACTTTCATTTATCGTTTCCCTAATGTCTTTGGTAAATGGTGTCGACCAAACTACAACTCATTTGTGGCGACGTTCTGTCACAACATCGTGAACGGCATTGATATCAACATCCACGACCCTAGTGCTCCAGTCTCCTTGGTATACATTGATGACGTGTGCCAGGCGTTAATTACTCTACTCGAAGGCAAGGTAGATAGTGGCTTGAAACAAGTTCCGGTGGAATACAACACAACAGTAGGTGAAATTGCCAACCTTCTTAACGCATTCAAAGAGAGTCGCGACAATCTAGTCACTGAGCATGTGGGCACAGGCTTAACTCGCGCGTTGTACTCGACTTATTTGAGTTATTTCGAACCGTCTAAATTTCACTACACTTTACCAAAATACGGCGACGAGCGTGGTGTATTCTGTGAAATGCTTAAGACGAAGGAGTCGGGTCAATTCTCATTCTTTACGGCTCACAAAGGCATAACACGTGGTGGTCATTATCATCATTCTAAGAATGAGAAGTTTTTAGTGATTAAAGGTGAGGCCATATTCAAATTTGAGCATGTTGTCACTGGTGAGCGATACGAACTAGCTGTTAACTCTGATGAAGCGACGGTGGTAGAAACGGTACCGGGTTGGAGTCATGACATCACCAACACAGGTGAAGAAGAGTTGATAGTGATGCTGTGGGCGAACGAGATATTCGATAGAGAAGCCCCGGACACGATAGCTAAACCACTGTAATAATTAAGAGAACTATAATGAAAAAATTAAAAGTTATGTCGGTAGTGGGGACCCGTCCTGAGATTATCCGGTTGTCACGTGTATTGGCTAAACTCGATGAGCATTGCGAACACATTTTGGTTCATACTGGTCAAAACTACGATTATGAACTCAATGAAGTTTTCTTCAACGACCTTGGTGTCCGTAAGCCAGATTATTTTTTGAATGCGGCTGGTAAAAATGCAGCAGTGACGATCGGACAAGTAATTATCAAAGTCGATGAAGTATTGGAAGAGGTGGAGCCTAGTGCAATGCTTGTGCTTGGTGATACTAATTCATGCATCTCAGCTATTCCTGCTAAACGCCGCAAGATCCCTATCTTTCATATGGAAGCGGGTAACCGTTGTTTTGACCAACGTGTGCCGGAAGAAACGAATCGAAAGATAGTTGACCACACTGCTGATATCAACCTGACGTACAGCACGATTGCGCGAGATTACCTCGTTGCGGAAGGTCTGCCTGCGGACCGAGTGATCAAGACGGGGAGTCCTATGTTTGAGGTTCTGAACCATTATATGCCTGAAATCGATGGCTCAGATGTACTTGAACGTTTAGATTTAGAAAAAGGCCAATTCTTCGTAGTTAGCGCACACCGTGAAGAAAATGTGGATTCACCAAAACAGTTACTTAAACTTGCAGATACGCTGAACACAGTAGCTGAGAAATATAATCTTCCTGTTATTGTGTCGACTCACCCTCGCACGCGTAATCGCATTGAAGCGCAAGGGCTAGAGTTCCATCCTAACATTCAACTTCTTAAGCCTCTTGGTTTCCATGATTATAACCATCTGCAAAAGAACGCCAAGGCGGTTCTTTCTGATAGTGGAACAATCAATGAAGAAGCTTCGATCATGAACTTCCCTGCATTGAACTTACGTGAAGCACATGAACGTCCTGAGGGTATGGAAGAAGCATTTGTCATGATGGTTGGCCTTGATGTTGAACGAGTGTTACAAGGTCTGGCTATATTAGAGTCTCAACCTACGGGTGAAGAGCGCTTGCTAAGAGAAGTCTACGATTATTCAATGCCGAACGTCTCTGATAAAGTAGTTCGCATAGTTCATTCTTATACTGACTATGTTAAGCGTGTTGTCTGGAAAGAGTACTAATGAGATTAGCGTTAATCGTTGACGATTATTTGCCCCACAGTACACGTGTTGGGTCAAAGATGATGCATGAACTTGCTCTAGAGTTAATAGCGCAAGGGCATGAAGGCACGGTTATCACCCCTCACTTTGATAAAGATAAGCCAAGTTTTATTGAAGATAAACTAGAAGGCGTCATAGTTTGGCGCTTTCGTTCTGGCCAAATTAAGGATGTCCCTAAGGTCAAGCGAGCGATAAACGAAACGCTGCTTTCCCATAGAGCTTGGTGTGCAATTCAAGGTAAAGTCGATAAAGATACATTTGATGGGGTTGTTTACTATTCCCCATCAATTTTCTTCGGATCATTGGTATCAAAGCTGAAAAAGTGCTGCCAGTGCAATAGCTATCTCGTTTTACGTGATTTTTTCCCAAAATGGGCTATTGACTCGGGTTTGATGAAAGAAGGCTCTTTAATTGAGCGTTACTTTAGGTTTTTTGAATCTTTTTCTTATCGCCAAGCCGATACCATTGGCGTTATGTCGGAAAAAAATCTAGAGATATTCAATTCTAATACTGAGTTGCGCTATCCAACCACTATACTGCGAAATTGGGCCAACCTCTCCCCTCACTACCTTCCAGATAAGGTAAGCAACTTGAGAGAACGATTAGGATTGAATGACGAAGTCATTTATTTTTATGGTGGTAATATCGGTCACGCTCAGGATATGGCGAACTTGATGCGCCTAGCTAAAAGTATGCAATGCTTCGATAAAGCGCACTTTCTTTTTCTAGGACAGGGTGACGAAGTTAAGTTAGTAAATAACTTAATGAAAGAGTGGGGTTTAACCAATTGCTCTTATCTACCTTCCGTCTCTCAAACTGAATTCAAAGATATTCTAGCTCAAGTCGATGTAGGACTCTTTTCTTTATCTGCCCAGCACAGTGCTCATAATTTCCCTGGCAAACTACTAGGGTATATGGTTCAGTCATTGCCCATCTTAGGTAGTGTGAATAAAGGGAACGACTTAATGGATTTAGTGAATGCAAATCATGCCGGGTTGATTAGTGTTAATGGCGACGATGGTGTTTTCTTTGAAAATGCGAGCAAACTACAAAGTGATGTAGAGTTAAGAAAGAGTATCGGAGATTCAGGCTATCAGTTACTGAAGAAAGAATTTGCAGTAGGGAATATAGCGCGTTCAATCGTTGAGTCGTTGAGTCGTTGAGTCGTTGAGTCGTTGAGTCTATTCCCAATAGTCTTATGTAAAAGATAGGATCCTTCGCGATCTTCTTTTTTTATAATAAAAACGGCAATTTAGTCGGATGACCGTCCCAGTGCTGAGACTAAATTGAGACGGTTTTACTTTATGTTGATCCTTCCCAATAGGTGAGAGCTCTTGGCTTACTAGGGAGCGCTGCCTTCTTTCAGTACCACGCAAGTTCAAAACCGCTTCTCATTCATAGCTACTCAATAATAGCGGAAATACAATAACCAAAAAAGGCTTAAACCCATGTCACTGTTTGATTACCTTATCGAACTCTCCATGTTCTTCTTTCTCTCCTTTGCTGTATTGTACTGCATGCGTAAAGTGGGCTACGCCATTGGCTTGGTCGATAAACCGAATGCCAGAAAACATCATGAAGGTGTGGTTCCTCTGGTGGGAGGCATCTCTCTTTGCATTACTGTGTTGTACTTCCTTTACGTGAATGCGGCTGAGTTCAAGAGGGTTGAGATAGCGGCGGCGTGCTTAACGGTACTGGTATTGATTGGGGTGGCCGACGACCGCTTTGATATCAGTTTTAAGCTCCGAATGGGCGTGCAAGCCATCTTAGCTTTGATCATCATGAACTATACGGGGTTAACCCTCTCTCATGTCGGTAATGTGTTCGGATTGGGTGTGCTGGATTTCCCTATCGTGGTTGATAGCATCGTTACTGTCATCGCTGTGATCGGTGCCATTAATGCCTTTAACATGGTCGATGGTATTGATGGGCTGCTGGGTGGCTTAAGCATGGTGGTGTTTGCATCGTTAGGTGTGGTGTTCTTTGCTTATGAACTCGAGTTTTACACCTTTTTTATGGCTGTGATGGTGGTGATCTTATTACCCTTTGTTCTGTTCAATTTAGGGTATTTTGGCAAACTGCGTAAAGTGTTTATGGGCGATGCAGGTAGCATGATGATCGGCTTTATTGTGATTTGGGTGTTGATTGGTGGTACGCAGTCTCAAGAGGGGCCTTATATTATTCGCCCTGTCACCGCCTTGTGGCTAATCGCAGTGCCTTTGATTGATATGATGGCCATTATGATTCGTCGGATTCGTAAGGGGCATTCTCCGTTTAAACCGGATCGCGAGCATTTTCACCATATTATGCAGCGTATCGGCTTTACTCCTCGTGAGTCGTTAGTGGTGATCTGTTTGGTGCAGTTGCTGTACTCAAAGTTGGGGTTATTGGGCGAATACTTCCAAGTGCCAGAATACATCATGTTCTACACCATTATGGCGTGTTTCACATTCCACACTTACGCGATGACGCACTCGTTTAAGATGGCGAAGATAGTAAGAAAATGGAAGAAGCTAGAGGAAAAGACATCTGAGGAAGCTGCAGTATTATAAGGTGATGGAGTGAAGAACTACCAGCATTCTCATGTTTATAGCAGCGGCAGTTAGCTTCCCTTATCGCCTGTTTCATTCATCGTTGTCTGTTGTTGTTGATGATTAGCCCATTCAGTTTTCTGGTTGCCATAACTCAAGCTATAATGAGCAAAAGGGCCCAATCTCAATACGAGGTTGGGCCCTTTTTGCGTTTAGCTTGAGAAGTTTTGACTTGAAAGCTCGTTCATTGAACGTACTTTCTGGAAACTAAACCATTAATACACTGTTAATCACTAGTAGACTTTCTCTGGAAGGTTACGCAAACTTCTAATCCAGCTGGTGATGCGCCAAACATAGCTCATGGCTACAGTGTATGAAGCAAAACAAATCATAAACAGGATGAACATGGTCGATTCAGCTATCGCTAGGAATTCACCGTAGATACCGAAGCCTGCAAAGCTACTTGCGATAGCACAAATGATGGCGAGCGTTTGACGCGATGTATAACCAAGGCGTTGGAAAATATGGTGTAGGTGCTCACGGTCGGGCTTGAAAGGGGAGTCACCGCGGCGCACACGTCTAAACATGATAGCGGCCATATCCATCAGCGGGACAGCAATCAACCACAATGCAGTGATCGGTCGTATCATGGCTTCTGATGGGTCTTGGCTTGCGCCTAACAGTAGCCAAATCACAGTAAAGCCGATCATCATGCTGCCTGCATCGCCCATAAAAACCTTACGCGCACGCCCAAGAATACCGAGGTTCATTAAAATATAGGGAATCGTCGCGGCAATAAATACAGCACACAAGTAAGCCAGGCCGTGTTGACTGTCGATTTTAAGCAAAATGGCGATACCCGCAAAGGTCACAATCGCAAGGCCACCTAACAGGCCATCAATGCCATCGACCATATTGAACGCATTGATAGCACCAATCACAGCAAGTACCGTGACTACAGGGCTAAGAAACCCTAGATGCAGCTCTCCGGTCCCAAAGAGGTTACCAATGTTTTCTAGTCGGATATCGGCGAAATACATCATGCAAATGGAGAGGATCGCTTGAACTACAAGGCGAATCTTGAAGCTGATATCGAATTTGTCATCAAGCGCGCCGATAAAAATCAGCGCTGCGATAGAGGCCAAAAAGAGCTGGCTATGGGGGATCACATCGGGGTGCGTGACGAGGAACTGGCCTATGGATAAGCTAATAGCAATGCCACCGACCAGTGGGATCGCACCATTATGCAACTTTCTTTCGTTGGGTTTATCCACCAAGCCAACGGCTTTCGCTACTTTTCGCATCAAAAATAGTGAGGAAAAGGAGAAGAAGCCAACAAATGATAGCTCTAATAACATAATGAACTCTAGCCAGTTTTTTGTAGGAATTTTAATTGCGTGTAGCTTACGCTAAAATCATCCATATGTACACTTGGTTGAGTATGCTTTATTCGGTGCATTTTGAGCGTGACATTCGGTTTTAGTATGTAATTTGATGTTAATTAAGAATGATGATCACTAAGTTGTAGCCAATATTATTGTTCAAGCTTTATATAGGCCTTTCATACAAAATGACGCTTTTTTTCACATTCGATCATCCTACCTGCGCCCTTTCTTGATCTTCCACTACAGTTTTGACTGTAAACTGTAGTAAAATTACGCTAATTTGTTTTTATACCGATTTATTTTGAATTGAACGAGGTCAGTCCTATGTCAGCTAAGAAGCCAATGGCTCTAGTGATCCTTGACGGTTACGGTTACCGTGAAGACAACCAAGACAACGCTATCGCGAACGCTAATACTCCTGTATTAGACGGTCTTATTGCTAACCAACCTAACACGCTAATCTCGGCTTCTGGCTTAGATGTAGGCCTACCTGATGGCCAAATGGGTAACTCTGAAGTGGGTCACACCAACATTGGTGCGGGTCGCGTGGTATACCAAGATCTTACTCGTATTACTAAGTCAATTTCAGACGGCGAGTTCGGCCAAACTGAAACGCTAGTGAACGCTATCGACAAAGCGGTTAAAGCTGAGAAAGCGGTTCACATCATGGGTCTTATGTCTCCAGGTGGCGTTCACTCTCATGAAGACCACATCTACGCAGCCGTTGAAATGGCAGCAGAGCGTGGCGCAGAGAAAATCTACCTACACGCATTCCTAGACGGCCGTGATACGCCGCCACGTAGCGCAGAAAACACACTGGCACGCTTCCAAGAGCTGTTCGCTAAGCTAGGTAAAGGCCGTGTGGCTTCTCTTATTGGTCGTTACTACGCAATGGACCGTGATAACAACTGGGACCGCGTTCAAGAATCTTACGACCTGCTGACTCAAGCAAAAGCTGAGTTCACATTCGACACTGCAGTAGCTGGCCTAGAAGCGGCTTACGCTCGTGACGAAAACGATGAGTTCGTGAAAGCGACTGAAATTAAAGCAGAAGGTGAAGAGTCTGCCGCTATCGTTGATGGCGATGCGGTTATCTTCATGAACTACCGTGCCGACCGTGCTCGTGAAATCACACGTGCATTCGTTCCTGATTTCGACGGTTTTGCTCGTAACGTATTCCCAGCGATCGATTTCGTGATGCTAACTCAATACGCAGCAGATATTCCTCTTCTATGTGCATTCCCACCGGCTTCTCTAGAGAACACATACGGTGAGTGGCTATCGAAAGAAGGTAAAACGCAGCTACGTATCTCTGAAACAGAGAAATACGCGCACGTGACTTTCTTCTTCAACGGCGGTAAAGAAGATGAGTTTGAAGGCGAAGAACGTCAGCTTGTTGCTTCTCCAAAAGTAGCAACGTACGACCTGCAGCCAGAAATGAGCGCGCCAGAGCTGACTGAAAAGCTTGTTGCTGCAATCAAAGGCGGCAAATACGACGCGATCGTTTGTAACTTCCCTAACTGTGACATGGTTGGCCACACTGGCGTTTACGATGCAGCGGTTAAAGCGGTAGAGTCGCTAGACGAATGTCTGGGCAAAGTAGTTGAAGCAATCAAAGAAGCTGACGGTCAACTGCTTATCACTGCAGACCACGGTAACGCGGAAATGATGGTAAACCCAGAAACGGGCGGCATCCACACTGCACACACTAATCTACCAGTGCCACTTATCTACGTGGGCAACAAAGACGTTGAGTTCAAAGAGGGCGGTAAACTGTCTGATTTAGCGCCAACGATGCTTTCTCTGTCTGGTATCGCAATCCCGGCTGAAATGTCAGGTGATGTGATCGTTAAATAATTGTTTGGCTCAGCGGTTCACGTTGAGCTTTAACGATTTTGAAAGCCCGCACTTCAAAGTGCGGGCTTTTTTATAGATGCGAGATACGAGTAAACGGGATTCGAAGAGCTTAAGAGCAGATGGGTGGTATGGGTAAACGAGATGCGAAGAGCTTAAGGGCAGATACGGGATACGGGTAAGCGAGATGCGAAGAGCTTAAGGGCTGGTGCATGATACGAGTAAGCGGGTCACTAACAGAATGAGAGCTGTTATATATTCGCATCTCGTTACTCTCATCTGCTCTAGACTGTCATTCCAGAATTGAGGAACGAAATATCTGGAATCCCATGCCACGTATTACTTGTCATATTCGGTGTTCAACATAAAGAGAGATTCCCTATCACGCGTGCCTCGCTGTAGGGAATGACGTGAGGTTATTTGTTGGTTTTCTTTAATATGGAGAGTTCAAAATCCAGTAACCATTCTTTGCGGTTCATGCCGCCGGTGTAGCCGGTTAATGTCCCATTCGCGCCGATGACTCTATGGCAGGGAATAACGATACTAAATGGGTTCTTGCCGTTCGCACCACCGACTGCCCTTACGGCTTTTGGGTTGTCCATTCTCTTTGCTTGCTCACCGTAACTGATGGTTTCGCCATAAGGAATGGTCGTTAAAGCCTGCCAAGCGGCTTTTTGAAAGTCCGTGCCTTTTATCGCTCTTAATGGCAAATCGAATTCTGTTCGTTGACCTGAAAAGTACTCATCTAACTGTTTCGTCGCCAGTTGGCAAAGCTCATCTGGATTGCTAGTCATTAACTCTTCATGATTTACATGGTCAATTTCAATAAGCGACACACCATTACTCACAATGATCATCTTGCCAATTGGTGCGTCATAAAGCATTTTGTAAGTGGTGTCTTCCATGGGCTGTTTTCCCTCTTTATAGTCTTTAGTATCTCTTATCTACTCTTAATCTTTTTGTATCTAGTACCTGCTTTTCAGGCTCTTCGAATCTCGATACCCGAATCTCGCATCTGCTCTTATATCTTTTCGTATCCCGGTTACCCGAATCTCGCATCTGCTCTTATATCTTTTCGCATCTCGATTACTCGAATCCCGTATCTGCTTTAGCCCTTACACGAAGTGCAAAACAATACCCTGAAACGCCGCCGACAATGTTCCCCAAAGCTAAGCCTATAAACAGCCCTTCGACTCCATCAATTTGGCTGCCTATCCAAGCGAACGGCAAGGTAAAGACAAATAAACGCATGAAGCTCCATTGAAAGGCTTTCAGTGGTTGATGCATCGCATTCATCCCACTTATCAGCATCATCACAATACCTTGGAACCCATAGCTAAAGGGAACGACTAATAGGTAATGCCACAAGATGCCTCGTACGGATTCTTCTTGAGAGAATAGAGCGGCTAAAGGAATGCTCAGTGGCACCATCATCAAGAAAATCAAACCTTGGAACATCACAGCAAAACGCATACTCAGAAACAGTGCCTTAAAGCTGCGTTGTGGGTTGTTTGCACCAAAGTTCTGCGCCATGAAAGGCGTAAGAGCCGAAGTCAGAGACATCAACACAATGATAAGAATGGATTCAATACGCTGGGCAGCACCATAAGCAGCAACGGCTTCGGTTCCCTGTTTGGCCAACATCATCATTATGATGGCGCCCGCTAATGGATTGAGTGCATTGGACAGTGCTGCAGGAGTGCCGATGGTCAGTATTTGATGCCAGTCGCTAAGGATGTTTTTGACATTCGGTAATGCCAGAAGCTTTTCTCGTTTAATCAAGATGTACAGAGAGCAACACAGAGCGCCAAACCAACTGAAACCACTGGCAATCGCGGCTCCTTGAATCCCTAATTCAGGAAAAGGGCCGTAACCAAAAATAAGCAAAGGGTCAAGAACGCCGTTGATTAATCCTGCTAGCATCATAATTTTAGCTGGCGTCTTTGTATCACCACTGGCACGAATAGCGCTGTTGCCTGCCATTGGGATCACTAACAGGGGAATGGTGACATACCAGATCAGCATGTATTCAGAGATCAGAGGCAGTAACTCCGCTTCGGCACCCAGCAAGGTAAATAAGGGTTCGAGTGAGATAATGCCAACGGCGGAAGCGCAGCAGACCAGAAGTAGCGCGAGTAATAATCCATGACAGGTAAATCTCGCCGCATTTTGAGCGCAGCCTTGACCAAGTAAACGCCCAATACACGTCGAAAGGCCGATACCAATTCCCATGGTGATGCAGTTAATCGCAAAGGTGATAGGAAAGGTGAAGCTCACCGCAGCAAGGGCTTGTGTACCCAGTAATGAGATAAAGAAGGTATCGACGAGATTAAACATCAAGATCGCCACCATACCGAATATGGTCGGTATGGTCATGGTACGCAATGTACTCTCAATTGGGGCGGTTAATAGCCCGTGCCTATCTTGCATGTAAAACGCCGATTGAACTAGAATATAGTTAGGATACAGTGAATTGTGAGTAGTCTGAAGATCGCTTTCATAAAGTTTACAAATCACACAATACTAACAGCATACGGTGTGATAGCATTCTACCGTTATTTATTTAGATGTTTTGAGAGATTTACAGTGAAGCAGCAGAGTCAACCACAGCCTTACTCCCCGGAAAATCCGCCAATGTTCCACTCAAATGACAAAATTGATCTTCGAGAACTTTTTAAAGCATTATGGGATGGTAAATTAGTCATAATATTGGTCACTGCTCTATTTACGGGTGCTAGTATATGTTTTGCTTTGCTAGCTCAAGAGTGGTGGTCCTCTAGTGCAAAAATTACAAAAGTTCAACCTCAAAATCTAGCTGCATACCAGCAGCAAGTGAAGCAGTTTCAACCAGTTTTTGACATCTATCAAGAAGATGGCACAGTCCTTGTCAATAAGGAGTTAGATCGCTTGGTTCACTCAGAGGTGTTGTTCCAGCGCTTTGTGAATGCCTTTAATTCAACTAATAATAAGAAGGTTTTTTTAGATAATAGTATTGATTTTCATGAGTTTAATGGTTCTATTGGGACTAATGCATCAGATATGACAGCTGATGAAGTTAGAGCTCTATATGCAAAATGGTTTGATAGGATTTCAGCCTCTAAAGTCGACAAGAAGAATGATAATTCACCTTATACTATCAGTTTTCAAACTACCTCTAAGGAGAGCAGTTTCGAATTACTATCCTCGTATATTGAAGCAACGGAATCTAGTGTTCATCAGGATGCATTTAATAACTTAAGAGCAGTAGTAAATGGCAAGAAAAATGAACTTATCCAGCAAAAAAGAATTTTAGAAAGCCAGGCAAGTAATAAATTATTAGTTGAAATTCAGCGAGCAAAATACGCAGCTCAAATTGCCAAGTCAGCGGGCGTTGATAGACCGATTCAAACTGGCAACGAGAAAGAGTTATTCAGTATTGACTTGGGTGCAAAGGGACTAGAAGCCAAAGTTAAAGCTCTAGAATCCGTTAAAAATTTAAGTGTTGTAGAGCCGCGCCTTCAACAAATAGATGCAAAGCTAGAGATGCTTGATAATCTTGCGATTGATAGGACTGTTGAGTTTCAAACTTTTCGTTTCCTCGAAAATGTTGAACAGCCGATTACTCGTGATAAACCTAAACGAGCTTTGATTGTTGTGCTTGGTACATTACTTGGTGGAATGCTAAGTGTTGCGATAGTGCTAATACGTTTTGTGTTTCGAAAAGAAGACTAAGTTTCAAACGGCTAGTGCGACCCACTAGCCGCTTTCTTTTTACATTTGTTGCAGTTTGAGTTTCTTCACAAAAATTCCAACTTGACCCTTGGGATCTTTCACATCGCCCCAACATACTCTTTAACCCCATGCCAATCGTGGCAACTATCAAATTAAATGGAAATTATCAGGAGATACGACCGATGAATATCCGTCCTCTACACGACCGAGTTATCGTTGAGCGCCAAGAAGTTGAATCTAAATCTGCTGGTGGCATCGTTCTAACTGGTTCTGCCGCTGAAAAATCAACTCGCGGTACAATTCTAGCTGTTGGCAAAGGCCGCATTCTAGAAAACGGTTCAGTACAACCATTGGACGTTAAAGTTGGCGACACTGTTATCTTTGCTGAAGGCTACGGCACTAAGTCTGAAAAAATCGATGGCAAAGAAGTTCTGATCATGTCTGAAAACGACATCATGGCGATCGTTGAGTAATCCGACCCATAAACCTGAACTGACTGAATAAAGAATTTAAAGGAAATAAAGATGGCTGCTAAAGACGTTAAATTTGGTAACGACGCACGTATTAAAATGCTAGAAGGTGTAAATGTTCTGGCTGACGCGGTAAAAGTAACGCTAGGTCCTAAAGGCCGTAACGTTGTTCTAGACAAATCATTTGGCGCACCAACGATCACTAAAGATGGTGTATCAGTTGCACGTGAAATCGAACTTGAAGACAAGTTCCAAAACATGGGCGCACAAATGGTTAAAGAAGTGGCTTCGCAAGCGAATGACGCTGCGGGCGACGGTACTACTACAGCAACCGTTCTTGCTCAAGCAATCATCACTGAAGGCCTAAAAGCCGTTGCTGCTGGCATGAACCCAATGGATCTTAAGCGCGGCATCGACAAAGCGGTTATCGCAGCGGTTGAAGAGCTAAAAGGCCTTTCTGTTCCATGTTCTGATACTAAAGCTATCGCTCAAGTAGGTACTATCTCTGCGAACTCTGATTCGACAGTAGGTAACATCATTGCTGAAGCGATGGAAAAAGTAGGCCGTGATGGCGTTATCACAGTTGAAGAAGGTCAGGCTCTACAAGACGAGCTAGACGTAGTGGAAGGTATGCAGTTCGACCGTGGCTACCTATCTCCTTACTTCATCAACAACCAAGAAGCGGGTTCTGTTGATCTAGAAAGCCCATTCATCCTTCTTATCGACAAGAAAGTTTCGAACATCCGTGAACTTCTTCCGACTCTAGAAGCGGTTGCTAAGGCATCTCGTCCACTTCTAATCATCGCTGAAGATGTAGAAGGCGAAGCGCTTGCGACTCTAGTTGTGAACAACATGCGTGGCATTGTGAAAGTGGCTGCTGTTAAAGCGCCTGGTTTCGGTGACCGTCGCAAGTCTATGCTACAAGACATCGCTATCCTAACGGGCGGCACGGTTATCTCTGAAGAGATCGGGCTAGACCTTGAGAAAGTAACGCTAGAAGACCTAGGTCAAGCTAAGCGTATTACTATCACTAAAGAAAACTCGACTATCATCGATGGTGCAGGCGATGAAGTGATGATCCAAGGTCGCGTTTCTCAAATCCGTCAACAAATCGAAGATGCAACGTCTGATTACGACAAAGAGAAACTTCAAGAGCGCGTAGCTAAGCTAGCTGGCGGTGTTGCAGTAATCAAAGTTGGCGCTGCGACTGAAGTTGAAATGAAAGAGAAGAAAGACCGCGTTGAAGATGCACTTCACGCAACTCGCGCTGCAGTTGAAGAAGGTGTGGTTGCTGGTGGTGGTGTCGCACTTATCCGCGCTGCGTCTAAAGTTGCTGGCCTTGAAGGCGACAACGAAGAGCAAAACGTAGGTATCCGTGTTGCACTACGTGCAATGGAAGCTCCGATTCGTCAAATCACTAAGAACGCTGGTGATGAAGAATCAGTGGTTGCTAACAACGTTCGCGCTGGTGAAGGTAACTACGGTTACAACGCGGCGACTGGCGAATACGGCGACATGATTGCTATGGGTATCCTAGATCCAACTAAGGTAACTCGTTCTGCACTTCAGTTCGCTGCATCAGTTGCTGGTCTTATGATCACGACAGAAGCGATGATAACAGACAAACCTCAAGATGCGTCTGCTGCTATGCCTGATATGGGCGGTATGGGCGGTATGGGTGGCATGGGCGGTATGATGTAATCATCCCCCCTTTCTCGTAACAGAGAAAGCCATACATAAGCTTTAGAAAACGGAGACTTCGGTCTCCGTTTTTTTATGTTTAAAGAGCAGATACGAGATGCGAGTAATCGGGATACGAAAAGCTTGAAAAGCAGATGAGAGATGTGGGTAATCGGGATACGAGGAGCTTGAAAAGCAGATGAGGGATGCGGGTAATTGAGATACGAAGAGCTTGAAAGGCCGATGGAGATGCGAGTAAGCGAAATTCGAGAAGATAAAAGCATAAGATCTGAACTATCTCTAACTTGGTTCTTTATTAATACTTTTCTACGATGTTATTTTGAGATGATTAGGTTTTCGGTCTTTAGGTAGAAATTGTGCTTTATAGAAAACTTGATGTTTGGCAACGAAGCCGGCAGTTATCGATAAATGTTTATCGGGGAACGTCCATGTGTAGAGATTTTGGTTTCAAAGACCAGATTACTCGCAGTGCTTTATCTGTACCTAGCAATATTGCTGAAGGCTGTGAGCGAAAGTCTCTTAAAGAGCGTAAGCACTTCTTCGCAATCGCTAAGGGCTCTATAGGTGAATTTGCAACTCAAGCCGATATAGGCGTTGAAGTTGGATTTATTCCTAGGGACGTTGGTGAGCAATGGCAATCTGAAGCGCTTCAAATCTCACGTATGTTAGGAGCTTTAATCAAGTCACTAGAACAATAATTTCCTTTGCTTTTCTCATCTCGCCACTCGCATCCTGTATCTGCTTTTATCTCCGCTCTTTGCCTTTCGCATCTCGTTCACTCGAATCCCGTATCTGCGTTTATCTCCGCTCTTTGCCTTTCGCATCTCGTTTACCCGAATCCCGTATCTTCGTTTATCTCCGCTCTTTGCTTTTCGCATCTCGTTCACTCGAATCCCGCATCTGCTTTATCTCTGCTCTTAACCTTTCGCATCTCGTTTACTCGCATCCCGCATCTGTTTTATCTCTGTTCTTTGCCTTTCGTATCTCGTTTACTCGTATCCCGTATCTGCTTTTCCATTGCTCTTTATGATTTAGCGGCTTATATTCAACAGTACAGTTATGACATTGATTTAACATGGATAGCTGTTTAATAAAGGACAATAAATGCTTGATTAAAAAATGGATTAATCAAGTGAACAATAAGTCAGTGGAGACTCCCCCAATGAAAAAACTACTTTCAGTACTTGCTGTGTCTGCAGCAGTAATGGCACCGGCAGCGTTTGCTTCTTCGCCAGTTATGTTTTCAACGATTAACGGCTTCAACGCACCGGATTCAGATGCGGTTGGCGGTGTGCGTTTGGCTCTGCTTCACGGGCAAGTTAACGACCTTAAAGGTGTCGATCTTGCCGTAGTTGGTATGTCTGAGACGCAAACGACCACAGGTGTGAACCTTGGTATTTTTGGTGCATCAAAAGTGAACCAAGAAATGACCGGCGCATCTCTAGGTTTCTTCAACTGGAACACGGGTAAAACAACCGGTGTTAACCTTGGCGCTGTGAACATTACTAATGATGTGAAAGGCGCGAACGTGAGTTTCGTTAACTACTCAGAAGGTAACACTATGGTTGATGTTGGTGCAGCGAACCTTTCAGAAGTGTCTACGGTTCAGGTTGGTATCTTCAACAAAACCAACAAAATCGAAGGCGTACAAGTTGGTCTGATCAACTGTGCTGACAACGGTTTCTTCCCGTGCTTCCCGATTGTAAACTTTGCAAAATAACGCGGTCGTTTAGCCTTTGGTTATACGATTGGCGAGCAACGTTCAGTTAGTGCATTAGTTTTTAAGCGCTAAGCGTTATCAACGCCTAAACCCTTGTTTAGGCGTCATTACATTCAATTCCACTTCCATGATAAACTTCTCAAACCACCTAATAAGCATGTTGTTTTATATTTGTTGTTGCGATGTTTAAATTTATAAGTACAATGTGCGATAAATTCCCAATGATGATTTATATGCTTTGATTAACCACCATACCGTCGATTTTAAAAAGGCTTTCTTAGGCCTGACCGCCAGTTTTTTAGTAGTTTTGAGCTTGTTGCTCGTTGATTCAGCGGAAGAATCAGATAAACAGTATGGAATGGAAAACCAAGGCGTGACGCGCTCTTTAGCGGAGCTCACACAGATCATAAATGCGCTTGAGTACAACATCACTGCGCTTTATCCACTGCATGGGGATACCTACGTATTCTCGCATGACAAAAAGATCGAAGGTGAGACGTGCTACTTCACCAGTGAGGAGCAACATGCCCCTCGTTTCGATTTTATGTTCTCTGGCCCTCGAGAGATGTGCAACCCGAAATCGGACCTTTATACCGAAGCGGGTAAGCGCCTGTTCATCGCGCCGACCATGGCTTATTTTGCCAATACCATCGATACCATCTCTGCGATTTACTTCATTTCAAAAGAGAAGTTCATTATCTCTTCACCTTCTGACTTTGCCAGTTACATTAAGGGCGACACCTTTGATTCGGTTGTGAATAGCAGGCCTTATTGGGTGAACACGATTCGCTTTGGCTTAGCTCAAGGGCAAGACCAAGTGGTGTATACCGGCCAATATGATGATTACTTAACAGGTCAGAAAGTGGTGACCTTAACCAAAGGAATTTACGTCAATGGTGAGTTTAAAGGGGTATTGGGTGTCGATGGTTATGTCTCGAACCTCGTATCGAACCCTACCCATGGCTATAAAGTCACAAGTACTCGAGGCGCAAACAAATACGGGTTTATGGACTTTACCTATTCCAAGCCTCTGTACGTTGATGACATTAACACCCAGCTGTATCTGAGTATTGAAGAAGATAAGAGCGAGCACTTTCTGCATGTGTTGGAGATGGAGAAGATTCAGCTTTCGATACTGTTGGTTTTGTATCTGCTCTCGGTTTTATGGCTGTGGCGCTTCTATACAAGACAAGAGCACCAGCGTCTAAATGACCTTGCAATGCGCGACCCATTAACGGGCTTGCTGAATCGACGTGGTTTTGAGGCTCGATTACTGGCCCAGGATGAGGAGCCGATTATTGGTGTTGGCGTGTTTGATATCGATGATTTCAAAGTCGTTAATGATCAGCATGGCCATAAAGTGGGGGACGAGGTGATTTGTCATGTTGCTCGGTTGATGCTGAACAGCGTTAGGCAGCAAGATATCGTGGCTCGATTTGGTGGCGAAGAGTTTGTTGTCGCGATTACGGGTGAATCGTCGGAGTTACTTTCATCGATCTTTGAGCGAATTCAAAACGACATTAGCCTACAGAGTTATCGATGCCCTACGGGTGACAAGATTAGTATTTCTGTGTCTGGCGGCGCGACGCTTTACTCTTTGTATAAGTTCGATAGTGTCGGGCACTTGTGGGAAAACCAGAGTATTCGTTCCTCGGATGAGCAGCTTTATAAAGCAAAGGCTGCGGGTAAGAATCAGGTGTGTATTCAGGTGTATTAAGCGCTTTCGTACAAACTTAAAGCCTAGTCGTTTGAAGTGACCCCGTAAAGTTGGACATTTCTGTTAAGCGGCTTTCAAGGCCTGAGTTCGATATTCTATCGGAGTCAGGCCTTTTAGTTTCACTTTTATACGTTTGGTATTGTAGTACTCGATGTATTCTTTAATCTGCTCTATCAGAGCATCTGCATCTTCAAAGCTTTGGTTGTGATACATCTCGGTTTTGAGTAAAGCAAAAAAGTTTTCAGCAACAGCATTATCCAAGCAGTTACCTTTTCTCGACATGCTTTGCGTTAACCCACTCTCCGCTACCTTTTTCTGATACTGTCGATGGCGATATTGCCAACCTTGATCGCTATGTATAATTGGCTTTGAGTTGGGTTTAAGCGTTGATATAGCTTCCGTCAGCATATCTGTGACAAGCGGCAAGCAGGCATTTTTGGCCACTCTATAAGCAACCACCTCCTGAGTAAACAAGTCGACAACGGGAGATAAGTATACTTTCTGCTCTTTGACTTTGAACTCCGTGACATCAGTTACCCACTTTTCATCGGGTTGAGTCGCACTAAAATCTCTTTCAAGAACGTTGGGAGCAGCTTTTCCTGACTCTCCTCGGTATGAACGATACTTTTTAATCCTGACCGTCGATTTAAGGTTGAGCTGAGCCATAAGCCTTTGAACCGTTTTGTGATTAAGCACGAACCCCTGATTCTTTAGTTCCAAGTGAATACGGCGGTAGCCGTATCGCCCCTTATGTTCATGATAAATTGACTTTATCAACCGCAGCTCACGTTCGTAGCTATTTTGGCGCTTGCTCGTTTGAGCCTGATAATAAAAGACACTTTTTGCCAACTGTAGAGTGTGCAGTAAGTGCTTTAATGGGTACTTGCCTTTAAGAGTTAGAGCTATGACCGCTTTTTCTTTGTTCGACGGTTTTTTTTCTGCTCCAACTCTTCCAACTTTTTTAGAACGGCATTCTCGGTTCGTAAGTAGACCAACTCCTCTTTTAGCTCCTCAAGTGTCATTTCATTATCAGGCTTAGTGGTACGTTGAGGTTGCTGTTTCATTGAGGGTCTTCCTTTCTGGCGCATTTCGAGCCCCTTGATACCGAGCTCATTAAATCGTTTAAGCCAGACAGAGAGTATTCCAGGGGATGAGAGGTTTAATACAGCGCTAGTGTGCGTGAGAGACCATTCATTCGTCCACATTAAATTCAATGCTTTTCGTTTTGTTTGAGCAGTCGCGGCATGATTAGTTGGTAAAAATGAATCAGTACCATGGATGGCAAAGACTTGAGCCCAATACCGTATCTGCCTTGAAGAAATTGAATATTGTTTTGCTAAGTAGAGAGATGACGTGCCATCTAAGTATTGCTTAGCAATGATACATTTTAGCTCTCGGCTATATTTGGACATAAAAAGACCCCCAATAATTGGTGTCCAACTATTGGGGGTCAGTTCAGTTTGACTAGGCTTCTTTTTTTGTCTCTAAGGAATTGTGTCTAGTAGATCTCATTCAGGGAGAGAGGTTACTTCTTCACGCGACCCTTTCTCATCCATTTTTGGTGAACGCCACGACGCAGGCTTTGGAAGCTGTTTTCCACCTTGTCGACACCAAGCAGAATCACTAGCGCCATTAGCGTGATAATGACCGACTGGGAAAGGTGACCAAGTGCGATCATCATACCTAATGCAGCGAGTACCCAGATAATCGCTGCTGACGTGACACCATGAATCTTGCCATCCAGTGTCATCATTACCCCTGCACCAAGGAAACCTACCCCAGTAATGATCTGACCAAGAACACGAGCTTGATCGAGCGTGTTAGGAGAAAGGCTAATCGCCATCGTAAGGAAGAAATAGGTACCGCTGATGATCAGAATCGATGTTCTGATCCCTACCGGTTTACCGCGTGTTTGTCGCTCGATACCGATTAACGAACCACACAGCATGCATACTGCAAGGCCTGCCCAGCTAAAGGGGGCAAGGTTGAGAGTTTGTTCTATAAATTGTGTCATATCACCCCCTCCTAAAAATTTAGAATAGAGCCGAGTATGCTAATAATAGACCGGACGATCGAACAAAAACTTTTTGTCTTAACGATTGGTAAAGATGCTTAAAGTCTAGCAGCCGTCTGTTGTTAAGGTGAAGACTGGTGTCGTGGTCTCCGTCGCTTCTTGGTACTCAAGGTAGCAGTTATCTCCTTCCTTTTTACGACTTGCAGGAGCGTAGATAATTTTTCCATCTGCGTGATTACTATTCGTAAAATACCAATCGGCATTACCGACTCCCCACTCAGCATCAAGAAAGGTTGATTCTATTAGCATTGACCAAGTTTCTTGGTTCATCGCAGCTGGGTAGCCATAAGCGACCAATATATCGTCACCCTCAACGTTAATCGATGCGCTGACAGCCTTATCCAAGCCTAGTGCTGATGTCTTACCATAAAGCATAGCACTTGCACCCTCCATTCCGCCCTTAAGGCCGTTTAATGTCGAGATACGCGCATCAGTTTGCAGGTTGAGGAATTTAGAAGCTGCAGTGACCGACACAATACCTAGAATTACGATTACCACGACCAGCTCGATGATGGTGAAACCTCTTGAGCTGAACTTAAGCGCTGGTTGAGATGTGATTGCTGGTGGAGCAACTGAGGTATTGTGTTTCATTGATACAACTTCTCTATTCAATGTGTAGGTCGAGTGGTGTTTTACTGCTGCGTCCGCCAATCTCACGGGTTAACTTAGGTACTAGGTAGCCAGAAACCTCAGAGATTAACTCCTTAAAGTGATGCTTCGCTTCTTCATCTGAAATATAGAAATGAGCGGCGCCCTGAACCTTATCAAGTACATGCATATAGTAAGGTAAAATACCGGCGTCGAATAGCTTTTCGCTTAATTCTTTCAATGAGTTAGCGCTGTTATTTACGCCTTTAAGCATCACACCTTGGTTGAGCAGAGTTGCACCACTTAACTTAAGCTTGTGGAAGGCTTGTTTGAGCTCTAAGTTGATTTCGTTGGCATGGTTAATATGGCTCACCATCACCACATTAAGGCGAGTTTGAGCTAACAATTGGCACAGTTCATCCGTTACTCGAGCGGGAATTACAACCGGTAGTCGGCTATGAATTCGAACGGTTTTTACATGTGGGATTTGTTCAATAGCATGAATTAGCCACTCTAGTTCGCTGTCTTTTGCCATTAATGGATCGCCACCTGACAAGATAACTTCGTTGATCTCTGGGTGAGCAGCAACATAGTCGAGGCTGGTTTGCCAAACAGACTTTGAGCCTTTGTTGTCTTGGTAAGGGAAATGACGACGGAAGCAGTAGCGGCAGTTAATCGCACAACCGCCTTTCACAATCATCAGTGCTCGATTTTTGTATTTGTGCAGTAAGCCTGGTATTGCGTTCTCTTGCTCTTCCAGTGGATCAGCGGAATAGCCTTGGTGTACCTCAAACTCTTCGCTTAGCGGTAAAACCTGTCGTAGCAATGGATCGTGTGGGTTGCCTTTTTCCATTCGTTCGACAAAGCTAAGAGGTACCCGAAGTGCAAATAACTCACGAGCAGCGAAGCCTGCTTGCCACGGTGTTGGGTCTATTTCCAATGCCTCAAGCAGTTTTGTCGGGTCAGAGATCGCATTCGATAGTTGTTTGAGCCAGTTTTGCTCAACAGATTCGACTTTTCGGGTTATGATATGCGGCATTGAAATTAACTCAAAGATGTGGAAGAGAAAATCATGGCGTCAGTAAGCACCAATGAATTCAAAGGCGGTTTAAAATTCATGTTAGATAACGAGCCTTGCTCAATTATCGATAATGAATACGTTAAGCCAGGTAAAGGCCAAGCGTTTAACCGTGTAAAACTTCGTAAACTGCTGTCAGGCAAAGTGTTAGAGAAAACATTCAAATCAGGCGAAAGCTTTGAGCTTGCAGATGTTGTTGACGTTGAACTAGGCTACCTATACAACGATGGCGAATTCTACCACTTCATGAACAACGAAACATTTGAGCAAATCGCAGCAGACGTAAAAGCAGTTGCTGACTCTGCAAAATGGTTAGTTGAAAATGACGTTTGTACTCTAACGTTGTGGAATGATAACCCTATCACAGTAACTCCACCAAACTTTGTTGAGATCGAAGTAACTGAAACCGATCCTGGCCTTAAAGGCGACACACAAGGTACTGGCGGTAAGCCTGCAACTCTAGCAACAGGCGCGGTAGTTCGCGTACCTCTATTCATTGCAATCGGTGAAGTTGTTAAAGTTGATACTCGTACTGGCGAATACGTTGGTCGTGTGAAGTAATTTACTTCAAGTATCTGAAAAAGGTCGCTTAGGCGGCCTTTTTTGTATCTGGAGATCGGGAAAGAGCAGATGAGAGTAATCGAGATGCGGGATTCGAAGAGCCTGAAGAGCAGGTATGCGTGAACAAGATGCGGGATTCGAAGAGCCTGAAGAGCAGGTATGCGTGAACAAGATGCGGGATACGAAGAGCGGGAAGAGCAGATTAGAGTCAGCGGGATGCGAGATACGAAGAGCAGGAAGAGCAAGAGCGAGTTAGAGGATAAGAGATTCGACAAGCAATAAAAAAGCAGAGCTGGATAACCTAGCTCTGCTTTCGTTTTTCTGCTCTTAAGCTTTTCGCATCTCGATTACTCGAATCCCGCATCTGCTCTTAAGCTCTTCGACACTCGATTACTCGAATCCCGCATCTGCTTTTAGCTCTTCGATACTCGTTTACCCGAATCTCGAATCTGCTCTTAAATCATAAAGATGAAAATAACAGACAATGCGCTAATTAGACCTGCAACGAAGTAGCAGCCCACTTTACCTGCAACGCCGACGTGGAACTTAAGGTCGTGCATGCCGTGGTGAAGACGGTGCATTGCGTGCCACATTGGCAGTGCTAGCGTACCGATGATGAATAGTGCACCGATAATGCTGGTGGCAAATTCAGACACACGCTCGTAGCTCATTGCGTCAGCATCGATGATGCCCATTGGCACTAAGATACCTAACACTAGAATCGTGATTGGTGTGATCATCGCGAACCAAGTACCGCCAGCACCAAATAGGCCCCACCAGATTGGCTCATCAGAGCGTTGTGGGTTGTGGTTAACAGGTTTTACTTTGTAATTTGTGTTCATAACGAAAGCTCCTTACACCACAACAAGAACGATTAAAGAAATAAAAGCCACCGCTGCCCACTGGGTCAGTACGATGATTCTTTTATCAACCAATTTGCCTTTAAGACGGATTGGCATTACTTGAGGCATCATGCTGAAGAAGGTTTGAGCGTGCATCAAGCTACCTAGCAGTGCCACGATATTAATACCGACAACGATAGGGTTAGCCATAAAGCTCAACCAACCAGCCCAAGCTTCAGGGCCTTTCACTAGTGCACCCAAACCGAAGGTTAGGAACAGAGTGAATAGAATCAAAGGCAGTACAGTCGCTTCACGTAGCATGTAGAAGCGGTAGAACGGATGGTTGCTCCACCATGTTCTCTTCATCTCACGAACATAAGGCTTACGATTGCTCATATTATGCCTCCTCTGCTGTTTTTACTTGCGATCCGTCTGGCTTGAACATCGAGATAACGAAGTCCATTGAAGACTCAACTTTACCTTGGTTTACTGCAGCCGCTGGGTCTACTTTCTTCGGACATACGTCAGAACAGTAACCTACAAACGTACAGCCCCAAGCGCCATTGTCGCCATTGATAAGCTTCATACGTTCAGCTTTACCATTGTCACGGCTATCTAGGTTGTAGCGGTGAGCAAGAGCAAGTGCCGCAGGGCCGATGAACTCAGGGTTTAGACCAAACTGAGGACATGCTGCGTAACACAAACCACAGTTGATGCAGCCAGCGAACTGTTTGTACTTCGCCATTTGCTCTGGAGTTTGGATGTTAGTGCCGTCTTCTGGCTTACGGTCGTTACCAATGATGTAAGGCTTGATTGCTTCAAGGCGTTCGATGAACGGTGTCATGTCGACAATCAAATCTTTCTCGATTGGGAAGTTAGCCAAAGGTTCAATTTTGAAGCCATTCGGGTAGTCACGTAAGAAGCTTTTACATGCCAGTTTTGGCACGCCATCAACCATGATGCCGCAAGAACCACAAATCGCCATACGACAAGACCAACGGTAAGACAGGTCTTTATCTAGGTTGTCTTTGATGTAACCGATCGCATCAAGTACTGACATGGTTTCATCAAACGGAACTTCAAAGGTTTGAAAGTGAGGTTCTGCATCGTGCTCAGGATCATAACGCAGGATTTCAATTTTTTGGATTCGATTCGCTGACATTATGCTTGCTCCTCTTCGCTCTTCTTCGCATTCTCTTCTGCTGCTTTTTCAGCGGCAGCGGCTTTCTCTGCAGCTTCACCGTATAGACGAGCTTTAGGTTGAGATTTAGTAATCTTAACGCCGCTGTAGTCGATGGTTGGTGCTGCATCTTCGTTGTAGAAAGATAGAGAGTGTTTCAGGAAGTTCACGTCATCACGTTCTGTGCAGTTGTCGTCTAGACGTTGGTGCGCACCGCGAGACTCTTTACGAAGGATCGCTGAGTGAACCATCGCTTCTGCAACTTCAAGACCGTAACCCACTTCGATAGCGTAAAGTAGGTCAGTGTTGAACACTTTGCCTTTGTCTTTAATGCTGATCTTCTTGTAGCGAGCTTTCAGTTCAGTGATTTTGTCGATGGTCTTTTGCATCAAGTCTTCTTGACGGTAGATACCACAACCGGCTTCCATGGTGTGACCCATTTCAGTACGGATGTCAGCCCAGTTCTCATCGCCTTCTTGAGCCAAGATGCCTGCGATGCGATCTTCAACCGCTTTCACTTGCTTAGCGATAGACTCTTCGTTCCAGCCTTTGAATTCAGCAGCGCGTTTCACCGCTTCTTCACCAGCAACGCGGCCAAATACTACGAACTCAGCCAGTGAGTTAGAACCTAGGCGGTTTGCACCGTGTAGGCCAACTGAAGCACATTCACCAACGGCGAATAGGCCTTTAATGCGAGTTTCACACGTACCGTTAGTTTCAATACCACCCATGGTGTAGTGAACGGTCGGGCGAATTGGAATTGGCTCTTTTGCTGGGTCTACGTTTACGTACGCTTTTGCAAGCTCACAGATGAACGGTAGGCGCTCTTGCAGGTACTCTTCACCAAGGTGGCGAAGGTCAAGGTGTACTACATCACCAAGTGGGTGCTTGATGGTGTTGCCTTTCTGCTGCTCGTGCCAGAATGCTTGAGAAACTTTGTCACGAGGACCCAGTTCCATGTATTTGTTTTTCGGCTCGCCCACTGGAGTTTCAGGGCCCATGCCGTAATCTTGTAGGTAACGGTAGCCGTTCTTGTTAACGATAATACCGCCTTCACCACGACAACCTTCGGTCATCAAGATGCCAGTGCCCGGTAGGCCTGTTGGGTGGTATTGAACGAACTCCATATCACGCAGTGGTACACCGTGGCGATAAGCCATTGCCATACCGTCGCCAGTTACGATGCCGCCGTTGGTATTACAGTGGTAAACACGACCTGCGCCACCGGTTGCTAGAACAACAGATTTTGCTTTGATGGTAACAAGCTCACCTTCAGACATGTGAATCGCGATTAGGCCTTGTACTTCGCCATCTTCAACGAGCAAATCCACCACAAAGTACTCATCAAATCGTTTGATTGTGTCGTACTTCATCGAAGTCTGGAACAGAGTATGAAGCATGTGGAAGCCGGTTTTATCCGCTGCGAACCACGTTCTCTCTACCTTCATACCGCCGAATCGGCGTACGTTTACTTCACCGTTTTCTTTACGACTCCATGGGCAGCCCCATTGTTCCATTTGGATCATTTCGCGAGTCGAGTTTTCAACAAAGTATTCAACAACATCCTGTTCACATAGCCAGTCGCCACCGCCAACAGTATCGTTGAAGTGGTTATCTAGGCTATCTTCGTCTTTAATTACCGCTGCTGAACCGCCTTCTGCCGCTACCGTGTGCGAACGCATTGGGTAAACTTTAGAAATCAGTGCAACTTCCAATTCAGGATTAGCTTCAGCTGCTGCAATTGCTGTACGAAGACCAGCGCCGCCTGCGCCGATGACTGCGATATCTGTGGTAATTGTCTTCACAGTTATTCTCCAGTGTGATGCGGAGTATTCCGCTTGTTATTATAAAAAGCCTATTTAGGAGGTTCTAAATCGTAGGAACCATTTAGCGCCCCTAAGCCTTAAGTGGTAGGTTCAGTGTAAGAGAGGAAGGTATTCGAAAAGTTGATGCATTTGGGTTTTTAGGTCGGTAATGCATATGGAGGCATAGAAATTATAGGTTATGTGACTGCAATCACGGCAATGAATTGTTGATAACGATTAACCCACAGGGCGGGTGTTAACGGCTTGTTGAGTATGATTTTTGTTATCAATGTTGATGTGAAAGCTGTATTGATAATTGTATTGTAGAACGTAATTTTCTGGCTTCATTAAAACAACATTTTGCTTTCACGAAGAGAAAGATAGAAGCTTACAAAAGCGATGAAAGGTGGTAATTTTCGTCGCCTAGAATTCAGTAATATGGAACTCAATAATGCACTCTACATGGCAACCGGCCGCAACCATTAAACAGTTAAAGCAACGTGCTGATATCCTTAATCAAATTCGTCAGTTCTTTGCCGAGCGCAACGTGATGGAAGTGGATACGCCTGCGATGAGCCACGCCACGGTGACGGACGTGCATTTACATACTTTCAAAACTGAATTCGTAGGGCCGGGTTATGCGCATGGTCAGCCACTGTTCTTTATGACTAGCCCTGAGTTTCATATGAAACGTCTATTAGCGGCGGGCAGTGGCTGTATTTATCAAATTTGTAAATCTTTCCGCAACGAAGAGAATGGCCGTTATCACAACCCTGAGTTCACCATGTTGGAGTGGTATCGAGTTGGCTTTGATCATCATGACCTGATGGATGAAATGGATTTGCTGTTACAGCAGGTACTTAAATCGGGCTCAGCAGAGCGAATGACTTACCAACAAGCCTTTATTGATGTGTTAGGTGTGTGTCCACTGGAAGATTCGATGGATACACTAAAGCAAGCCGCAGCAAAACTTGGGCTCAGCGACATTGCAGATCCAGAACAAGACCGTGACACCTTGCTGCAGTTGCTGTTTAGTATTGGGGTTGAAGCAAAGATAGGGCAACAAGTGCCTGCGTTTGTTTATGACTTTCCGGCTTCACAAGCCGCACTAGCCAAGATTAACCCGAAAGATTCGCGAGTAGCGGATCGCTTTGAGGTGTACTTCAAAGGCATCGAGTTAGCAAACGGCTTCCATGAATTAGATAAGCCACAAGAGCAGCTCAAGCGCTTTGAAGATGATAATACCAAACGCATTGAGATGGGCTTATCACCTCAACCGATTGACCATCACTTGATTGAGGCATTAAAAGCGGGCTTACCAGACTGTGCGGGTGTTGCGTTAGGTATTGATCGTCTGATCATGCTGGCGTTAGGTTATGACCACATCGATGACGTGACGGCTTTCCCGTTCCCGCGCTCTTAGCTCTCTATTCAGTTAGTCCAACTTACTGTTTGGTTAACTGACCAGAATACCTGTACCACTATCTTACTAGGATACCGGTACCAATGACGGCAACAATGGCACCGATCCAAGCGTAGGCATTTGGTCTCTGTTTGGTGTACAGCCAAAGTATTGGTAACAACATGATTGGTGTGGTTGAAGATAACAGAGCAACCATGCCGACATTGCCTTCCTGCAACGCATACAAGATCAACGTCATACCCACCGCCATCGCTAAAAAGCCGTTAACTGCGGTAATCGCAAATATCTGACCATTCATCGGGTTGATTGCACGTGAGAGCTTGGCGCCCGTTAAGCGAAATGCGGAGTGAGCAACAAAAGCGGTGATCATTCGAATGGCAGAGGCTGCTATTGGGTCTATGCTGGTTTGCATCACGGGTTTGGCAATAATACCGCCTAATGCTTGGCAGATAGCTGCGGTGATTCCGAGAGCTACACCAATCCAAACAGTGCCCTTGATGGTTTCAAGTTGGTTGTTGGCTTGTCCTCGACGACCAAAGAATATCGCGGTTAATACACCACTGAACACCAAAGCTGAGCCAATCAGCTCAACAGAAGTCATACTTTCGCTAAACAGGAAGTAACCGAGAATCGCCGAGAACACGGCGTGACAAGAGAACAGCAAACCTGCTTGGCGCGGTCCCATTCGGTTCAAACAAGCAAATAGGGCGGTATCACCAATGAAGATGCCAATTAGCCCAGACAGCATCATAGGCGTGACGAGGTCAGCTTCGACCGTTGACCAACCACCGGTAAACCAAGCCATGCTCGATAAGATGATAGCGGTACAACCCATGCGCCAACGGCTATAGGCGAAAGAACCTAAGTGTTGAGCAGGCTTTACTGACATCAGGCTCGCGATGGCCCAAAGAAAAGCGGCAGCAAGAGCCAACCATTCGAATCCCATCTGAATAACATCCTTGTGTCTGGGATAAATTAGCTCATCAATATGCATTAAACCGGACTGAGAACAAAGTGATTCTTATGAAAAGAGTCACTTTGTTTCAGTTATCGGTTTACGTCACCTGCCGCTCGGTGGTGAGGTTTAACTTATGTTGCTTGAGATGAGTTAAACCTTAAAGCGCTCCACATCTCGGCGCATCGACTCAGCAGCGCTACTCATTTCATTTGAGCTATTGCGGCTGCTTTCAGCTTGTTGTGCAAGATCGTCGGAGGCATCTTTGATCCCTTGCGTATTGCGACTGATGTCTTCGCTTACCGCGCGTTGCTCTTCTGCAGCACTCGCTATTTGCAGCGCCATGTCGTTGATTTCAGTGATCGCCTGGGTGATTTTAGTCAGGCTGCCATGAGCTTGTTCTGCGAAGCCAACGCTGTTCTCTGCCAGTTGAGTGCTGGTGGTCATGCTTTCTACGGCATGTTCGGTATTCTTCTGCAGCGTATCAATCATCACGCGGATTTCTTCCGTTGAGCCATGCGTTCTTTGGCTGAGCACTCGAACCTCGTCTGCAACAACCGCAAATCCACGACCTTGTTCTCCCGCACGCGCAGCTTCAATCGCGGCATTCAATGCCAACAGGTTGGTTTGTTCGGCAATGCCTTGAATGGTGGATAGTATCTGATTGATGCTTTGCGCGTTATTTTCCAATTCTCGGATAACATTGGCTGCATCTTCAACTTGAGTTGCAAGGCCAGTAATCGCATCGCGGTTTTGTTGAATAACCTCTTGGCCTTCGTTACAAGCGGAGGCTGACGCTTGAGAGGCGGAGGCGGTTAATTCGGCATGGCTAGCCACTTCAGCTGCCGTGGCTGACATCTCATGAATCGCGGTCGCAATTTGATTGATATCGTTTTGCTGATTCTCAACTCGAATGGATGATTGGGTCGCCAGTTGATTGGCTTTCTCTGCATGATTGTTTAAATCGTGGCTGTGCTCTATGACGCCTTTCAACATGCTTTGCATCTGGCTTAAGAACTGGTTTACAAGCTCGGCAAGTTTGCCAATCTCATCCATACGCGTGATATCAATGCGCTGAGTGAGATCACCTCTGCCTTGAGCAAGCTGAGTCAGTGCTTCTGATAAGGTTTGTAATGGAGAAAGTAGGCGGTTGATCACCACTGTGCTCGCAATTGAAATGAAGATGTACAAAATCAAAGAAGTAAGGGAGATGAACTGAATCGCGTCAGATACTGCAGAAAACGCCATTTCCTTATCGATAACAATACCTAACGACCAATCGGTATTCGGGACGTTGGCAATGTAGACCATTTTATCCCCTTGGCCAGGCCAAGTTAGCGTAGTGATCATTTGGCCTTGGAGCAGTTGCGACACCTTATTGGCCGTTAGTTCCGGATTCAAACTGGTCAGTGGTTTCTGACTTAGCTCTTCATCACTGTAGGCAACGATGTTGTTGTTACCGTCGACTAAAAACGCAAAGCCATCGTTATCCAGTTTCACGTTGAGCACGGTGTCGATAATGCTGGTCACAGTTAAATCTGCCGCGAGGACACCTTGTCTTTCACCGTTAAATGCTTTGGCAAAGCTGATTACAATGCTGCCGTCAAAGTCTTGATAAGGTTCGGTAATAATGAGATCTGACGTTGAATTCGCATCTTTATACCAAGGGCGGGTGCGCGGGTCGTAGCCTGCTGGCCAATCTTCACCTTTGTCGCCATAAGCGATAGAGCCATCGCTGAATCCTGCATAAACAGACAAGAATTGTCCGGCTTGTTTGGTGATGAGTAACTCACGGTCAGAGTTACTGTTACTCGAAATGGTCGGCTCATTAGCAAGCATCATATCGCTGCGAGTAGAGAGCCAATCGGCAATATAATTCGTCGTGCCAGCACTGACATTTTTCATTTCTTGGTTGATCGCGACTTCAGTTTCTTGAGTCAGTTGATTAACCGATATCCAGGCTTGAGTGCCACTCACGACGGCAATAATGACCGCAATTGCGATCTGAATTTTAAATTTAATAGTATGTCTCAAGGTCTATTCCTCTTTATTAGACAAAAAACTAGGGCGTGTTGACCTTTCGCGGTTCAATTTTGTTCGAGATAAAAGCGTTTTAATCGCGGCGAGGGGGAAGTAGCCTAGCCATTCTAAGCAAGTCCCCTCAACAAAGAGTAAAACGCTTTTAGCCGAACCCTTCGGGCAGCGTTTGCTGGTCATTTCTACTGCGTTATCGGTTTCTCATGTAGGCTAGCTACACATCAAAACCTCTGCCTTGTAGAAATCCCCAGCAATTCGCTGCAAAAATCAGCTCGAAAGGTCAATACGCCCTAATGACAGTGACGTACTTGATGGTGAATTGATGTGTCTCTGATGCGTGTATAGTGCCGCTGTCTACCGGGGAATGAATGTGTTTGAAATCATAAATTCTAAATATATTTACTCTGCTTTTTGTAAAACAGTGAAGTAAAATCACAGTTAGTAATTGATTTAAAAATCAATTACTTGTTCTGGTAATTATCCGTGATACAGCGCCAAATTTACATTCAGCGCTTTAGTTAGGATTAAAGGGGAACGTTAACGCTTACTAGGTGATGATAAACAGGGCGAGGTAAACCATCAGCAGGCCGACAATACCTAAGATGATGCCCATCTTCGCTATATCTTTGCTTTCGATAAGCCCGGTCGAGTAGGCCAGTGAGTTTGGTGGTGTCGATACTGGCAAAATCATACCAAGTGACGCAGAGAAGGCGACCACAACCAGCAAGCCTTGCAGGCCACCAATCGCAACTAGGCTTTCCATGGATGCCCCGATCGCAGCGGCTATCGGCATCAGCAAGTTGGCCGTCGCAGTGTTTGACATGAAGTTTGCCATTAACCAACACACAATAGATAACGTCAGTACTACAGCCGCCGGTGACAGCGATTCATAGTCAATCGCGTGCGCGAGTGCTGCGGCTAAGCCTGTTTTATCAAGGCCGATACCAATCGCGATACCACCTGCGACCAGCCACAACACATCCCAGTTGATCAGCTTGAGCTCTTCTTTGCCCATAATGCCAGTCAGCGTAAACACAGTCAGTGGAATAATAGACACGACATAAGTGTTCATGCCATGCAGTTTGGTGGTCATCCACAATAAGATTGTCGCAGCGAAGGTGATGTAAACCACAATCGCTCGCCAGCTCTTTCTAAATTGTCCATCGAGCTTGAGCACCATGTTTCTTTCTTTAGAAGGGAAGAGTTTTTGTAGAAGAAACCAAGCGATGGTGAGTTGGATGATCACAAAGGGTAAGCCCATCATCATCCAGCTGAGGAAGTCGATGGTGTTTTCACCCGTTAGGTATTGCAGCGCGATGGCATTGGGCGGTGTACCGATGGGTGTCGCGATACCACCGGTGTTGGCTGCAATTGGAATACACAATACGAGCGCTTTAATCCCCATATCGCCTTTTGGTGCAGAAGCTACGATCGGACCGAGCAGCGCAAGCATCATTACCGTTGTTGCGGTATTTGACATGAACATTGAGAACACTGCGGTGATCAGCATTAAGCCGAGCATAATGAAACGCGGCTCTGTACCAAATGGTTTGAGAAGCACTCGAGCTAGGTTGTTATCGAGTTCGTACTTGGATGCGGATATCGCAAGAGCAAAGCCCCCCATGAAAAGGATGATGATAGGTGACGAAAATGCACCGAAGATGTCGGTATATTTGATTAACTCACCGAGATCGTGTCCCGCTGGTGGATTTCTAAATAGGTGTAAGCCTTTGTCAGAAATCATCACCAATTCAAGCGCAATGATCAAAATGGAAGTGGCAAATACCGGAACAGGTTCAAGCACCCATAACAGAGCCGCTAATAAGAATATCGCCAATAAGCGGTGCTGAATCAGCGTGAGGTCATCGATTGGTATTGAATCTATCGGCATGAATAACACGCCTAAGGGAATCGCAAAACAAATCAACAGCTTGACCAGAACGCCAATATTGAGTTTAGGCATGTACAAAGACCCTATGAATAAAATATCTTCAAATAGAGTAAGTTATCTGGATTTTTGGTACTTGGAGACGGGTTGTAAAATCGAAAAGTTGTTTAAGGTTTCGACAGTTGTTTTGTTTTTGGTCAATCTTTTTCTGGGCAATTAGAAGCAACAGGTGGCTGGGTAAGGTTTTGGAAATTTGAGTTGTTAGAGCTTGAATAGGACACGAATCGGTAGAGCTAAGAAAAAGGCGCGTTCTTCTCTGAAATAGAAAAAGTAACGCGCCTTGAAAGCTTAAATGAGTTCACTCAAATCGTTAAGCTTGGTCAGTGTTCTCTGCTGAATCAACAACTTCAGTCTCAACTTCTTTACTAGCAATGTGCGCGAAAGGTGTACCTAACACAGTCTTCTCGCCATTTTGCATCGTGTCGTCAAACTTGATCGCATCTTTAGCGAACAGGTTGATAACGGTTGAACCAAGCTTAAAGCGGCCCATCTCTTCGCCTTTCTTCAAGATGATAGCTTTGTCACCTTGTGCAGGGTAATCCCATTTGTAAACCGAGTTACCGCGAGGTGGGGTGATGGTGCCTGCCCATACCTGTTCGATGCTGCCGACGATCGTTGCGCCAACCAACACTTGTGCCATTGGGCCAAATTCCGTATCGAAGATACACACTACACGCTCATTACGTGCGAATAAGTTTGGAACGTTCTCTGCCGTTAACGGGTTAACTGAGAAAAGGTCACCCGGAACGTAGATCATCTGGCGCAGCGTGCCGTCGCATGGCATGTGCACGCGGTGGTAATCACTTGGAGACAGGTAAAGCGTTGCGAATTCACCGTCTGTAAACTCATCCGCTAGCGCAGCATCACCACCCAATAGCTCGCGAGCTGAGTAGTCATGACCTTTCGCTTGAATCAGTTGACCGTCAGTAATTTGGCCAAACTGGCTTACACGTGCATCAGCAGGGTGAACAATAACAGAGTCACCTTCTGCGATAGGACGCATGCCTTCTTTCAATTCACGCACGAAGAATTCATTGAATGTTTTAAAGTGTTTTGGATCGCTATGCAGAGCTTCATCCATGTTCACTTTGTATTGCTTGATGAACCAGTTGATGATCGCTGTCGTTAAGCCGCCCGCTTTAGCAGACGCAATTTTGCCGACTAGGCGAGTTAATCCATGTTGTGGAATCCAGTACTGCAATCCAACTTTAATCTTATCCATTGTATTAATTTTCCAATGCTAATTGTTTTTCAATTAAATCTGTCGATGACGGTTTAGGGCGCGAGATGTTACTTAAATTCGCGCCAATTGTCAGTAAATGCACACATTTGTTCACAAAAACGCGATTAGAGATCGGCTTTTTTGTTGCGTGAATACTGACGGTTATCTTTGTTACTCGCCATGCTTTCAATGATGCGGTGGTAGTTGTCGAAACGTAATCGACTGATCTTTCCGTTTTCTACCGCTTCGCGCAGGATACAGCCTGGGTCATCAATGTGTTTACAGTCACGGAACTTACAACCGCCAAGGTAAGGCTTGAACTCGATAAAGGCTTCAGTGATTTCGTCGGCTTCTAGGTGCCATAGGCCGAATTCACGCACTCCTGGTGAATCAATCAGATCACCACCAGAAGGGAAGTGGTATAAACGAGCTGCCGTGGTTGTGTGCTGACCAAGACCTGAGTTCTCAGAGACTTCGCCTTCTTCAATGTCTAGCGTTGGCATTAATGCATTCACTAGGCTTGATTTACCCACACCCGATTGACCAACAAAGATGTTGATACGGTCTTTGAGTTCAGCTTCCAGCTCTTTGATGCCGTAGCCAGACTCTTTACTCACGAACATCACTTTATAGCCGATCTTCTCGTACTCTTTAAGTGTTTCACGGTATTCAGCAATCTGCTCATCAGTCAGTAGGTCGACCTTATTCAGCACAACAAGCGGTGCGATGTTCACCGTTTCTGAAGCAATTAAGTAACGGTCGATAATATTAAGTGATAGCTCTGGTAGCACAGCCGAAACGATAACCATTTGGTCGACGTTTGCAGCTACCGGCTTTAAGCCATCGTAGTAATCAGGGCGAGTCAGCATTGAAGTTCTCGGCTCAACCGCTTCCACAACGCCAGAAATGCCAGCCATGGATTCTAAGCCTGCGCGCCAAGTCACTCGGTCACCAGAAACTAAAGTCTCGATACTACGGCGTAAATTACAACGATGAACTTCGTTAGTTTCAAGATCTTCGATATCAGCATGCTGGCCAAAGCGCGTAATCACGAGTCCGCTTTTGGTTCCGCCAAGCATGTTCTCATCCCATTGGATAGAATCTTCTTTCTTGAGTCGCTTGTTCTGGTTGCTACGTACACGACGTACTTGACCTTTGGTTAACTTCTTTTTTTTAGCCACAATTTTTCACTTAACACATCTAACTTGATGATTGGGGACTCAAACAGGATGTTGCTGGTACCACGTGATTTCGATGGCCCTAAAGCTAGTTTGAGTATAGTTATTTGGGTATAGTACCTCTTTTACACATAAACAAATAGGCGACGCCTTATGTCCTTTAGCGATCAGAACCTGATTTGGGTTGATCTAGAGATGACAGGACTTGATCCTGAAACTCATAAAATCATTGAAATTGCTACTATCGTTACTGATAGTGAGCTTAACATCCTGGCTGAAGGACCTGTTTTGGCTATTCACCAACCTCAGAGTGAATTAGACAAGATGGACGAGTGGTGCACAACGACGCACACTGGCAGCGGCCTCGTGAAGCGAATTCAAGAAAGCACGGTTTCAGAGCAAGATGCCATCCAACAAACGATTGAGTTTCTTGAAAAATGGGTACCAAAAGGTAAGTCACCGATTTGTGGCAACAGCATTGGTCAAGACCGCCGTTTCCTATACAAGCACATGCCAGAGTTAGAAGAGTACTTCCATTACCGCTATGTCGACGTAAGCACTCTGAAAGAGCTGACTCGTCGTTGGAAACCTGAAGTGTTAGATGGTTTTTCTAAGTCGGGAAGTCACCTTGCGTTAGACGATATTCGAGAGTCGATCGCTGAGCTGCAGTACTACCGAAAAACGATTATTAACATCTAGTCGAATAAAATGATCACGTTTATCTAACTTTTCAGGGACATAAGAGCCGTTTTTTTTGCAAATCTGTGTGCTTTTACAGCAGTTGAGTAAAAAGTTTCGTAATTTTGCATTAAGGACTTGCATCACAAAAAAATGCTCTTATAATTCGCAGCCCTGAACGGCGAAAGACGTTTTCAGATTGCGATACTAGCTCAGTTGGTAGAGCGCAACCTTGCCAAGGTTGAGGTCATCGGTTCGAACCCGATGTATCGCTCCAATTTGTAGGTTACGGCGAAAGCGGTAATCGAAAGGTGAAAGACCTTTTATAATGCGATACTAGCTCAGTTGGTAGAGCGCAACCTTGCCAAGGTTGAGGTCATCGGTTCGAACCCGATGTATCGCTCCAAATACTTCTCGGTTAGAGAAAAGTCTCATTGTCTTAAACAATGCATCCGGACGCGGGATGGAGCAGTTTGGTAGCTCGTCGGGCTCATAACCCGAAGGTCGTCGGTTCAAATCCGGCTCCCGCAACCACATTACAGTTAAGCGCTATTTATTGCCCAAGGCAGTAAGAGCAGCGAATAACTAATGCGATACTAGCTCAGTTGGTAGAGCGCAACCTTGCCAAGGTTGAGGTCATCGGTTCGAACCCGATGTATCGCTCCAAATTCAGTTCTTAGAAGTCATCTCCTAGAGAAAGTACTCAGAATGAAAATGGTTTAGTCTCATTGTCTTAAACAATGCATCCGGACGCGGGATGGAGCAGTTTGGTAGCTCGTCGGGCTCATAACCCGAAGGTCGTCGGTTCAAATCCGGCTCCCGCAACCACATTACAGTTAAGCGCCGTTTATTGCCCAAAGCAGTAAGAGCAGCGACTAACTAATGCGATACTAGCTCAGTTGGTAGAGCGCAACCTTGCCAAGGTTGAGGTCATCGGTTCGAACCCGATGTATCGCTCCAAATTCTCTCTTTTTAGAGAACAGAGTCATTAACTTAAATAATGCATCCGGACGCGGGATGGAGCAGTTTGGTAGCTCGTCGGGCTCATAACCCGAAGGTCGTCGGTTCAAATCCGGCTCCCGCAACCACATTACAGTTAAGCGCTATCTGTTGCCCAAGGCAGTAAGAGCAGCGATTAACTAATGCGATACTAGCTCAGTTGGTAGAGCGCAACCTTGCCAAGGTTGAGGTCATCGGTTCGAACCCGATGTATCGCTCCAAATTCTATTCTTAGAGCTTTGCTCGGAATGAAAATGGTTTAGTCTCATTGTCTTAAACAATGCATCCGGACGCGGGATGGAGCAGTTTGGTAGCTCGTCGGGCTCATAACCCGAAGGTCGTCGGTTCAAATCCGGCTCCCGCAACCACATTACAGTTAGGCGCTGTTTATTGCCCAAGGCAGTAAGAGTAGCGAGTAACTAATGCGATACTAGCTCAGTTGGTAGAGCGCAACCTTGCCAAGGTTGAGGTCATCGGTTCGAACCCGATGTATCGCTCCAAATTCTCTCTCACGCTTTATGCTGAAGATGAAAATGGTTTAGTCTCATTGTCTTAAACAATGCATCCGGACGCGGGATGGAGCAGTTTGGTAGCTCGTCGGGCTCATAACCCGAAGGTCGTCGGTTCAAATCCGGCTCCCGCAACCACATTACAGTTAGGCGCCACTTATTGCCCAAGGCAGTAAGAGCAGCGATTAACTAATGCGATACTAGCTCAGTTGGTAGAGCGCAACCTTGCCAAGGTTGAGGTCATCGGTTCGAACCCGATGTATCGCTCCAAATTCTCTCTTTTTAGAGAACAGAGTCATTAACTTAAATAATGCATCCGGACGCGGGATGGAGCAGTTTGGTAGCTCGTCGGGCTCATAACCCGAAGGTCGTCGGTTCAAATCCGGCTCCCGCAACCACATTACAGTTAAGCGCTATCTGTTGCCCAAGGCAGTAAGAGCAGCGATTAACTAATGCGATACTAGCTCAGTTGGTAGAGCGCAACCTTGCCAAGGTTGAGGTCATCGGTTCGAACCCGATGTATCGCTCCAGCTTTCTTCTAAAAAGCTATTAAGACTCTTTAAACCACCGTGTTTTTCTTTAGATCACAGAGTTTAAAGGCGACCTTAAGGGTCACGCTCTTTCTTTAATGCTGCGAAGCATAATCCCCCCAAAAAGCAAATAATCCTCCATCATGGTGGATATTTTTTTGTCTTAAATTTTTCTTAGCAACTGGAATGCTAGTAAACATCAGGTCTCTGAAGCAGATACTTGAGGTTTTTCACATCTATAAACAGACTTATCCACAAAATGTTAGGTGTGGATAACTTGGTTGATAAAGTTATTTCAGTCTTAATTCTTTACATATCCCTAAAAGATCTTTCTTGTTTTCAATATATTAGCTGAATTGCGGCGATCGTAACTTGTTGTTTTTTATCAAGATGAATGCTTATCTTCAATTTGATAAAAGATCGTTAACTTGTTGTTTTTTGATCTTAATCATTTATCGGTACTGTGTTTAACTTTGTGCGGGTGTCGGAAGTTTACGAGAGTTCTGAATTTTTTCCACATTGTTAGAATTGAGAACAAGGTCAAACATTGTTCTAAAATTATGTGCAACGAGTTGTCTTAAATATTGGACTATCGATGTGGGTGTCGCTGTCAATCGTTGATGCCAAAGGGCTAGGCGTCTCTTGGTAGCCCTTTCTCAACAATGCGTATCAGTCTGTGCTTTTTGGTGAGGATTTTGCTGCTATTTTCTTGCACACAGCTAGCGTTGGGTAACTGCTGTAGTTGTTTATTCAAAGCCCACTCAATATGCACATCCAACATATCGTTTTTTCCTTGATGAGATTCCAGCGTTTCAACAATGCGTTGTTGGAATCGTGCATTGCCCATCGCAACAAAGATATTGCGTAACCACTGGGTGTGGCCGATACGTCTTATTGCTGAGCCTTCCATTTTCTTTAGGAAGGTTGCTTCGTCCCAACTTGAAAGTGAAACCAGATCGGCTTCTTGGAAATCTTCTCTGCGGTGAAAGTCTGTTTGCTCTGTGAGTTCGGCATGACGATTCCATGGGCAAACTAACTGACAATCATCGCAACCGTAAATACGGTTACCAATGGCATCTCTATACTCTTCAGGGATCACACCATCATATTCAATAGTTAAGTACGAGATACATTTTCGTGCATCAACCACGCCATCAGCAATAATGGCACCTGTTGGGCAAGAAGTGATACATGCGGTGCATTTGCCGCACTCATCGACACTGGGTTCATCCGTTGGAAGAGGGATGTTAACCAACAGCTCCCCTAGAAAGAACCAAGAGCCAGCGTCTTTATCAAGAATTAATGAGTGTTTACCTGTCCAACCCAACCCTGCTTTCTGAGCGAGCGGTCTTTCCAAAATGGGCGCTGAATCGACGAAAGGACGTGAGTCTAAACCCTCGACCTCTTTTTCAATTCTTTGTCCCAGCTTTTTCAACTGGTTACGGAACAATTTGTGATAGTCGCGGCCTAAAGAGTAACGGCTGATGTAGCCTTGAGTGGTATCGTTTAGGTTAGAGGCGAACTGAGCTTCTGGTGGTAGGTAATTCATTCGAGCGCTGATCACTCGAATTGTACCAGGGTGAAGTTCATCAGGACGTGCACGCATCATCCCATGTCGAGCCATCCAATCCATTTCGCCGTGATTGCCAGCATCTAGCCATGCTTGAAGAGGGGCTTCGTGTTCACTTAAATCAACATCGCAGATGCCAACTTTTTGAAAGCCTAGCTCTTTTCCCCAGATTTTAATTTTTTCAGCAAGATGGTCTAGATTCATGGCTTAATTCTTATTTTCTCTGTTTTACAATTAGAGATAAGGCTAATTAAAATTAGGTTCGGCAAAAATGGGGGCGGATCTTAACGGATCTTAGTGGTGTTGACCAGAACAGACGCGTTTTGAGCAGTATTTTTCATAGAACTTACACTTGAGTGCTTGTCTCCCAAAAGCATCACGGTTTACTATTCTTGTTCTTTTGATTTTTATATAGTCAACGATCGATTTTTAGAGAACGTATTCATGAGCACGAAACAATTTACTTTGAAAGATGAACAAGCAACGATTCAATTAGGAACGGAGCTTTCTAATCTTTGCTCACAGCAGACGACTATTTATCTGCATGGTGATCTTGGCGCAGGTAAAACGACCTTCAGTCGTGGCTTTGTAAAAGCACTTGGCCATCAAGGAAATGTAAAGAGCCCAACGTATACTCTAGTTGAACCTTATCAACTTGCCGATTGGCAGGTGTACCACTTTGACCTTTATCGCCTAGCCGATCCTGAAGAGTTAGAGTTCATGGGGATTCGTGACTACTTTACTCCGGATGCTATCTGTTTGGTTGAATGGCCTGAGAAAGGTTATGGGATGCTACCAGAAGCCGATTTGGATATTGATATTCGTTACCAAGACGATCACCGTATTGTTTCTTTAACCGCTAATAGTGAATACGGACAGCGCTTACTTAGTCAGTTGGAGTTATGTTGATTTCTAAACGCCTTATTTCAACAGTGGCCATGATGGCTGCTGTTTTTTCTATACTGTTTTCTTCACTTGTTTCTGCAAACTCACTGAAAAGTTTAAGGGTTTGGCCTTCTCCAGAAGAAACTCGTGTGGTTATCGACTTAAAATCAGAAGCGGACTTTAGCTATTTCACT
This sequence comes from Vibrio coralliirubri, assembly GCF_024347375.1. Lineage (NCBI taxonomy): Bacteria > Pseudomonadati > Pseudomonadota > Gammaproteobacteria > Vibrionales > Vibrionaceae > Vibrio > Vibrio coralliirubri. The sequence continues at coordinate 3,401,701 of NZ_AP025470.1, read as the reverse complement.
CTGAGTAGCCCGAGTCGTTTAGTGGTCGATTTAAAAAATACCAATCTTGCGACTAAGTTACCGGTCGTGGTGAAAGACAGCCCTGTTCTATCTAAAATTCGTAAGAGTTCGCCACCAGACAAAAACACCTATCGCTTGGTTTTTGAGTTAAAGAAGTCGTCTAAAGCGGAGTTGTTCAAACTGAGCCCGACTCCGGGTGGTCAGTATGGACACCGTTTGGTGATTGACTTACCTCATGGTGCGGCAAGTAAAGCGACATCGACGCCGAGTAAGCCAACGGTAAGTAAGAACATTAATCAGGTTAAGCGCCAGAAAGACATTCTAATTGTGATTGACCCTGGCCACGGCGGTGAAGATCCTGGCTCAATCGGTCCATCTCGTAAGTATGAAAAAGACGCAACTCTGAGTATCTCTAAGAAGTTAGCAGCTCAACTGAATGCGGTCCCGGGGATCAAAACTCGTATGACTCGTAATGCTGACTACTTTGTGAACCTGAATCGACGTGTTGCGATTGCTCGAGAGAATGAAGCTCACCTGTTGATCTCTATTCACGCCGATGCCTTTACGACGCCTCAACCAAGAGGTGGTTCGGTATTTGTGTTGAATACTCGACGAGCGAATACCGAGATCTCACGCTGGATTGAGAACAAAGAGAAACAGTCAGAACTGCTGGGTGGTAGTGGTGCGGCTTTCACTGGCAATATTGATGATAAGAACGTAAACCAAACCCTGCTTGATTTGCAGTTCAGCCACTCACAGAAAGAGGGTTATAAGCTTGCAACAACGATTCTGTCTGAGATGGGTAAGGTTGCGAAACTGCATAACAGTAAACCAATCAATACCAGTTTGGCGGTATTACGTTCACCACAGATCCCATCGGTACTGGTAGAGACGGGCTTTATTTCGAATCCGACGGAAGAGAAGCTTCTTTTCCAACGTTCGCACCAAGATAAATTGGCACGAGCAGTGACTAAAGCCGTGGTGAAGTATTTGAAGGCTAACCCGCCTGAAGGGATTATCTTATCTAACGCAACGTCATCAACGGGTAGCGTGAGCCAACATAAAGTCTCTCGTGGCGAGTCTTTGTCTGTGATTGCGAGCAAATATGGTACGTCGACACAGACGTTGATGAAGTTCAACAATCTGAAATCGAGCAGCCTAGCAATTGGCCAAGTACTTAAGATTCCAGGCAGCGCTTCAAGTTCATCATCAAGCAGTGCTGTTAAAACTAAGACCATAACTCACACGGTTAAGTCTGGAGAGTACCTAGGTAAGATCGCCAGCCGCTATAAAGTGTCGGTGGCTGATATTAAACGTGAGAACCGTTTGAAATCTGAGACGGTGAGAGTGGGCCAAAAGTTACGTATTACGGTTGAAGTGAAAGATGTTCCTCTGCGTAAACACAAAGTTGCAAGAGGTGATTACCTTGGCAAGATAGCTTCGAAATACGGCGTGAGCGTCAACAGCATTCGCCAAGCGAATAAGCTACGATCTGACAGCCTAGCTATCGGCCAAGTGTTGATTATTCCTCACAAGTAGTCTTGGGAATACTAAGCGGCTTCAGGTATATCAATGTTAAAAAAGAAGAACTAGTGCAAACGTAACAGCGTTTCCATCAATGGCAGTAAGGTAGCTATAAATATGACGATCAAAATACTGCCAGCTCGGTTAGCTAACCAAATCGCAGCGGGTGAGGTGGTAGAAAGACCTGCTTCTGTTGTAAAAGAGTTGGTTGAGAACAGTTTGGATTCGGGTGCCACTCGTATCGATATTGATATCGAGAAAGGTGGCGCTAAGATGATCCGCGTTCGTGACAATGGTAAGGGCATCGTTAAAGATGAGCTTGCCTTGGCGCTGAGTCGTCATGCTACCTCCAAAATCCACACTCTTGATGACCTAGAGGCGATCGTCAGCCTCGGTTTCCGTGGTGAAGCGCTGGCGAGTATTAGCTCTGTTGCGCGCTTAACCATGACCTCACGCCCTGCCACTCAAGATCAAGCTTGGGCTGCACACAGTGAAGGCCGAGACATGCAGGTGAAACTGCAGCCTGCGGCACACCCAATTGGTACCTCAGTTGAGGTGTTGGACTTGTTCTTCAACACACCAGCACGCCGCAAATTCTTACGCACCGAGAAAACAGAATTCACCCATATTGATGAGTTGCTCAAGCGTATTGCATTGAGTCGCTTTGATGTGACGATCAACCTTCGTCATAACGGCAAAATGATTCGTCAGTACCGCGCTGCTAAAACACAAGTTCAAGCAGAAAAGCGTATCGCGGCGGTATGTGGCAATCCTTTTGTTCGTCATATGCTTAAGATCGAGCTTGAGCACCAAGGTCTAAAACTCCATGGCTGGATCACCACGCCAGAAGGAGCAAGACAACAAAGCGACCTGCAATACTGCTATGTGAATGGTCGTATGATGCGTGACAAGCTGATCAATCATGCGATTCGTCAAAGCTACGAAACCAGCCTGCGTCCAGACCAATTCGCGACATATGTGTTGTTCATTGAGTTAGACCCACATCAAGTGGACGTGAATGTTCATCCTGCAAAGCATGAAGTACGTTTTCATCAAGCGCGCCTTGTGCATGACTTTATTTACCAGGCATTGAGTGATGGTTTAGCACAGAGCAAGCAGATCGATGCTGCGCCATTAAATCAGTCGGCTTTTCATCAGTCAGAAGTGACATATCATCAACAAGATAGCGCGAGCTCTGAAGTTGATGGTGTTGCAAGTTTCACTGAATCAGAAAGCGTAATGCCTAGCAGTTCGGATCAAACTCAAGTTTCGGATAGGGTGCGACACGCTATTGAGAAAACGCCAGCCTACCCGAGAAAAGCAGAATCAGATCACGCTTTTGATAAGCCTCAACACAGCGTTAATGATGGTGGGCGACACTATGCTCCATCAATCAGCTCAAGTTCATCTGCTGGCCGAAGCTCGTCTGCTAGTGAAAGCAGTTTTACCGGTTCTCCTCGCCAAGAGTGGATAGAGTCTCGACCTGAACCTAAAAAAGAGAAAGAGCCACATCAGCATCATGGTGAACCCGCGCCATCTAAGCGAGAAGTGAAAGCCTATAAAGAGCTTCTGAAAACGCGTGATTTTGATGATCAAGTTGTACAGCCTTCATCTTCTCAAGCGCATGTGGCACCAGTAGAAACCAGAGATAACATAGAAAATATAGAAGCTAAGCCTGCTCAACAGAATCCCGTTAACTTGAAACCAAGAGCACCTGTAACGGACTTGGGTAAAGCGGTCTCGATTGTGGAACGTCAATATCTGGTGATGGGCAATAAGAACGGCAGTGTATTGGTTTCCTTGGCTAAGGCTGAGTTATTGCGTGTTGTTGGTCAGCTTGATACTCGAGGGGGCGCGTTAAAAAGCCAACCACTATTGGTACCCTTATCGATTAAGCTCGGTAGTGAACTTGTCGAAGTTGCTAAGGCGCTGAGCCAAACTCTGGCATTACTGGGGATTGAGCTTAAGGCGCGAAACAGCGAGGCGGTAATGGTGATGGGCGTGCCTTCTCCTTTAAGGCAGCAAAACTTACAAATTTTGATCCCAGATCTGTTATCTTACGCGGCTTCATTAAACGCTCAGATTGCTGATAATCACACGGCTAATGTTTCTAACGACCTATTGCCATCATTGGTCAACTGGATCGGGATTCAAACGGCACAAGTAAAAAGCGACTACACTTTATCTGAAGCGGTTCAACTAGTTGGGGAACTTGAACAACTTTGGCATGGTCTACTTCCATTAGATGATCCAGAGTTTGTTAATCCTATCGACTTTTCAGCGACTATAGCCGCGTTTACGGTTTAATTTTTTCGCGACGACATTTGCCTTTTTAGCTGAATACGTCGCGACACAAAGCCCTTTGCTAAAAAGCGCTAAAACAGAGAAGCAAATACAAAATATCATGACTGAAAAATTACCTTTAGCGTTGTTTTTAATGGGCCCAACGGCGTCAGGAAAAACAGATTTAGCTATCCGCTTACGTCAGAAATACCCTGTAGAGATCATCAGTGTCGATTCGGCATTGATCTACAAAGACATGGATATTGGTACCGCTAAACCGGATGCGGAAGAGCTTGCGCTCGCGCCTCATCGCTTGATTGATATTTTGGATCCAAGCGAAGCGTATTCTGCGGCAGATTTTCGTCGTGATGCGATCAATGAAATGAATAAGATTGTAGCGGAAGGCAAAATCCCGTTACTTGTTGGTGGCACAATGCTGTACTACAAAGCATTGTTGGAAGGTTTATCGCCATTACCAGCAGCGGATCAAGAGATTCGTAAGCAGATTGAAGCGGAATCTATCGAACAAGGTTGGCAGGCATTGCATGATCAATTAAGAGAGATAGATCCCGTATCCGCTGAAAGAATACACCCAAATGATCCACAAAGGCTTTCAAGGGCATTGGAAGTTTACCGAATTTCGGGTAAAACATTAACAGAGCTAACTCAAACGAAAGGCGATAGCCTGCCATTTCGTGTAAAACAATTTGCAATAGCTCCCAAGGAAAGGACTGAACTCCATCGCCGCATTGAGCTGCGTTTCGAGAAGATGATAGAAGCCGGGTTTGAAGATGAAATGAAGGCGTTGTACGCCAGAGAAGACCTTCACCCTGAACTACCATCGATCCGATGCGTTGGTTATAGGCAGATGTGGGATTATTTAGACGGTAATTGTGATTTAGACGAAGCGGTTTTCCGTGGTGTCTGTGCAACCCGTCAGTTGGCCAAGCGACAAATCACCTGGTTGCGCAGTTGGGATGATTTAACTTGGTTAGATAGCGAAAACATTGATCAAGCGTTAGAAACTCTTTCAGATGCAATAGCATCTGATTAGTATTGCTGTGTATAATGTGATCGCTTTTGCGTGAATATACTCTGGAAAGGATCCGTTATTGAGGCTTTTAAAAAAATCACAGCCTTTCAATAACAACGGAGTTTTTTTATTCATTTAGCTCAGATGCAAAGGCCGCACCTTTTTGTGCACCACTAGCTAAATAATTACAACAAAATACAAATAAGGAAAATAAAATGGCTAAGGGGCAATCGCTACAAGACCCATTCCTAAATGCACTCCGTCGTGAGCGCATTCCAGTCTCTATCTATCTTGTTAACGGCATTAAGCTGCAAGGTCAGATCGAGTCTTTCGATCAATTCGTGATCTTATTGAAGAACACAGTAAACCAAATGGTTTACAAGCATGCGATTTCTACTGTGGTACCTGCTCGCGCAGTGAGTCACCACAGCGGCGAGCAACGCACGCCATCTGATCGTCCAGAGAAGACTGAAGATTAATCGTTCAATTGATACAGCTTGCGCTGTAATAAGGAGTTGGTTGCTTGTTTGACCGTTATGAATCCGGCGAGCGAGCCGTACTTGTTCATATCAACTTCACGCAAGAGGGAGAATGGGAAGACCTAAGCGAATGTGAAATGCTGGTCTCCTCAGCGGGGGTAGAAACGCTACAAGTGATTACTGGTAGCCGACAATCCCCACTCCCTAAATACTACGTTGGAGAAGGTAAAGCCCTAGAAATCGCACAAGCTGTTCAGCTAACCGGTGCTGAAATTGTGATTTTTAACCACTCCCTCTCTCCTGCCCAAGAGCGAAATCTCGAGCAATTGTGTAAATGTCGTGTGATTGATCGCACGGGTTTGATCTTAGATATCTTTGCACAACGTGCGCGAACTCATGAAGGTAAGCTACAAGTTGAGCTCGCTCAGCTTCGTCATATCTCTACTCGATTGATTCGTGGTTGGACTCACCTTGAAAGGCAGAAAGGTGGTATTGGTCTTCGTGGTCCAGGTGAAACTCAACTGGAAACCGATCGCCGTTTGTTGCGTGACCGTATAAAGGCAATACTACGTCGTTTAGCGAAAGTCGCTAAGCAGCGTGAACAAGGACGACGTGCTCGTAATCGAGCTGAAATCCCAACAATTTCTTTGGTTGGTTATACCAACGCAGGGAAATCAACACTTTTCAATCGCATCACAAGTGCTGGTGTTTATGCGGCAGACCAACTGTTTGCAACGCTAGACCCAACACTACGTAAGATTGATTTGGCAGATGTCGGGCCTGCAATTCTCGCAGATACCGTAGGTTTTATCCGTCATCTACCACACGACTTGGTCGCTGCGTTCAAGGCAACATTACAAGAGACGCAGGAAGCTGACATTTTGTTACATGTTGTTGATGCCAGTGATGACCGTTTTCGTGAGAACATTCAGGCTGTTCATGAAGTATTAGAAGAAATCGATGCTCATGAAGTGCCAACCCTTGTAGTCATGAACAAAATTGACTGCATGGAAGACCAAAAACCTCGAATTGAAAGAGACGAAGAGGGCGCACCTCGCGCTGTTTGGGTTTCTGCAATGGAAGGAGAAGGTATTGAGCTACTGTTTGAAGCTTTAACTGAGCGTTTAGCTAGCCAGATGGTTCAATTCCGGTTGTGTATTCCACATCAACATCAGGGCCGTATTCGCAGCTTATTCTTCGAGATGAAATGTATTCAACAGGAAGAGTATGATGAAAATGGTAACTTGTTGATAGATATCCGAATGCAACAAATAGATTGGTCTAAACTTGAAAAAAGAGAAGGGGCGCTCTTAGGTGACTTTATCGTTACCAAAGAGACTGCTACAGTATAACGTCATATCAAATGATGGAGCTTTCTAATGGCGTGGAATGAGCCTGGAAATAACAACAACGGCGATAATAACGGCCGCGATAATGACCCTTGGGGTAATAAAAATAATCGCGGCGGCCGAGATCAAGGACCGCCAGATCTAGACGAAGTGTTTAGTAAACTAAGTCAAAAGTTAGGTGGCAAGTTTGGTAAAAAGGGTGGCAACGGTAACGGGCCATCTATTGGTGGTGGCGGTGCAATTGGCTTTGGTGTCATTGCCGTTATTGCTATTGCTATCTGGTTCTTCGCTGGTTTCTACACTGTTGGCGAAGCAGAAAGAGCAGTAGTACTTCGACTGGGTCAGTTCGACCGTATCGAAGAACCTGGTCTTAACTGGCACCCACGCTTCATCGATGAAATCAAAGATGAGCAACTAGTAAACGTTCAAGCGATTCGTTCTCTACGTGCTGCTGGCACGATGCTAACGAAAGATGAAAACGTTGTGACCGTTGAAATGGGTGTTCAATACCGTGTTTCTGACCCATACAAGTACTTGTATCGTGTAACGAATGCAGACGACAGTTTACGCCAAGCAACCGATTCTGCGCTTCGTGCGGTAATTGGTGACTCACTAATGGATAGTATCCTGACAAGTGGTCGTCAGCAGATTCGTCAAAGCACTCAAGAAACGTTGAACCGTATTATTGATAGCTACGACATGGGTATTCTGATTGTTGACGTGAACTTCCAGTCAGCACGTCCACCTGAGCAAGTGAAAGATGCATTTGATGATGCTATCGCGGCTCGTGAGGATGAAGAGCGTTTTGAACGTGAAGCTGAAGCTTACCGAAATGACATTCTTCCAAAAGCAACAGGTCGAGCTGAGCGTTTGAAGAAAGAAGCGGTAGGTTACTCAGAGCGCACAGTTAATGGTGCTCTAGGTCAAGTAGCTCAGTTCGAGAAACTGCTACCTGAATACCAAGCTGCTCCTGAAGTAACACGTAACCGTATGTACCTTGATACAATGGAAAAAGTGTACTCAAGCACATCGAAAGTCCTGATTGATTCTGAATCAAGCGGTAACTTGCTATACCTGCCAATTGATAAGCTAGGCGCACAAGGTGGTTCTCAGTCGGGCTCTCGCCCTGCAAAAGCATCATCAACTTACGATCAAATTGAGTTAGAAACTCAAGCGGATCCTAAGCCTAGCACTCAAACTCGTTCAGACAGTTCACGCCAAGGGAGATACTAATAATGCGTAAATTAATGATCCCTGTATTAGTTGTGACGATTGCCCTTCTATTGATGTCAGTGTTTGTGATTCAAGAAGGCGAGCGTGGCATGGTAATTCGTTTTGGTCGAGTTCTCGATGACAACGGCGTATCACGAATCTATGAACCAGGCCTGCACTTTAAACTGCCTATGTTTGATCGCGTAAAAGTACTTGATGCTCGTATTCAAACGATGGATGGTCGTTCTGACCGTTTCGTAACATCAGAGAAAAAAGACGTTCTAATTGATACTTACGCAAAATGGCGTATTGCTGATTTTGGACGTTTCTATCTGAGTACTGGCGGCGGTAATATCATGACGGCAGAAGCACTTCTTGAGCGTAAAGTGACAGATGTTCTTCGTTCTGAAATTGGTTCTCGTGAAATTAAGCAGATCGTGTCAGGTCCTCGTAATAAGGACATCCTGCCAGACTCTGCTGATAGCGAAGTTGTCACAACGGTAGCGGCTGCAGAAGCTCTAGAAGTTGATGGCGAACGCGACAAGATCATGGAAAACGTTTTGTCTGGAACGGCAGAAAGTGCGATGGCTGATTTAGGTGTTGAAGTTGTTGATTTCCGAATGAAGAAGATTAACCTTCCTGACGAAATCAGTGAATCTATCTACCGTCGTATGCGTGCAGAACGTGAGTCGGTTGCTCGTAGACACCGTTCTCAAGGTCGTGAGAAAGCGGAAGTTATCCGTGCTCAAGCTGAGCTAGAAGTGGCAACAGTTCTTGCTGAGGCTGACCGTACAGCTCGAATCACTCGTGGTGATGCAGATGCAGAAGCAGCGAAGATCTACTCTGATGCTTTCAGCAAAGATCCTGAGTTCTACGGCTTCATGCGTTCATTGCAAGCTTATGAGACATCATTTAGCGATAAGAGCGACATTCTAGTACTGGATCCGAAGACTGACTTCTTCCAATACATGAATCAAGCAAGCGGCGCTCCAGCAAAATAAGCTGATGCGTTAGCGAATGCTTAGCTCAATAAGCAAAATACTTTAAAACTTAAAAGGCTCCCATTGTGGGAGCCTTTTTGTTTTCTATGTACCGTCCTAAATATGGTTGACACATTTCCAACATGAAATTGGAGAGTGTCATGAAAACAACAAGTAGACGTACTCAACGAGATTATTCTCTTGCCTTTAAATTGGCAGTCGTAAGCCAAGTTGAAAAAGGCGAAATGACTTATAAGCAAGCTCAAGAACGTTATGGGATCCAAGGGCGCTCTACCGTTTTAGTTTGGCTTCGCAAACATGGTCAACTAGATTGGTCTAAAGGAATAGAACAATCGAGACCGTTAGGAGCGACTATGTCAAACTCTTCCTCAACTCAAACCCCAGAGCAACGAATCAAAGAACTCGAGCAGCAATTAGAAGAGACTCAGATCAAAGCAGAGTTCTTTGAAGCGGTTGTAAAAGTCATGGATCGAGATTTCGGTGTCCGAATCTCAAAGAAGCGCAAGGCCGAGTTATTAAGGAAAAAACGGTCAGAAAGTTGACCGTCACTAAAGCTTGTCACTTCATAGGTATTACACGACAAGCTTTCTACAAGCGCTGTGTTGCAGAAATTCATCAGACAAAGAAAGATGAATCAGTACTCGGTTTTGTGAAAGAGCAAAGGATGATGCACCCTCGTATAGGGACTCGTAAGATCAAGTATTTACTTGCTCAGAACGATATTAAAATCGGGCGAGACCGCTTATTCTCTCTGCTGAGAATGAATCGATTATTAGTGCAGAATCGAAGGGCTTATCATCGAACCACAAACAGTAATCATCGCTTTTACTGCCATCCGAATCGTGTCAAAGAAGGCTTAATACCTGAAAGACCAGAGCAATTATGGGTTGCCGATATTACTTATCTAGCAACGCGGCGTGGTAGTACTTATCTCAGTTTAGTGACGGACGCTTACTCAAGAAAAATCGTGGGCTATCACATAGGTGATGATATGAAAGCTCGCACGGTCAAGCAGGCCTTTTTAAACGCGTTGAAAGGGCGGAAGAATACAGGTGAGCTTGTCCATCACTCAGATAGAGGTGTTCAGTACTGCTCTGTTGAATACCAAGAGTTGCATCGACAGTATGGTGTATCTTGCTCAATGACTGATGGCTATGACTGTTATCAGAATGCGTTGGCAGAGAGGATCAACGGAATACTGAAGATGGAGTATCTGTTGAATAAGCCTAATGATTTAGATGAAGCAAAGAAAATAGTTGCCGAATCAGTAAAAATCTATAATGAATATAGGCCTCACACAGCTCTAAAATACAAAACGCCCGATGAAGTACATCGAGCGTTTTAGTCAATCAAGTGTCAACCCATATCAGGACGGGTCACTATGACTTATTTCAGGAGGAGACATGTTTGTGGATTCACTATTGGGGCAAGGGAAGGCGCTCAACAGCGTTCTACTTATAGAAACCTAGCGGTAGGTCATGAAAGCGATAACCGCTCCAGCCACCACAAGACAGCCTCCAATGCGGCGCAGTTGCGTGTCTGGTTGCTCGCTCAGTTGTGCGACCATGTTTCTCCAGCCATTGGGTGCAATCAAGGGGCCGAGCCCTTCCACAATAAGTACGAGCCCAATAGCGAGCCAAATTGATTGAGACATGGTTCTGCCTTTTGTCTGTAAAAAAGCAATGATATCAGTATCTTTACACATCTGCCCCCAGTTATGGCTGGTTTATTTTTGTACAGCGTTAACGTTTATGAACAAAAAGTGACTGCAAGAAGTGTGATTCAGTGCTAGAATCCATTTTTAATTAGCAACAGAAATTGGAAAGATGGGAAATAACGTAGTCGTTCTAGGCACCCAATGGGGTGATGAAGGTAAAGGTAAAATCGTTGACCTTTTAACTGAAGATGCAAAATACGTGGTTCGCTACCAAGGCGGTCACAATGCAGGTCACACACTTGTAATTGACGGTGAAAAAACCGTTCTTCACTTAATTCCATCAGGCATCCTACGTAATAACGTTAAATGTGTTATTGGTAACGGTGTAGTATTATCGCCTGACGCACTTCTTAAAGAAATGAAGCCTCTTGAAGATCGCGGTATTCCAGTACGTGAACGTCTTTTCATCTCTGAAGCTTGTCCTCTAATTCTTCCGTACCACATTGCAATCGACAACGCGCGTGAAATCGCTCGTGGCGCTAAAGCTATCGGTACAACGGGTCGTGGTATCGGTCCTGCTTACGAAGATAAAGTTGCTCGTCGCGGTCTACGCGTTGGCGACCTTTTCGATAAAGAAGCATTTGCTGAGAAGCTAAAAGAAGTTATGGAATTCCACAACTTCCAACTAGAGCACTTCTACAAAGCTGAAACAGTAAGCTACGAAGAAGTTCTTGAGCAAGCGATGAGCTACGCAGATATGTTAACTGCGATGGTTATCGACGTAACTGACGAACTAGACGCAGCACGTAAGCGCGGCGACAAGATCATGTTCGAAGGTGCTCAAGGTACGCTACTAGATATCGACCACGGTACTTACCCATACGTAACGTCTTCTAACACTACTGCTGGTGGTGTTGCTGCAGGTTCTGGTTTCGGTCCTCGTCACATCGGTTACATCCTTGGTATTACTAAGGCTTACTGTACTCGTGTTGGTTCAGGTCCATTCCCAACTGAACTATACGATGGCCTTGAGAAGCAAGACCCAGTTGGTAAACACCTAGGCGATGTTGGTCACGAGTTTGGCGCAACAACTGGTCGTCTACGTCGTACTGGTTGGTTCGATGCTGTTGCTATGCGTCGTGCAATCCAAATCAACTCTCTATCTGGTATGTGTCTAACTAAACTAGACGTTCTAGATGGCCTAGAAGAACTAAAAATCTGTACTGGTTACAAGATGAAAGATGGTTCTATCCTAGAAGTTTCTCCAATGGCTGCTGAGTCATTCGAAGAAGCGACGCCAATCTACGAAACAATGCCTGGTTGGTCTGAAAACACATTTGGTGCTAAATCTATCGACGCGCTTCCACAAGCAGCTCTAGATTACATCAAGCGTATCGAAGACCTAACTGGCGTTCCAATTGATATCGTATCAACTGGCCCAGATCGTAACGAAACTATCATTAAGGTTCACCCATACGGCGCGTAATGCCCGTTGAGTGATTACCACAGCACATAAAGTGCTTTGATAATTAAATCGTTTTTAAAAGCCGACTTTATTAAGTCGGCTTTTTTGTACCTGTAATTTGAAAACGAAGTCGTCTTTGATGATCTTTTGAACGCCATCAGGCAAAATATTGCCCATTAGCGGCAAGTTTTGTCTAAAGCCGTCGGGGTTATTGCCGATACAGATATCATGGAAAGTGAAGTTCACCCTGTTTTGTGCGTGTAGAAATCCTCTGCATCCCTTAATAGATTAACTTTAGCGACAGATAATAGAGTGCAGGTATGAAGCTACGAATTGTGGCAGCTTCATTAATAATGGCGCTGAGCTCACCCTTGAGTCATGCAAATTTGGCTGATGTGGGAGAGCCCGTTCCAATATATACAGAAGCTGAACTGATTAATTTAATCGAAAATAATCAACATCTAGAGCGAGTTAAAGCTGATAAGTGCCAGTTAGTTGAAGATATCGTTGCTCGCGCAACGCGTATTAGCTTGCCTTCTTATGAGTTTTTATACGGTGATATGTTGGCTTGGGGTGTGTGTGTTCCACAAGATGTAGAGCTTGGCCTTTACTATATGGAAAACGCGGCACATCAAGGTTTACCCGCTGCATTAGAGCAGTTAGGTCGTTATTACTCTCGTGGTACTTTGGTACAACAAGATCAAGAGCGTGCGATTCCGTATCTACGTGAAGCAGCCTCTATGGGTAACTTAAGCGCGAGCATTCACTTAGCGGAACTCTTGTTACGTGACTACGGTAGCCCATTGGATTACGAAGATGCTTACCGTTGGTTGTATAACTCGGTAACCGCAGATCAAAGACAACACAGACGTATCACTGTGCTTCGTAGCGGTCTGGAACAGAGAATGCCAGACAATATTATTGCTCGAGCAAAACGTCGAGACGTATTCTGGTAATACCGAACAAAAACCTGTAATGATCCCTGCACTCATTGTTACAGGAAACAAGATTTAAAAAGCCCCGCCTAATTTAGTTAGTGCGGGGCTTTTTACGTTTAGATGGTCATGCTATTCGATAGCGAGTTTATTGAACAACCTCACCAGACTCAATTACCGTTTCACGAACAACCTTGGTGAAATCGAGTGCTTCTTGGCGAATCTTGTCTTCGTCTACCGTTAGCATGTCGCGATCTTGCATGATGATCTTACCATCAACGATGGAGTGGCGAACGTTACCCGAGTTAGCTGAGTACACCAGTGCTGAGTATGGGTTGTAGACCGGAACCATGTTTGGCGCTTTAGTATCGATCACTATGATGTCGGCCAGTTTGCCAGCTTCAAGAGAGCCGATCTTATCTTCCATATGCAGCGCTTTTGCTGCGCCCATTGTCGCCATGTCGATCACTTTGATCGGCGGCATCGCAGCACGATCTTTGTTAACTAGCTTATGAACCTTAGCCACTTGGTTGAATTCATCAATGGTGCTCAGCGTGTTACCAGACATTGGGCCATCGGTACCTAAACCGATACGTACGTTCTCGTCATACATCTTAAGCGCAGGTGATACGCCTTTTGCTGACTTGATGTTAGCACTCATGTTATGAGCCACGCCCATATCCGATTTCTTCACTAATTCGATATCATGATCGTCAACGAGGATCATGTGTGCACCCACCAAGTTTTTATTGAGTGCGCCAATGCTGTCCATGTATTGAACCGGAGATAACCCATCAGAACGCTCTGCGATTTTCTCTTCTTCACGGTGTGATTCTGCAAGGTGAATCATTACTGGAACATCTAATTCTAGGGATAGTTTAGATATTTTCTGAAGGATCTCTGTGGTGTTGGTGTAAGGCGCATGCGGGGCAAACGCTGGTGTGATGCGTGGGTGATCTTTGTACTCTTCAATAAAATTCAACGCGTACTTAATGCCTTCTTCGGCGTTAGCCGCATCGGCTACAGGGAACTTAATCACCGTTTCACCAAGGATGGCACGCATACCGATTTTATCGACGGTTTTTGCGACTTCATCTTCGAAGTAGTACATGTCGGCGTAAGTCGTGACACCGCCTTTCACCATTTCAACGTTACCTAGGTTGGCACCAATGCGTACCATGTCTCGCGATACTAGCTTCTTCTCTAGTGGGAAGATGTAGCGGTGCAGGCGATCTGGCACATCATCGGCCAACGAACGAAAAACTGTCATTGATACATGAGTATGAGTATTGATGAGACCCGGCATTACGATATCGCCATCCACGTCTAACACTTGCTTAGCTTGGTACTGCTTCTCTAATGAAGCATCACCAACCGCAATGATTTTGTTGTCTTTGACCACAACAGTACCGCTTTCATAAACCGTTTTGTCTTGGTTCATGGTCAGAACCATCGCATCGGTAATCATCAGGTCAGCTTTTTCCATTGCCGAACTTGCGAATGGGAACAGCGCTAGGCTCGCCATAGCTGAAGCCAATAAAGTGCGTTTTAGTTTCATATCATACTCAGAACAGGAGTTGGTAAAGTGCGTGGATAATAGTGTATTTCATTCATGGCGCAAACGTTTGTTTTATCGTTTGCTTGAAATTTTGATGATAGTCCACGTCTATGAAGCGATGTTTCACAAAGTGAAGATATGTATCAATCTGAGGTTATTTGAGTGTTTTCTAAAGCATATCTGTAGCTTACCCCTAGCATCAGATATACTAGGGGTATATACCTTCCTTGCTTAAGCAGGCCCGCCTATGTCAAAAAACACACCAACGTCAGAAAATACGACAGCGACAACCACTGTTGATCCTTTTGCCGACCGAGAGTCGAAAAATTACGATAACCCAGTACCAAGCCGAGAGTTCATTATTTCGTTTCTAACAGACGCGAATATTCCGATGAACCGCAACGATCTATTCGAAGCTTTGGGTCTTGCTGGAGAGGAACAATATGAAGGGCTGCGTCGTCGTTTACGTGCAATGGAGCGTGATGGACAGCTTATCTTTACTCGTCGTCAGTGCTACGCATTGCCTGAGAAGATGGAACTGATCAAAGGCTATGTGATTGGTCATAAAGACGGTCATGGTTGGGTTCGCCCAGACGGTAGTGTGGGTAAAGACAATGATATCGTGCTGCCACATCATCAGATGAAAACCATCATGCACGGTGATTACGTATTGGTTCAGCCTACTGACAACAGTAAGCGTGGCCGTCGTGAAGGTCGCTTGGTTCGTGTACTTGAAGAGCGTAAAACGCCACTTGTTGGTCGCTTCTTCCTAGAGTACGGCCATTCTTACGTTGTTGCTGATGATTCGCGTATTAGTCACGACATCCAGATCCCTACTGAGCATAAAGGCGGTGCTCGAATGGGTAATGTGGTTGTGATTGAGATTACGGATCGCGGTGGTCGTTCTCGTAACATGATGGGTAAAGTAACTGAAGTTCTTGGTGAAAATATGGCGCCGGGTATGGAAACGCAGATTGCGATCCGTACTCACCAGATCCCACAAGAGTGGCCTGAAGCAGTAGATAAACAAATCGAAAACCTAGGTGAGCATGTTCCTGAAGAAGCAAAAGAAGGACGTGTGGACCTGCGTAAACTGCCATTGGTTACCATTGATGGTGAAGATGCGCGTGACTTCGATGATGCGGTTTACTGTGAAGCGAAGAAAGGCGGCGGCTGGCGTCTATGGGTAGCGATTGCTGACGTAAGTTACTACGTTCGCCCAGATACAGCGCTAGACAAAGAAGCGATTAACCGTGGTAACTCGGTATACTTCCCGTCACAAGTTGTCCCAATGCTGCCTGAAGTGCTTTCAAATGGTTTGTGTTCATTGAACCCTCAAGTAGACCGTTTATGTATGGTGTGTGAGATGACTATCTCAGACAAAGGTAAGCTGTCGGGGTACAAGCACTACGAAGCGGTAATGAACTCTCATGCTCGTCTTACTTACAATAAAGTAGGCGCGATCTTAGATGGCAATGAAGAGCTTCGTGAGCGTTACGAGCCAGAAGTACCGCATCTTGAAGAACTGCACAAGATGTACAAAGTTCTTAAGAAAACGCGTGATGAGCGTGGCGCGATTGAGTTTGAAACGGTAGAAACCAAATTTATCTTCAATGCGGATCGTAAGATCGACCGCATTGAACCGGTAATCCGTAACGATGCACACAAGATCATCGAAGAGTGTATGATTCTGGCGAACATCGCATCGGCATCTTACGTAGAGAAAGCGAAAGAGCCTGCTCTCTACCGTGTTCACGAAACTCCGGGCGAAGAGCGCTTAATGGGCTTCAAGAGCTTCTTAAGTGAATTAGGTTTAACGTTGGAAGGTGGTCTCTCGCCATCTCCAGTAGACTATGCACAATTGATGCAACAGATAAACGAACGTGAAGACCGTGAGTTAATCCAAACCATGCTACTTCGTTCAATGAAGCAAGCGGTCTACAACGCGGATAACGCGGGTCACTTTGGTTTAGCCCTTAAACGCTATGCTCACTTTACCTCGCCGATTCGTCGTTACCCTGACTTGCTATTGCACCGTGCGATTAAGTACCTTATTGCGAAAGAAGGCGGTCGTAACAGCGAACGTTGGACGCCAACCGGTGGTTACCACTACACTTTCGATGATATGGACTTCTACGGCGAGCAGTGTTCAATGACTGAGCGTCGTGCTGATGACGCAACACGTGAAGTAAACGACTGGTTGAAGTGTGAATACATGCAAGACCATGTCGGCGAAGTGATGGATGGCGTAATTGCCAACGTGACTGGTTTTGGCTTCTTTGTTCGTCTAACTGAGCTGCACATTGATGGATTGGTACATATCTCAGCGCTAGCGAATGATTACTACCAATTTGATGCTGTTGGTCAGCGTCTAGTGGGTGAAAGCTCTGGTAATATCTACCGTTTGGGTGATTCGGTGAAAGTGAAGGTTTCTGCGGTTAACTTAGAAACTCGTCAAATCGACTTTGATTTAGAAGACACCGATCGTCAGCCGCGTGGTAAAGGCAAAACAGCCAAGAAGCGTGCAGCCGAAGCGATGAAAAAGGCGAAAAGCAAGAAGCGCTCAGTAGTGAAGAGTAATAAGCCGGGCGTATCAGCGAAGCCGATGGTTGAGCCAACTAAGCGACCTGACGGAAGCAGCGAAGGCCCTGCTAAGAAGAAAAAGCCAGCGAATAAAACCGGTGCTGCTAAAGCTCGCGCTAAGAAAAAGCGTGCTGCAAGCCGTAAGCCAAAGGCTGATAAGTCTTAAAACTGATAAATCTTAAGGCTAATAGGGCGCTTTGCTAATCAGGTTTAGTGCCTAACTGATTTAATTTAATGCGAGAGTATCAGGCGCAAGACGCATACTCTCGAAATGAACAACACAGAGAGGGATGCATCGGCATTGATGTCATTCTTCTCTGAGCAATAAGAGTAACTTGAGACAATGAGTAACGAATTTATTTACGGTATTCACGCGGTGAAAGCCGTACTAGAAAAAGATCCTGCACGTTTTATCGAAGCGTATGTACTGAAAGGTCGCCAAGACGAGCGACTTCTTCCATTACTGAACCAACTGCAACAGTTTGGTGTGTCGATTCAGCAGATGGGTCGTAAGCCGTTGGATGAAAAAGCACAAGGTGCGAATCACCAAGGTCTTATTGCTAAGGTGAAGCCTGCTAAGCAGCTTAATGAAACTCACCTAGACGATATCCTAGCACAGCACGAACAGCCTTTGCTGTTGGTTCTAGATGGCGTAACAGACCCTCATAACCTAGGCGCTTGTCTGCGTAACGCGGATGCCGCAGGTGTTGCTGCTGTTATTGTACCGAAAGATCGCTCTTCGCCGTTAACCGCAACGGTAAGCAAGGTTGCGTGTGGTGCGGCTGAAACGGTTCCGTTAGTACGTGTAACAAACCTAGCTCGCACAATGCGTGCACTGCAAGAGCAGGGCGTATGGTTTGTGGGTACGGCAGGTGAAGCAACACATGATATCTATCAAGCGAAGCTAACAGGCCCTCTTGCGGTAGTTATGGGTGCAGAAGGTGACGGTATGCGTCGTCTAACGCGTGAAACCTGTGATGACCTAATTAAGATCCCAATGGCAGGCAGCGTGTCGAGCCTAAACGTTTCGGTAGCATCAGGCATCTGTCTGTTCGAAGCGGTACGTCAGCGCCTAGCTCAATAGTGTAAAGCTGAGTTAAAAGACAAAACGACTTTAAGTCTATGAATTTATTAACGCTCACCACTTGTTGGTGGGCGTTTGTTTTTAGGGCATAGAGTGACAAATTGACAGAATCACAGATGGCTAGATGGCGAAAGGAAAACTGTCTCATTATTCGCCAAATACCGCTTGCCAATACAGGGTTCTTTCTATAATATTTGCCGTCCTTAAAACTCGGTCATTTATCTTTAGTTCCTTGCTTCCTCTGGACGACCGGGCCACTCGTGGAAGCTAATAATCCGTAAGGAGCAACCAAATGCGTCATTACGAAATCGTATTCATGGTTCACCCTGATCAAAGCGAGCAAGTTGCTGGCATGATCGAGCGTTACACTGGTTCTATCACTGAAGCTGGCGGTACTATCCACCGTCTAGAAGACTGGGGTCGTCGTCAAATGGCTTACCCAATCAACAAGCTTCACAAAGCTCACTACGTTCTTATGAACGTTGAAGCTGGTCAAGAAGTGATTGACGAGCTAGAAACTGCTTTCCGTTTCAACGATGCAGTTCTACGTAACATGATCATGCGCACTAAAGGCGCTGTGACTGAGCAATCTATTATGCTTAAGCAAAAAGAAGAGCGTGCAGAGCGTGCTCCTCGTCGCGAAGAGCGTACAGAAGCTAAACCAGAAGCAGCTGCTGAGTAATTCTTTTTTGGCTTAACGCCTTAAAAAATTCTCAACTTGTTTTAGGTCATTGATAGTTATTTCGATAATTGTGAAAGACCGCTTTACTAAATTTAAGATCAGGAGATAGCCCATGGCTCGTTTCTTCCGTCGTCGTAAATTCTGCCGTTTCACTGCAGAAGGCGTACAAGAGATTGACTACAAAGACGTAGCAACTCTTAAAAACTACATCACTGAAGCTGGTAAAATCGTACCTAGCCGTATCACTGGTACAAGCGCTAAGTACCAGCGTCAACTAGCTCGCGCTATCAAGCGTTCTCGTTACCTAGCTCTACTACCGTACACTGACAAGCATCAGTAATCGGTAATAGTTAATAATAGTTTAAGAGGACTAAGATAATGCAAGTTATTCTACTTGATAAGATCGGTAACCTAGGTGGCCTTGGCGACCAAGTAAACGTTAAATCTGGTTACGCTCGTAACTTCCTTATCCCACAGGGTAAAGCAGTTATGGCAACTAAAGACAACGTTGCTATGTTCGAAACTCGTCGTGCTGAACTAGAAGCTAAAGTTGCTGAGCAACTAGCTGCTGCTGAAGCTCGTGCAGAGAACGTTAACACTCTAGAAGGCGTTTCAATCGCTTCTAAAGCTGGTGACGAAGGTAAACTATTCGGTTCTATCGGTACTCGTGACATCGCTGACGCTATTACAGCGGCAGGTGTTGCAGTAGCTAAGAGCGAAGTACGCCTACCTGAAGGCGCTCTACGTAACATCGGCGAATTCGAAGTAAGCATCCAACTTCACTCTGAAGTTTTTGCTACTGCGAAAATCGCTATCGTTGCAGCTGAGTAATTTCAGTACCAAGACGAATTCTTTCTTTTGAAAGTTTTAAACACCAGCTTCGGCTGGTGTTTTTTTATGTCTGAAATATAGGAAAGAACAAGGGAGGGCTACAATAGGTAAAAAGCTTACGGTGATCCATAAGCTGTTATTGCTGAACAAGCCGTTCTGAAGGTTAGAGGTGGCCTAAGATTAGAACTGGAAGAGCAAGTTGATAGATAGAACAGAGTCTTCTTTGCTTAACCCTTCAGGCACTTTATCGTGGTACTGGCGAGAGTGAGCGATCTTCAGCGCGATATTGTCAGTAATATCGTTGATGGCTTCTAGTTCAGTATCAAACTTTAGGTTACTGTGACCAGAGACAAGCGTCACGTCGGCCTTGAGCTGCAAATTCTTCAACACCTGCCATGACGTATTCACGTTGCCACGGAAAATTGCCTCTTCAACAATCTCAGGGAAGATGATGTCATCGTCGTCTAATTCATCAAGGTTAGGTTCTTGGTAACGAAAACCTGGGCCCACTTCGACTTCCAACACAAACTCTTCGGTATTCGAAAACTGGTAACCCAGACCACTCGAAATTGTGTAGTCCTTAAAGTAAGCACTGTATCGCGAGTCGACTCCTTTAAAGCTGCCGTAAAGGTAGGTTTTAGGGCTTAACTTGTAGTCACTCTGAGCTGAGTAAGTCGATTGTCTTTTATCTTCTTCGCCATCTTTGTAGAGGTTGTAGTATTTCCATTCACCACTGGTTCTATGACGGCCAGCCGTGTACTCACCGTTAAGGCGTGCGTTAAGCGATCGTGAATCAGAGTTACCAGTATGCGACTGATATCCAAATTCGACTTCCGTTTTTAGCGGGCTCGGCAGTTCTGTATCACTAGTATCATTCGGTGCGATATCCATATCTTTTTCTTCAGGTGTCGGTGCAACGACGATCGGCTCAGCAGTAGGTTCTGGAACTACTATAGAGTCGAGGATTGCATCAACAGAGGCTTTAGCATCATCAGCTAAGGCCATCGGAGCGCTCAGGAGACCAGTGCTTAGAAGACCAGTGCTCAGAGCCAATAATTTGGACACGCATACCTCTAGTTATACAGTGAGTGAATGGCAGGATCGTAATGCTACCCTTGGTTAATTCCGTCAGCAATAGGTAAATTCTTCCTGAAGAATAAAACAAACTCATAGGATCGGATTACAAACGGATGTTCTTGGGTATAATGAACGATCATTATTAGTTATTGAGTGTAGTCATAGTGGATACCAAAAGTCAGAAATCAGCCAACGATCAGGTGGACGCCATCAAGGTCCCGCCACATTCATTAGAAGCTGAGCAATCTGTTATTGGCGGTTTGTTATTGGATAACGAACGCTGGGATACGGTTGCCGAAAAGGTTGTGGCCAAAGACTTTTATAGCCGTCCTCACCGTCTGATCTTTGAAGCGGTAAAGGATATCCTTGAAGAAAGTTCTCCTCTGGATCTTATTACACTCTCTGAACATTTAGAGCTGCGTGAGCAACTTGAAGAAGTGGGTGGCTTTGCTTACCTAGCTGACCTAGCGAAAAACACACCAAGTGCCGCAAACATCAATGCGTATGCGGATATCGTGGCGCAACGTGCACTTGTTCGTAGCCTGATTGGTGTCGCGAATGAGATTGCTGATTCTGGTTATGACCCTCAAGGTCGTACATCGGAAGAACTTGTTGATCTGGCTGAGAGTAAAGTCTTCGCGATTGCCGAAGGCCGTGCAAGTGAAAACGAAGGTCCACAAAACGTTGATAGCATTCTAGAGAAGACACTAGAGCGTATCGAGATCCTGTACAAAACGCCGCAAGATGGTGTGACAGGTGTCGATACGGGTTTCAACGACCTCAATAAGAAAACAGCAGGTCTACAAGGCTCTGACTTAATTATTGTTGCTGCTCGTCCATCGATGGGTAAAACCACGTTTGCGATGAACTTGTGTGAAAACGCAGCAATGAAGCAAGACAAACCGGTTTTAATCTTCTCGCTAGAGATGCCAGCCGAACAGCTGATGATGCGTATGCTTGCGTCACTTTCTCGCGTAGACCAAACCAAGATTCGTACTGGCCAGTTAGACGATGAAGATTGGGCTCGTATTTCGTCGAGTATGGGTATTCTGATGGATAAGAAGAATATGTATATCGATGACAGCTCGGGTCTAACGCCAACAGAGGTGCGTTCTCGTGCTCGACGTATCGCTCGTGAACACGATGGTATCTCTATGATCATGATAGATTACCTTCAATTAATGCGTGTACCCTCGTTATCTGATAACCGTACTCTTGAGATCGCCGAGATTTCTCGCTCATTGAAAGCGCTGGCAAAAGAGCTGAACGTTCCTGTTGTAGCACTTTCTCAGCTTAACCGTTCCCTAGAGCAACGTGCTGATAAGCGCCCAGTAAACTCGGACTTGCGTGAATCAGGTTCGATTGAGCAAGATGCCGATTTGATCATGTTCATCTATCGTGATGAGGTTTATAACCCAGATAGCTCATTGAAAGGCATTGCTGAGATTATCCTTGGTAAGCAACGTAACGGTCCGATCGGTTCGGTTCGTCTTACGTTCCAAGGCCAACACTCCCGATTTGATAACTATGCAGGCCCTGCATTTGATGATGAGTAATCGCTAATGACTTACATGAAAGCGGCGACGGCGAGCATTGACTTAAACGCGCTCGAACATAACCTGAACCAGATAAAGTCGAAGGCTCCTCTGTGCAAGGTCATGTCTGTTGTGAAAGCCAATGGCTACGGACACGGCTTACTGCATATCGCCAAGCATTCAAAAAGCTCTGATGCTTTTGGTGTGGCGCGTATTGAAGAAGCGTTACAACTTCGTGCTGGTGGCATTGTTAAACCTATTTTGTTGCTGGAAGGTTTTTACTCTTCGGGCGATTTACCAATCTTGGTGACCAATAACATTCAAACTGTAGTGCATTGTGAAGAGCAATTAAGCGCGCTAGAGAATGCGGATTTGGAAACCCCCGTTGTGGTATGGCTAAAGGTCGACAGTGGTATGCACCGATTAGGTGTTCGTCCTGAACAATACCAAAACTTTGTTGAGCGTTTGCATCAATGTACGAATGTTGCCAAACCTCTACGTTACATGAGCCACTTCGGTTGTGCTGATGAGCTGGATAGAGCAACCACCGTTGAACAGACAGAGCTTTTCTTGTCGCTTACTGAAGGTTGTGAAGGTGAGCGTTCACTTGCTGCCTCGGCGGGTTTACTCGCTTGGCCAGACAGTCACCTTGATTGGGTTCGTCCGGGAATCATCTCTTACGGTGTCTCTCCGTTTGTGGATAAATCGGCGCAAGAGCTTGGCTTTTTGCCTGTGATGACCCTGACCTCACACCTAATTGCAGTTCGCGATGTGAAAGCCGGTGAAAGTGTGGGTTATGGCGGTAACTGGACCAGTGAACGTGATACCAAGGTTGGTGTTATCGCGATTGGTTATGGTGATGGTTATCCTCGTACTGCACCTAACGGTACTCCAGTGTTCGTTAACGGTCGAAAAGTACCGATCGCAGGACGTGTGTCAATGGACATGCTAACGGTTGATCTAGGCCCTGATGCGGCAGATAAAGTCGGCGATGAAGCGACTCTGTGGGGTAAAGATTTACCTTCAGAAGAAGTGGCTGAACATATCGGCACTATCGCTTACGAGTTAGTTACTAAGCTGACTTCGCGTGTTGCGATGGAGTATGTGAAGTAATCATGGGTCTTGAAAAGTAAATTATGTTCAAGCGAACGACTCGAAACTGGCTAATGTCTGTAATGACATTACTCGGTGTCAGCTTTTCTTCTTCCGCTGCGAGCGAAGAAAAAGATTCAGCCTTTGTCCCTTTCTACTTCAGCACCGAAACCATGGGTAACACCTTTGGGGTTGCGGGTGTCGCAAAGGGTGTTTGGCAACCTCAAGCCGCTCTGTTTGGTATGGCACTGTATTCGGACAAAGACAGTTACGTAGGCTTTCTATCGGCTTTTAACTATGCCTTGTCTGAGAACGTATTGTTTAGCACTCAGATGTATCAAGCGCGCTTCAATGACAACCCGTATTACATTGGTTCTCAAGGCGATAACGATTCATCTATCGATGACAAAACCATTGCCGATGGCTTAGAGCAAAACTATCAGTTTGAGTTTAAGTATTTGCTACCTTGGGGCAATGTTGCGGAGCATGGCTTGCTCGGCGCTTTTCAGCCAATCAAAGATGTGAGCTTTGCTTCGCCAGTCGAATCGGGTGTCAGTTCGATTCTATTTACGCCTTTTTATACCGCTCGTGAGTTGGAAGGTTTAAATAATACCGAGGAGGCGACAGGCTTTAGTTTGGCGTTTGATTGGGATAACCGTGATAGCACACGTAACCCAACCAGAGGTTCTCACACTAACCTTGAGTTCACCACAGGTGCAGATAGCTGGTCTAACGATGACTTATGGCTCAAGTGGACTTTCCAAAATAGTCAGTACTTTGCTTTAGGTCCTTTAGGGGACTTATTCGATCAACAAGTTTTAGCATTCGATTTCTATACGGCTGACACGCCAACGTGGGATAACTGCTCTGGGCAAGATTGTGCTCGTCCGCCAGAAACGGAGCAAGCTCGACTTGGTGGCTTGTATCGATTACGAGGTTATACCGGAGGTCGTTATCACGGTCGCTCTGCGGTTCATTACTCTGCTGAGTACCGAGTACTTCCAGATTGGCAACCACTTGGCGACATCCCGTTGATTAACTACTACGACTTGCCTTGGTGGCAATGGGTAGCGTTTGCTGAATTGGGGCGCGTTGCGGATGAGTACGACATCAAAACACTGCACTCGGACATGAAATGGAGCTTAGGTGGCGCGGTGCGTTTCCAAGTGGAAGGCATTGTTGTACGTGCTGAGTTGGCTCGAGGTGGTGACGAAGGGACCTTTAGGGTCATGATAAACCAGCCTTTCTAAGCCTATCTAAACTAAGCAAAGTTTTAGCCGTTAAATTTATCTTATTGTTAAAGGGTGATACATAATCGTGTCACCCTTTTTTGTACTTATCATGCTGTTTATTAAGAGCTTATTACTCTTTGGTTGTTATGATTACTCACCTTGAATAGTCGCAATCACAGTACGGCTTCCACCACAATCTCGATGCTCACCTAAGTAAATGCCCTGCCATGTTCCTAAAGCTAAACGACCGTTGCTAATCGGTATTGTCACACTGGTGCCAAGTGTCGATGCTTTAATGTGGGCAGGCATGTCATCATCGCCTTCATAGGTGTGTCTGTAGTAGGGCGCTCGCTCGGGAACAAACTTATTGAAGTGCGACTCCATATCAGTACGGACGGTAGGATCTGCGTTCTCGTTTAATGTGAGGCTGGCTGAGGTATGTTGGATAAAAAGATGTAATAAACCAACAGATAAAGAATTGATATCGTGTATCTGTTGTTCAATTTCATCAGTAATGAGATGAAATCCACGCTTTCGTGCATTTAGGTGTATAGTCTTCTGAATCCACATACGCCATCCTTTATAATGTATTTGGAAAAAAAGTGGTTTAACGCTATCTTTTGAACTTGAATTTATCAGGTATCGCTCACATTTAATTATGTTAGAGCTAGAGTCAGTACCGATTCTTGTATCAGGAAATCTAATCCTGATTTATCTCAAGGTACAGCTCTTCATATGCGGCATAATACGTCGTGAAAAAAAATTACAAAGAATCTTTCAGTGGTGACGCGGTTTGGTCATCACAGAAAAATATAAACTTTCGCCTAATCGGGGGTTCTATTCATCACCCAGGTGACGTTTAGAATAAAACCTACAGTAACATCGGGATAGATACCATGTTGAAAAATATCAACCCAACGCATACACAAGCGTGGAAAGCTCTAACTGCACATTTTGAGTCTGCTCAAGATATGGATATGAAAGAACTGTTTGCTCAAGATGCAAAGCGTTTCGAGAGCTTTTCTACTCGTTTCGGTTCTGACATCTTAGTGGATTACTCTAAGAACCTTATCGATGCTGAAACTATGCAGCACCTATTTGCTCTTGCGAACGAGACTGAAGTTAAGTCTGCAATTGAAGCAATGTTCGGTGGTGATGCAATCAACAAGACTGAAGGTCGTTCAGTACTTCACACTGCTCTACGTAACCGTAGCGACAACCCAGTAATGGTTGATGGCAAAGACGTAATGCCAGCAGTGAACGCAGTACTAGCAAAAATGGAACTGTTCACACACCGTATCGTTTCTGGTGAGTGGAAAGGTTACACAGGTAAAGAGATCACTGATGTAGTTAACATCGGTATCGGCGGTTCGGACCTTGGTCCATACATGGTGACTGAAGCTCTAACGCCATACAAAACTCGTCTAAACATGCACTTCGTTTCTAACGTAGATGGCACTCACATTGTTGAGACACTTAAGCCTCTTAACCCAGAAACAACGCTATTCTTAGTGGCATCTAAAACATTCACTACTCAAGAAACAATGACTAACGCGCACTCTGCTCGTGATTGGTTCTTGGCTGAAGCGGGTGATAACGCACACGTAGCTAAACACTTCGCAGCACTATCAACTAACGCAACTGCGGTCGCTGAGTTTGGTATTGATACTGACAACATGTTCGAATTTTGGGACTGGGTTGGTGGTCGTTACTCACTATGGTCTGCAATCGGTCTTTCTATCTCACTATCTGTTGGCTTTGATAACTTCGTAGAGCTGCTAGAAGGTGCTCACGAGATGGATAATCACTTTGCTTCAACTGAGTTTGAAAGCAACATTCCAGTAATCCTTGCGCTTATCGGTATTTGGTACAACAACTTCCACGGCGCTGAGTCAGAAGCAATTCTTCCTTACGATCAATACATGCACCGTTTTGCTGCTTACTTCCAGCAAGGCAACATGGAATCGAACGGTAAGTTTGTTGACCGTGAAGGCAACCCAGTAGAGTACCAAACAGGTCCTATCATCTGGGGCGAACCTGGTACAAACGGCCAGCACGCGTTCTACCAACTGATTCACCAAGGCACTAAGCTGATCCCATCAGACTTCATCGCGCCTGCTATCAGTCACAACCCAGCATCTGATCACCACCAGAAGCTAATGTCTAACTTCTTTGCTCAAACTGAAGCACTAGCATTCGGTAAGACAAAAGAGACAGTAGAAGCCGAATTCCTAGCGGCGGGTAAAACAGCTGAAGAAGTGGCTGAGCTAGTACCTTTCAAAGTATTTGAAGGTAACCGCCCAACGAACTCAATTCTTGTTAAGCAAATCAACCCTCGCTCTTTAGGTAACCTAATCGCGATGTACGAGCACAAGATCTTCGTTCAAGGCGTTATCTGGAACATCTTCAGCTTCGACCAATGGGGTGTAGAGCTTGGTAAGCAACTAGCAAACCAAATTCTTCCAGAGCTTGCTGATGATGCTCAAGTAACGTCTCACGACAGCTCAACGAACGGTCTAATCAACGCATTTAAAGCGCTTAAAGCTTAATTGAGTTGATAGCACCCAAAAAATGCCAACCTTCGGGTTGGCATTTTTGTATTTGTAGAGCAAGTAATGGTTAAATCGCAGGTAATAAAAAAGGCTGGCATTATGCCAACCTTTTTTGATTTGATACTCAGTACTGCTAGAAATAAACAGCTGTTATTCGAAACAGATCTCGATGAAAGCATTACCCCATTGAGATGAGAAAGGCATTATGATGATTGCCCCATCACACTTGTGACGAATCGTATGACCTTTACCGGAAACCACGATTGGCGTTGCCATATCGAAGTCAAAACCGCTTTCCGCAAGAATACGTTTTGCACCGCCAGTCACCATGTTAGTGATTTCACCCACCATATCGGTCACTTCTTCGTTGAGGCCGTTTGGTCGTTCACCGAGCATGTTTTCCATGATTTCGAGAGCGAGACCTTCATCAAAGGTGATCGACATAGAGCCACGAGACTGTGTACCAACCATACCAATTAGGCCGGATACATCACCACGAGCGATTTCATCTTTCTTAACTCTCGGTTTTTGTGGCTTCAATTCTAGAGAAGCCATCGTTTTTAATACGTTCATCAAAGAAGCTAAAAACGGGTTTACAAATTCAGCGCGCATAATGTTCTTCTATAATCTTATTCTTTCATCTCGGAGGAGCAAGATTGGCAAATGCCATGCGATTCAATGACATGATTCGTCAATTGAAAGCCATGCTTCTCAGCGTTACTGGCGAGTAGGGTGACAAGAGCATCGTCTTGCAGTTCTATCACAGTGCCACATTTATCGCAGATCAGTAGTTGGGAGAAATGTTTGTTGGCATTGCAAGAACAGCAGCATATGAAGCTATTGGTTGACTCAACTCGGTGAATGAAACCTTGTTCCAACAAGAAATCCAAAGCGCGATAAACTGTAGGAGGCTTGGCCTGCGGTTCACTGACTTTCAACTGCTCTAATAATTCATAAGCACTGGAGGCTTTTTTATTAGAGAGGATGAGCTCAAACACTCGCTTTCTTTGAGGTGTTAATCTAACGCCTCGCGATGCGCATATCCCTTCAACTTGCTCTATTAATGTGTGGTCCAAATTTTTCACCATTCAATCGGACATCCCTAATCAAACCTTATTTCTAGGTTACTACGTTTTGGGAGCCAATGATTTCTATTAAAGTCAGGTACAGAGCGTATTGTGACCCACGACTTTGAATAAGACAAGGTAACTCAAAATGACAGTGTGACTCAAGGCATAACTGATTAATGAGGTTGAATTAGAGATCTGGTGAATAGGTTTATAAAAAAGTGTGAGGCAAAGTTCATATAGCACAAATAGGGCATAGCATTTACAATAGCCGACCTTGCTTTTGCTGGGTATTCCAGCATATTTTTTTGACTCGCTACTAGGGTACTTTGCCATGACACATTCATGTAGGTTGTCCGTCGCTCCAATGCTCGATTGGACTGACCGCCACTGTCGTTACTTTCACCGTTTGCTTTCTCAGCAGACTCTTCTGTACACGGAAATGGTAACAACGGGCGCGATCTTACATGGTAAGGGCGACTTCCTAGAATATAACGAGCAAGAACATCCCCTTGCACTTCAACTCGGAGGTTCAAACCCGGTTGATCTTGCTGCTTGTGCGAAACTTGCTGGTGAGCGTGGTTACGATGAAGTGAACCTTAACGTAGGTTGTCCTTCAGACCGAGTTCAGAATGGTCGCTTTGGTGCATGCTTGATGGCTGAGCCAGAGTTGGTGGCAGATTGTGTGTCGGCGATGAAAGAAGTCACTGATATCCCAATTACCGTGAAAACGCGTATCGGTATCGATGACCAAGACTCTTATGAGTTTTTAACTAAGTTTGTTTCGACGGTTTCTGAAAAAGGTGGCTGTGAGCAATTTACTATCCATGCGCGTAAAGCATGGTTGAGTGGTCTTAGCCCGAAAGAGAACCGTGAGATCCCACCGCTAGATTACGATCGTGCATATCAAATCAAGAAAGACTTCTCTGATCTGGTGATTGCCGTGAATGGTGGCATTACTACTCTTGAGCAAACTAAAGAGCACTTGCAACACCTTGATGGTGTGATGATCGGCCGTGAGGCTTACCATAGCCCGTTTATCTTGGCTGAAGTCGATCAGCAGATCTTTGGTTTAGACACGCCAATCAAGAAGCGCTCACAAGTGGTTGAAGAGATGTACCCGTACATCGAACGTGAACTTTCAAATGGCGCAAGCTTAGGACATATCTCTCGTCATATGCTTGGTTTGTTCCAAAGCATGCCTGGTGCAAGGCAATGGCGTCGCTACATCAGTGAAAATGCACATAAGAAAGGTGCAGGTATCGAAGTGATGCAAACGGCATTGGCTAAGATCCCTAAAGAGTTAAATGTTTAATCTCCCTCTAAGTTAAAAGCTTAAGGCTAAATTCGCCATTAGAGGCCAAATTTACCACCACAAGTTTCCGAAAAGCCATGCATGAAGATGTGTGGCTTTTTATTTATCTGATAAATAAGGGTTTTGTTGGATTGGCATACTTGGTATGGAAGCTGCAATGTTAGAAAGTAGGAAAGATAGGTCATTAACTCATTAGGGAGACCATTATGTTTGAATTAATCTTTGTTCTTATTTTCGTCGCAACTCTACTTGTCACTGGTATCACGTTTATGACGGTATTGGCTGCAACCGGAGTCGCGTTATTAGTCATGTTGGTCTTAGGTATGATGGGCGTCGTGTTTAAGTTACTGCCTTGGTTGATCGTGATTGCAATCGGTGTGTGGTTTTTCAAAAACTTTGTACACAGTTCTAACCAGAGACGTTACTAAGGTCATAGTGCCGTCAAATCTTTACTCGTCAGCGGTTTATCGTTTGAGAATTTAAGATGTGTGGTAGAATTTTCCCCAATAATCTATGAATGTGCATACAATTAGCACTACGATATGGAATTGGAGCTATCTCAAATGAATAAAATGCCATTAATTGCTTTAGTGGGAATGCTATCTTTAAGTTCAGCAGTGTCTGCTGCGGAAGAGTTTTCTTACACGGCTAAAGTCGGTGCCGATATGTGGTGGGGAAGTACAAAGCTAAACGAAGTTAGACAAGATGACGACTCTAACTCACCTTCGTTGTATTTCGCATTTGAGCATAATGCCCCAATGCTCCCAAATGCTAGCTTCCGTTATACCTCTATTGATGCGGACTCGTTGGCTTTTGATAAGTACGACTACACGTTTTACTACACACTGTTAGAGCACAAGTTGATGAACTTCGATGCTGGTGTGACGTTTACTCAATACTCAAACTCTAATTACATTGAACCAAAAGCGACGGGTGCGAAAACATCGACGTTTGATGAGTTCACGTGGAGCTTCTACGGTAACGCAGAGATCAATGTGCCGGACACCAACTTCGATATCATTGGTACGATGGAGTTCGGTGATAGCAGTGGTATCAAGAGCACTGACTTGATGGCGGGTGTTCAATATCGAATCCCTGTATCAGAATCTGAAATTGCCCTGCGTGGTGGTTACCGTGTTATCGACCTAGATTCGGATGAGTTCTTTAGCTCAGAACTAGGCAAGAGTTTTGTCATGGTCGATGGTTGGTTTGCTGGTGCTGAAGTGCGCTTCTAGGCCATATAAAGCAAATTTAGTACGAATTTTAAGAACGCCACTTTATTAAGTGGCGTTTTTTTATATCTATCGGTTACTTGGGTATATATCTTTCTGGAATTAGTTAGCACATTCATCACTTTCGACCATCCTTATTACAGAGAGCTAATTTGCGTCTATTCTTATAAGGTCTATGTAGTGAGGTCAAAGCAAGGGATGGAATATGACACTCAATGAATTACGAAATTTATATAGAGAAAACATGCTGGTTGAAGCCATCATAGAGCCCTCAATTCAAGAAGGGTCTTGGGTTGTGGAGTTTCGTCATATGGGCGGTGGCTTTGTTCTGCTTACGGATGTTCATGGTGAAGAGTGTCATTATGCGGATTTAG
The DNA here is from genome assembly GCF_024347375.1 of Vibrio coralliirubri. Taxonomy (NCBI): domain Bacteria; kingdom Pseudomonadati; phylum Pseudomonadota; class Gammaproteobacteria; order Vibrionales; family Vibrionaceae; genus Vibrio; species Vibrio coralliirubri. The sequence goes on along the minus strand of NZ_AP025470.1, from coordinate 3,370,549 downwards.
ACTTAGCATCTAAGTCGGCAATGGCGGTTGGCTTTCAGCAAGTACGCATTGAAAACCAGTAAGACAATTTACGTTTCAATCGGTTTTTACTTCCAAAAAGTTATAAAACATACTTTTCTATTCTTTCTTGTTATTAAAAGGAGTGGTTAATCTATCGTCACGCAATGATTAGGGATGTCGTGACCATGTCTTTAAATAAGAAAGAGTCTTCACAAAACAATAATGCACAGTCTGGGGCTAATGAGTTACCTGGGCTAGCAGCACCACTTAATGACCAACAATTGGGTCATCTTCAGCAAACTGTTTCTGAACTGTCTTCACAGCAACTGGCATGGGTCAGTGGCTACCTTTGGGGAGTGAGCCAAGCTCAGCCTGTCGGTGCTGCTGCGCCAATCGCTCAAGCGGCCGCTGCAGTAGCGGCTAAGCCAGCAGGCAAGCTCAGCATTATCTTCGCTTCTCAAACAGGCAATGCTAAAGGCGTCGCTGAATCGCTCGAGGCAGAAGCCAAGGCCTTAGGAATCGCGGTCGAGCTTTTCGATGCGAGTGATTATAAAGGTAAGAACTTAGCCAAAGAGACTCACGTCATTTTCGTCGCTTCAACCAATGGTGAGGGCGAAGCCCCTGATAACGCGATTGAGTTGCATGAATTCCTTCAATCGAAGAAAGCGCCAAAATTATCAAACCTACAATACGGTGTGATTGGTTTAGGTGACTCAAGCTATGAGTTCTTCTGCCAAACGGCTAAAGACTTCGATAACTTCCTCGCTAAGCTTGGTGCGAAATCGTTTGTCGATCGCCTTGATTGTGATGTTGATTACGAAGAGTTAGCAACGGAATGGCGCGCTAAAGCGTTATCACAAGTTCAAGAAACGCTATCGACAGGTGCTGAGGCTGATATCGTTCAGTTACCAGTAGGTCAAGCAGGTGTCGGCCATTCGCAATACACCAAACAAAATCCATATACAGCGACACTATTAACCAGTCAAAAGATCACGGGTCGTGACTCGGGTAAAGATGTTCGTCATATCGAGATCGATCTTGATGAATCTGGCATTACCTACCAACCCGGCGATGCGCTAGGCGTATGGTATGAAAACAGCTCAGAACTCGCGAATCAGATTCTTTCTAAGGTTGGGTTATCGGGTATCGAAAGTGTCGATGTCGATGGTGACAATCTATCTATCCATAGTGCGTTAGTGAGTAAATTTGAGATTACCACTTCAAACCCTCAACTTGTGACTAAGTTTGCTGAGTTATCGGGCAGCAAGAAGTTAATCAAGCTGGTGGAAGATAAAGACAAGCTTCGTGAATATGCGGGTAATACACAAATCGTCGATGTACTCGCTGAAAAGAAAACCAAGCTATCGGCTGATGAGTTAATTGGCCTGTTACGTAAGCTGACTCCACGCCTCTATTCTATTGCATCAAGCCAAGCCGAAGTAGATGAAGAAGTTCACTTAACGGTTGGTCTGGTTGAATACCAAAAAGGTGAAGAGTCTCGCTTAGGTGGAGCATCAAGCTTTTTGGCTCAGCGCCTTGAAGAAGGTGGCGAAGTGAAGGTGTTTGTAGAGAACAACAATAACTTCAAGCTACCACAAGACGACAATACACCAATCATCATGGTTGGCCCGGGTACAGGTATCGCACCTTTCCGCAGTTTCGTTCAAGAGCGTGAAAACAATGATGCTGAAGGCAAAAGCTGGTTGTTCTTTGGTGACCGTACCTTTACTCAAGATTTCTTATACCAAGTTGAATGGCAAAAGTACCTCAAGTCTGGCGCGCTAACTAAGCTAGATGTTGCCTTTAGCCGTGACCAAAAAGAAAAGGTTTATGTTCAAGACCGTTTAATCGAACAAGCAGAGCAGGTTTGGCAATGGCTGCAAGAAGGCGCGTACCTCTATGTCTGTGGCGATGCGACTCGAATGGCGAAAGATGTCCATGAAGCATTAGTTACGATAGCGGAAAAACATGGCAACCAGAGCCGCGAACAAGCTGAACAATATATTAATGATTTACGTAAAGCGAAACGTTACCAAAGGGATGTGTACTAATGAGCAAGCAAGTAATAGAGCAAGAAGTGCTAGGTCAAGTACTTGGACCTTTGGCTGACAATGAGCGTCTTAAGCGTGAAAGTAATAACCTACGCGGTACGATTGAACAAGATCTCCAAGACCGCATAACAGGTGGCTTTACTGCTGATAACTTTCAGTTGATTCGTTTCCACGGTATGTATCAACAAGACGACCGTGATATTCGTAACGAACGTACCAAGCAAAAGCTCGAACCGTTACACAACGTAATGCTTCGTGCTCGTATGCCTGGTGGCATCATTACCCCTAAGCAGTGGTTGGCGATTGATAAGTTCGCAGACGAAAGTACCTCTTACGGTTCAATTCGTCTAACAACTCGTCAAACGTTTCAGTTCCACGGTGTCTTGAAGCCGAACATTAAGTTGATGCACCAAACGCTAAATAGCATTGGCATTGATTCCATTGCGACAGCGGGTGATGTAAACCGAAATGTTTTGTGTACGACAAACCCGGTTGAGTCTGAACTTCATCAGGAAGCTTACGAGTGGGCGAAAAAGATCAGTGAACATCTATTACCGAAGACTCGTGCTTATGCAGAAATATGGTTAGATGGAGAAAAGCTAGAAACAACGGATGAAGAACCTATCCTTGGTAGCAACTACCTACCGCGTAAGTTCAAGACGACGGTTGTCATTCCTCCGCAAAATGATGTGGACGTTCATGCTAACGATCTTAACTTTGTTGCTATTGCTGAAGACGGAAAGCTGGTGGGCTTTAACGTGTTAGTTGGTGGCGGTTTAGCGATGACACACGGTGATACCTCTACTTATGCACGTAAAGCTGATGATTTTGGTTTTGTGCCATTAGATAAAACGTTAGATGTAGCAGCTGCGGTGGTAACGACTCAGCGTGACTGGGGTAACCGTTCAAACCGTAAGAATGCAAAAACCAAATACACACTAGACCGTGTTGGTATTGATGTATTCAAAGCAGAAGTAGAAAAGCGTGCAGGCGTAGAATTTTCTGAAAGCCGACCTTATGAGTTTACTGGCCGTGGTGATCGCATTGGTTGGGCGGAAGGCATTGATGGTAAGCACCACTTAGCGTTATTCATCGAGAATGGTCGTTTACTTGATTTTCCGGGTAAAGCTCTGAAAACAGGTGTTGCTGAAATAGCGAAGATCCACAAAGGTGACTTCCGCATGACTGCAAACCAAAACCTAATTGTTGCGGGTGTGTCGACGAGTCAAAAGGCCAAGATTGAAAAACTGGCGCGTCAATATGGCTTGATGGACGATGCTGTTTCAGAGCAACGTAAAAACTCAATGGCGTGTGTGGCTTTCCCAACATGTCCTTTAGCAATGGCAGAAGCTGAGCGCTTTCTTCCTGAGTTTGTAACGGATGTTGAAGACATTCTGAAAAAACATGGATTACCAGAAGAAGATAACATCATCCTTCGAATCACAGGTTGTCCAAATGGTTGTGGTCGTGCAATGTTGGCTGAACTTGGTTTAGTGGGTAAGGCTCCGGGGCGTTACAACATGCACCTAGGTGGCAACAAGGCCGGAACTCGTATTCCTAAGATGTATAAAGAGAACATCACATCAGCTCAGATCTTAGAAGAGATTGATGCGCTGGTGGGACGTTGGGCTACAGAACGCAACGACAATGAAGGGTTCGGTGATTTTACAATCCGAGCTGGCATCATCGAAGAGGTGATCATTTCCAAGAGGGATCTGCATGCATAATTCTGTCGCTTCAAAATTGAAGTTAGCAGAGCTACTCGCATTGACTAAGACGGAGCAAATACTTCGTCTTGGCCAAATTAATGCTGAGTTAGAACAGCTAACAGCATTAGAAAGAGTTAAATGGGCATTAGAAAACTTGGAAGGATCACATGTTGTTTCTTCAAGTTTCGGCATTCAAGCCGCATTAATGCTGCACTTAGTGACTCAAGCAAAACCAGATATTCCGGTTATTCTGACGGACACAGGGTATCTATTTCCTGAGACCTATCGCTTTATCGATGAGTTAAGTAAGAAGTTGACTCTAAACCTTCAAGTCTTTCGCGCCCAACAGAGCCCTAATTGGCAAGAAGCGCAATATGGAAAACTTTGGGATCAAGGTATAGAAGGGATAGAGAAGTACAACAAGCTTAATAAAGTTGAACCGATGAGAAGAGCGCTAGATGAGCTCGAGGCTGGGACATGGTTTTCCGGTTTAAGAAGAGAGCAATCTCAATCGCGTGCAAACTTGCCAATCTTATCTATCCAAAATGGTGTGTTTAAATTTTTGCCGGTAATCGATTGGACGAATAAAGATGTTCACTATTACCTAGAAGAGCATGGTCTCGGTTATCACCCGCTTCGAGAGCAGGGTTACCTTTCTGTTGGAGATACACATACAACTAAGAAGTGGGAACCGGGTATGACTGAAGAGGAAACTCGTTTTAATGGGCTGAAACGCGAATGTGGTCTCCATGAAGATGATGGAGAGCAATATGGTTCTGGGATTTAGACTCATTGCTATTTAAAAAGCTGCCATTAGGCAGCTTTTTTAGTTTCTAGGGGATAAAATTAGAGCGGTTGTGGATAAGTCTGTGGTTATTGTGTAGTTACTTTGTAGTTAAAGTTGCATAAATAAAGCTTTGAGTGTTTATTCGTCATGTAACCGTTATTTTTGCATTTTTCTTTAATAAACACTTGCCAATGTGATGAACATCTCTATAATGCCGCCTCACTGACACGGCAGACGCCACAAGGCTTCAGCGCAGAATGTTAGTTAGGCAACTAGCTTTAAGCGATAATTCGCTTCTACTTTTAGAAAGTAGAAATTAATTTTCAAAAGTGTTTGACACTGAGAATTAAATCGCTAGAATAGCCGCCTCTTCCGAAGTGATGTAAGTCACAACGAAGAGAAGCTCTTTAACAATTTAAACCTATCAATCTGTGTGGGCACTCGTTGATGAATATCAAAACGTTTTATCGTTAGATAAAACAGATTCTTCGGAATCAAAATTGATTTCAATGAACTGAGTGACCAATACGTTTAACTACTTGTAGTTAATCGGCACAGTCAATTCATTACCATTCTGTTGGAATGGTAATAGCTTTAAAATTACATAGTAGTTTTGAAGTCAGTATTCGTTGAGTCGACAAAATCTTAAATTGAAGAGTTTGATCATGGCTCAGATTGAACGCTGGCGGCAGGCCTAACACATGCAAGTCGAGCGGAAACGACACTAACAATCCTTCGGGTGCGTTAATGGGCGTCGAGCGGCGGACGGGTGAGTAATGCCTAGGAAATTGCCTTGATGTGGGGGATAACCATTGGAAACGATGGCTAATACCGCATAATGCCTACGGGCCAAAGAGGGGGACCTTCGGGCCTCTCGCGTCAAGATATGCCTAGGTGGGATTAGCTAGTTGGTGAGGTAATGGCTCACCAAGGCGACGATCCCTAGCTGGTCTGAGAGGATGATCAGCCACACTGGAACTGAGACACGGTCCAGACTCCTACGGGAGGCAGCAGTGGGGAATATTGCACAATGGGCGAAAGCCTGATGCAGCCATGCCGCGTGTATGAAGAAGGCCTTCGGGTTGTAAAGTACTTTCAGTTGTGAGGAAGGGGGTAGCGTTAATAGCGCTATCTCTTGACGTTAGCAACAGAAGAAGCACCGGCTAACTCCGTGCCAGCAGCCGCGGTAATACGGAGGGTGCGAGCGTTAATCGGAATTACTGGGCGTAAAGCGCATGCAGGTGGTTCATTAAGTCAGATGTGAAAGCCCGGGGCTCAACCTCGGAACTGCATTTGAAACTGGTGAACTAGAGTACTGTAGAGGGGGGTAGAATTTCAGGTGTAGCGGTGAAATGCGTAGAGATCTGAAGGAATACCAGTGGCGAAGGCGGCCCCCTGGACAGATACTGACACTCAGATGCGAAAGCGTGGGGAGCAAACAGGATTAGATACCCTGGTAGTCCACGCCGTAAACGATGTCTACTTGGAGGTTGTGGCCTTGAGCCGTGGCTTTCGGAGCTAACGCGTTAAGTAGACCGCCTGGGGAGTACGGTCGCAAGATTAAAACTCAAATGAATTGACGGGGGCCCGCACAAGCGGTGGAGCATGTGGTTTAATTCGATGCAACGCGAAGAACCTTACCTACTCTTGACATCCAGAGAAGCCAGTGGAGACACAGGTGTGCCTTCGGGAGCTCTGAGACAGGTGCTGCATGGCTGTCGTCAGCTCGTGTTGTGAAATGTTGGGTTAAGTCCCGCAACGAGCGCAACCCTTATCCTTGTTTGCCAGCGAGTAATGTCGGGAACTCCAGGGAGACTGCCGGTGATAAACCGGAGGAAGGTGGGGACGACGTCAAGTCATCATGGCCCTTACGAGTAGGGCTACACACGTGCTACAATGGCGCATACAGAGGGCAGCAAGCTAGCGATAGTGAGCGAATCCCAAAAAGTGCGTCGTAGTCCGGATTGGAGTCTGCAACTCGACTCCATGAAGTCGGAATCGCTAGTAATCGTGAATCAGAATGTCACGGTGAATACGTTCCCGGGCCTTGTACACACCGCCCGTCACACCATGGGAGTGGGCTGCAAAAGAAGTGGGTAGTTTAACCTTTCGGGGAGGACGCTCACCACTTTGTGGTTCATGACTGGGGTGAAGTCGTAACAAGGTAGCCCTAGGGGAACCTGGGGCTGGATCACCTCCTTATACGAAGATATGCACGATGAGTACCCACACAGATTGATACGTTTAAACAGTTAAGAGTAACCTATGTCCCGTTCGTCTAGAGGCCTAGGACACCGCCCTTTCACGGCGGTAACAGGGGTTCGACTCCCCTACGGGATACCATCTTTAAGCACATTTATTTAAGTGTTTTTAAAAATGGTTCAATTTATTGAATCAAGCTCTTTAACAATTTGGAAAGCTGACTGATTTAAATAACGAAGTTATTTAAATCAAATTTAAAAGTTCTCAATGTTTATCTGCTCTTATTTAATAAGAACAGTATAAACACAACAAACACATTCAAGTGTCTTGTATTCGATTCAAACTTGTTTGAATCACAATTGAGTCCGGCAAACAGTCATTGAGAATTAACCCTTCTTAATGACAACCAAAAACCTTGGTTAGTTGCCATACACTAAGACCCTTTCGGGTTGTATGGTTAAGTGACTAAGCGTACACGGTGGATGCCTTGGCAGTCAGAGGCGATGAAAGGCGTAATAACTTGCGATAAGCCCAGATTAGGTAGTAATAACCTTTTGAGTCTGGGATTCCTGAATGGGGAAACCCACTTACATAAGTAAGTATCCTGTTGTGAATACATAGCAGCAGGAGGCAAACCGGGGGAACTGAAACATCTAAGTACCCCGAGGAAGAGAAATCAACCGAGATTCCGAAAGTAGCGGCGAGCGAAATTGGATTAGCCCTTAAGCTTTTAATGAGACAGATGAAGGCTCTGGAAAGTGCCGCAATAAAGGGTGATAGCCCCGTAATCGACATCTCATCATCAGTGAAAACGAGTAGGGCGGGACACGTGATATCCTGTCTGAATATGGGGGGACCATCCTCCAAGGCTAAATACTACTGACTGACCGATAGTGAACCAGTACCGTGAGGGAAAGGCGAAAAGAACCCCTGTGAGGGGAGTGAAATAGAACCTGAAACCGTGTACGTACAAGCAGTAGGAGCACCTTCGTGGTGTGACTGCGTACCTTTTGTATAATGGGTCAGCGACTTAATTTTAGTAGCAAGGTTAACCGTTTAGGGGAGCCGTAGGGAAACCGAGTCTTAACTGGGCGTACAGTTGCTAGGATTAGACCCGAAACCAGGTGATCTAGCCATGGGCAGGTTGAAGGTTGAGTAACATCAACTGGAGGACCGAACCGACTAATGTTGAAAAATTAGCGGATGACTTGTGGCTAGGGGTGAAAGGCCAATCAAACCTGGAGATAGCTGGTTCTCCCCGAAAGCTATTTAGGTAGCGCCTCGGACGAATACTACTGGGGGTAGAGCACTGTTAAGGCTAGGGGGTCATCCCGACTTACCAACCCTTTGCAAACTCCGAATACCAGTAAGTACTATCCGGGAGACACACGGCGGGTGCTAACGTCCGTCGTGGAGAGGGAAACAACCCAGACCGCCAGCTAAGGTCCCAAAGTATAGCTAAGTGGGAAACGATGTGGGAAGGCTCAGACAGCCAGGATGTTGGCTTAGAAGCAGCCATCATTTAAAGAAAGCGTAATAGCTCACTGGTCGAGTCGGCCTGCGCGGAAGATGTAACGGGGCTAAGCTATACACCGAAGCTGCGGCTACGTACCTTAGGGTATGTGGGGTAGGGGAGCGTTCTGTAAGCCGTTGAAGGTGGTCTGTAAGGGCTGCTGGAGGTATCAGAAGTGCGAATGCTGACATGAGTAACGATAAAGGGAGTGAAAAACTCCCTCGCCGGAAGACCAAGGGTTCCTGTCCAACGTTAATCGGGGCAGGGTAAGTCGACTCCTAAGGCGAGGCCGAAAGGCGTAGTCGATGGGAAACGGGTTAATATTCCCGTACTTCTTACAATTGCGATGGGGGGACGGAGAAGGCTAGGTGGGCCTGGCGACGGTTGTCCAGGTTCAAGTACGTAGGCGGGTGGTTTAGGTAAATCCGGACCGCTATTAACGCTGAGATACGATGTCGAGCTACTACGGTAGTGAAGTCATTGATGCCATGCTTCCAGGAAAAGCCTCTAAGCTTCAGATTGTAAGGAATCGTACCCCAAACCGACACAGGTGGTCGGGTAGAGAATACCAAGGCGCTTGAGAGAACTCGGGTGAAGGAACTAGGCAAAATGGTACCGTAACTTCGGGAGAAGGTACGCTCTTATCAGTGAAGTCCCTTGCGGATGGAGCAGACGAGAGTCGCAGATACCAGGTGGCTGCAACTGTTTATTAAAAACACAGCACTGTGCAAAATCGTAAGATGACGTATACGGTGTGACGCCTGCCCGGTGCCGGAAGGTTAATTGATGGGGTTAGACTTCGGTCGAAGCTCTTGATCGAAGCCCCGGTAAACGGCGGCCGTAACTATAACGGTCCTAAGGTAGCGAAATTCCTTGTCGGGTAAGTTCCGACCTGCACGAATGGCGTAATGATGGCCACGCTGTCTCCACCCGAGACTCAGTGAAATTGAAATCGCTGTGAAGATGCAGTGTACCCGCGGCTAGACGGAAAGACCCCGTGAACCTTTACTACAGCTTGGCACTGAACATTGAACCTACATGTGTAGGATAGGTGGGAGACTATGAAACCGCGTCGCTAGATGTGGTGGAGTCGTCCTTGAAATACCACCCTTGTAGTTTTGATGTTCTAACGTTGGTCCCTGAATCGGGATTACGGACAGTGCCTGGTGGGTAGTTTGACTGGGGCGGTCTCCTCCCAAAGAGTAACGGAGGAGCACGAAGGTGGGCTAAACACGGTTGGACATCGTGTGGTTAGTGCAATGGCATAAGCCCGCTTGACTGCGAGAATGACAATTCGAGCAGGTGCGAAAGCAGGTCATAGTGATCCGGTGGTTCTGAATGGAAGGGCCATCGCTCAACGGATAAAAGGTACTCCGGGGATAACAGGCTGATACCGCCCAAGAGTTCATATCGACGGCGGTGTTTGGCACCTCGATGTCGGCTCATCACATCCTGGGGCTGAAGTCGGTCCCAAGGGTATGGCTGTTCGCCATTTAAAGTGGTACGCGAGCTGGGTTTAGAACGTCGTGAGACAGTTCGGTCCCTATCTGCCGTGGGCGTTGGAAAATTGAAAGGGGCTGCTCCTAGTACGAGAGGACCGGAGTGGACGAACCTCTGGTGTTCGGGTTGTCATGCCAATGGCATTGCCCGGTAGCTAAGTTCGGAATCGATAACCGCTGAAAGCATCTAAGCGGGAAGCGAGCCTTGAGATGAGTTTTCCCTGGCGCTATAAGCGTCCTAAAGGGTTGTCGTAGACTACGACGTTGATAGGCAGGGTGTGTAAGTGCTGCGAGGCATTGAGCTAACCTGTACTAATTGCCCGTGAGGCTTAACCATACAACACCCAAGGGGTTTTGTGGACTCAAAGAAAGACCAGACCTTGAATGAGTTTGAAGAGATAGACTTTTAAATACAGTTTTCCAGATTATTTTGCCTTCAGTTTTTTAAAAACTGAAAGTAAAAGCAAAATTTGCTTGGCGACCATAGCATTGTGGACCCACCTGATTCCATGCCGAACTCAGAAGTGAAACACAATAGCGCCGATGGTAGTGTGGGGCTTCCCCATGTGAGAGTAGGACATCGCCAGGCTTTGATTTCGACTTTGTCTATTAAATAGACAAGTCACCATAGAGTTCTAAGTTTTCTTAGTATTTTATGTTGACTTTCAAAGTAGAAAGCGTATTATACGCGTCCTGCTTGAGTGCTAAGGCACTGAAAGCAAAGCTCTTTAACAATTTAAACCTATCAATCTGTGTGGGCACTCGTTGATGAATATCAAAACGTTTTATCGTTAGATAAAAGAGATTCTTCGGAATCAAAATTGATTTCAATGAACTGAGTGACCAATACGAATAATTACTTTCTTTATAGAGAGGGGTTATTTGGCACAGTCAATTCATTACCATTCTGTTGGAATGGTAATAGCTTTAGAATTACATGTTCATGTTTACATGAATATTAGTTTTGAAGTCAGTATTCGTTGAGTCGACAAAATCTTAAATTGAAGAGTTTGATCATGGCTCAGATTGAACGCTGGCGGCAGGCCTAACACATGCAAGTCGAGCGGAAACGACACTAACAATCCTTCGGGTGCGTTAATGGGCGTCGAGCGGCGGACGGGTGAGTAATGCCTAGGAAATTGCCTTGATGTGGGGGATAACCATTGGAAACGATGGCTAATACCGCATAATGCCTACGGGCCAAAGAGGGGGACCTTCGGGCCTCTCGCGTCAAGATATGCCTAGGTGGGATTAGCTAGTTGGTGAGGTAATGGCTCACCAAGGCGACGATCCCTAGCTGGTCTGAGAGGATGATCAGCCACACTGGAACTGAGACACGGTCCAGACTCCTACGGGAGGCAGCAGTGGGGAATATTGCACAATGGGCGAAAGCCTGATGCAGCCATGCCGCGTGTATGAAGAAGGCCTTCGGGTTGTAAAGTACTTTCAGTTGTGAGGAAGGGGGTAGCGTTAATAGCGCTATCTCTTGACGTTAGCAACAGAAGAAGCACCGGCTAACTCCGTGCCAGCAGCCGCGGTAATACGGAGGGTGCGAGCGTTAATCGGAATTACTGGGCGTAAAGCGCATGCAGGTGGTTCATTAAGTCAGATGTGAAAGCCCGGGGCTCAACCTCGGAACTGCATTTGAAACTGGTGAACTAGAGTACTGTAGAGGGGGGTAGAATTTCAGGTGTAGCGGTGAAATGCGTAGAGATCTGAAGGAATACCAGTGGCGAAGGCGGCCCCCTGGACAGATACTGACACTCAGATGCGAAAGCGTGGGGAGCAAACAGGATTAGATACCCTGGTAGTCCACGCCGTAAACGATGTCTACTTGGAGGTTGTGGCCTTGAGCCGTGGCTTTCGGAGCTAACGCGTTAAGTAGACCGCCTGGGGAGTACGGTCGCAAGATTAAAACTCAAATGAATTGACGGGGGCCCGCACAAGCGGTGGAGCATGTGGTTTAATTCGATGCAACGCGAAGAACCTTACCTACTCTTGACATCCAGAGAAGCCAGTGGAGACACAGGTGTGCCTTCGGGAGCTCTGAGACAGGTGCTGCATGGCTGTCGTCAGCTCGTGTTGTGAAATGTTGGGTTAAGTCCCGCAACGAGCGCAACCCTTATCCTTGTTTGCCAGCGAGTAATGTCGGGAACTCCAGGGAGACTGCCGGTGATAAACCGGAGGAAGGTGGGGACGACGTCAAGTCATCATGGCCCTTACGAGTAGGGCTACACACGTGCTACAATGGCGCATACAGAGGGCAGCAAGCTAGCGATAGTGAGCGAATCCCAAAAAGTGCGTCGTAGTCCGGATTGGAGTCTGCAACTCGACTCCATGAAGTCGGAATCGCTAGTAATCGTGAATCAGAATGTCACGGTGAATACGTTCCCGGGCCTTGTACACACCGCCCGTCACACCATGGGAGTGGGCTGCAAAAGAAGTGGGTAGTTTAACCTTTCGAGGAGGACGCTCACCACTTTGTGGTTCATGACTGGGGTGAAGTCGTAACAAGGTAGCCCTAGGGGAACCTGGGGCTGGATCACCTCCTTATACGAAGATATCTTTGATGAGTACCCACACAGATTGATTAGGTTTAGAAAAGTTAAGAGACGATATTGGGTCTGTAGCTCAGCTGGTTAGAGCGCTCGCCTGATAAGCGGGAGGTCGGTGGTTCAAGTCCACTCAGACCCACCAATATCGACCTAGATGGGGCTATAGCTCAGCTGGGAGAGCGCCTGCCTTGCACGCAGGAGGTCTGCGGTTCGATCCCGCATAGCTCCACCATCTTTAAGTATTCTCTTAAGAGAGTCTTTAAAAATGGTTCAATTTATTGAATCAAGCTCTTTAACAATTTGGAAAGCTGACTGATTGATTACTTACGAGTAATTCAATCAAATTTAAAAGTTCTCAATGTTTATCTTTCATTAGATAAACACAACAAACACATTCAAGTGTCTTGTATTCGATTCAAACTTGTTTGAATCACAATTGAGTCCGGCACAGTCATTAAGAATTAACCCTTCTTGATGACAACCAAAAACCTTGGTTAGTTGCCATACACTAAGACCCTTTCGGGTTGTATGGTTAAGTGACTAAGCGTACACGGTGGATGCCTTGGCAGTCAGAGGCGATGAAAGGCGTAATAACTTGCGATAAGCCCAGATTAGGTAGTAATAACCTTTTGAGTCTGGGATTCCTGAATGGGGAAACCCACTTACATAAGTAAGTATCCTGTTGTGAATACATAGCAGCAGGAGGCAAACCGGGGGAACTGAAACATCTAAGTACCCCGAGGAAGAGAAATCAACCGAGATTCCGAAAGTAGCGGCGAGCGAAATTGGATTAGCCCTTAAGCTTTTAATGAGACAGATGAAGGCTCTGGAAAGTGCCGCAATAAAGGGTGATAGCCCCGTAATCGACATCTCATCATCAGTGAAAACGAGTAGGGCGGGACACGTGATATCCTGTCTGAATATGGGGGGACCATCCTCCAAGGCTAAATACTACTGACTGACCGATAGTGAACCAGTACCGTGAGGGAAAGGCGAAAAGAACCCCTGTGAGGGGAGTGAAATAGAACCTGAAACCGTGTACGTACAAGCAGTAGGAGCACCTTCGTGGTGTGACTGCGTACCTTTTGTATAATGGGTCAGCGACTTAATTTTAGTAGCAAGGTTAACCGTTTAGGGGAGCCGTAGGGAAACCGAGTCTTAACTGGGCGTACAGTTGCTAGGATTAGACCCGAAACCAGGTGATCTAGCCATGGGCAGGTTGAAGGTTGAGTAACATCAACTGGAGGACCGAACCGACTAATGTTGAAAAATTAGCGGATGACTTGTGGCTAGGGGTGAAAGGCCAATCAAACCTGGAGATAGCTGGTTCTCCCCGAAAGCTATTTAGGTAGCGCCTCGGACGAATACTACTGGGGGTAGAGCACTGTTAAGGCTAGGGGGTCATCCCGACTTACCAACCCTTTGCAAACTCCGAATACCAGTAAGTACTATCCGGGAGACACACGGCGGGTGCTAACGTCCGTCGTGGAGAGGGAAACAACCCAGACCGCCAGCTAAGGTCCCAAAGTATAGCTAAGTGGGAAACGATGTGGGAAGGCTCAGACAGCCAGGATGTTGGCTTAGAAGCAGCCATCATTTAAAGAAAGCGTAATAGCTCACTGGTCGAGTCGGCCTGCGCGGAAGATGTAACGGGGCTAAGCTATACACCGAAGCTGCGGCTACGTACCTTAGGGTATGTGGGGTAGGGGAGCGTTCTGTAAGCCGTTGAAGGTGGTCTGTAAGGGCTGCTGGAGGTATCAGAAGTGCGAATGCTGACATGAGTAACGATAAAGGGAGTGAAAAACTCCCTCGCCGGAAGACCAAGGGTTCCTGTCCAACGTTAATCGGGGCAGGGTAAGTCGACTCCTAAGGCGAGGCCGAAAGGCGTAGTCGATGGGAAACAGGTTAATATTCCTGTACTTCTTACAATTGCGATGGGGGGACGGAGAAGGCTAGGTGGGCCTGGCGACGGTTGTCCAGGTTCAAGTACGTAGGCGGGTGGTTTAGGTAAATCCGGACCGCTACTAACGCTGAGATACGATGTCGAGCTACTACGGTAGTGAAGTCATTGATGCCATGCTTCCAGGAAAAGCCTCTAAGCTTCAGATTGTAAGGAATCGTACCCCAAACCGACACAGGTGGTCGGGTAGAGAATACCAAGGCGCTTGAGAGAACTCGGGTGAAGGAACTAGGCAAAATGGTACCGTAACTTCGGGAGAAGGTACGCTCTTATCAGTGAAGTCCCTTGCGGATGGAGCAGACGAGAGTCGCAGATACCAGGTGGCTGCAACTGTTTATTAAAAACACAGCACTGTGCAAAATCGTAAGATGACGTATACGGTGTGACGCCTGCCCGGTGCCGGAAGGTTAATTGATGGGGTTAGACTTCGGTCGAAGCTCTTGATCGAAGCCCCGGTAAACGGCGGCCGTAACTATAACGGTCCTAAGGTAGCGAAATTCCTTGTCGGGTAAGTTCCGACCTGCACGAATGGCGTAATGATGGCCACGCTGTCTCCACCCGAGACTCAGTGAAATTGAAATCGCTGTGAAGATGCAGTGTACCCGCGGCTAGACGGAAAGACCCCGTGAACCTTTACTACAGCTTGGCACTGAACATTGAACCTACATGTGTAGGATAGGTGGGAGACTATGAAACCGCGTCGCTAGATGTGGTGGAGTCGTCCTTGAAATACCACCCTTGTAGTTTTGATGTTCTAACGTTGGTCCCTGAATCGGGATTACGGACAGTGCCTGGTGGGTAGTTTGACTGGGGCGGTCTCCTCCCAAAGAGTAACGGAGGAGCACGAAGGTGGGCTAAACACGGTTGGACATCGTGTGGTTAGTGCAATGGCATAAGCCCGCTTGACTGCGAGAATGACAATTCGAGCAGGTGCGAAAGCAGGTCATAGTGATCCGGTGGTTCTGAATGGAAGGGCCATCGCTCAACGGATAAAAGGTACTCCGGGGATAACAGGCTGATACCGCCCAAGAGTTCATATCGACGGCGGTGTTTGGCACCTCGATGTCGGCTCATCACATCCTGGGGCTGAAGTCGGTCCCAAGGGTATGGCTGTTCGCCATTTAAAGTGGTACGCGAGCTGGGTTTAGAACGTCGTGAGACAGTTCGGTCCCTATCTGCCGTGGGCGTTGGAAAATTGAAAGGGGCTGCTCCTAGTACGAGAGGACCGGAGTGGACGAACCTCTGGTGTTCGGGTTGTCATGCCAATGGCATTGCCCGGTAGCTAAGTTCGGAATCGATAACCGCTGAAAGCATCTAAGCGGGAAGCGAGCCTTGAGATGAGTTTTCCCTGGCACTATAAGTGTCCTAAAGGGTTGTCGTAGACTACGACGTTGATAGGCAGGGTGTGTAAGTGCTGCGAGGCATTGAGCTAACCTGTACTAATTGCCCGTGAGGCTTAACCATACAACACCCAAGGGGTTTTGTGGACTCAAAGAAAGACCAGACCTTGAATGAGTTTGAAGAGATAGACTTTTAAATCAGTTTTCCGAATTTTAAAATTTGCTTGGCGACCATAGCATTGTGGACCCACCTGATTCCATGCCGAACTCAGAAGTGAAACACAATAGCGCCGATGGTAGTGTGGGGCTTCCCCATGTGAGAGTAGGACATCGCCAGGCTTTAAATTTCGACTTTGTCTATTAAATAGACAAGTCACCATAGAGTTCTAAGTTTTCTTAGTATTTTATGTTGACTTTCAAAGTGGAAAGCGTATTATACGCGTCCTGCTTAAGTGCTAAGGCGCTGAAAGCAAAGCTCTTTAACAATTTAAACCTATCAATCTGTGTGGGCACTCGTTGATGAATATCAAAACGTTTTATCTTCCCTTTTTATTAAGAGAAGTAAAACAGATTCCTCGGAATCAACTTTGGTTTCAATGAACTGAGTGACCAATACGAATAACTACTTTCTCTTGTAGAAAGAAAGTATTTGGCACAGTCAATTCATTATCTTTCTGTTGGGAAGATAATAGCTTTAGAATTACTTTTTGTAGTTTTGAAGTCAGTATTCATTGAGCCGATAAAATCTTAAATTGAAGAGTTTGATCATGGCTCAGATTGAACGCTGGCGGCAGGCCTAACACATGCAAGTCGAGCGGAAACGACACTAACAATCCTTCGGGTGCGTTAATGGGCGTCGAGCGGCGGACGGGTGAGTAATGCCTAGGAAATTGCCTTGATGTGGGGGATAACCATTGGAAACGATGGCTAATACCGCATAATGCCTACGGGCCAAAGAGGGGGACCTTCGGGCCTCTCGCGTCAAGATATGCCTAGGTGGGATTAGCTAGTTGGTGAGGTAATGGCTCACCAAGGCGACGATCCCTAGCTGGTCTGAGAGGATGATCAGCCACACTGGAACTGAGACACGGTCCAGACTCCTACGGGAGGCAGCAGTGGGGAATATTGCACAATGGGCGAAAGCCTGATGCAGCCATGCCGCGTGTATGAAGAAGGCCTTCGGGTTGTAAAGTACTTTCAGTTGTGAGGAAGGGGGTAGCGTTAATAGCGCTGTCTCTTGACGTTAGCAACAGAAGAAGCACCGGCTAACTCCGTGCCAGCAGCCGCGGTAATACGGAGGGTGCGAGCGTTAATCGGAATTACTGGGCGTAAAGCGCATGCAGGTGGTTCATTAAGTCAGATGTGAAAGCCCGGGGCTCAACCTCGGAACTGCATTTGAAACTGGTGAACTAGAGTACTGTAGAGGGGGGTAGAATTTCAGGTGTAGCGGTGAAATGCGTAGAGATCTGAAGGAATACCAGTGGCGAAGGCGGCCCCCTGGACAGATACTGACACTCAGATGCGAAAGCGTGGGGAGCAAACAGGATTAGATACCCTGGTAGTCCACGCCGTAAACGATGTCTACTTGGAGGTTGTGGCCTTGAGCCGTGGCTTTCGGAGCTAACGCGTTAAGTAGACCGCCTGGGGAGTACGGTCGCAAGATTAAAACTCAAATGAATTGACGGGGGCCCGCACAAGCGGTGGAGCATGTGGTTTAATTCGATGCAACGCGAAGAACCTTACCTACTCTTGACATCCAGAGAAGCCAGCGGAGACGCAGGTGTGCCTTCGGGAGCTCTGAGACAGGTGCTGCATGGCTGTCGTCAGCTCGTGTTGTGAAATGTTGGGTTAAGTCCCGCAACGAGCGCAACCCTTATCCTTGTTTGCCAGCGAGTAATGTCGGGAACTCCAGGGAGACTGCCGGTGATAAACCGGAGGAAGGTGGGGACGACGTCAAGTCATCATGGCCCTTACGAGTAGGGCTACACACGTGCTACAATGGCGCATACAGAGGGCAGCAAGCTAGCGATAGTGAGCGAATCCCAAAAAGTGCGTCGTAGTCCGGATTGGAGTCTGCAACTCGACTCCATGAAGTCGGAATCGCTAGTAATCGTGAATCAGAATGTCACGGTGAATACGTTCCCGGGCCTTGTACACACCGCCCGTCACACCATGGGAGTGGGCTGCAAAAGAAGTGGGTAGTTTAACCTTTCGGGGAGGACGCTCACCACTTTGTGGTTCATGACTGGGGTGAAGTCGTAACAAGGTAGCCCTAGGGGAACCTGGGGCTGGATCACCTCCTTATACGAAGATATGCACGATGAGTACCCACACAGATTGATGGTTTAGATTTAGTTAAAGCCAGAGCTTTAATTAATAACGTAAGTTATTGATTAAAGCTTTTTGCTTTATGCTCTTTAACAATTTGGAAAGCTGACTGATTGATTACTTACGAGTAATTCAATCAAATTTAAAAGTTCTCAATGTTTATCTTTCATTAGATAAACACAACAAACACATTCAAGTGTCTTGTATTCGATTCAAACTTGTTTGAATCACAATTGAGTCCGGCAAACAGTCATTGAGAATTAACCCTTCTTAATGACAACCAAAAACCTTGGTTAGTTGCCATACACTAAGACCCTTTCGGGTTGTATGGTTAAGTGACTAAGCGTACACGGTGGATGCCTTGGCAGTCAGAGGCGATGAAAGGCGTAATAACTTGCGATAAGCCCAGATTAGGTAGTAATAACCTTTTGAGTCTGGGATTCCTGAATGGGGAAACCCACTTACATAAGTAAGTATCCTGTTGTGAATACATAGCAACAGGAGGCAAACCGGGGGAACTGAAACATCTAAGTACCCCGAGGAAGAGAAATCAACCGAGATTCCGAAAGTAGCGGCGAGCGAAATTGGATTAGCCCTTAAGCTTTTAATGAGACAGATGAAGGCTCTGGAAAGTGCCGCAATAAAGGGTGATAGCCCCGTAATCGACATCTCATCATCAGTGAAAACGAGTAGGGCGGGACACGTGATATCCTGTCTGAATATGGGGGGACCATCCTCCAAGGCTAAATACTACTGACTGACCGATAGTGAACCAGTACCGTGAGGGAAAGGCGAAAAGAACCCCTGTGAGGGGAGTGAAATAGAACCTGAAACCGTGTACGTACAAGCAGTAGGAGCACCTTCGTGGTGTGACTGCGTACCTTTTGTATAATGGGTCAGCGACTTAATTTTAGTAGCAAGGTTAACCGTTTAGGGGAGCCGTAGGGAAACCGAGTCTTAACTGGGCGTACAGTTGCTAGGATTAGACCCGAAACCAGGTGATCTAGCCATGGGCAGGTTGAAGGTTGAGTAACATCAACTGGAGGACCGAACCGACTAATGTTGAAAAATTAGCGGATGACTTGTGGCTAGGGGTGAAAGGCCAATCAAACCTGGAGATAGCTGGTTCTCCCCGAAAGCTATTTAGGTAGCGCCTCGGACGAATACTACTGGGGGTAGAGCACTGTTAAGGCTAGGGGGTCATCCCGACTTACCAACCCTTTGCAAACTCCGAATACCAGTAAGTACTATCCGGGAGACACACGGCGGGTGCTAACGTCCGTCGTGGAGAGGGAAACAACCCAGACCGCCAGCTAAGGTCCCAAAGTATAGCTAAGTGGGAAACGATGTGGGAAGGCTCAGACAGCCAGGATGTTGGCTTAGAAGCAGCCATCATTTAAAGAAAGCGTAATAGCTCACTGGTCGAGTCGGCCTGCGCGGAAGATGTAACGGGGCTAAGCTATACACCGAAGCTGCGGCTACGTACCTTAGGGTATGTGGGGTAGGGGAGCGTTCTGTAAGCCGTTGAAGGTGGTCTGTAAGGGCTGCTGGAGGTATCAGAAGTGCGAATGCTGACATGAGTAACGATAAAGGGAGTGAAAAACTCCCTCGCCGGAAGACCAAGGGTTCCTGTCCAACGTTAATCGGGGCAGGGTAAGTCGACTCCTAAGGCGAGGCCGAAAGGCGTAGTCGATGGGAAACAGGTTAATATTCCTGTACTTCTTACAATTGCGATGGGGGGACGGAGAAGGCTAGGTGGGCCTGGCGACGGTTGTCCAGGTTCAAGTACGTAGGCGGGTGGTTTAGGTAAATCCGGACCGCTACTAACGCTGAGATACGATGTCGAGCTACTACGGTAGTGAAGTCATTGATGCCATGCTTCCAGGAAAAGCCTCTAAGCTTCAGATTGTAAGGAATCGTACCCCAAACCGACACAGGTGGTCGGGTAGAGAATACCAAGGCGCTTGAGAGAACTCGGGTGAAGGAACTAGGCAAAATGGTACCGTAACTTCGGGAGAAGGTACGCTCTTATCAGTGAAGTCCCTTGCGGATGGAGCAGACGAGAGTCGCAGATACCAGGTGGCTGCAACTGTTTATTAAAAACACAGCACTGTGCAAAATCGTAAGATGACGTATACGGTGTGACGCCTGCCCGGTGCCGGAAGGTTAATTGATGGGGTTAGACTTCGGTCGAAGCTCTTGATCGAAGCCCCGGTAAACGGCGGCCGTAACTATAACGGTCCTAAGGTAGCGAAATTCCTTGTCGGGTAAGTTCCGACCTGCACGAATGGCGTAATGATGGCCACGCTGTCTCCACCCGAGACTCAGTGAAATTGAAATCGCTGTGAAGATGCAGTGTACCCGCGGCTAGACGGAAAGACCCCGTGAACCTTTACTACAGCTTGGCACTGAACATTGAACCTACATGTGTAGGATAGGTGGGAGACTATGAAACCGCGTCGCTAGATGTGGTGGAGTCGTCCTTGAAATACCACCCTTGTAGTTTTGATGTTCTAACGTTGGTCCCTGAATCGGGATTACGGACAGTGCCTGGTGGGTAGTTTGACTGGGGCGGTCTCCTCCCAAAGAGTAACGGAGGAGCACGAAGGTGGGCTAAACACGGTTGGACATCGTGTGGTTAGTGCAATGGCATAAGCCCGCTTGACTGCGAGAATGACAATTCGAGCAGGTGCGAAAGCAGGTCATAGTGATCCGGTGGTTCTGAATGGAAGGGCCATCGCTCAACGGATAAAAGGTACTCCGGGGATAACAGGCTGATACCGCCCAAGAGTTCATATCGACGGCGGTGTTTGGCACCTCGATGTCGGCTCATCACATCCTGGGGCTGAAGTCGGTCCCAAGGGTATGGCTGTTCGCCATTTAAAGTGGTACGCGAGCTGGGTTTAGAACGTCGTGAGACAGTTCGGTCCCTATCTGCCGTGGGCGTTGGAAAATTGAAAGGGGCTGCTCCTAGTACGAGAGGACCGGAGTGGACGAACCTCTGGTGTTCGGGTTGTCATGCCAATGGCATTGCCCGGTAGCTAAGTTCGGAATCGATAACCGCTGAAAGCATCTAAGCGGGAAGCGAGCCTTGAGATGAGTTTTCCCTGGCGCTATAAGCGTCCTAAAGGGTTGTCGTAGACTACGACGTTGATAGGCAGGGTGTGTAAGTGCTGCGAGGCATTGAGCTAACCTGTACTAATTGCCCGTGAGGCTTAACCATACAACACCCAAGGGGTTTTGTGGACTCAAAGAAATACCAAACGCTTGAATGAGTTTGAAGAGATAGACTTTTAAATCAGTTTTCCGAATTTTAAAATTTGCTTGGCGACCATAGCATTGTGGACCCACCTGATTCCATGCCGAACTCAGAAGTGAAACACAATAGCGCCGATGGTAGTGTGGGGCTTCCCCATGTGAGAGTAGGACATCGCCAGGCTTTAAATTTGAACACTTGTCAGCGACGACAAGTATTCCACTGCGGAGTGGTAGTTCAGTTGGTTAGAATACCGGCCTGTCACGCCGGGGGTCGCGGGTTCGAGTCCCGTCCACTCCGCCACTTATTCGATAACCTCGCCTAGTGCGAGGTTTTTTCGAATCTGAAGTAATGAAAGTTTTAGGGGTGTAGCTCCAATTGGCAGAGCAGCGGATTCCAAATCCGCGTGTTGGGAGTTCGAATCTCTCCACCCCTGCCATATTTAAGGCTCTAGCAGAAATGCTAGAGCCTTTTTGCTTTCTGAATCCAATATACGCCATTAGTTAAGCAGCGGATTCTCCGACTTACCAAAACCGCGCGTGTTGAGAGTCTAAACCTCCAACCCTTCTATATACTAAGCCTCAGCAGAAATGCTGGGGCTTTTTTACGTCTGTTGCTTCTACGAAGTAATGTGGGATAACTAGGAGCTCCTAGCTCACCTGCGTGCTCGAATCTCCGGAGTGCCTGCTCATTCCAGCCTTGCCATATTTAAGACTCTAGTCTGCACGTATCGGCAGAAATGCTAGCGCTTTTTATTCCTGTCATTTTTACAAGTATCACTAGAAGTACCACTAGAAGTACCAAGTGTTCCTTTAGCTATCTCTATCGAACACTGATTTAGTGCAGCCTTGCTGTATTTAATGACTTAGTTCAAAGCTAAAGCTTTCTGTTCACCACTCATCTAGCTCCGTAGTCCTGTTAATAACTAACGCTATTCTAGCGAGACGTTGAGTCCCGTTACTTTTGTTTCCAGGTGAAAGGTGAAGCCTTTCGATTGAAGCTTATATAACTTGAGAGTGGGTTATTGGGTAGACTAGCGAGTGGGCAGAAGAACTAATTCTCTGTATGACTTAAGCTCCTTAAAGAGTTCTAGCCACCCACATTAATGCTTTCAATTGCTTAAATACTAGCGCTATCAAATATCGATATAAGTTCTATATTCCACGTATACCTTTCAGCTATAGCTTCAGTGTGGGAATTGGTGAGTTTGACTTTCATTGGGTATAAAAAAGGCCACCTAAAGTAGGCGGCCTTGGTTGATCTATCTAGGTGTTAATCTAGCTCTTTCTCTGCTTGTTTTGCTTTCTCTATCATAGGAGTGATTGTTGAGCCTTGAACTAGAATAGAGAACACAACAACGGCGTATGTCATGACAAGGATTATCTCTTTTACATCTATTGCTTTGTCTTCAATTACCCAGATACCTGAAGGGATCGAAAGTGCCATGGCTAGAGCTAGTCCACCACGCAAACCACCCCAAGTTAAGATCTTGATTGACCAAGGATTGTAAGTTCTAAAACGTTTGAATCCGATATAAGACAAGAAAACACTTAGGTAGCGTGCGCTTAGCACTAGAGGTACTGCGAACGCCATTAAGATCCAGTCTTCTTGGTGGAATTTGAATAACAGCATCGACATACCAATTAATAGGAATAATACGCCGTTTAAGAATTCATCTATCAATTCCCAGAAATGATCTAGGTGATCTTCACTCTCTTTCGAGAATCCGATAAAGCGAGTCCAATTACCAATCATGATACCTGATACCACCATTGCCAATGGACCTGATACATGTAGAACTTCAGCAAACGCATAACCAGCAGTAGGGATACCGATGGTTAATAGCAACTCCATAGAGTGGTCATCGGTGTTGCTGATTAGGTAGTGGAATACAAGACCTAAAACAAAACCATAGACAATGCCGCCAATCGCCTCTTGGACGAATAGCATGGTCACACTGCCGACAGTCGGCGCTTCTGTGCCGAATGCGATAGTAAATAGGGTTACGAAGATAACTAAGCCAAAACCATCGTTGAATAGAGATTCTCCCTCGATTTGAGTAGAGATTCTTCTGGGAGCGTCGAGTTTCTTTACTATTGCTAGCACGGCGATGGGATCGGTTGGAGAGATTAGCGAGCCAAAGAGTAGGCAGTAAATCAGATCAAATTGAATACCGATGAACTGACAGAACCCGTATAGCACAAAACCGATAAAGAATGTTGAAAACAACGTAGCACCTAACGCGAGTACTGTTATTTCCCATTTCTGGTCTTTTAAATTTGGTAACTTAATCCCTAAACCACCAGCAAAGAGTAAGAAGCCCAATATTCCCTTTAGTAGGAAATCTTCAAAGTTGATACTGGCAACGGTTTCTGAGGCGATGTCAGCCAGTTGGAACCAATTGTTTTGTCCCGCAATGATAATCAATAGAGATAACATCATTGAGCCAGCTGTGATGGCGATGGTTGTCTGCATTTTACCAATTTTGGTATTAACGAAAGCAATAAGCATGGCTGCAGCCGACAAGAAGCATAAGGTGTAATAGACCGACATTGGGATTCCAACATGTAACAAAGTATGAATATGAATTTTCGTTGTCTCATGCTCAAATAGCAAACATTTTTTTGTCATGACTCAGTAATCAATTTCCTTTTTTAGACGTCTAGACTCCTTTTTAATGTGTGATAGGATGGAGGGATAATTAAAGGAATGAGGTTGTACCGTGGGAAGTAATGTAAGGCAAAAGATTGACGCTCTGTTGAAGCAACGAATTTTACTGATTGATGGTGGCATGGGCACCATGATTCAGGATTATAAATTGGAAGAGCAAGACTATCGAGGTGAACGCTTTGCTGATTGGCACAGTGACTTGAAGGGCAACAATGACCTTTTAGTTCTTACACAGCCTAAGCTTATCAAAGATATCCATTCAGAATACTTGGAAGCTGGGGCAGACATCCTCGAAACCAATACCTTTAACGCTACAACCATCGCTATGGCCGACTATGATATGGAAAGCCTTAGTGAAGAGATTAACTTTGCTGCTGCCAAGCTTGCTCGTGAAGCAGCTGATGAATGGACCGCAAAGACCCCAGACAAGCCTCGCTTCGTAGCGGGTGTATTAGGTCCAACCAACCGAACTTGTTCTATATCCCCTGATGTAAACGATCCTGGTTACCGTAATGTTAGCTTTGACGAACTGGTTGAAGCTTATTCTGAATCGACTCGCGCGCTCATTAAGGGCGGTTCAGATTTAATTCTTATTGAAACTATCTTTGATACGTTAAACGCGAAAGCGTGTGCTTTTGCGGTTGAATCTGTTTTCGAAGAAGTAGGTACCAGTCTGCCAGTGATGATTTCCGGTACCATCACTGATGCATCAGGTCGTACCCTTTCAGGACAGACGACAGAAGCATTCTACAATGCCCTTCGTCATGTAAAACCTATCTCATTTGGATTGAACTGTGCATTGGGCCCTGATGAACTGCGTGAGTATGTCGGTGAGATGTCTCGTATCTCAGAATGTAACGTTTCCGCTCACCCTAATGCGGGCTTACCTAATGCATTTGGTGAGTATGACCTTTCTCCTGAAGATATGGCTGAGCACGTTAAGGAATGGGCTGAAAGTGGCTTCTTGAACCTAATTGGTGGCTGTTGTGGTACTACTCCAGAGCATATCCGCCAAATGGCTGAGGCAGTTGAAGGTGTAACGCCGCGTCAATTGCCAGATTTACCTGTTTCTTGCCGTCTTTCGGGACTAGAGCCACTGACGATTGCTAAAGAATCTTTGTTCGTGAACGTGGGTGAGCGTACCAACGTTACCGGCTCTGCACGCTTTAAGCGCCTTATCAAAGAAGAGCTCTACGACGAAGCCTTGAGTGTAGCTCGAGAGCAAGTCGAGAATGGTGCTCAAATTATCGATATCAACATGGATGAAGGGATGCTAGACGCCGAGGCGTGTATGGTTAAATTCCTGAATCTATGTGCTTCAGAACCTGAAATCTCGAAAGTACCTGTTATGGTCGATTCTTCTAAGTGGGAAGTTATCGAAGCTGGCCTAAAGTGTATTCAAGGTAAAGGCATCGTTAACTCAATCTCTCTAAAAGAAGGCAAAGAGAAGTTTGTTGAACAGGCCAAATTAGTTCGTCGTTATGGTGCTGCTGTCATCGTGATGGCATTTGATGAAGTCGGGCAGGCTGATACTCGAGAGCGTAAAGTCGAGATCTGTACCAATGCCTACAACATCCTTGTTGATGAAGTCGGTTTCCCGCCAGAAGATATTATTTTTGACCCGAATATTTTCGCAGTGGCGACGGGTATCGATGAGCATAATAACTATGCGGTTGATTTCATTGAGGCAGTAGGGGACATCAAACGCGATCTCCCGTATGCGATGATCTCTGGTGGCGTGTCGAATGTTTCATTCTCATTCCGCGGCAATAACTACGTCCGTGAGGCTATTCACGCGGTGTTCCTATATCACTGTTTTAAAAACGGTATGGATATGGGCATTGTAAACGCTGGTCAGTTGGAAATTTACGACAATGTTCCAGAAGATCTGCGTGATGCTGTTGAAGATGTCGTACTAAACCGTCGTGATGATTCGACTGAACGATTGCTGGATATGGCGACCGAATACTTAGAGCGTGCTGTTGGTAAGATTGAAGATAAATCTGCATTAGAGTGGCGAACTTGGCCTGTAGAGAAGCGTTTGGAGCACTCTTTGGTAAAAGGTATCACCGACTTTATTGTTGAAGATACTGAGGAAGCTCGTGTTAATGCCTCTCGTCCTATTGAAGTGATTGAAGGTCCTCTAATGGACGGCATGAACGTTGTTGGTGACCTATTTGGTGAAGGTAAGATGTTCTTACCACAGGTTGTAAAGTCTGCGCGTGTGATGAAACAGGCGGTTGCCCATTTAGAACCATTCATCAATGCATCCAAAGAAGTGGGTGCAACTAACGGGAAGATTTTGTTAGCGACCGTTAAAGGTGACGTTCACGATATCGGTAAAAATATCGTTGGTGTGGTCTTGCAATGTAATAACTACGAGATTATCGATCTGGGTGTGATGGTTTCTTGCGAGAAGATTCTTAAGGTAGCCAAAGAAGAAGATGTCGACATTATTGGTCTGTCTGGACTGATTACACCGTCTCTTGACGAAATGGTACATGTTGCTAAAGAGATGGAGAGACAGGGTTTCAAGCT
This sequence comes from Vibrio coralliirubri, assembly GCF_024347375.1. NCBI lineage: Bacteria > Pseudomonadati > Pseudomonadota > Gammaproteobacteria > Vibrionales > Vibrionaceae > Vibrio > Vibrio coralliirubri. The sequence goes on along the minus strand of NZ_AP025470.1, from coordinate 3,344,141 downwards.
GCCTCTTCTGATTGGCGGTGCAACCACATCTAAAGCTCACACAGCTGTTAAGATTGAACAGAATTATTCAGAGCCTGTTGTATACGTAAATAATGCCTCGCGTGCAGTGGGTGTTTGTACTTCACTACTGTCTGATGAATTGAAACCCGCTTTCGTTGAGAAGCTGGATATCGATTACGATCGCGTTCGAGATCAGCACAATCGTAAGAAGCCTCGTACCAAGCCTGTTACGCTTGAAAGAGCTCGTGCCAATAAAGTTGCTATCGATTGGGATGCGTATACGCCACCGGCACCCGCTAAGCCGGGAGTTCACATCTTCAATGATTTTGATGTGGCGACTTTGCGTCAGTATATCGATTGGACTCCATTTTTTATGACATGGTCATTGGTTGGTAAGTACCCAGCTATTTTGGACCATGAAGAAGTGGGTGAAGAGGCAAAACGCTTATTCAAAGATGCCAATGACTTACTGGATCGCGTAGAGAAAGAGAAGCTGCTTGAAGCGCGTGGTATGTGTGCCATGTTCCCAGCGAACAGTGTTGGTGATGATATTGAGGTGTATACCGATGAATCTCGCACCGAAGTTCTAAAGGTTCTACACAACCTTCGTCAACAAACAGAGAAACCAAAAGGCTTTAACTATTGCCTGTCAGATTACATTGCGCCAAAAGAAAGTGGTAAAGCGGACTGGATTGGTGGTTTTGCGGTAACGGGTGGTATTGGTGAGCGAGAGTTGGCTGATGAATACAAAGCGAAAGGCGATGACTACAACGCAATCATGATTCAGGCGGTTGCTGACCGATTGGCTGAAGCGTTCGCGGAGTATCTGCATAAAGAAGTGAGAAAGGATATTTGGGGTTACTCGCCAGATGAGAATTTGTCTAACGACGATTTGATTCGAGAGAAATACCAAGGTATTCGTCCAGCTCCAGGTTACCCTGCTTGCCCTGAGCATACAGAGAAAGGCACGTTGTGGGAGTTGATGGACGTTGAAAAGGCAATCGACATGTCATTAACGACAAGCTACGCGATGTGGCCTGGCGCTTCAGTATCTGGCATGTACTTCTCACATCCTGATGCCCGATACTTTGCTATTGCACAGATTCAACAGGATCAAGTGGATAGCTATGCTGACCGCAAAGGCTGGGATATGTTGGAAGCTGAGAAGTGGTTAGGTCCAAACATTAACTAGTTTGAATCTATGACGAGCTTTGATTCGTAAAGTAAAAAAGAGAAAGGGTTGCTTAATAGCAACCCTTTTTGTATCTGTGATTTAGTTATTTATCTGTCGATGATAACGGACTTTCTACTCAAATAACTCTTGGTGAAGTTTTTGAATCGCCAGCTTAGAAACAGATTCATCCAATAAGAAGCACAAGTTATGTGGGCTTGCTCCGTAACAAATCATGCGTAGGTTGAAATCTTCAAGAGTACCGAATACCTGCTTCGCATAGCCTTTGCTTTCACTCATGTTGTTACCAATAAGTGCAACAAGGCATAGGTCGTGTTCAATATCGACAGAACACAGCTCTTCAAGCTCAAGGCGAGCGGCTTCAGGTAACTCAGGAGCACCACCTGAAGTGTCTGTTTGATCGAGAGTGAGAGACACACTGATCTCTGAGGTAGTGATAAGATCGACCGAGATCTTATGTTTAGCAAGGATCTCGAATACCTTTGCCAAGAAGCCATAGGCATGGAACATGTTAGCACTGCGTAGCGTAACCATAGTTTGGTTGCAGCGTAGGGCAAGCGCTCTAAATAGAGGGGAGCTTTCAACTTGTTGACGAATCCAAGTACCACCTAACTCTGGTGCTTTAGAAGAGCCGACAAATACCGGTATTTGGTGGCGTAGTGCAGGTACTAGAGTTGATGGGTGCAAGATCTTCGCACCAAAGTTTGCCATTTCCGATGCTTCACTGAAGCTGATCTCTGGGATAGGAGAGGCTTTAGGTGCAATACGAGGGTCAGTGGTGTAAATACCCGGAACATCCGTCCAGATTTCTAGACCAATCGCCTGTACAGATTCGGCAATCAGTGCTGCTGAGTAATCACTGCCACCGCGGCCTAAAGTCGTGGTGTTGCCTTCACTATCAGCACCGATAAAACCTTGGGTCACGACAACTTGTTGTTGGCAAAGTGGAATAAGTTTCTCTTGCGCTAGAGTGGCAATATCTTCTAGTTGAGGTTCGGCTTTACCAAAATCATCATTAGTACGCATCACATCTCTGATATCAAAGCGAACAGCAGGAGTGCCTCGTTCAGAGATGATCTGAGCCAAGATGTGTGTCGACATCAACTCGCCACATGCGACAAGGTGATCCGTCAGTTTAGTGCTTGTTTGGAATGATGCAGCCTCTGCAGCGCTCGCAATGTCATCAAGAATGCTGTGAACTTCTTTTTCGATGCTGATTGGGTCTGCGAGTTGGTCAAGAATTGCGTTATGAATGTCCGCTAATTGCGCCATTAGTTCCTGACGACGAGCTTTGTCTTGAACACCATTTGCCAGTTCAACCAGCAAGTTAGTGACACCAGAGCATGCACTACTCACGACCAGTTTCGTGTTTGAGTTGTTTTCAATAATAGCAGCACAACGGCTCATTGCTTCAAAGTTGGCAACACTTGTTCCACCAAACTTAGCGACATTAAAAGAACCAGCTACATTAGATGCACTCACGATATATCTCCCACGACTTCCTAAAATAAAATTACGGTTGGGTAATCCAACGTCCGATGTTTTTCGAAGAGAGTTTTAGAGCAAAAAGAGAGGAATTATTAGAATAGTAACCTCAGAAGCTCTTCACCATATAGAAATGGCGACAGTTGACGGGATTCAGCCCGCTCAACCGATAATAAAGGTCCTGCATACTTTTATTATCTCGGCACTGCTCCCCATAAATGTTTTGTATTGGAAATGCGGTTCCACAAAACATCTGCCTGGGCAGTGCTCCTCTTCTGCTAGATAGCCGTTTCATTGAACGTTTTTGTGGTAACAATGTCAATCCGTAACTTGAGATAATTGAAAAATAATTTTAACAATTATGTGACAGTGGTTTGACCTCAATACTTATGGCTAATTGCTGAGGTAATCAATTTGCTTTAGGGTGGATTGTTCACAACATTAACGTAAGGGATGTACATGTCTAATTTAACACTCACTACTGCTATCGATAGCTTTTATCCACCACACCGAACGTTAATGGGGCCTGGTCCTTCTGATATCTCACCTCAAGTGCTACAGGCTTTGAGCCGTCCAACCATAGGTCACCTAGATCCGCTGTTTATTGCGATGATGGATGAGCTTAAACAACTTCTTAAATACGCTTTTCAGACTGAAAACGAATTTACGATTGCCGTTTCTGCACCGGGCAGTGCGGGTATGGAGACCTGTTTTGTTAACTTGATTGAGCCTGGTGAAAAGGTGATTGTTTGTCGTAACGGTGTCTTCGGTGAGCGTATGCGAGAAAACGTGGTGCGCTGTGGTGGCGAAGCCATCCTTGTTGATGACGAGTGGGGCAAGCCCGTTTCAGTTGAAAAGGTAGAACAAGCATTGGCAGAAAACCCCGATGCTGTTGCTGTTGCATTTGTGCATGCAGAAACGTCTACCGGAGCGCTATCGGATGCTCAAGCTATCTCTGCTGTCGCTCGTCAGTTTGATGCGTTAACGATTGTTGATGCAGTGACATCACTTGGTGGTGTGCCATTGCTGGTTGATGAGTGGCAGCTAGATGCGGTTTATTCTGGCAGCCAAAAGTGTCTGTCTTGTGTGCCAGGGCTATCTCCGGTGACTTTCTCTCAGCGCGCAGTTGATAAAATGAAAGCCCGCCAAGCGCCAGTACAAAGCTGGTTCTTGGATCAAAGTTTAGTACTAGGTTATTGGAGTGGAGAAGGTAAGCGTAGCTACCACCATACTGCCCCCGTGAATAGCCTTTATGCTCTGCATGAGTCGCTTGTTTTGTTGAAAAATGAAGGCCTAGATAATGCGTGGTCTCGTCATCATGCGATGCACCAAGAGCTTAAAGAAGGTGTAGAAGCTCTAGGGTTAAAATTTGTGGTTGATGAAGAGAGCCGCTTGCCGCAGCTTAACGCACTTTATTTCCCAGAAGGAATTGATGAGGCTAAGATCAGAACGCAGCTTTTAGAAGAATATAATCTTGAAATCGGTGCAGGGCTTGGCTCTTTGGCTGGTAAGGCATGGCGTATCGGCCTAATGGGTTACGGTGCTCGTAAAGAGAATGTTGCGTTGTGTCTAAAAGCGCTAAAAGATGTTTTGAAATAGCTGTAATAGACTGAAATTAAAAAGAAAAGCGCACGAGGAAACGTGCGCTTTTTTGTATCTACCCCAAGCTCCTATTTAAATGGTGCTTGCTTTGTGAATTCTTAACATTATTAAGGAGACGAAACGTTATCTTCTGCTTGTGACACTTTCTTATACTGAACCTTTGAAAAGTCTCTATTAGGGAATAAAAAGTTCGCTTCGCTACGAATTTGCTCTGCTTTACTTTCTTCTCCTAGGCCTTGATACGCCAGAATCAGATTGCTGTAGAAAGCCGGTCTTGGTTTGCTCTTTATGATCTCCAGTGACCAATCGATGTAAGGTTGTATAAGGCTCGGGTCGGCTTTGTAGAGGCCAATATTAAGGTAAGTGCTGTATATGTCCCAATCGTAGCGATCTTTCCACACCACTGGGTTCGTTACCTGCTTAAGAATGTCTGGGTTCTTAGGCTTAGACAGTTCAAACTTAGTCAGTACATAATTGGTGTGCAGGGCGCTCAACATATAAAAACTGACCAAGATAGGTATCACTAAGCTCGAGACTCTAAACAGGGTTTTACTGATGATACTGAACGATTGTTGATAATGTCGGGAAGAGCGCTGATCGACCCAGTAAATCAATATAATGAATGTTATCCAGTGAATGGCCGAGTGGTAAAAAGGATACTCAAGTTGAGAGTGCAAAAGGATTGGGATAAATAACGCGAGCAGGGCTAGACGTGTTCCTTTTGCAGAACTTGCTATGCGTGACATCACCAATATTGCAGCAATCAAGATTCCGATGATTGGTACAATCCCCCCTTCAACTCCCCAAAACAGGAACTCATTGTGCGGGTGATCCATTGAAGGAAGACCTGGGTGATAGTTCGAGTTGAGTTGATGTTGGCGAGCCGTATATAGCGTGTATTCAGACTCAAATTTCCCGTAACCATAACCTGTGAATGGCTTTTCGATCATCATATCTAAAGCTTGCGGGAACGTATAAGCGCGCGGGCTTTCTAAGTTAGCTCTTTTACTTGCGAGGCTATCTGTCGCACTGAGGTTGATCACCGTAAAAGCGACGATGACACCGACGAGCACTGATGCGCACCATCCGTAGAAGCGTTTCTTAGTCGAGAACTTGTATAGATAGGGCAGAATGCAGATAAACCCAATGACAGCGGCCAACCATCCGGTACGTGATGCGATGATGATCAGCAAGGGTACGGTTAAGGTTGGGGTTAGGTATAGTAAGAATGACTCGCTAATTTTGTGATTATATTTAGCTGGCTGTCTTGCTAAAAGGTAAGCGGACAGCACAAAACCCGTAGCAAGAAAGCTTGCCATTACATTCGGTTGTTGAAATATCCCATATGGTCGGTTTGCCGCTGTGTTGTAGCCAAATAGGTTACCAGGCTCTAATAAGAAATATTGCACATAGCCAAACAGTGCTTGTATAACAACAGCAAGTACAATGAACCACAACATACGTTGCTTGTGTTTATTGCTGAACTTAAATTGCTGCAGCACCACAAATAAGGCAAAGCCCGCCCATAATCCAAGCAAGCGCCCTGACGCTCCTTGAGGAGCTGCATTACTGTATAAAATAGGTAGTGTGAGTATGATGCAGCTAATCAACAAACCAATCGTTAATTTGGAATACTTGAGTACTCTATTGGTCGCGAGTTGGTAAAAGCCAATTGCTAGCGCGAAGCTTAGCGCCAACCAAGTGGTAGGGTTAAAGGATAGAGCAAGCCCCGAGCCTCCAGGATTCGGCATGAAAAAATGCATGGCTAACAAGAATACAACAGCTAAAGAAGCCAGAAATGCTTTGTTGAGTGGTAGCTGAGTGACCTGATTTTCTAGCTGGGTACCGCTAGTGTGTATTGTTGCCATAAATCCCTAACCTTATAAAAACAGAGCTTGTTCCTTCTGAAACAAGCTCTGTTACTTTAACATTTTTCTGTCTGCCCGCAGGGCGCTATTTTACACCTACTTCAAATTTAACATAGGCTTAAGGAAGCGAGCAGTGTGTGAACCTTCGACTAACGCCACATCTTCAGGTGTACCCTCTGCAACAATCTCACCACCACCTTGCCCACCTTCTGGGCCAAGATCTAGGATCCAGTCTGCGGTTTTAACAACATCTAGGTTGTGCTCAATCACGACAACCGTATTACCGTGATCACGCAGTCTATGTAGCACCGTTAACAGCTGCTGGATATCGTGGAAATGAAGACCTGTTGTTGGCTCATCGAGAATGTATAAGGTTTTCCCTGTGTCTCGTTTAGACAACTCTCTTGCTAACTTAACGCGTTGAGCTTCACCGCCAGACAAGGTTGTCGCTGCTTGTCCGAGGCGAATGTAGGAAAGGCCAACGTCCATTAAAGTTTGCAGCTTACGAGCGATAACAGGCACCGGGTTGAAGTATTCACGAGCATCTTCCACGGTCATCTCTAGAACTTCGTCAATGGTTTTTCCCTTGTAGCGGATCTCTAGAGTCTCACGGTTATAGCGCTTACCTTTACACACATCACAAGGCACATACACATCGGGTAAGAAGTGCATCCCTACCTTGATTACGCCATCGCCCTGACAAGCCTCACAACGACCACCTCGAACGTTAAAACTGAATCGACCTGGCTTGTAACCACGAGAACGTGATTCCTGGGTGCCTGCGAATAACTCACGGATAGGGGTGAAAATTCCTGTATAAGTTGCAGGGTTTGATCTTGGAGTACGACCGATAGGGCTTTGGTCTATGTCGATCACCTTATCAAAATGCTCTAACCCTTTAATCTTTTTGTGCTGCGCCGGAACTGCAGTCGTGGCTCCGTTTAATTGAGTGTGGGCGACTTTAAAGAAGGTGTCATTGATCAGCGTTGATTTACCCGAACCTGATACACCCGTAATACAACTGAACAATCCAACAGGAATTGTCGCGGTCACATTCTTTAGGTTGTTCCCTGTTGCGCCAACGATCTCTACGACCTTTTTCTTGTCGATAGGTGTTCTCTTTTCTGGCACTGCAATTTCTTTAGCACCGCTCAGGTATTGGCCTGTCAAAGAGTTCGGGTTTTCTATGATGTCTTGCATGGTACCTTCTGCAACCACGTGACCCCCATGAACGCCTGCTCCTGGGCCGATATCGATAACATGGTCAGCACAACGAATTGCATCTTCGTCATGTTCCACGACAAGTACGGTATTACCTAAGTCTCTAAGGTGAATTAAGGTTTGCAATAGACGTTCATTATCGCGCTGGTGGAGACCAATTGATGGCTCATCCAGTACATACATAACGCCAACTAAACCGGCACCGATTTGGCTCGCCAAACGAATACGTTGCGCCTCACCACCAGATAGCGTTTCAGCACTGCGCGATAGGTTAAGGTAGTTCAAACCTACGTTGACTAAGAAATGCAGACGATCATTGATCTCTTTCATCACTTTATCTGCGATCTGCCCACGCTGGCCGTCTAACTTCAATTCTTGGAAAAATTGTAGTGCGTCAGCAATACTCAGTTCAACGATTTCCGGCAGTGTTGTATCACCAATGAAAACATTTCGAGCTTCTAATCTCAGGCGAGTGCCATCACAGCTAGAACACGATTTGGTTGAGATGTATTTGGCAAGATCTTCACGCACCGCGTTAGATTCAGTATCACGGTAACGGCGTTCTAAGGTATTTAAAATGCCCTCAAATGGATGACGCTTAACTCGAATATCACCTCGGTCATTGATGTACTTGAATTCCACTTCAGTACGACCTGATCCTTTTAGAATGATCTCTTGAGTCTTTTTAGGTAGAGAATTAAATGGCGCATACAGATCAAAACCATAATGTTCTGACAGCGATGTTAGCATTTGGAAATAGTAGTAGTTCTTTTGATCCCAACCTTTTATCGCACCTTCAGCAATGCTTAGGTTCTGATCTAAAATCACTCTGCTTGGATCAAAGTATTGTTGAACACCAAGACCATCACACGTACCACAAGCACCTGCCGGGTTATTAAATGAGAACAGGCGAGGCTCAAGTTCCTGCATGCTGTAACCACATTTAGGACAGGCGAAGTTAGCAGAGAATACGATCTCTTCTTGATCTGTTTGGTCCATCCAGCCAACAACCGCAATACCGCCAGAGAGCTCTAATGTGGTCTCGAATGACTCGGCTAAACGTTGTTGAAGATCAGGACGAACCTTGAATCTGTCTACCACGACTTCAATGGTGTGCTTCTTATGAAGTTCAAGTGCTGGTGGATCGGATAGATCACAGGTTTCACCATCAATTCGGGCACGGATAAAGCCTTGCGCAGCTAAGTTTTCCAGTGTTTTAACATGCTCACCTTTGCGCTCTTTGACAATCGGTGCCATCAACATCATCTTTGAACCTTCAGGCAGTTCTAAAACCTTATCGACCATTTGGCTGATGGTTTGCGCCGCAAGAGGAATGTTGTGATCTGGACAGCGTGGTTCGCCTACTCGAGCGTAAAGTAGTCTCAGGTAGTCATAGACTTCAGTAATCGTGCCGACGGTTGAGCGAGGGTTATGTGAGGTTGATTTTTGTTCTATTGAGATAGCTGGAGACAGGCCTTCAATATGGTCGACATCAGGCTTTTCCATAAGAGATAGAAATTGACGAGCGTAAGCAGACAGAGACTCAACATAACGACGCTGACCTTCTGCGTAGAGTGTGTCAAACGCAAGTGACGACTTACCTGAACCTGATAATCCGGTGATGACAGTCAGTTTGTCACGTGGAATGGTTAGGTTGACGTCTTTGAGGTTATGCGTACGAGCGCCTCTAATTTCTATTTTATCCATCTCAATAGACCATGTAATTTTAAGTGGCTAAAGTATTACATAGAGTGAGATTTGTGCAAAGTTTTACTGGATAAAAAAACAGTAAACAAAAAGGGCAACTCAAAGAGTCGCCCTTCCTAAAATCAGTAACGTTAGTGATAAACCAGTCGTTATGCTTCTTTCTTGGTCGAGTGTTTACCTAGCTCGATTTGCTGCTGGTCTTTCTTGTATAGGTTCTCGAAGCAGTAGTTTGTTGCTTCGATATAGCCTTCAACACTACCACAGTCAAAACGCTGGCCTTTAAATTTGTAAGCCAATACACAGCCTGCTTTTGCCTGTTTTAATAGAGCATCAGTGATCTGTATTTCGCCGCCTTTACCAGGTTCAGTCTGCTCGATTAATTCAAAGATATCTGGAGTCAGAATATAACGACCGATGATCGCTAGGTTGCTTGGCGCAGTGCCTTGCTCTGGCTTTTCTACCATGTCATCAACACGGAAGAGGTCATCTTTGATCATTTCGCCAGAGATAACACCGTACTTATGAGTTTCTTCTTCAGGTACTTCTTGTACAGCAACAATAGAACAGCGGAACTGTTTGTATAGCGCAACCATCTGAGCCAGTACACCTTGTTGCTCGTTAACACAAAGGTCATCGGCAAGTACAACAGCGAACGGTTCATCACCCACAAGCTCGCGACCAGTCAAGATAGCATGACCAAGGCCTTTCATTTCACGTTGACGAATGTAAGTGAAGTTTGCCGCTTCAATCGTTTCACGGATATTAACCAATAGGTCTTCTTTATTGGTTCCGCTAATCTGGTGCTCAAGCTCGTAGTTCTTATCAAAGTGATCCATCAGTGAATGTTTACCACGGCCAGTAACGATACACATGCCGTCCATACCGGCTTCGATCGCTTCTTCAACACCGTATTCAATCAGAGGCTTGTTTACTACAGGCATCATTTCTTTAGGCATTGACTTAGTCGCAGGTAAAAAACGTGTACCGTAGCCAGCTGCCGGGAAAAGGCACTTTTTGATCATGATAAGACCCTTTATCTATAATAATTATTGATTCAACCTGAGTGGTCGATATTTCTGAGGGCAACTCTAGCACAAGTTATGTCGAAAATTCAGCAACAATAGCCATGGTTTTCTAGAGCTTCCCTCAAAATTATCGTTAGATTAAGAGGCGGATCGATTATGCAAGTAGGTTCTGGTTGGCCCACGCAATGGCTTGAACCCTATTTTTGACCGCTAACTTACGGAATATCTGATAAAGGTGAGATTTAACCGTGAACTCACTAATAAACAAGTCATCGGCGATTTGTGTGTTTGATGACCCTGACTGAAGACAGCGAATCACCTGAATCTCGCGAATGGTTAAATCAACATTGGTTGGTGTCGTGTTGGTATTGACCATATTACGATAATAAAACAGCAGTTGATTGGTTACCTTCCTTGGCAGCCAGTTCTCACCATCGATGACTTCTTGAAGACCACGAGCAATCTTGTCTTTTTGCTCGGTGTTGTAAAAGAGCCCTTTTAGTACACCATAGGTAAGAAGCTCAGATGTCGGAAGTTGTTGAGGGACATTGAATAAGATGATCTCATGGTTTTTCCACATAACAGTCAGGTTAGGACAAATAATCAGTAGCTGTGGCACCTCTCTGTAATCAACGAGCAAGATCCGGTTACTTTGCTTTCTATCAACTAGCATTAATTCGTCGGGCGTCATTTTGTAGAGAATAATAGATAAGTGCTTTTCTATCTCTTTTACATGTAGATAGGTGTCGTTTGGGTCGATGCACAGAAAATGCAAAGTGCGAGCGTATCGTGATTTTCTCATTGAAACGTCCTGTTTAAGGGGGATTAGATTCCACGTTGTCATGCAGGCTTTCGCTTCTCTAGCGCATTAATAGTGACTTGCGTTGAATATCAATTATCAAAGTAAATGAGTGGTTTGTAAGTGGAGAAAAAAGCAACATCGCTCTGAATATCATGATTTGTTACGTTTTTATTCTTTGTAGCGAGGAGAGAATAGGAATGCGATTTATCACTGCAGAAAAGCATGCTATTCTTGTGCGCTAAAATTTTCTGAGACTATGAATTTAGACGGAGCAAATCATGGCTAGCCGTGGAGTTAACAAAGTTATATTAGTGGGTAACCTAGGTAATGACCCTGAAATTCGTTACATGCCAAATGGCGGCGCAGTAGCGAACATTACCATTGCAACGTCAGAGTCATGGCGTGATAAAGCAACTGGCGAGCAGCGTGAAAAAACAGAATGGCACCGTGTTGCTCTGTTTGGCAAGTTAGCGGAAGTTGCTGGTGAGTACCTACGTAAAGGTTCTCAAGTTTACATTGAAGGTCAACTTCAAACTCGTAAATGGCAAGATCAAAGCGGTCAAGATCGTTACACAACAGAAGTTGTTGTTCAAGGCTTCAATGGTGTAATGCAAATGCTTGGCGGCCGTGCTCAAGGTGGTGCTCCTGCTCAAGGTGGCATGGGTAACAACCAGCAGCAAGGTGGTTGGGGTCAGCCACAACAGCCACAACAACAGCAGCAACAATACAGTGCTCCAGCTCAACAGCAGCCGAAAGCACCTCAACAAGCTCCTCAGCAGGCTCAACCTCAATATAATGAGCCGCCAATGGATTTTGATGATGACATCCCATTTTAAGCCCTGTTTTTAATATATTATAAAGACAGTATTAAATTGGAAAAAGCCGCGTTCTGAAGTGACCCCGTAAAGTTGGACATTTCTGTTAAGCGGCTTTCAAGGCCTGAGTTCGATATTCTATCGGAGTCAGGCCTTTTAGTTTCACTTTTATACGTTTGGTATTGTAGTACTCGATGTATTCTTTAATCTGCTCTATCAGAGCATCTGCATCTTCAAAGCTTTGGTTGTGATACATCTCGGTTTTGAGTAAAGCAAAAAAGTTTTCAGCAACAGCATTATCCAAGCAGTTACCTTTTCTCGACATGCTTTGCGTTAACCCACTCTCCGCTACCTTTTTCTGATACTGTCGATGGCGATATTGCCAACCTTGATCGCTATGTATAATTGGCTTTGAGTTGGGTTTAAGCGTTGATATAGCTTCCGTCAGCATATCTGTGACAAGCGGCAAGCAGGCATTTTTGGCCACTCTATAAGCAACCACCTCCTGAGTAAACAAGTCGACAACGGGAGATAAGTATACTTTCTGCTCTTTGACTTTGAACTCCGTGACATCAGTTACCCACTTTTCATCGGGTTGAGTCGCACTAAAATCTCTTTCAAGAACGTTGGGAGCAGCTTTTCCTGACTCTCCTCGGTATGAACGATACTTTTTAATCCTGACCGTCGATTTAAGGTTGAGCTGAGCCATAAGCCTTTGAACCGTTTTGTGATTAAGCACGAACCCCTGATTCTTTAGTTCCAAGTGAATACGGCGGTAGCCGTATCGCCCCTTATGTTCATGATAAATTGACTTTATCAACCGCAGCTCACGTTCGTAGCTATTTTGGCGCTTGCTCGTTTGAGCCTGATAATAAAAGACACTTTTTGCCAACTGTAGAGTGTGCAGTAAGTGCTTTAATGGGTACTTGCCTTTAAGAGTTAGAGCTATGACCGCTTTTTCTTTGTTCGACGGTTTTTTTTCTGCTCCAACTCTTCCAACTTTTTTAGAACGGCATTCTCGGTTCGTAAGTAGACCAACTCCTCTTTTAGCTCCTCAAGTGTCATTTCATTATCAGGCTTAGTGGTACGTTGAGGTTGCTGTTTCATTGAGGGTCTTCCTTTCTGGCGCATTTCGAGCCCCTTGATACCGAGCTCATTAAATCGTTTAAGCCAGACAGAGAGTATTCCAGGGGATGAGAGGTTTAATACAGCGCTAGTGTGCGTGAGAGACCATTCATTCGTCCACATTAAATTCAATGCTTTTCGTTTTGTTTGAGCAGTCGCGGCATGATTAGTTGGTAAAAATGAATCAGTACCATGGATGGCAAAGACTTGAGCCCAATACCGTATCTGCCTTGAAGAAATTGAATATTGTTTTGCTAAGTAGAGAGATGACGTGCCATCTAAGTATTGCTTAGCAATGATACATTTTAGCTCTCGGCTATATTTGGACATAAAAAGACCCCCAATAATTGGTGTCCAACTATTGGGGGTCAGTTCATTCATCGCGGCTTTTTGTTACCTACAATTCTTAACGCTTTATTTACAACGTCAATTTATAGTATAAGTAGCAATACGGTATAATGTGAGTTGAAAAGGATTTCGTTATTCATGAGATATACCCCGACACTAAAATTGAGCACTCGATTGGTCGCATTTGTCACCGTGATAGTGATCAGCGCGATGTTCATTCTTTTTATTGGTGGCACACTTTCCTTTAAGCGTATTGGACAGGAATATTTAGACCATTATTTGGTTGGCATTGTCGACGTTGTAGATAAAGAGATGGAAGACCCCGACGCCGCGTATTCAATGCAGCGTTGGATGCCTAAGATGTTGCAGGCGAGCAATATTGTTGAGATGAAACTCTCGAACAAGACAGGCATCGTTTATCGTTTCAAAGATACCTCCCCACAAATTGATCCTAATCGTCTTTATGAGAAAAGCTTCATTTTAGAGCGTAATGAAGGCTACCGAATCGAATTTAAAGCACTTCCTCCTTATATTGGCTACAACTACTCAATGGAAGCGATGTGGTCAATTACTTTGGCTGTCGCATTGGTTCTGTTCTGTCTTGCTCGCGGTGTTCGTTGGTTGAAAGAGCAACTCATGGGTTCTGAGATCTTGGAAGAGCGAGGAAGAATGATCTTGGCCGGTCAGGTTGAAGCGCATGCAAAGGGAGATGAGCGAGAGTGGCCTTATACCGCAAGTGAAGCCTTAGATGTCTTGATCGAGGAGCTGCAAGATGCTCGTCAAGAACGAAGTCGCTTTGATACCTTTATTCGTACCCATACCTTCCTAGATAAACTCACGGGAACGGCAAACCGAGTTTTATTCGATAATAAGCTGGAATCGGCACTGCATGAAAGTGGCGCACGAGGCGGTGTGTTACTGATACGTATCGACGAATGGGAGCAAGTTAGTGATGCTAACGACAAGCAAACCACCGACGGCTTTATTATTGAAGTCGGTGAAGTACTGTCGAATATCGTTCAGCGCTATCCCGATGTCATTTTTTCGCGCTATTACGAAGCGGACTTTGCTGTATTTATCCCTCATCAGGGCGCAAAAGATATTGCGACCTTGGCTGCTCAGTGTTTAAGGCAGTTAGATAAGCTAACCCCGCCAGAGCCTTTGGAGTCGGATAACTGGTGTCATATTGGCGTAACTATGTACACCGAAGGTGAGCGTCACAGCCAGATCATGGATGAAACGGAAACAGCATTAAAGAGTGCCCAGCTGGAGCGTATTAATAACTGGAGCCGTTACCCGAAAGAGAATAAGAATGAGCTTGATAGAGGCAGTGTTCGTTGGAGAACATTACTTGATAAAGCCCTGCTTCCTGAAAATTTAGTAATCTTTGCTCAGCGGTGTTATCTTATGCCGGAATCTGGTCAAGCTAATGAATTACATAGAGAAATATTCGCTAGAATTCAGGATCCTGATAAAGGTTTATTGAAATCGTCTCGATTTATGCCTGCGGTAGAGCAAGTGGGTTACCAAGCTCAAATGGACCAATCGGTTCTAAAGGTTGTGTTGAAATCGCTGAAAGAATCAACTCAACCGATTAACTATTCGGTGAACCTGAATGTGACTCCATTTGCTAATAAACAGCATTTTAAGTGGTTTAGGAGTGAGTTGTTACAGCTCTCTGCTCAGCACCGCTCTCAGCTTTCTTTTGAGTTTCCAGAAGGGCACTTGATTGCTCATCTTGATTATATGAGACCGGTGGCAAAGATGCTGCGGGGTTTAGGGTGTAAAGTTGTGGTCGGCCAAGCTGGGCGAACTATTGTGAGCACTCACTATATTAAGGACTTGAAGGTTAATTATATTAAGCTTCATCGAAGCCTAATAAAGAAAATCGATCAAAGGCATGAGAACCAACTGTTTGTTCGAAGCTTAATTGGGGCGTGCGGTGATTCTCCAACTCAAGTTATTGCTGTTGGAGTCGAGACAAAACAAGAAAAGAATACCTTGATAGAGTTAGGCATTAACGGCTATCAAGGGCGATATTTCGACGAAGAACAACAAATTATCCCTTTGCCTAATCAAGCAGAAAAGGCCGCGAAAGCGGAATCTGTTGTCAAAGTTGGACGAAGAAATCGATGGCGTAAGAGTAGTAGTTAAGAATGAATTTTAAAGCGATTTTAGACAAGATAAAGCCAACGAATAATAAAGGTAGCTCGCAAGTTGTCCTACTGGGCAATGATGCCATTTATATGTCATCGACAGAACAAGAGCCTCAAGTAGCCAGTATTCCCGTGGTTAATGGGGACTGGGAGAGTGCGCTAAAAAAATCGCTTAGCAGTGAGGCGTTTACCAGTAATAGCGTCCAACTGATTGTCTGTGCTAACTACTACCAAACCTACCAAATTGATAAACCGGACATTCCAGAGAGTGAATGGTCGGTAGCACTGCCTTTTTTACTCAAAGATCTAGTTTCAGAAAGAGTAACGGAAATTACCGCGAGTGCGGTCGCGTTACCAACGTCGAACAAGCTGCAAGTATATGTCCTGCCTAAAAAGCTGTTGGACAAGCTTTTGAATATCACTAATTCGGTTCAGGTTGAATTAATAGGTGTTGCTCCTGAAGATGAAATCTGGGGTTACAGTGCAGGCGAATTGTCTAATTTCATTCTTTTACAGCGCAGCGCCAATTCACACTTTAAGTTGGGTGCGTTTGTTGAAAATACCGTTTGTTTTCAAAGAACCATCCGCAGTGTTGTTCCACCTTTGACGGGGGTTGCGTCAAGTGCTCTGCAGTTGGATGGTCTCGCTTTAGAGCTTCAACGCTCGATTGATTACCTTTCTTCGCAAATTAAAGGCACCCAGCTTCACCAGCTGAAAATCTGTTGTGACGAAGAAGATGAAGCAGAGTTACAAAGTGCCTTAAACAGTACATTGAGCTCGACAGTTTCATTGTTGGTTGAAGGTGAGCGTGATAATTCAGAGAGTTTACTGGTTAAACTCGCAGCGGAAAAAGAGACGTTTAAGGTCAATCTTTACCCAGAGCACCTTAAGCCTAAAAAAGAATATTTTACGCTGACCAATGTTGTTGCGAGCTGGGGGGTAGTTTGTGTTTTGCTGCTTGGTGGTTACTTTGCGATGCAGTATCAAGTCTCTAATCTAGATAAAGAACTAACAGCTCTGCAACAAGACTCGAATCAACTTAACAAGCAAGTTAACCAATTGAATAGTAAGTTAACTCAGCATAAACCGTCTCCAGAGAAAGTCGCGGCTGTTGCGCGTCTCAAACGTGAGACTGAAGCTAAAAAAGAGGCTTTGAAGGCTGTCGGACAATACGACGAATCCCAACAAGTCGGGTATTCTGGCGTCATGAATTCCTTAGCTAAATTAGGCCGAAATGACATATCTCTTTCGCACATCTACATGACCCACGATACTTTAGATCTTAGTGGCTTGGCTCGTAACGCAAATGTCGTTCCGAACTGGATTGGTCAGTTCAAAAGTGAGCTTAATTTAGTTGGACGCACTTTTGAAAAACTAAAAATTGGTCGTAATGATCAGGATGTGGTGACGTTCGAGCTAAGTACTCGTCGGGAGAGTAAATAATGCAGCAGTGGAACCAGCTGAGCGATAAGTTTCTTGCATTAAGTCAAAGAGAAAAATGGCTACTTTTCGTGTGTGGTTTTGTTGGCCTATCGATGTTGTTGTTCACCTTATTGGTTGAGCCAGCGTATCTCGACCTACAAGCTAAAAATGCCAAGGCGACCAGCCTGACTCAATCGAATCAAAGGCAGCAAGGTGAGTTACTTGTTCTGCAAGCTAAGTTAAACAAAGACCCAGACAAAGAAATTAATCGAGAGTACAAAAAGCTGCTGGTGGAGAGCCAAGATCTCTCTCTTCAGCTTTCTCAGATTGTCGATGGTTTAATCACACCTTCTCAAATGTCGCAGTTACTGGAGAGCGTTCTTAACGCCGGTAATGGACTAAAGCTTGAATCGCTAGAGTCATTAAAACCAGAAGCGATTTCGAACAATAAAGAGACCAGCGAATATTCAGGCTACTTTCTTCACCCTGTAAGAATGGAGCTAACCGGCAGTTACTTTGATATCTCAGCTTACCTTCAAGCACTTGAGTCTCTACCTGTGAGTTACTACTGGCGCACATTTGAATACTCAGTAGAAGAATATCCCAAAGCTCGACTGGTGTTCGAGGTTTACACATTAGGTACTAGACAGGAGTTTATCGGTGGTTAGAACTCTTTTATTGTCCTTGCTATTTAGTAGCTCTTTTGTGTGGGCTGAGCAAGATCCCACGGCGCCATTAGGCTGGCTTTCACCTCAACAGAAAACGGCGCCTGCTAAGAAAGCACCAACTCGTTATCGCTTGCCTTCTTTAGAAAGCATCGTGTGTAAGGGAGATGCGCCTTGCTATGCGATTATGAATGGTCAGATTCTCGGACAAGGGGAAACGATCAGAGGGTACCGAGTTAAGAACATAGATCCAGAATACGTCACTCTGCAGAGAAGCTCTAAGCAGTGGAAATTAGAGATGTTCTCTTTAGATGTTAAGAATAATTAAGGTTAGAGTGAAGACATGCGTAAACTTGTAGTAGCAATCCTAGTGTCATCCTTAGTCGGCTGTTCGATGGGGCATAGAGATCCTGTTGAGATTAAAGAATCTTTAAACGAATCAATTAATGAAGCCAATAGCAGAGCGCTTCATGAGCTGCCTTCGTCGGTTCAAGATGACCTTATGCCTCAGCTTAATTCTGACTCTATGTCTCCGGGGATGGAAACGGTTAAACGTTTCCGTATTCAGGCAAAAGGCGTTGAAGCGAGAACCTTTTTTGCAAGCCTAGTGAAAGGTACGGAGTATAGTGCGGCTATTCACCCAAGTGTGTCTGGAAACCTTACGCTTAATCTAACTGACGTGACGTTAGATGAGGTACTGGCTGTTGCTCAAGATATGTATGGCTACGATATTGAAAAGCGTGGCAAAGTGATTCAAGTGTATCCTGCCGGTCTTCGCACCGTAACTATCCCTGTCGATTACTTACAAGTTAAGCGTTCTGGTCGCTCACTAACGACGATCACCACAGGCACGATCTCTAACTCAGATTCGAATTCATCGAGCTCTTCAAACTCGAATTCGAACTCAAACTCGTCAAATTCATCTAACTCTTCTAATTCATCAAACTCGACATCGAACGGTGGTACAGAGATTGAGACTACCTCTGAAAGTGATTTTTGGCCACAGCTTGAAGCGGCGGTTGCTCACTTAATTGGTTCGGGTGATGGGCAAAGCGTTGTCGTGACCCCGCAAGCGAGTGTGATTACAGTGCGTGCTTACCCGGATGAAATTCGTGAAGTTCGAGAGTTCTTAGGTATTTCTCAAAAACGCTTGCAGCGTCAAGTGATCCTAGAAGCAAAAATCATGGAAGTAACCTTGAGTGATGGTTACCAACAAGGTATTAGCTGGTCTAATTTATCTAAGTCGATTGGTAGTGGTGGTGTGGTTATCGACCGTCCTGCAAGTACATTACCTCCATTAGATGCGATTAGCTCTTTGTTAGGCGGACAAACCAACGTAACGATCTCTGATGGCAGTTTCGAAGCGGTATTGAGCTTTATGGATACTCAAGGTGATCTGAACGTCTTATCAAGCCCACGGGTCACAGCGGCAAACAACCAGAAAGCGGTTATCAAAGTGGGTACCGATGAGTACTACGTAACAGATTTATCAAGTTCGGTAGGCAGTGGTGACAACGCGAATGTGGCGCCTGAGGTTGAATTAACTCCGTTCTTCTCTGGTATCTCTTTAGACGTGACCCCTCAGATAGACGACAAAGGCAGTGTGTTTTTACATGTTCACCCAGCCGTTATTGAAGTAGAGGAAGAAGTGAAATCGCTCAACCTAGGTTCCACGACGGGCTTGGTGCAACTTCCTTTGGCGAAAAGCTCTATTCGTGAATCTGACTCAGTGATTCGAGCACGAGATGGCGATGTGGTGGTGATTGGTGGGTTAATGAAATCCAACACCAATGACGTAACCTCTAAAGTCCCATTCCTTGGTGATATCCCAGCACTTGGTCACTTGTTCCGTAATACCAATCAGTTAACGCAAAAAACTGAGCTTGTGATCTTGCTTAAGCCAACGATCGTGGGTGTGAATACTTGGCAAAATGAGTTGGAGCGTTCACGTGATCTTCTTCAACAGTGGTTCCCTGATGAAGAGTAATTGCTTACTTTCTCAATATAGAGTGGCAGTGTCTCACTAAGCTAGGTCGTCGTATGTATCAAGCTCACTTTGGTTTTGAACAACTGCCATTTACCTTAACGCCGAATACCGATTTCTTTTATGGTTTAGCGCCTCATTTCGAAGCGATTCAGACGGTAATCTCGGCGTTGGAAATGGGCGAGGGCGTGATTAAGGTGACCGGAGAGGTAGGCACTGGAAAAACCATGGTTTGCCGGATGTTGGTCAATCACCTACATGACTGTACAGCTCTGATCTACTTACCAAATCCTGTGTTATCAGGGGCTGACTTGCGCCAGGCGGTTGCAACAGAGCTTGGTTTAGCTGTCGATAATGAAGCAACCTTGGTTGATAACATTCAGCATAAGCTTATTAAATTGCACAATTCTGGTTTAAGAGTGGTGGCTATTCTTGATGAAGCTCAGGCTCTATCGGACGAAGCGCTCGAAACATTAAGGTTGTTTGGTAACCTTGAAACGGAAGATAAAAAACTGCTGCAGATTGTCTTATTAGGTCAGCCAGAATTGGATGCTCGATTAGAGGCTTACCACCTAAGGCAGTTTCGTCAAAGAATCACATTTAGTTCGACACTTAGACCGCTGACTCTCGATGAAACGGTGGCGTATATTGATAATCGAATCGCTAAATCTGGTGGCAGTCCTGAGTTATTCAGCTTGAATCAAAAAAAGGCGATCTGTCGTTCGTCGTTAGGTATCCCTAGATTGATAAACCAACTTTGCCATAAGGCTCTATTGCTTTCGTTCAGTGAAGATAAGAAAAGTATCGACAACCAACATCTGTTTTCAGCTATGCATGAAACGTACGATGTGTGTAAGCCTAAATTTAAAACGCCAATACTGTGGGGTTGGAATTAATTATGAGCGTCATTAACAACGCCTTGTCTGAATTGGCAAAGAAAAAATCAGCGACTTCGATTCAAGCGGCAGTCGTACCTAAAGTAAAAACGCGTTCCCCATTAGTTTGGGTTGTTGCAGGTTTTACTTTGAGCTTAGCGATGGGCGGTTGGGCGATATCGCAAGGCCCAGTGATTGAGCAGTCTATTGTTGAACAGTCAATCTCAACTCGAGATTTACAGGTTCAAGTCTCTGTCGTTGATGATTCAAATGGCATTCAGGAAGCCGCTCAACCTATCTCATCGCCAACTAAGAAATTGGTGACGCTAGACTCTGCGAACCTTTCAGCAGAAAACACCGTGATGGTAAAAAGCGTTAAATCTAAGCCTAGTGTTTCCGAATCAGTTGCTATGTCTGCCCCAAAAGCGACAAAACAACAAATACCAACTAAATCTCTAAGCGCGCCTAAAGCAACGAATACTGAAGCTCCCCTACCGATTTACGTTGCGAGTGTGGCCAAAAAAGATCCCACGACTATCTCTAATGAGCCTGTCGCCTCTGGTAGTTCAGAAAATAGCGGAATGTTGATCGAGCAGGTTGAGTTAACACCTGAACAGCTATCTGTGAATGCACAAGGTCGAGCTCAGAAAGCGCTGGATGCGAACGATCTTACTGGTGCGTTGAAAGGTTATACCGAAGCGCTGCGTTATACCCCAAGAAATGAAGATGTCCGTCAGAAACTTGCGATTCTCTATTTTGGTAAAGGCGATACTCGCAAAGCCTATGAGCTTTATCAGTCTGGTATCAAGCTCAACATCAACAGTGAAAAATTGCGATTAGGGTTATCTAAACTGCTGGTTAAAGCGAATCAATCAGAAGCGGCGCTGAGCCCTTTAGTACACATGCCTCCGCATCCAACTCAAGAGTATCTAGCAATGCGTGCGGCGTTGAGCCAAAAATCACAGCAAGAAGAAATCGCACTGGAGAGTTATCAAAAGTTGGTTGAAGTCGATTCAGATAACGCTCGCTGGTGGTTGGGCTTAGCGATTCAGCAAGAACGCCAGTTAGACTTCGCTGCAGCAAAACAATCATATCAAGGTGCGTTGACTAGAGTCGGTATCTCATCTCAATCACAAAGCTTTGTGCGTGACCGATTAAAAATACTCAATGCTTTAGAGGAGAGCGGCGATGCAAATTAGATTAAGAAAAAGACTTGGTGATTTGCTTGTCGAAGAAGGCATTATCACTGAGGCTCAAGTTGAACAAGCACTTGCCGCTCAGAAAAGTACTGGGCGTAAGCTGGGTGATGCGCTAATTGAGCTTGGCTTCTTGTCAGAACAACAAATGCTGAGCTTTCTATCGCAGCAGTTAGCGATTCCTCTTATTGATTTAAGCCGAGCCGTTGTCGATGTTGAAGCGGTTCAGCTTTTACCCGAAGTACATGCTCGTCGCCTTCGTGCGTTGGTTATTGGACGCCAAGGTGACACTTTGCGTGTTGCAATGAGTGACCCTGCTGATCTGTTTGCCCAAGAGTCTTTGCTTGGTCAGCTTGGCGATTACGCGCTGGAATTTGTTGTTGCTCAAGAGAGGCAATTGGTTGATGGCTTCGATCGCTATTATCGAAGAACCAAAGAGATTGCCTCGTTTGCTGAGCAACTTCACGCTGAACACCAAGTTAATGATGCCTTTGATTTCGATATCGCTGAAGAAGACAGTGATGAAGTTACCGTCGTTAAGCTGATCAACTCGCTATTTGAAGATGCCATTCAGGTTGGCGCTTCGGATATTCATATCGAGCCAGACTCAAACGTATTGCGTCTTCGTCAGCGTATTGATGGCGTGCTGCATGAAACATTGCTGAATGAAGTGAATATCGCTTCTGCACTTGTACTGCGCTTGAAGCTGATGGCAAACCTCGATATCTCAGAGAAACGTCTTCCTCAAGATGGCCGCTTTAATATCCGTGCTAAAGGTCAGTCGGTTGATATTCGTATGTCGACCATGCCAGTACAACACGGCGAATCTGTGGTTATGCGTCTTCTTAACCAATCAGCTGGCCTGCGTAAATTAGAAGAATCAGGCATACCGAGTGATCTGTTGGTTCGTCTTCGTCAACAGTTACGCCGTCCACATGGCATGATTTTGGTTACTGGTCCAACTGGTTCAGGTAAAACCACGACTTTGTATGGTGCGTTAAGCGAGCTAAACGAGCCGGGTAAAAAGATCATTACCGCGGAAGACCCGGTGGAATACCGCCTTCCTCGTGTGAACCAAGTTCAGGTTAACCCTAAGATCAACCTCGATTTCTCTACTATCTTGAGAACCTTTCTACGTCAGGACCCCGATATCATTCTTATCGGTGAGATGCGTGACCACGAAACCGTTGAGATTGGCTTGAGAGCTGCACTGACCGGTCACTTAGTATTAAGTACGCTGCATACCAATGATGCGGTAGACAGTGCGTTGCGTATGATGGATATGGGTGCTCCAGGTTACTTGGTTGCGAGCGCCGTTCGAGCAGTAGTCGCACAGCGATTAGTTCGCAAAGTGTGTACAGATTGTAAGGTTGAGGATGAGTTAGATGAACCTCGCAAGCAGTGGCTGAGCGTCCGTTTCCCTAACCAAGTAGGTGTGCCGTTTATGAAAGGCCGTGGTTGCCAGAACTGTAACTTAACCGGTTACCGCGGGCGAATTGGTGTATTTGAAATGTTGGAGCTAGAGCAAAACATGATGGATGCACTGAGAGCGAATGATGCGGTAGGTTTTGCTCAAACGGCGAGACAGTCTGAAAACTATAAACCGTTACTGGCTTCTGCGATGGAACTGGCTCTGCAAGGTGTAGTCAGTCTTGATGAGATAATGCATCTTGGCGAAGGCGATGCGTCCGGTGCCACTGACCCAATTTATCTGTAGGGGTGGAATGATATGCCAACGTATCGTTATGTAGGTCGCAGCTCTGATGGTAGTCAAGTAAGTGGGCAATTAGACGCGAATAACGAAGATATTGCTGCTGAAAGCTTGATGAGTAAAGGGATCATTCCAACCTCTATTAAACTGGGTAAAAGTGGTGGTTCAGTCTTAGATATGGATGTATCGAGTCTGTTCTCGCCGAATGTTCCGCTTGAAGTCTTAGTTCTGTTTTGTCGACAGTTATACAGCCTAACCAAAGCAGGTGTACCGCTACTAAGATCGATGAAAGGCCTAACTCAAAACTGTGAAAATAAGCAGTTGAAAGCCGCCTTAGAAGAAGTGGTTGCTGAGCTAACTAATGGTCGTGGGCTAGCGGCATCAATGCAGATGCACCCAAAGGTATTCAGTCCGTTGTTCGTTTCGATGATTGGTGTTGGTGAAAACACAGGTCGTCTAGATCAGGCGTTGCTGCAATTAGCTGGATACTACGAACAGGAAGTTGAGACTCGCAAACGAATTAAGACTGCGATGCGTTACCCAACATTCGTGATCAGTTTTATCTTGATCGCAATGTTCATTCTTAACATCAAGGTGATTCCACAGTTCTCAAGCATGTTTGCGCGCTTTGGTGTCGACCTGCCGCTGCCAACCCGTATCTTGATTGGTATGTCTGAGTTCTTTGTGAATTACTGGGGCTTAATGCTCGGCGTGATCTTTGGTCTTATCTTTGCTTTTAAAGCTTGGGTGAAGACAGACAAAGGGCTAGAAAAGTGGGATCGGTTACGCTTAAAGATGCCGGTCATTGGTGGAGTGGTGAATCGAGCACTGTTGTCACGCTTCTCACGTACTTTTGCTTTGATGCTTAAAGCGGGTGTTCCACTAAACCAGTCACTAGCGCTTTCGGCGGAAGCCTTAGATAACCGTTTTCTAGAGTTGCGAGTTCAAGCGATGAAGTCGGCGATTGAAGCCGGTAGTACGGTTTCATCGACCGCGATTAACAGCGAAATTTTCACACCGCTCGTGATACAAATGATTTCAGTTGGTGAAGAGACGGGCCGTATTGATGAGCTCTTACTTGAAGTGGCTGATTTTTATGACCGCGAAGTTGATTACGATCTGAAAACCCTAACCGCTAGAATTGAACCTATTTTGTTAACCATCGTTGCGGGCATGGTGCTGATTTTGGCACTAGGTATCTTCTTGCCGATGTGGGGAATGTTGGATGCAATCAAAGGCTAGGGAATGCTAAATAACCTACAACGCTCACGTTTTGTTATTTGGACTGTGGTTATTCTTTTTCTTATTGTCGGTGTGCTTTCTGCATTCAAAACGGTAGAAGAGGAAGCGACTAACACGGCATTTATCGTCGCGAGCAAGCGGATTTTAGAGCAAGCTAATTTGTTCAAACAGCAGTATTTGTTATCGGGGGCTGGGCAAGAAGAAGGCTCTGAACCCCCAAAGAACTATAGCAGAACTGGATGGGTAATGCCTATCCAAGGTACGGAGCGAGACTGTAACTATTGGCTGGATCAATTATATCCTCAAGGGAGCATTTTAGGGCTAAGCTCTCCAAGTGTTGAAGATAAAAGTGATAACATACACTTTCACTGTACTTATCATTATACTGATAAATATCAGATAGATATATTGCTCGAAAGAGAAAGGTTTAGTGTGAAAGCCAATATTTTGGCTTTGTGAAAATATTGACAGTTTTTTTATGGTTTTATACGAGCGCGAATGTATAATGCGCGTTAATAATTAGATGAGTAGGTAGAAAATGCTTAAGAATCAAAAGGGTTTCTCCCTTGTCGAATTAGTCATAGTGATCGTGGTCGTTGGTTTATTGGCGGTTGCAGCCCTACCTCGCTTCTTAGATGTGACAGATGAAGCCAAGAAATCAAGCATTGAAGGCGTTGCTGGTGGTTTTGCGACAGCAGTACTGTCGGCAAGAGCACAGTGGGAAGCAGAAGCTAGGCCATCAGAGAAGATAGGTGTTGAAACATACAATACTGTAAACTATGATGGTGTTGATTTTTGGTTAACAAGATCAAAGAACAGTAACAACGTCGAGACCGACTTTCGTGATGGCTATCCGTGGACTCTGAACAATAATTCGAGCACTGCTCCACAATATATTTCAGATGAAACATGTTCTGAGTTGATGGAAAACTTGCTGCAAAATCCACCTAAAGTAGGTGCGGTTTCAGATGTCGCTAATGACTCAAATTACAAATATTCAGCGCAAGCGAATTCAGGTGATGCAACCTGTACTTACGTTCAATTGGAAGGTAGTACAGAGCATGAATTTGTTTACGAAATTAAAACTGGTCGTGTGACCGTAACTTTGCAGTAAGTCTGCGTAAAATTAAACATAGAGAGCTTAACTATGAAAAGACAAGGCGGTTTCACCCTAATTGAACTAGTGGTTGTAATTGTTATTCTAGGTATTCTTGCTGTAACTGCGGCACCACGTTTCCTAAACCTGCAAGATGATGCGAAAGATGCAACGCTTCAAGGTTTAGCCGGTGCTATGCAAGGTGCATCAGGTATCATTTATGGTAAAGCAGCTATTGCAGGATTAGAGTCTACTTCTGGTGCTGTTAGTGCGGGTGCTGGCAATAATGACGTTAATACAATTAATGGTTACCCAGAAGCTACATCAAATGCAATTATGACTATTGTGCAAGGTGTTGGTGCTATTGATTCAGGTAGCGATTTTATCTTCAAAAGTACAACTGGAGCATCTCCAAACCGTTCAGTTTTCTTTGGTATTGAAAACTACACTAATGATTGTGTAATTTATACAGAAGTTGGCACTACTGGTGGTGAACCTGTAATTGGCGTTGTAGAAAATGCAACACAGTGTGCAGATCCAGCGAACTAATTGATTAAATTGTTTCTAAGGCCAGCACCTGCTGGCCTTTTTTCTATCTACTACACACAAATATCAAAACTATTCATATACATAAGATCGTCAGTTTCGTTATCTTGTATAATCAGTATTCGCTAGGCAGTTAGAGGCTCATTATGGATAACAGCCCCACATCCAAAGGCTTTACTCTGGTAGAGCTGATCATCGTTATCATTATTCTCGGTATTGTTTCCACCTTTGCCGCAAGTCGCTTCGTCGGTACCTCTAGCTATTCCACTTTTACTGCGCAAGAACAAACCATTTCCGTAATTCGCCAAATCCAAGTCAATCGAATGCAATCGAATGTTTCAGCTGCTAATGACAGTTTTCGCCTTGCTATTAATAGTGACTGCTTAGGCTCAGTCACGGCGTGCAGTTTAAATCTATCGAACAGCGCTCAAAAGTCACAAGCCGGTGTGCGTAGTGATTATGTGCGTATATCAGATATAACATTTTCTCCAGCGAATACTGTTATCGACTTTGATTTATTGGGTAACCCTTCAGTAAGTGCTGGAGTGGACATTACTATTAACTCAACCACTTCGAGCAATAGCGCCCAAGTCTGTATTAATTCTCAAGGTTATGTGCGTGAGGGAGCATGTCTATGATTCGCTCACGTGGTTTTACTCTGATTGAAAGCATTGTTGTGATTATCGTTTTGGGTATTGCGATGGTCACGATTACCAGTTTTTTAGCACCACAAGTGGCAAGTTCAGCAGACCCACAGTATCAAAACCGTTCCGTAGCCTTAGGTCAAAGTTTGATGAACCAAATATTGGCACGTGGTTTTGATGAACATAGTGATTTTGATGGTGGTCTGGTGCGTTGTGGTGATGCAGGTGCGACTGCTTGTTCAGCCCCTAATGAACTTGGCGTTGATGGCTCAGAAGCAACGCCTGCTGCTTTTAATGATGTCGATGATTATATTGGCTGTTGGTACACCGATACCACTGAATCAGCATGTGTATCACCTATTAAGTACCCACTTGCTAATATCCTAGATGAAAATATTGAAGGCAGTTATGCCAATTTTAGAGTTGAAGTCTCCGTATTTTACGATCAAAACATGGATGGTATTAACGATAGCGCTATTGGCACGATGAAGCGTGTTGAGTTACAGATCTTTGGTGGTAATAACCGTTATAGCGTGATCGCTTACAAGGGGAACTACTAATGAAGCAACGTGGTTTCACCTTAATTGAGATGATTGTAACGATTGTCGTCGTAGGTGTGATTGGCTTAGCGATCGCAGGCTTTGTTGAATACGGCATGAAAGGTTATGTCGACACTATCGATAGACAAAAGGTGCAAGTAAAAGGGCAGTTTGTTGTTGAGAAAATGTCGCGAGAAATCAGTCACGCGGTCCCTAACAGTTTTGATTCGAGTATTACTCCGGCTTCGGCTTTTGCTCAAAAATGTCTTACCTTCTACGCTATTAAGTACTCAGGCTTTTATCACCTTGATGAAGCGACAGATGAACTGAATTTTATTATTGGCCAAGACTCCCCAATTCTCGATGCAGATGATTTCCTTATTATCAATCCAACCACTTACTCGGAGTTGGTGGCTGGTTCAACTAAGCGAATTCCTGTGTCGGGCTTGGTTTCGACAGGTAATGTATTTACTGCTCCTTCTGTCAGTATTAGTAGCCACTCAATCGCTCAGCGCCACTATATCTATGATGAAAGTGCTTCTGTGAGTTACTGTTTGGTGAACGATACTATTCAAAATCAAGGTCTAATCCAGCGTAATGGAGTGACCGTTGCGGATAGCATCAATTATTCTGAAAGTAATTTTCGTTACGAAGAACCAAGTTTACAAAGAGGTGGTGTGATTCATATCGATCTTGTACTTGAGCAAAACAACGAAATCAGTGTTTACCAACAAGATGTGCAGGTACTTAATGCGCCATAGTAAATCATCCCAACAAGGCAGTGTTTTGGTTGTCGCAGTATTTGTTATTGTGGTGATGGGCTTCCTCGCGACTTCTTTGATGCAGGTCCAGTGGTCAAATCACGATACATTGACCCGCAAACAACTTGGAACACAGGCTTGGCTATTAGCACACTCCGCTAATGAGTGGGCACTCACCCAAGTTTACCCTTTGACTGTTTCACCTGCGGTTTCAACGAGTGTGAGCACTGTGTGTAGCAACTTAAACTCAAGTCAAGTGAGTAGTGGTATGTCGACCATCTGTACTGTAGATCAATTAACTTGTCGACAAATCGGCGTGTTAGATGGCGTTGGCTTTTTCAAAATAGAATCAACAGCTATCTGTGGTTCAGGTGTCAACCAAGTACAACGTATTCAAGAAGTTTGGGTGAAGGAGTAGTTGATGCATCGATTAAAGGCATATGTAGGAACAGGAAGCATTAGAGCTTTGGTTTTAGTATTACCCTTAATAATATTTTTATTTTCTTCATATTCGGTGTATGCAGGGACAACATATGTATTCCCGCATGATACTGGATATTGTCAGGGGAATTGGGTTGCGAATCAGAATCGTTGTAATGGCAAGATATATTTGGCCGAGGGTGACAGCATTGTCAACTCTACTGGGGCTCCTGTTACTATTACTTCAAATAGCGATATCCAAATAGAAGACAGCCAAATTGGTAGCTCAGACGCACCAATCAATTTTGTCGCAAATAAAGGGATAACCACTGACAAGGGGCAATCTGTAATTTATGGTAACTTAACTGCCAAGAACGATATTGTGCTCAAAGGTGCTGTGGTCTGTGATGGTCAAGTTGTATCTACACATGATGATGTGAAGTTGGAACCCGACTTTGGAGGGAGTTATATATTTTCATCTACTCGAGCAATTAAGGCTGATGATGACGCAATTGTAAAAGGCTCATCTATTTGTGGGCGAGTGGTTGCTGATGATAAAGAGTATGAGAGCTCTGATTTTTATTGTGGGATCGATGATGCTAACTGTAATTACTCAAATAGAAACTGTCCTGTGGATACTTATCAATCACTTTGTAACATTACTAATCCGCCTGAGTTAGAAGACGTATCCTATGAGTTTGGGTCTATTGAAGGGATGGATTGTACTCATGGTTGTAACTTGTTGTTCCAAAAACAATATGAGAATCCAATTGTATTTTTAATGTCGACTATCGATCCTGATGATATCGTGAATAGCGTACCAACAAAGGCTAGTGTTGCGACTATTTGGGATTCGAAGAAAGGTGCAACAATTGAGAGTGAATCGGCTGAGAGTTATAGCTCAACAGATCGAATGTCACCGATTTATTATTTTGTTACCGAACCCGGAAGGCTAACATTTTACGATCACAATGGTTCCAAGGTTTATGGTGAAGCTGGCAATATCATAACTTCTAAGGCTCAATGCAAAGGCAATGCTTGTGGCAGTTCTGATTGGGAAACCGTTTCATACCAGGGCGGTGATATTGCAAACCCCGTGATTATGGCTCAAGTTCAAGGTAAGGATCGAGACTGGGCGACGACTGCTATTTCTGGTTTAACTAACCAAAAATTCAAGCTTGCTTTAGAGCGTGGTCGACAAGGGCCAACTTCTTCAGCTAAGAAAATCGCTTATTTAGCTGTCCCTACTTTTTCAGGTCAGGACGAATCTAAATCATCAAAAATTGAGTTTTTTCAAGCTCCGGGTACTTACAACCAGAAAATCGAGATAGAACCAGATAAATCTATTGGTTGGTCATGCCTGAATAATGAAATATCACTACATCAAAGTTTTAATAAGTTTGGTGTTATTGCTAATAAGCAAACCCGAAATGGTGGTGATGGTGGTTGGTTACGGTATTGTAAGCAGTATGTGAGTGAAGGAGTGTCGCAATTTACATTCGCATTTGATGAGGATGCTACTTCTCTTAGTACTCGTAAACATGGTGCTTATGAATCAGTAGGCTATTTCGCATTTGAAATTCCCGAGGTCGAGATTCCGGTTAACGTGTGTAACTTGTTTCCGGAACCAATCCAAAGCTGGACTGGAGTGAATAGCGAACTTACTGTCACTAACAACTCGGTTCGTTTTTTGGGTTGGTCTGACGATTATATATCTCGATATCTAAATACTAAGTCTGATGACTACCAATTCTATGATGATTCCCCGAGTTTGCGTCATGCAATGCAGCAATACTTAATGTTAGGTTTCGATCATGCGAATTATGACACATTAGATAAAATATATAACAACCCTATTTGTGATGGGCAATACGGTTGCGATCTCGGAAACAATGATTCATTGAATAGTTTGCGTAAAGTCGACGGTGCAAATGTCGTTTCTGTGCCAACACAAACACCTAGTGATTCACTTATTTTAAACGCTGGTAATGACAACATAGCCCTTTCATGTGGCGCTGGTTCATCGTTATGTTCATATCAAGAAAGTGGGCGAAATGTTGAAGTTACTATAGAGAAAAACCTTGCTAGTTTGACGCTTAATAAGTGGGGTTCTGATTATAATGTTGTTCGAGTGAAGCTTAAGGACGGCATTTATATTTCAAACTTAAACATATCAAACGGTAGTGATGTTGAGTTAGTTATCCCTAAGCTATCTTCAGTAACATTTGGCTCGTTTAAATACAGCTCAGGATCGACTCAATTTATTTTTGAGTCAGGAAGTCAACTCAATGTCATTGATGAAATTCGGTTCTCAAATAGAGTTGAAATATCTTCGGAAGATGCCTATCCAATAATCTATGCACCAGATGCTAAAGTGATCTTTGAAGGAAGTAACTCGATATTTAAAGGGTTTATTCTTGCGGATTACCTTGAATTAAACCAATCCTCAGTCGAAGGTGCAGTAACGGCACG
The DNA here is from genome assembly GCF_024347375.1 of Vibrio coralliirubri. Taxonomy (NCBI): domain Bacteria; kingdom Pseudomonadati; phylum Pseudomonadota; class Gammaproteobacteria; order Vibrionales; family Vibrionaceae; genus Vibrio; species Vibrio coralliirubri. Next base: position 3,313,222 of record NZ_AP025470.1, on the reverse strand, counting down.
AACGACCCAATTTAACTCTAACGTAACTATTAATAAGCCTGACTACAGCTGTCCACTTCCTCCACTTCCAACTGGTTCTCTTGTCGTTACCCCAAAATATTCACATGTTTTAACCTGTGAGGTCGCAGAGGTCGAGTTTAAAGTTGTAGATGATGATGGCAACGTGATTAGCACTGTTCAAGATAACTTCACTGCATCACATACACCAAATTCTACTGGAAAGTGGTGTGAAGATGAGAATGGAACCAGTTGCTCTACATCTTCGGGAGATTACCAAAGTAACTTTGTAAATGGGCAAAAAACTTTGTACTTATCTTCATCTAAATTAGAGAGTTATAATGTCAGTGGTACTTGGAATGGTGATTTAGAAACGGCTGCATCAAAAATTAACTTTGTACCCTATAAGTTCGATGTTGATGAACAGTTTGTTGTGGCTGGTGATGACTATCTAGTGACGGCAAAGGTATCCTCTTGTAATTCACAAGATTCTTCTTTATCACAAGATTATGTAGGCACCCCTAAAGTTAGTTTAGGTATCGTTCAACCTGCGAACGGAAATAGTGCGAGAACCTTATTAGATTATACGCCTGATTTTGAGGTGAGTGATAACGGTGAAACAACCGACACACTTTCGATTCAAGAGTCAGGTCAGTTCAAAGTAACTCTGACCGACAGCACCTTTGATTGTAGTGAGATGTCGGGTTGCCCTGAGAGTGGTATTGATAAACTTTCTGGTAGCTTCTTAGTGAATTCTCGCCCTTGGCAATTTGCAATTTGTACGGATAACGACTCCGGTGGTAACAGCAGTGGTGGGAATGCGTTTGTTGCAGCGGGGGAAGAGTTTGACGTGTTTGCTAAACCAATTCGATTCTCGAGTAACGCTAACCCTTCGTGTAACAATAACTTAGTAACACAAAACTACTTGCTGTCCTCTGGTGCTGTTGTTGCAACTCATACTCTGGATACACCTAGTAATGGTGGTGCAGTACTGGGTAGCTTAGAACCAACTAATCAACTGAATCAATCGAGTTCTGATATAGCACTCGCTGATAAAGGATATAAATTCAAGAGATTAAATTACTCAGAAGTTGGCAGTATAAATTTTGAAGTGACTGAAGATTCGAGCAGCTTTTACGGCAAGATTCTTGGTGGATTCTCCGGAAATAAGAATATAGGTCGTTTTTATCCAGATTACTTCAAAATTACTGACACGGCTTGGACTGAACCAGACAACCAAGCTGGCTTTACTTATATGTCCCAAGACTTTAAAAAAGTTCAGTTTACAGTGACTGCTTACAATGCAAACACCCCTAGTTTGCCCACAGCTAATTATCAGTATTTTAATGCTAGCCTGAAAGCTGCATTTGATTTAACTGGGGCATACTCTGATAGGGTTAATATTCTTTCAAGTGCGCTCGGAAAGCTTCATTGGACTAGCGGTGCTGTTTGGGACGCTTCTTTTGATAATGCACAATGGCAACGTCTGAATTTCAATCAGCCTACGACAACAATCGATGGCCCATTTAATTCAACCGGTGATAATAGTATTGATACACAATTGAGTTTAACTATTACTGAAAGTGTTGATCCTACCAGGTTCAAAATGACTGGCAGTGATGTAGGAGCATTAGATCAGCTGTTGCTAGCACAACCAGATGTTCGCTATGGCCGAATGGCGCTAGATGATATTGGTGGCAATTCTGGTACTACTTTGACGATTCCACTGCGTGCTGAGTTCTGGGATGGCAGCGAGTTTGTTGTTAACGATGATGATAATCGCAGTACCTTCAATGGCTCAAATACTTGTAAACAAGTTATTTGGCATAGTGAAGGGGTGACAACAACATTAGCTTCACTGAGCGGTAATGGAAGTGTTGATGATGGCGAGGAAGACGTCACAGCAAACCAAAATACGCCAGTAGGAACAGATGCGCCACGTGAGCAAGTTCGTCTGTGGTTGAGAATGGATGCCTCTGAGCCTGATAGCGATGGCGGAAATAACATCTCATGTAGTGGTGGTGGTCAAGATCAACCATGGCTACGTTACAACTGGCGCCAACTAGGTGATGAAGATCCCTCCACCGTCGTCACATTTGGCATCTACCGTGGTAACGATCGTGTGATCTACCGAGGTGAAAGTGGCTTAACAGGTCAGTAATAATATAATTTTTGCCCCTTAAGTTAGGAATCTGTAAGAAATTGCGGGTTTCAGTCCATGTTTGTACTTCAATGCCTTGCCGTAACAGCAAGGCATTGGTACATTTAGTGCAATTTTTGTCTTCTAATTCTTGCAGGATGAGCGAAGAATATGTTTAAAAAACTTCGTGGCATGTTTTCAAACGACCTATCGATTGATTTAGGTACAGCCAATACCCTTATTTATGTAAAAGGCCAAGGCATTGTTCTTGATGAGCCTTCAGTTGTAGCTATTCGCCAAGATCGTGCGGGTTCTGCAAAGAGTGTCGCTGCTGTTGGCCACGCTGCTAAGCAAATGCTTGGTCGTACGCCTGGTAACATTTCAGCGATCCGTCCGATGAAAGATGGTGTAATTGCCGACTTTTACGTAACGGAAAAAATGCTTCAGCACTTCATCAAACAAGTGCATGACAACAGTGTGCTTAAACCAAGTCCTCGTGTTTTGGTTTGTGTACCTTGTGGTTCAACACAGGTTGAGCGTCGTGCTATCCGTGAATCAGCGTTAGGTGCTGGTGCTCGTGAGGTTTACCTAATCGATGAGCCTATGGCTGCTGCGATTGGTGCTGGCCTACGTGTCTCTGAGCCAACAGGTTCAATGGTTGTTGATATCGGTGGTGGTACGACTGAAGTTGCGGTTATCTCACTGAACGGTGTGGTTTACTCGTCTTCTGTACGTATCGGTGGTGACCGTTTTGATGAAGCGATCATCAACTACGTTCGTCGTAACTACGGCAGCTTGATCGGTGAAGCGACAGCAGAGAAGATCAAACACGAAATCGGTTCAGCTTACCCTGGCGATGAAGTAGAAGAGATCGAAGTACGTGGTCGTAACCTTGCAGAAGGTGTGCCTCGTAGCTTTAGTCTAAACTCAAACGAAATCCTTGAAGCACTTCAAGAGCCTCTATCTGGCATCGTATCTGCAGTGATGGTTGCACTTGAACAGTGTCCACCAGAGCTGGCTTCTGATATCTCAGAAAACGGTATGGTACTAACAGGTGGTGGTGCACTGCTTAAAGATCTTGATCGTCTGTTAACAGAAGAAACAGGTATCCCTGTTGTTGTTGCAGAAGAGCCATTAACGTGTGTTGCTCTAGGTGGCGGTAAAGCTCTAGAGATGATCGACATGCACGGCGGCGATCTGTTCAGCGAAGAATAATATCTAGTGTTAGGCTCTTTTCTTATCTAGTTTTATGTAAAGAGCCTAGGACCTTGTCTATAGGATCAAATGTAGCTCTAGGACCAAATATAGAATGAAGCCAATTTTTGGTAGAGGTCCCTCTCTACAATTGCGCCTGTTTTTTGCTGTAATTTTATCAGCCAGCCTTATGCTGGCTGATAGTCGTTTAGATGCTTTCTCAAATGTTCGCTATCTATTAAACAGCATGGTTGCGCCTATTCAATATGCAGCCAACTTGCCTCGCACTATGTTCGATGGTGTTTACGACCGTTTTAGCACTCGCAAAGGGTTAATTGAATCCAACCATAATATTAAACGAGAAGTCTTGCGTCTGAAGAGCGAGCTGATTCTGCTTGAGCAATATCAAGAAGAAAACAAGCGCCTTCGTAAGCTGTTAGGCTCGCCGTTTATCCGTGATGAGAAGAAAGTCGTCACAGAAGTTATGGCGGTAGACACTTCTCCATATCGCCATCAAGTCGTGATCGACAAAGGTCAGATTGATGGGGTGTATGAGGGTCAACCGGTGATAAACGAAAAAGGCATTGTCGGCCAAGTCACTTTCGTTGCTGCTCATAATAGTCGTGTGTTACTACTCACTGATGCAAACAATGCGATCCCTGTTCAGGTTATTCGTAATGACATCCGTGTGATTGCTTCGGGCAATGGCATGATTGATGAGATCCAACTAGAGCACATTCCAACCAGTACCGATATACAAGAAGAAGATCTGTTGGTGACATCGGGTCTTGGTGGTGTATATCCAGAAGGTTATCCAGTCGCCTATGTTACTGCCGTTGATTACGACCCGAAACGTGAGTTCGCTGTGATTAAAGCAGAGCCTGTGGTTGAGTTCGATAAGCTCAGATACTTGCTGCTTGTATGGCCTGATGAAAACAAACAGATGCAAGCGGATCAATCGAGCATAGAACAAGCATTGTTAGAGGGCGAAGATGGCCAATAGCGTTTTGAGAAGCAAGGTAGTAATTTTTTGCTCATTTTTAATAGCACTGATTCTGCAGACGATCCCTTGGCCTGGTAGCTTAGATTTATTTAGACCCTCTTGGTTACTGCTGGTTACGTGTTACTGGGTTCTGGCTCTACCGCATCGTGTTAACGTGGGTAGTGCTTTGATTCTAGGCTTATTGTGGGACCTTTTGATCGGCTCTACTCTGGGTATTCGAGGCATGATGATGGCAATAGTGATGTACATTATTGCGATGAACTTCCTCGTCATTCGTAACATGGCGTTATGGCAGCAAGCGATGATCATTGCCGCGTTAACGGTCTTGTTTGAGGTGTTGATCTTCTTTGGTGAATATTTGATCCAAGATGTTGTTTTCAATCCGTTATCGTTATGGAGCGCATTGATAAACTGTATACTTTGGCCTTGGATGTTTTTATTAATGAGACGTGTGCGTCGTCATTGGCATGTGAGGTAGCGTGACGATGGAAAAGAAACATTTAGTTTTGGCATCCGGCTCTCCACGCCGCAAAGAATTGCTATCTCAACTCGGTTATGAGTTCTCTGTCCTCGTAACCGATGTTGAAGAGTGTAAACACGCTCAAGAAACCGCCGAAGAATATGTTAAGCGACTATCTTTAGATAAAGCTTTAGCTGCGTTGTCTTTATTGAAAGATAACCCTTCTGAAAGGCAGCATGTCGTTCCTAGTTCTGATACTGTAGATCATGGCTCTGATATAGTCGTTCTTGGTTCTGACACAGTCGTCGTAAGCCAAGGGCAAGTGCTTGAGAAACCGACCGATTTTGCTGACTCTAAGCGCATGCTTACTCAGTTAGCGAATGAACGTCACCAAGTGATGACGGCGGTTTCTGTGGTTTCAGAAGAAAAACAAAGAACAGAAATCATTATTACCGACGTATGGTTTAAACCCCTCAGTGAAAAAGAAATAGAACAATACTGGCAAACAGGGGAGCCATGCGATAAAGCCGGTAGCTATGGGATCCAAGGTTTGGGCGGACGTTTTGTCACCCGAATCGAAGGTAGTTATTACGCCGTTGTCGGCTTACCTTTATTTGAAACGGACCAGCTACTGCAAGAATTCTTATAATTACTAATCTGAGGTGCACCATGAGTGCTGAATTGTTGCTGAACGTGACCCCGAGTGAAACTCGTGTGGCCATGATTGAAGGGGGGGCTCTTCAAGAGATCCATGTCGAACGAGATGCTCGACGCGGTATCGTAGGAAATATCTATAAAGGACGTGTAAGCCGTGTTCTTCCGGGAATGCAGGCGGCTTTTGTGGATATAGGCCTTGAGAAAGCAGCTTTTTTACACGCCTCTGATATTGTCCCACACACTGAATGTGTCGCTGAAAACGAAAAGAAGCAATTCCAGGTTCGTGATATTTCAGAGCTTGTTCGTCAAGGGCAAGACATTGTGGTGCAAGTGGTCAAAGACCCTCTTGGTACTAAAGGTGCCCGCTTAACCACTGATATCACTCTGCCGTCTCGCTATTTGGTATTTATGCCGGGCGCAAGTCATGTTGGTGTATCTCAACGTATCGACAGCGAGTCTGAACGTAACCGCCTTAAAAAAGTCGTGTCTCGTTACTGTGACGAACATGGTGGCTTCATCATCCGCACTGCCGCAGAAGGTGCAGATTCAAATGAGTTGGCACAAGATGCCGCATTCTTGAAGCGATTATGGTTAAAAGTATTAGAGCGTCGTGGTAAGCACAAGGCGCGTACTCGTTTGTATGGTGAGCTTTGCTTAAGCCAGCGTATCTTGCGTGACTTTGTCGGTACTGAGCTGAGCAAGATTCAGGTCGATTCTCGTCTAGAATATGAAAATCTAAAAGAGTTTACCTCTGAATACGTGCCTGAGCTGACAGACAAGCTTGAGCTGTATGAAGGTGATAAGCCTATCTTTGATATGTACGATACCGAGAACGAAATTCAGCGTTCATTGGATCGTAAAGTTGAATTAAAGTCTGGTGGATATCTGATTATCGACCAAACTGAAGCGATGACCACGGTTGATATCAACACTGGCGCGTTTGTTGGTCGTCGTAATCTAGAAGAGACGATTTTCAACACCAATGTAGAAGCGACTCAAGCGATTGCTCGTCAGCTGCGTCTACGTAACTTAGGTGGCATTATCATTATCGACTTTATTGATATGTTGTCTGAGGAACATCGTAAGCGAGTACTAACTTCATTAGAGGCTGCGCTCGACAAAGACCGTGTGAAAACCAATATTAATGGCTTCACGCAGCTTGGTTTGGTTGAGATGACTCGTAAACGTACTCGTGAAAGTATTGAGCATATCCTGTGTTCGAGCTGTCCTGCTTGTGAAGGCCGCGGCAGTGTGAAGACAGTTGAAACCGTTTGTTATGAAATTCTTCGAGAGATCACGCGAGTGAACCGTGCGTACGACGCCGATAAATTTGTGGTCTATGCGGCAGCTGCCGTAGCTGAGGCGTTAGAGGGCGATGAATCTCATGCGCTTGCGGAGCTTGAAGTCTTTATTGGTAAGCAAGTTAAAATCCAGGCTGAGCCTCTGTACATACAAGAGCAGTTTGATGTTGTTATGATGTAATGGAAATTTTGTGAGCTCAAGCGTTACTCTGATTCTACGTGCATGTTTATGGTTAGTGGTTACTCTCTTAGTAACGCTAGCCATTGCCGTTACTACACTGCGTGTAGCCTTGCCCAATTTAAACAAGTATCAATCTGAAATTGAGCTTTGGGTAAACCAACACTCCGGTTTTGATTTTTCGATTCAAGACGTGGGCGGTTTTTGGCGTAACACTCACCCCTCTATTGCTCTGCAAGGCGTTAAAGCCAGCCTTCCCAATGCGGAAGATGTGAGCTTTTCTGTCGAGCGTGTTGAAGTCGAGTTTGACTTGATTCAATCGGTCGTACAGATGCGCCCAGTTGTGGCCGACTTGGTCATGAATCAAATGTATCTTGATATCCGCTCAATTGATCTGTTTGCCGGACAAAACGGCAAAGACGAACCTAAAGATCCCGGTTCCTCCAAGCGAGTGATACAAGAGCTCGATAATTTACTTCTGAAAACTTTGGTGGATGTGACCGCCAAAGATTCCACTCTGTTATATCGCACTATCTCTGATGAAGAACGTCAGCTTGATATCGAAACTCTCAAATGGCAAAACTCAGGTAAACATCACCTTGCGGAAGGTGTGGTGAGTATTAAAGACGCCAATCTAAACTCTTTGTCAGTGAGCGCTAACTTTATTGATGGCGGCTCGTTAACGGATATGACGGGTGAGTTTTATGTCAGTGCCGACAGTATCTCGGTTAAGCCTTGGTTAACTCGTTATATGCAGGCGGAATCCGGTATTGAAACGGGTACTGTGAGCTTGAATAGCTGGCTTACGCTGCGAAATAGCAAACCGGTAAGCGCTTATGTTGAGGTTTTACCCTCAGAATTGACGTGGAACGAAGATGGTGAGCATGACCTCATGCTTGAGTCCGGTGTCTTTAAGTTGTCGCCGACTGATGATGGTTGGCAAGTAAATGGTCACTCACTAAACCTCAGAACGGATGACACACCTTGGCCGGAACTCGACGTCGCGTTCAAGTGGAACCACGGTCCATGGCAACTCAACGTTTCCGAGCTGGATATTGCGACCATTACTCCATTGATTAAGCTGCTGCCTGACTCTGAACAATCAACCAAAATGATTAACGTATTGGCGCCGGGAGGCTCTGTTTCTGATATCCGTGTCTCTATGGATTCAGGAATCGACAGTTTACGTTATTCAGCCAGTTTTTCTGATCTTGCTATCGAGCAGTGGGAACTAGTCCCAGGCTTTAGCCAAGTGTCAGGTAGTGTGTTTGGTTCGGCTTCGGAAGCGAAAGCTAGCCTGCATGTTATTGATGATGTGTTCCCTTATGGTGATGTCTTCCAAGCCCCTTTGAATATCAAACAAGGTCAGGTTGATATTGTTTGGCAACAAGATGAAAACGGCTGGAAACTGTGGTCGGACAAAATCACAGCGGCAACGCCAGATTTACAAGTACTAGGCGCATTCCGCTTAGACTTTCCAAAAGATGCGAGCCCGTTTTTATCCTTCTACGGCGAAGCGGACGCTTACAATGTCGGTGAAACATGGCGTTACTTACCTACGCTGGCTCTTGGGCAAGACCTAACAGACTACCTTTCAACTGCGATTCAAGCGGGTAAAGCGGACACCGTAAAACTGTTGTGGCATGGTGATTTGTCTCAATACCCATACACTAACCACGATGGTATTTTCCAAGTCTGGGTTGGCTTAGAAGATGCGAAATTCAGCTTTGATACTGCGTGGCCATTGATTACTGACCTTCAGCTTGATCTGTTGTTTGAAAATGATGCGATGCATCTGGATTCTCGTTCCGCTCAATTGATGGATGTGACGGCAGATCGAATCACAGGACGCATTCCTTATTTAGGGGAAGGCGGCCATATTGAAATTGAAGCTAAAGCGACGGCGTCAGGCAATGCAGTGCGCGATTACATGACGTCTTCGCCACTGGTGGGTTCAGTAGGCGCAGCGTTAACCGCACTTCAAGTGAGTGGTGATGTCTCTTCTGAGTTCCAGCTTAATATTCCGTTTGATTCTGAAAAAGAAGCAAGAGCGTGGGGTTATGCCGACCTAAGTGGTAACCATGTTGAGATTGAAGCGCCACCAATGGTGCTGGAGAATACCACGGGTCGCATTGAGTTTGATAATGATGTGGTGACGGCAAATGGCCTCGCTGCGGATCTACTTAACCAAGGTATCTCGCTTGACTTTAAAGGCCTGAATGATGGCCCAGGCTATGCAGTCGATATTGATGTGTTAGGTGACTGGGACGTTAAACCTCTAGAACCTTACATTGGTGAGCAATGGTTAAGTCGCTTGTCAGGTCATGCACAATGGCAAAGCCAAATTGATATCCAGCTTAATGATATCGGCTTTACCTACCAACTAGACTTACAGTCAGATCTAAAATACTTGGCGAGTGATTACCCGTATCCTTTGGAGAAAAAATCACTAGAAAGTGGCTCTGCAAGGCTACAGGCATCGGGTAACCAAGAGACGATTACCGCGCGCCTGCAATTGCCAAACACCAAGTACCAAGCTGAGATTGATATCACAGGCGACGTGCCTGAGTTAACGGCGACCAACTTAGTGCTTGGTCGCGGTGGCTATAAAATTAGCCCAGTTGTTGGCCATCACGCACTGATTCGTACGGATAAATTCAATGCCGATGATTGGTTATCGGTTGTGATGGAACCGGTCAAGCCTTCAACGGCTGTGCTTAGCCAAATGAACACGCCAACCATTCCAGCGCCAAGCCGTATTACCTTTGAGAGTAAAGAGCTGATCTTGGGTGGTATCTCTTGGAATGATGTCGATTTTAGTGCTCGCAAGAACAAACAAGCGTGGCAAATGGAAGTGTCTAGCCAAGAGCTAGAAGGGGATATTAACTACCTGCCACCTTACGATTTGACGGTTTCACTGGATCGTCTGCATCTGTTTGTTCCTGAATGGAGTGATAAGAACAACCAAGATCAGCAACTGCTGCAACGCAAAGAACAAGCTGCGCCATTGATCTCCAAATTGGATAGAAAGATCCACGATGCGATGCCAAACTTGACCTTGACGTTGAACGACTTTTGGCTACAAGGCTACAAGGTTGGTAAGGTCGATGTTGAAATGACGAGGAACGAAGACCGTATCGAGTGGAACAAAATCCAGGTTCGAAGTGGTGGCAACAAAGCGGATGTGAGTGGCTGGTGGGAACTGCAAGGTGACAAGAGTCATTCATCGTTAACCGTTGATGTAGAAGGTGAAAACAACAGCGAACTCATGGAGCGCTTTGGTATTACTTCCGGGATTCAAAAAGCGCCATTTGCGTTGGAAGGCCAACTAAATTGGGACGGCTCGCCTTGGGGGATCAAAATGGATACCCTTGATGGCAACGTTAAAACTAAGTTTGGTAAAGGCATTATCTCAGATGTGAGCGGCGCTGCTCGATTGCTTGGTCTGTTTAGCCTAGATTCGATCATCCGTAAGATGCAGCTCGATTTCTCGGACGTGTTTGATAAAGGTATGGCATTTAACAGCATCACAGGCACTGGCGAGATTCAAAATGGCATCTTCCTGACCAATGATCTGAATATGGATGCGGTCGCCGGTGAGATGAAGATCAAAGGTATCGCTAACCTCAACACGCGTCAGGTTGATGCTGAGGTGAACTTTACCCCAGATATTACCTCGGGGATTCCTGTATTAACTGCCTTTGCGGTAACCCCTCAAACGGCGCTGTACGTCTTGGCGGTGACCACGGTTATATCGCCAGTGGTTGAAGTCTTTACCCAAGTTAATTACTCGGTGAAAGGGCCATTGGATTCACCAACGGTGAGCGAGCTTTCTCGTAGCTCCGGCGAGTTTCAGCTACCAGAGAAGCTGAGAAAATTAGCCGAATAGGCCTTAAATTAGCCGAAAAGACCATAGTATCCTAATCAGCGAATATACGGTGAAATGCTGATTTCTGAATCATAATGAATGGAGGAGCGATACACATGGATTGTGTTGGGTTGATTCAAATGACATCTGGCCCCAGCCCTGAATTGAACTTTGAGTACCTTGCTCAAGAAGTAGCAAAGTGCAAAGAGTTAGGGGCTAAGTGGGTTGTGTGCCCTGAAAACGCGTTAGTCTTTGGCAGTAAAGCCGACTATCACCAGTATGCTGAGCCTGTAAATGATGGCCCACTGCAAAAGAAAATCTCTGAGCTAGCAAAGCTTCATAGAATTTGGATCGTTATTGGTAGCATGCCGATAAGCACAACTAACGGCGTGACGACCACAACCTTGGTGATTGATGATTTTGGTTGCCTCGTTGCTCATTACGACAAGCTACACATGTTTGATGTGGATGTCGCTGACGCACATAAGTGTTATCGAGAGTCGGATATTTTCACTCCGGGCAACCAAGTTGTGACAGCGGAAACGCCTTTTGGTCGCTTAGGTTTGAGTATTTGTTATGATGTGCGCTTTCCACACTTGTATTCAGAGTTACGTAAGCAAGGAGCACAAATCATTGTGGTGCCTGCGGCTTTTACAGCGGTAACGGGTCAAGCGCACTGGGAAGCACTGTTAAGATGCCGCGCGATTGAAACACAGTCGTGGATTGTCGCGGTAGGTCAAGGCGGAAAACACCCTTGCCAAAGAGAAACATGGGGACACTCAATGGTGGTTGATCCATGGGGACGAGTGGTCGCACAGTTAGACCAAGATCCTAAAAGTATGGTGGTTGAGATAGACACATCCAGTTGCGAGTCCATTAGGCAAAATATGCCCATCGCGCAACACTCTCGATTTACCAATCAATTTTAATTACAAACAAGAGCCATCTATGAGCATTAATCAAATTGAAGAAGCGCTACTGAACCCGACAGGGCTTACGGAGCAAAATATCGCAGATACATTGGCGAGCATTGCTACCCGCCAAATTGATTATGCTGATATCTATTTTCAGTCAAGCTGGCACGAATCTTTAGTGCTAGAAGACAGCATTATTAAAGACGGCTCTTTCAATATCGATTGCGGTGTTGGTGTTCGTGCAGTATCTGGTGAAAAGACCGGTTTTGCTTACTCTGACCAAATCCAACTGGATGGTCTGAAGCAGAGCGCAATTGCGGCTCGTGGTATCGCTAAACAAGGTCAAAACGGCAAGGTTCAAGCGTTCAAACGCAACTCTAACCAAGCTTACTATGATGCAGTTAACCCGCTAGCGAGCTGGGAAAAACAGCAGAAAACAGAATTACTAAAATCATTAGATGCTTACATTCGCACTAAAGAACCGATGGTGACTGAAGTCTCGGTGAGCCTAAGTGGTGTGCATGAGCAGATGCTGGTTGCTGCTACTGATGGCACTTACGCTGGTGATATTCGTCCGCTGGTTCGCTTGTCTATTAGTGTGCTTGCACAGAAGGGCGATCGTCGTGAGCGTGGTAGCGCTGGTGGTGGTGGCCGTTTTGGTTACGACTTCTTCCTAAGCGATGATAAAGGCACTCAGGTTGCTTACCAATTTGCTGATGAAGCGATTCGCCAAGCATTAGTTAACCTCGAAGCGGTTGCAGCGCCTGCTGGTGCAATGCCTGTGGTTCTTGGTTCTGGTTGGCCGGGCGTTCTGCTGCATGAAGCGGTAGGCCACGGTTTAGAAGGCGACTTCAACCGTAAAGAGTCATCAGTATTCTCTGGTAAAGTTGGTGAGCAAGTAACTTCAAGCCTATGTACGATTGTCGATGACGGCACATTAACGGATCTACGCGGTTCATTGAACGTCGATGATGAAGGTGTTAACGGTCAGTACAATACGCTAATCGAAAACGGCATCCTAAAAGGTTACATGCAAGATAAGCTGAACGCTCGTCTAATGGGTGTAGCACCGACAGGTAATGGTCGTCGTGAGTCTTACGCGCATCTTCCAATGCCACGTATGACGAATACATACATGCTACCGGGCGAACACACGCCGGAAGAGATCATCGCAACGGTTGAGAAAGGTATCTACGCACCGAACTTCGGTGGCGGTCAGGTCGATATCACATCAGGTAAGTTTGTATTCTCAGCTTCTGAAGCGTACATGATTGAAAACGGTAAGATCACTCACCCAGTGAAAGGCGCGACGCTAATCGGTTCTGGTATCGAAGCAATGCAGCAGGTGTCTATGGTGGGTAACGACCTAAGCATCGACCGTGGTGTGGGTGTGTGTGGTAAGGCTGGTCAAAGTGTGCCAGTGGGTGTTGGTCAACCAACATTGAAACTAGACTCGCTAACCGTTGGTGGTACTGAGTAAAGCAGACTAGCCTCTGAAACATCACTATAAAGATAAATTGAAAAGCGCCTCCAATGTGAGGCGCTTTTTGTTTTTAGATTACGGATTCAGTGAGCGTATAGAGTCACTACATGTTCTCTTCCGCAAACTCAGCCAGTCGGCTACGCACCACACCATTGAGGTGGATGTTGGCACTGCCTTCGAAGTTTTTAAAACGCTCAACCATGTAGGTTAAGCCTGAAGTCACAGGGGTTAGGTAGGAAGAATCTATCTGCGCTAGGTTACCTGAGCAGACGATCTTAGTACCTTCACCACAACGGGTGATGATGGTTTTGATTTGTGAAGCTGTGAGGTTCTGACACTCATCCAAAAGCACAAATGCATTCTGAATCGAGCGGCCACGCATGAAGTTGATTGATTTGAACTGGATATTGGCTTTGTCACAGATGTATTTCATCGAGCCTTCTGTGCAGTGGTCGTTCTTGTGCAGTGCTTCCAGTGTATCGGTCACTGCGGCTAACCAAGGCAACATCTTCTCTTCCTCTGTACCCGGAAGGAAACCTATCGATTCACCAATATCAGGGGTGTTTCGGGTTACGATGATCTTATCGAACTGTTTACGTTCAATGGTTTGTTCAAGTGCAGCAGCCATGGCTAACAGCGTCTTACCACTACCCGCTGCGCCAGTGAGAATCACAAGATCAATATCAGGGTCGAGCAGCGCATCTATCGCCATGCCTTGATAAACGTTCTTTGGTGTGATGTCCCATGCTCTGCGATTCATCAGCCTTTCGCGGCTGAGGTCTCTCAGTGTAATGCTTTCCGGCTCAATCTCCTCGACTCGAGCGGCAAAATCACTTTCTTCGTCAATCACATATTGGTTGAGGAAGGTTGGCTCGAACGGCGCTCTTGCTAAGGTGTGTAGCGTCTTTCCGCCTAGGCTTCTGCTCTCGACATTATCGATACCATCCCAAAATGAGCCTTCCAGTTGTTGGAAGCCTTTGGTGAGGTATTGGATATCATCGATTAGTTGGTCAGTTTGGTAATCTTCAACAAAGCGGACACCAGCGCCTTTGGCCCGCAAACGCATGTTGATGTCTTTGGTGATGAGAACCACTTCGCGAGGCGCGCGTTTATTTTGAAGATAGAGGACTGCGTTGAGGATTCGGTTATCGCCTGCCTTGTCATCGGCGAAGGCTTTGATGCTTTCTTGAAGTTCGTAGTCAGCGAGTATTGAAATACTGCCAGATGCGTTTATGTCTTTAGAAAAAGGGATGCCTTCCGATATTTGGTCTGGTGTGGCTTCCCTGAACAGGTCTTCGAGCGTTCGAATCGCAATTCTTGCGTCTCGAGCAACATCTCTCTTACTGTCTTTGATTCTGTCGAGTTCTTCTAGCACTGTCATGGGGATAACGACATCGTGCTCTTGGAAAGAAAATATAGCGAAGGGTTCGTGAAGTAGAATATTGGTGTCTAAAACAAATAGCTTCCGGTTGGTCTCGCCCATAGCATCTCCTTGCCGACGTGCGGCTTGCCTTGCATTCATTGAACGTAGATAAAGCTCATATAAAGATTAGTATCTGATTCTGGTGATAGTCAACTACTCACCTAAACTTCATCTAGAGGAATAGCACCATATCGTTACGAGTGAACATGGCGTATTCGTTTGAGAGCAGCAATCTGCTACCTATAGATTAACCATGAATTTTTGACAGTTTGATTGCACTGGCGAAAACAGAAAAAAAGCATGAAATCATCTCCTTTAGGCGTGACCTAAATCACAGCATCGAGTAAGATTAGCGACCTTTTTCTGCACCATTTTCTCGAGATATTTATTATTGAGAGCGCACTTAAAAAGTGGCTGCAAACTAGACATTTTTGGCTATATTTTTAGTTCAGGAGCGATAACGTTCTTGTTTGAAACTGCAGTTAAGAAGACCAAATTCCAACTATAAGATTGAGGTAGTCGATTCATGACATTTGCTTTGGGGCAACGCTGGATAAGCGATACGGAGAGCGATTTAGGTTTAGGTACCGTTGTAGCAATGGATGCTCGCACAGTGACACTAATGTTTGCAGCGTCAGAAGAAAACCGTGTTTATGCACGTACTGATGCTCCCGTAACCCGAGTAACGTTTAATGTAGGCGATGTCATCGAATGCCAAGAAGGTTGGTCTCTGTCTGTCGAAGAAGTTATCGAAGACAAAGGGCTGCTAACCTACTTAGGTACTCGCGAAGATACCCAAGAAACAGAAGTCACCCTGCGTGAAATCTTCTTAAGCAACCAGATCCGCTTTAACAAACCACAAGACAAGCTGTACGCGGGTCAAATCGACCGTATGGATAACTTTGTATTGCGTTACCGAGCGCTGAGCAACCAGTACCAACAACACAAGAGCCCTATGCGTGGCTTGTGTGGTATGCGTGCTGGCTTGATCCCTCACCAACTATACATCGCTCATGAAGTGGGTCGTCGTCACGCTCCGCGTGTTTTACTTGCCGATGAAGTTGGCCTAGGTAAAACCATCGAAGCGGGCATGATCATCCACCAACAGGTGCTGTCTGGCCGTGCTGAACGCATTCTGATTGTGGTTCCTGAAACTCTACAACACCAATGGTTAGTAGAGATGATGCGCCGTTTCAACCTGCATTTTTCTATCTTCGATGAAGAGCGTTGTATTGAAGCGTTTGCTGAATCAGACAACCCATTTGATACCCAGCAATACGTTCTGTGTTCTTTGGATTTCCTACGTAAGAGTCGTAAGCGCTACGAGCAAGCACTTGAAGGCGAGTGGGACTTGTTGGTTGTCGATGAAGCGCATCACCTTGAGTGGAGCCAAGACAAACCAAGCCGTGAATACCAAGTGGTTGAAGGCTTAGCGGAAAATACGTCTGGTGTGCTACTACTAACAGCAACGCCTGAACAACTAGGTCGTGAGAGTCACTTTGCACGTCTGCGTCTGCTTGATCCTGATCGCTTCTATGATTACGAAGCATTCGTTGAAGAAGAAGACCAATACGCGCCGGTTGCTGATGCAGTAACGGCATTGTTCTCCGGCGTGAAGCTTGAAAACAGCGCGAAGAACCAGATTACTGAACTGCTTTCTGAGCAAGATGTAGAGCCTCTATTCCGCGTTATCGAAGGTGATAGCAGCGAAGAAGAGCAAGCCTTAGCTCGCCAAGAACTGATTGATAACCTTATGGATCGCCATGGTACTGGCCGTGTTCTTTTCAGAAACACACGTGCTGCAATCAAAGGCTTCCCTAAGCGTAATGTAAACCTACTGCCGATGGAGATTCCAACGCAGTACACAACCTCAATGCGTGTATCTGGCATGATCGGTGGCAAGATGGCTCCCGAAGCTCGTGCAATGAAGATGCTTTACCCAGAAGAGATCTTCCAAGAGTTTGAAGGTGAAGATTCAAGCTGGTGGCAGTTCGATTCACGCGTTAACTGGTTGATTGAAAAGATCCAAGACAAGCGCAGCGAGAAGATCCTAGTGATCGCCTCTCGTGCAAGTACGGCTTTGCAATTAGAGCAAGCACTGCGTGAGCGTGAAGGTGTGCGTGCAACCGTATTCCACGAAGGCATGTCGATTCTAGAGCGTGACAAAGCTGCGGCTTACTTTGCTCAAGAAGAGGGTGGCGCTCAGGTTCTTATCTGTAGTGAAATCGGCTCTGAAGGTCGTAACTTCCAGTTCGCTAACCAATTAGTGATGTTTGATCTACCGTTCAACCCAGACTTGCTTGAGCAACGTATTGGTCGCTTGGACCGTATTGGTCAGCTACGTGATATCGACATTCATGTTCCTTACCTAAAAGGTACATCACAGGCGATTCTTGCGCGTTGGTTCGATGAAGGTCTGAACGCATTTGCAGAGACGTGCCCAACGGGTCGCACGGTTTACGATAAGTACTCAGATGTTCTTATCGAGATGCTGGCTTCTGGCAACACAGAGCAACTTGATGAAGTGATTGAAGAGTCTGCCAAGCTAAACCAAAGCCTGAAATCAGCTCTAGAAAAAGGCCGTGATCGCCTACTAGAGATGCACTCAAACGGCGGTGACAAAGCGCATGAAATTGCAGAAAAGATCGCGTCGACTGACGGCGATACTAACCTAGTGACGTTTGCATTGAGCCTGTTCGATACGATTGGCTTGAACCAAGACGACAAGGGTGAAAATGCGTTGGTTGTGACGCCATCTGAGCACATGATGGTACCAAGCTACCCAGGCTTACCATACGAAGGCGCAACCATCACGTTTGATCGTGATACTGCGCTTTCTCGTGAAGACATGAACTTCATTAGCTGGGAACATCCGATGATTCAGGGCGGTATTGATCTGCTACTGAGTGAAGGTGTTGGTGCATCAGCGGTATCGCTACTGAAGAACAAAGCGCTGCCAGTGGGTACTATCCTGCTTGAGCTGGTTTACCTTGTGGATGCGCAAGCACCGAAACGCAGCGGTATCAGCCAGTTCTTACCTAAGACGCCAATTCGTTTGATGATGGATGGCCGTGGTAATGACTTATCAGCTCAGGTTGAGTTCGACAGCTTTAACCGTCAATTAAGCCCTGTAAACCGTCACCTAGCGAGCAAGCTAGTTAATTCGGTACAAGGTGAAATTCACAAGCTAATCGAAGCGGGTGAGACGCACGTACTTCCTAAAGTGGAAGAAGTGCGTGAACAAGCTCAACGAGATATGCAGACTAACCTGAACGGTGAGTTAGAGCGTTTACAAGCGCTTAAAGCCGTGAACCCTAATATTCGTGATGAAGAGCTAGAGGTAATCGAAGCTCAAATCAATGAACTGACTGGTTACATCAGCAAAGCTCAGGTTCAGCTAGATTCATTACGCTTGATTGTGGTTTCTCACAACTAGTTTTGAATTAGCGAGATGCTTCAACGAAATAAGGCCTTCATCATGAAGGCCTTATTTTTATCTAGCGTTTGAAAGCTGCATTGGTTGTTGAAAGATGTATTGGCAGAGGGGTTACATCAACCACTTCCACCAAACAAATACTGCCAAGAAACCAAACAGGTAAACAAGACCCGCGATAGACAGCCATTTTAGCTTGCTGCCAATGGCTAGGGCTTCTGGAAGCTTAGCCTTGTTCACTAGGATGAAGTTAAGCAGCGCGAAGAATGGCGTGGTCGCAAAGGCAAGTACCATCGCAAAATCAAGCATTGGCATCAGTGCAGCGCTAAAGAACATCACAATCGCTAATGCCGCGAGAGAGACAATGATGATCCAGCCTTGCAGCATTCTTGGGCTTGAATCTTTTTTGAATAATAGGCGCTGTGATTCAGCAAGCACGCGAGAGTAGCCGTCGATAACGGTAATCGTACTACCAAAGATACAGAAGAAAGCGATAAGAGCGATTAATGGACGAGACCATTCACCAATTGTCGAAGCGTAGATGCCGACCAATTGATGAGTGAAGCCAACACCGGAGCGAGACAGTTCAACACCCGAACCGTGAAGTACTAGCGCGCCTAACGCAACAAATACTAAAGCAAGCAGTGCAGTACCAATGTAGCCGACATTGAAATCGAACAGTGCTGATTGTGCGGTCACTTCCTGCTTCTCTTTTTGGCTTTTTAGCCACATAGAGGTGATGCTGGAAATTTCGATAGGCGCAGGCATCCAACCCATGGTCACCACGATAAAACCAATCGCAGCGAGAGACCAAGGCGACGGTGGAACAAAAGCAGCATCAGGTTCGACTGGAGAGCCGATAGCAATAGCGACTGCAGCTAAGGTTGTGATGGTTAAGATCGCCATGATCGCTTTAGATAGTGTATCTAGAGCACGATAATGGCCAGCAAACAGAATGATCAAACAGGTCGCTAAAACGATCATGCACAAGGTGCTAGTGGCTAAATCGAAAGGAACAAAGTAACTGAGTAGGCTTGCACTGAATAATAGCAGGGCAGCGGTATTCACGACCGCAGATATGGCACTCAAGATCGAAAAGATCACAAGGTATGGGCGGCCTAGGTTAGAGTAACCTTCCACCAAGCTTTGACCCGTTCCTAGCGTGTATTGGATGCCGGCTCTGAAGAATGGGTATTTAAATACATTAACGAGGATAATAAGCGCGGCGAGCTGCCAACCATAAATCGCACCCGCCTTGGTTGAGGCGACTAAGTGAGAACCACCTACAGCTGCTGCGGCCATCATAATGCCTGGGCCAAGAGACTTAATTAAACTTGATAGGGGAGCTGAGATTGGTGTTTTTGTGTTGGTGGTTTTAACCGTACTTTCCATCGTTTTTCCTTTGATGCTGACTTCTTATTATCCGTTACCCTATCAATACCATGTTTTGTAAAGTCGTCAACTTTTATGTACGAAAATGTTGAAAATTGTATTTATTTATAAACGAATCAACCGTAAATTATTTATTCACTAGCAATTAAGAGGCTTCAATGGCGTTAGAACAGTACACACCACCGCGTGAACCGTGGATTGATATTGTTTATCAAGATGACGATATTCTTGTGGTGAACAAGCCTGCAGGCCTGCTTTCTGTTCCGGGTCGGTTACCTGAGCATTACGACAGCATTTGGAGTCGCTTGGTTGTCGAATTTCCAGAGATTCAAGTCGTGCATCGATTGGACATGTCGACATCGGGCTTGATGCTGCTCGCTAAACACAAACAAGCTGAGCGTCATTTGAAGAAGCAATTTCAATATCGACTGACACACAAACTCTATTACGCCCGAGTATGGGGTTCAGTAGAAGAAGCAGAAGGTTTGATTGACCTCCCTCTTATTTGCGATTGGCCAAACCGGCCGAAGCAGAAAGTGTGTTTCGAGGATGGTAAATCATCTCAGACTCGCTATGTGGTGGAACAAGAAGAGGCTCAAACGACCTTATTGAAATTACTGCCAATTACCGGGCGTTCCCATCAGTTGCGAGTGCACTGTATGGAGATGGGGAATCCTATTGTGGGTGATGAGTTTTATGCAACGCCAGATGCTTTTAACTATAGTGATAGGTTGGCTCTGCACGCGTGTGAACTCAGTTTTTATCATCCGGCCAATGATCAGTTATTCAAAGCCTTTGTTCTGTGTGAGTTTTATCCTCAAGCATCGCCACAAATCGAGCAGCACTTTGAAATTGCGCCAGAGCTTCCAGACTACAGTAAGCTAAAAGCTTAGAATGGTCTCATCAACACCAATTCAAGGACGTACAATGCCGAAGTTGAAAGTGGTCTTTCTCGACAGAGCCACCATCCCATCTCAAATCCATTTAAAACCTCTAAGCTTTGAAAATGAGTGGGTCGAGTATGATTTTACTGCTCCAGAACTCGTTGCTGAGCGCGTTGCGGGAGCGGATGTTGTTATCACCAATAAGGTTGTGCTCAACGCTGATAATTTAGCTCAAGCACAGCAACTCAAGTTGATCGCGGTGTCAGCGACTGGCGTCAATAATGTCGATGTCGACTACTGCAAGAGTAACAATATCGCAGTGGCTAATGTGCAAGGCTATGCGACTCAGTCGGTACCTGAACATGTGATTGCTATGTTGTTTACACTTAAACGAAACCTTGTTGGCTACCATCAAGATATTGAAGCTGGCGAGTGGCAAAAGGATAAACAGTTCTGTTTCTTTACACATCCGATTCAAGATGTGGCAGGCAGCACATTGGGTTTAATCGGTAGTGGCAGTTTAGGGCAAGCGACAGCGATATTGGCTAAAGCGATTGGTATGAACGTCATTTTTGCAGAGCGCAAAGGGGCTGACTCTTGTCGAGAGGGGTATCTGCCTTTTGATACAGTGTTGCAGCAAGCGGATGCGATCAGCTTACATTGTCCGTTGACCGAAGCGACTCGAAACCTGATTTCAGATCGAGAGCTAGCAATGATGAAACCAAGCGCGGTGTTAATTAATGCTGGCCGTGGTGGACTTGTTGATGAGCAAGCCCTAGTTGAGGCTTTGAAAAGTAATGAAATCGCAGGCGCTGGCATGGACGTGTTTACACAAGAGCCTGCATACAACTCGAACCCACTATTGGCTAACAGTCACCTACCTAACTTATTGCTGACACCACATGTGGCGTGGGGCAGTGACAGCTCAATTCAAAAACTGTCTGATATCTTAATCGATAATATTGATGGGTTTGTTGCGGGTAATCCGCAGAACTTAGTGCGTTGATTCTTGAGATCTTTACTACGATTGGTATTAAACGGTGCGAACACAAAACAAAAAAGGTTGGCTTTTAGGCCAACCTTTTTAGATCGTTGTGTCGATTAAGTGATTTAGCCTTGCGGCTTAACTACCAATACATTGATTGGTGAGTTCTGTACCACTTTGCTTGCAACAGAACCAAGCACAACTTTGTCGATTTTTGAACGCTTGTGGCTAGGCATCACGATAAGGTCAGCCCCCAGTTTTTCTGCGTAATCTAGAATTGTTGTGTAAGTCTTGCCTTCGGCAACGTGAACTTTATACACCACTTCATCGTCAATGTGCTTGTCAGCAAACTCTTTGAGCTGATTTTTCACATCAAGCTTCATTTGGTTCGCTGCATCTTTCGGGAAGTAAGACGCAACCATCGACATGTGAATGCCCGGTAGTACGTTCAGAATGTGGACTTCAGCATTGCTGTGTTTCGCGTGCCATACCGCTAGCTCGACTGCTTTATCAGAAAAGCCTTTGTCGTTAAGATCAACGGGAACAAGGATTTGTCTATACATGTATTCGTCTCTTTTTGAGCAGCGCTTAGTATACCAAACGCTGTAATTATCTTTTCCATGTAGTAAAAAAGCCAAATAGAGTAGAGCGCTACTTGGCTCTATCCATTACGCGCTAATCTCATCCTTACGAGCACGCCTTCTTTGGTTCATCGCTAAACCAATCAAAATCAGTAGGGCAGGTAAGAATACCCACTCTTTCATTGGTCGTTCTGCGTCTTGGATAACTGATTTAATTTCCCAATCAAAGTCAATGCCAGCGGCTTCTGCAGGGCTACCAAACTCAACCATATCAACAATCATCTTGTCGTCAGCTTGTGTCAGCATTAGGCCCATTGAAGCAATGCGGTCTTCACTTGTTGTCGCAGAATCTGCAAACGGAAGGCGAACTGTTTTCTCAGAATAGTTACCTTCTAAGTTTTCGCCACCTACTCTCAATTCAAGTGATTGTCCCACAGATAGGCTTTCTGTGATTTGAGCGATCTCAACTCCAGGTGAAAGAACTTTCTCTGGATAAATCATGTCCCACCAGAAACCTGGGCGGAAGAAAGAGAAGGTCAGAACGATAAGCAGTATAGTTTCCCACCACTTGTTCTTGGTGAACCACCAACCTTGAGTTGCTGCGGCAAAGATAAGTACCGCAGTCACAGAAGAGAAAATCGTCAGCGCTAAGTGCCACCAAGAATCAATGCCCATCAACAGTAGCTGGGTATTGAAGATGAACATGAACGGCAAGATAGCGGTCCGGATATCGTAGGTAAAACCTTGAATACCTGTACGAATTGGGTCGGATTTTGCAATCGCGGCGGCCGCAAAGGCTGCCAGACCTACCGGAGGTGTGTCATCTGCAAGAATACCGAAGTAGAACACGAATAAGTGAACCGCAATCAATGGAATGATCAAGCCGTGCGCTGCACCTAAGGTCACAATTACCGGTGCCATCAGAGTTGAAACAACGATGTAGTTCGCCGTTGTTGGCAAGCCCATACCTAAGATCAAGCTGATTACCGCAGTGAATAGCAACATAAGGATGATGCTACCGCCTGAGATAAACTCAACGAAGTCAGTCATTACAAGACCGATACCCGTTAGAGTCACCACGCCTACAACCGTACCTGCAGCAGCTGTCGCGACACCGATACCAATCATGTTACGTGCGCCTGAAACCAAGCTCTCTGCTAGATCAACGAAGCCAGCTTTAGTTTGCTCTGCAAGATCATCTGATTTGTTCATCAGAGTCATTAAAGGGCGCTGAGTGATCAAAATGAAGATCATGAACACGGTCGCCCAGAATGCTGAAAGACCTGGAGAGAAACGCTCGACAGTCAGACACCAAACAAGCACCACGATAGGTAGGAGGAAGTGAAGGCCAGACTTAATTGTTGGACCTGGATCCGGAACTTCTTTTAGATCCGCATCGATTTCCATGCCGCCTTCAGATGCGTATTTTGCTGATACACGAACCAGAGCGACATAAGCGACTAATAGAGCCACCGTTACGATTGGTGTTGCAGCATCGCCAAAGACATCTTTCGTCCAACCGACACCGTAGTAAACAGCGGCACTGATAACACACAGACCTAAAATGGTACCCGTGAAAGACAGTAAGCTTTGTACGATAGTTGGTGTGTGGCGACGAGGTAGGCCAGTCATACCTGCTTTACATGCTTCTAGGTGAACAATGTAAATCAGAGCGATGTAAGAGATCAGAGCGGGCAGTAGCGCGGCTTTGATTACTTCTACATACGAAATGCCCACATACTCAACCATCAAGAAGGCTGCTGCACCCATGATAGGTGGTGTTAATTGACCATTGGTTGAAGCCGCGACTTCTACCGCACCGGCTTTAGTACCCGGGAAGCCAACGCGCTTCATTAGTGGGATAGTAAAAGTACCCGTGGTTACCACGTTTGCAATAGATGAACCTGATACCAAACCAGATAAACCAGAGGCTACAACGGCTGCTTTCGCTGGGCCGCCTTTCATGTGACCAAGCAGTGAGAATGCAACTTTAATAAAGTAAGCACCAGCACCGGCACGTTCTAGCATTGCACCAAACAGTACAAACAAGAATACGAATGACGTCGATACGCCAAGTGCCACACCGAATACACCTTCAGTCGTTAACCACAGATGCGACATTGCCTTGTTTAGGCTCGCACCTTTGTGGGCAATAACGTCTGGCATGTGAGGGCCGCCAAAGGTGTAAAGTAGGAATACTGCTGCCACAACCATAAGAGGTGGACCCAAAGCGCGTCGTGTTGCTTCAAGCAGTAAAACCATACCGAATACAGCCGCAACAATATCGAATGTTGTTGGTGCGCCCGAGCGCTCAGCGAGTTCAGTATAGAAAATATAGATATAAGAAGCTGAAAAGCTACCTACAAGCGCTAATATCCAATCGACAGCGGGGATGCGATCCCTAGGCGAATTCTTCATGGCTGGATAAGCGGTAAAGGCTAGGAAAATAGCAAACGTAAGGTGAATTGCTCGAGCTTCAGTGTCGTTTAAAATTGCGAAGTTAAAAATGAACGGCAGCGGAGATGCATACCAAAGTTGGAACAGTGACCAACATAGAGGCACAAACCATAAAATACGGCCTTGGATACCACGAGGGCTACGCGCACCAGTATCTGATTGTGCCACCATTTCTTGCACATCTGGAGACGGTGATGTTGTCTGCGTCATGTACTTTATCCTTATTATTGATGGTCTGCCTTTTCTTACGAACAACCAAACGTTATTTATTTCCTATCTAGTGTAGTGAATGGATAGGGAAATGCGTTTTTTGTTCGTCTTTGTCTTAGGCTTGATACGAAGGTAAGTCCTCCAAATTGGAGAAACTTAAAGGGCTGTTCTTTTCACTTAAATTATTTTTATAAAACGTGAAAAGCCAATAAGGAGGGCTAGCCTCCTTATTGGTGTAGTAGGCTTAAAGTAGAGTTACTTTAGAAGGCCCACTTCTTTGTAGTATTTTGCTGCGCCTGGGTGAAGAGGGATAGAGATACCCGCTTTAACCATGTCTTCTTTTTTCAGGTTAGCAAATGCTGGGTGTAGGCGTTTGAAAGTGTCAAAGTTTTCAAATACTGCCTTAGCAACGTTGTATGCAACTTCTTCAGAAACGTCTGAAGTTGTTACCATAGTTGCTGCAACACCGAAGCTGTTTACGTCAGCGTCAGTACCACGGTACATACCAGCAGGAACTGTGCTGTAAGCGTAGTATGGGTTTTCAGCTACGATCTTGTCGATCTGTGGACCTGTTGCTGAAACCAGTTTTGCATCACAAGACGTTGTTGCTTCTTTGATTGATCCGTTCGGGTGACCAACCATGTAGATGAATGCATCAATCTTGTTATCACAAAGTGCTTGTGAACGCTCAGAGCCTTTAAGTTCAGAAGCAAGCTTGAAGCTGTCGTTAGTCCAGCCCATAGCGTCCATTACAACACCCATCGTTGCACGGTCACCAGAACCTGGGTTACCAATGTTTACACGCTTACCTGCTAGGTCAGACACATTGTTGATGCCAGCATCAGTACGAGCGATGATGTTGAACGGTTCTGTATGTAGAGAGAACATAGCGCGAAGTTTCTTGTATTCGCCCTGATCTTTGAACTTACTTGTACCGTTGTAGCCGTGGTATTGCCAGTCCGATTGAACAACACCGAAATCTAGTTCACCAGCACGGATGGTGTTAACGTTGTAGATTGAACCACCAGTAGACTCTACAGAACAACGAATGTTGTGGTCTTTGCGGCCCTTGTTCACTAGTTTACAAATTGCACCACCAGTTGGGTAGTAAACACCCGTAACTGAACCAGTACCAATCGTGATGAACTCTTGAGCGTTAACAGCGCCAGCGCCCATTACAGCAGCTGCAATAGCACCAACTTTAATAAGTTTGGTAAATGCCATGAATTTCCCTTCCTTTATTCATTATTAACCCTGAAACAAGTGTAGTTGCTTCTGGAGTTTCCTATTTGGAAACGGCACCTTTTTCAATCCATGTGATGAAAAAGTGGCTGAATAATATCAAAAATTGGCAGAAAATTACTCGAATGTTAAAAGATATAGCTAAAAAATCTAACAAATGATGTCTGGATCTCGTGTTTGATTTACTACTGAATTTTTTAAAATCAATGGTTTAGTGTGATTTTGGAAGGGAGGTATGGATATTCTAGGATGTGATTTGGATCACGAAGCAAATAGATACTCGTGATCCATTAATAAGGCTGATAGTTATGAAACAGAGATCAATTATCCTGCGTATTCAAACAGTTCACACACTGAATCAAACAGTTGCTTAGTGGTAACCGATAACGTTGGGGTAATGAAGATAGTATCATCACCTGCGACTACGCCCAGTATGCCTTCCGACTTACCTAGAGAGTCTAATAAACGCGCAATCAGCTGCGCCGCACCAGGGCCTGTGTGTATTACCACCAATGCATTGTTGTGGTCAATATCTAGTACTAATTCTCTCAGAGAGCTAGAAACGGTCGGAACACCAAGCTCAGCAGGAAGACAGTAAACCATCTCCATTTTTGCGTTACGAGTTCGAACGGCACCAAACTTGGTTAACATACGCGAGACTTTAGATTGGTTGATGCTTTCAAAACCTTCGTGTTTTAGGGCATCCACAATTTCGCCTTGTGAGCCAAAACGTTCTTCTTTTAGTAAGGCTTTAAATGCACGAACTAAGTTGTCTTGCTTTTCTGTATTGCGCATATGTCATTCTTATTCATTAACAAAGATGTTTGCATATTCTCGCATACATATTCAATTTTAGCCAAAACATCCCTGTAATTTGTTAGTCATATCACTGTAAATATTTAATAGAATAATGTGTTATTTGCGACGACTTATTTTGTTATTTCAGTCGATTATCGCCATAATGCGAACTTGCTGTGTAGCACGGTTTTATTGACTTGCGCGAAGTCGCAAAGCTAGCGTTAATTGATTGTAATCACTTTGTGATTAATATAGTTTTTTAACTTAGATTTAGCTCAAGAATTACCCTACAAAGAATCTATAAGAGAAAGCTCTCAAGGAGAATAACAATGAAAGTAGCTGTTATTGGTGCCGCTGGTGGCATCGGTCAAGCCCTAGCCCTACTACTTAAGAACCGCCTACCTGCTGGTTCAGATCTTGCACTTTACGACATCGCTCCGGTAACACCGGGTGTTGCTGCCGATCTTAGCCATATCCCAACGCCTGTTTCGATCAAAGGTTACGCGGGTGAAGATCCAACACCAGCACTAGAAGGTGCGGATGTTGTACTTATTTCAGCAGGTGTTGCTCGTAAGCCTGGTATGGATCGTGCGGATCTTTTCAATGTGAACGCTGGCATTGTTAAGTCTCTTGCAGAGAAAATCGCAGTTACTTGTCCGACTGCTTGTGTTGGTATCATCACGAACCCAGTAAACACAACCGTGCCAATCGCGGCTGAAGTACTGAAGAAAGCGGGCGTTTACGACAAGCGTCGTCTATTCGGCATTACGACTCTTGATGTGATTCGTTCTGAAACGTTCGTTGCTGAACTAAAAGACAAAGATCCAGGCGACATCCGTGTTCCTGTTATCGGTGGCCACTCAGGCGTAACGATTCTTCCTCTACTTTCTCAAGTTGAAGGCGTAGAGTTCACTGACGAAGAAATCGCAGCACTAACGACTCGTATTCAAAATGCAGGTACAGAAGTAGTAGAAGCTAAAGCTGGCGGCGGCAGTGCGACACTGTCTATGGGTCAAGCAGCTTGTCGTTTCGGTCTTGCTCTAGTGAAAGCGCTTCAAGGTGAAGAGAACGTGATTGAATGTGCATACGTTGAAGGTGAAGGCGAGCACGCTCCATTCTTCGCACAGCCAGTTAAACTAGGCAAAGAGGGCGCTGAAGCGATCCTTAGCTACGGTGAGCTGAGTGACTTCGAACGTAACGCTTTAGATAGCATGCTTGAGACGCTAAATGGCGACATCGAGATTGGTGTTGAATTCGCTAAATAAGCGAGACGCTATTTAACTCAGCCTAAAGCTAATTAATAAGGGCCGGTCATTATGATCGGCTTTTTTGATCCTGAAGTTCAAGCTACTCGTATTCACCTCTACAACCAAGGTGGAGGTAAATGTTATGGCTACTGTTCAGAAGGGTATGAATGTCGAATATTTGGGGCACTTAGGAAAAGTATTGGTAATTGATGAGCAAGAGCAGTATGCCTTAGTAGAGACTTATAACGGGCATGAGCAATACGCAGTGCCAATGGAAGAGCTTGAAGAAATTGAAGCTCAACTGCCGTTATCATTAGAAGCGAGCCGATATTGAATTTGGCGCTCTTACAAATATTTGTTCAAAACTGAAAAAAGAGCCCTGAGGCTCTTTTTTTGTTATTTATATAGAAGCTAGAAGCGAGTTGTCTATTAACCTGCTTACTTGCTGCGTTTAACAGCTAAGTGTGCGAGCGTGGTCAGCGCTTGCTTATATTCAGAGTCAGGAAGTACAGAAAGCTCAGCGATGGCTTTATCGGCCTCTTCGTAGGCTTTATTTGTTGTGTACTCTAAAGAGCCTGTCTCTTTCATCACAGCCATAATGTCGTCGAGACGTTCCATGCCATTGGCTTTTTCAATCGCTTCACGAATCATGCTTGCCTGTTCAGGAGAGCCATTATGCATCGCGTAAAGTAGAGGCAGTGTTGGCTTGCCTTCGGCAAGATCGTCACCAACGTTTTTACCCATCTCTTTACCATCTGCAGTGTAATCCATCACATCGTCTATCAGCTGAAATGCGGTGCCTAGGTATTTACCATAGTTCTGCATTGCTGTTTCGATCTCTGGTGATGACCCAGTAAGAATCGCGCCGATTTGGGTCGCAGCTTCGAACAAACGAGCAGTCTTAGAGTAGATCACCTGCATGTAGCTTTCTTCTGTGGTGTCTGGGTTATTGCAGTTCATTAATTGTTGAACTTCACCCTCGGCAATCACGTTTACCGCTTCACTCATTAGCTCGAGGATCTTTAAGGATCCTAGCGTTGTCATCATTTGGAATGACCGCGTGTAGATAAAGTCACCCACCAAAACGCTAGCGGCATTACCAAAAGCGGCATTGGCAGTCGCTTTACCACGTCTCATGTCCGATTCGTCGACAACGTCGTCGTGAAGTAGGGTTGCGGTGTGAATAAACTCGATAAAGGCTGCAGAGGTGATATGAGCTTCACCTTGGTAACCGAGTGCGCGAGCAGATAAAAGAGCAAGCAAAGGGCGTAGGCGTTTGCCACCACCGCTAACGATATAAAAACCAAGCTGGTTGATTAAACTTACGTCAGAATTAAGTTGGGCTTGAATTGTTTCATTCACTTTTGCCATATCATTGGCAGTAAGCGTTTGGATAGCTTTAAAATCCATTGTTCATCCGGCTGAAGTTAGACCCTGTAAGGCTTATACGTTGTATTTAATTGTTGAATAATACACTAAAAAACGTTGATTAATACATCGCTAAAGGGCATGATTGCCGCACTTTTCTTTGGCGAACAGGTTTTCGCCAATTTTTTAAAAATATGGCTTGTCATAGCGCCATGATTCCCGTAGAATCTGCGCCCTATTGATTAGTTTAGCGCACACCCGAGTTGTACAATTAACAACCATAGGCTGTGCGGAAAAAGCGGAGTAAAATATGTACGCTGTTTTCCAATCTGGTGGCAAACAACACCGAGTAAGCGAAGGTCAAACACTTCGTTTAGAGAAATTAGACGTTGAAACTGGTGCAACTGTTGAATTTGATAAAGTTCTTCTTGTTGCTAACGGCGAAGAAATCGCTGTTGGTGCACCTCTTGTTGAAGGTGGCAAGGTTACTGCAGAAGTAGTACAACACGGTCGTGGCGATAAAGTAAAAATCGTTAAGTTCCGTCGTCGTAAGCACTCGCGTAAGCAAGCTGGTCACCGTCAGTGGTTCACTGAAGTGAAAATCACTGGCATTAACGCTTAAGTATTAGGAGAGTTTAACAATGGCACATAAAAAAGCTGGCGGTTCTACTAATAACGGCCGCGATTCAGAAAGCAAACGTCTTGGTGTTAAGCGTTTTGGTGGTGAATCTGTTCTTGCAGGTAACATCATCGTTCGTCAACGTGGTACTAAGTTCCACGCTGGCACAAACGTTGGCATCGGTAAAGACCACACTCTTTTCGCTCTTACTGAAGGTAAAGTGAAATTTGCTGTTAAAGGTCCTAAAAACCGTAAGTTTGTAAGCATCGAAGCTGAGTAATTTAATCTTTAACTAGATTATTTTATTAGCTTTCAAGCTGAATTCAAAAGCCCTGCCGATTCGGCAGGGTTTTTTATTTATAGCAAGAATAAAAAAGCAGACGCTCTTGTTTTGGTTTTGAGAAGCCGTTTTATTTTTTAGAAACAGTTTGGTTTTTAAGAAGCCGTTTGTTTTTAAGAAATAAGAAGCAAAGAACCTCTCCTTATTTGTTCCTTGGTTGCAGGTCGGCCTAGATCTTAGGTGATCGATCTAAACACGGATCTGCTAGAATTTATATCACTCCTTGATGAGTGGTAACGCAACGTAAGTGCGGAGTTAAAAAATGAAATTCGTTGATGAAGCGGTAGTAAAAATAGAAGCCGGTGATGGCGGTAATGGTACAGTGAGCTTTTGGCGCGAAAAATTCGTCGCTAAAGGTGGTCCTGACGGCGGTGACGGTGGTGACGGCGGTGATGTTTACATCCAAGCGGATGAGAACTTAAACACGCTGATCGATTATCGTTTCCAACGTTTTTACAACGCAGAGCGTGGTGAGAACGGTCGCGGTGGTAACTGTACTGGTAAACGTGGTAAAGACATTACATTGAAAGTGCCTGTAGGTACTCGTGCCGTTGATATCCACACCAACGAAATCGTTGCAGAAGTTGCTGAACACGGCAAGAAAGTAATGGTTGGTAAAGGTGGTTGGCACGGTCTTGGTAACACGCGTTTTAAATCGTCTGTTAACCGTGCTCCTCGTCAAAAGACAATGGGTACTAAAGGCGAAGTTCGTGAACTGCGTTTAGAGCTTCTTCTATTAGCTGACGTTGGTATGCTTGGCCTACCAAACGCAGGTAAATCTACTTTTATTCGTTCAGTATCTGCTGCGAAACCAAAAGTGGCTGATTACCCGTTCACTACCTTGATCCCAAGCTTGGGTGTGGTAAGTGTTGTTCCTGAAAAGAGCTTCGTTGTTGCCGATATCCCAGGCCTAATCGAAGGCGCTGCTGATGGCGCTGGTCTTGGTATTCGTTTCCTTAAGCACCTTGAGCGTTGTCGTGTTCTTCTGCATATGATCGACATTATGCCGATCGATCAATCTGATCCTATTCAGAATGCACTGACGATCATCGATGAGCTTGAGCAATACAGTGAAAAAGTTTCACAGAAACCTCGTTGGTTAGTGTTCAACAAAGTTGACCTAATGCCAGAAGACGAAGCAGACGAAAAGATTCAAGAAATCATCGATGCTTTGGGCTGGGAAGGCGAGTACTTCAAGATCTCTGCTGTGAATAAAATCGGCACCAAAGATCTTTGCTTCAAACTTGGTGAGTTTATGGAAAACCTACCTCGTGAAGTTGTAGAAGTTGAAGAAGAAGAAAAAGTAGACTTTATGTGGGATGACTACCATAAAGATGCGATGAGCGGTAAGAATGTCGTTACTGAAGATGACGACGATTGGGACGATTGGGATGACGAAGAAGATGACGGCCATGTTATCTATGTTCGTGACTAATCCTCTTAGTTTCTCATAACTCATCGGTCGCTTCTTCCAAGTACACTGATAGTTTTACTAAACCGCAATGAAAATTGCGGTTTTTTTGTATCTAAATCATGACGTCTTGCTGTTTTTTATGCAAAATTTATCTTTAGATAATTAACGCCTATGGGAAGGAAATCATGGCATCAAAGCAAAGAGCGATCTCAAGACTCGTCGCTCAATCAGGACAAATGTTATTGGCGCACGGGGCAGAGAGCACTCTGGTCGGCGATATCATGCGCCGCATCGGTATTGCTTGTGGGGTTAATGAGGTTGAAGTCGCACTGTCAGCCAATGCGCTTGTTGTAACTACCGTAATGGACGATCACTGTATTACCACAACTCGAAGTTGTGCTGATCGTGGCATTAACATGCAGGTTATCACCGACATTCAACGCATTTGCATCATGATGGAGAAGGGAATTCTCGATTATGATTTGGCGTATAAAAAGATTCAAAACATTAGCCCCGAGCGCTACAACCGTTGGTTAGTGGTTGTGATGATAGGGTTGTCGTGCGCCTCTTTTAGTCACCTTGCGGGCGGAGACTGGCAAGTCTTCATGATGACTTTTATTGCTTCAGCTTGCGGTATGATCGTCAGGCAAGAGATTGGTCATCGCCATTTCAATCCGCTATTAAACTTTGCTATTACAGCATTCGTTACCACTACCATTTCAGCTCAAGCCGTACTTTACAATATTGGCGGCCAACCCACGATCGTGATGGCTTCATCAGTACTAATGTTAGTACCCGGTTTCCCTCTGATTAACTCCGTCGCTGATATGCTTAAAGGCCATATTAATATGGGGTTAGCGCGCTTTACCATGGCCAGCTTATTAACTTTGGCGACGAGCTTGGGCATTGTTGCGGCGATGAGTCTGTCGGATGTTTGGGGGTGGGCGAGTTAATGAGTATTTTCGAACTGTTTTTAGGTTTGCTCAACGATATGTTTTTCGCCGCTATTCCTGCGGTTGGGTTTGCATTGGTATTTAACGTTCCGCAACGTGCTTTAGTTTATTGTGCACTCGGTGGTTCTATCGGTCATGGTAGCCGTTATCTGATGATGCACTTTGGCATTCCAATCGAATGGGCGACGTTCTTCGCTGCGACTGTCGTTGGCATGATAGGGGTTCATTGGTCGCATAAACTGTTAGCACATCCGAAGGTGTTTACGGTTGCAGCTCTAATTCCTATGGTTCCAGGTGTGTTTGCCTTCAAGGCGATGATTGCAATGGTCGAGATTAACAGGGCAGGCTATACGCCTGAGCTGTTGGCAATGTTGATGGAGAACTTTTTAAAATCGATGTTCATTATCGCAGGGTTGGCGGTTGGCTTAGCTGTGCCAGGGCTGTTATTCTATCGCCGTAGACCTATCGTCTAGCGTTAATTTTCTTTTTAGGGACAGGACTTTCGATTTATGATCATCAGCATGATAGCGGCAATGGCAAACAACCGTGTAATTGGTAAAGACAATCAGATGCCTTGGCATTTACCTGCGGATTTTTCATGGTTTAAACGCTCGACTATGGGGAAACCGGTCGTGATGGGGCGTAAGACCTACGACTCTATTGGACGCCCTTTACCGGGTCGGCCGAATATTGTTATCAGCCGTGATGAGAGTTTAAAGATCGAAGGTGTAACGACGGTAACCTCTATTGAGCAGGCATTAGAGCTGCTCAGTGATGTTGAAGAGGTGATGATCATTGGTGGCGGCTCTATTTATGAGAGCTGTTTACCTAAAGCGGACAAGTTGTATCTGACTTACATCGATTTCTCCGTCGATGGCGATACACAATTTCCTGACTGGGGTGAAGGTTGGAAGCAAAGCTTTAACGAGAGTTATCAAGCTGACGAGAAAAACAAACATAACATGGAGTTTGTGATTCTCGAGCGTTAACTGTGGTTATCAATAGCTAGTCTCTGAAAATGCTTGCGTTACTGTACTAAGGTAGCGCAAGCTCCTCGTATCTCGTATCTCGTATCTCGTATCTCGTATCTCGTATCTCGTATCTTTATAGCGCTTTCTGAGTGAAAAACTGTTTGTCTTCCCAGCGAAGTATCGTCAACTCTCCTCCCCAGACGCACCCAGTATCGAGTCCAATTACGTCTTTTCCGTTATAGCCTTCAAGCGCAGCCCAGTGTCCAAAAACGACGGTTTTATCGAGCTTTATGCGTTGTGGAAGGTCAAACCATGGCACTAATGGTTCATCGGTAATTTCATTCGGTGGTAGCTTACATGCCATGTCGAGACGGCCATCTTCAAAACAGAAACGCATTCTTGTCAAGCTATTGATCGCATAGCGATAGCGCTCAATATCATGTAAATCCTGATGCCATAAATCAGGCGTGTTGCTGTACATGTTTTCGATTAGCCATTGCCATTTATCGGACTTTAACAAGGATACGATCTCTCGGTTTTCAATACGTGCTCTTTCTAGGCTCCACTGCGGTGAGATACCTGCATGGCACATCACGAACTCTGGATGTTCCTGAAGCAAAGGCTGTTGTCTTAACCACTCGAGTAGTAGTTCACGATCTTCAGCATCAAGAATCGCTTGAGTCTTATCTTTTGGTTTCGATGTAAATAGCCCTAAGGACACCGCCAGAAGATGTAAGTCGTGGTTGCCTAATACAACCTTAGCTGCGTCACCAAGGTTACGAATAAAGCGCAGCGTCTCCAATGATTTAGGGCCTCGAGAAACTAAGTCTCCGGCGACCCATAAAGTATCTTGGTGTTTATTAAAGTTGATGGTTTCAAGCAGTAATTGAAGTTCGTCGAAGCACCCTTGGATGTCTCCGACAATATAATTCGACACAATAATTTCCTGTAGATACGGATGTACGGCTAATTAAGAATATTAGGGATCGCGAGTCTGAATGGGTCAACTTCGGTAATAAAATCAATGCCCTTGTTATCGGTCATCACATAGTGACCTTGCATAACGCCAACAGGGGTTTCGATGACAGTACCACTCGTGTAAGTGTATTCGTCGTTAGCTTCAATCACGGGTTGTTGCCCAACCACACCATCACCCTCAATGGTGAGTTGCTTGCCGTTAGAGTCGGTAATTAACCAGCGGCGAGACATAAGCTGCACCGTTGTTTTACTTAGATTTTTGATGGTAATAATGTAGGCGAAGACATAACGATTCTTCGTTGGCTCAGATTGTTCTTCTATGTACTTAGAGTGAACCTGGCATTTGATACAAGGCGTAGATATATCCATATTCGCACCTTTTGTTGTTGATATACTTAATGTAATTAAAGTATTACATAAAAAAGGCTCCTAACCGAAGTGTAGGAGCCTTTTTTATTTATTTGTCAGCGTTATGACTGTCGTACAACCAGTTTGCCATGTCGACAAACTGCTCGAGCGTTAAGTTCTCAGGACGCATGCTTGGGTTGATACCTAGCTCTTCAAGCACTTCCTTATCGATTAAGCTCTTGTAGCAGTTACGAACTGTTTTACGACGCTGGTTAAAGCCTTCACGACACACGCGATCTAGCCATTTCAGATCTTTTGCCGGGTAAGGCAGCACTTCGTATGGCTGTAGGCGAACGACTGCTGAGTCTACTTTCGGTGGCGGAATGAAGGCCGTTGGTGGCACTTCTAACACCGGTGTTACTTTACAGTAGTACTGAGCCATTACAGTAAGGCGACCGTAAGCTTTGCTGCCAGGGCCAGCTGCTAGACGGTTAACCACTTCTTTTTGAAGCATAAAGTGCATGTCTTGCACGTCTTTATGGAATTCAAAAAGGTGGAACATCAATGGTGTAGAGATGTTGTATGGCAAGTTACCAAAGATACGTAGCTTATTGTTTGGCTTAACCAGTTCTTGGAAATCGAACTTCATCGCATCGCCTTCACGGATCGTTAGCTTATCAGCCAGATCTGGATGGTTACGAAGACGTTCTGCAAGATCTCTATCCAATTCGATAACAGTAAATTTATCGACAAGCTTACCCACAGGCTCAGTAATTGCGCCTAGACCAGGACCGATCTCTACCAAGTTTTGACCTGGTAGTGGGTTAATGCTCGATACGATGCCATCAATAATGTATGGATCGTTAAGGAAGTTTTGACCAAAACGTTTACGCGCTTTGTGTCCTAAGTGGACATCATTTCTCATTGCTTTTTCTCTACTAATTCAATGGCGTGCGTGAGCGCTGTTCTAAAGCTCCCTGTATCGGCTTGGCCTTTCCCTGCCAAGTCTAAGGCGGTACCGTGGTCGACTGATGTGCGAATAAACGGTAAGCCAAGCGTGATGTTCACTGAGCGACCAAACCCTTTGTATTTCAATACCGGGAGTACTTGGTCGTGATACATACCTAAAACAGCATCTGCATCTTGCAAATATTTTTCATTAAAGATGGTATCTGCTGGCAATGGGCCAACTAAATTGATGCCATCTTTTTGGCGAATTTTTTCTAGCGTCGGGGTGATGGTTTCAATTTCTTCACGCCCTAAGCAACCATCTTCACCAGCATGTGGATTCAAGC
Organism: Vibrio coralliirubri; assembly: GCF_024347375.1. Lineage (NCBI taxonomy): Bacteria > Pseudomonadati > Pseudomonadota > Gammaproteobacteria > Vibrionales > Vibrionaceae > Vibrio > Vibrio coralliirubri. Next base: position 3,277,089 of record NZ_AP025470.1, on the reverse strand, counting down.
CACATACGTAGATAGTTGGTTTCTCAATAGCAAATTTTTCAACCAAGTCTTTATTCAGAATAGCAATAATTTGCTCTAATCTGTCTTCGGTCACGGCTTGAGATACATAAGCTAGTGGGATGTGCGTTGTTACTAGCGCAACACGCAGCCCTTCAGTTGCCAACATCATCACCACCAGTGGTGTGTTGGACTTCTCTGCAAAGAACTCGGTATGGCCGCTAAAAGCAACGCCAGCTCGGTTAATTACACCCTTGTGAACGGGGCCGGTGACAATAGCATCAAATTCATCATTCATACAGCCAATTGCTGCGGTTTCTAAAGTATTTAATACGTAATGACCATTAGCCTCATTGAGTTGACCTGCAACTGCTGTTTCAGCAAGTGGAACGTGTTTCACTACCAGTGTACCAGCACGTTGCGGTTGCTTAGTTGCGTTTGCGTCATAATCTAGCAGGTCGACTTCGATACCAAGAATTTTAGCTCGCTCGGATAGCAGTGTTTTATCAGCACAAACCACGAGTTGATGAGGCCAACTTTCTTGAGATAGAGCCAGAGTTAAATCTGGGCCTATCCCTGCTGGTTCACCTGCGGTTATGACAATACGTTTAGTTGTTGTCATCTTGGTCGTCCTCAACCATTTCAACAAAGGCACTTGCTCTTACTTCTTGCAGCCAAGCACCTGCTTCTTCGTTGAATTTACGGTTAAATAGAATTTGGTAAGCCTTGTTTTTCAAAGCCGAATCGGTGCGGTCTACTTCGCGACGGTCTAGTACTTCAACAATGTGCCAACCGTGTACGGTTTTGAATGGCGCACTGATTTTGCCTTCAGGCAGGGTTTCTACTTGGTGTTTGAACTCTGGTACATACAAATCTGGTGTTTGGTAGCCTAGCTCACCATCTTGTACTGCAGAACCTGGATCTTGGCTGTATTGCTGCGCAAGGTCACCAAAGCTCGCTTCACCTGCGTTTACGCGGCGCGTGATTTCTTCAAGTTGCTCCTTCGCGCCATCATCACTTAAGATGACAGTTGGCTTAATCAGGATATGACGAGCATTCACTTCCGTTACTGCTACGGTTTCTAGGCCTTTCACATCTTCAATTTTTAGGATGTGGAAACCTACACCGCTACGGAAAGGGCCAATGATGCTGCCTTTATTTTGCATTTTGATTTGGTCAGCAAAAATGGTTGGCATCTCTTCTTTACGCATCCAACCCCAATCGCCACCTTGCAGTGCTTTAGGACCCTTAGAGTAAGTATATGCCATGGTGCTGAAATCTTTGCCTGAGTTCAGTTCCTCGACTAGTTCAGTAGCTTGCGCTTCTAACTCTTCTTTGGTTTGGTCATCATTAAAGCGCAGTTGAATGTGGCCAATTTTATATTGAACGGTCGCATTAGTCTCTTGCGCTAAGATATCTGCTAGGTTATCAACTTCCGCAGGAAGAATATTGATACGACGACGAACTAAGGCATTACGCGCTTCACTTGCCGCAATCTCTTTTCTTACTTGCTCACGAAATGCATTGTAGCTAAGGCCTTCCTCAGCAACCGATGCGGTAAGTTGTTCAACCGTTTGGTTGTTGTCTTTCGCGATGCCTTCGATTGCTTGATCGAGTCGAGCATCATCAATACGTACACCAATACGTTCCGCTTCTTGAGTTTGAATTGTATCGATGATCAGCTTTTCGAGCACTTGCTCATTGAGCACGTCTTGCGATGGCAGTGTTTGACCGCTTTTTTTAGCGTTTGCACGCAGCGTCTTCATCGAAGCGTCGATGTCGCTTTGTAAGATAACGCCTTCGTTAACGATAACTTTTACGCTGTCTAGCTCAACCGGTGCTGCAAAGCTTGTTGATAAAGTACAAGTCGCTGCGATAGCAATTAATGTGCGTTTCCACAATGTCATGTGTAATCCTTTAAATTTACTGACGTTTTATCAGCAAAGAAAATTAGTTGTTTAAGAAGAATGGGCGACCGTAGCTTAGAGAGTTGTCAGAGCTGCTTTCACCGATAGCACCAGAATCTGAGCCTATGTTGGTACCAAAGCCGACAATACCGAAGTTCACACTGAAGTTATTTTCATATTCAGGCGTAGTATTTGGATTACTAATGTTGTTTGTCAAACGGTTACTATAAGTAAAGCCGATGTACCAACAATCCGATTTGTAGTTTAAACGAGCTAACCACTCTAGATCTTCTTGTGTGGTTAAGTCATAGAAATATTGAGCACTGGTATTCCACTTTGGCGAAATTTGGTAGGCTCCGAGTAGACCTGCTTGTGAGATACCATCCCTCGTAATTGATGATACGTCAAAATCTACAGTTTCATTTATGTACTCTTCTGTTACATAGCGGTAGTTAGTTTGTATGTAACCGCCTGCGAAGCGATATTCTAATGTGCTGTTTGCAAGTTGCATCGCAGTGGAATCGATGTCGTATTGCACGCCACCATGGTAGAACAGATAGTCATCATAGTTGAAATCCATTTCAATAGCCCAAGACGAATAATTAGTTTTCTTATCAGAGTCGTCGTTGTCTAAAGTCTGTTTTGTATCTTTATCGATATAAAAAATCTGACCAAAAGAAATATTCAAACGCTCTTTATACTCATCGTCGAAGAAACGAGACGATGCACCATAACTAATTTGATTCGCAGATGCGATACGGTCTACACCACTGTATTTACGGCTTCTAAATAGGCCGTAGTAATCGGTTTGTAACAGCGTAGTATCATAAAGACCAATATCGCTTTGATCTTCTTCTGGCACGTAAAGATACTGGACTTGCGGTTCGAGTGTTTGAGTATAGTTGCCAACAATAGTGGTGTCGCGTTCTAGGACGATACCTGCGTGGCTTCTAAACTCTGGAATAACTCGGCTTACCGATTCTTCTAAGCCTTCATAATCAGAACCCACACCTGTATCAACGCCGTCAAGGTCTTGTTGATAGTAAGTACCAAGTAGTCGAGCTTCTGTTGTCCATGTGCCCCAGGTATTTCCTACAGGGATCGTGATCCCTGGCTCAACGTGAACACGAGTCGCAGAAGGCTTACCTGAAGCATCTGTATCAAACAGAGATACATGGCTGATCATGTCGAAGTCTAAGTACTCCATCACCTCAGGAGCATAGTAATTGTACTCTAGCTGTGGCATTAGGCGGTAAGGTAGGTTATTGCTTGTAGTCAGAACTTGGAAATCTCGAACAAGTACCGATGCATCCCAGTTTTGGGAGCGGTATGTCGCTCGGCCTTCCTGTAATAGTTGGCCATCTTCACGGTTACCAATACCAGAACTTAGATCGGTAAAGTAATCAATATCACTGACTTTTGAATAGTCGACTTCAAACAACCACGATTGCTGGAATATCCCTGAATGCTGGAGTTGAGCACCCCAACGGTCGCCTTTTTCGGAATACTTTTTATCATCCGGTAAATATTCAGACTCGATACTACCTGAGCCAAAATCACTTAAGTAACGGAATTTACTGTTAAGCTGAGTGCCACGCTCTTGCATGTACTTGAAGGTGGTTTCCAAGTCGTAGTTTGGCGCTAAGTTCCAATAAACAGGGATTTCAGCTTCAAAACCATCGCTTGAACCATACGAAACTGTTGGATACAAGAAACCGGTTTTACGTGTATCACCCACCGGTACCGTTAAGTAGGGTAAGTAAAAGACGGGAACACTTTGAATTTCAAAACGTGGATTATAAAAGGTGGCTTGTTCTTCGTCTTGGTCGACACTGATACTTGATGCTCTTAGACGCCAAGCATTATCGCCAATTGGGCAAGAGGTAATGGAGCCATCTTCAATCTCATAAACCGCTTTACCTGTTTTTGCTATATAAACAGCATCGCCTCGGCCGGGCTCGCAAAGGAATTCGTAATCGGTGTTCTCAAGCGTCATTTCATCTGTAGTCAGATTATTGGTCGCTCTGTCTGAGATAGATTTGATTTGACCGTCACTAAAGTTTACGTTGCCTTCAGCTACAACGATATTTTCTTGTTGGTGCAGGGTTACGTTATCGGCAAGGATGGTCTTGTTCCCTTGCGTAACTACTACGTCACCTGAATATATTGCCTTGTCACCATTGATAGCTTCTAAGCGATCTGACTCAACGTGAGCGGGTAGCTGTGTCTCGTTTTCTGCAGCGGGCTCGATCAAGCATTGATCTATAGAGGGCATTTCCTGCACACTACTATCGGTGATTGTTTCAGCTTGAGTTGTCGACACGTATAACGCCGTACTTATAGACGCGGCTAACAAGGTGCGGGAAAAAGATTGCATGAAGTTGAACTATCCTGTGTCACTAGATGAAGGGTTGATCTAGTATCAATCCAATTAATAAAGCATTTTCCTTATGATAAAGGAAATAATAGCATTCAGCATCATCAGACAGCATTACTCAGATAAAATTCATAGATAGAGAACACATAATGCAAATATTTGGCAAAATTTTGGGCGCGTTTTTTGGCTTTTTATTTGGAGGGCCACTCGGTTTAGTTTTTGGTCTGTTTTTAGGACACCAATTCGATAAAGCTCGCCGATTGAACCAATCAGGCTTCAATAGCTCTGGTTTTGGTCGAGGTCCAAGCCAAGCAGAAAGACAGAACGAGTTTTTTAAATCCGCTTTTGCGGTTATGGGGCACGTTGCTAAAGCGAAAGGGCAGGTAACGCCAGAAGAGATTCAGCTTGCTTCTACCATGATGGAGCGCATGAATCTGCACGGCGAACAACGCAAAGCGGCGCAAGATGCATTCCGTGACGGCAAAGAGAGCGACTTCCCACTGAGCGACGTACTTGAGCGAGTGAAAATCTCATCGGGTGGTCGTTTTGATCTTCTGCAGTTCTTTCTAGAGCTTCAGGTATCTGCCGCATTTGCGGATGGAAGTTTGCACCCGAGTGAGCGTCAGGTTCTGCATAAAATAGCGCAAGGCCTTGGGTTTTCGGCAGAACAACTAGAACGCCGCTTGCAGATGCAAGAAGCTGCGTTCCGTTTCCAACAGCAAGGTGGAAGCTTTGGTGGCCATCAAGGTCATGGGCAATCATCAGGTTGGCAACAGGCTTCGCAACAGAACCAGCTTGGCGACGCATATAAGGTTCTTGGTGTGAGTGAAAGTGCTGACGGTAAAGAGGTGAAGAAAGCCTACCGCAAGCTGATGAATGAGCATCACCCAGATAAACTGATGGCGAAGGGCTTACCACCAGAAATGATGAATGTCGCGAAAGAAAAATCTCAAGAAATTCAAAATGCCTATGACCTGATAAAGAAGGTCAAAGGTTTTAAGTAATCGAACACTAAACCGAGTAATAACAAGATTACTCGGTTTTTTATTAAAGGGAGTTATATGACGGTAACGTATCAGGATGTTCTAGAGTTTTGGTTCGATGATTTGACGCCTAAAGATTGGTTTACTGGCGGCGCCGAGATTGACGTTGTGATTGAGTCTCGATTTTCTGAACTACATCAAGCAGCCATTCAAGGCGAGCTATTTGAATGGCGACAAAACGCACAAGGGCGATTGGCAGAGATTATCGTGCTTGATCAGTTTTCTCGAAATATTGGTAGAAACAGTCCGGCAGCTTTTTCGGCTGATCCGATGGCGTTGGCTCTAGCTCAAGAGGCGGTAGCGGGTGGTTTTGATCACCAGCTTAACGAGCAACAGAAAAGCTTCCTGTATATGCCTTATATGCACAGTGAATCTTTGTTAGTCCATGAACAAGCCGTGGAACTCTTTTCTCAAACGGGATTAGAACATAATCTGGATTTTGAGTTTAAGCACAAGGTTATCATTGAGCAGTTTGGTCGCTACCCTCACCGTAATGAGGTGTTAGGGCGAGCTTCGACTCCCGAAGAAATTGAATTCTTGCAGCAACCGGGCTCAAGCTTTTAGTTAAAAAAAACAGTTAATTATATGAAAATAGGCTAGCGGTTAATAAAAACCTCTAGCCTATTTTTTTGCTTTAGTGATCAACTTTAGCGTTAGAGCTAGTTTGCTTGGTTGAGCGACCAATCGTATTCATAACTGATGTTTTGAGTATTCGTTACAGGTTGAGTTCGATATTGGTCTAAGTGCTGAATAAGTTGTTTCTCTGTACCAAAATCCACAGCAAACCATTCGTAAATCGATGATAGTTGAAGCTTATTGTTTGTAACCATCACGCCTTTGTCACTGCTTACAAACTCAGTTGCAGCTTGCTCTAGCAAGGCTTCAGTATTGTCAGAGGTAAAAGCGTCAGGTTGTAAGTTAGGGCAGCCTAGGCTGGCACAGTTCACTGCATAATGCGTACGAGGATCTTGCCAAATCGGCCTTAGGATTCGGTGTTCAATGTCGTTGAGTGTCAGTGATTTTCCGTTAACGACTACCACATCATCTCCCCACGGCCCAAAACTAAATAGTCCGCCAAGTTTAGTGATGGATTTGATCGGATAAGCATCAAGAATCAAATCGACAGTCACGGCGTTGTATAGGTTAACCCAATAGGCATACTGCTCCGCTTTTGAATAGTCGAGCGGATTAACTTGTTCGAGTTGCTTGATGTATTGCTTAAGTTTTGTCTTATCGGCAGTGTTCACCGCTTTATAGCGAACTAACGTATTTTGCCCTTGTTTAACTAAGTAGTTATCGAGAAATTGCTGCCAATCTTGGTGAGGTACCTGTTCTAGGTTGGTTTCGTCGCTTTGGTTCCAATATGGCCAAAGATCGGATTTAGGCGCAGACCAAGCTAAGGTTGAGAAAAGTAGGCTGACAATAAAAAGTAGTTGTTTCATGGCATTCTCCTGATGACTGACTACTAAGACCTTAAGGCTTACCATTTTCTTTCACAGCTCTTCAGTTAAATAAACATATGAAGTTAAGTTAAAAGCTTAGCCAAATAAAAAAGGTTGGCACTTGGCCAACCTTTGGATTTATTCAGAAACGTCTCATTATTTTAGGAAGCTAGGAATCTTAGCTTCAAACTCTGAAATCTTATCGGCGTGTTGAAGTGTAAGGCCGATATTATCTAAACCATTCAGTAAGCAGTGACGACGGAACTCATCAATTTCAAACGAGTACTCTTTACCGTTCGCGCTAACTTTCATCGCTTCTAGATCAACCGTGATTTCTGCTCCTTCATTCGCTTCAACGAATTGGAATAGCTCGTCCACTTCTTGCTCAGTCAATCGAACTGGCACCATTTGGTTGTTGATCGAGTTACCATAGAAAATGTCGGCAAAGCTTGGTGCGATCATTACTTGGATACCATAATCGGCAAGCGCCCAAGGTGCGTGTTCACGAGATGAACCACAACCGAAGTTTTCACGAGCTAGAAGAATTGAAGCGCCTTGGTAGCGTGCTTCGTTCATTACAAACTCAGGGTTTGGTTGTTGGCCTGCATCGTCGAGGAAGCGCCAATCGTGGAACAAATGTTTACCAAAACCGATGCGGTTTACTTTCTGTAGAAACTGCTTTGGAATGATCGCATCAGTATCGATGTTGGCCGTATCTAGAGGAACGACTAATCCGGTGTGTTGTTGAAAACCTGACATGTTAAATCCTCTAATTAAAGTTCACGAATATCGACAAAGTGACCAGCGATTGCCGCTGCGGCTGCCATTGCTGGGCTAACTAGGTGCGTACGACCATCACGGCCTTGGCGACCTTCAAAGTTACGGTTTGATGTAGAAGCACAGCGCTCTTGTGGACCAAGACGGTCGTTGTTCATTGCAAGACACATAGAACAGCCCGGTAGGCGCCATTCAAAGCCTGCTTCGATGAAGATCTTATCTAGGCCTTCAGCTTCAGCTTGTGCTTTAACTTGCTCTGAACCCGGAACGATAAGCGCTTGAACGTGTTTCGCTACTTGACGGCCTTTCGCTACCGCTGCTGCTGCACGCATGTCTTCGATACGAGAGTTAGTACAAGAACCCACGAACACTTTATCTACGTTGTAATCAGATAGAGATTTACCTGCTTCAAGGCCCATGTAAGCCAGCGCTTTTTCTGCAGATGCTTTTTCTACAGGGTCAGCGAAGCTTTCAGGTGCTGGGATTGGTGTGTCTACCGAGATAACCTGACCTGGGTTTGTGCCCCAAGTAACTTGTGGTTTGATGTCTGCAGCTTCTAATGTAACAACCGCATCGAATTCAGCATCAGCATCGGTTTTCAATGTGTCCCAGTATTCAATTGCCGCTTCTAGGTCTTCGCCTTGTGGAGAGAACTTACGACCTTTGATGTACTCGTATGTCGTTGCATCAGGGGCAATTAAACCCGCTTTAGCACCTAGCTCGATTGCCATGTTACATACCGTCATACGACCTTCCATCGTAAGGTCGGTAATTACCTCACCACAGAATTCAACCACATAGCCAGTACCGCCAGCGGCCGTTGTTTTACCGATGATCGCTAGCACGATGTCTTTTGCAGTGATGCCTGGAGCAACCTTGCCTTTTACTTCGATCTTCATCGTTTTAGCACGAGCTTGTTTTAGTGTTTGAGTTGCTAGAACGTGCTCAACTTCTGAAGTACCGATACCGAATGCTAGTGAACCAAATGCACCGTGTGTAGCCGTGTGCGAGTCACCACATACGATGGTCATGCCCGGTAGCGTAATACCTAGCTCAGGACCCATTACGTGCACAATACCTTGGTATTTGTGGTTTAGATCGTAAAGCGTGACACCAAACTCTTCACAGTTCTTCGATAGCGTTTCCATTTGGATACGAGCCATCTCGCCAGAAGCGTTGATGTCTTTAGTTTGTGTCGATACGTTGTGATCCATCGTCGCAAAAGTTTTGCCTACTTGGCGAACTTTACGGCCTTTTTCACGCAGACCATCAAAGGCTTGTGGCGACGTTACTTCGTGGACTAAGTGACGATCGATATAAAGAATTGGCGTTTCGCCTTTCGCTGCAACCGCAACGTGAGCGTCATAAACTTTTTCGTATAAGGTTTTTGCTTGCTGGTTTGTCGACATAGCTTTTCTTCCTTGGGAGCATCAGTCCCAGTGTTTGTTTCGAGCCAAGTCATGCGGTTTACGCTGACTTGGCTTGATATTATTCTTATGTACTTGCTTCTAATCGGAGCATTTAGCTTATGAAGCTAAGATGTACTCAGCGATCTTGTCACCCATTTCAGAGGTGGTCAGTGCTTGGTTCTTGCCTGCAAGGTCTGCCGTTAGCTCGCCTGCAGAAAGTGCTTTAGAAACCGCTGCTTCGATGTCTTGTGCTGCTGCTTCTTCGCCTAGGCTGTAACGAAGCATTAGTGCTGCAGAAAGAATTTGTGCGACTGGGTTCGCAATGTTCTTACCTGCGATATCTGGTGCGCTGCCACCTGCTGGTTCGTATAGGCCGAAGTTGCTTTCGTTTAAGCTTGCAGAAGGAAGCATACCCATAGAGCCTGTGATCATTGCGCATTCATCAGAGATGATGTCACCAAAGATGTTTGAACATAGCATTACGTCAAACTGAGATGGGTCTTTGATTAGCTGCATGGTCGCGTTGTCGATGTACATGTGGTTTAGCGTGACATCTGGGTAATCTTTTGCGATCTCTTCAACCACTTCACGCCATAAGATAGAGCTCTGCAGAACGTTTGCTTTGTCGATTGAGTAAACGTTTTTGTTACGTAGACGTGCAGATTCAAACGCAATCTTTGCAATACGTTCGATTTCGTAACGGTGGTAAACCTCGGTATCAAAAGCTTTTTCCGTTGCGCCTTCGCCTTCACGACCTTTAGGTTGGCCGAAGTAGATGCCGCCAGTTAGTTCACGAACTACAACGATGTCGAAGCCGTTACCTGAGATGTCAGCACGCAAAGGAGAGAAAGACTCTAAACCTTTGTGGATTTGTGCTGGACGTAGGTTACAGAACAGTTGGAAGTGTTTACGTAGAGGAAGCAGGGCACCACGCTCTGGTTGATCGTTTGGTGGAAGGTGTTCCCACTTAGGGCCGCCAACCGAGCCAAATAGTACTGCGTCAGATTCTTCACAGCCTGTTACTGTCGCTTCTGGAAGTGGACAGCCGTGGTTATCAATTGCGATACCACCAACATCATACTCTTCACGAGAAAAGCTAATCGCGTGCTTCTTTTCAATCGCGTCTAGCACTTTGTGTGCTTGCTGCATTACTTCTGGGCCAATGCCATCACCAGGTAGTACGGCAATCTTGTATGATTTATCAGTCATGTTAATCCTTTAATTCTTGTTACTGAGCTCTTTCGCTCGTTTTAAATTTTGTCCCTAAAGCCAACAACATCGGCTCTAGGGCTCTGTTATTGGGTGTTTAAACTGTTGCGATTCTTTGCTGTTTCATTTCAGCAATGGTGTCTGCGCGTTGAATGCTATTAATAACGTGCAGTAGCGCCTGACCTGAGGCTTCAACGATATCGGTTGAAACGCCCGTACCGTGGTACTTGCGGCCTTTATAGTTAGCAATGATATCAGCTTGGCCTAAGCCATCTTCGCCTTCACCTTTTGCGGTAAGGTCGAATTTATCCAATGCAATTTCGTAACCCGTTAAGCGGTAGATACATTGGTATAAAGCATCAACCGGGCCGTTACCGACAGCCGCTTCGCATTTCTCTTCGTCACCACATTGCAGCTTAATGCTGGTGGTAGACATAACACTACCAGATTGTACGCTTAGGTAGTTAAGTTTATAGAAGTCATCTTCGTCACGTAGATTTGCGAAGTGCATTAGTGCTTCTAGGTCGTAATCGAACACTTGGCCTTTACGGTCAGCAAGCTTCAAGAAGTCTTCGTACAATGAATCTAGGTTGTACTCATTGTCTTTGTAGCCCATTGCGTCCATGTGGCTCTTAACGGCTGCACGACCACTGCGGCTGGTTAGATTCAATGCTTTGTTTTTCAAGCCAATAGACTCAGGTGTCATGATCTCGTAAGTGTTCTTGTTCTTAAGCATGCCGTCTTGGTGGATACCTGAAGAGTGGCTGAATGCGTTAGCACCTACGATTGCTTTGTTGTCTTGAATTGGCATATGGCAAAGCTGGCTAACCAACTTACTGGTACGGTGAATCTCTTTGTGGTCCAAACCGGTATGAACACCTAATAGCTCTTGACGAGTTTTGATGATCATTGCGATTTCTTCTAAAGAACAGTTACCCGCACGCTCACCAATACCATTGATTGTGCCTTCAATTTGTCGAGCACCTGCTTGAACGGCAGCAATTGAGTTAGCAACCGACATGCCTAAGTCATCGTGACAGTGAACAGAGATGATCGCTTGATCGATGTTTGGTACGCGATCAAATAGCGTTTGGATAATGCCACCAAATTCATTCGGTACAGTGTAGCCTACGGTGTCTGGAATGTTGATGGTTTTTGCGCCAGCGTTGATAGCGGCTTCAACCATACGACATAGGTTGTCGATAGGTGTACGACCGGCATCTTCACAAGAGAACTCAACATCATCGGTATAGTTACGCGCATGCTTTACCGCTTTCACTGCCATCTCGACAACATCGTCGTAGCTGCGGCGTAATTTGTCTTGTACGTGAACCGTCGATGTAGAAATAAAGGTATGAATACGGAACTGGTCAGCCACTTTTAGTGCTTCGGCAGCGGCATCGATATCTTTTGCAACGGCACGAGAAAGCGCACAGATGCGGCTATCTTTAATATTTTTTGCGATGGTTTGTACTGATTCGAAATCGCCTGGTGATGACACAGGGAAACCCGCTTCAATAACATCTACACCCAGTCGTTCAAGTGCATAAGCGATCTGTAATTTCTCTTTTACCGTAAGGCTTGCTGCCAACGCTTGCTCGCCATCACGTAAGGTCGTGTCAAAAATTATCACTTGATCGTTCATGGGTGCTTCCTTATATCGATAATGAATCGATTGCTATCCAAATTATTATTAAGAATGATGTTCTTTTAAAAGTGCCAGTTACAAAAAAACCCGCTCAGCGCGGGTTTTAATATTTGTGTAGTTCTTGACCCACAACTTACCCGCGCGATTGGTTCACGATAAGGAGAAGTTTCAGCAGTCGAGAAGAAGAAAAAATCATTACACAAATATCCGTAAATAAACTGTTAACACCATATTTACCGCAATTTATTCTGAGCGTCAAACAAGAAAATCCAATATCAGCGTGCATTGGCGACGTTTTGGTTTGGTTTGTGCTGTTTTGTATGGCTTTATTGGCTAAATCATCTGATTGGTGGTTTTGTATTGGGGGGTTAGTTTATCGTTTGGCTTATGTGTAGGTTAAAACTTTGTAGTAAATCTTTTTGATGGAACGATTCACCAAAAAAATCACAAGCGTGACCAAATTAATTAATCACTTGATTAAATAGTGAGTAATTAATCTTCTACTGTTACGCCTGTTTATCTCTATAATTAATCAGATGATTAATTATAGAGATGGATTTTTGCCATGACGGCACGAAAAGCGGGGCGACCTCAAAAGAACTTAGATGTTCGACAGTTATTGATTGAGCATGCTCGTGATCTGTTTGTCGTTCAGCCATACGACAAGGTCTCGACGCGCCTGATTGCTGAGCGTGCGGGTGTGAACATTGCGATGATCCGCTATTACTTTGGCAGTAAGGCCGGGCTGTTTGAAGCGATGCTGCGTGAAACGCTACGACCTATGCAATTGCAGATGCAGAGATTGGTTGAAGAAAGCAGTCATGAGAACTTTCTTGATTTAATGCGGACTTATTACAAAGAGATGGTCAAGGTGCCGAAGTTTCCTCGCTTGATAGCCCAAGTGATGAATATGCCTCCCTCTGAAGTGCAAAGAGAGTTGCTCGAAAAGGTTTTCCTCGATGTTGCCAAGCCAGCCCAAGATGTCATTTTTGAAAAGTTGGTTGAACAAGGCATCTTAAAACAGAACATGGATCCAAAATTGTGCCGTGTTTCGTATGTAAGCTTGATGGTGTTTCCTTTCATCGCTCCGCCGCCTTTATTGGCAATCCATGGGATTGAGATTAATGAAGAATTTCTTAATCGTTTAATCGAACACAACATTCAACTGATGACTGAAGGCTTTATTAACGCACCGAGCCCTTCTTCCGTGCAGGACCAAAGATAATGAAAATAAATAAAAAACTACTCTTCTTTCCAGCACTTGCGGTTGGTGTTATTGGCCTCGTCGCCGCGATTAACTTGAAGCCGGATCTTCCAACCAAACCTGCGGGTGATAGAGCCCGCTTAGTTGATACAGTGAGCCTAGAGCAACAACTGATAGCACCGTTAGCGGTTGGCTTTGGCAAAGTGGTGCCTAAAGTCGAATGGAAAGCGATTGCTGAGGTGACAGGCCAAATAGTCTATCGACATCCAGATCTTGAAAAAGGCCAGGTGATCCCTGCAGGAACGGTCGTGCTCAAGGTTGATCCATTGGATTACGAATTGAAGCTGATACAAGCAGAGGCGGATCTAAAATCAAGCCAAACCTCATTAGCGAAATTGAATCAAGAAGAAGACAACCTGAATCAGACTCTTAAGATCGAAAAGAATCGCTTGGTGATCAGCAATAAAGAGCTACAGCGGAAACAGGATCTGCGTAAGAAAGGGCTGACTTCTCAGTCTGATGTCGACCTGCAACAACAAAGCGCATTGTCTCAACAGAAGCTAGTGTTGGATATCGCGAACCAAATCGCGTTAATGCCAGATGAAAAACGCGTCGCGGAAGCGGTGATTAAGGTCAACGTATCTAAAGTGAAAGAGGCGCAACGCTCTCTCGATAAGACCACCATCACTTTGCCAAGAGCGATGCGAATTGCTCAGGTTGATATTGAACAAAATCAAGTGGTTAATCTTCAACAAGAGATGTTTATTGCTCACGGGATTAATGTCATGGAAGTGGAGGCGCAACTTTCTATTCACGATATGCAAACTTTAGCCTCCAGCTTTAACCAGTTTCCTCGCGATGCTGCAGGGATCCCTAATCCTTATGAAGCGCCGATCAAAGCAAGCATTCAACTTAACAGCGGCAACTTGAACCTTAGCTGGCCTGCGAAGGTGGCAAGAATCAGCGAAACGGTTGATGAAAACCAAGCGACGGCGGGGATTATTCTCGAGATCGCTCAAGATTACTCACAATTGCAACCAGACAGCGCAACGCCTTTGGTTAACGGTATGTTTGTCAAAGCTGAGATTGAGGGTGTCGCGAATCTAAGTTGGGTGGTTCCAGAGCGAGCACTGCATGGTGATAAGGTTTACTTGATGGATGACAATCAGCGTCTGCAAGTGATTAATGTTGAAGTGCTTTATCGCAGAGACAATCAAGTGGTTGTGAGTGGCGAGCTACAAGCTGGAGATAAACTGGTTCTCAATGATGTCCTGCCAGCAATCGAAGGCATGTTATTGAGAGAGTCCAACTCTGAAGAGGCTGAGCTTGAGTCTGATACTCAGGAGAGTGCGTCATGATCAAGTTTTTCTCTCGGCACCCAACAGCAGCAAACTTGTTGATGCTTGGGTTGTTGATCTTGGGTATAAGCTCACTATCAACCATCAAACGTGAAACCTTCCCTGCTTACGATCCGCCTTACATCATGGCTGCGATTGTCTATCCCGGCGCTTCTCCACAAGAAGTGGAAGAGAGCTTGTGTGTGCGAATGGAAGATGCAGTAGACGGCTTAGCCAACATTGAAGAAACTCAGTGTGAAGCGATCGAAGGCAGCGCCCGTTTAATTCTCAAGTTAAATGAGAAAGCGGACATCGGCCGAATGCTGGTGGATGTGCAAACCCAGATCAACTCGATCAATGACTTCCCAACTGAGATTGAATCGCCTGTTGTTCAAGAGCTAGATTGGAATGAACCGGTTGTTGATATCGCTATAACAGCCGAAACGTCTTGGCCGGAACTTAAGGCCTACGCGGAAGATCTTAAGCGTACCATGAAGCTTGATTACGATGTCTCTTTGGTCGAGGTCAGCGGTTTCTCTGATCATCAATATCGAGTGGAGTTGGATACCCAGGCAATTCGTCAGCTGGGCTTGAGTGTCGGTGATATCGCAGATCAAATTGGTCGACAGAATGTAAAACTGCCGAGCGGCAACGTTGAAACACCAGACAAAAACTTCCTGATTCGTTTCGACGAGAGACGAATTACGCCTGTTGAACTGGAAAGCATCGTGGTTGGCTCTGCGCCTAATGGCTCGGTGATCCGTTTGAGAGACATAGCCAAAATAACCGACCGCTTTGAGCTTGATGAACAAAAGGTGTTATTTGATGGCAAGCCTTCGGCGCTGCTTAAGATCAGTAAGAACAAAGAAGACGATGCGCTGCGAATCAAAGAGAACGTAACACGATTCGTTGAAGATCAAAGTGCGATTGCTCCTAATGGCGTGACACTACAAATGACCAACGATCTCTCTTCTGTACTTTGGGATCGTCTAACCATGATGGTGAGCAATGGTTGGCAAGGTATTGTGCTGGTGTTCGCAACTATGTGGCTGTTCTTCAGCTTACGTTATTCATTTTGGGTGGCGGCAGGGTTGCCGGTGGCCTTCCTTGGTGGCTTGTTCTTAATGGCCAACCTTGGTTTGTCGATCAACATTATGTCGCTGGTCGGGTTGTTGATGGCAATCGGTATTATGATGGATGACGCCATCGTGATCGCCGAGTCGATAGCGTCCCATTTAGACCGGGGGCAGAATGTTGATGATGCGGTGTACAACGGCGTTAAGAAAGTGCTTCCCGGAGTACTGTCTTCTTTCCTAACCACGGTGTGTATTTTCGGTAGCTTACTGTTTCTTGATGGTGAGATGGGCGCGGTGCTTAAGGCCGTTCCTCAAGTCTTGATTTTGGTGCTGTCGTTGAGCTTGATTGAAGCCTTCCTGATTCTACCTAATCACCTATCTCATTCATTACACAAAGAAAAAAATGACAAGCCAGCACTGCGCTTTAAAGTGGTGTTGCTTGAGAAGTTTGAGAACTTTCGTAATACCACTTTGATGAACATGGTTGAGAAAGTCGTGACGTTCCGCTACGCCTTTATGGGCGGAGTGGTTACGCTGTTGTTACTTTCGGTCGCCTTGATTGCTGGTGGCGTTGTTAAGTTTCAACCTTTCCCTGAGCTGGATGGTGATATTGCCGAGGCGCGTATTATTCTTCCGCCGGGTGCATCACTGTCTCAAACCGAAAAAGTAGTCGACAAAATCGTCGCGTCTGCTGAGCGTTTGAACAAGCAATGGAGCGAAGAGGTTGAAGAGGGCAATACACTGGTCGAGCATATCACTAGCCAATTCAATGCTAACGCCGATGCCAATGAATCTGGCCCACACTTAGCCACAGTGCGTTTAGATTTACGCGGAGCAGAGAGCCGTAATACGGTTATCGATGATTTCATTGATGCGTGGCGTGAAGATATTGGCGATTTAGCGGATCCTATTTCATTGGTGTTCAAGCAACCTACCATGGGGCCGGGCGGTCGTGCTATTGAAATCCGCGCCAAACACGATGACCTGAGCGCGTTGAAATCTGCTTCTTTGGATATTCAGGAGTACCTCAATCAGTTTGATGGTGTGCACGGCGTGCTTGATGACATGCGAATGGGTAAGGAAGAGATTTTAGTCAAGCTGCGCCCTGGAGCCGAAACCTACAATGTTAATGGGCAGATGATTGCATCTCAGTTACGAGCGGCTTTCTTTGGGCAAACGGCGGACGAGATTCAAATCGGTGTTGAGAATATCTCGATTGAAGTGCGTCTTGATAAGGAGCAAGCGGGCGACATACAGCAGCTGGCTAACTTCCCAATTATTACCGCAGATGGCAGTCAGATCCCGCTAGCAACGTTGGCGACACTAGATTTCCAACGTAACTACGTGCGAATTCAACGTATTGATGGACTGAGAACCATCAGTATCTTTGGTGATATTGATAATAAGAAAGCGAGTTCATCCGCGATTTTGGCTCAGTTCCAAAAAGATGAAGCAGCCAAACTTATTCAGAAGTACCCGGGTTTACGCTTTGATTTCGAAGGGGAAGCCAAGGATGCAGCCAAGACGGGCGCTTCGATGGGCAAAGGGTTCTTGCTTGGCTTATTCGGTGTATTTGCGATTCTTAGCTATCAGTTTAGAAGCTACTTAGAACCTGTGGTCGTGATGTTGGCCATTCCACTCGCCTTTATTGGGGTGGTCGTTGGTCACTGGATACTTGGCCATTCTTTGAGTATGCCAAGCATGATGGGCTTTGTGTCGCTTGCCGGGATTGTGGTTAATGATTCCATCTTGTTGGTGCAGTACATTCGTCACCATGTCGATGAGGGAGATAGCGTGCATGACTCGGTGGTGAAAGCCAGTCGCGAGCGTTTCCGAGCGGTATTCTTGACCTCAATGACGACAGCGGCAGGTTTGCTACCGCTATTGACGGAAACCAGCTTACAGGCACAGGTTATCCAGCCATTGGTTATTTCGATCGTATTCGGCATATTTGCCTCGACCTTACTGGTGCTGTTTATGATCCCAGCGGCCTACGCGATCTTGGCGGATTTCGGTTTGGTGAAAAAGCACGAGCCATTAGCGCTATAGCCTTTAGTACTTAATTATTTGCGAGCTCTACTATTATTAGCGAGCTCTATTATCATTAGCGATCGCTATAACCATTAACACGATAGAAGTAGCGTTTGCTTGCTTATATAAAGAAGTGAAAACATAGAAGAATAAAGCGGCCTTGGGTCGCTTTATTTTTATCGGCCGCGTCTATCGCCATCCTGACTTGATCCATTGACCTGCCTATCAAGCATGGGAAATTTCATTTTAGTTCATTCAAAACGTCACTTAACTGTCATTTGTTGGGCATAACTTGAGCCTTAACTGAATAAGGATTGTTAAGGAGATCGTATGCGTACTATCGAACCTATTGTCCGCTGGGATGTGGCATTTTCTGTTTTCTGTTTAAACAACCGCTATGGTGGGCAACATGCAACGCTCAGTAAAGCCGTGTCTCATACTGGAGATGGACACCTTTATGTTTTGATTGCCTTGATTGCGCTGCTGGCCGATAGCAACACCGGTCGAGACTTTCTATTGGTGGGCTTAACCGCCTTCGCAATCGAGTTACCTATTTACTGGTTTGCTAAAAACACCCTCAAGCGCCGCAGACCAGCTGAATTCTCTTCACTGCTTCACTCTCATATTGTGCCATCCGATAAATACAGCCTGCCTTCAGGGCATTCCGCTGCGGCTTTTGTTATGGCGACCTTAATTGGACATTTCTATCCGAGCTTGTACCTCTTTAGCTTGGTATGGGCAACTGCGATTGCAGGCTCTCGAATCTTGCTCGGTGTGCACTTTTTAACGGATGTACTGATTGGCGCAGCCTTGGGCGTCGCTTGTACCAGCCTCGCTATCAGCTTCATCCTGTAATTATTTTGTTGGCAACCACTGCCGAGCTTAAGTGGTAAATTTAAAGGAACATGCATGAAAATTTTATATGGCGTACAAGGCACAGGAAATGGGCACATCGCTCGAGCGAGAGCAATGGCCGTCGCTTTTCGTCAGCACAATATAGATGTCGACTTTCTGTTCTCTGGGAGAGATGAGAGCAAATACTTCTCGATGGAAGCGTTTGGCAATTATCAGACCCGCAGCGGCTTAACTTTTTACAGCGAGCAGGGGCAGGTTAAATACGGCAAAACATTCATGAAGAACAACATCTGGCGATTTCTCCGTGAGATTAACCAGATCGATCTTACGCCTTATGACTTAGTGATTAATGATTTTGAGCCTGTCACTGCATGGGCGGCTAAGAGACAAGGTGTGCCATGTATTGGGATAAGCCATCAGAATGCGTTTCGTTATGATGTACCTAAAGAAGGAGGTAACTGGATTGAACATTCAGTGATTCAACATTTCGCCCCAACCGAGCACTCTATTGGCTTGCACTGGTATCACTTTGAACAACCGATTTTGCCGCCTATCGTTCACACGCTGATTGGTGAGCAACAAACCAAAACAGCACAAGACTTTACGTTGGTCTATTTGCCATTTGAGGATCTTGAGTCGATCTCAGAGCTGCTGATGAAGTTCATTTCGCACAACTTTGTCTGTTACCATCCGGATGTGATTGAGCACAGCCGAGTCGAAAATATTGAGTTCAAACCACTCAGTCATGAGGGCTTTCAATTCGACCTCAATCAGTGCTCTGGTGTGGTCGCAAATGGCGGCTTTGAATTGCCATCTGAAGCCCTAACTTTGGGGAAGAAATTGCTTCTCAAACCACTCGAAGGGCAGTTCGAACAACAGAGCAATGTGGCGACGCTAGAGGCTCTTGGATTAGCTCAAACCATGACCTTTTAGATGCGGCTATCTTGCGTGCTTGGCTCAGTGAAAAACAGGCTGAAGTGGTCACCTATCCAGACGTGGCAAGTGCACTCGTTGAGTGGGTATTAGCGGGGAATTGGTCTAATCAAGATGACTTAAGAAAGCAACTTTGGGACAAGGTAGACTTTCCAAGTTATGCATCGCTCACCTAACTCATAAGTGTTATTTCTGAATTAGCTGGTCAACTAATTCATCGGTTCAATAAATTGTAACAATTGTAACCAAAAGATAGAACAGCTAAATAAGTCGAAATCAAACTCATAAGTTACGCTTTTTATATTTTTTTATAACTCTATAAATTACTGATTTTTAGATGTTATTTAATCATTAAGATAAAATAAAATTATTCTTTATCAATCTTGTTGGTAGCTCGAGATGTATTGGTTAATAGTAATGTCAATCCGAAAAACATCGGTCTGATAAATATAAGAATTAGTGGTTATCTATTCTCATACCATTACCAATTTAACGCTGTCGAACCGACAAGAGGCAACTTGAATGTTAGATAAAAAAGACGCAATGAGTGCTATTGCAAGCTACAGAATGGAAAGCACACTTCGTGGAGTCGACTTAAATCTTTTGACTGTATTTGATGCAGTTATGCAAGAGCAAAACATTACACGTGCAGCTCACAATCTGGGTATGTCTCAGCCTGCTGTAAGTAACGCTGTTGCTCGTCTAAAAGTGATGTTTAACGACGAACTATTCATGCGTCAAGGTCGTGGTATTCAACCGACTCAACGTGCTCGTCAGTTGTTTGGTCCAATCCGTCAAGCGCTACAATTAGTACGCAATGAACTACCAAGTTCTGTGTTCTCTCCAGAGTCGTCTTCTCGCCTGTTCAAACTTGCGATTTGCAGCCCTTGTGACATGCGCTTTGCTCCTAAGATTATGTCGACAATCAACGACCAAGCACCGAGCGTTAAACTGCACATGGATGCTGAATTCGATCGTCAACTTTCTGAGCGTATGCGCTACCAAGAAATCGACTTCGTTATTGATTACGCTCGTTTTGATGAGCAAGGCTTCTCAAGCACTGAAATCTTCCAAGACGAATTAGTTGTGGTTGCTTCTGCTTCTCACCCACGTATCAACGGTGAAGTTTCTGCGGCAGAGCTGCTTAACGAAAAGCACGCAAAACTGTCTCGCATCCATGGTCAACGTAGCTTCTCTGAGCAAGCTTACCGTGACCTAGATTGCACGCCTTTCTACGAAGGTACGAGCTTAAGCAACGTTCTTTACGTTGTAGGTCAATCTGAACTAGTAACAATTGCTCCTCGTTGGATGGTAGAACATGCAGCAAACAAAGAGCAGCTTCAGATTCTAGATTTCCCATTCGATAATGCGGCGATTTCTGGCTTCCTAAGCTGGCACGAATCAAGTGAAAAGGATAAAGGACACATTTGGTTACGAGATCAGTTAATGATGATCTGTGGCGAAGTAGTGGCACTTAACTAGACACTAATCCCTATGATTTATAAGCCCTAAGCTAGGAGTCTGGCTTGGGGCTTTTTTATGCGCGCTATTTTAGTAGGTAGAAAACTTAGCGTTAGACGTACTATTACTGATAACTTTGAGCTTCATCAGTTGCCTTTTCCATGATCAGAGGTACACTTGTGCGCTCAAAAAAGCTTACAGGTGTAAGCCAAAGGTAAAGAGATGGCCAATTTAGATTTTCATATCGTAAAAAGACTTCGTGACCAAATTGCCCAAGGCGGCAACCGTACAGCTTTGAAGCACAAAGTAGACAATGTATGGCAAGGCATTAGCTGGGAACAGTTTGGACAACAAATCGATACGCTTTCATTAGCACTGTTGGCTCAAGGACTGAGAGTTCAGGATAAGATCGGTATCTATTCGAACAATATGCCTCAATGGACCGTGGCAGATTTTGCATCGTTACAAGCACGCCTTGTGACTGTGCCGATTTATCCAACGAACACAGCAGCACAGTCTTCTTACATCATCCAAAATGCAGATGTGAAGATCTTATTCGTTGGTGAGCAAGTTCAATTCGATGCGGCGGTTAGCCTGTTTGAAGAGTGCGAGCAGCTAGAAGTTGTTGTGGCTATGTCTGATGACATCGACCTGCAAGGACACAGCTTTGCTGTATCTTGGAATGACTTCATGGCGCGTGGCGTTGAAGCACAACAAGCTGAACTTGACGTGCGTCTTGCAGATGCAAGCATGGACGACTTACTAACTCTTATCTATACCTCTGGTACCACAGGTCAGCCAAAAGGCGTAATGCTTGATTACACCAATATTGGTTACCAGTTAGAAGGCCACGATGAGCGCCTTAGCCTAAGCAAAGATGATGTCTCATTGTGTTTCCTACCGTTATCACACGTATTTGAGCGTGCTTGGACGTTCTACGTTCTCTATAAAGGCGCAACCAACTGCTACCTGCAAGATACGATGCAAGTGCGTGATGCGCTAAGTGATGTGAAACCTACTGTAATGTGTGCGGTTCCACGCTTCTACGAGAAGATCTTCTCTGCGATTCACGAGAAGGTATCTAAAGCGCCATTTATTCGTAAAGTGCTATTTACTTGGGCGGTGAACATGGGAGCAAAGCTTTCAGTTTGTCACCAAGAAGGTCGTACGCCATCGTTGATGCTGAAGAAGAGCCATGCGCTAGCCGATAAGCTTGTGCTATCTAAACTGCGCGCTCTACTCGGCGGTAACATCAACTTCATGCCATGTGGTGGCGCGAAGCTTGATGAGACTATTGGTCGCTTCTTCCATGCTATCGGCATCAACGTAAAACTTGGCTACGGCATGACAGAAACCACAGCAACAGTATCTTGTTGGGATGACCGCTGTTTTAACCCTGATTCGATTGGTATGTCGATGCCGGGCGCAGAAGTAAAAATTGGTGCGAAGGACGAGATTCTTGTTCGTGGTCCAATGGTGATGCGCGGCTACTACAAGATGCCAGAAGAGACCGCTAAGACATTCGATGAGCACGGTTTCTTGAAAACCGGTGATGCGGGCCATTTTGATGAAAATGGTAACCTGTTCATTACCGATCGTATCAAAGAGCTGATGAAAACCTCTGGTGGTAAGTACATTGCACCGCAAGTGGTTGAAGGCGCGATTGGTAAAGATCACTTTATTGAACAGATTGCTGTTATCGCTGATACACGCAAATTCGTTTCTGCGCTGATTGTTCCTTGCTATGACTCGCTAGAAGAGTACGCCAAAGAGCTTAATATCAAGTATCACGATCGCGTTGAGCTTGTTAAGCATCACCAAATCGTCGAGATGCTAGAAAAGCGTGTGAATGACCTACAGCAAGAACTGGCTAAGTTTGAGCAAGTGAAGAAATTCAAACTGCTACCAAAAGCATTTTCTATGGATGATGGTGAACTGACACCAACTCAAAAATTGCGTCGTAAAGTTATCAACGATAAGTATCAAGACGAAATCGAAGAAATGTACAACGAAAAGCCTAAAGATAAGTAGTTTTCTGCTTAGATAAATTTTCAGTTGTTTAAAAATCCCCCTACGGATGTGATTGCATTTTTAGGGGGATTTTTTGTATCTAATGACACAGCACAATGTGCGAAAGCGCACACCATCAGGCTCGCTGTTTATCGATAAATAGTGATCTATTGAAATATTAAGTGCTTTTTTTCATCTATCATCCAGTGTTTAAAACTAGTTGTTAAGGTTGATTTAGGTTTTGTTTAATGCTTTGAGCTAATAGTTGGTTTTTTGGCACAGTTGCCGAATAACAGGTGTTAGACCAGATGATAATAAAGCGTTAAAGTTGTTTCGTATTACTGTTTGTTGTTATCACGACAGACAGCCATAGCCGAAAAAGTGGAAGTATTTCGAATTAGGCTACGAATAAGCCCTAGACTATGAAAAACCAGCCCAACATGTTCACCAAATATGATTGGAAACTGGTGAGGAGAGCAATATGACAACAAAACCTGAAACAGCAATGTTATCCGGCGCTGAGATGGTGGTGCAGTCTCTAATTGAAGAGGGTGTAGAACAAATCTTTGGTTACCCAGGTGGTTCTGTACTTGATATCTACGATGCGCTGCATGCTAAAACTGCTGAAATTAAACACGTATTAGTACGACACGAACAAGCCGCTACCCACATGGCAGATGGCTATACTCGTTCTACCGGTAAACCGGGTGTAGTACTTGTGTGCTCTGGTCCAGGTGCGACCAATACCGTTACTGGTATTGCAACCGCCTACATGGACTCAATCCCAATGATTGTTATTTCTGGTAACGTACCAAATAACCTTATTGGTAACGACGCCTTCCAAGAGTGTGACATTGTGGGTGTATCACGCCCGATCGTTAAACACAGCTTCTTAGTTAAGAAAGCGGAAGATATCCCTGAAGTCGTTAAAAAAGCATTCTATATTTCAACGACAGGACGTCCCGGTCCTGTGGTTATTGATCTGCCGAAAGACATCTTAAACCCACAAATCAAGCTTCCTTATGAATACCCAGAAACGATCAAAATGCGTTCGTATAACCCAACGGTTACGGGTCATAAAGGTCAGATCAAAAAGGCGCTAAAAGCCCTTCTTGAAGCGAAGAAGCCGGTACTTTATGTCGGTGGTGGTGCGGTTATTTCTGAGGCAGATAAGCCGCTGTTAAAATTAGCAGAGGCACTGAATTTACCTGTGGTAAGCACCCTAATGGGGCTTGGCGCTTTCCCTGGCACTCATAAGAACTCTTTGGGTATGTTAGGCATGCATGGTTTGTATGAAGCCAATATGGCGATGCACAATGCGGATTTGATCTTTGGTATTGGCGTACGTTTCGATGATCGAACGACCAATAACCTAGATAAGTACTGCCCTGATGCGAAGATCATGCACATTGATATCGACCCATCTTCGATCTCTAAGAACGTAAAAGTGGATCTACCGATTGTAGGTTCTGCTGAAAAAGTTCTAGAGAGCATGGTGAGCTTGCTCGTTGAGCAAGGCGGCACTAACGATGCAGAAGCGATTGAAAGCTGGTGGAGTGAAATCAAGCAGTGGCAAGAGCGTGACTGCCTAGCTTACGAGAAATCGTCTGAGCGCATCAAACCACAGCAAGTAATTGAAACGCTGCATAAAGTAACCAATGGCGATGCCTATGTTGCTTCTGATGTAGGTCAACACCAAATGTTTGCTGCTTTGTACTACCCGTTTAACAAGCCACGTCGTTGGATTAACTCTGGTGGTCTAGGTACGATGGGCTTTGGCCTACCTGCTGGTATGGGCGTTAAGTTTGCTAAACCAGATGAAGAAGTGGTTGTGGTAACCGGTGACGGCAGTATTCAAATGAATATCCAAGAGCTGTCGACTGCGCTGCAATACAATATTCCTGTTAAGATTATTAACCTTAACAACCGTTTCCTAGGCATGGTAAAACAGTGGCAAGACATTGTTTATCAAGGTCGTTACTCTAACTCATATATGGACTCTGTTCCTGATTTTGCTGCGATCGCTGAGGCTTATGGCCACGTTGGTATGCGTATTTCATCTCCGGATGAACTGGAATCAGGTTTGGAAAAAGCACTGGCGATGAAAGACCGTTTGGTATTTGTCGATATTAGTGTGGATGACACCGAGCACGTATACCCAATGCAAATCAAAGGCGAGGGTATGGATAACATGTGGCTAAGCAAAACGGAGAGAACATAATATGAGACACATTATTTCACTACTAATGGAAAACCAACCTGGTGCGCTTTCTCGTGTGGTTGGCTTGTTTTCTCAGCGTGGCTACAACATCGAGTCTTTGAACGTATCTCCAACCGATGATCCGACGCTGTCTCGTTTGAACGTCACTACTAACTCGAGCGAAATGCAGCTTGAGCAGATTCAGAAACAACTGCATAAGCTAATCGACGTACTTAAAGTACAAGAAGTGTCTGAGCTTGAGCACATTGAACGTGAGCTGTTGATGGTAAAAGTACGTGCGAGCGGCTTTGCTCGAGCAGAAGTGAAGCGCACAGCAGATATCTTCCGTGGTCAGATTGTTGATGTCACGGCTTCTCAATATACGGTTCAAATGGCGGGTACGAGCGAGAAACTGGATGCCTTCATTCAGGCGCTGTCTGAAGTGACGGAAGTGCTTGAAGTAGCTCGAAGTGGTGTTGTTGGCATTGCACGAGGCGAACGTGCGTTGAAAGCCTAGACGATAAGTCTTTAAAAAATAACTTTAAAGCCGCTTTTTTAAGCGGCTTTTATTTTGTTAATTTTTTAGAGTGCTATAATCCCGCGCTGCACTTCCATTCATCTGAGTTAGCAATGCGAAATAAAAAATCAATAATTACATTGCTGATTATCTCTATCATATTGTCCTCTGCAGTATGTCTGTATTATTTGCAGCGCTACAAAGAAGTAAAACAGCAGAGCTTTGACTACTCAGCTAAGCAAGCCGTTCATCAATTAGTGTATGCCAAGCGAGATTACGATCTTCTCAAGACTCAGTTAGTCTCGGTAATGGAGCTACTCAGTCATAGCCAGAGCTTGGTTAACTTTGCTTCCTCTCCCTCAGACCAAACCAAACATCTACTTGAAGAGGTCTGGCAATCTGTTCTAGTCAACCAGAAGTGGTATACACAAATCCATCTGTTAGATGTCACTGGTAAAGAATTGGTGCGCGTGAACTACTCCTCTGATACCGGTAGAGTGACGTTTCCTCAACAACTGCAAGATAGGTCGGATTCTAACTACTTCCAATACGCTCAAAAACTAGAAGCCGAACAGATTGGCGGTTGGGGTATTGAGCTTGAAACAGAGCATGGTGAAGTCACCTTCCCGTATTCGCCGGTAATCCGTGTCTTTACCCCCGTAGAAACCCCTGACGAAAGAGTAGGCTATCTCGTCATCAATCTCGATGTATGGGGCTTATCGTCGCGTCTGAGCTTTTCACCTGATAACGATCTTCGAGCAGAAGTTCTCAATGACGCGGGCTACTTCATCGCGAGTAACAACAGCGGTAAATTGTTCGGAGACTCTATTCCTGAAAGAAAAGGTTACAATCTGAAAAATATCGCGCCTAAAACGTGGGATGCGATCTCCAATGATCAGGTGGGACACGTTTTTGAAGATGGTAATTTGTTTGCCTTTAATACGGTTATGCTCGCGAACAGTCAAAAGGTCCATTTACTGATTCAACTTAATCAAAAGCAACTGATGGATCGGGCTGAGCGTGATCTAGATGATTTGGCCCATGAAGAGATCATTGTTCTGATTACGGTGTTGATATTCGCTTTCCCGTTTGCTTACCTGGTGACGCACTACCGACGCCGAAGCCTAGAAAGTAAATTGGCACGCGCCGCATTGAATGGTATGTCGGCAGTGATGATCTCTGACAAGCAGCACCGCACAATGATGATCAATAACGAATTTGAGAACATGACTGGGTACTGCAAAAAACAAGTGATCGGTCAGAATGCATTGCAGTTGCTGCTTGAGAATACCGACCAAGTACTCTCAAGCTCGGCTATCTGGAGTCATTTAGAGCAAGAAGAAGTATGGGAAGGGGAGGTTCAGTGTAAGAACAAGCTGCGTATTCCTTTTACTGCGATCATGCGAGTGCATGCGGTCAAAAACAATTCAGGCAAAGTCAGCTACTACATCACCTCGTTGGTTGATATTTCCGTGAGGAAGGAGCTTGAGGTGCGTTTGAGGATCTTGAGTGAACGTGACTCTTTGAGCAACCTCTGGAACCGACGAAAGTTCGAAGAGCAGTTGGCCTACTATTCTCGCTTGGTTGAGCGTTACCCGAACGAAGCGACCACGTGCTTAGCCTTAGTCGACATCGATAACTTCAAGCGAATCAATGATGAACTTGGCCATGACGAAGGCGACCGTGTGATCGCTGGTGTTGCTAAGCTTCTGCAAGACAGCCTTCGTGGGACGGACTTTGTTGCACGTGTTGGAGGAGAAGAGTTTGCACTCTTGATGCCACACACCTCACTACCAGAAGCAAAGCGCGTATTGGATCGCTTACGAATCGAGATTGAGCTAGCCGCCGGAACTAAGGTAACGGTGAGTGTTGGCTTTACGGATTTAACCAGTAACAGCACTCGTTCATACAAGTGTGCGGATGTTGCGCTTTACGAATCTAAATCGTCTGGTCGTAATACGGTCTCTATGTGTCCTAGCTATGATGATGTCGCTTAGGTTCGCCTCTATCTAGTCCTGTCTTCTATTTGCTTCACCTCTTCAAGTCGCGCCCCGACTCCTTTTTCCTTCCCCTCTTTTTATTAGGAATCTCACTTTTGAGCGACCTGTGTCACAAAATCTATACAGTTAGACTAAAGTCTAATGTTGGTGAAAATTTGAGCTAAAATGAACAGTAAGTAAACTACTTTGCTTCAGATTACATCGTGTTAAACGATGCAATAAATAGAGTGTTTACCAGATATAAAAGGATGACACCGTTAACTTAATTCAGCTGGTTAGCTAGCCTTATCAATAACTTGAAAGGCAGCAGTAGAATTAGGTTAGCTGGAGCAAGAGTTTGGGGATCATACAGTCTGGTTAAAAGAGGCGTGGTATGTTTGTCGATTTTTTAGTGAGGTTAACCATAGGCACATTAGCCATTCTTGGCTTTCAGCTTAGTGCATTGTATTTTTTACCTATGGTTGTGCTGCTCAATACTCATCACAAAGAGTTTTTTGGGTGGTAGTTCAGTCGTGGTACTGGAAACAAAAAAACGGAGCCGTTGGGCTCCGTTTTTATTTGGTTAGAATCTATCTTGGCATTATGCCGCTTCGATAACTTCTTCAATTCGTTTCATTGAACCTAGTAAGTGTTGATCAAGCAGTTCTGTTGCTTGTTCTACATTCTTAGAGAGTACTAGTTTCATGATCATTTCGTGCTCATCAATATTGAACAGATCATCAGATGCGCTTTCTGCAGACATAGCGAGGAAGCGGTAACGTTTCACTTGGTTGATTAGGTCATCAAAGAACTTAAACATGTTCTCTGAATCTGCCCCTTCAAGCAGTGCGACATGGAATTGCTGGTGGCGCTCTTCCCATTCAACACAATCAAACTCTTCAGATACGTACTGTACTCGTGACAGCTTATGGTAAGACGTTAGTACATCCAGTTCCCAGCTCTCATCACCCGCTGAAATCGCTTTTTTAAGCAGAACCGATGATACAACACGAAGGCTTTCGTATAGGTCATTCAGTTCTTTCTTTGATACAGGAGATACCCAGCAGCCTTTTTGTGGCTCTAGCTTTACGTATTTGCTCCAAGATAACTGTACCAAGGCTTCGCGAATAGGGGATGCGCCAACGTTGTAGCGTGCTTTTAGATCAGCAACAACGAGCTTTTGGCCTGGGGTTAACTCACCATTAAGAATATCTTGGCGAATCATCTTTGATACTTTGTCAGTGAGCGTAGGACTAGACATTACAAACCTCATCTATATATGATTTCTAGTCTGCTAATCCGTCTCTTAGAAAGAGCCAATTGGAAGTTAACAGTACGTAGTTCTATTGTGATTGATAATACAGCGTACTGAAAAGTTAGGCAAGATTTTGTTTCATAAAAAAAGAGGGCCGAAGCCCTCTTTTATATTTTATGCGAATCGGTTCATTCTTATAGAACGTGAACAGATGCTGTGTTTGTAGTACCAGAAGCTACTAGAGCACCAGAAACCATAACTACGATATCGCCTTTGTTACCTAGGCCTGATTGTAGAGCGATTTCTTTACCGTTGATGTAGAACGCGTCTGTGTTCTCGATAGAGTCAACAAGAACTGGCTTAACACCTTTAGTAAGAACTAGCTGTGCAGCTGTCTTTTCGTTAGTTGTTAGAGCAAGGATGTTTGCAGTTGGGAAGTACTTACGTACTGAACGTGCAGACTTACCGCCTTCAGTTGCAACAACGATTAGAGGAGCAGCTAGCTTCTCTGCTGTGTCTACAGCGCCTTTACATACTGCTTCAGTGATGCGTAGACGTGGGCTGTCTAGACGAGAACCTAGCTCAGCTTTAAGAGCTGAATCAGTACGGTTCGCGATTTGAGCCATGATAGTAACAGCTTCAACTGGGTACTTACCTTTAGCTGTTTCACCAGAAAGCATTACTGCATCAGTACCATCCATGATTGCGTTCGCAACGTCACCCGCTTCTGCACGAGTTGGACGTGGGTTGCTGATCATAGAGTCAAGCATTTGAGTTGCAGTGATAACCATCTTACGTGCACGGTTACACTTCTCGATCATCATCTTCTGAGCGAAGATTACTTCTTCAGCTGGGATTTCAACACCTAGGTCACCACGAGCAACCATGATGCCGTCAGAAGCTTCAAGGATTGAATCGAAGTTATCTACACCTTCTTGGTTTTCAATCTTAGAAATGATGTGGATGTTCTCGCCGCCGTTAGCGTTTAGAAGCTCACGGATTTCTTTAACGTCTTCTTCTTTACGGATGAAAGAAGCAGCAACGAAATCTACGCCTTGCTCACAACCAAACTTAAGGTCAGCTTTGTCTTTCTCAGAAAGAGCTGGAAGTTGAACAGAAACGCCAGGAAGGTTAACACC
Source organism: Vibrio coralliirubri (assembly GCF_024347375.1). NCBI lineage: Bacteria > Pseudomonadati > Pseudomonadota > Gammaproteobacteria > Vibrionales > Vibrionaceae > Vibrio > Vibrio coralliirubri. The sequence goes on along the minus strand of NZ_AP025470.1, from coordinate 3,247,283 downwards.
TTTGTTTTCGCCTAGAGCACCGTTGTTAAGAACTTTACACTTAACTTCAGTTTCTGTTGTTGCGATAACTTCCATTTCGATTAGGCCGTCATCAACAAGGATAGTGTTACCCGCTGTTAGGTCTTTAGCGAAACCTAGGTAAGTTACTGCTACTACGTCTTTGTTACCAACAACTGTTGCGTCAGTTGTGAAAGTGAACTCTTGACCAGCTACTAGATCTACGTCGTTACCATCTTCAAGTTTGATAGTACGGATTTCTGGACCTTTAGTATCTAGAAGGATAGCAAGTTGCTCACCTTTGTTTTCCATTACTTTACGGAAGTTCGCGATACGAGTGCCGTGCTCTGCGAAATCACCGTGAGAGAAGTTAAGACGCATAACGTTCATGCCAGCATCTACTAATTCAGTTAGCTTCTCTACAGATTCAGTTTTAGGGCCAATCGTACATACGATTTTGGTCTTTTTCATGGAAGGTACTCTCCGGTAAGTATTGTTACAATTTGAAATTTATTTAAGTTCTGAAGATTGGTCCGCTACATCAACATTTTGTGCCTGTTGTGTAAAAGCGCGGGACTTCCAATATGTCCTTCAGAGTTGTAAGTCTTTCATCAATTTTAGTCATTTTATGACTAAAAGATTTTGATTCAACATCGGTTTTCTGTGACTTACCCCACTATATAGGGGGTAGGTTGCAAAAAAATAACAGTCAGTTTTGTAATTTTTTTTCTTTTCGGGTGCGGATTCTACCACCTAATGAGTTCAATATCACTGCTTAACAATTGTCTTAGGACAAGGTTTTATCGCTATTTATTAATTTTTTGGATCAAAATAAATGGACTAAATAGTTTCGTTGTAACTATAATATGTTTCATATCGAAACTTAGTGGCCTTTTTAAATGTCGAAACGAAACACCCAGCTCAGAAGACATGCAATTTCTAACCTAGTGAATGAAAAAGGGGAGGTTAGTGTTGATGAATTATCCGCTAAGTTTGAAACCTCAGAGGTCACTATTAGAAAGGACTTGGCGTCTTTAGAGAAAAACGGTCAGCTTTTACGCCGTTATGGTGGTGCGATTTCGTTACCGAAAGAGGTTGTCAACGAAGAACTGGGTCAACAAGTTTCGACTCGAAAGGTTTCATTGGCAAAAGCCGCTGCAGATTTAATTCGCGACCATAACCGCATCGTGATCGATAGTGGCAGTACGACCGGTGCTCTAATTCAGCAGCTTAATGCTAAGCGTGGCTTGGTTGTCATGACCAACTCATTGCACGTCGCTAATGCGCTTAATGAGCTTGAAAGCGAGCCGACGTTATTAATGACTGGCGGCACTTGGGATACCCATTCGGACTCTTTCCAAGGCAAAGTCGCAGAGTCGGTGCTTCGCGCTTATGATTTTGACCAACTATTTATCGGGGCCGATGGTATCGATCTTGATAGAGGCACAACCACGTTTAATGAACTGGTTGGCCTGAGCAAAGTAATGGCTGAAGTGTCACGAGAAGTGATCGTGATGGTTGAGTCGGAAAAAGTGGGACGAAAGATCCCGAACTTAGAGCTGGCATGGGAACACATTGACATCTTAATTACCGATACAGACTTAGGCGAAGAATCCAAAGCAAGTATCGAATCACATGATGTTCGAGTGATCCTGACCGATCCAGCGTAAAAACAAATTTAAGTATTATGCATTTACTTTCCTATAATTGATCTTAATAAAGATCTGGCCTTTGCTTGCTGCCAATAGGAATAAAACAAAATTGATGGAGTGAAACTATGTGTGGAATTGTTGGTGCAGTAGCACAGCGTGATGTAGCTGAAATTTTAGTAGAAGGCCTTCGTCGTCTAGAATACCGTGGCTACGATTCAGCAGGTGTCGCTGTCGTCGATACTGAATCTAACCTAACTCGTGTGCGCCGCTTAGGTAAAGTGCAAGAGCTAGCTGACGCGGTAGAAGAGCAACAAGTGATTGGTGGTACAGGTATCGCTCATACACGTTGGGCGACACACGGTGAGCCATCTGAAGCGAACGCACACCCACACATGTCTGGTGATATTGCCGTTGTACACAATGGCATTATCGAAAACCACGAAGCACTGCGCGCTATGCTGCAAGAGCGTGGTTACGTATTTACTTCACAAACGGATACAGAAGTTATTGCTCACTTAGTTGAGTGGGAACTTCGCACTTCAGCTTCTTTGGTTGAAGCGCTACAGAAAACAGCAAAACAATTAGACGGTGCGTACGGCACGGTTGCGGTTGATCGCAAAGATCCTAGCCGTATTGTTGTGGCTCGTTCTGGTAGCCCGATCGTTATCGGTTTTGGTGTCGGCGAGAACTTCCTTGCTTCTGACCAACTGGCGCTACTGAGCGTAACTCGTCGCTTCATGTACCTAGAAGAAGGTGATGTTGCTGAGGTAACTCGTCGTGATGTTACTGTATTTGATGTCGCGGGCGAGCGTGTTGAGCGTGAAATCGTTGAATCAAACGCTGAACATGACGCAGGCGATAAAGGTCAATACCGTCACTTCATGCAGAAAGAGATCTTTGAGCAACCAACAGCGCTGATCAACACGATGGAAGGCCGTATCTCTGAGACTTCGGTTATCACTAACGCGATCGGCGTTAAAGCTGAAGAGATCCTAAGCAAGGTTGAACACGTGCAGATCATCGCATGTGGTACGTCTTACAACTCAGGCATGGCTGCGCGTTACTGGTTTGAATCTCTAGCGGGCGTAAGCTGTGACGTAGAGATCGCTTCTGAATTCCGTTACCGTGATTTCGTTGTTCGTCCGAATAGCCTATTGGTGACTCTGTCTCAATCTGGTGAAACGGCGGATACGCTTGCTGCACTTCGTCTTGCAAAAGAGAAGGGTTACATGTCAGCGATGACCATCTGTAACGTTGCAGGTTCTTCGCTGGTTCGTGAGTCTGATTTTGCCTTCATGACTCGCGCAGGAACGGAGATCGGTGTTGCTTCTACTAAAGCTTTCACAACTCAACTAGCAGCAATGCTGATGATGGTAACGTCAATTGGTCGTCTACAAGGTCGTATCAATGAAGAGAAAGAAGCGGAAATCGTTCAAGCACTTCACCAACTGCCTGCTGATATCGAGAAAGCATTAGCGTTTGATAAAGAGATTGAAGCGCTAGCACCTGATTTTGCTGATAAGCATCACACACTGTTCTTGGGTCGTGGTGAGTTCTACCCAATCGCGATGGAAGCGTCTCTTAAACTGAAAGAGATCTCTTACATCCACGCAGAAGCATACGCTGCTGGTGAGCTTAAGCACGGTCCTTTGGCTCTTATCGATGCAGATATGCCAGTTGTCGTTATTGCACCAAGTAACGACTTGCTAGAGAAGCTGAAATCAAACGTTGAAGAAGTACGTGCTCGTGGCGGTCTACTTTACGTATTTGCTGACCAAGACGCTGGCTTTGAAAGTGATGAGAACATGAAGATCATCAAGATGCCTCACGTAAGTGAAGTAACAGCGCCTATCTACTACACAGTGCCGATGCAGCTGCTTTCTTACCATGTCGCGCTAATCAAAGGTACCGACGTTGACCAACCTCGTAACCTAGCGAAAGCGGTAACAGTTGAGTAATCGACAGCTTATCTAAGAAATAGATAATAAGAAGCCCATTCAGTGATGGGCTTTTTTATGTCTGTTAGTTAACGATCAGTGTTAGAGCTAGCTGTAGCGTCATTAAGTGCTCAGTGCTTGCTCTAGGTCAGCCAAGATATCGTCAATGTGCTCGATACCTACTGATAGGCGAATCATCTCCGGTGATACACCGGCTTGTTTCTGTTCAGCTTCGCTTAGTTGACGGTGTGTCGTCGAAGCTGGGTGACAAGCGAGAGATTTCGCATCGCCAATGTTAACCAAGCGCTTGAAGATTTGCAGTGCATCATAGAAGCGAACGCCGGCTTCATAACCGTCTTTTAAACCAAAAGATAGAATGGCCGATGGCTTACCTTGCATGTACTTTTCAGCGAGTGGATAGAATTCTGAATCAGGCAGGCCAGCGTAACTTACCCAGCTGACTTTCTCGTGTTGCTTGAGGTATTCCGCTACTTTCAAGGCATTCTCTGTGTGTCGCTCCATGCGTAGCGACAAGGTCTCCAAACCTTGCATCAACATGAAAGCATTCATTGGTGACAGTGCTGCACCTGTATTACGCAGGGGAACCGTTCTAGCACGACCAATAAACGCAGCCTCACCAAATGCCTCGGTATAAACCACGCCATGATAAGAAGGCTCTGGCTGATTAAACACAGGGAAGCGGTCTTTGTGCTCTGCCCATGGGAATTTACCTGAGTCGACAATCACGCCACCTAACGTTGTACCGTGACCACCCACATATTTAGTTAGTGAGTGCACCACGATGTCGGCACCAAAATCGATAGGTTTACACAGTACAGGCGTCGCCACCGTGTTATCAACAATCACAGGTACACCTTGTGCGTGAGCAAGTTCAGCAACACGCTCTAAGTCGATAATATTACCTGCTGGGTTACCGATACTTTCGCAGTAAACCGCCTTGGTTTTTTTGTCAATCAGTGCTGCTAAGCTTTCTGGTTTGTCGTCTTTAGCAAAGCGAACTTCGATCCCTTGGTTTGGCAGCATATGAGCAAACAGGGTGTAAGTACCACCGTAAAGCTGAGGCGTTGAAACGATGTTGTCACCGATTTGTGCCAACGTTTGAATCGCGTAGTTGATCGCCGCGCTGCCTGCACTCACCACTAAGCCTGCAATCCCGCCTTCTAAGGCTGCCATGCGTTTTTCCAACACATCATTGGTTGGGTTCATTATACGAGTGTAGATATTACCTGGCACCGCGAGGTTAAAGAGGTCGGCACCGTGTTGTGCGTCATCAAATTCGTAAGCAACGGTTTGGTAAATAGGAGTCGCAACCGATTTGGTTGTTGGATCAGTGTCGTAGCCGAAGTGAATCGAGAGCGTTTCGTCTTTCATGAGTCTTCCCTGAACTATTGAATGATTTGTGTACTCTCATATTGCCGATTTTTTTATAAAAGAAAAGTATGTTTAGTCACATAGAAGAAACTGGACGAATGGGGCAGAGCGTTGAGCTAGAAGATAAAGGGCTAGAAAAGCAAAAAGCCAGAGCAGCGTGAACTGTTCTGGCTTTTCTAATTTGGTGGCCCCTCCCAGATTTGAACTGGGGACCGAACGATTATGAGCCGGCCAGTTATGAAACAACCTCAAATTTATAGATACACTTATCTCTTTGTTTTACCGATTTAATGCAGAAAAATCACTTTTCAGCTCTAGCTATAGAGCTTTTTAAAAACAAAAAACACCAACCCTCGTTGGTGAAGATGTGTTGGTAGGGGGCTTTAACAAGAAGAACAAGGGAATGGAAAGTGACTTACTAGCCTGATGTCTATATTGCAGTGTAAATATAAATCTTCTTTGATATGGTGAATTAAATATAAAGAGACACTTATGAATATAAGTGTCTCGCAAATCTTTGTCTAATTGTATCGCCTTACCCATTCCGGCTCATCTAGCCCGACACGAGAGAGGCTACCACTATATTCCTCTATGATTTTTTGTGCGTACATTTCTTTCAGTTCAACTATAAATTGAAATGCCTCAGGAATGTTTTCTGAGTGATGGGTAGGGTAAAATAAGCGTTGTGTCGAAATTAACTCAGATGGAACTGTGCCTGTTGAAGAACCATTGAACTTTACAGTTCTTAATGCATAAGTTCCTTTGTTTACCTTAAGCTTAGTACCTGTTGGAGTAAGGAAATCAAATGTTTTTACGTCTTGAGAGTCTGTTACCTCTGTTAAGGACAAGAATAAAAAGCGTCGAGTATTGTCTTCATTTAATCTAACTGAATCACATCGCTGTTGTATACAAATATAGTAATTGTTCTCAGTAGTGCTTTTTACAACTGTCCCTAAGGTTAAGCTTGGGGTGTAACTATCATTTGTAATTATGTTTCTATGTTGACATAAGTTTGCAAATTTATGATTTATTTCATTATAGTTAGAGTCATCCGTAAATAGCGTGATGGCAAACTTAGAAGCTAGAAGATCTAGTCTCTTGTTTGTGAGTTGGCCATTGTCTTCACCATCTTTAATAACTTCTCTATATTTCGTTTCAACCACGTCATGAGAGCCAAGAAGTCGCATTAATTTATTGTGACTTAATGAGAAAGTAATGGTCTCATTATCACCGTTTGATTTTTTGAGGTGAAACTGTCTTTCTGGAACGTTCTCCATTAGCCACGCTTCAATAAGGTCATTATTGATATATTGGTTGAGTCCTTTGTACCGCAATGTAGACATAAAAGTGCTACCAAGTAACTCAATTAACAGTTCATTTGCATCATGAGTGTTTGGTAATAGAGATTGATGCGCAAGATAAGCTGCGTCAAGTTTCTTTGAAAATTGACTCAAAATCTGATTGAAATTTCGCCTTACTTCAGAAAGTGATGCCATTGCAAAATTGGAGAGTAAACCACTAGTTAGAGATGAGAATTGTTGCGTAATAAACACTGGAAGCTCAGCGTATGTAACTCTCTTTGATCTTAATAAATCGGCATGCTGACCACTTTCTTCTTCACGGTTAGATTTTGCTATAACCATGATTCGACAAGATTTTGAAACTATTGTACATGAATCATTAGAGTCAATATTAAAACCTTCTAAATTATTATCATTGATACTTTGATGTATATCAATGGCAATTTTCTCTAGGTCAGTCTCACCTGTATAGACTAAAATAAGCTTGATACTGTTTTTACATGATTCATCGAGTAAAAGCTGATTTATTATTTTTTTCGTATATATCCCTCTCACGTCATCAATATCAGCATCAGCTTCATCGTCACTTTCTTCTTCCTCTGTTTCTCTTTGGTCGTCAATAACAATCTGCCAGTCGATAACAGCAACGTCTGCTTTCTTTGCCACAGTGATAAGGGAGTCAATTTCTTGAGTTGTACTAGGTTCGTAAACTGCACAAACTTTACCATTTTCAGAGAATACTTTAGTAATCTCTTTCGCATTAAAGTCATGTTGATCACTAGTGTCGTTACTTTGGTATGCCTTGTCATCGATGAAGACAATGCTCTGGAGAAAATTACTAGCTGCGTCTTGTGATAACTGAGTAAAATTAGTCATTGTCTTTACCTTTGGATAGTTTAAATGTAACTGTAGAATTATCTCTTGCTTCATCTAGAATCAATTCATAACCTGCTGATTCGAGAACTTCATTGCTGATATGAAGGCCCATGCCTCGGCCATTATCTTTCCGAGAAAACCCAAGACTAAAAATTTTGTTTTTATCTTGAGGCTTAATCTCTAACCCGTTATTGGAAATATAAACATTCCCTTCTTTGTCGGCGTGAAGTCTAATTGTTTTATTTTCATTCCCACTTTCATTTAACCAGTGAATGGCATTATCAATAACATTTACAAAAACAGGGTAAAAAGTTGATCTATAACCAATGATTTTTCCCTTTGCAAAACCATTAGTATGCTTAAATTCAATGTTATGCCTTTTAAGCCGGCTTTTAAAAAGGTCAATCAAAAAGTTCTTTATTTCTAAAAGTTTAATTTCTTCAGAACGTCGAGATAGTCTTCTATTTAATGGGGTGAAAAGGTTTAGGTAACCATCTAAATGCTCGAAGTTTATCTTGATATTTTTATACACACCATCAAGATCCTCGTTTACATCTGACCAAGCTTTTAGGTCCTTTAAGCTATGCCTAATAGATCTAACTGTACTATTAAACTCATGGTGTATTACACCGACAGCTAGCCCTAGCTGACTAAGTTCAACATCGACATTCACTTTATCACGTAAACTCTCTAGCTCTTCGCTAAGAGCGCTAGTGATTTGGTCATTTGTTATATAGTTATTGTCTTCATCTTTCTCCCAATAAATCCCTTCTAATTGACGGATTATGGTATCAAGTACATTCGTGTTTCGTTCAGAAATTAGTGTTATTTCGTCAGATAAAGCATTGCGCATAGCAACCAAATTAATATCTGGCTCATCTTCTATAGATACTTTTTTAAATTTGTCTTTGACTTCTCTTATTTGGTCGTCAAGATCAATCATTAGCTCGCTTGCAAGTGACTTTACTCTTTTGGAAATATCTAAAGCTGATTCATTAGCTGCTTTTCTTTTATCAGAGTTCAACTTTTTAGCTTGATTTGAGATGGCTTCAACAGCCTGCTCTAATCGTCTTCGTTTATTAAGCTCTATGTGAAGAACAGATACAGTTTCTTCAACAATATCATCTATTTTTAAAAAAGCTTTTTCAAATATATTTAGATTGACCTCATCTATTAACTCTAGGTAAGTTTCATAATCTCTTTTTACTTCGCCTTTTATATAAAACCCTCTAGGAGAAGGCACGATGATAGACTTTCTATAATCAGATAGCTTCTGTCTAGATATCGACTCTACATCTAGAATTTTTTGGCTAGCTAAATCCTCATCTTTTTCAGAGGCAACGCTTTTAAAATCAAAGTTTATTTCATTTAAGAGGTAATTAACCTGTTCATTGAATGTGTCATTTTTATAAAGTTCAAAGAACTGATTAAGATTCTTTTCAAATTTTACTTTACGTTCCTTTGCCTGCTTTTCTCTTTTTTCTAGTGCTTTATAAGTTTGAGTTATTTCATTTTTTTTGCTGTTCCACAACTCTGACTTAGGTGAATTATCATCTGATGAAAAGAAATCGGCAGCTATTTGTACAAAGAAGTTCTTTAGAATATTTTGCATTTGACGGTATGATTTATTTTCTATAAAGCCTTCACGTCCAGCCTTTTCTTTTAATTCTCCATTGTCTTCATGTGTAATATTGATAACACCAAACATTCTTCGATATGAAAAGAAGGATGAAAATCTAAGGTTTCGCCTTTTTTCAATTTCTAAATAATCATAATCAGAATCACCATAAGGTAATATTCTGATGTTATCTTTATATATATATAGTCCGCCAAACTTATTGGCTTTTTCTTTTATTCTAGTGTGATTCTCAGGATCTAATATAGATTCTATTTTTCTACCTTGAATATAAGCAAAATTTATAGAAAACGGCCCGCATCGTGTCGTTTTGAAATTATTCTCAGTCCAGTTAACGATGTGATCAAACGTTTTCTCATGATAAATTTTAACCATTCCTTTAAATTGGCCATATTCATCAAATTGCCCTTCAAAGTGGTGATCTGCTTTTTCAAAGTCATCAACTGAAAAGAAGTGTTCCCGATCGATAATACCAATATAATTATCATCATTATATTTATAGTCTCGAAATACAATATCTAAAGTAGGTTTTGGGTGCTCAGGCGTCATTGTGTTGTGAAAGCCCATCAGCATTTTTTCAATTTTAGTAGCTTCTTTTCCTTTACTAGAACCGTCAATATCGGTATTAATGATTGGATCTACAGATGAGATATAGAAAAAAGTTCCACCTTTATTTAGGTCATCTAACTCATATTTACCAACTAGCTTTTTATCTATTTCTCTTGGACAAAATTCGAAATTATTTAATGTATTAGTTAATGATTCGTATTCTTGTTCTGAGAGATCGTCTTGATCATTTAATCTATCGATAGAAGTTTTTAATTCGGCCTTCATGGAAGAAAGTTCTTCTTGGTTAGGAAGGGAACTAAATGTTTGTATTGGGATCGATATATCTTCTAAATTTAACCCTGGGATCTCGAAAAGTTGCCAATTAATAAGGGCGGCAGTAATTTCATTTTTGCCTTTTGCTTTCGTCACAATTAGCACTAGTTTTCCAATTGATGCTATTGCAAGCCGGCCTATACCTTTTTCACCCATTGGTATTCGGAAGTCTTTACTTCCATCGATACGAGGCTCTAATGACTTCTTATGTTTTACTTTTGATTCAGTCCCAAGTGTCAACCAACGATTTTCAAAATCATCTTTGGTCATTCCTATGCCATCATCTCTTAAAATGAATAGATCTTTAGAACGAAAGTAATCGATATCGACTTTATCGGCATACGCATCATGGGAGTTTTTGAGAAGTTCATTAATTGCAGTAGGAATGCCTGCTATTTGTTGGCGACCTAGTAAGTCTAATGCTCTAGCTCGTGTTTTAAAAATGGCCATATTTAGTAATCTCGCAGAATTGCATATGGTGGTTAACTAGTTAATATTAAAAAAAAAGAGCCTATATAATAGACTCTTTTTCTATTCAATTCCATTCATAATGGCGTTTATGAGTATCTGACCAAGCTCTGGTGGTACAGCATTGCCAATTTGCTTGGCTTGGTGAGTCGAGCTTCCTACGAAAGTGAATTCGTCTGGAAATGTTTGTAATCTTGCTGCGTGTCTTAAAGTTATACCATGATCTTTCCAGGGATGTACAAACCGTCCTTTAGAGGGGTTGTTACAGCCAGTTGTGATAGTATTTGAAGGCTGATGTATAAACATTCTTCCATATACATCTTTATGTCCTAGATACCCATTTGCGTGGCATTTAAGTTCAAATTCCTTGCCTGCATCTGTACGACTTCCGTTCAACCGAGTTTTCTTAAAGCGCTCTTTCATTCTTTCGGTTGGTTGCATATGTACATTGCATGGGTCATCGAAATTAATTTCACTTCCAGCTTCCAAATTCTCCAGCACTAACCTAGCTTCGTTATCTTTAAGCTTTGTATGATCCCTAAAGTGTTCTTTAACATACTGTTCTATCAAAGCAGGTGTTAGGGGTTCAAATACCGATGAAGCGGTTCTCCATTTATTCGCCCCTTCTTTAACTTCTTTTGAAGCTGGCGAAAAGTGAGTCTTTAGTGGGGGAAAGTTTAAAGTGTTTGTATCTTCTCTAATCCCTAAAATAAACGCTCGTTTTCGATTTTGAGGAACACCATAATCCTTTGCGTTTAAGGTGTCACAAAATACAACGTTATAATGGTGCTGTTCAGCTAAAGCTAAAAAGTTGTCTAAATAACTTTTATGCCTTTCCCAAAAAAGACCAGTCACATTTTCTACTAGGAAAGCTTTAGGTAGAAAAGCTTCAACAAAATCGAAGTAGCGAAGAAGTAACTTGTTCCTCGGATCATTAACCCCCGCATCTTTTATGCGATGACTCGAAAATCCTTGGCATGGTGGTCCACCAAGAATAATTGATAATTCCCCGGTTTCAATTCCCAACTCTTCTCTTAGTGATTCTGGGTTTATTTGAAGTATGTCTTCGTTAAGTAGGCTGGTATCTTGCCCTAATCTCTCTATGAGGTTGAGGTGATATGTTTCAGAAGCCGTTTTATCAAGCTCTATAGCTGCTATTATATCTAAGCCGAGATTATGTGCAGCTAAACTGAATCCACCTGCGCCGGCAAATAAATCTATAGCTTTGTGTGACATTCAACTAACCTTCAAGATTCTAAGCCGCGACATTCTACCGTTTTATTTGCAAATAGCTATGGCGGCGTAGCTGTTTGCCAACATGATTGAACCTATCTAACAAATGCTTCGTCTAATTGTTTGTATAGGTTTAGTGACTTCTCTGATTCGGCTTTAATATTGTTATAAAGGCTGTTTGCTATTACACGAATGGCGTGTCGTTCTTTGTCGTTCAGCTTTGGATAATTAAACATTTCAAAATTATCAAGAATTCGTTGCTTTCTTAGTTCAAACTGTTCTATTTCATAGTTTTGTCTACAAACATAGAGTAAGTGCTGCTCCCAAGTACAATATGTGTTGTCCTCGTTCCTGGAGCGCTTGTTACACAGTTTACAGCAAGGAACAATGTTTCCAGGGTGATGTAAGCCGTATTCAGAGCGGTTGAACATGTACAAGTGTTCAACTTGCAAGCTTTCCTTCTTTTCACCACAATAAGCGCATGATGAATCAAATTGCTCATTTCTAATTTGCAACCAAATCTTCTTTCCTTTGCCACTTGTAGTGTTGAATGAGTGCCCTAGGTAAAACTCTCCCACTTTCGTTAGGAATGCTCGTACGGCTGTGTTAGCCGAGTCTGACGCTGTGTTATATACAGCCATATACTCTTCTTCTTAGAAACGGGTTATCGCATCTTATTGGATTATCAGCAATAGACCAACCGTACAGTGATTTTACTATGAGTTACCGCAAATACTAAGTACTGGTTGAAAGTCTATATTGACAAGATATGAGGCTAAGTGGAGAGAGCATAGTGAATATTATAGGAGCACCCGTAAGAGCACCCAGCTTTCTGAAAAAGAAAAAAGGCGTAGTAGGTACTAACCTTCTACGCCTTTCTAAATTTGGTGGCCCCTCCCAGATTTGAACTGGGGACCGAACGATTATGAGTCGTGCGCTCTAACCACTGAGCTAAGGGGCCGTAGGGCATAGATTATAGGGGAAGCATTCAGTGGTGTCTAGACACTATAAGGGGCAATTCCGCTTACATCTTAGCCACTTAAATCATACGGATAAAAAAAAGGTGAGCCAACGCTCACCTTTTCTTATTTATGCTTAAAAGCTAACCGCACTAAAGCGTGTGATTACTCGTCTAGGAAGCTACGCAGAGTTTCTGAGCGGCTTGGGTGACGAAGTTTACGCAGTGCTTTTGCTTCGATCTGACGGATACGTTCACGAGTTACGTCGAACTGCTTGCCCACTTCTTCAAGAGTGTGGTCAGTGTTCATATCGATACCGAAACGCATACGCAGTACTTTAGCTTCACGAGGTGTTAGGCCAGCAAGAACGTCTTTAGTTGCGCCGCGTAGGCTTGTTGCCGTTGCAGAGTCTAAAGGCAGTTCTAGCGTTGTATCCTCGATGAAATCACCTAGGTGCGAATCTTCGTCGTCACCGATTGGTGTCTCCATTGAGATTGGCTCTTTAGCGATTTTCAGTACTTTACGGATCTTGTCTTCAGGCATTTGCATGCGTTCAGCTAGCTCTTCCGGAAGTGGTTCACGACCCATCTCTTGTAGCATTTGACGAGAGATACGGTTTAGTTTGTTGATCGTTTCGATCATGTGAACCGGAATACGGATAGTACGAGCTTGGTCGGCAATCGAACGAGTGATTGCTTGACGGATCCACCACGTAGCGTAAGTAGAGAACTTGTAACCACGACGGTATTCAAACTTATCTACGGCTTTCATCAGACCGATGTTACCTTCTTGGATTAGATCCAGGAATTGTAGACCACGGTTTGTGTACTTCTTAGCAATCGAGATTACTAGACGTAAGTTCGCTTCAACCATCTCTTTCTTCGCACGACGAGCTTTCGCTTCACCGATAGACATACGACGGCTGATATCTTTAATGCTTTGAACAGTAAGAGACGTTTCACGTTCGATCATATCCAGTTTTTGGATAGAGCGACGGATGTCGTGCTCGTTACGTTTGATCTTTTCTGCGTATGGCTTGTCTGAAGCAAGAACTTCATCCAACCATGCTTCGCTAGATTCGTTGCCAGTGAATAGAGCAATGAAAGATTTCTTCGGCATTTTGCCGTACTCAACCGTTTGACGCATGATTAGGCGTTCTTGAGTACGTACGCGATCCATAGAGTTACGCAGTTCGTTTACTAGGTAATCAAACTGTTTTGGTGTTAGACGGAACTCTTTGAATACGTCTTGCATCATTGTTGTTGCAAGCATTGCTTTCGGGCTTTCATGGCCGTACTCGTTGATCGCTAGCTGACGGTTCTGGTAGCTAGTACGAAGCGCTGTGAACTTCTCAAGAGCAAGCTCAGGATCGATACCTGTATCTTCTTCTTCCTCTTCCTCATCGTCTTCTTTGTCTTCGTCTTCCAGATCAGTTTCAGCAAGTTCTGAACCGATGTGAGTCGCCGTTGGCGCAGCTGTGCCATCGTCGTCTGGGTCAACAAAGCCATTGATTAGGTCTGTTAAGCGAATCTCTTCTGCTTGTACGCGGTCAAACTGTTCCAAGATGTATGGAATAGTGCCAGGGTACTCAGCAACCGATAGTTGAACTGTATTGATACCATCTTCAATACGCTTCGCAATGTCGATTTCGCCTTCACGAGTCAGTAGTTCAACCGTACCCATTTCACGCATGTACATACGAACTGGGTCAGTAGTACGGCCAATCTCGCTTTCTACGCTTGAAAGCGCAGCAGCTGCAGCTTCGGCTGCATCTTCATCTATATTGGCATCGTCATCATTAAGTGCTAGATCATCAGCATCAGGTGCAGTTTCAACTACCTTGATACCCATGTCGTTGATCATTTGAATGATGTCTTCTACCTGTTCAGAATCCACGATTTCTGCAGGTAGGTGGTCGTTTACTTCGGCGTAGGTCAGATAGCCTTGTTCCTTGCCTTTAATAACAAGTAATTTAAGCTGTGACTGCGGATTTTGATCCATAGATGATATCCAACTTCAGGTCTGGTGAAGGACGTTGCATTCTCAAATGCAAACCAATTATGTTAACAAATTTATTAAATGCTGACTAATCAAACAGGGTTACGCTTTTAGATCTAGCATTAAAGCTAGTAGCTCCCTTTTTTCTTCGGCTGATAAACCGACGCTTCTTGCTTTGGCCTGCAGGTTTTCAATTTGTTTTTCAACGCACTGGGCAAGTATGTTGTCCAATGAGTCTAAAAATATGTCTTCTTGATTGTCTTCGTCGAGGGGGATTTCCCAGCTCGCGAGACGAGACAGAAGAGCCTCATGTTTATTATGTCGCCAATGCTCTAATAATTGGCCTGTGTTGATATGGGGATGCGCGTGGCATTTATCAAGTACTTCGACGAATAAACTTAGTCCAGGCAACTGTAAGCCTTTGACACTTGATAAATCCGGTACCATATCAGCATAGCTCGGATTTTGGATAAGCAAAGCGATAACTTCACGCATTGGAGTGCGCTTCAGCTCTTTATGCGGTTGAGGTGTCGGGTTCTGTGTATGAACACGCGCACGTCGCAATTGGTTATCAAATCCAGTTCGCTCATCGAGCAGTTTTTCGAGCAATTCTTGGAAGTAACTGTCAGGAATTTTGTTAATCAAGGCGCTGGCGTGTGCACGCAGTGCTGATTTCCCTTCGGTTGTTCCCAAGTTCAACTTGTGTATTTCAATCAGGTTATCGAACAAATAGGTCGAAAGCGGCGTCGCATTGTGGACTAGCTGTTCAAAAGCGGCTTTGCCATGCTCTCTAATATAGCTGTCTGGGTCTTCACCGTCGGGCAAGAACAGAAACTTAAGCGTGTTACCTGTTTTCAGATACTCAAGTGCGTTTTCTAGTGCGCGCCATGCGGCCTCTTTACCTGCTCGGTCACCATCGTAACAACAAACCACAGTGCTGGTTTGACGGAACAACATTTGAACGTGGTCGCCAGTTGTCGAGGTGCCCAGTGATGCCACTGAGTAATCGACACCATATTGCGCGAGAGCCACGACATCCATGTAACCTTCAACCACAAGTATTTGCGGCGGTTCACGGTAGGCTTGCAGCACTTCATAAAGGCCGTAAAGCTCTTTGCCTTTATGGAAGATAGGCGTTTCTGGTGAGTTGAGGTATTTGGGTGTGCCGTCTTCTAATACACGACCACCAAAACCAATCACACGGCCACGACGATCACGAATCGGGAACATTACGCGTCCACGGAATCGGTCGTATCGGTTACCTTTATCGTTCTCGATTAGCATGCCGCCAGTCACGAGCATGTCTTGGGCTTCTTTCTGTTGGCCAAAGTTCTTACGAACTAAGTCCCACTCATCGGCCACATAACCAATACCAAACTTCTGGACGATCTCGCCAGAAAGGCCACGATTCTTTAGGTAATCAATCGCAGGTTTGTTGGCTGAAATTTTCAGTTGAGAGCGGTAAAAATTACTGATGCCGCCCATCAAATCGTAGAGGTTACGTTTTTGTTCGCTGTTGGCTCTTGGTGCTGTTGATATTTCGCCGCTGCGTTGTTCTCTAGGAACATCGAGGCCTAAGAAAGAGGCTAGCTCTTCAATAGCTTCAACAAAATCGAGACGTTCGAACTCCATAATGAAGTCGATAGCATTACCGTGTACGCCACAACCAAAGCAGTGATAAAACTGTTTTTCTTGGCTTACGCTAAAAGAAGGGGTCTTTTCGTTGTGGAATGGGCAACAAGCACCATAGTTTTTGCCTTTTTTCTTAAGTTTCACGCGTGCGTCCACAATGTCGACAATGTCGAGACGCGCTAGGAGATCATCGATGAAACTACGCGGGATGTGTCCTGCCATAAAACCTTAGAAAAATGCACTAACTGAGAGTGTGGATAATAATAGTTTGAATAGGTTACAGATACAAACAAGCCGTGCGTTCCGAAGGATTGCACGGCTTGTTGCAATTTGATTTGGGATTAAGCGAGTTTAGAACGAACTAAACCACTAACTTTACCCATATCTGCACGCCCTTGAATTTGTGGTTTCAAGATAGCCATTACTTTACCCATGTCTTGCATGCCCGCTGGTTGAGCTTCGGCGATTGCGCTATCAAGTAGTGCAATAACTTCTTCATCAGTTAGCGGTTGAGGCATAAAGCCTTCAAGTACCGTAATTTCTGCTTTTTCCACGTCAGCAAGATCTTGACGATTTGCCGATTCATATTGAGCAACAGAATCGCGACGTTGCTTAACCATTTTAACTAATACAGCAAGAATGTCGTCGTCGTTCAGAGTGATCCGTTCGTCAACTTCACGTTGCTTAATTGCTGAAAGAGCTAAGCGGATAGTGCCAAGGCGCGGTTTGTCCTTGGCTTTCATCGCTAATTTTTGCTCTTCTTTGAGTTGTTCAATAAGAGCCATAACTCAGTCCTTATGGATTAAGTTATTAGTACAGGCGAACGCGACGTGCGTTTTCGCGAGCTAGCTTCTTAGCGTGACGCTTTTGAGCTGCTGCTTTAGCGCGTTTGCGAACTGTAGTTGGCTTTTCGTAGTGCTCGCGACGGCGAACTTCAGAAAGGATACCTGCTTTTTCACAAGAGCGCTTGAAACGACGTAGTGCAACGTCGAACGGTTCGTTTTCACGTACTTTAACTATTGGCATATGCCTTTCACCTCAGGGGTTATTCATTATCGCTGGCCACTCAGTACCAAATCAGAGAAGTTACCCATCGAGCTAACTCTCTATTCGCGTTTGGCCATTAACCAGCTTGATCAAAAATGGTGCGGAATTTTAATCCGATCACAGTGGCTTTGTAAAGCACTTTGTCGATTATAGTCTGTACAATATTTGTTTGAAGAGCTTAGGCAGGGTAATATTGCGCTAATTTCCCATTTTAGACGAAAGCGTGCCGAGAAAATTATGCGCATTATTGGTATTGAAACCTCTTGTGATGAAACAGGAATCGCGATTTATGATGATGAGCAAGGGCTGCTTTCTCATCAATTATATAGCCAAGTAAAGCTGCACGCCGATTACGGTGGTGTGGTGCCTGAGCTAGCTTCGCGTGACCACGTGAAAAAAACAATTCCTCTTATTAAAGCGGCATTAGCTGAAGCGAACCTAACGTCGAAAGACATTGATGGTGTGGCTTACACAGCTGGCCCAGGTTTAGTGGGTGCACTGCTTGTCGGTGCAACGATTGGTCGCAGTATTGCTTATGCGTGGGGCGTGCCTGCTGTGCCTGTTCACCATATGGAAGGTCACCTTCTTGCGCCAATGTTAGAAGACAATCCACCTCCATTCCCATTTGTGGCTCTGCTGGTTTCTGGCGGCCATACCATGATGGTAGAAGTGAAAGGCATTGGTGAATACCGAATCCTTGGTGAATCGATTGATGATGCAGCGGGTGAAGCGTTTGATAAAACCGCGAAACTGATGGGCTTAGATTACCCTGGTGGTCCACTGCTATCTCGCTTGGCAGAAAAAGGCACTCCGGGTCGTTTTAAGTTCCCGCGTCCAATGACCGATCGTCCGGGTCTAGATATGAGCTTTTCTGGTCTGAAGACGTTCGCAGCGAATACCATTCGTGACAACGATAATGATGACCAAACTCGCGCTGATATCGCTTACGCGTTCCAAGAAGCCGTTTGTGCAACCTTAGTAATCAAGTGTAAGCGTGCCTTGGTTGAAACGGGCATGAAACGTATAGTGATTGCTGGCGGTGTAAGTGCCAACAAGCAACTGCGCGTTGAGCTTGAGGCGCTTGCTAAGAAAGTCGGTGGTGAGGTGTACTATCCACGCACTGAGTTCTGTACAGATAATGGTGCGATGATCGCTTATGCGGGCATGCAGCGCCTGAAGAATGGCGAAACGGCTGATTTGTCTGTTCATGCCACACCGCGTTGGCCAATTGACCAACTAGAGCCAATTGCATAATTGACTATAGTGTTTCGATAAACGGTCGCCTTGTGCGGCCGTTTTTATATCCTAGCTTACCGACTGTATGTCGATAAATAATTGCTGATAGAGATTAGGGAAGAAAATGAACAAGTTCACAGTAGACAATCAATCGATGGCGTACCTAGATGAAGGTCAAGGCCCTGTTGTTGTACTCGGCCACAGTTACCTTTGGGATAGTGCAATGTGGAAGCCGCAGATCGAAGCATTAAAGGCTCAGTATCGCTGTATTGTTCCAGAGCTTTGGTCTCATGGTGAATCTCAAGCAGCACCCACTTCGATGCGTAACTTGAAAGATTACGCTCAGCACGTTTTGGCTCTGCTTGATCATTTAGAGATCGAAGAATTCTCAGTAGTTGGCTTATCGGTTGGCGGTATGTGGGGGACTGAGTTAGCGGAACTTGCACCTTCACGTATTAAGTCTTTGGTTCTAATGGATACTTTTGTGGGTTTAGAACCAGAAGTTGCTCACGCTAAGTACTTCAGCATGTTAGATACCATCACTCAAACCAAGACGTTTCCTCAGCCAATTGTTGAAGCGGTTGTTCCACTGTTCTTCGCTAATGATGCTCAAACCAACACGCCAGCTTTAGTGGAAGGTTTTACTCAGCAGTTATCAGCTCTTGAGGGCGACAGCGCTGAAGAAGTGGCACGAATTGGTCGAATGGTGTTTGGACGTCGCGATATGATTGAATCGGTAGAGAACTTTGCTCTGCCTGTTTTGATTGCTGTAGGACAAGAAGATAAACCACGTCCGGTACTTGAGTCATACTTAATGCATGATTGTATTACGGGCAGTGAATTAGTGGTGATTCCTGGCGCAGGTCATATTAGCTCGTTAGAGCAACCAGAGTTTGTGAACACAATGCTTAAGACGTTTTTAGATAAACATCTGCTGTAAGCTTTAAACACTAAATATTATGGTTCGGCTTAGACGTGACAGTTTAAGCCGATTTTTTTTGTCCGAGTTTTGGTTCGCTGCCATCGAGTAGGCGGCGGATATTCTGGTGGTGACGTAACACGATCAAACAACACAACATGGCTACAGGCAGTGTGTATTGAGGTTTGACTAACCAAGCGTAGAAAGGGGCAAGTAGCACAGTAACCAGTGCGGCCAAAGAAGAGTAACGAAACAAAAACGCGACCACTAACCAAGTCGCCATGATCATTCCTGTTAGATCGAATCCTATTGGGGCGATAGCGCCGAGTGCGGTTGCCACGCCTTTACCACCTTTAAAGTGGAAGAAGATCGGATACATATGACCTAGACACGCCGCAATTGCCACAACCCCAAGAATGATTGGGTCGATCTTGAGGTAGTAGCCAAGCCAGACAGGGATGGTGCCTTTCAGCATGTCACACAGGAGGACGGCAGCAGCTGCGCCTTTACCACCAACGCGCAGTACATTGGTGGCGCCTGGGTTATTGGAGCCTACCGTTCTTGGATCAGGAAGTCTTAAGACTCGGCATATTAAGACCGCACTAGAGATTGAACCTAGCAAATAGGCTGCAATGATCATGATGAGTGCCAATGGGGTCATGTCTTTCCTTAAACGGTTATAAGCCTAACGATGGGAAAATAATGCTCAATCCAAGAGTAATTGATATCATATCTCGAATTACGCAAATAATACGTTTTTTTCCCCCATATGGGTATCCGACCTCTAAAAGGACAAGTCATGGCACTGGATAAAGTTTTCATTGAACAGCTAGAAGTAATTACAACGATCGGTGTTTACGATTGGGAACAAGAGATTAAACAAAAACTTGTGCTTGATATTGAAATGGCTCATGACAACCGCCCAGCGGGTAAGAGTGATGATGTGGTTGATGCTTTGGACTACTCGACTGTGAGTACTGCCGTGCTTGATCACATTGCGAATGGCCGATTCCTATTGGTTGAACGTGTGGCTGAAGAAGTCGCTGAATTGATCATGACTCAATTCTCTGTGCCGTGGATTAAAATCCGCTTGGCTAAACCTGGCGCAGTGCCACAAGCAAAAGCCGTTGGCGTGATCATCGAACGAGGTCAAGCATGACAGTAGCCTATGTTGGTGTTGGCACGAACATAGACCGCGATAAGCATGCAAGGGTGGCATGGACAGAGCTTCAATCGTTAGGGACTAACCTTAAATGCTCTAAAATCTATCACTGTGAGCCCGTGGGTTTTAATAGCCATCCGTTTTATAACTTTGTGATAGAGCTCGACACGTCACTCTCATTGACTGAATTTTCACAGCAGCTGCGTAAAATTGAGTTTAAATGGGGTCGCTCTCAAGATGCGCACAAACTACAAGATCGAAAACTCGATCTTGATATTGTGCTGTTTGGAGAGGAGATTTCTGATAGCGATCCAGAGCTGCCACGCAGTGATATCTACAAATATCCTTTTGTAACACAACCGCTTTATGATCTTTGTCCTGCGCGAGTGATCCCGCAAGACGGAAGAACCGTCAGTGAAATATGGCAGAAGATGCAGCAATTAGACTCGCTCTCTGTCGTAGATATAAAACTATAATTTTTAAGGTAAGTAATGAGTTATTTTGAAGCGTTTATATTGGCGTTGGTGCAAGGCTTTACTGAGTTTTTACCTATTTCCAGTTCTGCACACCTAATCCTTCCTTCTGCTGTTTTAGGCTGGGAAGATCAAGGCTTGGCTTTTGATGTGGCTGTCCACGTTGGTACTTTGGCAGCCGTGGTTATCTATTTCCGTAAAGAAGTGGTCTCTTTGCTGAGCGCATTCTTTGGTTCAGTGTTTAAAGGTGATCGCAGTAAAGAAGCGAAGCTCGCGTGGATGATCATTCTCGCGACGATTCCTGCATGTATCTTTGGCTTGTTGATGAAAGATATTGTTGAGCTTTACTTACGCAGTGCGTGGGTGATCGCGACGACAACGATTATCTTTGGTCTATTGCTTTGGTGGGTGGACAAGAACTCAAGCCTGCGCGATGACGAATACCAAGCGGGTTGGAAAAAGGCGCTGTTTATTGGTCTTGCTCAAGCAATGGCGATCATTCCGGGCACGTCTCGTTCTGGCGCAACCATTACCGCGGCGCTTTACCTTGGTTTCACACGTGAAGCGGCGGCTCGATTCTCTTTCTTGATGTCTATCCCAATCATCACTCTGGCTGGTGGTTATTTAGGTCTTAAGTTGGTGACAAGCGGTGATCCAATCCATGTTGGCACTTTGCTAACGGGCGTTGCGGTGTCTTTCATCAGTGCTTACATCTGTATCCACTTCTTCTTGAAGCTTATTTCTCGTATGGGTATGACACCGTTCGTTATCTATCGCCTGATCTTGGGTTGTGGTCTGTTTGCTTTCTTGATGATGCAGTAACAGACGCGGACAACGGTCTCGCTGTAAAAATTGAAACAAAAGGCCCGCTTAACAGCGGGCTTTTTAATGCGGTTTAATTAGAACGGTGACGATTAACTGGCAGGGAGTAATGATAAGGCGCTTTCAATTGCGACGGCTCTACGTTTCTCTTGTTCTTCTCGAATATCTTTGCCTTTAAAACCATCGGCAATGATCGCTTTGACTTCAACTTGAAGCGCCGCTTGGTAAGCGACTTCAAAACGCGCTTTTTGAGGATACGGCTGATCTTCTAATCCTTTTCGGCCTGCGTGATCGGCTTGGCAGCAAAGCAGTATATCGTCGAGCCTATCTGGCTTACGCCAAACATCAAACTTATTGAGAACCTTGAGAAAGGTGGTTGGTTTGAGCTCGCCTGCGCGGTGGATGTTAGAATGTTGCTCGCATACTAACAACGCAAGGTCTCTGAACTCATTAGGCACTCTGACTCGTTCACACAGCTTCTTAATGATTTTCAAACCTGTGTGGCAATGCATTTTGTGGCTCGGCCATTCGCTTTCTGGTGTAACGCCTTTACCTAAGTCATGCACTTGAGCGGCAAATCGTACCGGTAGCGATGGGCTTAATAGTGCGGCTTGCTGAGCAACCATCAGAGTGTGAATGCCCGTGTCGATTTCAGGGTGCCATTTTTCAGGCTGAGGGACGCCAAATAGAGCGTCAATCTCAGGTAATACGACTGCCAATGCACCACACTCTTTCAATACATAAAGGAACACTTCAGGGTGCGGTGTACTCAGAGACTTATGCCACTCTTGCCAAACTCGCTCTGCAGTGAGGTGTGCCAACTCACCAGATTGGACGATCTCACTCATCATATCCATGGTTTCAGGTGCAACCGTGAAGTTAAGATGGTGAAGCTTGGCGGCGAAGCGAGCCACACGTAGTACACGAAGAGGGTCTTCAACAAAAGCGTCTGAAACGTGTCTTAAAACACGATCCGAGAGATCTTTCTGACCATGGTAAGGATCGTGAAGTTGGCCTTTATCATCTTGAGCGATAGCGTTGATGGTAAGATCTCGACGCATCAGATCTTCTTCCAAACTCACGTCTGGAGCGAAGTAACACTCAAAGCCTGTGTAACCTGAACCTGATTTTCTCTCAGTGCGAGCCAGTGCGTGCTCTTCTTTGGTTTTTGGGTGCAAGAATACGGGGAAATCTTTTCCCACAGCAGTAAAGCCAAGGTTTTCCATCTCTTGAGGGGTACTCCCTACCACGACCCAGTCTCTATCATAACTATCAATATTGAGCAGCTTATCGCGCACTGCTCCACCGACTAGATAGCGTTGTAGCCCGTTGTCTTTTGGTAGGCTATCGTAAATTTGCAACTTATCACCTCGAAATGTTTTATCACTGCTGGACTTTACTGCAAGCAATGGTACTTTCCATTAATCGTAATTATAGGGCAGCACATGTATAAGGAATATTTTGGCTTCGTTGAGATGCCATTTTCGATTGTACCAAATTCTCGCTACTTGTTTTTGAGTCAGCGCCATCAAGAAGCGATGCAGAACCTACAAGCCGGTTTAGGCGAGGGTGGGGGCTTTGCGATGCTTACTGGTGAGGTTGGTACAGGGAAAACAACGGTCGCTAAGGCGATGTTGTCTTCATTGGATAGTCATACTCAGGCTGGCCTTATACTTAACCCTACGTTTTCCAATACGGATTTACTTGAAGCTATCTGCGATGAGTTTGAGGTCGAGTACCCTGAACAAGCATCGTTGAAACAGCTCAGTCAGGCTATTCATTATTTTCTACTTGATAGCCATGCCGAAGGCATTCAAACCCTATTGGTAATAGATGAAGCTCAACACCTCGCTGCTGATGTGTTGGAGCAGTTACGTCTTCTAACAAACCTGGAAACCGACAGTCGCAAGCTGTTAAAAGTACTGTTGGTCGGCCAACCTGAATTACAACAACACTTACAAACCACGCAACTACGTCAGCTAGCACAGCGCATTACTGGTCGTTATCACTTACTGCCTCTTAATACCGAAGAAACGGGCAAGTACATCGCGTTTCGTTTGGAGACGGCGGGTGGCGAGCAGATGTTGTTTTCGAACCGCTCTATCAAGCTGATTGCTCAATATACGCATGGTATTCCAAGGCTCATTAACTTGGTGTGTGACAAAGCACTACAGTTGGCTTTTCATGATGGAGAGCAGCTACCGAGCAATGAAACGGTTAACCGAGCATGTCAGCAGGTTATGTCCTTTCAGGCCGATGTGTATCACGTCGAGAAACCTCGAACTTCTCGTGCTGCGCCCAAGTTATTCCAATACGCAGGGATTGCGACGTTAAGCGTTGGTCTTGCAATAGCGACCTTTAACTTAGCTCCAAGCTATATCAATGCTTGGTTGCCTACGGATGCTTCAAATGAAGCGAAGACTGAAGTGTTAGCACATACTCAGCGTTCATTGGTGGCAGATGTTCCTAAGTTGGTTGCCGAGCCAAAACCTGCCAAGTTTGAATTGCCACAACACATTCAACAACATTTGATGCAGGGGACCAACCGTTCTCTTGCTATCAAAGACTTGTATACGCTGTGGGGGTATCAATCTTCACTGCGTGATGGATTGTGCTTAAGTGAGCCACAAAGTGTTTTTGTTTGCGAGCAGCAACAGGCCAATTTGGATACATTGTTAGAACTAGGCGTACCTGTGGTACTTAATCTCGACGTAGACCAAAAACCAGTGTTTGCTGTGCTGTATGGCGTATCTGAGGATTCTGTCGAGTTACTGGTGAATGAAAAGCTGTTGGTGATGCCGAAGCAATCCTTAGAACAAATCTGGCAAGGCGATTATGTCGCTATTTGGAAGCAGCCGTTACGAGAGACACTGAAAGAGGGCTATCAAGGTGAAGCGGTTGCTTTGCTTGATCTACTGCTTTCTGAAGTATTGGGAGAGGTTGTTTCCGGTAGTGATGTATTTGATTATGAGTTAAAAATGAAAATCGAAGCATTTCAAACGTGGCAGGGTATGTCTGTTGATGGCATTGCAGGTAAGCGCACCTTGGCAAGATTGCAGAGATTAGCTCAACTCGATTCGCCTAAGTTGATGTCACTAGAAGGGGACGAAAGCTAATGTCACGTATTATGCACGAACTTAAACACTCCTCTGGAAAACAGTCGTCTATTAATCAGCACTCTCTTAGTAAACCAAGCTTTAAAGGCTACCAGAATCATCATGTTCCTAATTCTGCAAAAGGGATGAGCAACAAACGAGGTTCATCGTTAGCGATGGGATTGCTCTTAATCTTGGTTCCTTCTTTGTTGGTGGGTGGCGTTCTGGCTTATCAATCGTATAGCCCACAACAAGAACCAGTGAACAAAGCTGCCAATGTCGCTCTGCCAGAATTAAAAACTGAATCAGACATTGAGCCTGAAATTGCTGATGCTGATATAGCAAGCATGGATGCCGTGTCTGAGGAAGAAGATGCATTGTTCGCTGTTCGTCCAGCACCGGCGAGCCAACCGTTGAAAGCGCTGCCAAGGCAAGAGATGTATGCACAGATTGATTCTGGTACTAATAGTGCAAACACTGCTGGTGGCTCAGCTGTGATCTTAGCTAATGCTGATAACAACACTCAAATGACAACCAGTTCTGAATCGTCACCTGTTCAACCAACCGTTCAGCCAGGCGCGAGTGATGAAACGACTGATCGGCAATCAAGCACTGATCAGCAAGCAAATAGTGACTTACAATTTGACAGTGATCTGCTGCAA
Source organism: Vibrio coralliirubri (assembly GCF_024347375.1). Lineage (NCBI taxonomy): Bacteria > Pseudomonadati > Pseudomonadota > Gammaproteobacteria > Vibrionales > Vibrionaceae > Vibrio > Vibrio coralliirubri. The sequence continues at coordinate 3,221,904 of NZ_AP025470.1, read as the reverse complement.
GGGCTAGACCTCAGTGAGTTGCCACCTGATTTGGCATTGAAGCTTGAATCCATTATGGGTGAGCAACAAAGCGCTCCTGAGCCGATGGACTCTAGACCCGCAGGGCAAAGAGGCTCTCAGGTTATTGAGTTGGAAACGCACACCAATAGCTTATCAGGAGTCCTTCCTAAGTTAGACCTACAAACTCATATGTACTCGAGTAGCGAAACTAAGCGTTGGGTAAAAGTGAACGGTCAAGAAGTGGCGCAAGGAGATTGGATTGGACAAGACATTCAATTACTGGAGATTAAGCCACAATCGGTGATCATAGAGTTCAATCAGCAGAAGATAGAAATCCCAGCTCTTTACGAGTGGAAAGGCTAGCGAGCTCTAAAGGTATCTAGATAACAGACAAATAAAAAGGAGCACCTCGGTGCTCCTTTTTGATATTCGATACTGAATTTACTGTACCTGATACAAGCGTTAAGTCTACGCCCAACCGTTTGGTGATTTTCTGCGACGAGGCATGATGTGTGGCAGAACAAGGCCTAGAAGTAGACCAATACCCGCAACACCACCGCCGTACATGAAGTACTTCAATAGAAGGTCGTCTTTTTGAGTGTCTAGCTTAGCGCGTAGTTCACGGTTCTCTGTTTGAGAGCTCGTTAGCTGTTGGCTAATTTCACTGTAGTTCTGTTCTAGTTCAGCAATCTGCTTGTTACGAGAATCTAGAGAGCTTGCTAGGCCAGCTTTTTCGCTGTCAGCACTCTGACGAGCATTCGCTAGCTTACCTTTAACTTCCGTCAGCTCTTTCTCTAGCTTAGGCATACGCAGTGCCATGCTTTCTTGAGTGCTTACAAACTTGCTTTCAACCCAACCTTTACGGCCACGGTTGTCTTGAATTTGGGTGTAACCCGTACTCTTGTTAGTTTGTAGGAATGTAATCTTTTCACCAGCATCAACACTACCGATGATACGGAATGTGTTGTTTGGGCCAGAATGCATATAAGTAAATAGTTTGTCAGCAATATAACGTTCTTGTGCAAAGGCAGCTGGAGCCGCAAGCATTGCGAACAAAACTAAGCTAATCAGTTTTTTCACAGTAAATCCCTTAACGATTCAAATTGGGTAGGCGTATGAGTCAGCCTCAATCAGCAAATAATATTTAGTTTCTTTATGCGGTGCAACAAAGAAGGGAGGCAAAGCCTCCCTTTCTGTGCGTTTGAGTCAATAATGACATGGCATTTACATATCGCTACTGAAGCTCACACTGTTCTGACGCTAGTATTCACTAACGCAGTCGTGATTACATAGTAAACGCAGCTTGAATTCCGTAGAAGAACACAACAGCAAGTAGAGCACCAGCTGGCAATGTCACAATCCAAGAAGCCACGATATTACGTACAACGCCTAAGTTTAGTGCTGCGATACCACGAGCAAAACCAACACCTAATACTGCACCAACGAGTGTTTGTGTAGTAGAGATTGGAAGGCCAGTACCTGAAGCTAGTACAACCGTACATGCAGTTGCAAGTTGTGCAGCAAAGCCACGGCTTGGTGTTAGTTCTGTAATACCAGTACCAACGGTTGCCATTACTTTATGACCCATTGTTGCAAGACCAACAACGATACCGAAACCACCTAGAGGAAGAATCCACCATGCGATAGTACTCTTACCTGTGATTTCACCCATGTGCTCAACGGTTGATACAACAGCAGACAGTGGACCAATCGCGTTCGCAACGTCGTTTGAACCGTGTGCAAATGCCATCGCACAAGCTGTGATAACCATTAGTACCGAGAAGATGCCTTCAACACCTGCAAAGCCGTGGTCTTCTTCGCGGTTAGCGAATTTCTTCTGGATGTATAGGTAACCGCCGATCATTACAAGTGCAGAAACGCCAGCAGCCCAAACCCATGCTTCAGTGTTGCTTAGGTGAAGACCAACGTGCTTAAGACCTTTCTTGATGGTTACAAGTGCAATTACCATTGTTGTAATGAACATGTATACCGGTACAAAGCGTTTCGCGTTAAATAGCGGGTTCTCTGTATCAAAAATCAGTCGTTGAGCACTTACAAATATGACGTAAGCGAAAAAGCCGGAAATAACGGGTGTGATAATCCAACTGCCCACAATACCTTGAACACTGTTCCAGTCTACAGCTTCAGTACCTACAGAAATACACGCAAAACCGATGATTGCACCGATGATTGAGTGAGTCGTAGAAACAGGCCAGCCCATGTAAGAAGCGAGAAGTAGCCATGTACCAGCAGCAAGAAGTGCTGACATCATGCCGTACACAAGTACATCTGGTTGATGAGCGAATAGAGACGTTTCGATAACACCTTTACGGATCGTGTCTGTTACTTCGCCGCCCGCAAGGTAAGCACCTGCGAATTCAAAGATCATTGCGATAATGATCGCTTGTTTAACGGTTAGAGCTTTAGAGCCTACTGAGGTGCCCATTGCGTTCGCAACGTCATTTGCACCAATACCAATAGCCATCAAGAAACCGAAAGCTGCTGCAACAATAATCAGGACAGTGCCGTAGTTAGCAAGGATATCCATCGTAATACCTAGTTGTTTGATAACAAGCGGAACAAATTTAGACGCAAAAAACCGCTCAGCGAGAGGAATACTCAGCGCATAAGTGGTTTGTTCAAAAAATGCTCTTCGTTATATGGTTAACGTATGATTTAAGATCGAGAAAGCATTACTTCAAGACGAGCGCCTACACGCTGTGCTTGATCTGCAATACCACCAACCCATTCAAGAATTTTGTATAAGAACATGATATCAACTGGATTCAGATCGCCTTCAATTGCCATTAGTTGTTGGCGTAGTTCGATCTGCATCGCATCCGTGTCATCTTCAATTACATCTAATTGATGAATCATTTCGGCAACGAGTGTTACTTCACGGCCTTTAAAGCCAGTCTCAAGTAATTCGTCTAATTCATTGATTACGTTTTGTGCTTGGTTCGCTGCATCTAGACAACGTTTAACGTAAGCGATGAAGTTTTCTTGCATCGGAGCAGGAATGACAAGTTGACGACCATATACACGGCCAGCAATGTCTTTCGCTAGGTTTGCGAGTTTGTCTTGTTGCGTTAATAGCTCCAACATATCGGTGCGATCAACTGGCATAAACAAACCACGAGGAAGTTTAAGGCGAATTTCACGTTTTAGTACGTCAGCTTCTTTCTCAAGGTGAGAAATTTGAGCTCGAATTTCTGATGCTTTTTCCCAGTCACCTTTTGAAGAAACTTCAAAGAAATTAACTAGGTGAGAACAACATTCGTTCACGCATACTACGTGACGCTGCAAAGGTTTAATTGGGGACTTTGCAAATAACCCCATAATTGTATTTACTGGCATGGTCATCCAACCTAATAAATAATAACCTTAAAACAACATACACCATATTCATGGTGAAATGTTAAGCGATGGCTACAAAGTCGCGCATGTTAACCTAATCAATCTCTCATTAAAACTGTTTTAGATCATCATAAGGGCGATATTTCTGACTTGCCGACTTTTCAAATTGGCAATATCCTGTCCCTATCTTCACAGAAAGGTATAACTATGGAAACCGAGATAGAACTGAAGTTTTTTGTTTCTCCTGAATTTTCAGAGACTTTACGCAATAAAATTGCTGAAACTAAAGTACTTCAGCACAGTTGTCGTGAGCTAGGTAACATCTACTTTGACACCGCTGACAACTGGCTACGTAAGCACGATACAGGCTTACGCATTCGACGCTTTGATGACGTATTTGTACAAACCGTAAAGACTGCTGGCCGTGTGGTTGCTGGCCTGCATCAAAGGCCTGAATACAATGCAGAACACGACAGCAACGAACCTAAGTTAGCCCTGCACCCAGAGGATATCTGGCCAGCAGGTAAAGACATCGAAACGTTGCAAGCAGAGCTGACTCCCCTGTTCTCTACCAACTTCACGCGTGAGCAGTGGTTGATTGGTATGCCTGATGGTAGCCAAGTCGAGGTCGCATTCGATCAAGGCTTTGTTGAATCAGGCGACCTGCAAGAACCGATTTGCGAAGTCGAATTAGAACTTAAATCCGGTCAAACGGATGCGCTATTTACATTGTCTCGCCAATTCTGCGAACAAGGTGGCATGCGTTTGGGTAACCTAAGTAAAGCAGCTAAGGGTTACCGCCTTGCTCAAGGTTATCAAGGAGATGAAGTCACTCCTTTGACCTTAGTTGATACTGACAAAAGTGATACTGTTGAATCGTGTTTCATTCAATCTTTAGAGCATGCTCTCGCTCATTGGCACTATCACGAGCAGATCTTCACCGAGCGCCAATCAATCGAAGCGCTGCATGAGATCAGTCACTCGCTGAGTTTTATTCGTCAAACCTTCACTATCTACGGTGGCATTGTCCCAAGACGCGCGAGTGCTATTTTACGTCAAGAGTTGAAGTGGCTTGAGCAAGAGCTCGACTGGCTGAAAAGCTATGATCACTTCGAAGACTTGCTGGAAGATAAAGGACACGTGCTGCGTAAACTCGATGCGCGTAAGTTCTTAGTCGCTGAGCTTAAAGAGATGCAAGAGCAACTGCCTGATCGTGAAGATCTGCTTACCTTGCTGAGCTCTGCTCGTTACACCGGTTTATTGTTAGATCTGAGCCGTTGGATCTTGTCTCGTGGCTGGCAGCCTTTCTTAGATGAGAAAGCGCGTGAGCAAATGGGTCGTGGTATTGAATGGTTTTCCGTGCAGCAACTCGATCGCACATGGGCAGACTTGATGGAAGCTTTCCCACCAGAGCGAGTGATGACTAGCCAAGCGTATATTGAGCAGCAATACCGTTTGATGCGAAATCTGTATTCAGGTGTTGGTTTCGCGAGTTTGTATGATGACGCTGAGCGAAACAGTTTCCGTTTACCTTGGGCCGATATGGTGCAAGGCATTGATGACTTGCTGGCACTTAAAACATTGGAGCCTTTGACCGAGAAGTTGGAAGGCGATGAGAAGGTTCAGCTAGAGCGTTGGTTAGCTCGTCAAGAAGTGTCCATTCTGCATGCGATGGAACAGACACGCCAAATCAGTGTTGAGGTTGAGCCATACTGGCAAGACTAAACTTGATAGCTGTATCTATATAAGTATGAATTTGAAAATAGGGCTTCGGCCCTATTTTTTTGTTTGTTGCTCGAGCTTTTCGAGTCGCTCTAAGATCTTCTGTTGCTGCTCGATGATCTTCTCAAGGTGTTTCTCTTTGTTTTCCGCTCGTTGATTCTCATGGTGAGTTGGGGAGGTGATCAAAGAAGTAATCAAGCCTGAAATCATACCAAACACACCGACACCGCAAATGATCACCAGAGACGCGACTAACTTTCCTGAGCTCGTGACTGGATAATGATCGCCATATCCCACCGTACTGATGGTCACAAATGCCCACCACAAAGCATCTTGCCCAGTGGTGATGTTGGCACCGGGGTCTTTGTGTTCTAACAGCAATATTGTTCCCGCCCCTATGGTCAGGAGAATGACCAGCAGCAATATAATTGAGGCGAGGGTGGTTTCTTTGCGATTACGAAAGAGCTCTCTGAAAACACGTTTACCCGAGCGAAGCACAAGAATGACGCGCAGGATCTGAAAAATGCGAGCGAAACGAAGTGGCTCGATCATTGGGATGCTTGCTAAGAAATCGATCCAGTGTATTTTTAGATATTCTTTTTTGTTTTGTGATCTGAATAGATCAATTGTGAGCTGAAAAAGAAAAACACTACAGATTATAAAATCGAGGCCGATAAGGACTTGTTTCGATTCTTTATCGATCGGTACGAACAATAAGCCTGAGATCACAAATAACGCTAAGAAAGAGAGAATCAGTGACAATAAGCTCATCGGCTTGGTGGCGTCTTTGGTATTATTCAACATTCATACGAGGCTCAAAATAAATCGCGAACTTTGACTGACATAGCCACCTCGCGGATATAGAAGCCATCAATATATAAGAATTAATGGAGAACTGACAATGACTAAACTGTCATTCAAGCCGTGGGAAAGGGTAATCTCTGACGTTCGTCTCGTTCCAAAAATGGTCATGTTGATGATATTCAGCACTATCTTGATCATTTCGAAGCAGCTATGGGACGCAAGTACGTTTTACGATTCATTGCTTGCTGTAACCAATAACGCGCAAGTCGCACAGCAGCATTACGAGACTTACCTAGTTCAAGTGGCTTGGCAAACAGCCTTGATGATCATTGTGTTTGTGGTTCTTCTGTTAGCAGCGGCTCGCGTTATGTTGCGCCAGACTCAATACCTTAATGACGCCATTAAAACCATGGCCGACAAGAACTTATCAGTGCCGATTCAAATGGACTGTAAAGATGAATACGGCGATGTGGCACGTGAACTCGAAAAAACTCGCGTTCAACTGAACGATATGATCAAAACTCAGGTGGCCTCTTCTGATGAGCTGTTTGCTCTGACGGAAGTGATGACCATCAGCATGTCTGAAACCAAAGAGTCAGCTCAAGAAGAGTTCAACGAGATCGATCAGTTGGCAACAGCAATGAGTGAGATGACGTCTACGGTACAAACTGTCGCTGAGCATGCGCAAAGCGCTTCTTCATTGACGGAACAGGCATCAGGCCAAGCTCTTACTGGCCAGAAGTTCGTTCAAGGGTCAGTGTCTAAGATGAGTGAGCTATCTTCAGATATCGCAGCATCTGCAGCCGCGGTAAACCAAGTAGAAGAGCGCGTTGACTCAATTGGCAGTGTGGTTGGTACTATCCAAGGCATTTCAGAGCAGACAAACCTACTAGCATTGAACGCAGCAATTGAAGCGGCACGTGCAGGTGAAGCGGGTCGTGGTTTTGCGGTTGTTGCCGATGAGGTTCGTAACCTTGCACAGCGCACTCAGCAAGCAACGGTAGAGATTCAAGACATGATCAGTCATCTACAAAGCAGCGCTAATTCTGCGGTAGAGCTGATGGAGAAGAGTGTTGTAGAAGCGGCGGAAGGCGTTGATCTGGTAACCAATGCAGGAACAGAGCTTGATGGCATCGTAAGCCAAGTCAATCAAATCAATGATATGAACTTCCAAATCGCAACGGCTGCAGGCCAACAGAGCAGTGTTGCTGAAGAGATGAGTGTTAACCTAACCAATGTTCGCGAGCTTGTTGAAGCTTCTGTGGTTGTTGTTAGTGAGCTGCTAGAGACCTCTCAGCTTATGGAAAGCAACGCACAAGAACTCGACGGTAAGATTAAGCAGTTTAAGGTTTAGTCCTTAGCACCTAATCTTCATCCGTAAAGGCTTATTCCCAGAGACTTTTTCTCGGTTGTAAGCTCAACCAGATAAGTTAATCGATAAAACGCCCACATTGCTAATGTGGGCGTTTTTTATTGGCGTAACTTTGGTATAACTTACCTTTAGTTATGAAAACTCGTTATTGAAGAACTGAATCGATAAACCGATTGTTCGGCGCGCAGCTTATACAAGGAAGAAACATGCCATTGCCTTCTCAACTCATCACTCACTCCCAGTCTGCTTTTGAGCAATTATTAGAGCATCAAAGTGAAGCCATCAATACTTGGTCTGAGCCACTGACTGAAGATCTTAAACGTGTACTCGGTTTAAGCTGTTTTGTTGGAGATTGCCTACAGCGTGATACGGTTTTATGCGGTGACTTACCTGATATGTTGGCATGCGAAGAACGTGCTGAAGCGTACCGAGAACGACTAGCTGAATTACTTTCTGGTTGCGCCGATGAAATGAGCGGTCAACGCGTGCTGCGTCAATTCCGCAATCGAGAAATGACCTACATTGCTTGGCGTGATTTCATGGGTTCGTGGGAGCTAGAGCAGAGCCTAAATCATCTATCGATGTTGGCTGAGGCGATGATCTTCGAGACCTATCAATGGCAGTACGATATTTGTTGTAAAGAGTGGGGCACACCTTGTAATGAACAAGGCGAAGCACAGCCGATGTTGATCATTGGTATGGGCAAGCTAGGGGGCGGTGAGCTGAACTTCTCTTCCGATATCGATCTGATCTTCACCTACCCAGAGAATGGCGAAACCCAAGGTGCGAGACGAAGCATTGCCAATGCGCAGTTCTTTACCCGTCTAGGGCAGCGTATTATTAAGGCGCTTGATCAGCAAACCTTTGATGGATTCTGTTATCGAGTCGACATGCGCCTACGCCCGTTTGGTGAGAGTGGTCCACTTGTGATGAGCTATGCCGCACTTGAAGACTATTACCAAGAGCAAGGGCGCGATTGGGAACGCTACGCTATGGTTAAAGCGCGCGTGATGGGCAGCGAGATGTATCCGGAGTATCAAGAGCTTCGCCAAATGCTACGCCCGTTTGTGTTCCGTCGTTATATTGATTTTAGTGCGATTCAATCTCTGCGCAGAATGAAATCGATGATCAGCAGTGAAGTGCGTCGTCGTGGTCTCTCGAACAACATCAAGCTTGGCTCTGGTGGTATTCGCGAAGTGGAATTTATCGCTCAAGTTTTCCAATTGATTCGTGGTGGACGCGAGCCTAGCTTACGCGGTCGAGGGTTACTCGAAACCTTAAGCGCGATTGAATCACTTCATCTGTTAGAGGCTGAAGAGGTAGGGCACTTACGTGAGGCTTATCTGTTTTTGCGTCGCCTTGAGAACCTATTGCAAGCAATGGCTGACAAGCAAACTCAAACCTTACCTGACGGTGAATTCGAACAACTGCAGCTTGCGGTTGCCATGCAATTTTCCGATTGGGGTAGCTTGATTGTGGCAACTCGCGGCCATATGGCGAATGTACATACCGTGTTCGAAGACCTAATTGGCGTTGATGAAGATGACGCTAATCCGATCGCGAGTCACTTTAGTGAACTGTGGGATATGGCCCATAAACCAGACGTGATTGAACATGTACTGGAGCATGATATTGCAGTTGCTAGCCCACCAGAAGCGGCGAAAACGATTATTCAGTTTAAAGCCGATTTAGCTAAGAAGACCCTTGGCCCACGTGGGCGTGAAGTGCTCAATCGACTGATGCCAAAAGTCTTTCAAGCACTGTACACCGCTAAGGATGCCGAGTTTGGCTTGTCGCGAGTGTTGCATCTGCTGCATAAAATCGTTACGCGTACCACTTACCTTGAGCTGCTAGATGAACACCCTGCAGCGTTGACTCAGTTAGTTCGTTTATGTACGGCAAGTCCGATGATCTCGGAGCAGTTGGGTCGTTATCCAATCCTGTTAGATGAGCTGATCGACCCTCAGCAACTCTACAATCCAGTGCCTTTAGAGTCTTACAAGACCGAGCTGCGTGATTACCTAGCCCGTATCCCTGAAGATGATATGGAGCAACAGATGGAAGGCCTGCGTCAGTTTAAGCAGACCTGTATCTTGAGAATTGCAGCCGCGGATATTGCGGGTGCTCTACCTGTCATGAAGGTCAGTGATCATTTGACCTATTTAGCCGAAGCGATAGTTGAGGCGGGTATTAACCAAGCTTGGTTACAAGTCTCGGCCAAGTTTGGTGAACCGACTCATGTAAAAGATCGTGAAGGTCGCGGCTTCGCGGTTGTTGGTTATGGCAAAGTTGGCGGTTGGGAGCTGGGGTATAACTCAGACCTTGATATCGTGTTCATGCACGACTGTCCGGTACACATCTATACTGATGGTAAGAAAGAGATTGATGGACGCCAGTTTTATCTAAGATTGGCACAGCGAATTATTCATATTTTCTCGACCAGAACTGCTTCTGGCATTCTGTACGAAGTCGACACTCGTCTACGCCCTTCTGGTGCATCTGGCCTGTTGGTGAGCCCAACCGATGCCTTTGACGAGTATCAGCACAATGACGCGTGGACTTGGGAACACCAAGCCTTGACTCGCGCTCGTATGATTTATGGTGATGAGTTATTGGCTTCGGCATTTAACAAAACGCGTCATGAGGTTTTGTGCTTGGCGCGTGATGAGGCAACACTCAAAAAGTCCGTTGTGGATATGCGTGAAAAAATGCGCGGCCATTTAGGGAGTAAAAAAGCTGATCGATTCATGCTCAAACAAGATGCGGGTGGTATTACCGATATTGAATTCTTGGCGCAATATTTAGTGCTTCGATACAGCAATGAGAAGCCAAAGCTTACTCGTTGGTGTGACAATGTACGAATCTTCGAAAGCCTGTTGTCACAGGGGATTATGGACGAGCAGCAAGGCATGGCATTAACTCATGCTTATACAACATTAAGAGATGAAATCCACCACCGTAATCTACTCAATCTTGATGCGGATGTGGCGATTGAAAAGTTTGAAATGGAAAGAGAACATGTTGTTCAGGCATGGAAGCAGTGGATGGAGGCATAACCCAGTCACACAGTAGTGACGGATGTATTTATCTTGATAGGCTTTTACTCATTTATCTATAGTTTAGCCTCTGTAATCAGTGTGCTAGACTCTAGCCAGATTCGATTTTTGGAGATCCATAATGAAACCAATTCTACCTGACTACAGCCAATCAGGCGTTCTTGTTGTCGGTGACGTAATGCTTGACCGTTACTGGTATGGCCCAACTGGCCGTATTTCACCAGAAGCACCTGTGCCCGTTGTAAAAGTAGAAAATAACGAAGAGCGTCCTGGTGGTGCAGCCAACGTAGCAATGAATATTGCTTCTCTTGGTGGCCATGCTCATATCGTTGGTTTGACCGGTAAAGATGAGCCTGCTGAGGTGTTAAAAAATACCTTAGGCGCACTAAAGGTTAAATGTGATTTCGTTGAGTTAGAAGATTACCCAACCATTACTAAACTGCGAGTGATGAGCCGTGGTCAGCAGCTAATTCGCCTTGATTTTGAAGATAAATTTGAGAATACGGATCCTGAGCTGGTTTTGTCTCGTATGGAGCAAGCGCTCCCTAACGTGCGCTCGGTAATTCTATCTGATTACGCAAAAGGTGCGTTGGAGCACGTGCAGAGCTTTATCCAAAAAGCACGTGCAGCAAAAGTCCCTGTGTTTATCGACCCGAAAGGCGCAGACTTTGAACGCTACCGTGGTGCGACTTTATTGACGCCAAACATGGCTGAGTTCGAGTTGGTTGCTGGCAAAGTAAAATCTGAAGAAGAAATGATCGAAAAAGGACTCGCACTGATCGAAGAGTTTGATTTTGAAGCTTTGTTAGTAACTCGTAGTGAACATGGTATGACACTACTTCGCAAAGGTTTAGAACCATTCCATTTGCCGACTCAAGCGAAAGAAGTGTACGACGTGACGGGTGCCGGCGATACGGTTATCTCGGTGCTGGCGGCTTCGGTTGCTGCTGGTAAGCCACTGGATGAAGCGTGTGCATTAGCGAACGCTGCTGCTGGTGTGGTAGTGGGTAAGCTTGGTACATCTACACTGTCTACGATTGAGTTAGCGGAAGCGATTCACGGTAGTCAAGACACAGACTACGGTGTTATCTCTGAAGCGGCACTGGTTGAAGCGGTGAAGCGTGCTCGTGCGAAAGGCGAGAAAGTAGTTATGACCAATGGCTGCTTTGATATTCTGCATGCTGGTCATGTTTCTTACATGAATCACGCGGCTGAGCTGGGCGATCGTTTGATCGTTGCGGTGAATACGGATGAATCAGTGAAACGCTTGAAAGGTCCAGGCCGCCCTGTGAACCCAACTGATCGTCGTATGGCGGTATTGGCTGGCTTAGGTGCGGTTGATTGGGTTGTCCCATTCTCTGAAGATACACCTCAACGTTTAATCTCTGAGGTATTGCCAAGTATTCTTGTGAAAGGTGGTGATTACAAGCCTGAAGAGATTGCTGGTGGTGCGGAAGTGATTGCTGCAGGTGGTGAAGTGAAAGTGCTTAACTTTGAAGACGGTTGTTCTACTACTGAAATCATTAAAGCGATCAAAGGCGGCCGAGGCTAAGTTTTAGCGCTCGAATACTAAGATTTGACAGATAATAAAAATGCCGCTCAATGAGCGGCATTTTTGTAACGGTAACTTGAGTAATTAAGAGTTACTTACTTGCTACTTTTAGACCTGCGTTTACATCAACGATGTCTTGCTCGCTTAGCGTACCAACTGCTTGACGAAGCTGAAGTACACTTAGGATGTAGTTGTAACGAGCATCTGAAAGATTTTTGTTCGCATCGTATAGACGACGAGTCGAATCTAGTACGTCAACGATAGTACGAGTACCTACATCAAAACCAGCTTCTGTTGCTTCTAGAGCAGACTGAGCAGAAACTACAGACTGTTCGTAAGCGCGTAGAGCACCAATCGAAGCGCTGATGTTGTTGTTGAATGCACGTACGTCTTTTACAACGCTACGGTAAATCGCTTCTAGATCTTCACTTGCTGCAACGTAGTTGTATTCAGCCTGTTTAGTCAAAGAAGTTGTGCTACCACCCGTGTATAGAGGTACAACTAAGTTCAAACCGATGTTTAGGTTGTCAGAGTCGTAGTCATTTACGCTGTTAGAGCTGTCTGTCTGTTCTGCAAGACCGTAGCTACCATCTAACGTTAAGCTTGGTAGGTGACCAGAGCTTGCTAGAGAGATATTATCTTTCGCTACATCTTGAGAGATACGTGCAGCCAATAAGCTAAGGTTCTTTTGTTCTGCTTGTTCAACAAGTGCAACTGCAGATTCAGAAGATTTGCTTGCTGAGAAACGATCAGTATCTAGGATGCTTAGGTTAGAGTGTTCCTGACCTGTAATCTCGCGTAGACCTTCGTAGCTATTCGTTAGGTCGTTCTCTGCAAGAACTTCATCAGCCAAAACGCCATCGTACTGAGCTTGCGCATCGTGCACATCGGTGATTGCTGAAAGACCCACTTCAAAACGCTGTTTAGTTTGCTCTAGTTGACGAGCAACCGCTGCTTTCTCTGCACGAACAAACTCTAGGTTATCTTGAGCTCGAAGCACTTCGAAGTATGCTGTCGCAACACGAAGGATCAAGGCTTGTTGTTCTGCCGCGTAAGCTGAATCAGATTGACGAGCAGTTTTCTCTGCCGTGTCTAGAGTGATCCAAGAAGAACGCTGGTAAAGCTCCTGACTGAAGCCAATGCCAACACCCCATTGGTTGTTATCATTGCTCATATCGCTTCGGTCACCACGATTAATATCGTAGTTAGCTGTTAGATTAATTTGCGGTAACAAAGAGCTACGGCTTGACGTTACTGCTTCAAAAGCGGCATCGCGCTGCGCTGCTGAACGAAGAAGTTGTGGATCGTTCTGTTTTGCTTGGTCGTAAACTTCAGCTAGCGTATCAGCAAAAGCTGACGAACTCAGGCTGCCAATTGCTGCACTGATAAATAGTGGAAGCAGTTTTTTCATTTTCCTATTCCTGCCTTTTATGGAATTTTCTTTAAAAGAGTTTAACCCAGTTTGGTGGTAATTTACTCGAAACTTTGCACTTTTTTACAGTTAACTGTCCACTTGTGCAATATTTATTTTTTAAAACTTAACTTTAATTATAAATTTTATATAAAAAGTTGAACCTTATCCTTGGTAGTTAACTCGGACAATGAGTAAACTATAAAGATCACTTAGTGAGGTACCAAATGCAACAGTATGACAATCAACGACATGAGTTTACTCCGCAAGATGTGGAAATAGTCTCAAAAGAGACGCTGTTTCGTGGTTTTTTCAAAATGGTTAAGTACACATTTAAACATAGACTGTTTGAGGGCGGCTGGAGCCAACCAATAGAGCGTGAGATGTTTGAGCGTGGACATGCTGCCGCTTTGCTACCTTATGATCCTGTGCGTGATGAAGTGGTGATCGTCGAACAGATCCGTGTTGGTGCCCTAGAGCATGAGCACCCATGGCAATACGAAATTGTTGCTGGGATCATTGATACTGATGAATCACCGCAAGATGTCGCTCGTCGTGAGGCGATGGAAGAAGCCGGAGTCGAAGTCGGGTCTGTGTTGCCTATTACTTCGTATTACCCTTCATCTGGTGGTTGCTCTGAAAAGCTCGACGTCTTTGTTGGCTGTGTTGATGCAACGACAGCCAAAGGGGTACACGGATTGGACTACGAAGGTGAAGACATTCGTGTACAAGTGATGAGTCGCGAAGCTGCTTATCAGTTGGTAAAAGATGGTGTATTTGAAAATGGAGCCACGATCATTGCGCTACAGTGGCTACAATTGAACTACCAAGAATTACAGTCAGAGTGGATAGATTAACGTCATGCCAAATATCGCAGTCAAAAAACCGTATCATGTTGATCTTGCTGAATTGATGCGAGTTTACGAGACTAACTATGCCAAACTGAACGCTTTGTTACCGGTTGGGCATGAGGTTGGTGACGTTCGCTGTTACCAAGCCGTTAATATGGTGTATCAATTGACAGTGAATGAGGTCACAAAATACACCACATTAATAGATATATGTCAGAGTGACGCGATGCCAGTGTTTCCTTTGCCAAAAATGTCTGTCAGGCTATATCACGACGCTCGAGTTGCAGAAGTGTGCGCTAGCGGGGATTTTTCGCGAGTCAAAGCGAAATATGACTATCCCAACACTAAGCTTCTGCAAAAGGACGAGAAATTTCAATTGAATAAATTTCTTGGGGAATGGTTAACGTTTTGTTTAAAAACTGGTATCAGCCGAACCCCAATTGCCTTTTAATTGAGCCTATTTATCAACACTTTTAAAGTCTAAACAGTAACGTATCTGGATTTGTTATTTTGGAATTATCACACACTTCAAAATTTGATGAGAGCACTATTAAGCTTGTGCAGCTAACGGACACGCATTTATTTGCGCCGAGCAATGGCAGCTTATTAAGCATCAACACTCAAGATAGCTTTCGTGCTGTAGTCGATGGCATTGTTAGTCAGGGTTTTGACTATCAAGCGATTTTAGCAACCGGAGATATCTCTCAAGATCACAGTGCTGAGTCGTACCAGAAATTTGAGTCAGGGATTCAACCTTTGGAAAAGCCATGCTATTGGCTGCCAGGGAACCATGACTTTAAGCCTAATATGGGTAGTGTTTTACCATCACCACAAATACAGTGTGTTGAGCATGTCTTGCTAGGCGATGACTGGCAGATGGTGATGCTAGACTCGCAGGTGGTTGGTGTGCCTCATGGTCGCCTCAGCGATCAACAGCTTGATCTGTTAGAACAAAAGCTGACGGAGTTCCCTGAACGTAATACCTTGGTTCTATTGCACCACCATCCATTGTTGGTTGGTAGCGCATGGTTGGATCAACATAACCTAAAAGACGCCGATCAATTTTGGGATGTGGTTCAACAGCACACCAATGTTAAAGCGGTACTGTGTGGTCACGTTCATCAAGACATGAACCGAGATCATCATGGTGTACAAGTCATGGCAACCCCATCGACTTGTGTGCAATTCAAACCTAACTCAGATGACTTCGCGGTTGATACTTTGTCTCCGGGTTGGAGAGAGATTGAATTACATCAAGACGGTACCGTTAGCACGCAAGTTCGTCGTTTGCCTCATGGGCAGTTCTTGCCTGATTTTAAGGCTGCTGGTTACTAATGAAGGTGGTTATTGATGCCAGGCTCTAATCAACAAGCTAATAAGCCATCGCTGCTTCTCTATATTCACGGTTTTAACAGCTCATCACGTTCTCATAAAGCGAATGTGATGGCAGGTTACTGTGCGGAGCATCGCGCTGATATTAAAGTCGTAACCCCTCAACTGCCGAGTCTCCCTCAGCAAGCGGCACTTCATTTACAGCAGCTGGTGGAGCAATACAAAGAGCAATATCAAATAGCGTTGGTCGGTAGCTCACTGGGTGGCTATCTTTCAACATGGCTGAATAGCCACTATGGTTTTAAAGCGGTGGTTGTAAACCCTGCAGTGAAGCCTTATGAGCTTCTTGCTGACTATTTAGGTGAACAAGTAAACCCATACACAGATGAACGATATGTACTGGAAACAAAGCATATTGATGAACTGAAGGCGTTAGAGGTTTCGGCTATCGCTAAGCCGAGCGACTTCTGGTTACTTCAGCAAACGGAAGACGAAGTTCTGGATTACCGACAAGCGGTAGAGAAGTACCAAGGTGCAATACAGACAGTAGAAGAGGGCGGGGATCATAGCTTTGTTGATTTTGAACGCTACCCACAACAAATCATCACCTTTCTAAATCTTTAATCTGTTCCACCAACCAAGTGATTTTCTCTTGTTTGCCTGTTATTTCATCTATCAATGGTGAAATATCATAGTTTGATGTCTTAGTTTTTGAACTAGCTTGACATCATTACTCAGCTTCCAGACTATATTCCCCAATACTTCGCTCGTTCGCTCTACTATGACGGTTCATAGTAATGATTCTGCTTTAGTGAAACTGGAGCCAGCGAACTGACGCAAACTTTTTGAGTAAACTCCGTATTATGACTGAACAATATAATGCAAAAGACCTCGAGGTACTTGAAGGTCTCGATCCTGTGCGACACCGCCCGGGAATGTATACCGAGACAGAAAGACCTAACCACCTTGCCCAAGAAGTCATTGATAACTCGGTCGATGAAGCACTAGCGGGACACGCTAAGAAGATCAAAGTGGTACTTCATGCAGACCAATCGTTAGAAGTTACCGATGACGGCCGTGGTATGCCTGTCGATATTCACCCTGAAAAAGGGATCTCAGGTGTTGAGCTGATTTTAACTAAGCTCCACTCTGGCGGTAAATTCTCGAATAACAACTACAAGTTCTCTGGTGGTCTGCACGGTGTAGGTATCTCGGTCGTAAACGCGCTGTCAAAACGTGTTGAAGTGACCGTACGCCGAGAAGGTCAGGTTCACGAGATCGCACTTGAAGGCGGTCATGCAGTAACAGAGCTTACTGTAACGGGCACTTGTGGTCATCGTAACAGTGGTACATCAGTACATTTCTGGCCTGATCCTAAGTACTTTGATAGCCCTAAATTCTCGACACTTCGTCTGATTAACAACCTGCGTGCAAAAGCAGTGCTTTGCCCAGGTTTAGAAATTACCTTTATCGACAAAGTCGGTGGCGAAGAGCATAAATGGTTCTATGAAGATGGTCTAAAAGACTACCTTGCCGAAGGCGTGAAAGGTTACACCTTACTGCCTGAAGAACCGTATGTTGGCGAGTTCGTTGCTGAAACAGAAATGGCAAACTGGGCGATCATTTGGCAGCCAGAAGGCGGTGATATGATCACCGAAAGTTACGTGAACTTAGTACCGACTAAACAAGGTGGTACGCACGTAAACGGTCTTCGCCAAGGTCTTCTTGATGCAATGCGTGAGTTCTGTGAATTCCGTAACTTGCTACCACGTGGCGTTAAGCTAACGGGCGACGATATCTTCGATCGCTGTTCGTACGTATTATCGGTGAAGATGCAAGATCCGCAATTTGCTGGTCAAACAAAAGAGCGCTTGTCTTCCCGTCAAACCGCTGCGTTTGTGTCTGGTGTGGTAAAAGATGCGTTTAGCCTGTGGTTGAACGAAAAGCCACAACTGGCAGAACAGCTAGCAGAAGCTTGTATTGCGAATGCCCACCGCCGTATGCGCGCAAGCAAAAAGGTTGTGCGTAAGAAAATCGCTTCAGGCCCAGCACTGCCGGGTAAGCTAACGGACTGTTCAGTTCAAGATTTAAGCCGTACCGAAATCTTCTTCGTGGAAGGGGACTCGGCGGGTGGTTCTGCTAAACAAGCACGTGACCGTGAGTTCCAAGCGGTGATGCCACTTCGCGGTAAGATCCTAAATACATGGGAAGTGTCAGCAGACCAAGTATTGGCCTCACAAGAAGTGCACGACATCTCGGTAGCTCTGGGTATCGACCCGGACAACGATGATTTATCCGGCCTGCGTTACGGTAAGATCTGTATCCTTGCCGATGCGGACTCGGATGGTCTTCATATCGCGACACTGCTATGTGCATTGTTTACTCGTCATTTCCATGCTTTGGTTGAAGCGGGTCATATCTATGTGGCAATGCCTCCTCTGTATCGTATCGATTGCGGTAAAGAAGTGTTCTACGCACTCGATGACGCAGAGAAAGACGGTGTGCTTGAGCGACTATCGCAGAAGAAAGCCAAGATCAACGTGCAACGATTCAAAGGTCTGGGTGAAATGAACCCACTTCAGTTGCGTGAAACCACCATGGATCCAAACACTCGTCGCCTTGTTCAGTTAACGATTGACGACAGCGAAGCGACCAACGAGATGATGGACATGCTGCTTGGTAAGAAACGTGCAGATGATCGCCGTACATGGCTACAGACTAACGGTGATATGGCCGAGGTATAATGGATGTCTAACGAAATTACATATGATGGCGTTGAACAATTGCCAATGCGCAAGTTCACCGAAGATGCCTACTTAAATTACTCAATGTACGTGATCATGGATCGTGCATTGCCGTATATCGGTGATGGCTTGAAGCCAGTACAGCGTCGTATTATTTACGCGATGTCTGAGCTAGGCTTATCGGCTGCATCGAAATACAAAAAATCAGCACGTACCGTTGGTGACGTATTAGGTAAGTATCACCCACACGGTGACTCTGCTTGTTACGAAGCGATGGTATTGATGGCGCAGCCTTTCTCTTACCGCTACCCATTGGTCGATGGTCAAGGTAACTGGGGTGCTCCGGATGACCCGAAATCGTTCGCTGCGATGCGTTATACCGAAGCGAAATTATCTAAGTTTGCTGAGGTCCTTCTAGGTGAACTGGGTCAAGGCACTGTTGACTGGCAACCAAACTTTGATGGCACGATGAAAGAGCCTCAAATGTTGCCAGCTCGTTTGCCTCATATTCTGCTTAACGGTATCACTGGTATCGCGGTAGGTATGGCGACCGATATTCCACCACACAACGTGCGTGAAGTCGCTAATGCAGCCATTCACCTAATTGATACGCCTAAGTCTGAGCTTTCAGACGTGATGGGTTTCATTCAAGGTCCAGATTACCCGACTGAAGCTGAGATTATCTCTCCGAAATCGGACATCGAAAAGATCTACCGTACTGGACGTGGCAGCATCAAGATGCGCGCGGTTTGGCACAAGGAAGGCTCTGATATTGTTATCACGGCTTTACCTCATCAAGTGTCAGGTGCGAAGTTACTTGAGCAAATTGCTAACCAGATGCGCGCTAAGAAGCTGCCAATGGTTGACGACTTGCGTGATGAATCGGATCACGAGAACCCAACGCGTATTGTTGTCGTTCCTCGTTCAAATCGTATCGACTGTGACCAATTGATGAGTCACTTGTTCGCGTCGACGGATCTAGAGAAAAACTTCCGCGTTAACTTGAACATGATTGGTTTAGATAACCGTCCTCAAGTGAAAGGCTTAGTTCAAATCCTGAAAGAGTGGATTGAGTTCCGTCGCACAACGGTTCGCCGTCGTTTGCAGTACCGTTTAGATAAAGTACTGGCACGTTTGCACATCTTAGAAGGTTTGCTTGCTGCTTATCTTAATATCGATGAAGTGATTGAGATCATTCGTACAGAAGACGAACCATGTCCTGTCCTAATGAGCCGTTTCAACATTTCTGAAATTCAAGCCAATGCGATTCTTGATATTAAACTTCGTAACTTAGCTAAGTTAGAAGAGTTTAAAATCCGAGCGGAACAAGAAGAGCTTGAAGCTGAACGTGAAAAGCTTGAAAAGCTACTCGGTTCAGAGCGTCGCTTGAATACGCTGATCAAGAAAGAAATCCAAGCAGATGCGGATAAATACGGCGATGATCGTCGTTCACCTCTGATTGAGCGTGCTGAAGCGAAAGCGCTAACAGAACGCGACTTAGTGCCAAGCGAACCAATCACGGTTGTATTGTCTGAGAAAGGTTGGATTCGTCATGCTAAAGGGCATGAAGTGGACGCTGAAGGCTTGAACTACAAGTCTGGTGATAAATTCTTAGCGAGTGCTAAGGGTAAGAGTAACCAACAAGCGGTGTTCCTCGGCAGTGATGGCCGAAGCTACTCCCTTGAGTCACATTCACTACCGTCTGCGCGAAGCCAAGGTGAGCCAATTACAGGCCGCTTGAACGTCAGCCCAGGTACTTCTATTCGCCAAGTGGTGATGGGAGAGAATGAACAATTATGGTTAGTCGGTTCTGATGCAGGTTATGGCTTTGTTTGTAAGGGTAGCGATCTGCTGTCAAAGAACAAGAGCGGTAAAGCCTTGGTTAACTTGCCACAAGCCTCTGAAGTGATGATGCCAAGCCCTATTGCTGACTTGGACAGTAACCAGATTCTGGCGATTACTAACCAAGGCCGTATGTTGTTGTTCCCGATTAAAGACCTACCTCAGCTGAGCAAAGGCAAAGGCAACAAGATCATCAACATTCCTTCTGCGAAAGCAAAAGAGCGTGAAGAGTTTGTCTCGCATCTTATGGCTATCCCAGAGAATGCGACGCTGACTATCTACGCCGGTAAACGTAAGCTTGGCTTGAAACCTGCGGATCTTGAAAACTTCCGTGGTGAACGTGGTCGTCGTGGTGGCCTACTGCCTAGAGGACTGCAGCGAGTGACTCGCATCGATATCGAAGAGCAAAGTGAATCGTAGAGATACTTGAAACAATCTTTAGATAAAAGAAAACCCAGCCTATGAGCTGGGTTTTTTGTACTTGTGTATTAGCAGCTTGAATCACTGCTTACATCGTTTGCTCTACAGGCGAGTATCTTCTGCGATGGTGACCTTTAAGGTTTTGTTTTCACCTTGGCGCAATATACCCACATCGATAACTGTACCCGGTCTCAGGTCGGTAACGATGTCCATAACACTCTGTCGTCCATTAACTTGGGTGTTATTGATACTGACAATAATATCTTGTGCCTCAAAGCCTGCATCAGCTGCTGGCCCATTCGGGTCTATGCCCAATACAACGATCCCGCCTATGTTCTTAGTACCAAGTAAACGTGACGTCACCGAATTGATGTCTTGTCCGTCGATACCAATATAGCCACGAATCACACGACCATCGGCGATGATCTTCTCCATGATTTTATTAGCAAGCGGATAGGGGATAGCGAATGAGATCCCATAGGTTTCCATGTCGGTAGCTTGTTGGAAAGAAGCGGTATTGATACCGACTAGCTCACCTTGTGAATTAACCAGTGCGCCACCTGAGTTACCTTCATTGATTGCCGCATCGGTCTGGATAAAGGCTTGATGGCCATCGGCACTGATCGAAGAGCGGCCGGTTGCAGAGATGATACCAAAGGTTGTTGTTTGACCTAGGTTGTATGGGTTACCGATAGCCAGTACTACATCACCGACGTTGGCTTTGTAATTAGGATTGAGTGGGATCACCGGTAGGTTGTCACCGCTGACTCTAAGTATCGCGATATCGGTACGCTTGTCTGAGCCAACCAGTTGTGCAGCGGCCACTCGGCCATCTTGAAGTGCCACAACTATTTGGTCTGCTTGAGCCACTACATGGAAGTTGGTAATGATGTAGCCTTTCTCGCTAACAATCACCCCAGAGCCCAAACCTTGAGTGAGCAGTTTGTTGCGATCGCTTTCAGCGTATTTACGGCTATAAATGTTAACCACTGCAGGTGCCGCGCGGCGAACTGCTTGGTTAAATGAAATCTGAAGAGAGCCAATATTATCGACTTTAGGGCTAGTGACGTCAGCAACAATCGCTGGTCTTAAGCTCGGAAATGCGAGAAGAATAAGCGCCGCTGAAACGAGTCCAAGGGAAATAGAACGAAATAGAAAGGACAGCATGTTTCCCTCTTCAACAAGTAAGGTGTGAAGCCTCCATCAATGGATGACTGACTTGATTACAAGTGAAGCATAGCATTTTGATTGATCTAAAGAAAAGGGAGACTGAGTAAGTTTAAAGCAAACTTACTCAGTCTCCCTGTAATTGCGCTGACGTAAGACTATCGAATTACAAGATAGATAGTTCGGTCGCCTCGCTGGATATTAAGCGCCAGTACACCAGGTTGTTTTTCAAGAATCTCTCTAAACTCAGCAAGGTTCTTAACCGTTTGACGGTTTACTCCGATGATGATGTCATCTTTCAGAAGTTGATAGGCTTCGGCTGGTGAACCTTGAGCAACATTCGATACCTTGACGCCTGTTGCAGAGTCTGTCTCGGTTGTGTTGGTTAACTCAGCACCGGCCAGTCCTTCATGGAGCTTCTCAGCCTGCGTCTTATTATTGGTGGATTCACCAAGCGTCACATCAAAAGTTTTGCTCTTACCGTCACGAACTACACCCAGCTCGATCTGTTTACCTGCGCCGAGTGTTGCGACCTTAGCTCTTAACTCGCTGAAGGTATCAATGCGTTTGCCATTAATAGAGACAATAATATCGCCCGCTTTCAGTCCTGCTTTATCTGCTGCGCTGTCAGGGACAATTTGGCTAACAAAGGCGCCCTTACTTGATTCATAACCGAGTGCTTCTGCCAATTCAGAGGTCACTTCTCCGCCTTGAACGCCAAGCATGCCGCGTTTTACTTCACCGAAATCGAGAATTTGTTCTGTCAGGTTTGTCATCATATTAGAAGGGATTGCAAAGCCGATACCGACATTACCTCCGTTAGGGCCAAGAATGGCGGTGTTGATACCAATTAGCTCACCGTTGAGGTTCACTAGCGCGCCACCAGAGTTACCGCTGTTGATTGCTGCATCGGTTTGAATGAAGTTTTCAAAGTTTTCTAGATTCAGGCCGCTACGACCAAGTGCAGAAACAATACCGGATGTTACGGTTTGTCCTAGCCCGAATGGGTTACCGATCGCGACACTAAAATCACCAACTCTTAGTTTGTCTGAGTCTGCGACTTTTATCTGGGTGAGGTTCTTGGCTTCTTCTAATTTTAGCAGTGCGATATCCGACATCTGGTCGCCGCCGATAAGCTCAGCATCGTACTCTCGACCATCATGCAGTTTTACTTTGATATCGTCCGCGCCATTGATGACATGGTAATTGGTCACGATATGACCTTTCTTGGCGTCAATGATGACACCAGAGCCTAATCCGCGGAATGGACGCTCTCGTGTTTGTTCTGGACCAAAAAAGAATTGAAATTGTTCAGGGATTTGCTGACGTTGTACCTGTTTGCCTTCTACGGCAATACTAACCACTGCGGGGGTCACTTGCTCAAGCATCGGAGCAAGGCTCGGTAATTGTTGATTACCCACACTTAATGGCAGTGCGGCTGTTGCTTGAATGGGGGTGATGATTGAACTTAAGCTTAAAGTCAGTACTGATAAAGCAAGCAAAGGTTTTTTCATCATAAACTCCTCTCTAGTTAAGGTCTTAACCCTCTTATACGCTTAATAAGTATGAGAAGTTTCAAATGACCTGAGTGAAAGTTATGACTCAAAAACCTTTGTAAAGTTCACAGAAGTGTTAAATGTTTACGATGCTTTTGCTGTTACAACATCGGGAGCATCCATGATTTCTTTCTTCTGCTCTGTAAATAAACCGGTTGCGCCATTAGCGTAATCTTTCGGTTGTTCATCAAGTGTCGCCTCTTTTGTTGAAGACTTATCTTGTGGCTTGTCCGAATGGGCAGCGGCTGTTTTCACAAACGGGTTATCTTGCTCTGGCAGGTTAGGAATCAGCTCTGAGCTTGTTTTTTCCATGTGTTGGTACAGTTTTGTGTAGTCTTTACCTAAGGTGTCCAACATTTCTGCGGATTTCGCAAAGTGATCAGCCAGCTCTTGTCGCTGCTGCTCAAGGGCAAACTTTGCGCTATCTAATTCTTTCTGTACGTTCTTTTGTTTTTTGTATTCAGGTGTCATGAGACGAGAGATAGCGACCCCTAAAATAACTCCGACTAGTAAACCGGCAACGGCATACATCCAAGGCATAACAGCTCCTTATTATTGTTTTTTAACATGTTTGTTACTGCTTAGTTACACGTGATACGGCTCCATGGTACTATGAGAAAGCCGCAGTATAAAGAGAAATGCGTGTGCGCTAGTTAGCAGTTTAGTGCTGCATTATTCACCACATCACGTTATTCCTCGTACTGTTTGGGCTCATTTTTAGTTGTTGTCTGATATTGCTTTCATTGTGGAAATGTCGTCATGAATCCCATTAAAAAATACGAACAAGATATAAAAGAACATGGATTTCAAAGAGATCCAGCACAAGAGCAAGCCGTAAAATCTTTAGATGAACTCTTTCATCAATTTCAAGATTACATGAATACGCCCATTCCTCAACTGACTCGCTTCCAGAAATTACTGGGCAAAAAGCCAGAACTGCCACAACCACCGAAAGGTCTCTATTTTTGGGGTGGAGTAGGGCGAGGAAAAACGTACCTAATGGATACGTTCTACGATGCCTTGCCGACCACTAAAAAAATGCGTGTGCACTTTCACCGCTTTATGTATCGAGTTCATGATGAGCTAAAGGCGCTCGGTAATGTGAGTGATCCATTACCTTTAGTCGCAGACAAGTTGAAGGAAGAAGCGGACATTATCTGTTTCGACGAATTCTTTGTTTCAGACATCACCGATGCGATGATCCTAGGAACCTTGTTCCAAGAGTTATTCGCTCGAAACGTTATCTTGGTTGCGACCTCTAATATTCCACCCGCGGATCTGTATCGCAACGGATTACAGCGAGCGCGTTTCTTACCGGCCATTAAGCTCATTCAAGACAACTGTCATATCCTCAATGTCGATAGTGGCATTGATTATCGTCTACGTACCTTAGAACAGGCTGAGATTTACCATTATCCACTGGATAGCCAAGCGAATATCAATCTCGAAAAGTATTACGCTCAGCTGGTTGGCGAAGATAAAGAGAAGCTTAAGCAGATAGAGGTTAATCACCGTCAATTAGATGTAGTCGAAGCGAGTGATGGCGTACTGCATGGTACCTTTGCTCAGCTCTGTCAGTCGGCTCGTAGCCAGAACGACTATATTGAGTTGTCTCGGGTTTATCACACGGTTCTATTGGCGGATGTGTTGCAAATGGGCGCGACTTCAGATGACGCTGCGAGGCGCTTCATTGCATTAGTTGATGAGTTCTACGAGCGCAATGTGAAGCTGATTATTTCAGCAGAAGTGGAGCTAGAAAAGCTCTACACCCATGGTCAGCTAGAGTTTGAATTTAAACGTTGTCAGTCGCGTTTAATTGAAATGCAGAGCCATGAATATTTGGCAAAAGAACACTTAAGTTAGCTTTGATTATCTCGAATAAGAAATAGAATTAAAAAAATCGTGATTTTGTTCAAAAAGAGGTGATTTTTTCTTCGCTCTTCTCTATAATCCTGCGACCTACCGTTACTGCGGGCCTCTAGCGATGAGTAAAATCACGTTATGCCAAGAGTTTTCCAACACTCGAAGGGGTGATGAATGGTAACTCTTAGACAGTGGGAATACGCGAGTATTCCTTAAGTGTAAATTTTTTAAATAGGTAATTATTAGCATGAAAACTTTCGTTGCTAAACCAGAAACTGTAAAACGCGACTGGTATGTTGTAGACGCTGAAGGCAAAACTCTTGGCCGTCTAGCAAGTGAAATCGCTTCTCGCCTACGCGGCAAGCACAAAGCAGAATACACTCCTCACGTAGACACTGGTGATTACATCATCGTTGTTAACGCTGAGAAAGTTGCTGTAACTGGTAACAAAGCTAAGGGTAAGGTTTACTACCGTCACTCTGAGTTCCCAGGTGGTCTTAAAACTATCACTTTTGAAAAGCTAATTGCTAAGAAACCAGAAATGGTTCTAGAACTAGCAGTTAAAGGTATGCTTCCACGTGGTCCTCTAGGCCGCGCGATGTACCGTAAGCTTAAAGTGTACGCTGGTACTGAGCACAACCATGTTGCTCAACAGCCACAAGTACTAGACATCTAAGGGGATTATGAAAATGGCAGAGAATCAATACTACGGCACTGGTCGTCGCAAAAGCTCAGCAGCTCGTGTTTTCATCAAACCAGGCTCTGGTGAGATCGTAATCAACAAGCGTAGCCTTGATGTTTACTTCGGTCGTCCAACTTCTCGTATGGTTGTTAAGCAACCTCTTGAGCTAGTTGAACTAACTGAGAAACTTGACCTTTACATCACTGTTTCTGGTGGTGGTATTTCTGGTCAAGCTGGCGCAATCCGCCACGGTATCACTCGCGCTCTTATGGAGTACGATGAAACTCTACGTCCTGCTCTACGTGCAGCTGGCTACGTTACTCGTGACGCTCGTTGCGTTGAACGTAAGAAAGTTGGTCTACGTAAAGCACGTCGTAAACCTCAATTCTCTAAGCGTTAATTTTTCTTTACGAAAAAGTACACGCTCCCAGTTTTACGACTGGAATTGTGGTTCAAAGCTCGGCTATATGCCGGGCTTTTTGTTTTTATACCCCCCTCTAAACGCTTCCCCTCCCTCGTTTTATTTCCAAATTCTTATATTTTGAAAGCTTTTGTAACCCAATGTGCGCTTTGCCTCATGATTGTTACAAAAAGGTAGCTTTATCTTGTCAAAAAGTAGGGTTTTATTTATCATTTGCCGTCAATAAATAGAACTAAATACATATTTTGTTAGCCATGCTCTTTAATCGGAATTATTTCAATCCACAAGGAGCAAATGGGAGAATGTTTGGATGAGCAACGCGCCTTTAAATAACGGTCGCAGGCGTTTCTTAACCGCAACAACAGCCGTTGTTGGTGGTTTAGGAGCAGCTGCTGTAGCCGTGCCTTTTATTAAATCATGGAATCCGAGTGCCAAGGCGAAAGCTGCGGGCGCGCCGGTGGAAGTGGAAGTCAGTAAGTTAGAACCGGGACAAATGGTTCGTGTCGAGTGGCAAGGTAAACCTGTATGGGTTGTACGCCGTGCTGAGTCGGTACTAGAAAACCTAAAATCGATCGGTGGTCAACTTCGTGACCCTCAATCTGAAGCTGAACAACAACCAGAATACGCACAGAACGAGTTCCGTTCAATTAAGCCGGAATTCTTCGTTGCTGTTGGTTTCTGTACGCACTTAGGTTGTTCTCCAACTTACCTGCCGGATTCTTTTGCAGAACAAGTTCAGGGTGTTAAGTCTGGTTTCTTCTGTCCTTGTCATGGTTCAAAGTTTGATATGGCAGGTCGAGTATTCCAAGGCGTACCAGCTCCATTGAATCTTGTTGTACCAAAGCATATGTATTTGAGTGACACTAAGATCATGATCGGTGTGGACGAGGGAGACGCGTAATGCAAGGATTGCTTGATTGGGTAGAGAAACGTCTACCCGCGATGAATGCTTATAAAAAGCATTTATCTGAATACCCAATGCCTAAGAACTTTAACTTTTGGTACCTTTTCGGTTCTTTGGCAATGTTGGTACTGGTTAACCAAATCCTTACGGGTATTTGGCTAACAATGAACTACGTACCGTCAGGTGAGGGTGCATTTGCTTCTGTTGAATACATCATGCGTGATGTGGAATACGGTTGGCTATTACGTTATATGCACTCAACAGGTGCTTCGGCATTCTTCGTTGTTATCTACCTGCATATGTTCCGTGGCCTAATCTACGGCTCTTACCAAAAACCTCGTGAGCTACTTTGGATCTTCGGTATGTTGATCTTCTTAGTGCTTATGGCTGAGGCTTTCATGGGTTACCTACTACCATGGGGTCAAATGTCTTACTGGGGTGCTCAGGTAATCATTTCTCTGTTTGGTGCGATCCCTGTTATCGGTGATGACCTAACGCTTTGGATCCGTGGTGACTACATCATCTCTGGTGCAACGCTGAACCGTTTCTTCGCACTGCACGTTATCGCTCTACCAATCGTACTTCTGCTGCTTATCGTACTTCACGTACTAGCACTGCACGAAGTGGGTTCGAACAACCCAGACGGTATCGAGACGAAACTTCCTAAAGGCACAATGGGCGACGACTACAAAACTCAGTTCCCATTCCACAAGGATTACACCAAGAAATACGACATCATCGACTCTATTCCTTTCCACCCATACGGGACCGTGAAAGATATGGTTGGTGTGGCCGGTTTCCTATTCTTCTTCTGTTATGTGCTGTTCTTTAACCCAGAGATGGGTGGATTCTTCCTTGAGCCGCCAAACTTTGAAGCTGCTAACCCACTGAAAACACCAGAGCACATCGCTCCGGTATGGTACTTCACGCCGTTTTACGCAATTCTGCGTGCTGTTCCTGATAAGTTGCTAGGTGTTGTAGCAATGGGCGCATCTATTGTTGTGCTATTCCTACTGCCATGGTTTGACCGTTGTAAAGTGCGTTCTTACCGTTACCGTAGCAAACTGCATTTGATTAATATCATCCAATTCACAATAAGCTTTATTGCGCTTGGTGTACTTGGTGCGCTTCCAGCAACGCCAACATACACGCTACTGGCTCAAATCTTTAGCTTAGGTTACTTCATGTTCTTCGTTCTACTGTGGTTCTACAGTAAAAATGAAGCGACGAAACCATTACCAGAAAGGGTGACATTCAAATGAAAAAGTGGATTGTAATTTTATTTGCTATGTTGCCGTCACTGGTGATGGCAGCGGGTGCAAACGTACCATTAGACAAAGCGAACAATGATTTAACAGACAAAGCTTCATTACAAAATGGCGCTAAGATGTTCATGAACTACTGTTTCGCTTGTCACTCAACGCAGTACCAGCGCTATGAACGTGTTGCGAATGATTTAGAGATCCCTGTTGATCTTATGAAGGAAAATCTGATTTTCGACCCTGAAGCGAAAATTGGTGACCTGATGGTTAATGCTATG
The DNA here is from genome assembly GCF_024347375.1 of Vibrio coralliirubri. Classification (NCBI taxonomy): domain Bacteria; kingdom Pseudomonadati; phylum Pseudomonadota; class Gammaproteobacteria; order Vibrionales; family Vibrionaceae; genus Vibrio; species Vibrio coralliirubri. The sequence goes on along the minus strand of NZ_AP025470.1, from coordinate 3,193,308 downwards.
CCTTCTGATCAAGCGGCAAGTTGGTTTGGTGCTCCGCCACCAGACCTAACATTGGTTGCTCGTGTTCGTGGCGCAGACTGGCTGTACACTTACCTTCGTACTTTCTATGAAGATCCGTCTCGTCCATTTGGCGTGAACAACATTGTTTTCCCAAGCGTTGGTATGCCGCACGTTCTTGAAGAACTGCAAGGTATCCCAACACCAATCTACGATACTCATATGGTAGATGGCGAGGAAGTGACGGTGGTTGTTGGCACTGAGACTGACGGCTCTGGCGAATTAAGTGCTGGTGAATACGACGAAGCGGTTCGTGACCTTGTTAACTTTTTGGTTTACTCGGGCGACCCAGTTCAACTTGAGCGTCACGCTATGGGTTGGTGGGTAATGGCCTTCTTAGTAATCTTCACTATCATCGTGATTTTGCTGAAGAAAGAGTATTGGCGTGATGTGCACTAATTGTGCTATAATACCGTGCTAATTCCCAAATTATGTTAATGTTCAATGGAGGCTTTAGGCCTCCATTGTTTTTATTTAAAGTGTACTGGAGGGCTCCATGGCTGTAGCTGCCAATAAACGTTCTGTAATGACTCTTTTCTCAAGTGCTTCTGATATGTATAGCCATCAGGTGCGCATCGTTCTTGCTGAAAAAGGCGTAAGTGTTGAAGTTGAGTTGGTTGATGAAAAAAATCTACCAGCAGAGCTTGTTGAACTGAACCCGTACAAATCAGTACCTACTCTTGTTGATCGTGAGCTTGCTCTATATGACTCAAAGATCATCATGGAATACCTAGATGAGCGTTTCCCTCATCCACCGTTGATGCCTGTATACCCGGTTGCTCGTGGTAACAGCCGTCTAATGATGTACCGCATTGAGCGTAACTGGTATTCAGTTGCAGAGAAGATCGTTAAAGGCAACGCTGAAGAATCTGAAGCAGCTCGCGTTAAACTGCGCAACGACCTACTGACTCTTGCTCCTATCTTCGCTGAGTATGAATACTTCATGAGCGAAGAGTTTAGCCTAATTGATTGTTACCTAGCTCCGCTACTATGGCGTTTACCTGAGCTTGGTATCGAACTAATTGGTCCTGGTTCTAAAGAGCTTAAGATTTACATGAACCGCGTATTCGAACGTGATTCATTCCTAGCTTCTCTAACTGAAGCTGAGCGTGAGATGCGACTCGTTCGCTAAGCGTTTATGGATATTTCTAATATGACTCCACGCCGACCATACATGCTTCGTGCATTTTATGAGTGGCTGGTTGATAACGAACTAACTCCACACCTTGTTGTTGAAGCAACATTACCGGGCGTGCGAGTTCCAGAAGAGTTTGTTCAAGATGGTCAGATCATTCTGAACATCGCGCCTCGTGCGGTTGGACAACTTGAACTGGGTAACGAAGCTGTGACGTTTAGTGCTCGCTTTAGTGGTCGTCCACACTCTGTGATCGTTCCGCTTTACGCAGTACAAGCGATTTATGCTCGTGAAAATGGTGCTGGTACCATGTTTGAACCTGAAGAGGCTTACATGGAAGCGTTTGAAGAAGGGATTGAAGAAAGTCCTTTTGAAGAACCAGAAAAAGGCCCATCTTTGAGCGTAGCAACGGCAGAGGTAGATGCTGAAGAGCCTGACTCAGATCCTGAGCCACCTCGTCCAGCGAAAGGTCGCCCAAGCCTTCGTGTTATCAAATAACGTTAGTTAAATAACGAACCAAATAAAAAAGCAGCGACTCGTCGCTGCTTTTTCTTTTCTGCTATATAGCATTCAATTAACTGGCTTTAGTCTAGTTAACAGCTGTCTCTTCTTCACCATATTCAAATGCTCGAATGACCTGTTTTACGCCAGAGATATTACGCGCAACTTCTGTCGCGATATCAGCATGCTCTCGAGTGACGAGGCCAAGCAGGAATACTTCAGAATCCTCAGTAATCACTTTTACTTTGATACCGTTAAGCTCAGAATTAGCAAGTAGAGCTGATTTCACCTTAGTGGTAATCCAGCTGTCTTTACTGATCGCACTCACAGACAATGGCTCTTTCACTCGAACCTGGTTGTGGATGCTCTCAACGCCAGCCACTTCTTTGGCTTGGTTTTCAAAAGCGCGACGTTCTGAATCTGTGGTTGCTTGGCCCATCAGTACCACAGAACCTCGGTAAGAGCTTGCGGTGACACGTACGTTGCCACGGAATGGTTGTTTATTGGTAATCGCTGCAACTTCAAATTCGATGTTGTTGTCGTTCCAAATCTCTTTGGTTGTTCGTGTATCCGTGACTAGGTTTGCAGTGGTTGCAGCACCAGCAATGAAAATGCCAGCACAACCAGACAGAGACAGTGTAAGTAGCGAAACACTAATCAGCTTAAACAGCCTCATAGAGGTTAATGATTTCATTGTGATGCTCCGTATATCACTCTTCGTGAGCAGGGAAGAGTACTTGATCGATTAGGTCACATAGGCAGTGTAGTGTCACCATGTGTACTTCATGAATGCGCGCTGTACGGTGTGAAGGGATACGAATCTCTACATCGTGTTCACCAAGCAAACCTGCCATCTCACCACCATCTTTACCGGTAAAGGCGATGATTGTCATGTCGCGAGTTACCGCCGCTTCCATTGCCTTGATGATGTTCTTGCTGTTACCGCTAGTCGAGATAGCCAACAGAATATCGCCAGTTTGACCGAATGCACGCACCTGCTTAGAGAAGATCTCTTCATAGTGGTAGTCGTTAGCCACAGCCGTTAGCGTGGTGTTGTCTGCTGTGAGTGCCATTGCTGGAAGGCTAGGGCGCTCTGTTTCAAATCGGTTGAGTAGGCACGATACAAATTGCTGAGCATTCGACGCCGAACCACCATTACCACAACAAAGAATTTTGTTTCCGTTAAGCAAGGTCGCAACCATTGCTTGAGCGGCATGCGTGATTGCGTCAGGCAGAGCTTCTGCAGCCGCAATTTGGATTTGAATACTTTCTGTGAAACTTTCTTTAATGCTGTCTAGCATGTTTATCCTTGGGTAATCGCGTTTTGAATCCAGTCGATAGTGTCATTCGGCCCTTCAATGGCAACAATATCAAACCTGAAATCTGTAGAGTGCACCGACAGGCCTTGCTGCATAAGCCAAACATTGGCTGTTTTGAGCAGTTTCTGTGACTTCTTGGCAGTCACCATTTCAGCGGCATGTCCGTAGCGGGTTTGCTTGCGGTATTTTACCTCAGCAAACACAACCGTATTGTTATGGCGCATTATAAGATCAATCTCGCCACATTTTGCTATGAAGTTTTGTTCTATTAACGATAAACCGTGGTTAATCAGATAAGATTTTGCCACGGTCTCATATTTATCACCCACTTGCTTGTGGGTGATACTTGGTTTGGATAGGAACTTTCGGCTAAAAAGCCCCATGCTCTGCCCAGCTGATTTCACGTTGAACCACACAGTTGTTATCGATGGTTAACATACCCGTTTCACCTGGAATGCTGTAACCCTGCACGGCTTTCATCTGTGGTAGTGCATCCATTAGGTAGTATGCATCCATTCCCAGTGCTTGCAGACGCTTTTGACCGTTTGAGTGTGCAGGCCATAGGTCGTTTAGCTCTTTATTAAGCTCGTTTTTATTCTCAACCAATAGTGGAATATCGCTGTAGAACACACCGGTTAGGTCTTCATACTGCTTATCACCGCTGTTGCTGCGTGAGTTTGAGAAAAGAGCGGGTTGGCTCGCATCTGGGTTAATTGCAACTTCAATGAAGGGTTTGATTAGTGTTAGCTCTGAGTTCTTAGCCACAATGTAGACAGAATCGATATCGCGACGGCTGCGTGGCTCGGTTTCTAGGTCTAGGTTCAGTAACCCGTCCATTTGAGCGATACGCTGTTGGCTCTCTTGCAAGCCGAATACCTGATTCACATTGCGTTGCAGTTGGCGTTTGTCAGAGAACAAGCTGATAGCCACATCGTTGCTGCTGTATTTTTTCCACTCTTCTTTAAACGCTTGCTCAACACGCTCACCTAAACGTCCTCTTGGCGCAAGGATAAGCGGATACTTGTAGCCTTGAGCAAATAGGTGTTTCGCTGCCTGAGCGACTTCTTGCTCTGGCGATAGAGCGAGATAACAAATGTTGGTATCTGGTTCTAGTTGCGTTGGAATGTTCAGAGCTAAAGCTGGAATCGAGTTCTCGTGGTTTTTCTGTGCTTGCTGAAGCTTAGTGATGTTGCTCTTAATCAGCGGGCCAACGATGAAATCAACGTTGTTCTCTTCCAATGTCGCTTTAATCTCAGCGGCACTTTGCACGTTGGTATCCATTACCGTCAGCGTTGCATCTTCTTCACGCTCTTTGTCATTCATCATCGCAAAGATGAAACCGTCACGTACAAGTTGTGCTTGCTTACCGTATTTACCGGTTAGAGGCAGTAATAGTGCAGTGCTGGTTGGCTTGCTGATCTCTAGCGCCAAGATGTCAGTGATCGCCTGAGGTGTGTATGTCGCTGCTGGGTGCTGAGGATTCTCTGCTAGCCAATCAGACAGGGTTTCCTGCAGGTTTGGAAGGTTTGAATTCAGCGTCTTCATGTAAATCGCCAGCTGTAACCAACCTGCAAGAACGTCTTCTGTAGGCGACGTCTTAAGCTCTAGAATCTCATATTGAGAGTAGCTATTTAGGTTCTGCCAAATACGGTCAGCAGCTTGCTGTTGTAGCTCGTCGTCAGCGTCTAGATATTCTGAATAAAGAACTAACTCACGGCTTGCTTCAAAATACTCGCTTTGCATTTCAGAAATGTTCGCGCGTAGCTCGTGATAATCTTTCCACTGCTCGTTCGGAAGTTTCCACCAAGGCTGGAAGTTCAGTTGGCTATAAGCTTGTTCAGGCTGTGAGTTATTCACCAGCAGTTGAGCGCGCGCTAATTGCCATTCCGCTTGTTGCGTTTCGCTCAGCTCTTGTTTTGCTAAGCGTTTGATCAGCAGAGTTGCTTGATCGGTTTTTCCAGCTTGCACAGAAGCCTTAAGCGCCATGATTAACCAGTCGTTTTGTAGACTTCCTTTGCTACTATCCGCCTGCATCATGTAACTTTCAGTTGATTGCGCTGGATCTAGTGTAATATCAACGCTCGTTGGTGCTTGAGGACCTGAAGAACAAGCCGCCAATGTAATTGCTAATGCAATTGGAGTTAGTAAGCGTGGTACACTGAGTCTCTTATGGTTCATCGTTGCCATGAGTTCTTTAAATTCCGTATAAATTTGTATCTATATTAATCGTTGAAGTGATGGTAAACAAATGACAGATAACAAAACCTTGCTCACAGAGAGCCCAACTCTCTACATTGTGCCAACCCCAATCGGAAATTTGGGAGATATCACTCAAAGAGCAATTGAAATTTTATCAAGTGTCGATGTTATTGCAGCCGAAGACACACGCCACACGGGTAAGCTGCTTGCTCACTTCAATATATCAACCAGAACGTTCGCTTTACATGATCATAATGAACAAACTAAAGCGCAAGTTCTAGTCGAAAGGTTATTAGAAGGTCAGTCTATCGCATTAGTCTCTGATGCGGGTACTCCTTTAATTAGTGACCCAGGTTACCATCTTGTCTCACAATGTCGTCAAGCGGGTGTGAGAGTTGTGCCACTTCCTGGTGCTTGTGCTGTGATTACCGCGTTAAGTGCTTCTGGTTTACCGTCAGATCGTTTCAGCTTTGAAGGCTTCTTACCGCCAAAGAGCAAGGGTCGTAAAGACAAGTTCTTAGAGATCGCAAAAGCAGAGCGCACCTGCATCTTCTATGAATCACCACACCGTATTTCAGACTCTCTACAAGATATGCTTGAGATTCTTGGCCCTGACCGTGAGGTTGTATTGGCGCGTGAGCTAACCAAAACCTTCGAAACCATCCAAGGGTTGCCACTGGGTGAACTTATTGAGTGGATTGAAGAAGACGCGAACCGTAAACGCGGTGAGATGGTGTTACTGATTCACGGCCACCGTGAAGAAGCGAGCACAGAATTGCCAGACGAAGCGACTCGCACACTAGGCATTCTAACCAAAGAGCTGCCTCTTAAAAAAGCGGCGGCGATGACGGCAGAAATCTACAATCTGAAAAAGAACGCTTTATACAAATGGGGCTTAGAGCATCTAGATAACTAGAAACCTCTTTATAGAGTAGCTAACCTGTATTGAAAAGCTTGTGAGGAATGATGGTATTGCCGTCATTCCTCTTTTTTTGTCTAAATTGTGTAAAATTCACGCAGTTGCTTAGAGGTTTGCACCATATTTGTGATCTCGCTAGACACTGCACCCTAATCTCTATACAATCCGCCCTCGGAGTTGAACGGGTAATCGCTGCTTTGCTGATGTCCTTCGGGAGACTGACGTTGAGGTCCTTCGGGAAACTGACGTTGAAGTCCTTCGGGAGACTGGTAGAGGGGAGGAACGTCCGGGCTCCATAGAGCAGGGTGCCAGATAACGTCTGGGGGGCGCGAGCCCACGACAAGTGCAGCAGAGAGAAGACCGCCGATGGCCTCATTTCTTCGGAAGGGGCACAGGTAAGGCTGAAAGGGTGCGGTAAGAGCGCACCGTGCGACTGGCAACAGTTCGTAGCAAGGTAAACTCCACCCGGAGCAAGATCAAATAGGCCCTCACATTGCGTTGCTCGCGTATGGGGGCGGGTAGATTGCTTGAGCCTGTGAGCGATTGCAGGCCTAGACGAATGGTTACCGCCGCGCAAGCGGAACAGAACCCGGCGTATGTGTCAACTCCACCTATATAAAGAACCCATCATTACTTAACGGTAGTGATGGGTTTTTTGCTTTATATTGACGTAAATTATTTAGATTTCCTTAGAATCCTTCACCCTGATATGAGCTTGGGTCAAAAATTCCCAAAGCCTATACACAATATGGTGGAGATACGGCGTGAAATCAGTACACTAAAACGCTAATAGAACAAATTATTGCCGAACTAATGGCTCAATCCACTCACTGAGAAGACTATGACAGAAGCATTCAAACATATTTCAGTATTGCTTAACGAATCTATTGACGGACTTGCGATCAAACCTGACGGTACCTACATCGATGGTACTTTTGGCCGTGGTGGTCACAGCCGTACAATCCTGTCTAAACTGGGCGAGAATGGACGACTCTTTAGTATCGACCGCGATCCACAAGCGATTGCAGAAGCGCAAAAGATTGATGACCCTCGTTTTACGATTATTCACGGCCCGTTCTCAGGTATGGCTGAATATGCAGAGCGTTATGACTTAGTCGGTCAAGTGGATGGCGTTTTACTGGATCTAGGTGTTTCTTCACCACAGCTAGATGACGCTGAGCGTGGCTTTAGCTTCATGAAAGACGGCCCGCTTGATATGCGTATGGACCCAACAACTGGTATTCCTGTCTCTCAGTGGTTAGTTGAAGCCGATCTTGATGACATCACATGGGTTATTCGTGAGTTCGGTGAAGACAAACACGCTCGTCGTATCGCGAAAGGCATCATTGCTTATCAAGAGAATGAAGAGAACGAACCACTAACGCGTACTGGTCAGTTGGCTAAGCTTATCTCGGATGTAGCTCCAAAAAGCTTCAAAGAGAAAAAGCACCCAGCAACACGTGCCTTCCAAGCATTCCGTATCTACATCAACAGTGAACTTGAAGAGATCGATACAGCCCTGAAAGGCGCAGCAAGCATTCTTGCTCCTGAAGGCCGTTTGTCTGTTATCAGCTTCCACTCACTTGAAGACCGCATGGTGAAGCGCTTTATCCGTAAAGAGAGCCAAGGCCCGCAAGTACCACATGGCCTGCCACTAACAGAAGAGCAGATCAAAGCGCTAGGCAGTGCTGATCTTAAGCCGGTTGGTAAAGCGATCAAACCATCGAAAGGCGAAGTGGATGAGAATACTCGTTCACGTAGCTCAGTATTACGAATCGCAGAAAAGCTATAGTCAATGAAGACCTCCAAACCTAACTTAGCCAAGATAATATTTTTTGATTTGATCTCAGTGGGCAAGGTCCCATTGATGCTTCTGATCTGTATCTTTGCGAGTGCGATGGGGGTCGTTCTTACGACACATATGTCACGTCAGGCGATCACGCAAAAAGACACGGCGTTGGTGGAGCGAGAACAGCTTGATGATGAGTGGCGAAATTTAATGCTTGAAGAGACGGCTCTGGCTGAACATAGTCGCGTTCAAGCATCGGCAAAAAGAGAGCTAGACATGAAACGTCCAGACTCTGAAAAAGAAGTTGTGATCACACTGAAATGACCGGTAAAAAGGAAAAAGCACCCGCAAAAGCCGTTAAGAAACCAACGAAAGAGCGAGTGAAGAGCGAAAAGGATTCGGATCCAATTCTTATTAAATGGCGTTTCAACGTCGTTATTGCTTTCGTGTTTCTTGCCTTTGCTGCACTGGTTGGTCGTGTGGCTTACATCCAAATCATTGAACCAGATAACTTAATTCGTCAGGGCGACCTTCGCTCAGTACGTGTTAAGGCAATTCCTTCTGCTCGCGGTATTATTTCAGACCGCAATGGCGAGCCGCTTGCTGTGAGTGTTCCAGTTGAAGCGGTATGGGCCGATCCTAAAACGATTTTCGATAAAAACGGCATGGCCCAAATTGATCGTTGGTACGCGTTAGCCGATGTACTTGGCTTAGAGCGACAATCGATGATCGACAAGATCTCTAGCAACAAATCCCGTCGATTTATTTACCTGCAAAGACAAGTTAGCCCTGCAATGGCTAAGTATATCCGTGAGCTTAAGCTGGTGGGTGTTGGCCTGAAAGCGGAATCTCGACGTTACTATCCTGCAGGCGAAGTCAGTGCGCACCTTATCGGTGTGACCGGTATTGATGGACACGGCCTAGAAGGCGTTGAGCGCAGCTATGACAAGTGGCTTACTGGCGAGGCGGGTAAGCGAACGATTCGTAAAGACCGCTACGGACGTGTTGTTGAAAACATTGCTTTAGAAGAGCGTGAAGAAGGCAAGCCTCTCGAGCTAACGATCGATCAACGATTACAAGCGATCGCCTACCGAGCGATTAAACAGGCGGTGGCCGATCATAAGGCGACTTCTGGCTCTGCGATTTTGCTGGATGTAAAAACCGGCGCTGTGTTGGCGATGGTTAATGCGCCTTCTTATAACCCGAACAATCGTGCTGACTTACAAAGCTTTAAGATGCGTAACCGCGTACTTACCGATGCGATGGAGCCCGGCTCTACCGTGAAACCTTTTGTGGTTTTGGCGGCGCTAGAGAACGGCACGGCAGATCCAGATATCGTTATTGATACTGGCAACGGCATCATGCAGATCGGTGGTAGTCGTGTGCGAGACTCTTCTAAAGTCGGTAAGGCTGATTTAGCGCTGATCCTCAAGAAGTCGAGTAACATCGGTGTGGCGAAGTTGGCACTTAACATGCCTTTAGAAGCCCTGCTTGGGATGTACAGTTCTGTTGGTCTGGGCGAAATGTCAGGGCTGAACTTAATCGGTGAAACGAGCGGTATTTTCCCGAATCGTCGTCGCTGGTCTAAGTTTGAAATTGCAACATTATCATTCGGTTACGGTTTGTCTGTGACACCGATGCAGTTGGCCCACGCGTATGCGACGCTAGCCAACAAAGGCATGTATGAACCGATTCATATTATTAAGAGTAACGACCAAGACTTTTCTAAGCAGATCATCAAGCGCGAGAACGCTGAACTGGTTTTGAATATGCTCGAAGGGGTGACTCAAAAAGGCGGCACAGCAACAAGAGCGGCTGTTCCTGGTTACCGAGTTGCAGCAAAAACGGGTACTTCTCGTAAGGCTGAAGCTGGCGGATACAGCGACGAATACATTGCGATTACTGCAGGTTTTGCCCCGGTTAGTGACCCAAGAGTCGCGCTGGTTGTTGTGGTCAATGAGCCTCAAGGTGACCTTTACTATGGCGGTTCAGTTGCTGCCCCCGTTTTTTCTGAAATCATGAAGGGTGCATTGCAAATACTGAATGTCCCTGCTGATGAAAACAAGTTTCAAGAATAGAGCCAATCAGGATTCAATATGAGTAATAGCCTCACGCTGTCATCTTTACTTTCTCCTTGGGGTGACTTTAGTTCACCTGAGCTGGATTCGATTGCTGTTGAACAGTTGGAGTTGGATAGTCGTGCCATCAAAGACGGCGATATTTTTGTTGCTGTAGTTGGGCATGCTGTTGATGGCCGTCGTTTCATCGACAAAGCGGTCGAACAGGGAACCAATGCCGTTATCGCACAAGCTGATGCTGAAAAGGCCCATGGTCTGATTGAGTGGTTGGATGCTGTTCCAGTAATTTACATTAAAGACCTTAACTTGGTGTTATCTGAGTTGGCCGGTCGTGTTTACTCGTCTCAAGCAACTAAGTTGATTGGTGTTACCGGCACCAATGGCAAAACCACCATCACCCAATTGATTGTTCAATGGCTTGATCTTGTTGGTCAACGCTCTGCGGTAATGGGCACCACGGGTAATGGCTTTTTAGACAATCTAAAAACCGCGGCGAATACCACAGGCAGTGCGATTGAAATACAACGCACACTGAGTGAGTTAGCGGAAGAAAACGCGGCTTACACAGCTATGGAAATATCTTCTCATGGTTTGGTGCAAGGTCGCGTTAAAGCCTTGGACTTCGAAGTCGGTGTATTCACTAATTTGAGCCGTGATCATCTTGATTACCATGGCACGATGGAAGAGTACGCTTTGGCTAAGAAGAGCCTGTTTACTGAGCACACATGTAAGCACGCTGCGATAAATGTTGATGACGAAGTGGGCAAAGCTTGGATGACAGATTTATCGAATGCGATTGCTGTTTCATTACTTCCATTAACAGGCTACCAACAGTCGGTATGGGCATCTGATGTTGCCTATGCAGAAACTGGGATTAAGCTCTCTTTCGATGGTAGTTGGGGACAAGGCGATCTTTCTGTTCCATTAATTGGTCAGTTCAACGCATCAAACGTACTGGTTGCCTTTGCGACCTTGCTGTCATTAGGTATCGATAAGCAAATCTTGGTCGACACTGCGCCTCAGCTGCAACCTGTGATTGGTCGTATGGAACTGTTCCAAGTGCCGAACAAAGCAAAAGTGGTTGTCGATTACGCGCATACGCCAGACGCTTTAGAAAAAGCATTAGCAGCATTGCGAGTTCACTGTTCTGGAAAATTGTGGGCTATCTTTGGCTGCGGCGGTGACCGTGACACGGGTAAGCGTCCTATGATGGCAGCGACCGCAGAGCAGTTCGCCGATAAAATGATTATTTCAGATGACAACCCTCGTAGCGAAGATCCGGCATTGATTGTCAAAGACATGCTGGCAGGCTTAAGCAAACCTGAGTCTGCATTTGTGGAACACGATCGCTACCAAGCGGTTAAGTTCGCGCTTGAACAGGCAGACAGCAATGACATTATTCTTTTGGCTGGTAAAGGCCATGAGGATTACCAAGTATTAAAAGACGAAACGATCCATTACTCAGATCGAGAGTCTGCGCTTCAACTTTTAGGTATTTCATAATGATTGATGTATCACTCGAACAGATTTGTTCAGCGGTCAGCGGTGAGTTGATTGAAGCTGGTAACTCAAACAATGCCGTAATTAATGCCGTTTCTACCGACACTCGCACCGTTGAAGAAGGCGCATTGTTTGTTGCTATTGTCGGAGAACGTTTCGATGCGCATGACTTTTGTCATCAAGCGGTTGAGGCAAATGCGAGCGCGTTGTTAGTCGAACGAAAACTTGACCTAAATATTACCCAAGTTGTTGTTGAAGACACTAAACTTGCTTTAGGTCAGCTAAGTGCTTGGATCCACAAACAATGTGATGTGCCAACCATGGCGATAACAGGAAGCTGTGGTAAAACAACCGTCAAAGAGATGGTGGCGAGCATTCTGCAACAACGTGGCAAGGTGCTGTTTACGGCAGGTAACTTCAATAATGATATTGGAGTACCACTAACCTTGCTGCGCAGTGAACCCAATGACGACTTTGCCGTGATAGAACTGGGCGCGAACCACATTGGTGAAATCGCCTATACCACGCAGCTTGTGAAACCGCAGGTGGCGTTGGTGAATAACGTAGCTGCCGCGCATCTAGAGGGCTTTGGCTCAATTGATGGTGTTAAGCAAGCGAAAGGTGAAATCTTTCAGGGGCTTGCTGCTGGTGATACTGCTATTGTTAATCTAGAAAGCAACGGTGGTGACTTCTGGAATGAAGTACTCGCAGATAAAACGGTACTGACATTTTCAGAAAGCGACAATACGGCAAATTACTTTGCTAAGCATATTCGTATTAATGAGCAGGGCGAAGCGTGCTTTGAGATGCAAACACCGCAAGGCGCTATGCCGGTTGAGCTTGGCATTATCGGTCAGCATAACGTAGCAAATGCGTTGGCGGCAGCAGCGTTGAGCATTCAGTTTGGTGCCACGCTTGAAGAAGTAAAAAATGGTTTAGCGAATCTTATCTCTGTCAAAGGGCGAGTTGAGGTTCAACAATTAAGTCAGAATATCAAGCTGATAGATGACAGTTATAACGCCAGCGTACCTGCAATGAAGGCGGCAGCCAAACTGCTGTCGAGCTTCAAAGGTCAGCGTTGGTTGATTTTAGGCAATATGGCTGAATTAGGCGACGAAAGCCTTGCACTTCACCTTCAAGTCGGTGAATATGCTGCCCCATTCGCTTTTGAGCATGTACTCACTTACGGTGATGATACCAAGGTGATTAGTGAGGTCTGTAATGGTACCCACTTCGCAACGCATCAAGCGATGATCGCGCACATAGAGCAGCACTTATGCTTGCCAGAAAACGCGTCACATACCTTGTTGGTAAAAGGCGCGAATAGTGCAGGAATGAGTAAAATAGCCGCTGCTTTAAAGGAGAACTTTTCATGATAATTTGGCTTGCAGAGCTACTACAGCCACACCTTTCTTTTTTCCGTTTGTTCGAATACCTATCGTTTCGTGCAATCGCGAGTATTTTGACCGCTTTATGTCTGTCGCTGTGGATGGGACCTCGTTTAATTGAGCGTCTGCAAATGCTACAAATTGGCCAAGTTGTTCGTAATGACGGCCCTGAATCTCACTTTAGCAAACGTGGTACACCAACCATGGGTGGCGTGATGATCCTAGCTGCCATTATTATTACGGTATTAATGTGGGCTGATCTTTCTAACCCTTACGTTTGGGCGGTATTGGTTGTCCTTGGCGGTTACGGTGCGGTTGGCTTTGTTGATGACTACCGTAAAGTGGTTCGTAAAAACACAGATGGCTTGATTGCTCGTTGGAAGTACTTCTGGCAATCGGCTATTGCATTGGTTGTGGCGTTTGCTCTGTATGCTCACGGACACGATACTGCGGCAACCCAATTGGTGGTTCCTTTCTTTAAAGATGTGATGCCACAATTAGGTTTATTGTACATCGTACTGACTTATTTTGTTATTGTGGGTACCAGTAACGCGGTGAACCTAACAGATGGCCTAGATGGTTTGGCGATTATGCCAACGGTGATGGTTGCTGCTGGTTTTGCTGTGATTGCTTGGGCGACAGGTAACGTTAACTTCGCAGCATATCTACACATTCCATACATCCCATACACTTCTGAGCTTGTGGTTGTATGTACTGCTATCGTCGGTGCAGGCCTAGGTTTCCTATGGTTCAACACCTACCCAGCACAAGTATTCATGGGCGATGTTGGCTCACTAGCACTGGGCGGTGCATTGGGTGTGATTGCTGTGTTAGTTCGCCAAGAGTTGGTACTGGTTATCATGGGTGGTGTGTTTGTAATGGAGACTCTGTCAGTGATTCTGCAGGTGGGCTCTTACAAATTACGTGGTCAGCGTATTTTCCGCATGGCACCGATTCACCACCACTATGAACTTAAAGGTTGGCCAGAGCCGCGTGTAATCGTGCGTTTTTGGATCATCTCAATGGTATTAGTACTGGTTGGCCTAGCGACACTGAAAGTTCGTTAATCCTGTGTGAGCCTCTGAGTAGAGGCTCTTTAAAACTATTAAGAGCATCTTGTTTAAATGGAACGTTGGCAAAACATTCAAAATGTAGTGGTTGTGGGGCTCGGTATTACCGGGCTCTCTGTCGTTAAACATCTCGTAAAATATCAACCTCATACGCATGTGAAGGTGATTGATACGCGAGAGCTACCACCAGGAAAGGAATCTTTACCTGAATCGGTAGAGCTGCATTCTGGAAGTTGGAATAGCCAATGGTTAGCGGAAGCTGATTTGGTGGTTGCTAACCCAGGTATCGCACTCGCGACCCCTGAAATACAAGATGTTATTCAAGCGGGAACTCCGGTTGTTGGCGATATTGAACTGTTTGGCTGGGCGGTAGACAAACCCGTTGTGGCTATCACGGGTTCTAACGGCAAGAGCACCGTGACTGACCTTACTGGTGTGCTTGCTAAGGCTGCGGGTTTGAATGTCGGTGTGGGTGGCAACATAGGTATTCCTGCCCTAGATCTTCTAGAGCTTGATGCTGATTTATATGTTCTTGAGCTTTCAAGCTTTCAGTTAGAAACAACATCAAGCCTAAACTTAGCAGCAGCAGCATTTCTGAATCTGTCAGAAGACCATATGGATCGCTACCAAGGCATGGCCGATTACCGCGATGCCAAGCTAAGAATCTTTAATAATGCTCAGTACGCGATTGTAAACCGCGACGACAAAGAGACTTATCCAGACCACAACATGTCATTAGTCACATTCGGACTCGATGACCAAGAGTTTGGTGTCGCGACAGTTGATGGCATCGAATGGCTAATGGATAACGGTAAACCTGTACTTGCGACTCAAGATTTAACATTGGTTGGACGTCACAATGTGGCAAATGCGTTAGTCTCGCTAGCGCTGCTTAAACAAGTCGGTGTTGATTACAACAAAAGCCTTGAAGCCTTGAAGGCCTACAATGGTTTGACGCATCGCTGCCAAGTCGTGGCTGACAAACGCGAAATCAAATGGGTTAACGACTCAAAAGCGACCAACGTAGCCAGTACATTAGCGGCTCTGTCGGGCTTAGAGTGCCAAGGTACTTTGTATCTTCTGGTTGGTGGGGTTGGTAAAGGTGCCGACTTCAGTGAGCTTAAGCCTGTGTTGTCGCAACTAGAGCGCGTTCAACTGTGTTGTTTTGGTGAAGATGCAGCGCAATTTATGCCGTTACACCCATCGTCTAAGACGTTTGAAACTATGGGTGACATTATCGAGAGTATCTCGAAGCAGTTAGTTGCTGGTGATATGGTGATGTTGTCTCCGGCGTGTGCCAGCTTCGACCAATTTAATAACTTCATGGCAAGAGGTGATGCGTTCACTGAACTTGCTCATGAGTATGCCTAACGTGTTGAAGGACTAACATTCAGTGCAAAGAGTGAAAGAGATCAATCAATCTATTTGGCAATGGCTTAACCGTGCCACACCAGAGGCGCTTTACGATCGTCAATTGGTATGGATTGCTCTTGGACTGATGCTGACGGGCTTAGTGATGGTAACGTCGGCTTCGTTTCCTATCAGTGCTCGTTTAACCGATCAGCCATTTCACTTTATGTTCCGTCATGCCATCTTCCTTGTGTTGGCGTTAGGTGTCTCCAGCGTCATATTGCAAATCCCGATGCAGCGTTGGTTTCAATACAGTATGTATCTACTGGGCTTATCCTTCTTCTTGCTGATTGTGGTACTAGCCGTCGGCAAGTCGGTTAACGGCGCATCGCGTTGGATCCCATTAGGGCTATTTAACTTACAACCAGCTGAAGTCGCCAAGTTATCGCTGTTTATCTTTATGGCGGGCTACTTGGTTCGTAAACAAGACGAAGTGAGAAAAACCTTCTTCGGTGGTTTTGGTAAACCGATCATGGTGTTTGGCGCCTTTGCCGTGTTGCTACTGGGCCAGCCCGATTTAGGTACTGTGGTCGTAATGCTAGTGACTCTGTTCGGCATGCTATTCATTGCCGGTGCCAAGCTTTCACAGTTTATCGCCTTGATGGTGGCAGGTATTGCCGCGGTCGTCGGTTTGATTGTTATAGAACCTTATCGTGTTCGACGTGTTACCTCATTCTGGGAACCTTGGAACGACCCGTTCGGCAGTGGTTACCAGTTAACTCAGTCATTGATGGCGTTTGGCCGTGGCGATTGGATGGGGCAAGGGCTCGGTAACTCAATTCAGAAACTCGAATACCTACCCGAAGCACACACCGATTTTGTATTTGCTGTGTTGGCAGAAGAATTGGGTTTTGTTGGCGTGACCTTGGTGTTGATACTCATCTTTAGCTTGGTTTTTAAAGCCATTTTTATTGGCAAAAAGGCCTTTGAAAATGACCAAGTATTCAGTGGTTACCTGGCATTTGGCATCGGTATTTGGTTTGCATTTCAGACGCTTGTTAACGTGGGTGCAGCTTCAGGCATCGTCCCAACCAAAGGTCTAACCTTGCCGCTGATCAGTTATGGTGGTTCAAGTCTTATCGTGATGTCAGTGGCGGTGTCTATGCTGCTGCGTATCGATCACGAATGCCGAATGCAACAAAAATAACAAGCCGATAATCAAAACGAATTAGTAGAATAAGAATATAACGTGATGAAACAAAACAAAAAACTTTTAGTGATGGCTGGTGGTACTGGCGGTCACGTTTTTCCAGGGTTAGCGGTAGCTAAAAAGCTTCAGCAACAAGGCTGGGAAATTCGCTGGTTAGGAACGGCAGACAGAATGGAAGCGGATTTGGTACCAAAGCATGGTATTGAGATCGACTTCATCAAGGTGAAAGGCCTGCGTGGTCAAGGCATTAGCAAGTTAATTAAAGCGCCGTTCCAGATTATTAATGCCATACTTCAAGCAAGACAACACATTAAAGCATGGCAACCTGATGTGGTGCTTGGCATGGGTGGTTACGTGAGTGGCCCGGGTGGTATCGCGGCATGGTTGTCTGGCATTCCAGTGGTTCTGCATGAACAAAATGCAGTGGCAGGTTTAACCAACCAATGGCTGTCTAAGATTGCTAAAAAGGTTTTCCAAGCTTTCCCTGGTGCTTTCCCTACCGCAGAAGTGGTGGGTAACCCAGTACGCGAAGATGTGGTTGCCTTAGCTGAACCCGAGCAACGTATGGCTGAGCGTGATGGTGACATCCGCATCTTGGTGATGGGCGGCAGTCAGGGCGCCAAAATCCTGAACGATACCATGCCAATAACGATGGCGCAGCTTGGTGAAGGCTTCACTGTGATGCACCAAGCGGGTAAGAACAATCAACAGCAAGTTATTGAGCAATACAAATCACATTCTGTTGATAATGTTCAAGTGACTGAATTTATTGATGATGTGGCGCAAGCTTATGAGTGGGCAGATCTATTAGTGTGTCGCTCAGGTGCATTAACCGTATCAGAAGTGTCTGCGGCAGGTGTCGGATCTATCTTCGTTCCGTTTATGCACAAAGACAGACAACAAGCGTTGAATGCCGACCATTTAGTTGAATGTGGCGCAGCGTTAATGATTGAACAGCCTCAACTAACGGCTGATAAGCTAGCGAACACTATCGCGCAGCTTGATAGAAATGAATTAAAAATGATGGCAACAAAAGCTCGTCAAGCCGCCAAGCTTGATGCTGATGTGACCGTCGCTGAAGCGATTAAAGCTTTAGCAAAATAATGAGATTGAATTGATGACGATTGAACATACCCAAGACTTAGCGCAAATCCGTGCAATGGTGCCAGAGATGCGCCGTGTTAAATCTATCCACTTCATTGGTATTGGTGGTGCCGGAATGAGCGGGATTGCTGAAGTCTTGCTAAATGAAGGCTACCAGATCACGGGTTCTGATATTGCTCAAAATCCAGTGACTGATCGTTTAGTTAGCAAGGGTGCGACCGTTTATATCGGCCACCAAGCAAGTAACGTTGCCGACGCAAGTGTGGTGGTGGTTTCAACCGCTATCAACGAAGAAAACCCAGAAATTATTGCAGCTCGTGAAGCGCGCACACCGATCGTTCGTCGTGCAGAAATGCTGGCTGAGTTGATGCGTTTTCGTCACGGTATTGCTGTGGCAGGTACGCACGGTAAGACAACCACGACTGCGCTAGTGACACAGATTTATTCTGAAGCAGGTCTAGATCCAACCTTCGTAAACGGTGGTTTGGTGAAAAGTGCAGGCACTAACGCACGTTTAGGTTCAAGCCGTATTCTTATCGCTGAAGCCGATGAGAGTGATGCGTCATTCTTACATCTGCAACCAATGGTTAGTATCGTAACTAACATTGAAGCGGATCATATGGATACCTACGGCGGCGATTTTGAAACGCTAAAGCAGACGTTTATTGATTTCTTACACAATCTGCCATTCTACGGTCAGGCTGTGATGTGCGTTGATGATCCAGTAGTGCGTGAGCTTATCCCTCAGGTAAGTCGCCAAGTGATTACTTACGGTTTCTCTGAAGATGCGGATATTCGTATTGAGAACTACGTACAAGAAGGCCAGCAAGGCAAATTCACAGTGGTACGTGAAGGTAAAGCTAACCTTGATATCACGTTAAACATTCCGGGTCGTCACAATGCATTGAATGCATCCGCGGCGATTGCTGTTGCAACAGAAGATGACATCAGCGATGAAGCGATTCTAAAAGCGATGGCAGGAACAGAAGGCACGGGTCGCCGTTTCGATCACCTAGGTGAGTACGAAACAGGTAAAGGCGTGGCAATGTTGGTCGATGATTACGGTCATCACCCAACCGAAGTTGACGTGACTATTCAAGCTGCTCGTAGTGGCTGGACTGATAAACGCCTTGTCATGATCTTCCAACCGCACCGTTATAGTCGTACTCGCGATCTGTATGATGATTTTGCGAACGTTCTTGAGCAGGTTGATGTCCTAATTTTGTTAGATGTTTATTCTGCAGGTGAGAAACTTATTGCAGGGGCAGACGGGCGTTCATTAAGTCGAACTATTCGTGGGCGTGGTAAGATAGATCCAATCTTTGTTGCCGATATCAACGCACTGCCATCGGCTTTAGCCAACGTAATTCAAGGTGGTGACCTTGTTTTAACGCAGGGTGCAGGCGATGTTGGTCGAGTAGCGAAGCAGTTGGAATCGTTACAGTTAGACATTAATAAAATGCAGAACGCGTAACAGAATACTGTCTACAGACTGTGGTCAATCGCTCACTTCTTGCGATTGACCTAAAATTGACCAAAAATCTTATTATCAACGTTTGATAGTTTGATTTTGCTCAGTATAATTCATAGGTTAAAGTAAGTGCTTTTACCTCTATTACGAAGATAGGGAATAGAATTGCGAACCAACGACAGGGAATGCGGGCTTTGGTAGAAAGTACTTTTAGCGAAAACCGCCACCTATTCAGTTTACCGTCGCTCAAGAAACACGCCTTAGGCGGGTCTTTTTTTGTCATGGTATTGCTATTCATTGGGTTTCTTTTCTATACCACACTGACTTGGATGTGGGACGATCAGCGATTGCCTCTCTCCAAAATAGTACTTCAAGGCGACTTAACTTACGTAACCGCTGGTGATGTTCAACATGCCTTTAGCGAGCTAGAGCATATTGGAACCTTCATGTCGCAAGACATCGGTGTGTTGCAAGACAGTTTAGAAGCGTTACCTTGGGTCTCAGTGGTCTCCATTCGTAAGCAGTGGCCAGACACAATAAAAGTATTTTTGACTGAGTACCATGCAGCAGCAATCTGGAACGGTAACATGCTGCTGAATGACGATGGTCAGGTGTTTAATGGTGATATCGGCCTGTTGAAGGGCGATAGAGTTAAGCTTTACGGCCCAGACGGCACCAGCCAAGAAGTGATAGAAAAGTGGCGACAGATAACCCCTTTGATTAACAGTCTAGGGTTAACCGTTACCTCTCTCGTTCTCAATGAGCGTCGCGCTTGGCAAATAATCCTAGATAACGGTATCCGTTTAGAACTAGGTAAAGATTCTTTAGATGAGCGTGTTGAACGCTTCATTTCGCTTTACAACGAACTTGGTAGTAAAGCGAATCAAGTGAGCTACATCGACCTCAGGTATGATACGGGAGCCGCTGTAGGCTGGTTTCCAGAGCAAGAGTTAGAAGAGAGCACAGATGACTAAGACCGCAGATGACAACATAATCGTTGGTCTTGATATAGGCACTGCGACCATATCAGCTCTGGTTGGTGAAATATTGCCTGATGGTCAAATCAATATCATTGGTTCTGGGCAAAGCCCATCCAGAGGTATGGATAAAGGTGGTGTAAACGACCTAGAGTCGGTAGTGAAGTCGGTTCAGCGAGCTATTGATCAAGCAGAGTTGATGGCGGAATGCCAAATCAGCAATGTATTTATCTCGCTATCGGGTAAACATATCGCAAGCCGAATTGAAAAAGGCATGGGCACTATCTCTGATGAAGAGGTGTCTCAAGACGATATGGATCGAGCGATCCATACCGCGAAATCAATTAAAATAGGTGATGAGCAGAGAATTCTGCACGTGATCCCACAAGAATTTACCATTGATTATCAAGAAGGGATTAAGAACCCACTTGGCTTATCTGGTGTTCGAATGGAAGTCAGTGTTCACCTAATTTCTTGCCATAGCGACATGGCGAGAAACATTATTAAAGCTGTTGAACGATGTGGTCTCACAGTAGAACAAATCGTGTTTTCAGGACTTGCCTCAAGCAATGCGGTAATTACTGAAGACGAGAGAGAGCTTGGAGTGTGTGTGGTCGATATCGGTGCGGGTACAATGGATATTTCCATTTGGACTGGCGGCGCACTTCGACACACAGAAGTCTTTTC
The DNA here is from genome assembly GCF_024347375.1 of Vibrio coralliirubri. Lineage (NCBI taxonomy): Bacteria > Pseudomonadati > Pseudomonadota > Gammaproteobacteria > Vibrionales > Vibrionaceae > Vibrio > Vibrio coralliirubri. The sequence goes on along the minus strand of NZ_AP025470.1, from coordinate 3,172,554 downwards.
CTACGCAGGAAATGCAGTAACCAGTGATATTGCCTTCGCTTTCGGCACGCCAGTGAGCGATGCTGAAGAGATAAAAGTAAACCATGGTTGCGCTCTGAGTGAACTCGTAAGCAAGGATGATTCTGTTAACGTCCCAAGTGTTGGTGGTCGCCCATCGAGAAGTTTGCAACGACAAACTTTGTCGGAAGTGATTGAACCACGTTACACTGAACTTATGGGTCTCGTTAACCAAACTATTGATACGGTTCAATTACAGCTACGAGATGAAGGTATTAAACACCACCTTGCAGCTGGCGTCGTTCTCACTGGTGGAGCGGCACAAATTGACGGATTGGTAGAGTGTGCGGAACGTGTTTTCCGCAATCAAGTTCGAGTTGGTAAGCCGTTAGAAGTTAGTGGCTTAACTGACTATGTTAAAGAGCCGTATCATTCTACGGCGGTTGGTTTACTTCATTACGCAAGAGATTGTCAGATCAGTGATGAAGGTGATTACAGCGAACCTAAGCGTTCAGCACCTTCTATGTCTGGTTTATTTGGTAAATTGCGTAATTGGATACAAAAAGAGTTTTAACCTGAGTTGCAGGAAAAAACGGAGATAACACATGTTTGAACCGATGATGGAAATGTCTGACGATGCAGTAATTAAAGTCGTTGGAGTTGGTGGCGGTGGCGGTAACGCTGTTGAGCACATGGTACGTGAATCAATCGAAGGCGTAGAATTCATCAGTGTTAACACTGATGCACAAGCACTTCGTAAAACGAGCGTGAGCAGCGTGATCCAAATTGGTGGTGATATCACTAAAGGTTTGGGCGCTGGTGCAAACCCACAAGTAGGCCGTGATGCAGCTCTCGAAGATCGAGAAAGAATTAAAGAAGTTCTAACTGGCGCCGATATGGTATTTATCGCAGCTGGTATGGGCGGTGGTACTGGTACAGGTGCTGCTCCAGTTATTGCTGAAGTTGCGAAAGAGTTGGGTGTGCTAACGGTTGCTGTTGTAACTAAGCCATTTAGCTTTGAAGGCAAAAAGCGTTTAGCGTTTGCTGAGCAAGGTATTGAAGAGCTTTCTAAACATGTGGATTCTTTAATTACGATTCCAAATGAGAAGCTACTTAAAGTACTTGGCCGCGGCGTAACTCTGCTAGAAGCTTTCGCAAGTGCCAATGATGTACTTAAAAACGCTGTACAAGGTATCGCTGAGCTAATTACTCGCCCAGGTATGATTAACGTCGATTTCGCGGATGTTCGCACCGTAATGTCTGAGATGGGTCATGCAATGATGGGTAGCGGTATCGCAAAAGGTGAAGACCGTGCTGAAGAAGCTGCTGAAACGGCAATTTCTAGCCCACTACTAGAAGACATCGACCTAGCTGGCGCACGTGGCGTTCTTGTGAACATCACAGCAGGCCTAGATATGCGTCTAGATGAGTTCGAAACAGTAGGTAATACAGTTAAGGCATTCGCATCTGATAACGCAACAGTTGTGATTGGTACTTCTCTAGACCCTGATATGACGGATGAAATCCGTGTAACTGTTGTAGCAACAGGTATCGGCACAGAGAAAAAACCAGACATTACATTAGTTGCTGGTGGTAAAGCTAAGGTTGCACCAACTCCTCAACCACAGGTAGCGGCTCAAACTGCACCAAAAGTGGAAGAGAAAGTGGCACAACCATTGCAAGAAAAAACTGAGGTTAAACCTCAAGTTAAGCCGCAGCCAACAACGTCACCTGTTTCTTCAGGTACAGGCGCTAGCCAAAGTGCAGCACCTAAGGCTGAGAAAGAGAGTGGATACTTAGATATTCCAGCATTCTTACGACGTCAGGCTGATTAACAAATACCCAAAATTTGACTATCGTCGAATTAATGGTAAAATTCGCGGTCGGTAAATACTGACCGTGATTTGTAGCACTGATAACGAGGCAAGCAGATGATCAGACAACGTACTCTGAAAGAAATTGTGAAAACAACTGGTGTGGGTCTCCACTCTGGTCGTAAAGTCACACTTACTCTTCGCCCGGCAGCTGCAAATACAGGTATTGTTTATCGTCGTACAGATGTAAATCCACCTGTAGATTTCCCAGCTGATCCAGCGTCAGTTCGTGACACTATGCTATGTACAGCTCTTGTTAATGACGAAGGCGTACGTATCTCTACAGTGGAACACCTTAACGCAGCTTTAGCGGGTATGGGCATCGACAACATTATTGTTGAAGTAGATGCACCTGAGATCCCAATTATGGATGGTAGCGCAAGCCCATTCGTATACTTGCTACAGCAAGCGGGTGTAGAAACACTGAATGCAGCAAAGCGTTTTATTCGTATCAAAAAGCCTATCCGTTTTGAAGATGGCGATAAGTGGGCAGAATTTGTTCCATTTAACGGCTTCCGTATGGACTTTGAGATCGACTTTAACCACCCAGCTATTGAATCTGATGAGCAACGTTTGTTGTTTGATTTCTCTTCACAAGGTTTTGTGAAAGAAATTTCTCGCGCTCGTACTTTCGGCTTCATGCGCGACATTGAGTATCTACAATCTCAAAACCTAGTACTTGGTGGTAGCTTTGATAATGCTATCGTACTTGACGAATACCGAATTCTTAATGAAGAAGGTCTACGTTTTGACAATGAGTTCGTAACTCATAAAGTGCTAGATGCGATTGGTGACTTGTACATGTGTGGACACGCTATTATTGGTGAGTTCCGTGCATACAAATCAGGTCACGGCCTAAACAACCAACTACTACGTGCAGTACTTGCTGACGCAGAAGCTTGGGAATGGGCAACATTCGAAGAAGAGGTAGGCTCTCCTGTTGCATTTGCTGAGCCAGGAATGGTTCTAGCGTAATTGTTGTTTACAGCAATATAAGATTTCGAAAACCAGGTCATTGACCTGGTTTTTTTGTGTCTATTTTCCAGATACAGTGTCGTCAACATCCGAAAGTTGTCTCCCAATGAGCTGCAGTCTGGCTAATCCATCAGCAATTAGAAAGAAAAGTTCCAAGCACATCAAACAAATGGGGTTATAAATGGTTGTTGGTGTGAAAATTACTTACACTAAAGGGCATTAATTTTAACTCAAGCCTTGAAAACTCTACTCTCAAGTACAATATCAAAGATACTAGATTTATCTCAGTATCCTTGGTTAGTAACTGAAGACTAGTTCATAGCTAGTAGAGACACTGACGGCATTTAAAATAGATCGCGGACGATCTGAGAACGAAGAGATTCCAAGCACATGATTACTAAGCTGCTGACAAAGGTAATTGGCAGTCGCAATGACAGAACACTGCGCCGCCTTAGAAAAATTGTAAAAGAAATTAATAACTTCGAACCATCGTTTGAAGCACTTTCAGACGAAGAGCTAAAAGCAAAAACGGTTGAGTTTCGTGAGCGCTTAGATAAAGGTGAATCGCTAGACCAACTTCTACCTGAAGCATTTGCAACGGTACGTGAAGCGTCTAAGCGTGTTTACGGCATGCGTCACTTTGACGTGCAAATGATTGGTGGCATGGTTCTAAATGCTGGCCAAATTGCAGAAATGCGTACTGGTGAAGGTAAGACTCTTACAGCAACCCTACCAGCTTATCTTAACGCCCTACCTAGCAAAGGTGTTCACGTAGTAACGGTGAACGACTACCTAGCGAAGCGTGATGCGGAAACAAACCGCCCATTATTTGAATTCCTTGGTATGACTGTTGGCGTGAACGTGCCAAACATGGCTCCACCAGAGAAGAAAGAAGCGTACCAAGCGGATATCCTATACGGAACAAACAACGAGTTTGGCTTCGATTACCTACGTGACAACATGGCCTTCCGTGCTGAAGATCGTGTTCAACGTGAGCGCTTCTTTGCAGTTGTCGATGAGGTTGACTCAATCTTAATCGATGAAGCTCGTACTCCACTTATTATCTCTGGCCCAGCTGAAGATAGTTCAGATCTTTACACGCGTATTAACACGTTGATCCCTAACCTTGAGCGCCAAGATAAAGAAGATTCTGAAGAGTACCGTGGTGAAGGTCACTACACCATGGACGAGAAATCGAAGCAGGTTCACCTGACTGAAAACGGTCAAGAATTTGTAGAAGAGCTAATGGTCAAAAACGGCCTGATGGAAGAGGGTGACACGCTTTACTCTCCAACAAACATCAGTCTGTTGCACCATGTTAATGCAGCACTGCGTGCACACGTACTGTTTGAGAAAGACGTCGACTACATCGTTACTGAAGAAGGCGAAGTGGTTATCGTTGATGAACATACTGGTCGAACTATGCCAGGTCGTCGTTGGTCTGAAGGTTTACACCAAGCTGTTGAAGCTAAAGAAGGTGTGAAGATTCAGAATGAAAACCAGACGCTAGCATCGATTACATTCCAGAACTTCTTCCGTCTATACGAAAAACTGTCAGGTATGACAGGTACAGCCGATACAGAAGCTTTCGAATTCCAGTCTATCTACGGCCTAGAAACGGTGGTTATCCCAACCAACAAACCTATGGTTCGTAACGATATGCCAGATGTGGTTTATCGTACTGAAGAAGACAAGTTCAATGCGATCATTGAAGACATTAAAGACCGTGTAGCTGCTGGTCAGCCATCATTGGTTGGTACGGTTTCTATCGAGAAGTCTGAACTACTGTCTAACGCACTGAAAAAGGCAAAAATTAAGCACAGCGTTCTAAATGCTAAATTCCACGAAATGGAAGCAGAGATCGTTGCACAAGCTGGTATGCCGAGTGCGGTAACTATCGCAACTAACATGGCTGGTCGTGGTACCGATATCGTGTTAGGTGGTAGCTGGCAGGCACAAGTTGAGAAGCTAGAGAATCCAACCAAAGAGCAGATCGAGAAGATCAAAGCTGACTGGAGAGTAATCCACGATAAAGTGCTTGAGTCAGGTGGTCTGCACATCATTGGTACTGAGCGTCATGAATCTCGCCGTATCGATAACCAGCTACGTGGTCGTTCTGGTCGTCAAGGTGATGCGGGTTCTTCTCGTTTCTACCTATCAATGGAAGATTCTCTGCTACGTATCTTCACATCGGATCGTATGGCTGGTCTTATCCAAAGTGGTATGGACGAAGGCGAAGCGATCGAATCTAAGATGCTTTCTCGCTCAATTGAAAAAGCACAACGTAAAGTTGAAGGTCGTAACTTCGATATCCGTAAGCAGCTTCTTGAGTACGATGATGTAGCCAATGACCAACGTAAAGTGGTTTATGAGCTACGTGATGAACTGATGAGCTCTGACGACATCAGCGAGATGATCGAACACAACCGTGAAGATGTACTGGCATCTGTGATTGATGAATACATCGCACCTCAGTCTCTTGAAGACATGTGGGATATCGCGGGTCTGCAAGATCGTCTGAAGAATGACTTCGATCTAGACTTTGATATTCAAGGTTGGTTAGACGAAGACGACAAGCTTTATGAAGAAGCATTGCGTGAGCGTATTCTTGCTATGGCGGTTGATTCGTACAAACAGAAAGAAGAAGTGGTTGGTGCTCAAGTACTGCGTAACTTCGAGAAATCTGTGATGCTACAAACGCTAGATGGTCTTTGGAAAGAGCACTTGGCAGCGATGGATCACCTTCGTCAAGGTATCCACTTACGTGGTTACGCTCAGAAGAACCCGAAACAAGAGTACAAGCGCGAGTCGTTTGAACTGTTTGAAGGCCTACTAGATGTACTAAAAACAGACGTTGTTACCATCCTTTCTAAAGTTCGCGTTCAGCAACAAGAAGAAGTTGAAAAGATGGAAGCTCAACGTCAAGCTCAAGCTGAAGAAGCGGCGCGTCGTGCACAAGCACAACATGCAACGGCTGAAAACCAGCTAGCTGACGATGAAGCTGAAGCGGCATCTCCACAAACGGTAGTACGTGATGAGCGTAAAGTGGGTCGTAATGAACCATGTCCATGTGGAAGTGGCAAAAAATACAAACAGTGTCACGGTAAAATTGACTAAGTTTGGTGAATCGTTGCTGTAACGGATGATTGCAGTGTCGGAGGTACTCACTTACTCACGTAAGCTCCGTGCCTCCTCCTCGCACTCACCACGTCACAGCTTAGCTTCACAAAACTTAATGATAAAAAGAGTCGCTTAGGCGGCTCTTTTTGTATGTAAATAATAAGGTTTTGATAGCGTCATCCTCGAGAGTGAGGTACGAGCGAGTCGGGGATCTTTCGAACTAACAAAAGAGCAGATTCCCTATCTAATTCGTTCCTCATTGTAGGGAATGACGGTAGGGACATAGAAGGAACACCAACACATGAAAAGAATCCATATTGTAGCGGGCATTATCTTCAACCAAGACAAGTCACAGGTATTTATTACTAAACGTCCGGACGACAAACACAAAGGCGGTTTCTGGGAATTTCCTGGCGGCAAGGTTGAAGAGGGTGAAACCATTGAGCAAGCGATGACTCGTGAGCTTGATGAAGAGATTGGCATCAAGGTGACAGAACAGTCTCTGTTTGAGCACCTTGAATTTGATTACACCGATAAGTCGCTTAAGTTTGATTTCATCCTTGTGACTGACTTTGAAGAGCAACCTTATGGTAAAGAAGGTCAACAAGGTGAATGGGTAAGCCTAGAATCATTGAATCAATACGCCTTCCCAGAGGCAAATGTGCCAATTTTAGAGCGAGTAATAAAAGAGTTTTCGTAATTGCTAGCCTGAGTTTGAGATTGTTGTTAGTTTAAAGAGATTAATCGATTGAACGTTGCTGCAAGAGATAAGTGGCAACGGTAACCAAAACAATGGAGATATTCGCAGTGGTAAGAATTGCAATTGCAGGAGCAGCGGGCCGTATGGGCCGCAACTTGGTGAAAGCCGCTCATCATAATTCAGAAGCAAGTGTTGGAGCTGGTTCAGAGCGTCCAGAGTCATCTTTGGTCGGCGTAGATGTCGGCGAGTTATGCGGTGAAGGTCGTTTTGATGTTGCTTTAGTCGATGATTTGTCTAAAGCCATCGAAGAGTTTGATGTGATTGTCGATTTTACTGCCCCTGTTAGCACATTAGCGAATATTGAACTTTGTAAACGTCACGGTAAAAAACTGATCATCGGTACGACGGGTTTCTCTGAAGAAGAGAAGCAAGTGATTGATGCTGCTTCAAAAGAGATGGCTATCGTAATGGCTCCTAACTACAGCGTTGGTGTAAACCTAGTATTTAAGCTGCTAGAGAAGGCCGCTAAAGTGATGGGCGACTATTGTGATGTCGAGATCGTTGAGGCTCATCACCGTCATAAAGTCGATGCACCGTCAGGTACTGCGATTGGTATGGGCGAAGCTATTGCGGGTGCGATGGGCAACGAGCTAAACGATGTAGCCGTATGGTCACGCGAGGGTATTACTGGCGAGCGCACTAAAGATGAGATTGGTTTCGCGACGATTCGTGCCGGTGACATTATTGGTGAACACACCGCTATGTTTGCTGATATCGGTGAGCGAGTGGAAATTACCCATAAAGCCACTGATCGAATGACCTTTGCTAATGGCGCAATCAAGGCTGCGGTTTGGCTAAATGATAAACCAGCAGGCTTTTATACCATGACGGATGTGCTTGGTTTGAATGACCTGTAAATAGATATTTATGCGCTGGCAATTGCCGGCGCTTTCTTTATTTGGTGCCTTTTCCTTAGTAATCTCACTTCTACGATCTTCCTTCTACTTTCTTCTTATCGCCGTTTTTCCTCTATTTCTATGTTGTTTATGTGGGCTTTAGTGTGTTTTTTGCTTTAGTTCTTTAAATTGTCATGTTTTCTCTTGGTATTTATCGATTGCGTTTTGTTGCTGATATTTTTGTCACTCTATGATTGGTTAAAATGAGGGGTTAAAATTAGAAAATCGTAATATTCGAACTAAATGCGTATGAAAGTTGAACTTTTGGAGCTTTGAGGGGGTAAATTGAATTAGTCCTTACAAATGTTTAATTTCTTTTGAGTTAAATGTTGACACGTATCACGCAGATCACTAAAATACCGCCAATTTGTCTAATTTCCATAAACACGCAGTTTTTGGTGTTGCAGGAAGGTAGATTTGCAAATTAAATCAATTTTAATGCATTTTTATTTCTGGAGGTTGTCTTGAAGAAGTCAGCACTACTCGTCCTAGAAGATGGGACAGTATTTCACGGTGAAGCCATTGGCGCTGTAGGTTCTGCAGTTGGTGAAGTCGTTTTTAATACCTCGATGACGGGGTACCAAGAAATCCTCACTGATCCTTCCTATTCTCAACAAATCGTTACCCTTACTTACCCTCACATTGGCAATACCGGAACCAATTCCGAAGACGAAGAATCTTCTTCAATCCACGCTCAAGGCCTTGTGATTCGCGATCTCCCTCTAATCGCTTCTAACTTCCGTAATGAACAATCCCTTTCTGATTACCTTAAGTCACAAAACGTTGTTGGTATCGCTGATATCGATACTCGTAAGCTGACGCGTATTCTTCGTGAAAAAGGCGCACAGAACGGTTGTATCGTAGCGGGTAACAACCTAGACGAAGCTTTGGCTCTAGCTAAAGCAAAAGAATTCCCTGGCCTGAAAGGTATGGACCTTGCGAAAGAAGTTACAACAAAAGAAGCGTATCAATGGAAACAAGGTTCGTGGACGCTTACGGGTGGACTTCCTGAAGCGAAAGCAGACTCAGAATTGCCATACCACGTTGTTGCTTATGACTTCGGTGCAAAACGAAACATCCTACGAATGCTTGTTGACCGCGGCTGCCGCCTAACGGTTGTTCCTGCTGAGACTTCAGCTGAAGAAGTACTTGCTCTGAACCCAGACGGTGTTTTCCTTTCAAATGGCCCTGGTGACCCAGAACCATGTACTTACGCAATTGAAGCGACAAAAGTGTTCCTAGAAAAAGGCTTACCAATCTTCGGTATCTGTCTAGGTCACCAGATTCTTGCTCTTGCGTCAGGCGCTAAGACAGTGAAGATGAAGTTTGGTCACCACGGTGCAAACCACCCGGTTAAAGATTTAGATCGTGATGTTGTGATGATTACTTCGCAAAACCACGGCTTTGCTGCTGACGAAGAAACCCTTCCAGAGACACTACGTGCAACGCACAAATCACTATTTGATGGTTCTCTACAAGGTATTCACCGTACAGACAAACCAGCATTCAGCTTCCAAGGTCACCCTGAAGCGAGCCCAGGTCCAGAAGACGCAGCGCCGTTATTCGACCACTTTATTGAACTAATCAAACAGCACACAGCGTAATTCGGAGTAGTAGACAATGCCAAAACGTACTGACATTAAAAGTATTCTTATTCTAGGTGCTGGCCCGATCGTTATCGGCCAAGCATGTGAATTCGATTACTCTGGTGCTCAAGCTTGTAAAGCGCTTCGCGAAGAAGGTTACCGAGTTATTCTTGTAAACTCGAACCCAGCGACAATCATGACTGACCCAGATATGGCAGATGCAACTTACATCGAGCCTATCCAATGGGAAGTTGTGCGTAACATCATCGCTAAAGAGAAGCCTGATGCAGTTCTACCTACTATGGGTGGCCAAACTGCATTGAACTGTGCTCTAGACCTAGAAAAGCACGGCGTTCTTGAAGAGTTCGGTGTTGAAATGATTGGTGCAACGGCTGACGCTATCGATAAAGCAGAAGACCGTTCACGCTTCGATAAAGCAATGAAAGCAATTGGCCTTGAGTGTCCGACTGCTGATACAGCGAAAACGATGGAAGAAGCTTACAAAGTTTTAGACATGGTTGGCTTCCCTTGTATCATTCGTCCATCGTTCACGATGGGTGGTACTGGTGGCGGTATCGCTTACAACAAAGAAGAATTTGAAGAAATCTGTCGTCGTGGTTTGGATTTATCTCCAACTAACGAACTTCTTATCGATGAATCACTTATCGGTTGGAAAGAGTACGAGATGGAAGTGGTTCGTGACAAAAACGACAACTGCATCATCGTATGTGCGATTGAAAACTTCGACCCTATGGGTATTCACACTGGTGACTCAATCACCGTGGCTCCAGCTCAAACGCTGACAGACAAAGAATACCAACTAATGCGTAACGCATCTCTAGCAGTACTGCGCGAGATTGGTGTTGAAACAGGTGGTTCAAACGTACAGTTTGGTATCAACCCGAAAGATGGCCGTATGGTTATCATCGAGATGAACCCACGTGTATCTCGCTCTTCTGCACTAGCATCTAAAGCAACAGGTTTCCCAATCGCTAAGATTGCAGCGAAACTGGCTGTTGGTTTCACGCTAGACGAGCTAATGAATGACATCACTGGCGGCGCAACTCCAGCATCATTCGAACCAACAATCGACTACGTAGTAACTAAGATTCCTCGTTTTAACTTCGAGAAATTTGCAGGTGCTAACGACCGTCTAACGACGCAAATGAAGTCGGTTGGTGAAGTTATGGCTATCGGCCGTAACCAACAAGAATCTCTACAAAAAGCACTTCGCGGCCTAGAAGTTGGCGCGACTGGTTTTGACGAAATGGTAGACCTAGATGCACCAGATGCTCTAACGACTATCCGTCACGAACTAAAAGAAGCTGGCGCAGAGCGTATTTGGTACATCGCTGACGCATTCCGTGCTGGTATGTCGGTAGATGGTGTATTCAACTTAACGCAAATCGACCGTTGGTTCCTAGTTCAAATCGAAGACATCGTTAAGCTAGAGCAAGAACTTAAAGCGAAAGGCTTTGCTGGTCTAAATAAAGACGAGCTAAACAAGCTTAAGCGTAAAGGTTTTGCTGATGCGCGCCTATCTAAGATTCTAGGTGTAGCAGAAAGCGAAATCCGTCGTCTACGTGACCAATACGATATCCACCCGGTGTACAAGCGTGTAGATACGTGTGCAGCTGAGTTCTCTTCAGATACGGCTTACATGTACTCATCTTACGATGACGAGTGTGAAGCAAACCCAACAGACAAAGAAAAAATCATGATTCTAGGCGGCGGTCCAAACCGTATCGGCCAAGGTATTGAATTTGACTACTGTTGTGTACACGCATCACTAGCGCTACGTGAAGATGGCTACGAAACTATCATGGTTAACTGTAACCCTGAGACAGTTTCTACAGACTACGATACGTCTGACCGTCTGTACTTCGAACCAGTAACTCTGGAAGACGTACTAGCAATTGCTCGCGTTGAGAAGCCAAAAGGCGTTATCGTTCAGTACGGTGGCCAAACGCCACTTAAACTGGCACGTGCTCTTGAAGCTGCTGGCGTACCAATCATCGGTACTAGCCCAGACGCAATCGACCGCGCAGAAGACCGTGAGCGTTTCCAAGTTGCTGTAGACCGTCTAGGCCTACTTCAACCAGAAAACGCGACAGTAACAACAATGGAGCAAGCGGTAGAGAAATCTCGCGAAATCGGCTTCCCACTGGTTGTACGTCCTTCTTACGTACTTGGTGGTCGTGCGATGGAAATCGTATACGACGAGCAAGACCTACGTCGCTACTTCAACGAAGCAGTAAGCGTATCAAACGAATCTCCAGTACTACTTGATAGCTTCCTAGATGACGCTGTTGAAGTTGACGTAGATGCGATTTGTGACGGTGAGCGCGTTGTAATCGGCGGTATCATGGAGCACATCGAGCAAGCGGGTGTTCACTCAGGTGACTCAGCATGTTCTCTTCCTGCATACACGCTAAGCCAAGAAATCCAAGACGTAATGCGCGAGCAAGTTGAAAAGCTAGCGTTCGAGTTGGGTGTTCGTGGTCTGATGAACACGCAGTTTGCTGTTAAGAACAATGAAGTGTACCTAATTGAGGTTAACCCTCGTGCAGCACGTACGGTTCCATTCGTATCTAAAGCAACTGGCGCGCCAATCGCTAAGATTGCCGCTCGTGTAATGGCGGGTCAATCTCTAGAGTCTCAAGGCTTTACGAAAGAAATCATCCCACCTTACTACTCAGTGAAAGAAGTTGTACTTCCATTCAACAAGTTCCCTGGTGTTGACCCACTGTTAGGCCCAGAAATGCGCTCTACTGGTGAAGTTATGGGTGTTGGTGCGACGTTCGCAGAAGCATACTCTAAAGCTGAATTGGGTTGTGGCAACATCTACCCAGAAGGCGGCCGTGCACTTCTTTCTGTTCGCGAAGGCGACAAAGAGCGTGTTGTTGACCTAGCATCTAAGCTATCTAAGCTTGGTTACCAGCTAGACGCAACGCACGGTACTGCGGTTATTCTTGGCGAAGCGGGCATCAACCCACGTCTAGTGAACAAGGTACACGAAGGTCGTCCTCACATTCTTGACCGTATCAAGAACAACGAGTACACGTACATCGTGAACACTGCAGCTGGCCGTCAAGCGATTGAAGATTCTAAAGTTCTTCGTCGTGGTGCATTGGCTGAGAAAGTTAACTACACGACTACGCTAAACGCTGCATTCGCGACTTGTATGGCGCACACTGCAGACGCGAAAACGTCAGTAACTTCAGTTCAAGAGCTACACGCTCAGGTTAAAGCTTCTCAAGCTTAATCGCCTAAAGTGTATCGCTGATAAGCGGATATAAATGCTCAAAGCCCACTCTTCGGAGTGGGCTTTTTTATGTCTGTTATTCCGCGGTAACTTAATGATGAATATTTGGAATAGGTTAGAATCTTGTGTTTCGTTATTGCTCGTCTGTCGTGAGTGGTAACTTGTCGCTACACAGGACTTTAAGGCGTTGGGTATATGGAAATCACTCTAGAAATATTGGCTATCTTGTTTGTTGTTGCAACGGCAGCAGGCTTTATTGATGCAATGGCTGGCGGCGGTGGGTTACTGACTCTACCTGCATTGCTAGCGGCTGGAGTTCCACCGACGCAGGCACTGGCAACCAACAAACTCCAAAGCTCATTTGGCAGCTTCTCTGCGAGTTGGTATTTCGTGCGCAACGGTATTGTCAGCATCAAAGAGATGCGCCTTGCTATCTTTTGTACCTTTATCGGCTCTGCTATTGGCGCCGAGTTAGTTCAGCACATTGATGCGAGCCTACTGACCAGTGTTATCCCACTGCTGCTTATCGCTATTTCCCTCTATTTCCTGTTAGCACCCCAAACTAGAGCGTCTGAAGGAAAACAGAAGATCTCTGAGGCGATGTTTGCTCTGTGTGTAGGTGGCGGTGTGGGTTTCTATGATGGCTTTTTTGGCCCTGGAACAGGTTCTATCTTCACTGTCTGCTTTGTTGCGATTGGTCACTTCTCGTTAGTCGATGCTACGGCGCGTACTAAAGTACTTAACTTCACCTCGAATATCGCTGCCTTAATTTTCTTTATTTTGGCTGGTTTACCTATTTGGGAGTTGGGATTAGTGATGGCGGTCGGCGGTTTTATGGGCGCTCAGCTTGGCGCTAAAGTGGTGGTGACAAAAGGGCAGAAATGGATTCGCCCCCTTGTGATCGTGATGTCGATGCTAATGGCGTCTAAACTGCTCTGGGAACAGCATCAAGAATGGATTCTATCAGTGTTTTAACTCGTGGAGACTGATAGCTATTTGGTCTGACACAGATATGAATCGGCCGAATCAAGCCTGCTAATTCGGTGAAGCTATACAGATATTGAGACTCAATATTGAGTGTTTTTACGATAGAGAGCGGGATCAACGCTGGCCCAGTCCCGCCCAATGCAAGTTGCGCCGCTGCGGTGTAGGCATCCATCTCCATCAAGGGTTTGATACCAAACTTCTCTAATACAGAAAGTTGATAAGAATTGGCAGGATTGGTCATGTCGTTAGTGATGACCATTGGAGGAAGCTCCGTTAGCGGTGACTTACTCACTATGTAAAACGGCTCATCAAATAGATGGAAGGTCATCAACCCATGATGCGGTGGCAGTAAGCCAGCACACAACCCCAATGTCGCCTTACCTGATTGCACTCGCTCTATGATTCTCGGCGTGTGGTTGGTAGTAATGGTGATGTATTTATCTTGCTGGATAAATTGGCCCATCATCTCACCTAAATAACCGGCTATCAGAGACTTAGAGCTGTCTAGGGTAATGAGAGTGGTATCTTCCAACTCTTGCTGCTCATAAATAAGCCCGCGAAGTTCATTGAATGTAGGGCCAATACTCTCGATTAATGCTATCGCATCTGGCGTGAGTTTTATCTGTCGGCCACTCGGTTCAATGAGCTTTTTACCTAGCTTCTTTTCTAAATTCGCAATCCGTTTGCTGACCGCTGATTGGCTGATATAAAGCAAACTGCCTGTGCGGCTCATGGTCTTGGCTTTACTCAATACCAGTAGAGTTTCGATTCCTTCGAGTAGCATTGGGTTATATTCATGAAAGTTGGGAATGATTGTTTCAACTTACCTCAAACAACGTTCATTCTCTAGTCTTGGGCTCATAGATATCAAACAAGCTAGGAGTTTTGAAGCTAGCCCGTCAGTTAATTAGTTAGTTAGGTTCTTTTTACTAGACTTGCGATGCGCTGACCAAAATAGAAAGCAGTCTGAAGATCGTTACTGTTGATGTGATTACTGGTGTTATCTGCCGTCTCATCTTCACTGGCGACCAAACCAATGCTTGATCCTGTGCGATTCAAACCTAAGTCATCAATGTGCTTTGAGATATCAAGCCCAGCCCAAATCATGCCATGCTGACAAGCCAGAGTGAAAAAGCTCAACAAGGTTTGTTGTTGTTCACCGTTAAGGCTGCCACCAGTGGTAAAACCGGCTGCGAGTTTATTTCGCCATGCTTTCTTACAATAGCTATCACTACTTGCATCCATAAAGCTCTTAAACTGCGCGGCTGGTGAACCCATATAAGTCGGGGAGCCAAAGATAATGGCGTCACAGTTGTCTAATGACTTGAGCTTATCATCATTGTCATATCTTCCTTCGAACACTTCAGAAGATAGCACTTCGACAAGGAGTACTGAGTTAGGTTGTTGAGTGTTAATGCCTTCAGCGATTGTCTCAGCGACTTGCTTAGTTGCTCCATTCTTAGAGAAGAAAACAATGCCCACTTTACCAATACTCATCTTGAACTCCCTTTTGCCAATGTTAGTAAATAAAATTCTTTATAAAGATATTTGTTTATTAATATAGCTCGTGGATTAGATAAGTAAATAAAAAACATTACTAACTTAATGAGCTAATGGACTAACTAAATTGAGTGTTAGGAAAAGAAGGGATCTTTGAAGAGTGGAAATCGAGGGTATCAGTGATTTGAAAACGGATTTAAAAAGACTCCTTTGCGGAGCCTTTCACTTTGTAACGATAGCTTATTTGATGGCGAAGGTCGGCAATGATAAATGCCAACGAATGGCGCCAAGCCTGATCAATAGTGTTGAGAACACGCCGGCCAAAAATGCAGTTTCTGAATCGTGCCCCATACTGATCGCCATGGTATGGAAAGCGCCACCAATGATACAAGCGGTCGCGTAGACTTCACTTCTTAGAATCATAGGCACTTCACGGGCAAGCACGTCACGGATAATACCGCCACCGCAGCCAGTGATGACACCCATAATGATGGCCACTAGTGCTGAATCTTGATAGATAAGCGCTTTTTCTACACCAATGCCAACAAACACCGCTAGGCCAATCGCATCACATACCGGCAATATCCACCAAGCCAGACGTTTCGGGCGTCTTACAATAATCATGGTCAGCAAACAAGTGATGATGATGACCCAAAGGTAGGTGGTATCGGTGATCCAAAATACGGGAGTCGCGCCCAGAGCCATGTCTCGAATTGTACCGCCACCAATTGCGGTAACACTGCCTAGAACGGCGACGCCAAAGGGATCCATCTTAAGACGGCCAGCGACAAATACGCCTGAGACAGCAAAGATGGCAGTGCCAAATAAATCGATAATATAAAGCAGCATGGAGTCCATGATACTGGTGCTCTTATAGTTAAAATTGTAGGGACAGGTCGGTGGCGAATTGTACGAAAAAACGCAGCAAATAGTTAGTGATTTTGCCTAGCTCTATCGAAGAAATCGCACACTTGTTGGATCGCTTTCAAAGTTCTTGTTGTCGGGCGATTAATCCAGTCTGAATTGAGGGACCAAATCTGATTTTGAGCGACTGCTGGGATCTCATCTTCCCATGTTTGCCACATGGTTTCATTCTCAATCGCGTGCTGAGAAGTGAAGATCACTTGCGGTTTTCTTAATACAACTTGTTCAATACCAACTTGCGGATAAGGAGAGGCGCTGTCTTCAAAAATATTGTGGCCACCACAAAACTCAAACACCTCACTTGGCCAGTGTCCTTGAGCAACAGTGATGATCGGCTTTTCACTGAGCTGGTAGAAGTAGTTTACTGGCTCGGCATCTTTGTATTTTAGTCTCAACGCGTTGAGCTGCTCTCGGTATTGCTGAGCGTTATTTTCGCCAATACTGGGATCGCTAGCGTATTGGCTGAGTTGTTCAATATTGGTTGCGATACTGTCTAGGCTTTTGGTCTTGGAGTAGTAAATATTAAAACCAAATTGCTCAAGTTTCGCGAGCTCTCTGGGCGGGTTTCCGGCTGGCCACGCAAGAATCAAATCAGGCTGAAGTGCGATGATCTTCTCAACCTTGATGCCTTGATAGTTTGCCACTTTTTCAAGCTTGTCGGCTTGCGGTGGGTAATCACTTCGTTCACTTACGGCGACAAGGTTGTTACCTAAACCTGCGCTGTACGCGAGCTCAGTGGCATGAGGAGCAAGGCTGACCACGCGTTGAGCCGGCTGTACTTGTTCTTGAGTCAGTGGTGCTTCTTCTGCAAATGATAAAGGCAGCCATAAGCTGGAAGACAAAAGAGTAAGACTTGTAATAAGTGCTGAAGATTTCACTCTAAATCCCTTGGTGAATAAATAGTAAGACTAGGCTTTGTAAAAATATCCAGATAGCGATGCGACCAAAGAGTAGTTTCTGAACCTGAGATAGATGCAGAGCTGACGGTGCGATTCTTCCGCCTAATTTTGCGCGAATGGCTTTGGTGTTGTCGTAAATAGCAGGGCCACCCAATGATAGTTCCAGCTTGTTGCCAACGGCCGTGATCAACCAGGCAGGGCCGGGCAGTGGCCAAGAGCGACTTTGGACTAACATCATCTTAAATGTGTGCGTTGCTTTATCACCACATACGATCATCAAAGCAAAAAAACGCATCGGTATAAATTCGAGAATAGCGACTATCTTGATCGCCGTTGAGCCGAATGGAGAAAATTGCTTGCGACTTGGCGACCAAGCTCGAGCTAACTCAACCAAAAGGCGATACATTAACGCGGCGATTCCACCACCAATGGCGTACCAGAACAACACACAAACTACGTTACGAGCGTAACCCATGATGATGGTTTCTGTGGCGGCTTTGCCTAGGCCAAGTGACGAAAGTGATTCGGTTTGACGATTGACAATCGGAGCCAGTAACTGACGAGCGGCCGCTTTATCTTCTCGGCCAAGTGCTTTGATCAGTTGGTTAGCCAGCTTTTCATTATTGCGCCAATCAATCGCGAGTAATAACAGTGCCAATTCAAACAGTTGAGATTGCCAAACCAATGGTTGCAGTGCCAAGAGAATAACCAGAGTTGGCAGTACCATTAACCCCCAGGCTAATGTGCCTGAGATTAAACTTTGGGAATAGTTGTGGTTGTTATTAACCTTGCTTGCTAAAAGCTCAGCAAACTTATGCCATAAGGTTGTGGGGTGTGCGGCATGGGGGATAGGTAAAACCAAATGAAAAAGCAGTGCTCCCCACATTACAAGGAGCACGCCATTTGCAAATACCTGATCAAACAGTGTTTGCATGTCTAGTCGCTTACTTTAGTAGGGCAACCATCTTGATAACCATTTCAGAAGAGCTTTGCGCTGCTAGTGGCAGGAACTCTTCGAAGCTCATTGGTGATTCTTTGTCTGCAACATCAGAGATTGCACGAACAACCACGAATGGTACTTGGAATTGGTGACAAGCTTGAGCGATAGCCGATGCTTCCATCTCTACAGCAACAACTGATGGGAAGTGCTTGCGGATGAACTCTTGGCGTTCTACTGTGCAAACAAATGCGTCGCCAGTACAGATAAGACCGCGAACGGCATGCTTATCTTCCATTTGTGCTAGAGCTTGTTCAGCAACAGCCATCAGGTTGTCGTCAGCTTTGAACGCTGCAGGTTGACCTGCCATTTGGCCGATTTCGTAACCGAAAGCTGTAACGTCTGCATCGTGGTGACGAACTTCAGTTGAAATAACCACATCGCCAAGGTTCAGTGTTGAATCAAAGCCGCCAGCAGAGCCCGTGTTAAGAACGACATCTGGTTGGTATTCGCTTAGTAGGATTGAAGTACCAACAGCCGCTGCTACTTTACCAATTCCAGATTGAAGCAAAACAACGTCAACACCATTTAGCTGACCAGAGAAAAAGGTACAACCGCCTTTATTAACTTCAGTAATGTCTGAAATTGCTGCTTTTAGGATCGCAACTTCTTGCTCCATTGCGCCAATGATGCCGATTTTCATGTGTAGTCTCTTATAAAAAATATTTAAACAGTAGAGCGAAATTGTAGCATGGATAAGAAGTGTCGAGCGACTGCCCAGAGACACTTCTCTTCCGATTAGCAGCGATTTATCTGCGTATTCTTTTATCTATTTGATTAGGCCTTCGCTTTTCAAGCTAGCACGAAGTTGTTCAGCTCGTTTTCGGTTTACGCCAAAATCAGAATGGCCAGTACGAGACTCTGAACGCACGATCAGTTTGCCATCGGTGATTTTAAGTTCTAAGTCATCGACAAAGCGCATGATGCGCGAAGTACATTCAACACGCAGATAATCTTCTGTTTTACTCGCGGTTTTTGCGCCCGGTAAGGTCAGCGCAACCTGCTCAATCGCATCTAAGTTCGCTGAATCTGACAACTCAAACGCGGCCAATGCGTGCTGCTCACGGTCATCTTGAGTTGATACGCAGTTTGGTTTGTCCCCACAAGGTGATGAAGTTCTGTCTTTCATGTCCGTGATTCCTTGGCTGCAAGCGGTTAAAGTCAAAAGAGATAGTGAGAGGAGAGCGGCTTTTTTCATAGTGTTTCCTATGGCTTTGCTTTAATTTTAATTGTAGTTCTCGGTATTCGTTAATTTGCGATTGCTTTACGTATTCTTTGTTATGCCGTTGGTAAACGTATCGAACTTAAAAAAGGATCCATATACGGATCCTCTTTTTATAGTAACGGCTTGATTAATAGAGGAAACCTTAGACTAGGGCGTGTTGACCTTTCGTGGTTAAATTTTGTTCGAGATAAAAGCGTTTTAATCGCGGCGAGGGGGAAGTAGCCTAGTCTCTCTAAGCAAATCTCACTCAACAAAGAGTAAAACGCTTTTAGCCGAACCCTTCGGGCAGCGTTTGCTGGTCATTTCTACTACGTTATCGGCTTCTCATGTAGGCTAGCTACACATCGACGCCTCTGCCTTGTATAAATACCCAGCAACTCGCTGCAAAAATCAGCTCGAAAGATCAACACGCCCTAATCACACTTCTAGGTAATCCAAGATCCCTTCTGCGGCTTTACGGCCTTCATCGATAGCGGTCACCACTAAGTCAGATCCTCGAACCGCATCACCACCTGCAAAGATCTTGCTGTTGGTGGTTTGGTATTGAAACTCTTGTTTGCCAGGAGCCTTGATGCGACCCCATTGATCGAGCTCCACACCGAAAGGTTCTAGCCATTCCATCGCATGAGGTTGGAAACCAAATGCCATGATAACGGCATCTGCTTCAAGAACATGCTCACTGCCTTCTACAGGTTCCGGGCGACGACGGCCTGCTTCATCAGGTTCACCCAAAGCGGTTTTCACGAATTTAACGCCAACCACACGACCAGCGCTGTTAAGCTCTAAGCCAATAGGTTGGAGGTTGAACTTGAACTTCACACCCTCTTCACGCGCATTCTTCACCTCACGGCGAGAGCCCGGCATATTGGCTTCATCTCGGCGGTAAGCACAGACAACATTAGCTGCATGTTGGCGAATCGAGGTTCTTACACAGTCCATCGCGGTATCACCACCACCAAGCACGACCACCTTCTTGCCTTTCATGTCGATAAACGGCGTTGGGTTATCCAGTTCCATGACCTTGTAGGTATTGGAAACAAGAAATGGCAGGGCATCATAAACGCCCGGTGCATCTTCGTTGTCTAAACCTGCACGCATGTTTTTATAGGTACCGACACCTAAGAAGACAGCATCGTAGTCATCGACCAGTTGTTGTAGTTGAACGTCTTTGCCGACCTCGGTATTCATCTTAAATTCGACCCCCATGCCACTAAAGATACGGCGACGGTTTTCCATGATGCCTTTCTCGAGTTTGAACGATGGGATACCAAACGTGAGCAGGCCACCGATTTCCGGATAGCGGTCAAATACTACGGCCTTCACACCGTTTCGAACTAAGATGTCAGCAGCAGCAAGACCGGCAGGGCCTGCGCCAATGATTGCGACCTTTTTGTCGGTCCATTCGACATGCGACATGTCTGGTTTCCAGCCCATCTCAAACGCTTTGTCATTGATGTACTTTTCAATGTTGCCAATGGTGACTGCGCCGAAATCGTCGTTGAGGGTACAAGAACCTTCACACAAACGGTCTTGAGGGCAGACTCGGCCGCAAACTTCAGGCAAGCTGTTGGTTTGGTGAGACAATTCAGCGGCTTCGATAATGCGCCCTTCATTGGCAAGTTTGAGCCATTGAGGGATGTAGTTATGGACTGGACACTTCCATTCACAGTAAGGGTTACCACAGTCTAAACAGCGGTCAGCTTGCGCCTTGGCTTGTTGTTTAGTGAAAGGTTCGTAGATCTCTACAAACTCAATCTTACGTATTTTGATTGGTTTCTTCGCTGGATCTACGCGATTCACATCAATAAATTGGTATACATTCTGGCTCATTATTGGCTCCTTCCAATTATTGCGCTTGAACACGAAGTTCAGCAGAGCTGCGGCTTTGGTGGCCGAGCAGGGTGTTGAGATCCGCCGTCTTTGGCTTCACTAGGTAGAACTTCGGAATCCATTCATCAAAGTTCGCCAGAATCGCTTCAGCGTGTACTGAACCTGTCTCTTCTAAGTGCTCTGCAATTAAACCACGTAGATGTTCTTGGTGGATGTATAGGTCAGACAGAGAAAGTGCTTCAACCGATTCGTTGTTCACTCGGCCTTGGAAGTCTTCGTTCTTATCCATCACATAAGCAAAACCACCTGTCATACCGGCGCCGAAGTTGACCCCGGTTGCGCCAAGAATGGCAACAATACCGCCAGTCATATACTCACAAGCGTTGTCGCCTGCGCCTTCAATCACAGCGACGGTACCTGAGTTACGTACGCCAAATCGTTCGCCTGCGGTACCTGCTGCAAATAGCTTGCCTCCGGTTGCACCATACAAACAGGTGTTACCGATGATGGTCGCTTCGTTACAAACAAATGCAGTGCCTTGGTGAGGCTTGATAACCACCTTACCGCCCGCCATGCCTTTGCCAACATAGTCATTAGCATCGCCCGTTAGGTACAACTCGACGCCACCGGCGTTCCAAACCGCAAATGATTGGCCTGCGGTACCATCGAGGTATAACTTAATCGGTGACCCTGCCATACCTTGGTTGCCGTAGCGTTTCGCTATTTCACCTGAGATACGAGCGCCAATAGAGCGATCGGTGTTGATCACGTTGTAGTAGAGACTGGTGGACTGTCGCTTCTCAATTGCATCGTGCGCATCATCAAGGATCTGCTGGTTGAGCTGAGCCTTATCAAATGGTGCGTTTGGCTCAGTCCAAAACAGTGGGTGACCTTCTGGAGATACCGGAGCTTCGAGTATTGAAGATAGGTCGAGTTTGCTCTGTTTCGCGGTGAGGCCTTGAACGGCTTCAAGCAAATCCGTACGACCAATCAAGTCGGTGAGCTTTTCGACGCCAAGTTCTGCAAGGTATTGGCGAACTTCATCGGCTAGGCCAGTAAAGTAGTTCACCACCATGTTAGGCAGGCCTTTGAAGTATTCACGGCGTAGCGTTTCATCTTGAGTCGCAACACCCGTCGCACAGTTGTTTAGGTGACAAATTCGTAAGAACTTACAACCCATTGCGACCATTGGTGCGGTACCAAAACCAAAGCTTTCTGCACCGAGAAT
This sequence comes from Vibrio coralliirubri, assembly GCF_024347375.1. Classification (NCBI taxonomy): domain Bacteria; kingdom Pseudomonadati; phylum Pseudomonadota; class Gammaproteobacteria; order Vibrionales; family Vibrionaceae; genus Vibrio; species Vibrio coralliirubri. The sequence continues at coordinate 3,150,491 of NZ_AP025470.1, read as the reverse complement.
CGCACCTTTAATGACATCAAGGCCAGTTTTCAGACCACCATCGACTTGCAAGCGGATCTTATGACGCAGGCCATTGGCAACCAATGCTTGTTGAGTTTCTGCTAGCCCTAACTCCCAAGGACAACCTGCGTATTTAACCGAGGTCAGTGGACTTGCCGCGGTACCGCCATCGTAGCCGGAAATGGTGATCAGATCGGCATAGGCTTTTGCTACACCAGTTGCAATCGTACCTACACCCGGTTCCGAGACTAACTTCACTGAAACCAAGGCTTTAGGGTTCACTTGTTTAAGATCGAAAATCAGCTGCGCTAGATCCTCGATAGAATAAATATCGTGATGTGGAGGAGGGGAGATCAGTGTCACCCCTTGAACTGAGTATCTCAACTTAGCGATTTCTGCGGTAACTTTATGACCGGGCAGTTGACCACCTTCTCCGGGCTTCGCACCTTGTGCGACCTTGATTTGTAGAACATCCGCATTGGTTAAGTAATGTGGTGTCACACCAAAACGGCCCGAGGCTATTTGCTTAATGCGAGAGTTACGGTCAGTCCCAAAACGTCGTGGGTCTTCACCACCTTCACCAGAGTTGGAGTAACCACCCAAGCGGTTCATCGCCATTGCTAATGCTTCGTGCGCTTCTGGGCTCAACGCGCCAATCGACATCGCCGCAGAGTCGAAGCGTTTAAACAGATCGCTGCTAGGTTCTACTTGCTCTAGTGGTAGAGGTTGATCGGCTTTTTTGAGGCTCATTAAGTCGCGTAACATCGCGGCTGGTCGAGCATTCACTTGCTTAGCAAAAGAGAGATAATCCGATGTTTCACCTGTTTTTACTGCGGTTTGCAGAGTGCCAACTACATCAGGGTTATAGGCGTGATATTCGCCGCCGTGTACGTATTTAAGTAAACCACCGTGTTCGATCGGCTTGCGCTTAGTCCATGCCTTACGCGATAGGTTATAGATATCTTGTTGGAAATCGCTAAAGCTAGCACCTTGGATTCGAGTGGTAACTCCGCGGAAACAGAGCTCAACTATATCCGAATGTAGGCCAACAGCTTCGAACAGCTGTGAACAGCGATAAGAGGCAATAGTTGAAATACCCATCTTCGACATGATCTTGTACAGTCCTTTGTTGATGCCGTTTTGGTAATTTTGCATTGCGGTACGATAGTCTTTGTCTAAAGAGCCATCATCCAGCATTTTACCTAACGCTTCATAAGCGAGGTATGGGTAAACTGCGGTAGCACCGAAGCCAAGCAGCACGGCAAATTGGTGTGGGTCGCGCGCAGTTGCGGTTTCGACCACGATGTTGGCATCACATCTTAGGTTGTTGTCAGCAAGTCTGGTTTGCACCGCACCGACAGCCATCGCTGCTGGAACTGGCAGTTTACCTTTTTCTAAACCTTTGTCTGAAAGCACAATCAGCACAGCACCATCACGCACTTCTTGAACCGCACGATCACACAAGTCATTGATGGCTTGTTCGAGACCTTGCTGAGTCGGATCGTAGTGTAGGCTTAGAATTGCGTGACCATAGTGTTTTTGATTTAACTGCAGAAGTTGCTGCATGTCAGAGTAGAGAAGAACGGGCGAGCTAAATGTCACACGGTAGGCGTGACCATCTGTTTCGCAGAACACATTCATCTCTTTACCGATACTGGTCGCTAAAGACATCACGTGTTTTTCACGCAATGGATCGATCGGCGGGTTGGTGACCTGTGCAAATTTTTGACGGAAATAATCAGTGATGAGACGCTCTTTAGAAGAGAGTACGGCCATTGGCGTATCATCGCCCATCGAGCCTACCGCTTCTTGTCCCATATCACCAAGCACACGCAGTACTTGGTCTGATTCTTCGTTGCTCATCGCAAACTGTTTTTGGTAGGTCTTGAGCGTGTCATCATCAAAGCTGCGCTTACCGACTTGCTCATCGGGCAGATCGGAAAACGGTGTGAGTTTGTGAACGTTCTTTTCCATCCACTCTTTATAAGGGTGACGACCTTTAAGGTCATTGTCGATCTCGTTAGATTGCCACAATTTACCGCGGCGCGTATCTATGACGAGCAATTCACCTGGGCCGACACGCCCTTTTTCTGCAACTTCATCCGGTGCGTAATTCCAGATACCGACCTCAGATGCTAGCGTGATTAGGTTGTCTTTGGTAATCACATAACGCGCAGGACGCAGGCCATTTCTATCTAGGTTACACGCAGCGTAACGACCATCAGAAAGAACGATACCTGCAGGGCCATCCCACGGTTCCATGTGCTTAGAGTTGAAGTCGTAGAATGCACGCAGATCTGGGTCCATATCTGGGTGATTTTGCCAAGCGGGCGGCACAAGCATGCGCATCGCTCGGAACACATCCATACCACCGGCAAGGAACAGGTCAAGCATGTTATCTAGGCTTGATGAATCTGAGCCAGTCTCATTCACAAAGGGTGCAGCGGTTTGTAAGTCTGGCAGCAACGGAGAAGAGAATTTATAGGCACGAGCCTTAGCCCACTGACGGTTGCCTTCAATGGTATTGATCTCACCATTATGTGCCAAATAGCGGAATGGTTGAGCCAGTGGCCAACGTGGCTGAGTATTGGTTGAAAAGCGCTGGTGGAACAGACATATCGCCGATTCCATACGTAAGTCAGCAAGATCGAGGTAAAATCGCGGAAGATCGGCCGGCATACACAGACCTTTGTAAACCATGACTTGTGTCGAAAGGCTACAAATATAGAAATCTTTGTCTTCGCTGATCTGCTTTTCAATTCTACGACGAGCGATATAAAGGCGTCGTTCAATATCGCGTTCACGCCAACCCGCGGGTGCTGAGATAAAGACTTGCTGAATATTGGGAACGGAATCTTTGGCAATCGGACCTAATACGTCGGTGTTGGTCGGCACGACACGCCAACCTGCAACCGTTAAGGTCTCTTGAGCGAGCTCTTTATTGACGATGTCTTGCGCGGTTTGCGCTTTGATTGGATCTTGGCTGAAGAAAATCATGCCAACAGCGTATTGCTTGCCGAGCTTGAAGCTATTCTCTTCTGCAATAATTCTGAGATAAGAGTCTGGCTTCTGAAGCAATAAGCCACAGCCATCTCCTGTTTTACCATCCGCAGCAATACCGCCACGGTGTGTCATACGATCGAGGGCTGAAATAGCAGTTCGTACCAACTTATGACTCGGTTGGCCTTCCATTTGCGCTATTAAACCAAATCCACAGTTGTCTTTTTCAAGACTAGGATCATATAGAGCCATTGCAATTCTCCCTTTTGCTTCTCTGTCATCCAGACAGTAAATGACTAACTATTCATATACTTGTTGTTTTTATAAACTGATAGTTCGCGTTAGCCAGTTAAAACGTTATTGGTTGTGTTAACAAAACCGATTGATTTTATTTTCACCAGCTTTACAACGTATAGCTAATTGTGTTTAAGGTCAAGTTCATGGTTAATTATCATGCGTAAACGCGATTAGCCACTTAATAATCTAAAATAGTCGATGGATATCAATGAGATATATAAGGTGGATGTTAACGAGATTTAACATATACAACAGAATGATTTTGAAAACGACAAATGCCAGATAGAAAAAAGGCTAGCATCGAGTGCTAGCCAAATATAAAAGTTAGGAAGGGTGTTGCTTTTCCTCTAGGCTAACGTCATCGACGTTAGCCCGAGAAATATTATGCGGAAAGCATGAGTGAATCAGCTTTCGCTTCTAAGTTTGAGTTACCCATTAAGAAGTCATCAATGGCAATTGCACATTCACGACCTTCATTAATACAACGTACAACTAGAGATTGACCAGTACGCATATCACCAGCAGCGAAAACACCTTTCTGGTTCGTTGCAAAACCTTCAGAAGCGACGTTACCGCGCTCGTCCAGTTTAATGTCTAGTTGAGCAAGTACACCGGTTGGCTCTGGGTGTAAGAAGCCCATTGCTAGGAATGCCATGTCACAAGGAATAACACGTTCAGAGTTCGCGACTTCATCAAAGCCTGGACGCTCACCTGGTTTCGCATCTTGCCAAACGATGTCAGCAATACGTAGACCCGTCACTTGACCTTGCTCGTTGCCGATGAACTCTTTGGTCAAGATGTTCCAGTGACGTTCACAACCTTCTTCGTGAGAAGTGGTGGTTTTCATGATCATTGGGTATTGAGGCCAAGGCATATTTGCAGGGCGCTTCTCTGGTGGGATCGGCATGATCTCAACCTGAGTAATGCTCGCTGCTTTATGACGGTTTGATGTGCCCACACAGTCAGAACCAGTATCACCACCACCGATAACCACAATGTGCTTGTCTTTAGCGTGAATCTCTTCTGTCTTAAGGTCTAGGTCGTTAGCACGGCGGTTGTTTTGACCAAGGAATTCCATGGCAAAGTGAACGCCTTCCAGCTCACGACCTGGGATTGGTAAGTCGCGTGGAACCGTAGAGCCACCCGTTAGCAATACCACATCAAACTCTTGGCGTAGCTGTTGAGCATTAACATCAACACCGATGTGTTGGTTAACTTTAAACTCAACGCCAGCTTCAGCCATTAGGTTGATCTTACGATCAATCACGTCCATACCCAGTTTGAAGTCTGGGATACCGAAGCGAAGTAGACCACCGACTTTCTCGTCACGTTCAAATACCGTTACCGAGTGACCAGCGCTGTTTAGCTGCTCAGCTGCGGCTAGGCCAGCAGGGCCTGAACCGATAACTGCGACAGTTTTACCTGTGCGAGAGCGTGGTGTTTTAGGCTTTGCGTACCCTTCACGGTACGCAGTTTCTACAATCGTTTTCTCGATATTACAGATAGTGATTGGGTCTTGGTTGATACCAAGAACACAGGCACTTTCACAAGGAGCAGGACAAACACGACCTGTAAACTCAGGGAAGTTGTTGGTAGAGCTTAGGATATTCCAAGCCTCTTCCCAGCTGTCACGGTAAACCGCATCATTGAATTCTGGGATGATGTTACCAATCGGACAGCCGTTGTGACAGAAAGGTACGCCACAGTCCATACAACGAGAGGCTTGAGTATTGATCTTTTTACCAAACTCTTCGTTAAGTACGAACTCTTTGTTGTCTTCAATTCGAACTGACGGGTCGAGCTTCTTTGGAAGCTCACGACCGTGTTCTAAAAATCCAGTAGGCTTACCCATTATACTGCCTCCACTTCTTCCGTTTGTGCCTGTTGTGCTTCAGCTTTACGCTTTTGAAGAACCGCTTTGTAGTCGCGTGGCATTACTTTAACTAGCGATGCAACACTTGCTTCAAAGTTGTCTAGGAAAGACTGAGCAACTTCACTTCCTGTGAATTCAACATGCTTCGTTAGCATATCTAGTAGAAGATCTTTATCTTCTTGTTCAATTGGATCTAGATCTACAAGTTCAGAGTTAAGTCTGGTTTCGAAATCACCCGCTTTATCCCAAACATAAGCCACACCGCCACTCATACCAGCAGCAAAGTTACGACCTGTTGAGCCAAGGATAATTGCCGCGCCGCCAGTCATGTATTCACAACCGTGGTCACCAACGCCTTCAACAACAACCTTCGCACCAGAGTTACGAACACAGAAACGTTCGCCAGCCATACCGCGAATGAAAGATTCACCTGAAGTCGCGCCGTAGAAACATACGTTACCTACCACGATGTTGTCTTCAGCAACGATAGTCGATTTCGCATCTGGGTACAGTACCAAAGTACCGCCAGACAGACCTTTACCCCAGTAATCGTTCGCGTCGCCTTCTACTTCGAACTTAACGCCTTTCGCAAGGAACGCACCGAAAGATTGGCCAGCACTACCGTGGAACTTAACGTTCATTGGTTGTGGTAAACCTTGGTCTTTGTAAACCTTCGAGATTTCGTTCGACAGCATGGTACCAGCAGAGCGGTCCGTGTTGATGATAGGGAAGCTCGCATTCACGGCTTCGCCTTTCTCAAGAGCTGGAATCGCAGCTTGAATCAATTTGCGGTCTAGAACGTCTTCTAGGTTGTGGTTTTGTTGTGTCTGGTTGTAGATACCATCTTCTTCACGTGCCTGCTCAATGTGCAGTACAGGTGTTAGATCTAGGTTCTTGTACTTCCAGTGACCGATGTCGTCACGAACTTTAAGTTTGTGCGATTGACCCACCATCTCATCGATAGAGCGGAAGCCAAGTTCAGCCATTACTTCACGCAGACCTTCAGCCATGTATTGGAAGAAAGTGACTACGTCTTCTACGCGGCCGTCGAAACGTTCACGCAGAGTCTTGTTCTGTGTAGCGATACCAACAGGACATGTATTCTTGTGACACTTACGCATCATGATACAGCCTTCAACCACTAGAGCTGCTGTTGCTACGCCCCATTCTTCAGCGCCAAGTAACGTTGCTACTGCAAGGTCACGTGGTGTTTTCATCTGACCATCAGACTGAACAACGATACGGTTACGTAGGCCGTTTTTCAGTAGTGTTTGGTGCGTTTCCGCTAGACCCAGCTCCCAAGGCAGACCTGTGTGACGGATAGAAGACATCGGAGATGCACCCGTACCACCATCAAAACCTGCGATAAGTACCACGTCAGCTTTTGCTTTCGCTACACCCGATGCAATCGTACCTACGCCAGCTTCTGATACTAGCTTCACGTTGACACGGCCGTTACGGTTCGCGTTTTTCAGATCGTAGATCAGCTGAGCCAAATCTTCGATTGAGTAGATATCGTGGTGTGGCGGTGGAGAGATAAGACCTACGCCCGGAGTCGAGTGACGCGTTGCGCCGATCCAGTCATCAACCTTATCACCTGGTAGTTGACCACCTTCGCCCGGCTTCGCACCTTGAGCCATTTTAATTTGCAGCTCATCAGCGTTAGATAGGTAGTAAGACGTTACACCAAAGCGACCAGAAGCCACCTGTTTGATTGCTGAACGTTCCCAGTCGCCGTTTTCTTTACGTTCGAAACGTGCTGGATCTTCACCACCTTCACCTGAGTTTGATTTCGCGCCAATGCGGTTCATCGCAACAGCCAGTGTTGAGTGAGCCTCATGCGAGATTGAACCAAAGCTCATTGCGCCGGTTGCGAAACGCTTAAGGATGTTCTCGATTGGTTCTACTTCTGCTAGAGGAATAGAGCCTGCAGGGTTCTTGATGAAGTCCAGTTGGCTACGTAGCGTTGCTGCGTTGTCGCCTTGGTCATCAACTGCTTTTGCGTACTTCTTGAACTGACCGTAATCTTTGTTACGCGTCGATTCTTGAAGTAGAGAAATCGTTTCAGGGTTGAATAGGTGCTTCTCGCCACGTTGTTTCCACTGGTAAACACCACCAACATCAAGGATCTGAGCTGGGATTTCACGTGCAGGGTAACCAACACGGTGACGAACCAGTACTTCTCGCGCGATATCGTCGATCGTTAGACCTTGGATACGAGAAACAGTACCTGTGAAGTATTTTTCAACCACTGATTTGCTAACACCAAGTGCTTCAAAGATTTGTGCACCGTGGTAAGACTGCAGCGTAGAGATCCCCATCTTAGAGAAGATTTTAAGTAGACCTCCGTTAACACCTTTACGGTAGTTATCGAATAACTCACGTGGGTGTACGTTTGGATCTAGCTTCTTCGTACGTTGCAGTTCAACAATCGTTTCAATAACTAGGTATGGGTTAACTGCGTTCGCACCGTAACCGATAAGCGTTGCAAAGTGGTGTGTCTCACGAGCGTCGCCCGTTTCAACCACGATGTCACACTTAGCACGTAGCCCTTTACGGATTAGGTGGTGGTGAACCGCGCCAACCGCCAGCATTGCTGGAATAGCAGCGTGGTTAGAGTTAACCGCACGGTCTGTCAGTAGGATGATAGAGTAGCCATCAATCACTGCGTCTTCTGCGTATTGGCAGATACGCTTAAGTGCGCGCTCTAACTTACCTTGGTCGCCATTTGCTTGGAATACGATATCCAGCGTCTTCGCCTGAAGGTGCTCGTTATCGATTGCACGCAGTTTTTCTAACTCAGAGTTAGACAGTACTGGAGACTCAAGTTCTACTTTTTGACAGTGCTCAGGTGTTTCAGCAAGTAAGTTCTGGTCTTTACCTAGGTAAGTGTTCAGAGACATAACCATACGCTCACGAATCGGGTCGATCGGCGGGTTAGTTACTTGTGCAAACAACTGTTTGAAGTAGTTTGAAAGGTGCTGCGATTGGTGAGAAAGAATCGCTAGCGGCCAGTCAGCACCCATTGCAGAAAGTGGCTCGTAGCCTGTTTTCGCAAGAGGTAGAATGATTTCGTTTACTTCTTCAGAGCTCACGCCAAACGATTGTTGTTTGTGTAGGAGTTTCTCTGGAGAAGGTTGGCTAAATTCGTTGCTCGCATCTGGTAGCTTTTTCAAGCTCAGAAGGTTCTCTTCAACCCACTTTTCGTAAGGTTGTGCTTTAGCAATGCTGTCTTTCACTTCTTCATCAGAAATGATGCGGCCTTGCTCAAGGTCAGCAACAAAGATACGACCTGGTTGTAGACGACCACGGTACTCAACGTTTTCAGGTGCAATTTCAACCACGCCAGACTCAGACGCCATTACTAGGAAGTCGTCTTTAGTTACTGTGTAGCGAGAAGGACGCAGACCGTTACGGTCAAGTGTTGCACCTACTTGAACACCATCGGTGAAACATACTGATGCTGGGCCATCCCATGGTTCCATAACGTTCGCGTGGTACTGGTAGAACGCACGACGAGTTGGATCCATGTTTTTGTTTTCTTGCCATGCTTCCGGGATCATCATCATCAACGCATGTGGCAGAGTACGACCTGAAAGAACAAGTAGCTCAAGCGCCATATCGAAGTTTGATGAATCCGAACTACCTTCCTGACAGATAGGCAGTAGCATGTCGATTTCAGCTTGTGTAAACAGATCCGATTCTAGGATTGCTTCACGTGCTTTCATCCAGTTCAGGTTGCCGCGAACCGTATTGATTTCGCCATTATGCGCGATGTAACGGAAAGGCTGAGCTAGACGCCAACGTGGGAATGTATTGGTAGAGAAGCGAGAGTGTACCAGTGCTAGAGCTGTCACCATGGTTGGGTTTTGCAGGTCTAGGAAGTACTGAGGAACTTGTTCAGTTGTTAGCTGACCTTTGTACACCAATGTCTTGTAAGACATAGAGTTGATGTAGAAGTCATCACCGATATTTGAAACGCTTTCTAGGCATACACGAACCGTGTAGTTACGTAGAACATACAGTTTACGCTCAAGCTCTTCTGGTGTGATACCAGGGCCGCCAGAAATAAATACGTGTTCAAATTGAGGTTCAGTGCTTAGTGGGTCAGCACCAATCATTGAATTGTCAGTTGGAAGCTCACGGTAACCGATTACTTCTAACTCAAGGCGTTGTGCATTGCGTTCTAGAATGTCACGACACTGTGCACGTTTGTGTTCATCTTTAGGGAAAAGTACAACACCAACACCATATTTTTCAAAAGATGGCAGCTTAATTCCAAGCTTTACGGCTTCTTCTAGTAAGAATTCGTGCGGCTTCTGTAGCAGGATACCTGCACCATCACCAGAACACGGATCGCAGCCTTGGCCGCCACGGTGTTCCATACGTGCAAGCATATCGAGTGCTTGAGTTACTACATCATGAGATTTGCGATTCTTTAGATGCGCAACAAAACCGATACCACAAGCGTCATGCTCCAATTCAGGAGTATACAGACCCTGTGAGTTCTGCTCTTGATCTACCATAGATACATCCTTCCAGTTAAATCTAGGCGCAACTTATTTGTATAAAGTCAGCCTTGTCCTTTTATATTTATGGGTCTAAACCTGCCTATGCTGGCGGTTTGAATCCTTTCCGTATCTCGCAGGAAAAGTATTGCGAGAAAAACAATCCTTAGTGATACCTGTTTATTTTTAACCACAAACTAGTGGTTTATATAGGTGGGAGTTAGATATCACCGACTTATTAGCAAGTTTTCGTTGTAAGTAAATACTCAAAAATAGCCAATATGTGTAAGTATCCTACAATTTTGTCTAGGCGAATTGCAATGAAAGTTGACCCATGTAGACCATTTTTTTCGTTTTATTTTGAATTTAATGCCTAACAAATGTGCAACATTAGGCAAATAGAGCCGATTTTTTGCATGTTTATTGATATTTGTTAGGTTGCTCGCAAAAAGCCTTGAGTAAACTAATTGGTCGAATTTTGCAGGGATGTAATTTTTTTTCAAAAAAAGACTGATATTCATTCTTATTTACTTGAGTGCTTTGAAAATATGCAATTACACGAGTTGGTCAATACTATCGGCCAAGACCTTCAACGCCGTTATGGCGAGAAGGTTCACAAGCTGACGCTTCATGGTGGTTTCAGCTGCCCAAACCGAGACGGGACAATTGGCCGTGGAGGTTGCACGTTTTGTAACGTGGCTTCCTTTGCCGATGAACAAACTCAAATTCAAAGTATTGCTGACCAGCTAAAAGATCGTGCGGGTGAGATTGCTCGTGCCAAGAAGTATCTGGCTTACTTTCAGGCGTACACCAGCACTTATGCAGAGGTGCAAGTGCTCAAGAATATGTATGAAGAGGCGCTAAAAGCACCCGGTGCAGAGATCGTCGGTCTTTGTGTTGGCACGCGACCAGACTGTGTGCCTGATGCGGTGTTGGATCTGTTAGCGGACTACGTTAAACAAGGCTATGAGATTTGGCTCGAGCTTGGCCTGCAAACCGCTAATGATAAAACCCTCAAGCGAATTAACCGCGGCCACGATTTTGCAGTGTATGAAACGATCACCCAACGCGCACGCGCTTTAGGTATCAAGGTGTGTACTCATCTGATTGTTGGCCTACCAAAAGAAACCAAAGCGGATAACCTTGAAACCTTAGACAAGGTATTAGCGGTTGGCACCGATGGCATTAAACTTCACGGCCTGCATATAGTAGAGGGCAGTACCATGGCCAAGGCGTGGAAGGCAGGAAAGCTAGAAGCACCAAGCCTTGAAGAGTACATTGATATCGCGAGTGAGATCATTCAACGCACGCCTGCGGACGTGGTTTATCACCGTGTTTCTTCAGCGGCGAGACGCCCAACGTTACTCTCTCCTTTATGGTGTGAGAACCGCTGGTTAGCGATGACTGAAATAGGCCGTTCGCTCGATAAAACCGGTGCTCAAGGCATCAAAACTGGCTCTGCATTCGAGTACACGTTGCCTGTTTTAAACGCAGCCAATTAATAGAAATGGGTGAATGTAGGTAACAGCAGATAAAACCAACAAATAGTGGTAACATTTCCCTCACAGATTTTATGGTATAGATTGAGAGTAAATGGAACTGGTAATGACTTGGTTGTGGGACAGGGCGTATGGTTACGGTATTTATATCGTTGTTGTATTGCTGATTGCTCTCATCTGCTGGCATCTCTATTCTCGTTATCAATCGCATATCGAAACGCTTCTACTTGCTACCCCGTCGCCCCTCTACTTTGTTGATGTTCGAAGTGGCGAAATACTCTATGCCAATCGCCAAGCCATGCAGTTGCTTGGTATCCGCCAAATCGGTGTTAATTTTCGCTTTCCTACTGTGGAAAGTGAGAACAGCTTTCGTCACTACTTAACCAATCACATTAACTCTCGAGCCTTCGAGCAGGTCTCCCTGTGGGCGCTTTCTGAATTTGAGTCGTTCAAGATCAACTTGGTCGGTCGTAAGATCCATTTTAGAAATAAGCAGGCTTGGATGATTCACGCCTCACCTTATAAGAACACTAACGAAGAACTGTCCCAAGAAGTTCGAGAACTGAATGTTGCTCGTACCGCGTTGGATTCTTTGTCTGAGCTGATCTACGTGAAAGATCAAAAGGGTGAGTTGGTCGCGAGCAATCGTTCGTTTAAAAAGTTTTGGCACGGTCGCCCAGAAGAGGGCACCTTGAGTGTTTCTGGTGGCGCATTGAAAGGCCGTGTTAGTGAGCGTTCGTGGACAACCGATCAGGACGGCAAAGGGTGTTTGCTTGAAACCTATCAAAGTGTGCTGCTTTCCCAAGATGGAGAAACCATCGGCACGCTCTCTATTAGTCATGATGTGACCGATTGGCATGACATGCAGCAGAAACTGCGTGGCGAAATGGAGAAGCGTAAAGATACCGAAGTGGCACTTGCGCAGCGTGACACCATCTTGCAAAACATCTTGGAAGCGAGCCCTGACTCGATTGGTATCTTCAACGAAAACATGGTTTATCAAGCGTGTAATAAGCCGTTTGTGGCGGCGCTTGGTATCTCTGAGGTCAGTGACCTAGTGGGTAAGCGCCTACAAGATGTCGTGCCAAATAGTATGTATATGCGTATCTCAGACACCGACCATCAAGTGCTTCATCACGGTAAATCGTTACGCTATATCGATAAGGTCGTCTCTAGTGATGGCGAATACACTTGGTACGATGTCGTGAAATCACCGTTTAGGGATCCTGCATCCAGTACTAATGGTGTGTTGATCATGGCGCGTGATATCACCGAGCGTTATCTTGCAGAGCAGAAACTTGAAGAAGCCAACCTTGAGCTTGAACGTCTCAGCTTTATGGATAGCCTGACTCAAGTGTTTAACCGACGCCGTTTCGACGAACAGCTCTCTACATTGTGGCATTATCATGTGCGTGAGAAGTTGCCATTGACGATCATGTTGTGTGATATCGACTTCTTTAAAGGCTACAACGACTTTTACGGACACCAACAAGGCGATGATGCTTTGATTCAGGTTTCTCAGGCATTTAAGCAGGTGTTGAATCGTTCATCTGATTGTGTGGCTCGTTATGGTGGTGAAGAGTTCGGCTTTATTCTGCCAAACACGACAACTGAAGGTGCTCAGCTGGTGGCACAGCGTATTCATGACGAAGTTCTTAAATTGGAGTTGGATCATGAGAAGTCGACGGTCTCTGAATTCATCACGGTGAGTATTGGTATTATCTCTTACATTCCTACACCTGATGATGAAATGGAATCGGCTGTTGCCTTGGCTGACAGTGCGCTGTATCAAGCGAAATCAGACGGTCGCAACCGTTCAATGGTGCATCCATACTCAATTCGCTAACGCTATAAAATTGGCAATTTGATTATCCCCGGCTATTTTTGCTTAGTTAGTATTTGTATTGGTTAATTAACCTTCGAAATTACCGCTGAACACTTGCTGCGTGTGATGTAGCTAGCTTACCTCCTATCTTCAAACAGGGTAGAATGTTGCTAGTCTTATCGCATGGAGCGCTAAATGAAACCCATGAAAAATCTTGCCCAGTATTACGTGGATCTACTCGTAAAACTGGGGATTGTCCGCTTTTCTATCTTACTCGCCCTAGCGCTTGTTGCCCTCGCTGTTGTTGTGCAAGTCGGTATCACCCTCGCACTCAAAGGCAATGTTGATGACATCGACATTGTCCGTTCAGTTTTCTTCGGTTTAGTGATCACGCCTTGGGCGGTTTATTTCCTATCTGTAGTCGTTGATCAGCTGGAAGAGTCTCGTCAAAGGTTAGCGAAACTGGTCTCTAAGCTTGGCGACATGCGTGAGCGAGACCAAGAACTCAACAATAAAATGCAGCTCAATATCGAGAAGCTTAATCAAGAAATTGAAGAGCGTGAAAAAGCGGAAGAAGCGCGCGCAGAAGCAATGCAAGATCTCGAAAATGAGGTGTTCCAGCGCGAGCGAACTCAGCTTGAACTCGCAGAACGTACTGCATTGTTGCGCTCGTTTATCGATGCCTCGCCTGACCTTATTTACTACCGTAATGAAGATGGTGTGTTCTCTGGTTGTAACCGTGCGGTTGAAGAGCTCACTGGTAAAACAGAAAAAGAGCTAGTTGGTTTAACTCCTTGGGATGTTTACAGCAAAGAGGTCGCTCAGCAAGTTGTTGAAACCGATAAGAAAGTCTTTGCTGACAATCAAGCGCTAACTTATGACCAATGGCTTGAATACCCTGACGGACGTAAGAGTTACTTCGAACTGCGTAAAGTCCCTTTCTACAGTAAAGATGGCCGTCACCTGGGCTTAGTTGGTTTTGGCCGAGATATTACTGAGCGTAAAGAGCATCAAGAGTCGCTAGAAAAGGCCAGTCGCGATAAGACCACCTTTATCTCAACCATTAGCCACGAGCTAAGAACGCCGCTCAATGGCATCATTGGCTTGAGTCGCATGCTGCTTGATAGCCAGCTGACCACCGAGCAGCGCAAGCAGATGCAAACCATCAAGGTGAGCGCGGTGACATTGGGTAATATCTTTAACGATATTATCGATATGGATAAGTTCGACCGCCGTAAGCTTGAACTCTTCCCAACCCCTATCAATTTTGAAGATTTCGTTGTCGAGATCGAAAGTATCTCTGCATTGATGGCCGAGCAGAAAGGATTGAGATTCGATCTAGAAAGGTTGTCTGATCTTCCTGCTGCTGTTGAGGTGGATGGTACTCGTCTTAGACAGGTACTGTGGAACCTTGTTAGTAACGCGATGAAGTTCACCAAAGATGGTGGTGTGGTGATGACTGTCAGCGCCGACATTGATGGTGATTTTGCCAACATTACGATGGAAGTGGAAGATACTGGCATTGGTATCCCTGAAAGTGAAATCGAGAAGATCTTCGCGATGTACTATCAGGTGAAATCGGGCACGGACAACTTGCACGCTGTCGGCACAGGTATTGGTCTTGCGGTCTCTCAACAGCTAATCAATATGATGGATGGCCACATTGAAGTCACCAGTGAAGAGGGTTTTGGTAGTACCTTTACAGTTTCGATTCGAGTTCCAGTGAATCACGATACTCAGGCTCTGATCAAAACACCAAGAAAGCAGTCGAACCTTAAGATCTTTATGGTCGAAGATATTGAACTCAATATCACAGTGGCTCGCTCTCTACTTGAAAGCCTTGGCCATGAAGTGACAGTCGTGATGACGGGTAAAGAGGCGCAAATTGCTTTCAATCCTGAAGACTATGATTTGGTGTTGTTGGATATCCAACTGCCAGATATGACGGGTTTCGATATTGCTCAATACTACCGCGAGAAATACAGCCAGCTACCGCCTTTGGTGGCATTAACTGCGAACGTGCTAAACAACAAGCAAGAGTACTTCCAGAAAGGCATGGACGAAGCGATCAGTAAACCTTTGTCGGTTCGAGCTATCCAAGATGTCATAAGCGAACTTATTGAAGATGCACCAGAGGTTATTGAGAGGGTAGCGGGCACGGATAAGGTTGAGAGCATTGATAAAGTCGACGCGAGTAAGCCTGTTCTTTCAGCAATTGATACCACTTTGCTTGATATTGATATGCTAGAGTCTTATGTTGATATTGTTGGATCGAAACCGGTTTTGGATAGCATCGCGATGTTCGAAGATATGATGCCGGAGTATATGGAAATATTGAACTCCAACATGGTCGCGAAAGATAAAGGCAGTATCGTTTCTGAAGCACATAAGATTAAAGGTGCAGCAGGTTCTATTGGCCTGAAACGCATCCAACAAGTTGCCCAGAAAGCTCAATCTCCAGATTTGCCCGCGTGGTGGGAGAACATTTCAGATTGGGTTGATGAGATAAATAACGAATACCAGAATGACATTGAAGTCTTAAAGAGTTGGTTAAACCAAAGGTAGAAGAATAATGAAAAAATTAGCATTCGCCGCATGTGTAGTGGCATTAGCGGGTTGTTCTGCGCCACAAGTAGAATGGCAGCAAGATAATCAAGTCGAAGTATCTGCAGCAACAGTTACCATGAAAAGCAACCTTTGGCACAACAAGATGCCAACGATTGGCGAGACTCAAGATAAGACCCTACATGGTGCTATCTACCTAGAGTCAGACTCACAACTGCCAGCAACGCTTGCGGTTGAGAGTGTTACGGTTAAACAGGGTGCAGACACCTTGTTGGTAACGGCTGACGATCTTGATTTAAGAACACACAGTGAAACTCAATGGGAAGTCGCGTTTGTATGGCAGCTAGAAATCGACAGTGACAAGCCTGTTGATGTGGCGGTAGAGCTTAAAGATGGCGAAACCGTGAAGTGGCTAGTAGAGAAAGACGTTAAGGTGGATACGGTTTACTAAAACCTTATCCAATTAAGAACAATAAAAAAGGGAGAATGCGTTGGCATTCTCCCTTTTTAATAACTATTGATGACGCTTCTAATATTCAAAACACTTACTGGTGAGTAGTGCTAAATGGTCAGAAGCGCGAATCGAATTAGTCTTCTAGGTCACCACAAAAGCGGTAGCCTTCACCGTGAATCGTTGCGATGATTTCTGGCGTACCAGAAACAGATTCAAAGTGCTTACGAATACGACGGATTGTTACGTCTACAGTACGATCGTGTGGCTTAAGCTCACGGCCAGTCATCTTCTTAAGAAGGTCAGCACGTGTTTGGATCTTACCTGGGTTCTCACAGAAGTGAAGTAGAGCACGGAACTCTGAACGAGGTAGCTTGTAGCCTTCGCCATCTGGGCTAACCAGAGAACGACTGTTGATATCTAGTACCCAACCGTTGAACTCGTACTTCTCAACGCTACGCTTCTCTTCTTGAACAGAGCTTGTGCTCATTGAACGGTTCAGAAGGTTGCGTGCACGGATAGTCAGTTCACGAGGGTTGAAAGGCTTAGTGATGTAGTCATCAGCGCCAATCTCTAGGCCAAGGATCTTATCAACTTCATTATCACGACCAGTTAAGAACATAAGCGCTACGTTTGCTTGCTCACGTAGTTCACGCGCAAGTAGTAGGCCATTCTTACCTGGAAGGTTGATGTCCATAATTACAAGGTTAACTTGGTTGTCAGATAGCACTTGGTGCATCTCTTCACCGTCGCTAGCCTCAAAAACAGCATATCCCTCTGCTTCAAAAATACTCTTTAGAGTGTTACGAGTTACTTGCTCATCTTCAACGATAAGAATCTGCGGGGTTTGCATTTGGCGGTACCTAAATTTGTGACGAAACTGTGCTAATAGAATAAATTCTAGGCAAAAACATAACATACAGGTAATGTATTTTTGATGATAACTTAAAGTTTTCAAAAAAACACTTACTTCCAGCTATCTGCCTTCCTTGAAGTATTGCCCAATAACGTAGATCCAGTACGCCTTTCAATCATTCTTTTAGTGATTGGAGTGGATTCTATAATGTTAACAGCATGCTAACAACGCGAGAATGTTAATTCCATTCACTTTGTTGATTTACATCAATTGCCGTATCGCAACAAACTTTAATAGTATGGCTACAACTTAACCAATGTTATGGTGACTATTTAGCACCAAAACAAGAATGATTATTCGAGATGCTTCGCACATCTTGCCTGCTAAAGACCGGATTATGAACCAAGGAAGCTGAAAGCTGTCTTAAGAGTCTAGTAGATAAATATGCTCAATCAACTTTTATTGAGTAATAAATTGAGCATAGAACAATGAAAACAAAGGATTAATTTTAATAACATATAAAAGCATAGAGGCTAGCCTGACATAACCGGTAACGCCTTACTCACGGAGGATATATGCACGATATAACACCCGACTTGTGTGATGAGTTTGAAAGCGAAGTCACCCTACTGAACATGCCATTGCAGAACTTCGGCCAACGTGGTGCGTTCTTTGGAAAAATTGTAACAGTTCGTTGTTATCACGATAATTCCAAGGTTCGCGAGGTTTTAGAGACCGACGGCTGCGGCAAAGTGCTTGTCGTTGACGGAAATGGCTCATGCCAGAAGGCGCTGCTTGGCGATCAACTCGCTATTCTCGCGATAGAAAACGGTTGGGAAGGCGTGATTGTAAACGGTGCGGTGCGTGATGTAGGCATGATGTCGCAAATGGACCTTGGCGTTCAGGCGTTAGGTGCATCGCCATTCAAAACAGAGAAACGCGGTGTTGGCCAAGTGAATGTGACGCTCTCTATACATAATCAACTGATTCAGCCTGGTGACTATATTTATGCCGATTGGAATGGCGTGTTAATTTCATCTGAGTTGTTAATTGAATCGTAACTGACTCCAATTTAATGCCGTTGATAGATTAGAACGGGGAATGGTTTGTGATGTACTGAAAGCTTGGATCTCAATCCGCACTAATCAGTTAATAAAGAACAAGCTAAAGAGACTAAAAGCGAAACCCTAATCCCACTTCAACACCTTGCTGCCACTCTTCATAATCAAGGGTGGCATGCAAATCTAGGTTATCTGTTAGTTGCACTCGGCTGGAAACCTCTGCGGCTACCGATTTCTCATTGTCTTCGGTTTCGTCTTTATAGGTGTGCAGAGAACTGTTGAAAGAGACTCTTTCTGAAAACTGATAACTGACACCGCTCAAGAATCCACTTTCCTGTTTCAGTGCCGCACTATTGATACGTGTACCGACGAAAAGATCCACATCTGAAAACAAGCTATAAGAGTAGCCACTGTCTATCTTCCAAGTATCGAAGCTTTCACTCGACGCGTTTTGTGTGGAGATAAAGAATTTATGAGAAGAACTATCGATCTGGCTGGGTAGTAGAGGCAAGCTATTCGCTGAACAAACAACAGGCATAGCAAAAGCCAAAAGAATAAGTAATCTCTTCATTTCCCACTCCTGATGTCATTATTATTGTTCTTCGAACGTTATCGTTCAATTAAAGCACAGAACTTGTACGTTCGCTGCACAATCGATATAGCATTTTGTTATGACTATATATGCAATTGATCACTCTTGCCTGTTCAGTGAGTAAATCCAGTATCTTAAGTGAAGGTTTATACAGGGTGTTTTATCCCTTAAATGACGGTTTGCTCTGAAAAACGGTGCGAATGTAAAAAAAACGCAACTTTTCATTGACGTCCAGTGGTAAAAATTGATACACGTAGAGTAAAGCACAAGCAGAGAATTTGATATGCAGCACGTAAGCCACCTAGTAATGACCACAACCATTATTATTACCGACATTAACATTGTTGGGGCAGGCTGCTAAGTAACGGATTTTAAAAAAAAGGCCTGTATCCAACAAGATACAGGCCTTTTTTTGTACCATTTTTATGACTTATGGAGAAAGGGATGCGCGTTTTAAAGTTTGGAGGTTCATCATTAGCTGATGCAGATCGTTTTTTACGAGCGGCTGATATCATCGCTAATAATGCCCAGCAAGAAGAGCTAGCCGTTGTACTATCGGCTCCAGGAAAAACAACCAATAAGTTGGTCGCTGTAATTGAAGCTGCACTTAAAAATGGTGAAGCAGACGCACAGATTACAGAGATCGAATCCTCATTCGCTGCACTGTTTGCAGATATTCAAGCCGTTGTTCCTTCTATTGATGGTTCTGCGTTCCAAGAGCAGGTTGATACTTCTCTTGCTCAGCTAAAACAGTTCGTAAACGGTATTAACCTGCTGGGTATGTGCCCGAACCATGTTAATGCTCGCATCATCAGTAAAGGTGAGCGAATCTCAATCCAGTTGATGAAAGCGGTACTTGAAGCGAAAGGCCAACCAGCAAGCCTGATTGACCCAGTTCAATACCTATACGCTAAAGGTGATCACCTTGAAGCTATGGTCGATGTGGACGTTTCAACTCAGAACTTCCGTCAGTCGCCACTTCCTAAAGGTCACGTAAATATCATGCCGGGCTTTACAGCAGGTAATGATAAAGGTGAGCTAGTCACACTTGGCCGTAACGGCTCTGATTATTCAGCTGCAGTTCTAGCGGCGTGTCTACGTGCTGATTGCTGTGAGATCTGGACAGATGTAGACGGCGTTTACAACTGTGACCCGCGTTTGGTCGATGATGCTCGTCTTCTTAAGTCATTAAGCTACCAAGAAGCGATGGAGCTTTCTTACTTTGGCGCTTCGGTTCTACACCCGAAAACTATCGCGCCTATCGCACAATTCCATATCCCTTGCCTAATCAAAAATAGCTTCAACCCACAGGGTGCGGGTACTTTGATTGGCCAAGACACTGGCGAAGATAACCTAGCAATTAAAGGTATTACGACGCTAAGCGACCTAACCATGGTTAACGTATCAGGCCCAGGTATGAAGGGTATGGTAGGCATGGCGAGTCGTGTATTCGGCGCGATGTCTTCAGCTGGCGTTTCTATTGTCCTTATTACTCAATCTTCTTCTGAGTACAGCATCAGCTTCTGTATTGAATCAGCTGATAAAGTGAAAGCGAAACAAGTGTTGTCAGACGCGTTTGAACTGGAACTTAAAGATGGTCTGTTAGAGCCGGTTGAGTTCATGGATGACGTTGCGATTGTAACGCTGGTGGGTGACGGTATGCGCACTTCACGTGGCGTAGCATCTCAGTTCTTCTCTTCTTTAGCTGAAGTGAACGTCAACATTGTTGCTATTGCTCAAGGTTCTTCAGAGCGCGCTATCTCTGCGGTTATCCCTGAAGATAAAATCTCTGAAGCAATCAAAGCGTGTCACGAGAACCTATTTAACTCTAAGCACTTCCTAGACGTATTCGTTGTTGGTGTCGGCGGTGTTGGTGGCGAGCTTGTTGACCAAATCCAACGTCAGCAAGGCAAACTAGCTGAAAAAGGCATCGTGATTCGCGTATGTGGTTTAGCAAACAGCAAAGGTTTGTTGCTAGACAGCGATGGTCTACCGCTAGAGCAGTGGCGTGACCGTATGTCGAGTGCGACAGAAGAGTTCAGCCTAGCTCGCTTAGCGGCTTTGGTTCAACGTAACCACATCATCAACCCTGTATTGGTTGACTGTACGTCTAGCGAAGGTATTGCGGCGCAGTACGCTGATTTCCTAGCGGCTGGTTTCCACGTGGTAACACCAAACAAGAAAGCAAACACAGCAAGCATGGCTTACTACCATCAGCTTCGTGAAGTTGCACGTAACTCACGTCGTAAGCTGATGTACGAAACAACCGTAGGTGCTGGTCTACCGGTAATCGAAAACCTACAGAACCTTATCTCTGCAGGTGATGAACTGGAGAAATTCAACGGCATTCTTTCAGGTTCACTGTCTTACATCTTCGGCAAGCTTGATGAAGGTATGACACTAAGCCAAGCAACCAATATTGCAAAAGATAACGGTTTCACTGAACCGGATCCTCGTGACGATCTATCTGGTATGGATGTGGCGCGTAAGCTGCTTATTCTTGCTCGTGAAGCAGGCATGGCGCTTGAACTTGAAGATGTTGAAGTAGACCAAGCTCTGCCACCGGGTTTTGATGATTCAGGTACGGTTGAAGAGTTCATGGCTCGCTTGCCAGAAGCGGATGCTTATTTCAAAGAGCAGTCAGCTATCGCAGCAGAAGAAGGCAAAGTACTTCGTTATGTGGGTGAAATCGCTGAAGGTAAGTGTAAGGTTCGTATCGCTGCTGTTGATGGCGACGACCCAATGTTCAAGATTAAAGATGGCGAGAACGCATTAGCATTCTACAGCCGTTACTACCAACCAATCCCTCTAGTACTGCGTGGCTACGGCGCGGGTACTGAAGTAACAGCAGCTGGCGTATTCTCTGATGTGATGCGTACTCTTGGTTGGAAATTAGGAGTTTAGGAATGAGTTCAAGTGATATGGATGTTGTCGTTTATGCTCCTGCATCAATCGGTAATGTCAGTGTAGGGTTTGATGTGCTGGGGGCCGCTGTGTCTCCAGTGGATGGCACACTGCTGGGTGACCGAGTTATGGTTAAAGCAGGTGATGAACCATTCTTACTTAAAACAGCAGGCAGCTTTGTTTCTAAGTTGCCAACTGAAGCAAAAGAAAACATCGTTTACGACTGCTGGGTGGTGTTCTCTAGAGAGCTTGATAAAAAAGGCGTTGCGCTTAAGCCTTTGGAAATGACACTAGAAAAGAACATGCCTATCGGTTCAGGTTTGGGTTCTAGTGCATGTTCAATCGTCGCGGCACTGGATGCGCTAAACCGTTTTCACGGTCAGCCGCTGAATGAAACTGAATTGCTTGCTCTGATGGGTGAAATGGAAGGCAAGATTTCAGGCGGTATCCACTATGATAACGTTGCTCCATGTTACCTTGGTGGCGTGCAGCTCATGCTTGAAGAGCTAGGCATCATCAGCCAAGAAGTACCGTGTTTTGACGACTGGTACTGGGTGATGGCTTATCCGGGTATTAAGGTTTCAACGGCGGAAGCGAGAGAGATCCTACCATCTCAATATCGTCGTCAGGATATTATTGCTCATGGTCGTCACTTAGCGGGCTTTATCCACGCGTGTCATTCAGGTCAACCTGAACTGGCGGCGAAGATGATCAAAGACGTGATCGCTGAACCATATCGTGAGAAACTGCTTCCAGGGTTTGCTGATGCTCGTAAATACGCGCTGTCAGCTGGGGCACTGGCTACTGGTATTTCTGGTAGTGGTCCAACTCTATTTAGCATTTGCAAAGAACAAGATGTCGCCGAGCGTGTTGCACGCTGGTTAGAACAAAATTACGTACAAAATGAAGAAGGATTCGTTCACGTTTGTCGCCTAGATAAGCAGGGTTCGATCGTTACAGGAAGTGAGTTATGAAACTGTACAACATCAAAGAAAATGATGAACAAGTCTCTTTTGGCCAAGCCGTTCGTCAAGGCTTAGGCCGTAATCAAGGTCTATTTTTCCCATCTGAACTGCCAAAGTTTGATGATATCGATGCGCTGCTAGCAGAGGACTTTGTCCCTCGTAGCTCAAAGATTCTGTCAGCATTGATTGGTGATGAACTACCAAAAGAGCAGATCGACCAAATGGTGGATGCAGCGTTCCAATTCCCTGCACCAATCAACCAAGTAAAAGACGGCGTTTACGCGCTTGAGCTTTTCCACGGTCCAACACTGGCATTTAAAGATTTCGGCGGCCGCTTTATGGCTCAATCTTTAGCAGCCGTTTCTGATGGTGGTCAAATCACTATCTTAACCGCAACATCAGGTGATACTGGTGCGGCAGTTGCACATGCTTTCTACGGTATGGAAGACATCAATGTTGTGATTCTTTACCCGAAAGGCAAGATCAGCCCACTGCAAGAGAAGCTGTTCTGTACGCTGGGTAAGAACATCCACACTGTGGCGATTGATGGCGACTTTGACGCGTGTCAGGCTCTAGTTAAAGACTCATTTGATGACGCTGAACTGCGTAAAGAGATCGGTCTTAATTCGGCAAACTCTATCAACATCAGCCGTTTAATGGCTCAGATCTGTTACTACTTTGAGGCGGCTTCTCAGCTGACTAAAGAGCAACGTGAAAACCTCGTTATCTCTGTACCAAGTGGTAACTTTGGTAACTTAACCGCTGGTCTATTGGCTAAAGCGCTAGGTCTACCTGTTAAGCGTTTCATCGCAGCAACCAATGAAAATGACACGGTTCCTCGTTACCTAGAAACAGGCCAATGGGATCCAAAACCGACCGTTGCGACAACATCGAACGCGATGGACGTAAGCCAACCAAACAACTGGCCTCGTATCGAAGAACTTTGCCAACTGAAAGGTTGGGGTTTAGATACACTAGGCAAAGGTAAAGTATCTGACGAGCAGAGCGCTGAGTCAGTTCGCGACCTAAAAGCACAAGGTTACCTATGTGAACCACATGGTGCGATTGCTTACCGTCTACTAGAAGAGCAACTGCAAGAGAATGAAACTGGCTTGTTCCTGTGTACAGCACACCCAGCGAAATTCAAAGAAGTGGTTGATGACATCCTAGGTTCTGATATTGAACTGCCAGGCCCGCTAGCAAAACACGCGGCGATGGAGTTGTTGTCTGAAGATCTTGATAACGATTTTGAAGCGCTAAAAGCAGTGCTTCGTCGAGTTCAACCTGCGTAATTTTTCAAAAACGTAAACATAGAACTTAGATCGATCAGAAAAGGTGAATGAGCAATCATTCACCTTTTTTATTGTCTGAGTGTTTTTAAAGTAAGCTTTATTTAAGGGTTTTCTTACGCTTAAATGGCTTTAAGTAAGTGTATTGCTTTAACCCGATCAAAACGGAAAGGGATAGTATGAATTTTTTGATTTTTCTTGGCTCTGTACGTGAGAGCACACCGCCAAGACCTGCGCGATTAGGGATGAGAGTCAGCAAGGCGTGTGAAAAGCTGCTTGCGAATCAGCACTCACAGCATACGGTTGAGATTATCGACCCATTGAATTATGACTTTGGCGATGTGTTTAAGCCTGAGTTTTCGTATTATCGCTCAAAAGTACCCGCGCATTTAGCGGAGTTAGCCGACAAGATCGCTAAAGCTGATGGTTATGTGATGGTTAGCCCGGAGTACAATCACTCGATGAGCCCAGCGCTAGCTAATATTCTCAATCACTTTGGTAGCTCGCTATTTTCATATAAACCGAGTGCGATTGTGACCTATTCTGCCGGTCAGTGGGGCGGGGCAAGAGCATCCGTTTCAATGCGTACTTTCTTGTCAGAGCTAGGTTGCTTACCTGTTTCTGCGATGATTCACTTGCCGAAAGCGCAAGAAGTGTTTGATGAAGAGGGCGGTGTTGTTCAAAAGTCTGATCAAGCACAATGGGATGAATACATGAATCGAACATTCCATCAGTTGATGTGGTGGGCACAAGGTGCTGCGCTGCAAAGAGACAATGTTGATCCAACGGCTCTGGCGAAAGCCTTTACTAAAGATCCTTCTCAACGAAATGCGCCATAACCAAATTTGATTGGTGACTGTGCTTGTTTGATTTTAGGTGAGCGGGTTCTGAGTTGGAACAATAAACGATAAGAAGTTGTTAGGACAAAAACTAAAAAAGCTTGGCCATTTCTGACCAAGCTTTTTAAATCTTTAACACTCTAGTTTACTGAGATTATAGAGACTCAGTGAACGTACGTGCGATAACGTCACGTTGCTGTTCAGTTGTTAGAGAGTTGAAACGTACAGCGTAACCCGATACACGGATAGTTAGCTGTGGGTAGTTCTCTGGGTGAGCAACTGCGTCTTCTAGCGTTTCACGCTTAAGAACGTTAACGTTTAGGTGTTGGCCACCTTCGATGCGTGGTGCTGCTTCGATTGCAACTTCACGGCTCTCGTACTCGCCTAGGTCTGCAGCTGAGATAACTTGGTCAGCTTCGAAACCTGCAGTAGCAACAACACAACGAGCTTCATTCTTCTCGCTATCTAGTAGCCAGATTGAGTTTAGTAGGTCATCGTTTGCTGCTTTAGTAATTTGAATACCTTGGATCATAACTATCTCCTAGTCCACTGAATGTGGTTTGATTATGGTGTTAACTTTCGATTTTTATTGAGCTGGGTAATATATACCTAATATTAGTAAGGTTAACATTGATTTAAGTCAAAAAACAACCAAAAACCATATTTTTACAAAGGTGATTATATTGAGGTAAATCAATAAAACCTTTGAAAACAAAGTAATTACAAAATATTTTAAAGTATAAAAAATATTTAACAGTCATATTTGTTGTAAGTTTACTACATTTGTTGTGTTTTTATTGAACTGCAACCGATACGACCCTTTATTTATTAAGCATTCTGAAAGTGTAAAGTGATTTAATGACAAACAATAATTCATCCTCAAAACCGGAAACAAATATTAAGTTTATTGGCGCTCATGTGTCGGCTGCTGGTGGTGTTGATCAAGCGCCTATGCGTGCACGTGAAATCGGTGCTAATGCATTTGCACTGTTTACCAAGAACCAGAGGCAGTGGGCGGCAAAACCGCTAGAAGCGAAAACCATTAATGCCTTTAAAGCTAATTGCAAAATGTTGGGCTTCGGTGCTGAGCACATTCTTCCTCATGACTCCTACCTTATTAACCTAGGAGCACCAGAAGAAGAGAAGCTAGAGAAATCACGCGCGGCTTTTATTGATGAGATGGAGCGTTGTAATCAACTTGGATTAACGCTCTTGAATTTTCATCCTGGGAGTCATTTAAAGAAAATCTCAGAAAGCGCATGTTTGGCGAAGATCGCTGAATCGATCAACCTAGCTCATCAAGCGGTACCTGACGTAATCGCAGTGATCGAGAATACGTCTGGGCAGGGCACTAATCTGGGTTGGAAGTTTGAACATCTAGCAGAGATTATCGAACAGGTAGAAGATAAGTCACGTGTTGGTGTGTGCTTAGACACCTGCCATACGTTTACTGCTGGCTATGACTTACGTACAAAAGAGGCGTGTGAGCATACTTTTGCTGAGTTCGACCGCATCGTGGGTATGCACTATCTAAGAGCAATGCACATCAATGATTCAAAAGCTGAGTTCGCGAGCCGAGTCGATCGACACCATTCTTTAGGAAAAGGCGAAATTGGCTGGGATTGTTTTGAGTATATTGCCTCTGATTCTCGCTTTAATGGTATCCCTCTTATCCTGGAAACCATTGATTCGACGATCTGGAAGGAGGAAATTCAACAACTTAGAATGTTTCATCGCTCAGCAACGCTAGCGAGTGAAGAAGCGTAATAATAGAGGGGAAAATTTATTTCCGTCTATTTCTAATAATTGGCACCTTTCTTTCATAGTATTAAAGTGAATATGTAGTTCACGATGTCTTAGAGGAGGTGCCTTTATGTATTCAATCACCCAAACTTCAACTATTGCTGTCGCACGCCGTTTACCTACACCAAACCGTCACGTGCATAACCACGGCCACCATCGTACACAGCAGAAAAGTGGTTAATCGAGATAAACACAACTTGAACTGATTATTATGATTCATCAACAAGTGAACCCTACACATCATGTTTATTGATAGCTGTATGAGGTATAACTAGAGCCTTATTTAGGACAGTTAGCCGATACAGCTATTTTTTGTCTGGCGAAAGCCGCTAGAAACCTTGATGATTGGGAAGTAAAACGATGAGCGCACCAAAGACTTGGGAATCCATTATTAATGATGAACGTGATAAAGAGTACTTTCAGAGTGTCCTCGCGTTTGTTGAACAGCAACGTAATAGCGGCAAAACCGTCTACCCGCCACAAGATCAGGTGTTCAGTGCCTTTGATATGACGCCTTTCGAATCCGTGCGAGTGGTTATCTTAGGGCAAGACCCTTATCACGGTGCTAGCCAAGCTCACGGCCTAGCATTCTCAGTGCTTCCTGGCGTGAAAATCCCACCTTCTCTACGCAATATGTACAAAGAGCTTGCACAAGATATAGAGGGCTTTGAGATTCCTAGTCATGGTTATCTCGATTCTTGGGCATCGCAAGGGGTGTTGATGTTGAACACAGTCCTTACAGTAGAAGAGGCAAAAGCACACTCACATGCTAAGTGTGGCTGGGAAACCTTTACCGATGCCATTATTGCTGAGCTCAATCAGCGCTCTGAACCGATCATCTTTTTGTTGTGGGGCGCACACGCCCAGAAGAAAGGCCAAGCGATTGATGAAGGCAAGCATCATGTGTTGGCTGCACCTCACCCATCACCATTATCGGCGCGCCGTGGCTTCTTCGGCTGTCAGCACTTCTCTACAACCAATAAGCTGCTTTCTTCTATGGATCAACAACCTATTGACTGGCGTTTACCAACAGAAGTGTAGGTTGGTGGTTTTCTGAGCAGGGTCAAATCATAAATCAGCATATTCGTATACACTTATAAATAGTAGGTGTAATGGAGTGCAATACTATGATGATTGAAAGGATAAGACGAGAGCATGGCTATATGGCTCGTTTACTCGCGATACTTAACAGTAAGTTAGAGTTTCTGAAACAGGAGCGAGAAATAAACTATAGCCTGATCGCAGAGGTGGTTCATTACTTGATGAACCATTCAGACAAAGTGCATCACCCTAAAGAAGATGTCATTTATCGCTACTATCTTAAGCAATATGGCAGCGAGCAAGCGATTGAAGACTTGGAGTTAGAGCATCAATTGCTTTCTGAGAAAACGGCGGACTTTTTAGGTTTGGTCGATATGATCCTTCAAGATGCGGTGGTCCCTCAGCAAGTCTTTATTGAGCAGCTTGAAGCGTTTGTTAAGGCTCAGCGAAAGCACATGGAATATGAAGAGAAGCATGTGCTACCCATGATTGTTGAGGCATTCACGGTGAAAGATTGGCAAGAAGTGGAGTCTCAATGGCTTCAACCGGAAGATGACCCTGTCTTTGGAGAGACCATAGCCGATCAATATCGCCAACTCGCGGCTCGGGTTCGACAAAATGAACAAGAGTGCGTTTAGCCTGTTTTAATGTTGAAACGCCCCTATTTTTAGGTGTCCTCTATATTAGAGGGTTGGTTTCCAAATGGCGCTTTGAGCGGATTAACTACCTCAAAACATAAAAAAGGCACCTATATAGGTGCCTTTTGCTATCTGATTTCTTATCGTGCTGATTAAAGCTTTATATCGTCAAGGCTAAAATCAAGACCTAGGTTCATCTCTCTCAGCTCTTTCTCAAGCTGCCTACGATCGTTGATGGCTTCGATTTCACGCCACTTACGCTTGAGCGGTTTCGAGCGTGATTTTTGAGTTACACGAGGCATTTCTAGTTCTGATACTTCATCGAATTGAAAGCTATCCATAAGCCATATCTCCTTCCGTGGGACTAGTTCTTACGAACCAATAAATATCATATTTAGGTTCACAATAACTTTGATTTGTTTCTCATTTGTTTCAAATCCATGAAGCTTTTGTTCTATTTTCTTATGCATGCTCACACATTGTGAGAATTATTATGTATAAAAAACAAGCAAACAAACTTAAGTAAACGATTAAATTGGGGGTTATTGAATGTTAATTCATTGTGCGAATGGAATAGCGTTTTGACTACAATGCATTGAAGTGCACATGGTGCCGTGCGGTATAGGGATCTCATTGGCCTAGAAAAAAACGAAGATCTTCACTATACCTTGTAAAACCTAGGCTGACGTCATTTTTATAGGATGATGTTCTTGTTGGGGGAGTGCCGTGGCTGTTGTTGATATTATGTCCCGATAATGTGACTTTTATTGGGCTGTATTGTTGAAAGTTGTGTTAACAAAAGGTGTGTTATTAGTGAAATGTCATTTTAATATAAGTGCATTTGCATATTGATTTTTAGGCCGTCTCGCTGCATTATCCGCCCGTCAAAAAATACACTGATACGTAAAATGGATGCATGAAGCGACATTTACAGTCTCAATCGCCGCAAGAATATAACAAGAGTGCCGACACAACATTGACAGAGGCATAGGCGATTAAGAGGAAGGCTAGGAAGCATGATCGGTGCTTAAACTCAATTACGAGGTTCACGTGACAGACTTAATCAATTTGATGAACGATCTCCTTTGGGGATCTATCTTAGTTTACTTACTGGTTGGTGTGGGTATCTACTTCACTGTACGACTAGGCTTCATTCAATTCCGCCATTTCGGCCACATGTTCTCTGTTCTTAGAAACAGCCGTAAAGCAGACAGTGCTGGTATCTCTTCTTTCCAAGCTCTTTGTACTAGTCTCGCTGCTCGTGTTGGTACGGGTAACATGGCAGGTGTTGCAGTAGCACTAACCGCTGGTGGCCCTGGTGCTATCTTCTGGATGTGGCTAATCGCAATGCTAGGTATGGCAACATCGTTTGCAGAAAGCACACTGGCACAGCTATACAAAACGCGTGATAACGACGGTAACTACCGCGGCGGCCCTGCATACTACATGGAGAAAGGCCTAGGCATGCGTTGGATGGGGGTTCTATTCTCTATCTTCCTAATCATTGCATTTGGTCTTGTATTCAACGCGGTTCAAGCGAACGCGATTGCAAGCGCAATGAACACAGCATTCGACCTTGAGCGCAGCTATGTTGGTGTTGGTATCGTAATCATCTCTGCATTCGTTATCTTCGGTGGTATCCGTAAGATTGCACGTACAGCAGAAATCATCGTTCCAATCATGGCATTGGCTTACCTAGCGATCGCTATGTACGTGATGTTCGCGAACATCGAGAAAGTGCCTGAAGTACTGGCTCTTATCTTCAAGAGTGCATTCGGTCTGCAAGAAGCAGCAGCGGGTGGCCTAGGTTACGCAATCGCACAAGCGATGATTAACGGTATCAAACGTGGTTTGTTCTCGAACGAAGCGGGTATGGGTTCGGCGCCAAACGCAGCAGCTTCTGCTACGCCTTACCCACCGCACCCAGCATCACAAGGTTACGTGCAAATGCTAGGCGTGTTCATGGATACCATTGTTATCTGTTCAGCAACAGTCGCAATCATCCTGATGTCTGGTGAGTATGTACCACACGGTGAAGTAACGGGTATCGAACTAACGCAACGTGCACTAACAGCACAAGTGGGCGAATGGGGCGGCATCTTTGTAGCGGTAGCGATTTTCTTCTTCGCTTTCACTTCAATCATTGCAAACTACTCGTACGCTGAAACGAACCTTATCTTCCTTGAGCACAACAACAAGAAAGGCCTAGTGCTGTTCCGTATCGTTGTTCTGGGTATGGTTATGTTCGGTTCTCTAGCGACGTTACCAACGGTATGGGCACTGGCTGACGTATCGATGGGCCTAATGGCGATTGTTAACTTGGTGGCGATTATCCTGCTATCAGGCATCGTGAT
This sequence comes from Vibrio coralliirubri, assembly GCF_024347375.1. Taxonomy (NCBI): domain Bacteria; kingdom Pseudomonadati; phylum Pseudomonadota; class Gammaproteobacteria; order Vibrionales; family Vibrionaceae; genus Vibrio; species Vibrio coralliirubri. Next base: position 3,120,131 of record NZ_AP025470.1, on the reverse strand, counting down.
TAAGCTAGCGAAAGACTACAACCGCCAACTAGACGCGGGTAAAGTACCAACATTCGATTCGAATGACTTCCCAGAGCTTAAGTCTCAGCTGGAAGATGGTATTTGGGATAAAAACAAGAAGTAATCTTGTTGGAGCGATAAATGGCTCATCCTAAAGTGATTAGAAAGGCTAAGGTTTCGACCTTAGCCTTTTTCTTTGCCTGTCATTTGTCTCATTCTGTCTATCGAAGCTCATTCTCCCTATCGAAGTAATAGGAAGAGTCATAAAGACAAGTTGATGTTTTTTCTATACTCTAGCTGCATCCAGTTAGATAACCGATTAGGGTAAAGTTATGTTAGTTGTCGTTTCTCCAGCCAAAACACTTGATTACGAATCACCATTAGCGACGGAACGCTTTAGTCAGCCTGAGTTTGTTGAACACTCTGCTGAGCTGATTGAAGAGTGCCGCAAGCTGACGCCAGTAGATATTTCTGCACTGATGAAAGTCAGCGATAAAATCGCAGGGTTGAACGTAGCGCGCTTTGAGCAGTGGAGTGAGACCTTTACCCAAGACAACGCACGCCAAGCAATCCTAGCCTTTAAGGGCGATGTATACACTGGCCTAGACGCTGAAACGCTATCGGATGAAGATTTTGATTACGCACAAAACCACCTGCGCATGCTTTCTGGGTTATATGGCTTGCTTAAGCCGTTAGATTTGATGCAGCCATACCGCCTAGAGATGGGTACACGATTGGCCAATGCTCGTGGTACTAACTTGTACCAGTTCTGGGGCAACATCATCACAGACAAGTTGAATGAAGCGTTAAATGCTCAAGGCGACAACGTGTTGATCAACCTAGCATCGAACGAATACTTTAAAGCCGTGAAGCCGAAGAACTTGGATGGCCAAGTGATTACCCCTGTCTTCAAAGACTGCAAGAACGGTCAGTACAAGGTGATCAGTTTCTACGCGAAGAAAGCGCGTGGCATGATGGCTCGCTACATTATCGAGAACAAGATCGACTCGGTTGAGGCGTTGACTCAGTTTGATACGGCGGGTTACTACTTCGTTGAAGAAGAGTCGAACGCGAAAGAGCTTGTTTTCAAGCGTGAAGAGCAAAACTAGTAGCCCTTGGCTAACGAGTTACTCTCGGTTTTAGCCTCTAATTAAAAATTAGAGACCGAGTTATTTAGCCTGATAATAGGCCAGACAATAATAAGCTAGACAAAGAAAAGCCCTATGCAGCGAACTGCATGGGGCTTTTTTATTGAATCGTTAAAGCTGGTAGATTACTTCTTCTTTGCTGCTTTCTTTTTCTTGGCGATTTTTTTCTTTTTCGCGATTTTTTGTTTCTCTACTGCTTTCTTATCTTCTTTCTTCGGTTTCTTCTTCTTAGTCACGGCCGCTTTCTTATGCGTAGGGCGCATGCCTTCGATGAAGCGTTCTTTGATTGGTTCGTCTGTGTAACGAGCCACACGCTCAATCATTAGTTGATCGTGCGCTTCAATGATAGAAACCGCGTTACCTTTTTTACCAGCACGAGCAGTACGGCCAATACGGTGTAGGTATACGTCAGCAGTACGTGGCATGTCGTAGTTGATTACGTGGCTTACGTCTGGAAGGTCGATACCACGAGCAGCAACGTCAGTCGCTAGTAGTACGTTGACAGAACCGTCACGGAAACGAGCAATCGCGTTGTTACGACGATCTTGAGGCATTTCACCTTGGATCCATGCACATGGGATTTGCGCGCTTTCAAGTTGAGCTCGTAGATCACCTAGACGATCACGCGTCTTCAAGAACACGATGCTGCGCTCAGCTTGCTCTGTGATGACGTGCTTTAGGATGTTCAGCTTGTGCTCTGCTGTGTCTGCACGGTGGTACCACTGAGTGATCTTCTTACGCTCACGAAGTGATGATTTCGCATCGATCTCCGCTGGGTTTTTCAGTAGGTCTTCAGTGAAGCCTTCAATGCCTTTACCTTCTAGCGTTGCTGAGAACAGTAAAGTTTGTTTACGCCAGCGACACTCTGCAGACAGACGGTCAACAACAGGACCAAAGCCCATGTCTAGCATGCGGTCGGCTTCATCTAGAACCAGCCATTCAATCGCACGACAGTCAAAACGCTCGCCTTCAATGTATTCCATCAAACGACCAGGTGTTGCTACTACGATATCTTGAGTCGTACTTAAGATATCTGCGTGCTCTTGGTACATCACACCGCCCGTGATCGTGAAGATGTTTAGGCTGGTGTATTTAGCAAGCTCACGTGCTTGTTCGGTGATCTGCATTGCTAGCTCACGCGTTGGCGTCAGGATAAGCATACGTGCAGGGCCAGATTTCTTACGTGGGAAATCCAGTAGGTATTGCAGTGCTGGCAATACAAATGATGCTGTTTTACCAGTACCTGTTGGCGCAGAAGCCAAAACGTCTCTTCCATCTAACGCTTGTGGGATTGCTTCAGCTTGTATCTGTGTTGGACGTTCGTAGCCCATTTCGTCAATTGCTTTAAGCAGCTCTTGGTTTAGATCGAGTTCTGCAAAGGTTCTGATCACTGTTGTTTCTCCACAAGCAATAAATGTTTCTGCCTCAAAAAGCAGACGATAAAAAAGAGTAGTCGGACATTATAGAAGCATTAGTGATTAGGATCACATGGTATTTGCTACATCTTGAGATAAAAATCTTTAGTGAGCGCAATAAATGCTTCGCTATAACCACCTTGGTGGTGAATTGTAAGCGATTCGCGCTGCAAATCTTGCTCGCAAGCAGGATCTTTAGATAACTCAAATAGAATTCGGCTAGCCGGTTTCTTGTCTGTTGTTTTCACATCAAGGCGTTTTGCTAGATACCAACCACATTGCTCGGCAAGCTTGATAAAACCTTCCCCCTCAGGCGTCGGTAGGATGAAACTGGCAGTCGCGGCGTCGGTTGTTATCTCGAAACAACGCTGGGCAAGCGCTAAGTGATCCAAGCTGTCGGTGTGTCTGGCGGTGGCTCTTTGGCTTTGCTGTGCCTGTTCTCCAGAGTTGAAGTAGGGTGGGTTACAGATGACCGCATCAAACTTTTGTGGAAAGTCGGTCGTTAACACGCTGCCGTGATGAAGAGAGATACGATCTTGCCAAGGTGATTGCTCAATATTGACTGTGGCAGCATCAATGGCGTGTTGATCAATATCAATCGCAGAGATTGAAGCATCCTCAAAACGCTGCGCAGCCATCAAGGCCAGCAAACCTGTTCCGGTTCCAATATCGAGTAGACATGATCTTTGTGGCAGGCTTACCCACGCGCCAAGTAATACGCCATCGGTACTGACTGGCATACCGCTTTTCCCGCCGTAAATTGAGAATTGCTTAAAATTGAAGCTTTTAGTTTGCACTGTTTTGTCTTTCATTAATGTTCTGAGTATCGAGATATTTTAAGTGATTAGCTCTAATGTTAACCGCTTGTATGAATCAATGTTCTGCTTGAGAAACTATTGTTGTGAATTATGGTTAGTTTATAATTGTGGCTATTTTTCTATAGCTAGTGGAATCCACTGCTTTTTGTTCTCATATGCAAATTTATATGGTGTTTTTGTGTGGTGACTTGCAGCTAGCCAGTTGTTTCGTCATTATGCGCGACTATTTTATAGATTGATTGGCAGCTTTGAGCTGTAACATTCATGTAAGCACAACATAAATTCATAAATATAATTAAGGATTATCTGTGAAACAGAGTCTAAAACTAACAGATATAATGGCATTGGGCTTTATGCTTTTTGCGTTTTTCTTGGGTGCAGGTAACATCATCTTCCCACCTCTAGCTGGCCAATTAGCCGGTGATCACTTCCTTCCAGCGATGTCTGGTTTTCTGCTGACTGCCGTTGGTCTGCCGTTAATCACTATCGTCGCGGTCGCAGTGGCTGGTGGCTCTTGGGGTCACTTAACTAAAGATCTTCCTAAGAAAGCTGCAACCATCATGGCTGTGCTGATCTTTATCATTATCGGTCCTGCATTTGCTGCACCGCGTACTGGCCTTGTTGCCTATGAGATGGCGGTGAAACCGTTCTTCATCGATGCCTCTCAAGCTCACCTAACTCTCTTTTCGATTGCATTTTTTGTAGTAGCGATGTTCTTCTCATGGTCGCAAGGTAAGCTTATTGACGTCATTGGTAAGGTACTTACACCTGCACTGTTCGTTGGTTTGGTTGTACTGGCGATTGCTGTATTCGTTAACCCTCAAGGCGATATTCTTGCGGCTCACGGTGAGTACATCACTCAGCCACTGACCAAAGGTTTCCTTGAAGGCTACAACACCATGGATACTTTTGCTTCTTTGATGTTTGGTATGTTGATTGTTGATGCGATTCGTAGCAAGGGTATTACTGACCGTGCAGCGACGACTAAGTACCTAATTAGCGCGGGTTGTATTGCCGCAGCAGGTCTAGCGTTTGTTTACATCTCTCTATTCTTCCTAGGCGCAACAAGTGCAACAGTCGCAGCTGGTGCAGACAATGGCGGCGCTATCTTAAGCCTATACGTTCAATCGTTGTTTGGTCCTTCTGGTCAGCTAGTACTTTCTGTGATCGTACTATTAGCGTGTCTAACTACGGCGATTGGCCTTGTGTCAGCATGTTCTGATTACTTCAGTTCGCTAACGCCTCTGTCTTACAAGACTTGGGTAATCATCAACGGTGTCGCTTGTGCAACCGTTGCGAACGTTGGTCTTTCTCAACTGATTTCTCTGTCTGTTCCAGTACTGTTTGCACTGTACCCAGTCGCTATCGCGTTGGTTGCTCTGACATTCTTGCGTAGCCGTTTCCCTAATCCAAAAGCGGCTTACCGCGTAGTGGTATTAGTGTCACTACTATTTGCTCTTATTGATGGCGCTAAAGTAGCGGGTGTAGACGTGTCTGCACTTAAGATGTTGCCACTGTTTGAGATCGGTATGGGTTGGTTGCTTCCAACAACGGCTGCAATCATCTGTATGTTCTTCGTTGGCAAGTCAACAGAACAAGAGATGGCAGAAGAGACTGTTTAATCTTCCGTTGAGATTAGATTGTCCTTCGAGATGAAATAGAAAAGGCCTCATTACTTCGCAGTAATGAGGCCTTTTTGTATTCTGTGGTCGTTTTATATTCAGCTACTTAGCTACTTAGCTACTTAGCTACTTAGCCGAGGCATTTCTGTTTGGTTATAGCTTTTCGCTGTACTCAACCAGTACTTGCTCAATCCAGCTTGCGATACGGTCGTCGCTAAGCTCGTATTGTGAATCTTCATCAAGCGCCAAACCAACGAATTGAGATTTGTCTTCTGTCAACGCTTTAGACGCTTCGAACTCGTAGCTGTCATCGTTTGGCCAGAAGCCAACAAACTCTGCACCCGCGGTTTTCAGTTCATCATGCAATAGACCCATCGCATCGAGGAACCATTCGCCGTAGCCTTCTTGGTCACCTAAACCAAACAGAGCCACAACCTTGCCTTTCATTGGCGTGGTTGCGATGTCTTCCCACAGTTCATTCCAATCTTCTTGGATTTCACCGAAGTCCCAAGTTGAGATGCCCAGCAATAAAAGGTCGTAGTCCGCCATCAATGAAAGAGGGGTTTCTTTCACGTTATGGATATCAACTAGGTCTTCACCAATAATGCCGCGAATTTTCTCTGCTGCCATTTCTGTGTAGCAGGTGGTTGAGCCGTAAAATAATCCAATTTTCATAGCAAACGTTCGATTTTAATTTCAGATGGCGAATTCTAACCATAAATCGACTTCGATTGCAGCGATTATCCGCTCAAGTCGTAATTTTTATGGCATTCATATTTGCTCTGGCATACTCTCAAAACAGTTTCCAATATTGTGAGTAACACTATGCAGTCGCCTCAAGGGCAGAGCGCAGACCACGGTCTCGTTGAGCAGTTTTTAGATGCTATGTGGATGGAGCGAGGATTATCGGAGAATACGCTTGTCTCGTACCGTACCGATTTGTCCAAGTTATTAGCGTGGATGGAAAAGAACAATTACCGCCTCGACTTCATTAGCCTTTCGGGTTTACAGGATTATCAAGGCTGGTTAGCCGACGCCGATTTTAAGCAGACTTCTCGTGCCCGTATGTTGTCGGCGATTCGTCGCTTGTTCCAATATTTACACCGCGAGAAAATCAGAGGCGATGATCCAAGTGCTTTGTTGATCAGCCCGAAGCTGCCGCAACGCTTGCCGAAAGATTTGAGCGAAGAACAGGTTGATGCTTTGCTCGATGCGCCAGATCCGAACGATCCGATTGAGCTTCGCGATAAGGCGATGCTTGAGTTACTCTATGCAACCGGTTTGCGTGTGACAGAGCTGGTTAGCTTGACGATGGAAAACATCAGCCTAAGACAAGGCGTGGTGCGTGTTATTGGTAAAGGTGGCAAAGAACGCTTAGTTCCAATGGGCGAAAATGCGGTGGATTGGATAGAGACTTTTATTGAACAAGGTCGTCCACATCTACTTGGCGAAAACAGTTCTGATGTGGTTTTTCCGAGTAAACGCGCCAAGCAAATGACCCGTCAGACGTTCTGGTATCGTATCAAGCACTACTCGGTCGTTGCTGGAATCGACACAGAATTGTTGTCACCCCACGTATTGAGACACGCTTTTGCGACGCATTTACTGAACTATGGCGCAGATCTCAGGGTCGTACAGATGTTACTTGGGCATAGTGACTTATCGACAACCCAAATTTATACTCACGTGGCGACTGAAAGGCTGAAGCAAATTCACGCGCAGCATCACCCACGTGCTTAAATCCATTTATTTTTAAGGTGAACTTAATGAGCGTATTACGCCGTCTTCCTCTACTAGCGCTTCCTCTTATGATTACTGCATGTAATGCATCAGAAGCGAAAGTAGAAACAACATCAACAGCCGTAGAAGCTGCTCCAACTCAAGCTATTGATACAGCTGCGTTAACTAAGCGTTTTGAAAAAATCGGTATTAAGGTCGATAAGATTGTCCCTTCGGATATCGATGGTCTGTTAGAAGTTCAAACCAACAGCGGCATTATCTTTTCTTCTCCAGAGGGCGATCACTTTCTAGCCGGTACACTTTACTCTTTGGATGAAAACGGTAAGTTCAGTGATGTTTTGGCTGAGCGTCAAGCTCCGCTGAATGCTGAAAAAGTCGCGGCGATGTCGGATACGGTTATTGAATACAAAGCCGATAACGAAAAGTATGTTGTGACGGTATTTACTGATATTACGTGTGGCTACTGTGTTCGTCTGCACAGCCAAATGCAAGGCTACAACGATTTGGGTATCACCGTTCGTTACATGGCTTACCCACGCCAAGGTGCGACAGGGCAAGTTGCCGATCAAATGGCAGCAATCTGGGCTTCAGATGATCCAAAAACAGCGATGCATGACGCTAAAGTAAACCGTCAAATGCCAGCGTCTGGTAAAGACCTAGCAGAGCAAAAGCAGATCATTGCTAAACAGTACCAACTGGGTCGTGAGCTTGGCATCAATGGCACACCGGCTATCGTGCTAGCAAGTGGTGAGTTGGTGAGTGGTTACTTACCGCCAGCACAACTTCTTCAACGTTTAGAGCAATAATCTCGTTTTCTGTATTGCCAATTTGTCCCCCCATGTTTTTGATTTAAGGAGTGGCCTGATTGATATCGGGCCCATTTTTATATGATAGAGATCCAACGCCGTCCTGAGGTCGACATTTCAGTCTTACCTGCCCATTTACCTGACTTGTTAAAGCGCATTTATGTGAGCCGCGGAATCGACAGTGCCGACCAACTAGAGACAGCAGCGAAAGGTCTGCACTCTTATCAAAAACTGGGCGGCATTGATGCTGCGGTTGAGCTGTTGTTCAAAGCGATTCAACAGCAAAAGCGCATCATTATTGTTGGTGATTTTGATGCCGATGGCGCGACCAGCTCGGCGTTGTCTGTTTTAGCGTTACGTATGCTCGGCAGCTCTAACGTCGATTATCTAGTACCAAACCGTTTTGAAGATGGTTATGGCTTGAGCCCGGAGGTTGTCGAACAGGCAATCGAGCTTGGTGCTGAAGTGATCATGACGGTCGACAACGGTGTATCTTCAATTGAAGGTGTTCGCTTCGCTAAAGAGAAAGGACTAGAGGTTCTGGTTACCGATCATCACTTGCCGGGCAATGAACTGCCAATGGTCGATGCGATGGTGAACCCAAACCTTGAGAGTTGTGCTTTTCCTTCTAAAGCCTTAGCGGGTGTAGGTGTGGCTTTCTATCTGATGATGGCACTGTGTGTTCACATGCGTAAACTGAATTGGTTTGCAGAACGCGGCATGACAGAACCTAAGTTGATGGAACTGATTGACCTTGTGGCGCTGGGTACGGTTGCCGACGTGGTTCCACTCGATGAAAACAACCGAATTTTAGTGCATCAAGGTTTGCAACGCATTCGTGCGGGTAAAGCTCGCCCGGGTATTCAAGCCTTGATCGAAATTGCTAAGCGAGATGCTAAACGTTTGGTGGCGTCTGATTTTGGCTTTGCTCTTGGCCCTCGTATCAATGCAGCCGGCCGACTGGACGACATGTCTTTTGGTGTTGAGCTGCTCATGAGCAACAATATCCATGCGGCTCGTCGAATGGCGAGTGAGTTAGATGGTTTGAACCAAACACGTAAAGAGATCGAAGAGGGTATGAAGCAAGAAGCGATGGCTTTTTGTGAGCGCCTTGAGTTTGGTAAAGACGATCTGCCTTCTGGTTTAGCCTTGTTCCAACGTGATTGGCACCAAGGTGTGATTGGTATCTTGGCTTCGCGTATTAAAGACAAATACCACCGCCCAGTGATTGCGTTTGCAGATGGCGGCGAAGGCAGTATCAAAGGGTCTTGTCGTTCGATTCCGGGTCTGCACATGCGTGATGCTTTAGACCGTATCGACACTCAAAACCCAGGCTTGATTCTTAAGTTTGGTGGCCATGCAATGGCGGCTGGCTTAACCATCATGGAAAAGGACTTTGAACGCTTCAGCAAGTTGTTCAATGATGTTGTGAAGAATGAACTTGGAGAAACAGCACTTAAGGGCATTATCTTGTCTGATGGTGAGCTGTTACCAGAAGAGTTCTCGATGCACACCGCTGAAACGCTGCGTTCAGGTGGCCCGTGGGGACAAGCTTTCCCTGAGCCAATCTTCGATGGTGAGTTTAAAGTGCTGCACCAAAAGTTGGTGGGTGAAAAACACCTTAAGCTGATGCTCGAGCCGCTCTACAAAGGTCATCCTACCAATGTGATGATTGACGGTATTGCCTTTAACGTCGACCTACGTCGCTGGCCTGATGCTTCGGTGAAAACCGTTCACCTTGCATTTAAGCTCGATATCAACGAATTTCGCGGCAACCAATCGTTGCAGCTGATGATTGATCATATCGAAGCCAAATAGTTATTTTGGGCTCAATAATGCTCATTATATAGTGCCAAATTCAACAAGCTCTGTTCAAAAACAGGGCTTGTTTTCCTTCCTGCCCTTACAAATTTTACGTGTTTTTTCTGCCTGTCAATTTTATATCCTATTAAGTTGTTGAATCTTGGTTCACCACTCTAAAAAATTCTGTATCTCCGTCACACTTTTGAGTACAATTCTTCGGTTAAATTCTACTCATAAATGATGAGCTAAAATGTTTGAAATCAATCCTATAAAAAACCGTCTGCAGGATGTGTCTGAGCGCACAAATATCCTGAGGGGGTATCTTTGACTATGACGCTAAGAAAGAGCGTCTAGAAGAAGTAAACGCAGAATTAGAACAACCGGATGTATGGAACGAACCTGAGCGTGCTCAAGCGCTAGGTAAAGAACGTTCTGCATTGGAAGCGGTAGTAGAAACGATCGACCAACTTGACCAAGGTGTTGAGGATGTTGATGGCCTATTAGAGCTTGCGGTTGAAGAAGAAGATCAAGAAACGTTCGATGAAATTGAACCAGAACTGGCTGAGCTTGAAGCTAAGCTAGAGAAGCTGGAATTCCGTCGTATGTTCTCTGGTGATCACGATGCATCAGATTGCTACATCGATTTACAGTCAGGTTCGGGCGGTACAGAAGCTCAAGACTGGACTTCAATGATGTTGCGCATGTACTTACGTTGGGCAGATTCGAAAGGCTTCAAGACTGAAGTTATCGAAGTGTCGGATGGCGATGTTGCTGGTCTTAAAGGCGCAACGGTGCGTATTTCTGGTGAGTATGCTTACGGTTGGTTGCGCACAGAGACTGGTGTTCACCGTCTAGTTCGTAAGTCACCATTTGATTCAAGTGGTCGTCGTCATACTTCATTTGCATCTGCGTTTATCTATCCTGAGATTGATGACAACATTACGATCGACATTAATCCTTCTGATCTACGTATTGACGTATACCGTGCCTCTGGCGCTGGTGGTCAGCACGTAAACACCACGGAATCGGCGGTACGTATTACTCACGTTCCGACTAACACTGTGGTTCAGTGTCAGAATGACCGTTCGCAGCATAAGAACAAAGATCAAGCGATGAAGCAGCTACGTGCTAAGCTTTTTGAACTTGAGATTCAAAAACAAAATGCTGAAAAACAAGCGAGCGAAGAAACGAAATCAGACATCGGTTGGGGCAGTCAGATCCGCTCTTACGTGCTGGATGATTCTCGTATCAAAGATTTACGCACCGGCATCGAAAACCGTAATACTCAAGCGGTTCTTGACGGTGACTTAGACAAGTTTATTGAAGCTAGCCTGAAATCAGGTCTGTAAGCTTTATCAACTATTAAGCTTTACCAATAATATTGGTAAAAATGCCTATATTTGCAAAAATATAGCGGTCCAAATTTTAAAAGCAGGGTACATCTCTAATGACTGATGCTGTTCAAAACGAAAACGCACAAGAAGCTTCTTCACCTGAAGAGAACAAACTAATCGCTGAGCGCCGCAGCAAGCTGGATCACATCCGCCAAAACTGCAAAGCTAACGGTCACCCAAATGACTTCCGTCGTGAGCACCTAGCTGGCGACCTTCAAGCGGAATTCGGTGAGAAGACTAAGGAAGAGCTAGAAGAGCTTAACCATATCGTTGCGATCGCTGGTCGTGTTATGGCGAAGCGTGGTCCATTCCTTGCGATTCAAGAAACTTCTGGTCGTATCCAAGCATACGCAGCGAAAGACGTACAAAAAGTACTGAAAGAGAAGTACCAAGGCCTAGATATCGGTGACATCATCGGTGTTAAAGGTGCGCTTCACAAATCGGGTAAAGGCGACCTTTACGTGAACATGGAAGAGTTTGAATTGCTGACTAAAGCACTTCGCCCTCTACCAGAGAAGTTCCACGGTCTAACTGACCAAGAGATGCGTTACCGTCAGCGTTACGTTGACCTAATCGTGAACGAAGATTCTCGCAATGCATTCATCGTGCGTTCTAAGCTAGTATCTTCAATCCGTAACTTCATGAGCGCGAAAGGCTATCTAGAAGTTGAAACGCCAATGATGCACGTGATCCCGGGTGGCGCAACTGCACGTCCATTCATCACTCATCACAATGCACTAGACATCGACATGTACCTACGTGTTGCACCAGAGCTTTACCTTAAGCGTCTAGTAGTTGGTGGTTTTGACCGTGTATTCGAGATCAACCGTAACTTCCGTAACGAAGGTCTATCTCCACGTCACAACCCAGAATTCACAATGATGGAATTCTACCAAGCGTACTCTGACTACAAAGACCTTATGGATCTGACAGAAGAGATGCTAAGCACGGCAGCAATGGACGTTCTTGGTTCTACTTCTATGCCTTATGGTGACGAAACGGTTGAGTTCGGTGGCACTTACGCTCGCATGAGCATGTTCGATGCAATCAAACACTACAACCCTGAGCACGCTGAGATTCAAGCGCTAACAGAAGTAGACCTACAAGACCGTGAGAAGATGGTTGCTATCGCAAAATCTGTACACGTAGACGTAGAAACGTTCTGGACATGTGGTCAGCTTCTAGAAGAGATCTTTGGTGAAACGGCTGAGCCTCAGCTAATTCAACCAACGTTCATCACTGGCTACCCAGCGGACATCTCTCCTCTAGCACGTCGTAGCGATGACAACCCATTCTTCACAGACCGTTTTGAGTTCTTCATCGGTGGCCGTGAAGTAGCGAATGGTTTCTCTGAGCTTAACGATGCACAAGACCAAGACGAGCGTTTCAAAGCGCAAGTTAACGCGAAAGACGCGGGTGATGACGAAGCGATGTACTATGATGCAGACTACATTACTGCACTAGAGCACGGCCTACCGCCAACAGCGGGTCAAGGTATCGGTATCGACCGTCTAGCAATGCTATTTACAAACACGCACACAATCCGTGACGTGATCTTGTTCCCGGCAATGCGTCCACAAGCGTAATTCTCGCTTTTGGGGCGTAACAGCCTATGTAATTAAAAAGCCACCTTCGGGTGGCTTTTTCTGTTTTTGGGCTTCAAAACCTAGTCTGTACCGCACTCTTGATTCGAAAAATCGTTATTTCTGACATAGTCTTACTATTGAGACATAAAATCTAAGATAGTCTCACTACTATACGTCTCTGCGCTGAATATGATCTCGCGGCATTTTGTCGAACGATGAAGCAGTGACTCGTATTAGTCTGATTTAAATAAAAATAGAATAAGGAAGAAGGATGGGAACTCAATTTAAGATGGATTCCTTACCAGGTTCTCTTATCGTCGTTGGTGGTGCGTACGAACCCTGGTTATCAGTGTTAGAACAAGTGGGTTGGCAGTGTACCCAGTGTGCAGATTTACGAAAAGCCGATGCCTTGATTGCTGATATTGGCCCATGTATTGGTATTGTCGATCTTAGTCATGATGAGTTCAGTCTCAACGGTATTGCTAATCTTGTGAGTAATAACAAGCAAGTGAGATGGCTCGCCTTTATCCGTGAATCGCAATTAAGCTCTGATACGATCTGCCAGTTTATCGTTAACTTCTGTATCGACTTTTTCACGGCGCCAATCCCAGATGCTCAGTTGCTGAGTACCATTGGTCACCAGCTGGGTATGCTTAAGCTTGAGCAGAAGGTATGGCCAAACTACGGCATCAATAACAACATGGGACTGCTAGGCGATTCTGTGGCCGTGAAGCGCTTGAGAGACCAAGTGAAGCGTATTGGGCCGACTGATGTCAGTATCTTGATTTATGGCGAGAGCGGGGCTGGTAAAGAGACTATTGCACGCTCTATTCACCAAAACTCGTCGCGAGCACAGAAACCATTTTTAACGGTTAACTGTCGTGCCTTGTCTGAAATGAGAATAGAAGCCGAGGTGTTTGGCATATCAGCACAGCCAGCGACTACGCCTTGTATGTTGGAAGAAGCCGATGGCGGAACCATCTTGCTCAATGATGTTTTAGCGATGCCACGCAATCAACAACTGAATCTGCTGCGCTTTCTGCAAGAAGGTAAGATTGAAACCGCGAATGGACCGAAATCCGTTGATGTGCGTATTCTGGCCGCGAACTCCTCTGATATCGAGAAGGCGTTGATCGAGGGCGATTTCAATGAAGAGCTTTATCATTATATCAATGTTCTGCGTATTCATGTTCCGAGCTTAAAAGAACGTGTGAGCGATATTTCAGTACTGGCGAATCATTTTCTGCGTGAGTACTCGAAAGAGTTTAATGCTCAAGCGAAGAGCTTCTCAGACGATGCTATCCGTTCGATGAATCGATACCATTGGCCTGGAAATGTGCGTGAGCTGATGAATCAGATTAAGCGTGTTGTGTTGATGTCTGATGCTGTGATCATTGAGGATCACCAACTGGATTTACCGAAACAGAATGATGAACGCCGAAGCTTGAAGAGTATTCGAGAGCGCTCAGAGCGCGATGCGTTGCTGATTGTATTGGAATCTTACGGTGGTCAGGTTTCGTTGGCAGCTAAGGAGCTCGGTGTATCACGAGCGACGATGTACCGCTTGCTGAATAAACACAGCCTAATCTCTGAAGGGGTTGTTTAGACTCTTTTCTACATGACTTTATTCAGTCACCGTAAATTAAAGGCCACGTATCTACGTGGCTTTTTTGTTTCTGAAGGATAGTCCGTTGTTTTCTAGTTCGACCCTAAGAGAGATATGCTGTGATTTTATATAATCATAGTGAATATGTTAGATGTAAATGAATATGCAACTGATATTTCAGGCGAATGCATTGTTTTAAAAATGTTAACCAATTAGCGGTTGAATAATATACTCACTTGGTTAGACTTTAACCGTGAAAGCAACGATTTAACAAAGACTTGTCTGCTTTTACTTCCCCATTTCTTTTTGGATTTTTTAGTTAGCTTGGAGGCGCAAATGAAACATTTCGATTTTATACAGCATATTTGCGCGTCGTTTGATCCATGTACTGACATGGTGACTGATATGTCACACACATCAGCCATGGCCGATCGAAACACCCAAGATAAACCTAACTAATAGATCCGTACCCTTATTTGGCTGCGGAAAAATAGCAGCTAAGTGAGAAGCCCTCATACTATCTAACACGCTATTTTTCCTCAGTTGATTCAACAACTGGAGAGTTATTATGCGTCACTCAGTATATTTAAAATTAGCAACAGTCCTTATCCGTGCCGATCTTCGTCGTGAAGAGCGTGAATGGCAACGAAAAGTTCGTCGTAGTTCATATGAGCTGCCATGGAACAATACTCACTTATTAAGAGATATTGGTCTTGAAGCTGACGGTCGACCTATTGGTTTTTCTGAACCAGAAGTCGTCACTATTGAACGTCGAGTACGTCACCTTCGTCGTGTCTTAAGTGCGCGAATACCGACGTAATCTACGGGGTTGATAGCACCTTTCAACCCCTAAGATAATTAACAGTGATAGTTATGGCGTCGAAAGTGCAAACTTTTGAACTAGAACTGGCCAAAAAAGAGAAGCGCTTGCTTCTCTTTTTTGCTTATTTAAGCCGAGATCTGTGCTTTTTTAAGTCGTTATCTAGTAAAGGAAAAGAGTTCTACTAAGCTTTATAGAGCAAGGGAGGCCGGCTATGCAAAAGCATCAATTAGACATGTGGTTACATGGAGAGCACAAAGACTCTTATCAAACACCCAAAGTGTACGTTATTGGCTGTTCTGATATCTCAGAATATCTACTGGCGGTGGAATACAAACACAAGCTAGAACCGGTAAAGCAAGACGGCGAGCCGCTTCACTTTGGATCCTTGGATCAAGTGAAAGAGGAGTTACTCCGGCTCGGCTTTGAAAAGGCGTATCTTCGCTTACACAACGCCTATGATGAGTTTGGTAATGAGCCAAGTCAAAGCTACTGCGATATTGAACTGGCGCTTAAACCTCATTAAGAGTTGTTTGTAGCGCGAGATTGATTCTAATTACAGACTGTTTTGTAACGCACTGATAGTTTGGGCTATCGAGGCTAGATTAAGCGATCTATGCGTAATGTGTTGTCAGTAATTTATGGGTGAATTGAGTTCGTAGATAGAAACCGCGTGGTTTGGTTTTGATAGGTTTTCCACTTGCACCGTAAGCTTCCGTTAACACACGACTGTTAGCAGCCTTCGGACGTAAATGCAGTGCTTCACCGTGTCTTGCTGTTATCTGTTCAACATTGCCTAAAACGATCAACTCCATCAGTTCTTCCCAATCTCGTTTCAAGAGTTCATCTTCCGCTTGGCTAGGTGTCCATAATAATGGGGATCCTACATGCCTCTCTGCTAGCGGGATCTCTCTTTCTCCCTCGACAGGGATCCACAACACCTTAGACAGCTTGTTTCGAACGTGGCTGGTTTCCCAAGTTATGCCTTGAACACCCATCAAAGGCGCAACACACACAAAGGTGGTTTCGAGTGGCTTGCCAGAGTAGCCAATCGGAATGCTTTTTAGTTCTATCCCGAGCTTGGCAAAATCTTGTTCTGGCTTACTGCCTGCAGGCGCACCCAAGTGCCATTCCAATAGCTGCCCAACCCAGCCTTTATCACGCTTAAGGTCGTTTGGCATCACCATCTCTGCTTCGTCGGCGAGCTCTTTAAAGGTCATTCCGGCGATGGCATACGCACGCTCTAACAGCTCTTGTTGTGTTTGTGGTTCTGGTTTCATAATAAAAGGCATGATCAAAAAAATGATTTTATCAGAAGTTATCACCAAATGACGACTGGTTAAGAAATGATCTCCTTGCGAGAAAAGGGATCAAACTCAGGGTTATCCACAGGACATAAAGGTAATTAATTGAAATATTAATTTAGTGGATAAATAAACAGGGGTTTATGGTGGATAAAATGCTTGCCAAATGGGGTTCAAAATGAATCTTTCACTTAGTAGTGTGGATAAACATCGGAGTGGTTGATCTTTAACCATGTCAGATTTCTGAAAGATCTTTTACATTTCTAATGTTGTTTAAAACCAAGATATTATTTTAATTATTTGATTTATATGAAAATAAATTAGGTTTTATTGATTTGTCTTTTTTGGTGTTGATGAATCTATGGATTAAAAAAAACGATTGCGGGTAATTCTTCACATAGTTATTCACAGAAAAGGTGAATAAATGTGGTCTATGTCTCACTATTGTGTGGGTAACTAGAATTTGAGCGAAACTTATCCATATTCCTAGTTATTATTCATAAATATAGCGCTTATCACGTCACTAAGTTTGCTCCGATTGGGGATATGTGGAAAAATCAGAGTAATTAAAAATTTAGATAGAGGTTGGCCAGTGATAGATGGCGATGGTTACCGATTAAATGTTGGTATTGTAATCTGTAACAACCATGGTCAGGTCTTCTGGGCTAAACGATACGGGCAACATTCATGGCAATTCCCTCAAGGGGGAATAGATGAAGGTGAGACTCCGGAGCAGGCAATGTACCGCGAGTTGTATGAAGAGGTTGGCCTTACTAAAAAGGATGTAAAGATCGTCGCGACAAGTCGTCATTGGTTACGCTACAAGCTACCCAAACGACTGGTTCGGTGGGATTCTAAACCTGTCTGTATTGGACAAAAACAGAAGTGGTTCCTTTTGCGCTTAGATTGCGATGAATCGCATATCAATATGCAGCGTGGAAGTACACCTGAGTTTGATGGTTGGCGTTGGGTGAGTTACTGGTACCCAGTTCGACAAGTTGTTTCTTTCAAGCGAGATGTTTACCGTCGAGCGATGAAAGAGTTCGCATCTTTAGCAATGCCGTTTAAAGAGCGAAAAATAAAAGGAAAGCGCAAATTGCGTAGAGGTTAAGCATGCTCAGTCAACTAAGGGAAATAGTTGAACACGTATCAAGAGTTGAAGATGTGTCGACGGCTCTTGATATTTTGGTTAAAGAGACATGCAGTGCGATGCAGACGGAATGTTGCACCGTGTATTTGGCAAATAATGATATGCAGCGCCTTGAGTTGATGGCAACTCAAGGCCTGATCTTCAAAGGCAATAGCATTCACATTGGTTTTGACGAAGGTCTGGTTGGCCTTGTTAAAAGAAGTGCTGAACCTATCAACCTTGCACAAGCGTCAGCTCACCCTGCTTATAAGTTTTTTCCAGAGCTTGGAGAAAACGTCTATCACTCTTTTCTCGGTACTCCGATTATCCACCGCAAGCAAGTGCTCGGTGTATTGGTCATTCAACAGAAGACCCCGCGTTTATTTAGTGAGATGGAAGAATCCTTCCTTGTCACGCTCTCTGCACAACTTGCCGTTATTGTGGCGCATGCCCAAACTCAAGGCCATTGGCTGTTAGAGCAACAGAAGCTACCTGCGACTAAAGGTATTGCCGCTTCATCGGGCGTGGCGATTGGTGATTTATGGTGGGACAACACTCAGCCTGAACTCACCGATGTTTATCCTGCTTCGACGCTCAATGTTGAAAGAGAGCATGAGTTGTTGGCGGTAGCGGTTGAAAATGCCCTCAATGACTTTAAGCGCATGCGAAAGCGCTTAGATAGCGAAATCAATAAAGACGCGCTGGCGATCTTTGACCTGTTTACTCACTTACTCAACGATCCTATGTTGCGTAAGGATCTAAAAAGCCAAATCCAGAAAGGCGATAAAGCCGACTGGGCATTAAGACAGGTTGTTGAGAGCTATTCGAATCGCTTTGCTCGTATGTCAGATGTGTACCTTCGTGAGAGAGCACAAGACATCCGAGAGCTCGGACAAAGGCTGCTTTATTTCCTCCACAACTCTGAACATGAACTTCGCACGTTAGATAAGCCGATTATCCTAGTGGTTCGTGAGTTAACCGCTTCGGTATTAGCGTCTATTCCAAAAGAAAAGCTCTTGGCGGTTATTTCCTTGGAAGGGGCGGCGAACTCGCACGCAGCGATTTTATCTCGAGCGCTTGGCATACCTTCAGTCATGGGGGTAAATCTTAACTTAGCTCAAGCTAATGGTAAGCGAGCGATTGTTGATGGGTATAGCGGTGAGATCTTTATTGAGCCGTCTAAAAGCCTGCTCAAAGAGTATCGAGGGCTGATTCTAGAAGAGAGTGAGCTCTCATCTATGGTCAATCGCGAGCTGTACCTTCCGGCAAAAACCCAAGACGACAAGCAAGTCGAGATCCTGCTTAATGCGGGCTTGAGTGCAGACACTAACATCGCTATCAACCAAGGCGTTGATGGAGTAGGGCTGTATCGAACTGAAATATCTTTCTTGTTGCAGCAAAGGTTCCCGTCAGAGGACGAACAATTCAAGCAGTATCGCTCTGTACTGGCAAGCTACCCTGAAAAGCAAGTGGTGATGCGTACACTCGATATCGGTGGTGATAAGGCCTTACCGTATTTTCCTATCGAAGAGGACAATCCATTCCTTGGTTGGCGTGGTATTCGTTTTACGCTCGATCATCCAGACATCTTTATTATTCAGTTACGTGCCATGCTGCGTGCGAGTTGTGAAAGCCATAACTTGAGTATTTTGCTGCCGATGATCTCTGGTGCTCAGGAATTGGATGACGCGCTACAGCTGATTGAACAAGCGTATGACGAAGTGCATGAGCTTGATAACCGAGTGCGTATGCCTCGCGTTGGTATCATGATTGAAGTGCCATCCATGCTGTACATATTGCCGTTGATTGCGCATAAGGTCGATTTCGTTTCAGTGGGTACCAACGACTTAACCCAATATTTATTAGCGGTTGATCGGAACAATTCACGAGTATCCGATGTCTATGAATCAATGCACCCTGCGGTGATCATGGCATTAAAACAAATTCATGATACTTGTAAGCAATATCAATTACCTGTGTGTATTTGTGGCGAGTTAGCTGGTGACCCGATGGGCGCGCTGCTATTGATTGGATTGGGGTATGAGACGTTAAGTATGAATACCTCGAATGTCGCAAGAACCAAATATTTGATTCGTCAATCGAATTTGGCTGAATTACAAGATTTGGCAAATAAGGCACTTTCAAAACCGTATGGTAGTGACATCTATAGTATGATGCTGAACTATTTCGAAGAGCGTGAATTTACAGGCTTCATTCGAGCAGGTAAAAAATAGGATTTAACGTGTCATATGAACTGATAGGCTTGTTAGCTGGCCTTGGTGCTATTGTTGGTGTTTTAGCTGGCTTGCTAGGCATTGGTGGTGGTTTGCTGGTGGTTCCTGCCTTACTGTTTTTGCTTCCTAAAGCGGGTATCCCTCAAGAGTTTGCGATGCAAATGGCATTGGCTACTTCGCTATCAACCATCATAGTTACGTCGGGATCGTCTGCGATTAACCATCTAAAGTTGGGTAATGTAGAGATGTTTGTCGTTAAATGGTTGATGCCAGGTGTGGTGATAGGTGGCTTCCTCGGTTCTTTTGTGGCCGATGTGATTCCAGCTCAATACCTACCAAAAGTCTTTGGTGTGATTGTCTTGGTATTGGCGTTGCAAATGCTGTTGTCGATTCGCTCTAAGAGCCAAAAATCGATGCCGGGTTCAGCTAAAACCGTGCTGTGTGGTGGCGGGATTGGTTTGGTATCAAGCTTAGCGGGCATTGGCGGTGGATCTTTATCGGTACCTTTCCTTAACCATCACGGTGTGGAAATGCGTAAAGCCGTCGGCTCATCTTCGGTATGCGGTTGTGTTATCGCGATTTCGGGAATGCTAGGTTTCATTTGGCATGGTTCTTCTGTCGATGATCTTCCTGCGTATAGCTTGGGTTATGTTTATCTACCGGCTTTGATCGCGATATCTTGTACCTCTGTTTTGACCACTCGAGTGGGTGCGAAACTGGCCACTCAATTGCCAACCCCAGTGCTGAAGAAATTCTTTGCGGTATTTTTAATGTTTATAGCAGCCACAATGCTGCTGTAGTGTCTTTTCTGTTAGCCATTGAGCTAACCGTTAATCAATTTAGATAGAGAGCCAAGTATGTCTCAGGGTTTTATCGAATTCCCAAATATCGATCCTGTTCTTATTGAACTAGGACCAATCTCAGTTCGTTGGTACGGCCTAATGTACCTTGTCGGTTTTATGTTTGCTCTTTGGTTAGCAAATCGCCGAGCTGACCAACCGGGTAGCGGTTGGACTCGAGAGCAAGTATCAGACTTACTGTTTGCTGGCTTTCTAGGTGTGGTGCTGGGTGGTCGTATTGGCTACGTACTTTTCTACAACTTTGATCTTTTCCTAGCAGACCCTCTTTACCTATTTAAGGTATGGACTGGCGGAATGTCTTTCCACGGTGGTTTGCTTGGTGTTATTACTGCCATGTTTTGGTATGCCAAAAAGAACGGTCGAACCTTCTTTGGTGTTGCAGACATGATTGCACCATTGGTGCCATTTGGTTTAGGCATGGGACGCTTAGGTAACTTCATGAACAGCGAGCTTTGGGGCCGTGTGACTGATGTGCCATGGGCGATTGTGTTCCCTAACGGTGGTCCACTTCCTCGTCACCCATCTCAACTTTACGAGATGGCGCTTGAAGGTATCGTGCTGTTCTTCATCTTGAACTGGTTTATCAAAAAGCCGCGTCCTCTTGGTTCTGTATCAGGGTTATTCCTAGCTGGATATGGTACATTCCGCTTCTTAGTAGAATATGTACGTGAACCTGATGCTCACCTAGGTTTGTTCGGTGGATTTATCTCTATGGGACAAATTTTGTCACTGCCAATGGTTATCATCGGTGTGCTGATGATGGTGTGGGCATACAAGCGTGGTCACTACAAAGACGAACTACCACAACAAACGAAGTAAGGAATTGGTGTGAAACAGTATTTAGATCTGTGTCAGCGTATCGTTGATGACGGTACTTGGATTGAAAATGAACGCACGGGCAAGCGCTGCCTAACCGTGATCAATGCTGACCTTGAATATGATGTTGGTAATAACCAATTCCCACTGGTAACAACGCGTAAGAGCTTTTGGAAAGCCGCAGTTGCTGAACTGCTTGGCTATATCCGTGGTTACGACAATGCTGAAGATTTTCGTAAGCTAGGGACTAAAACTTGGGATGCGAACTCGAACCTGAACGAAGCATGGCTGAATAATCCTTACCGCAAGGGTGAAGATGACATGGGCCGTGTTTATGGCGTTCAAGGACGTGCATGGGCAAAACCTGACGGCGGTCATATCGACCAACTGAAAAAGATTGTTGATGATCTAACGAACGGTATCGATGACCGCGGTGAGATCTTAAACTTCTATAACCCAGGTGAGTTCCACATGGGTTGTTTGCGTCCGTGTATGTACAGCCATCACTTCTCTCTACTTGGTGATACTCTGTACCTAAACAGCACTCAGCGCTCTTGCGATGTACCCCTAGGCCTGAACTTCAACATGGTTCAAGTGTATGTCTTCTTAGCTATCATGGCGCAAATCACGGGCAAGAAAGCTGGCGTGGCTTACCATAAGCTTGTGAATGCTCACATCTACGAAGATCAACTTGCACCCATGCGTGATATCCAGTTAAAGCGTGAGCCGTTAGCTGGCCCAACATTCCATATCAATCCTGAGATTAAGTCTCTAGAAGATTTGGAAACGTGGGTAACGATGGATGACTTCTGGGTTGAAGGTTACGAATGCCACGAAGCGATTAAGTACCCATTCTCGGTTTAATCTCACTCGCTTTGTTTGATTGAAAGGCTGCCTCTGTGCAGCCTTTTTTATTTGTTATGCTTGGCTTGCTTACTATTTGTAAAACCAATAATCTTGAGTGGTCTTTTCTAACTACAGAACTACTATGACTCGCTCGCATTGCTTTGTATTGCAACACGACTTTCCTATTACTTTCTACCCTGATAAAAATCAGTTAGTGGTGGATAGTGAAGCGATTCATTTAGAGCCATTGCAGGCAAAGTTGCTCAGCTATTTCATCGAAAATCGCGGGCAAGTGGTTAGCACTCAACAGATAGCCGCGGATGTGTGGCAAAGAACTCAAGTGTCTGACAACTTGGTCAGACAGGTCATCAGCTTACTGCGCAGTCAGCTTCAGGATAAGTCACGCCCATATCGGATTATTCAGACCATTCCTAAGCAAGGTTACCTGTTCGATGTTGAGGTGTTTCAGCCGAGCGTAGAACCAACTCCCGTTGAGGACGTCTCTCTGCCTGAATCTGAATCTGAATCTGAATCTGAACCTTTTGTTGCTAAATCCAAAAAGAAAATCATCGCCCTGATTACAACCGCAGTATTCTCGGTTGGCTTAATAGCAACTTGGGCGTGGCAACCCGATGTCCCAACCAATGACACAGCTGTTATTTCTGCTCATCAAAGTGATGTGATTCCTGTTTATATCCATGACATAACACTCGATTCTGCGAACGATTATGAGATGTCAGAAAGCGTTTATAACTATCTTTTCTACGGGCTGAACTCGGCAAAAAACTTATCGGGTTACCACTTTTCTCAGCTATCGAAGCAGGGCAAGCAATCACTTGCCAATAATGGTGTTGAGCTCAAAGGTTGGCTCAAGCAAAAGGGTGGAGAGTATGTACTGAGCGTGCTTGTACAAAATAACCGCCAACCCAATCAAAGTCAGAAAGTGGAAAAGCGCTTTAGCCAAGATAATTTCTTCGGTGCCATTGGGGATGTGATTCTCGAGATCAAAGCCATTATTGCTCCAATGAGCTCAGAATACGGTGTGGCAAGTCATCGAGTGACCTCTATTGATAACTACGATGATTGGAGTGTTATCTCTGAGGGGATATCGTTGTTCTACCAAGGAAAAGGTGGTCAGCCATTTGAGGAAATAGCACTTCAGTTGGATTCAATTCAACAACAAGGGCGAGATAATTATCTGGTCAATGCGTTACTGTCGTATTCGGAATCTTTGGCTTATTTACAAACTCATGAGCAAGAAGATCGCGAACATGCACTGCAATTGGCAAAGCAAGCCTTCGAGATGAACCCACGTTGTGACATCGCTAACCTTACCTTGGGTCTTGCACTGTTAATCAACCAACATGCCAATCAAGCTTTCCCTTACCTTTTTTATGCGGCCGAAAGTACACCGAGCCCAATCAGTTTTTATCTGCTCAGTGTGGCTGACAAGCTGTCGGACAACCCAAAAGGTTCGCAATACAACTATCAACGCTATACAGAAGTGAAAAAAGAGCATAACGGTCAACTGTTTGATCTTATTGAATATTTATAAAAAACAAACCTTTCCTAAACCACCAAATACGTTTTCAAGCGAAAGTGTTTCGTGAGCGCTGATGGCAACGGCACTTCCGCAAGGTGTCCTTGCGCCAATAGGCTTCTCAACATGTTTGATTATTGTTTGGACTCAGGCTTGATTGCCTTGCATCAAGCGTAAAAACACCGACTTCCACATACTGGTCACCAAATCATTCATTATTTGGGGTATACACATGTTGAAGAAGTTTGCTTTTCAGATCATTCCAATTCAGATCTTCTTATTCGTCTTTTGGTTCAAAAATGGTTTTATCGATAAAGTGATGGGCGTGCTACTTGGCTTCATTACGCCTGAGACCGCTTATGCGGGAGACACTTGGGCTGGTTGGAAAGGTTACATTGTTGGCACTTGGGATAAGAGCCAAATCGGTCATGCTCTGCTGAGCCCAACGTTCGACTTTATGTTCCCGATTCTGATTGCTTTGCAATGTGTGCCGTTTTTATTGGTTCTTCGTTCGGTACTTGCAGGTGAGTTCATGGTTGGCAAAGAGCGTCCATGGTTGCTCTATGCTGCCTTTGCTTCTCTGTTTGTGACGGCTTGTATGGCTTTCACTCAAACCATCACTGGCGCAAGCGACGGGCAGTATCTATGGCAATTTATCGGTTTTGGCATGGTTGCCATTATGTACCTGCGTAATGAGCAAGGTAAGTAGGGTAGCTAGATGCGAGTACACGAGATGCGGGATACGAAGGGTGTCTAGATACGAGTAAACGAGATGCGGGATACTAAGATCAAAAGCGCCCTAGACTGACGAAGGAAGGAGTAGGGAATCTCTGGGCGTTGTGCACTAGGTAGATTCCCTATCCCGCTCGTGCCTCGCAGTAGGGAATGACGGATGTTTAGATACGAGTAAACGAGATGCGGGATACGAAGAGCGTGTTTAGATTTGAGTCAGTTAGATACGAAATATCAAAACGCAGATAATTATAGAGAGTCGCTTTTCGTTACTCGTTTACCCGAATCTCGTATCTGCTTTTGCTTTTGCTTTTGCTTTTGCTTTTCGTTACTCGTTTACCCGAATCCCGTATCTGCTTTTGCTCTTTGTTACTCGTTCACTCGCATCCCGTATCTGTTCCTTAAAAGAAAAAGCCCGCAACCTAGGAGGTTGCGGGCTTTGCTATAAGCGATGTTTATTTTGCTGTTAAGCAGTAAGAGCTAACACGCTACCAGGCAGTACAAGGAATACCGCAACAAGGTAACCAGCCACTACAGCTTTGTTCTTCACAGCCATGTCTGAAATCATGTCTGCCGCTTTAACTGGAAGTTCACGTAGGAACGGGATACCGAAGATGAATACCGTTGCCATGATGTTGAACACCAAGTGTACTAGAGCAATTTGTAGTGCGAATACTGCGAACTCACCAGACACTGCTGTCGCTGCAAGTAGAGCCGTAATACATGTACCGATGTTTGCACCCAGAGTGAATGGGTAAACGTCACGTACTTTAAGAACACCTGAACCTACTAGTGGAACCATCAAGCTTGTTGTCGTAGAAGAAGACTGAACAAGGATAGTCACGATAGAGCCAGAAGCGATACCGTGGATTGGACCACGACCGATTGCGTTCTTTAGAATCTCACGAGCACGACCAACCATTAGGCTCTTCATCAGCTTACCCATTACAGTGATAGCTACGAAGATAGTTGCGATACCTAGAGCGATAAGCATGATACCGCCAACAGTGTCGCCAAATGTTGATAGAGGCTCTTTAATCGCACTTACTACTGGTTTAGTGATTGGCTTGATGAAGTTAAGACCACCCATGCTCATATCACCTGTTGCTAGCATCGGAGATACCAACCAGTGAGAAATCTTCTCTAGAATACCAAACGCCATCTCTAGTGGAAGGAAGATAGCAACGGCTAATAGGTTAAAGAAGTCGTGGATTGTCGCACTTGCGAATGCACGTTTGAACTCTTCTTTACAACGAACGTGACCAAGGCTAACTAGCGTATTGGTTACCGTAGTACCAATGTTAGCACCCATGATCATAGGAATAGCTAGCTCAACAGGTAAACCACCTGCCACAAGGCCAACGATAATTGAAGTAACTGTACTTGATGATTGAATAAGCGCTGTTGCTACTAAACCAATCATTAAGCCTGCAACTGGGTGTGAAGCAAATTCGAAAAGAACCTTTGCTTGCTCGCCTGTTGCCCATTTGAAGCCTGTACCAACCATTGAAACTGAAAGTAATAGTAGGTAAAGCATGAATGCCAAGTTAGCCCAGCGTAGCCAACGAGTAGTGCTCGAGATAGGCGCTGCTGCAGTAGTAGCTTGGTTCATAATGTTTTCTCCATTGGACCGTTTAAGTCTGTGTTTGGTCTGTTTGTTTAATCTGAGCGTGATGTTAGAGGGGAAATATTTCAGTAATATTACATTTTGGTTTAGGTCGGACTTTTTTGTGATGATTTACTCTTTAAATATTCCTAAAGCTAATGTGGTTATTTTAAGTTGTTGTTTTAATTTGATTTTTAACGGTAATTCTATAGGTGATATAGATCTTAAAAGTTAAAGAAAAATTGAAAATAATCGCTGAAATATTACATTATGAAATCAGACACTTCGAAAAAATAAGTGGTAAATCCATGTTTGTTTAGGTTTTTCCGAGTTTGTTGAGTGGCGGTGTCATATTTGATATAAAAGGGTATCTACTCTTTTATTACGGCACATCTATGTCGCATCTCAACTACAACCATCTGTATTACTTCTGGATGGTTTGCAAGCAAGGCTCTGTTACTAAAGCTGCAGAAGCCCTATTTCTAACACCACAAACGGTTACGGGGCAGATAAAAGCCTTGGAAGAGCGCATGGATGGCAAGTTGACCAAGCGTAATGGCCGCAGTGTTGAGCCTACAGAGCTTGGGCAGCTGGTCTTTAAATATGCCGATCGTATGTTTGGCCTGAGTTACGAGATGCTGGATATCGTGAATTACAGCCAGCACTCCAATATTCTGTTTGATGTTGGCGTCGCGGATGCGCTCTCTAAAAGACTCGTCAGTAAGATACTGATGTCGACCATACCTCCAGATAACAGCATTCATTTACGTTGTTTTGAATCGACCCATGAAATGCTACTTGAGCAACTCTCTCAACATAAGCTCGATATGATTTTGTCTGACTGTCCGGTGGACTCTAGTCAAAGCCCGGGCCTGTTCAGTAAAAAGTTGGGTGAGAGTGGAATGAGCTTTTTCAGTTCAGGTCAGGTTGAAGGTGTTAATTTCCCTGCTGTATTGGAGCAAAGAAAGCTTTTGATCCCTGGTAGCCGAACCTCAATGGGGCGTAAAGTGCTGCAATGGTTTGATAGACAAGGACTTAAGCCAGATATTTTAGGTGAGTTTGATGATGCCGCATTGATGAAGGCTTTTGCTCGTTATCATCATGACGCAATATTCTTAGCACCGACGCTTTATATGTCTGAAGTGGAAGAAGACACATCACTGCAACTATTAGGCGGTATTGAAGAGTTAAAAGAGGAGTACTACGTCATATTTGCTGAGAGGATGATCCAACATCCAGCAGTAAAAAACGTATGTGACGCAGATTTTAGCAAATTGTTCGAATGAGTTAGTTTGTTAATGAATTGATATCGATTATCATAGCTCCACCATATGCCGGAAATACTGATAGCCCGTAGTTGGCGTAAAGGTTGTAGGGAGCCAAACTATGAACTTAAAAGAGATGGAGAAGAACTCAGCACAAGCTGTGATTCTACTCAAAGCCATGGCTAACGAGCGTCGCTTACAGATTTTGTGCCTATTACATGGTACTGAACTGTCGGTTGGGGAGCTGTGTGGCAAGTTGGAACTGAGTCAGTCTGCTTTATCTCAACATCTTGCTTGGTTGAGAAGAGATGGTTTGGTCGAAACTCGCAAAGAAGCTCAAACTGTGTATTACACATTGAGTAGTGAAGAAGTAAAAGCGATGATTAACCTACTGCATGGTATTTACTGCAAGTAGCTTATTGCTGGTGGGAGGGGGATTTCTTATCAGCGATAGAATGACACAAGGAAGTGTTAGTATTTCACATTGAACGTTAGTGTTTACCTATTTACCTATCTACCTATCTACCTATCTACCTATCTACCTATCTACGTACCAATTTGCATCTCTATTTATTTTTCTGATTGTTTGTTTTATCTATCTGCTTAAATTGTTTATCGGTCAGAAAAACGGCTGTTAGCACGTAAAATAAAAGCGTTACTCAAAATTTAGATATAAAAAAACCGGCCTAGGCCGGTTTTTTTCGTTTTGCGTTGTAATCAAATTTCTATTAAAGAGCTTTGATTGCAGCAGCGAAACGAGACTTATGACGTGCAGCTTTATTCTTATGAATAAGGCCTTTAGTCGCCATACGGTCAAGAAGTGGTGTAACTTCTACAAGAGCAGCAGTTGCAGCTTCTTTATCACCAGCTGCGATAGCTGCGATAGTCTTTTTCATGTAAGTGCGCATCATAGAACGACGGCTAGCATTGTGCTGGCGACGTTTCTCAGCTTGGATAGCGCGCTTCTTAGCAGATTTACTGTTTGCCAAGGGTCTAACTCCCAAAAACTTAGTTCGGTGACAATTTAAGGGCGAGGACTATCCCTCATTAGCGCTTAATTGTCAAATGATTTGTGCAAAAACCAATCGTAGCCAAACAAACTTTGGTATGGAAAGGTCATCGCGGTTAAGATGGCGGGGATTCTAACAGCATTTTTAGACCAATGCTAATAAATATGCTTCTTAGGACAGGATAGTATTTATCCTCGCTTGAAAGTAATCAACCAGTGTCAGAGGTTTCTGTGAGTAAACGACTATTAAAGTCAGGCCTGATTGTCAGCGCAATGACTTTTGTTTCCCGTGTATTGGGGCTAGTACGTGATGTAGTAGTAGCAAATTTGATGGGGGCAGGAGCGAGTGCCGACGTATTTTTCTTCGCTAATAAAATTCCTAATTTCTTACGTCGACTTTTTGCAGAAGGTGCGTTTTCTCAAGCGTTTGTTCCTGTATTAACGGAATATCACGCCGCAGGCGATAAAGATAAGACACGAGATTTAATTGCTAAGGTGTCGGGTACGCTCGGGGTCTTAGTTTCTATTGTCACCGTTATCGGGGTGTTGGGCTCTGGTGTGATCACCGCGATGTTTGGGGCAGGTTGGTTTATCGACTGGCTAAATGATGGCCCATCAGCGCCAAAATTTGAGCTAGCGAGCTTTATGCTCAAGATTACCTTTCCTTATTTATGGTTTATCACCTTCGTTGCGTTATCTGGTGCGATTCTTAATACATTAGGTAAGTTTGCGGTCTCTTCTTTTACGCCTGTGTTCTTGAACGTGATGATCATAGGCGCTGCATGGTTTATCTCACCTAATTTAGAACAACCAGAAATTGGTTTAGCTATTGGTGTGTTTCTTGGTGGCTTAGTCCAATTCCTTTTCCAAATGCCTTTCTTGATCAAAGCGGGTGTATTGGTTAAGCCGAAGTGGGGTTGGCGAGATCCGGGTGTGGTTAAGATCCGCACATTAATGATCCCTGCTCTGTTCGGTGTATCGGTCAGTCAAATCAACTTATTGTTTGATACCTTTATTGCCAGCTTCCTCGCAACAGGCTCTATCAGTTGGTTGTACTACTCAGACCGACTGCTTGAATTTCCTCTCGGTTTATTCGGTATCGCGATTGCGACTGTGATTCTTCCTGCTTTATCTCGTAAACACGTAGATGCTCAAGGGGAAGGATTCGCGCATACCATGGACTGGGGCGTGCGCATGGTTTTGCTGCTTGGTATTCCTGCGATGTTAGGTCTTATCGTTTTAGCTAAACCAATGCTAATGGTGCTATTCATGCGCGGTGAGTTCTCTCCACACGATGTACAGCAGGCATCGATGTCATTGGTAGCTTACGCATCAGGCTTGCTTAACTTCATGTTGATTAAAGTTTTAGCTCCGGGTTATTACTCTCGCCAAGATACCAAGACACCGGTTAAGTACGGCATTATCGCTATGGTGACCAATATGGTGTTTAACGCGATTTTCGCTTATTTCTATGGCTATGTGGGTTTGGCGATTGCGACGGCACTGTCTGCCTTTGTGAATATGGCGTTGTTATATCGAGGATTACACCTTGCGGGTGTGTATCAATTAACTAAGACAACCTTGTTGTTCAGTGCCAAATTAATTATCTCAGGTGTGGTGATGGTAGCGGCTATTTTATGGCAGCTGGATAATATGCAACATTGGCTTGAATGGAGCTTTAGCCAGAGAGCGCTGACATTAACAGGCTTGATTGGACTTGGTGGCTTTGTTTATATTGTTTCGGTACTGATTTTAGGTATCCGAGTAAAACATTTAAAAGCAGCGACAGATTAATACTGATTAGTATATAATCCGTCGGTTTCACACAATAAATGATGCAAATAACAGGTTTTAGCTGATCATAATGGAACTGATCCGAGGTATACACAATATTAAAGCGCAGCATCATGGCTGTGTATTAACCATAGGTAACTTCGATGGTGTTCATTTAGGACATCAAGAGGTTCTGAGTCAGGTTTCTAAACAAGCTGCAGCATTAGGGCTACCTTCTGTTGTTATGACGTTTGAGCCGCAGCCTATGGAGCTGTTTGCCCGAGATAGAGCGCCAGCACGTTTAACTCGCTTACGAGATAAATACGTGCAATTGAGCAAGCTAGATATCAGTCGCTTATTGTGTGTTAATTTTAATCAGTATTTTGCAAGTTTATCCGCGGAAGCGTTCATTAAGGATCTTTTGGTTGATAAGCTTGGTGTGAAGTTCTTGGTGGTTGGTGACGATTTTTGCTTTGGTAAAGGTCGCACTGGCAATTTCGCTATGCTCAAAGAGGCGGGCGAGAAGTACGGTTTTGAGGTGGTCAGCACCCAAAGCTATTGCTTAAACCAATTACGAGTAAGCAGTACTGAGATACGAAATGCATTAGCGGTCGATGACTTGGCTGCAAGTGCTACCATGTTAGGACGTGATTACAGTATTAGTGGTCGAGTGTCCCATGGTCGAAAACTAGGGAGAACTATCGGTTTCCCTACCGCTAATATTCCATTAAAGCGTTGTGTTTCTCCTGTATCGGGAGTGTATGTTGTTGAAGCTTTGGATATCGACGGTGTTCCTGTCGGTGGCGTGGCTAATATTGGACAACGACCAACAGTTAATGGGGTAAGGCAGCAATTAGAAGTGCACTTTTTTGACTTTAAAGCCAATTTATATGGTAAACAGTTAGAAGTACGACTTTTGCACAAACTGCGCGACGAGATAAAATTTGAATCGTTCGACGCACTAAAGAATCAAATAGAATTGGATGCTGAAGCCGCAAGGGTGTGGCTGCTTCAGCTAAAGAATTAATCGGATGATTCCACCGATTAACATAATGTCTAACTTCGCCCAATATAACGGAATTAAGAATCGATGAGTGATTATAAAGATACCCTGAACTTACCAGAAACAGGGTTCCCAATGCGCGGCAATCTGGCAAATCGTGAGCCAGAAATGCTGAAGCGTTGGTACAAAGAAGATCTTTACGGCGAAATCCGTAAGGCAAAGAAAGGTAAAAAATCTTTCGTACTGCATGATGGCCCTCCATACGCGAACGGCGACATTCACATTGGCCACGCGCTGAATAAGATTCTTAAAGACATTATTATCAAATCTAAGACCCTTTCTGGTTTTGATGCACCGTACATCCCTGGTTGGGACTGTCACGGTCTTCCAATCGAGCTAATGGTTGAGAAGAAGAAAGGTAAGCCTGGTCAGAAGATTTCGGCTGCTGAATTCCGCGAAGAGTGTCGTAAGTACGCTGCGGGTCAAGTTGAAGGTCAGAAAGAGAGCTTCAAACGTCTTGGCATCATGGGCGAGTGGGACAAACCTTACCGCACTATGGATTTCGGCACTGAAGCGAACATCATTCGTTCTCTTGGCAAAATCGCAGATAAAGGTCACCTTCTTAAAGGTTTCAAGCCAGTTCACTGGTGTACTGACTGTGGTTCTGCTCTGGCTGAAGCTGAAGTTGAATACAAAGATAAAGTTTCTCCATCTATCGATGTGAAATTTACAGCAGCTGACGAAGCGGCTCTTCTAGAGAAATTTACTCTAGCTGAAGGCCACGCGGGCCAGGGCGAAATCTCTATCGTTATCTGGACAACAACACCATGGACTCTGCCTGCTAACCGCGCAGTATGTCTACGTGATGATCTTGAATACGTGCTTATCCAAGTTGAAGCGAATGGCGACCAGCCTGCTCAACGTATCGTTGTTGCTTCTGAACTAGCAAAAGACGTAATGGATCGTGCAGGTATCGAGCACTTCCATAACCTTGGTTTTGCTACAGGTGCTGATCTTGAGCTTTCTCAGTTCAACCACCCGTTCTACGACTTTACTGTTCCTGCAGTTCTTGGCGATCACGTAACAACGGATTCAGGTACTGGTGTGGTTCACACTGCGCCTGGCCACGGTCAAGAGGATTTCGTGGTTGGTAAGAAGTACAACCTAGAAATCGCTAACCCAGTTGGTTCAAACGGCGTTTACCTGCCAGATACTGAGCTATTTGCTGGTCAGCACGTATTCAAAGCGAACGACTCTGTTTTAGAAGTTCTAAAAGAGAAAGGTGCACTTCTGCATCACCACGCTTACGAGCACAGCTACCCACACTGTTGGAGACACAAAACTCCAATCATCTTCCGCGCAACACCACAATGGTTCATCTCTATGGATCAAGCTGGCCTACGTGCTAAAGCACTAGAGTCAATTAAGAGTGTTGAGTGGTTGCCTGAATGGGGTCAAAGCCGTATCGAAGGTATGGTTGAAGGTCGCCCTGAGTGGTGTATCTCTCGTCAACGTACTTGGGGTGTGCCAATTGCTCTGTTCGTTCATAAAGAAACAGCAGAACTTCACCCAGAAAGCCCAGCACTTATTGAAAAAGTAGCGAAGCTAGTTGAAGAGAAAGGCATTCAAGCTTGGTGGGATGTAGACGCTGCTGAACTTATGGGCGCAGAAGACGCTGATAAGTACGAAAAAGTAATGGATACGCTAGACGTATGGTTCGACTCAGGTGTTACGCACTTCTCTGTTGTTGACTCTCGTGAAGAGTACAACTTCCCTAATGAAGAGCGTACTCACAGTGCTGATCTTTACCTTGAAGGTTCAGACCAACACCGTGGCTGGTTCCAGTCTTCTCTAATTTCATCTATCGCGATGAAAGACGAAGCACCGTACAAGCAAGTACTAACACACGGTTTCGTGGTGGATGGTAACGGCCGTAAGATGTCTAAATCTATCGGTAACGTTGTTGCTCCTAAAGACGTAACCAACAAGCTAGGTGCAGATATCCTGCGTCTATGGGTTGCTTCTACAGACTACACAGGTGAAGTTGCGGTTTCTGATGAAATCCTGAAACGTTCAGCAGATGCTTACCGTCGTATTCGTAACACAGCTCGTTTCTTCCTAGCGAACTTGAACGGTTTCAACCCTGAAACTGACCTAGTACCTGCTGAAGATATGGTTGCACTTGATCGCTGGGCTGTTGGCCGTGCTCAAGCTGCACAAGAAGAGATTGTTAAAGCATACGGTGAGTACAACACTCACGGTGTGACTCAACGTCTAATGCAGTTCTGTTCTATCGAAATGGGTTCTTTCTACCTAGACGTAATTAAAGACCGTCAGTACACAGCGAAGCAGGGCAGCCATGCTCAACGTAGCTGTCAAACGGCGCTTTACTACATCGTAGAAGCTCTAGTTCGTTGGATGGCTCCTATCATGTCGTTCACTGCAGATGAAATCTGGAATGAAATGCCAGGTGAGCGCGACACGTTCGTATTCACAGGTGAATGGTTCGAAGGTCTATTTGGTCTTGCAGAAGGCGAAGAGCTAAGCAACGAATTCTGGACTGAAATCCAGTCTGTTCGTGGCGCAGTGAATAAGCTTCTTGAAGATGCTCGTAAAGAGAAAACGATCGGTGGCGCACTGCAAGCTGAAGTTACTCTATACGCTGACGATGCACTAGCGGCTAAAATCAACAAGCTAGAAGATGAGCTACGTTTCGTACTTATCACTTCTGCAGCTGTTGTTAAGCCACTGAGCGAGAAGTCTGAAGCGGCGCAAGCGACAGACGTTGCTGGTCTATTCGTTGAAGTTGCGGCTACTGAAGCTGAGAAGTGTGACCGTTGCTGGCACCACACTCCAGATGTAGGCACTATCGAAGGTCACGAGAAAGTTTGTGGTCGTTGTGTGTCGAACATCGACGGTGAAGGCGAAGTGCGTAAGTTCGCATAACGACTCAGAGAAAGACTGAACTTTTTGTAAAAATCATAGCCCCAGTATCAACTGGGGTTATTTTTAGTTATAGGAAATGTGTTTAACCAAGTTGGTAATCAAGATCACGTAAGGTGACTAACAATGAATACCAACTTCGTAAATACTAGGAATAGAAATGAGTGAAGTTTCGTTAAAACAATCTGGTGTACGTTGGTTATGGTTGGCTCTATTGGTCTTCTTGGCTGATATCGGCATTAAACTCTTTGTCATGGACAATATGGGTTACGGCTGGGCAAACCGTATTGAGGTGCTGCCATTCTTTAACTTTTTGTACGTGCATAACTACGGTGCAGCGTTTAGCTTCTTGAGTGATCAAAGTGGTTGGCAGCGTTGGTTATTTACGGGTATCGCATTTGCGGTAACAGGTATGCTGACGTACTGGATGAGCAAACTACCAGCAGCAGAGAAGTGGAATAACATTGCTTATGCGATCATCATTGGTGGCGCGGTAGGTAATGTGTTTGACCGAGTAGTACACGGCTTTGTTGTCGATTACTTAGACTTCTACTGGGGCACTTACCACTGGCCTGCATTTAACTTAGCGGATATGGGAATCTGTATCGGTGCTGCGATGATCATCTTAGATGGTTTCCGTAAGAAAGACGAAAGCAAATAGCTTGCCTCAAAGTCAGTCTATGACTCACAGAATAGAATAGCCCTAAGCGCTGTCGGTTGATTCCGACGGCGCTTTTTTTTATGCTGCAATTAATATCAATCGTAGTAAATAACTACTCTCCCTAGTTTGCTAAAAGCCTCGATAACTTCGTTAGAATTTTTGATTGTAGAATAACTACTTATCGAAAAATTCTGCCTTGTTCTCAAGCCTTTTCCCTGAACTATGTCTGAGTACTTACTTACTGTGATTGATATGATATGAGAGCGAAGCAAATTGCGTTCTCAAATAATAAAGAAATCTAAGGAAAGTAACGTGGCAGCAATTAAAAATGATTCAGCAGTAACTCTACATTTTACGATTAAAATGAAGGATGGTTCAGTTGCCGATAGTACGGAAAATATGGGCAAGCCAGCGAAGTTCGTCATGGGCGATGGCAGCCTAAGTGAGAACTTTGAAGCGTGCTTACTTGGACTTGAAGCCGGCACTGAAAAGTCTATCGAACTGAAAGCGGAAGACGCGTTTGGTATGCCAAACCCAGATCATATTCACTATATGGATCGTGCTAAGTTTGTTGGCGACTCTGAAGTTGAAGTGGGCACTATCATGGCATTTTCAGGTCCTGACGGTATGGAAATTCCAGGTATTATTACTGAGATCGCAGGTGATTCAGTTACGGTTGATTTTAATCACCCGCTCGCTGGTCAAGACGTTACCTTTGACGTCAACATCTTAACGGTAGAATAACTCTCTTAACGTTAGAATAGCACTGCCTTACACCAGTGACACACAACCCAGAGCTTCACTGTCTAGACGCTTCACTGTAGAATGCGAACCTCGCTGACGGCGAACTCTATAGAAACAACCTTAGTACCGCGGTAAATGATGAGCAATGAAATGAAAATAATGTTAGCTAACCCTCGTGGCTTTTGTGCCGGTGTCGATCGTGCGATCAGCATCGTAGAGCGTGCACTTGAAATGTATCAGCCACCGATCTATGTTCGCCATGAAGTGGTACACAACCGCTTTGTTGTTGAGGGGCTCAAGCAGCGTGGTGCTATTTTTGTCGAAGAACTGAGTGAAGTGCCAGACGACAACATCGTGATCTTCTCGGCTCACGGTGTCTCTCAAGCGGTTCGTAAAGAAGCGAAAGAGCGTGAGTTAACGGTATTTGATGCGACGTGTCCTTTGGTGACTAAAGTTCATATGGAGGTTGCTCGTGCGAGCCGCAAACATATGGAAGTAGTACTGATCGGTCACGCGGGTCACCCTGAGGTTGAAGGCACCATGGGTCAGTACTCGAGCCAAACGGGTGGAATGTACTTGGTTGAGAAGCCTGAGGACGTACAGAACCTCGTGGTGAATGATCCAAGTAACCTGCACTACGTGAGCCAAACAACGTTGTCAGTTGATGAAACTGCAGACGTGATTGAAGAGCTACGTCGAGTGTTCCCTGAGATTCAAGGTCCACGTAAAGACGACATCTGTTACGCGACTCAAAACCGTCAAGACGCAGTGCGTGAGATGGCGAATGACGTTGATGTAGTGATTGTTGTTGGTTCTAAGAACTCATCTAACTCAACTCGTCTAAAAGAGCTGGCTGAGAAGCTAGGTACGCCAGGCTACCTAACGGACTGTCCTGAAGACATTCAAACAGAGTGGGTTGAAGGGAAAAAGAAAATCGGTGTAACAGCCGGTGCTTCTGCTCCTGAAGAGTTGGTAAACCAAATCTTAGATCGTATCCGTGAGCTGGGTGCGACTGACGTTGAAGAGATCCAAGGTCGTGAAGAGAACATGTTCTTCGAAGTGCCAAAAGAGCTACAGATTAAGCAAGTCGACTAATCTCTATTGATTAGTGACACCATCGATGCGTGATACTAGCGATTCGTAAACACTATCGATTTGTAAACAGTAGAAAGCCAACGTTGATTGAAGTGACCCCGTAAAGTTGGACATTTCTGTTAAGCGGCTTTCAAGGCCTGAGTTCGATATTCTATCGGAGTCAGGCCTTTTAGTTTCACTTTTATACGTTTGGTATTGTAGTACTCGATGTATTCTTTAATCTGCTCTATCAGAGCATCTGCATCTTCAAAGCTTTGGTTGTGATACATCTCGGTTTTGAGTAAAGCAAAAAAGTTTTCAGCAACAGCATTATCCAAGCAGTTACCTTTTCTCGACATGCTTTGCGTTAACCCACTCTCCGCTACCTTTTTCTGATACTGTCGATGGCGATATTGCCAACCTTGATCGCTATGTATAATTGGCTTTGAGTTGGGTTTAAGCGTTGATATAGCTTCCGTCAGCATATCTGTGACAAGCGGCAAGCAGGCATTTTTGGCCACTCTATAAGCAACCACCTCCTGAGTAAACAAGTCGACAACGGGAGATAAGTATACTTTCTGCTCTTTGACTTTGAACTCCGTGACATCAGTTACCCACTTTTCATCGGGTTGAGTCGCACTAAAATCTCTTTCAAGAACGTTGGGAGCAGCTTTTCCTGACTCTCCTCGGTATGAACGATACTTTTTAATCCTGACCGTCGATTTAAGGTTGAGCTGAGCCATAAGCCTTTGAACCGTTTTGTGATTAAGCACGAACCCCTGATTCTTTAGTTCCAAGTGAATACGGCGGTAGCCGTATCGCCCCTTATGTTCATGATAAATTGACTTTATCAACCGCAGCTCACGTTCGTAGCTATTTTGGCGCTTGCTCGTTTGAGCCTGATAATAAAAGACACTTTTTGCCAACTGTAGAGTGTGCAGTAAGTGCTTTAATGGGTACTTGCCTTTAAGAGTTAGAGCTATGACCGCTTTTTCTTTGTTCGACGGTTTTTTTTCTGCTCCAACTCTTCCAACTTTTTTAGAACGGCATTCTCGGTTCGTAAGTAGACCAACTCCTCTTTTAGCTCCTCAAGTGTCATTTCATTATCAGGCTTAGTGGTACGTTGAGGTTGCTGTTTCATTGAGGGTCTTCCTTTCTGGCGCATTTCGAGCCCCTTGATACCGAGCTCATTAAATCGTTTAAGCCAGACAGAGAGTATTCCAGGGGATGAGAGGTTTAATACAGCGCTAGTGTGCGTGAGAGACCATTCATTCGTCCACATTAAATTCAATGCTTTTCGTTTTGTTTGAGCAGTCGCGGCATGATTAGTTGGTAAAAATGAATCAGTACCATGGATGGCAAAGACTTGAGCCCAATACCGTATCTGCCTTGAAGAAATTGAATATTGTTTTGCTAAGTAGAGAGATGACGTGCCATCTAAGTATTGCTTAGCAATGATACATTTTAGCTCTCGGCTATATTTGGACATAAAAAGACC
Organism: Vibrio coralliirubri; assembly: GCF_024347375.1. Classification (NCBI taxonomy): domain Bacteria; kingdom Pseudomonadati; phylum Pseudomonadota; class Gammaproteobacteria; order Vibrionales; family Vibrionaceae; genus Vibrio; species Vibrio coralliirubri. The sequence continues at coordinate 3,082,336 of NZ_AP025470.1, read as the reverse complement.
CCCAATAATTGGTGTCCAACTATTGGGGGTCAGTTCATGATACGTTGGCTTTTTTGATCGTGCTTTGGAACTAGGCGTCGAACTTCTAACGCTTTACTGGAGACCGAGTTGCTCTTTTAAAGTCTTTAAGTAGCGACGACTGACCGGCACTTCAAAGCCAGTCAGGGTAATGATCTCCGCTAATCCATTCTCTAACAGTTTGATCTCTTGGATTGATTTTATGTTGATCAAATATTGGCGATGACAGCGGATCAAATCGGTTTTTTCTTCCAAGATCTTTAGCGTTAACTGTGAGGTCGCGGTTTGCGATGAGCTGCGAACATGCACACCACTGATATCGGAATAGGCGCACTCGACCGTTTGGCTTGCCATGATCACAATGCGGTTATGACCGATACACGGTATCTGCTCTAAGTGACAGGGAGCAATTGCTGAGATGTTCTGTTCTGGTGCTTTTTGATTTTGTTTGATGACCTTGTTCAGGCGACAAACGCTCTTGTTTAATCGACAAGGCTCGACTGGCTTAAGTAGGTAATCAAAAGCGTTATCTTCAAAGGCTTGAATCGCATATTGGTCGTAGGCGGTGACGAATACCACGTAAGGCATGGTGTCAGGGTCAAGCATGCTTAACAGTTCAATCCCGGTAACCTGCGGCATTTGGATATCCAAATACACGACATCAGGCTTGAGTAGGTTGATCTGTTTCAGTCCTTCGATGGCGTTACTTGCTTGGCCTATGATTTCCACTTCTCCGGTTTCGGTCAGCAGCTCAATCAGCTCTTCGCGAGCAAAAAGCTCATCATCGACAACTAATGCCTTTAACATCCTACAATCTTCATCTTGGTTCTATCCCTGCTTGATTCACGCTTATCTTTTTAAATGTCTGCTTCTAAATGTTTCAACTCGGAGCTATTTGTCTCCGAAAATACCATTATTTTAGTATAGGTATGATAAAGCTCATTCGAGTAAATTGCTGTGGTTGAGATTCTATTTTTAGTGCTGAATCTTGTCCAAAGAAATTAGTGAGTCGTTTATCAACAATTTCCATCCCTAATCCTACATGATCTTGAGATGGCTTCTGATAATTACCTGCATTGTCTTCAACGGTTAACTTGAACCCACCCTCGAAAGCCTCGCTAGAGATCTTTACTTTACCGCCTTCCAACATATTAGATATCCCATGTTTGATGGCGTTTTCTACCAGCGGTTGCAGGGTAAAGCTCGGCAATTGAGATTCATATAACTGCGGGTCGATATCCCACTCCACCTCTAGTCGATCGGTAAAGCGTGCTTTCTCTATGGTCAGGTAAGCGTTGACGTGCGCCAGTTCGTCTTTGAGCTTCACGGTATTAATGTTCTGCTTTAGGTTACTTCTAAAGAAGTGAGACAAGTGCTGAATCAACTCTCGAGCTTTATCTGGGTCACGACGTGTTACTGCGCTGATGGTGTTAAGCGCATTGAACAAGAAGTGTGGATTCACTTGAGCGTGCAGCAGTTTGATTTCCGCTTGTGTCAGTAGCGTTTGCTGCTGCTGATAGTTGCTAAAGAGGATCTGGCTCGATAATAGCTGAGCGATACCTTCACCCATCGACATGTTGATGGTCGAGAAAAGCTTTAGTTTTGGCTCATACAGTTTGATGGTGCCTACCACTTCGTTACCCGCGCGCAATGGAATAATCAACGCAGAACCCAATTTACAATCCTGAGACAAGGAGCATTGGTATGGGTTCTCTTTGCCATCAAGGTAGATGATGTCGTTTTGTTCCATCGAAGTGAGCGTGCTTTGCGATGAAATCGGAGTATTTGGAATATGGTGTACATCACCAATGCCAACGAACGCGAGGATTTTTTCTCGGTCGGTAATCGCTACCGCACCAACATTGGTCTCTTCATAAACGATACGTACGATTTTTTGTGCGTTATCAGAATTGAATCCGCCATGTAAAATACCCACCGAACGCTCGGCGATGGTTAATGCGCGGCGTGAGAAGGTAGCCGAGTACTTTTCGAAGATGGTTTTCCTGTCTTGGATGATGCTCATGAACAGTGCTGCACCGACTGAGTTAGCAATGATCATTGGCGCCGCAATATCGGAAACCAGAGCATAGGATTGTTCGAAGGGTTTTGCGACCGCCAGCAGAATCAGCATCTGAATGATCTCTGCAAACAGGGTTACTGAGAAAACCACCAATGGATTAAACAGTTGGCTGGCTTTGTTCTTCCTAACGAGATAAACGTGCAACAGGCCACCAATCAGGCCTTCTGCTGTGGTGGAAATAGCACAAGCCAAGTCTGTGAAGCCGCCTAATGAGTAACGGTGAATACCGCCAGTAAAGCCGACCGCAAAGCCAACGACAGGGCCGCCAAACAGACCACCCATTACCGCACCCATCGCACGAGTGTTGGCTATCGCGTCATTAATCTGCAGTCCAAAATAGGTGCCCATAATACAGAATAGAGAAAACAGAACATAACAGCTGACTTTATGACTTAAGCGTGAAGAGATGCTCAACAAAGGGAGAATCAGTGGAGTCTTACTGAGCATGTAAGCAATCACTAAGTAGACACAGGTTTGTTGCAGCAGAGAGAGAATGAGTTCCATATTTTCACCTATTGAGACGCTTGTTAAGTGTAAAGCTCATTGCGTGGTAACGGTAGCTTTGCTTGTGTTTTCGTTGGTTATATCGAGCGACTATTGCTTCTCAGGCTAAGTTCAATATTGATGTACTAATGCTGAGATACAGTAAAGCCCATCACGGAGGACGGGCTTTAGTCTTAATTTCCATGAATCACTGGGTGATTATGGGAGCAAGCGAAGTGTGTTTGGCTGTTCTTTTGTCTCTCTATGAAGACGTGCCTCTTTTATCAAGAGTCTGAAAGAACTAGGCAGTTTTGGTTACGCCTTTTGCTTCTTTCTCTTCTTGTTCATCAGCAAGATCGATATCGCCTTTGCCTTTCGAGATTTTGATAACGTAAGCCGCAACACCGAATGCACTCACCACACCGATGATGGTTGAAAGCTGCATTGGTAGACCAAAGCCTAGTTGGCTGTTGTTCAGGATGAATGTGATACATACAGACGTCATGAAGATAGCTGGAACCGTTGTTACCCAGTGCAGTTTGTTGTGACGAAGTAGGTAAGCTGAAGCTGTCCACAACATCATTACTGCCGTTGACTGGTTAGCAAAACCGAAGTAGCGCCAGATGATACCGAAATCTACTTGAGTCAGGATGCCACCAAGAACGAACAATGGTAGAGCCATTAGTAGGCGGTTACGCAGAGTTTTCTGTTCCATGTTGAAGTATTCAGCAAGGATAAGACGGCTAGAACGGAATGCTGTGTCACCAGAAGTGATTGGCAGGATAACTACGCCAAGGAAAGCAAGGATACCGCCGAATACACCCAGTAGACCAAATGAAGCGCTGTATACCACGTTGCCAGGGCCGCCGTTTGCAATTGCGTCAGAGAGAGACTCAACTGAACCGAAGAATGACAGAGCAAGTGCACACCAGATTAGAGCGATGATGCCTTCACCAATCATTGCACCGTAGAATACGAAGCGACCGTTCTTCTCGTTTTCCATACAACGCGCCATTAGTGGTGACTGAGTTGCGTGGAAGCCAGAAATAGCACCACAAGCAATGGTGATGAATAGAGCAGGCCAAAGTGGTAGGTCATTCGGGTTCATGTTGGTGAACATGTCCTTCATCTCGAAGCCACCCATGATTTGGTGCTCGTCAGATAGACCAATCGCAGTGATTAGGCCAACAGACATGAAGATAAGCAGTGCGCCGAACAGTGGGTAGAAGCGACCAATGATTTTATCGACAGGGACAATCGTTGCGATGATGTAGTAAGCAAAGATGATAACAACCATGGTTGTTGCAGACATCGCGAAATCAGTTTGGTCGTTCACTAGGTTAGTGATCATGCCTGCAGGAGCAGATACGAATACCACACCAACGAGAAGCAGTAGAACAATGGCAAAGATGTTCATAAAGTGTTTTGCGCCATTGCCTAGGTAACGTCCAGTGATAGTTGGAACCGAAGCACCACCATTACGGATAGATAACATACCTGAGAAGTAGTCGTGTACTGCACCTGCGAAGATACAACCTAGCACGATCCAAAGCATCGCTGCTGGGCCGTAAAGGGCACCCATGATAGGGCCGAAGATTGGACCTACACCTGCAATGTTAAGCAGCTGAACTAGGTAAACCTTTGGTGTCGACATTGGAACGTAGTCCACGCCATCTTGCTTGGTGTGAGCGGGTGTTTGACGCTTTTCATTGATACCGAAAACCTTCTCGATAAAGGCACCGTAAATAAAGTAGCCACCAATGAGTGCTGCAACACAGGTAAGAAACCACATCATAATTTGTTATCCCTGAATGTATTAATTAAGTCAGGGTGTATATTAAAGAAGAGCATGAGAAGAAACTTCCGCTATGAGAGTGAGTGGTCGAATAGTCAATTAAGTGGTGTTATAACTGATTGAGTGGTTTGCTACGTTTGTAGAGCGGTTGGTTATGCGTGTTGAGAAGTGTCTTGCTTCTGGCAAGTGGCGGCTTATCAGCTTTAAGCGGTAACCAATAGATATCAGTGGCAGATAACAGACATAAGTGGACATCAGCCAGTGTTCAGCGGAGAATCACCACAAAGGCAACGCTTCGTCAGGAAGTGGCTAGGTAAATATAAAGGACTGAAATGAAAAAAATAATCGCACTATTCGCCGTGGCATTTAGCCTTGCAGGATGCAGCGCCAATGTTCAAGATTTAGCAGCTGAAGGCAATTGGCAAGAGATTGGCTATCGTGATGGTATCAAAGGCCACACTCAACGTTCGTACTCAGAGATGACTGAGCTTGGCGCAGTCGTTCAAGCGAGTTACACAGAAGGTTATCACCTAGGTGTGACTGAATATTGTAATCCGAACCATGCTTATCAGATTGGTTTATCTGGTCAGGTGTATGAAGGCGTGTGTTCTGGTACGGAAGACGCTCAACGTTTCCGCATGGAGTGGCAACGCGGCTGGGACGAGTTCTCAAACGACTACTAAGCCCAAGCTAGCGATGAAAAATTAAAACTAAAAAAGACCAGTACCGCGTGTGAACTGGTCTTTTTGTATGCAGCGGGCGTAACACTTAACAACAAAGTCTAGACTATTGATTATTCTCGACAGCTTTTCTCAAGAAGCCATTTTGCTTATCAAGTTGTGCCTTGGCTAACTCTAAATCTAGCCCTGTTAGAATCATCAAAATAGATAACTTCACATCGTAATCAGTCGCTTTAAGTGTTGATACCGCCAGTGCTTTGTCACACTCCGTTGCTTGGATAACGATACGAGCAGCGCGGGCAACCAATTTTTCATTAGTCGCTTTTACGTCGACCATCAGATTTTGGTAGCTTTTGCCGATACGAATCATGCTTGCAGTGGTCAGCATATTAAGCACCAGCTTTTGTGCCGTACCTGATTTGAGTCGTGTTGAACCTGTTAATGCTTCTGGGCCAACCACCGGGCTAATTGCGATTTGAGCGATTTCAGCAATTGGAGAATCAGGGTTACAAGACAGAGCAACCGTTACTGCGCCAAGCTGATTGGCATAGTTGAGTGCACCAATCACGTAAGGTGTGCGACCGCTCGCTGCAATACCTACCACGACATCATTTTCTGAAAACTGAATCGCTTTCAGATCTTCAATACCGAGAGTCAGCGAGTCTTCAGCGCCTTCTTTGGCTTTTAAAATCGCCTCTGGTCCACCTGCAATTAGGCCGATAATCATCTTGTCTGAAACACCGAAAGTCGGTGGGCATTCTGAGGCGTCTAACACACCTAATCGACCACTGGTGCCTGCGCCCATATAAATCAGTCGACCACCGTTTTGAAAGGCATGAGCAATTTTATCAACCGCTTTTGCGATCTGTGGCAGTTCCGCTTCAATCGCCAGTGGGACTTGTTTGTCTTGTTGGTTAATCTTTTCAACCACTTCGAGAGAGGTGAGCAGATCAATATCCATAGTGTCAGGGTTTCTCCCCTCCGAAACGAGGTGCGAGAGCGCTGATATGAGAGCGTCGTTACTCATAATGATCCTTAAATGGTGATTCTAAAATGATGGTTCTAAAGTTGTTTAGTCAGCACGATAGAGAACGCCTAGAGAGGCTGCTCTGCTTGCGCCAGTCACTTCTGGTAAATTGCTTGGCAGTTGATGAACATGACGTTGAGCAAGCCACGCAAAGGCCATCGCTTCCATGTAATCGGCATCCACGCCTTTACTGGTGGTTGAATCAACCTCCCAACTTGGAAGCAGTTCAGACAGTCTCTCCATCAACAATGGATTTCGTGTACCACCGCCACACACATACAGTGCAGGTTGGTTACCCAAGCGATAAGTCTCCACTTCATTGGCTATCGTCAATGCGGTGTATTCACAAAGAGTGCGCTGAACATCTTCAACTGCAAGATCTTTAAATTCTGTTAATTGTTGCTCTAGCCAAGGTAGGTTGAATAGTTCTCTACCGGTACTTTTCGGTGGCACTTGAGATAGATAAGATTCATTTAACAACTGTTTGAGTAAAGCTTGATTGAGTTGACCTTTAAGCGCAAATTGCGCATCACGGTCAAACTTCTCACCCGTGTGTTTATCAACCCAAGCGTCCATCAACATATTGCCCGGGCCTGTATCATAACCAAGCGTTGGCTGATTAGGGCGCAGTACTGAAATATTCGAGATACCACCAATATTCAACACCACAACTGAGCTGTCTTGCGGCTGGAAAATCGTATGGTGGAAGGCAGGGACTAATGGCGCACCTTGTCCGCCTAATGCCATGTCTTTACGCCTGAAATCGGCAACCGTTTGAATCTGTGTTTTAGCGGCAATGATGTTGGCATCACCCAACTGCATGGTAAATGGAGATTCGCCGGTTGGCTGGTGGAATACTGTTTGGCCATGGTTACCAATCGCAGTTACAGAAGATGCAGGTGTACCTGACTTTTCGAGAAGTTGCAGAACCGCATCAGCAAACAGATGGCCAAGCTGGTGGTCGAGTTCGCCAATGGCAATCAGATCGGTTTTCTGACCAATACAGACTTCAAGCAGACGCGCTTTGAGGTCGTCAGGCATTGGGAACTCATCATGAGCCAGCAATGTGATGCGCGTATCTTCAATCGACACTAAGGCTGTATCAACGCCGTCCATGCTCGTCCCTGACATCACACCGATATATAACTCTGATTTCATTGTTCACTTCCTAAATTAAGCTGCTGGATCTTTTGGTTAGCGATGACTTCTGCACCATCCAGAGCATTACCTTGAATGTTTAAGGTACGAACTTGGAGTTCTTGGGAAAGCCTAGGGCGATAGAACTGTCCTAAACTGCCTAAGAACATAATCGGTAATGAGTTATAGTCTGAGCATGTTCGTGTGAGCTTCTCTATTTCTTCAATACCTTGTTTTAATATGGTATTTGCCGTTGAGCAGCGCTGTTCCATATCAACGAGCTCTCGTGCAAATTTGGCGTAATCGGTCGCGTTAGCTTCGCCAATCCACTGTAGAATTTGGCTGCGTTCGTTGCCTGTCTTTCGCATTACAAGCTGACTCGTTAAAGAAGTACGCTTGTTATCTAATTCAACGAGAGTTTGTTGAACAGCTTGAAAGCCAAGCCAAGCGCCACCACCTTGGTCACCAATTGGGAAACCCCAGCCACCAACTTGTTGAGTCTTTTGTTGTACGTCTAATTGAATCGCAACAGATCCCGTCCCAATCGCAATACAGTTAACTCCTTGTCCTGAATTAGCACCAAATACTGACGCTTCTGCATCAGTCGTTACATACAGGTGCGGGCAATGGGTTAACGCCGATTGCAGTTTGGCTTTTAAATCTAAGTTTCCTACGCCAGCAACACCAACCACAATATAGCACTGTTGTGATTTTATCTGATTAACACTCAACATTTCATCAATATAATGAGTCAGTTGAGTGATCGCAGCTTCACCATATAAGGTCAATGACGTTGCAGGTAAAATACACTCTTCGATGTTACTTAGTGTTGGTAATATTCGCTTCAGTCTAATGGCGGTTTTAGTTCCACCGCCATCGACTGCCAAAGTATGGGTAATCATTGGCTAAACCGTTTGTAGTTTATTAACTTCTTGAGTTTGCTTCTTTCCTGAAAGGCACACGATTAACGATACAAATGTGCCAACACAAAGTTGATAAGGGAACGCTAAACGAACTCCTACCCAATCATCGTTAATCACGCCCATCACGCTATCCCAAACATAAGCTTGCATCAGCAGAGTGGTGAAGAAGCCTGCCATTAGAGCTAAAGCGACCGAAGTTTCGTTACCGCGCTCAGTGAATATTGCGGTGAAGTAGACACCCAACAACCCTGTGTAGGCAAAGACCATCACACTCAAAGCAAACGACAACAGTGGCATGTCAGTGTACTGCTGCCAGTAGTAACACAGGATTCCCATACTACCTAAGGCCACAGCTGCCGCCGCCATACCAAATCGGCCAGCTTTCACGTAATGGAAATCATCTTGCACTCCTTTACGAGCTTCTAGCCAAGGCTTATAGATATCCTGAATAGCCACTGATGACATTGAGTTTAATCCAGAATTTAGTGTTGAAAGTGCCGCTGCAACAACCCCAACAGTAACCAAGCCTCTAAGACCTGCTGGCATTTCATTCAGCACGTAATACATGAAAATAGTGACGTTCTCGCCATTAAAATTTTGAACAACTTCTTTACCTTCAACGCCCATCAGTTCAGGTCTTTGGTAGAAGACATACAAAAGTAGGCCAATTGACATGAATACAAGCACAACTGGAATTGAGAAAATGATTGAGTTAATCATCGCCTTTGAACCTTGCTTAGCATCTTTACAAGTCAAAACACGTTGAGTCATGTCTTGATCAAGGCCAAACGCACCAATGTTTAACAGCACGAATCCCGTAATACATGCCCAAAAGCTGAAGGTGCCAGCAGGGCTAAAGTCGAGGTTAAAATCTAATAAGGTCAGTTTCGAAGCTTGGCCTTCACCAGGGTTAGCCAGTACTTGCGCAATTTGGTTGAAATCAGCTGGAATTTGTCCCAATAAATAGATGATCACAGCAATGGCTGCACCGACATAAACCACAAGCTGAATTAGGTCGCTCCAGATAACGGAACGAATGCCACCCATGTAAGTATAAGCAAGGCCAACGGCAACCAGAATGACCACTGAAGTCACTACGCTGCTTGGGTCAATGTTGGTAAATAGAATCATGGAGACAGCGATAGCGGCCATGTACAGGCGAGCACCAGAAGCAAATACGCGACCGACCAAGTACATCACGCCTGCGCGCTGTTTTGTTTTCTCGCCAAAACGAACTTTCAGCAGTTCGTAAACGGTAGATACTTTGTTTTTGTAGAAGCGAGGTATCAGTACTAATGCGACAAAGACAGCTCCAATAATTCCACCAATGTTGGTCGCTAGATAAGTGAGATCGCCACGGTAGCTAGATTCTGGTCCTCCTAAGAACGTCGCTGCAGATTGCGAGGTCGCCAATACTGAGATGGCAACGACCCACATTGGCATCGAGTTACCGCCTAAGAAATAATCTTTGGTGCTCGTGATCTTGGTTCGGCTGAAGTGCCAGCCTGTAAAAGCGATAACAGCGAAGTAAACCGCAAATACCGCCCAGTCCAGCGAAGTAAATAGTGAATTCATAGCAGCTCCGTAGCATGAATAGGATAGAGGGTGTTTATTATTATTTTTTCAGAATGTCAGTTTGAATAATGAGTTTCAAAATCTATTCCTTGGTGGAATAGTGACCAACGGTTTTCTTTGACAATGATCCCAGAAGGTTGTGTTAGCTATTCCAAACACCAGAATACGAAGGAATAATTATTCCAATGAAAATACAAAACTCGTTATGATAGCGAGGCGCAGGCAGAGGGAAGGGCGTCTAATGAAAGGCATTGCGAAAGTTAAAGCGTTATTACCTAAGCTGTCTCCATCTGATGCTCTGGTGGCGCGATATGTTCTTGACCACCCACAACAGGTGAAGCAGCTTTCCTCTCCTGAGTTGGCTAAAGCGGTGGGTGTGAGCCAATCGACAATCGTCAAGTTTAGTCAGAAGCTCGGTTACAAAGGGTTCTCTGAAATGAAGGTCAAGCTTTATCAAAGCGATATGACTTATCAGCCAGTATCCCAACGTGGAATACACGGCACCATCACAAGAAAAGATCCGTCAGATACGGTGATGGACAAACTTCTTGCAAGTAAAACACAATCGCTTGAGCGTACAGTGTTATTAAATGAAGGTGAACAGTTAAGCAATGCTGCTGACTTGCTGCACCTTGCTAATAAAGTACAGATTTCTGGGGTGGGAGCATCGTCTCTGGTTGCGAAAGATTTCGCTTATAAGCTGATGAAAATAGGTCATGCTGTTAACGCAGAACAGGATGCTCACATTCAGATTGCTAATGCCGCTTCTCTTTCTGAAAATGATGTGTTGGTTGCAATTTCCTATTCAGGAAACACTAGAGAAGTGGTGAAGGTTGCCCAGTTGGCTAGATCGAAAAAGGCCAAGGTGATTGTGGTAAGCCAGCTATCCCCTTCTGCTTTAGATAAATACGCTGATATCAAACTCATCTCGGCGGCAGACGAAAATCATATTCGAAGCTCATCTATCACCGCGCGTGATAGCCAACTTTTTATTACTGACTTGTTGTTCATTGCGTTAACTCAGCAGGAAGAGCAGGCCGACCAATTAATTGAACAAAGTAAATCTGCAGTAGCGGAACTTAAGCAATAGAAGGAAATTTTATGGGACCGTTGTGGGTTGATGTTGCAGGCTACGAGCTGACAGCTGAAGACAGAGAAATTTTAGAGCACCCAACTGTTGGTGGTCTCATCTTATTTGCTCGAAACTACCACGATAGCAAACAGTTATCGGCGTTAAACAAAGAAATTCGTAAGGTAGCGAAACGTCCTATTTTGATTGGTGTTGACCAAGAAGGTGGCCGAGTTCAGCGTTTTCGTGACGGCTTTTCAATTATCCCAGCTGCTCAGGAATTTGCGACCAAGAATAATGGCGAACAGTTAGCAGAACAAGCGGGTTGGTTGATGGCGGCAGAGTTGATTGCCCATGATATCGATCTGAGCTTTGCGCCAGTATTAGACAAAGGCCATGACTGTAAAGCGATTGGTAGCCGAGCGTTTGGTGAAGATATTGATACCATCGTTCGTCATAGCAGCGCTTTCATCAAAGGTATGAAGTCGGTTGGTATGGCGACAACAGGCAAGCACTTTCCTGGGCATGGCGGTGTGATTGCTGACTCTCACTTAGAGACGCCATATGACCCTAGAGACGACATCTTTGAAACCGACATGGCGATCTTCAAGGCGCAAATTGAAGCCGGAATATTGGATGCGATGATGCCAGCGCACGTGGTTTTCTCTCATTATGATGATCAGCCAGCAAGCGGCTCTCAGTATTGGTTGCAGAAAGTATTGAAGCAGCAGCTTGGATTTAAAGGCTTGGTGTTCTCTGACGATTTGACCATGGAAGGCGCTGCGATTATGGGCGGTCCTGCCGACAGAGCAAAGGCTGCTTTGAATGCAGGGTGCGACATGGTGTTAATGTGTAATAAACGAGATGCACAAATAGAGGCTCTCGATCACTTAGCGATTCAAGAGGTGCCTTTAGCCAACTCATTGCTTAAAAAACACAGTTTTGACTTATCGACTCTTCACTCAGACAGCCGATGGAAAGAGGCTTCAGAGCAAATTAAGCGAATGCTAGGCAATGAGTGATAAATAAACACATAATAATTTTAGATAGGGCGATATGATAAATATCGCCTTTTTTGTATGTGTAGGGCGTGGTTTAGAGCTATTTGATAACCAGAACAAGCTAAAGTAGTGGTGTAAATTAAAATTTACATCAAATGTTTTTCATTGTTTACACTTGCAATCGTTTTTGTAGCTGTTATTGTGTTTTTAAAGATTGTTAGCCCAAATGGAAATGTTGGGTGTAAAAATAAATATACAGGTTGAGTTATGCAGAAAAGTGAATTAAGCAATGTCAATATCATCGACGAACAGGTACTGATTACTCCTGAGGAGTTAAAAGCAAAACTGCCTTTGAGTGATAATGCTCGTCGTTTCATTCAAGAATCTCGTCAAACTATCGCAAACATCATTCATAAGAAAGATCATCGCATGCTTGTTGTATGTGGCCCATGTTCTATCCATGACATTGAAGCTGCGAAAGAGTACGCGAAACGCCTAAAAGCACTTTCTGAAGAACTGAGCGATCAACTGTATATTGTAATGCGTGTTTACTTTGAAAAGCCTCGTACTACCGTTGGTTGGAAAGGCTTAATCAATGACCCTCATCTAGATGGTACTTTCGATATTGAGCATGGTCTGCATGTTGGTCGTGAACTATTGGTTGAACTTGCTGAGATGGAAATTCCACTCGCAACAGAAGCACTAGACCCAATCAGCCCACAATACCTAGCCGACACGTTCAGCTGGGCTGCAATCGGCGCTCGTACGACTGAATCACAAACTCACCGTGAAATGGCAAGTGGTCTTTCAATGCCAATCGGCTTCAAAAACGGTACCGATGGCAACCTAGGTACTGCAATCAATGCGATGCAGGCAGCTTCTTCTAGCCACCGCTTCATGGGTATCAGCCGCGAAGGTCAAGTTGCACTACTTACGACTCAAGGCAACCCAAATGGTCACGTTATTTTACGTGGCGGTAAGCAAACGAACTACGATTCAGTATCAGTACACGAATGTGAACAAGAGCTTGGCAAGTCAGGCCTAGAAGCGGCACTGATGGTTGACTGTAGCCACGCTAACTCTCGCAAAGATTTCCGTCGCCAACCTCTAGTTGCGGAAGATGTGATTCACCAAATTCGTGAAGGCAACAAGTCGATTATTGGCCTTATGATTGAAAGCCATATTAACGAAGGAAACCAATCTTCGGATATACCTCTCAATGAGATGAAATACGGCGTATCTATTACCGACGCGTGTATCAATTGGGATTCAACTGAGGCACTATTGAAACATGCACATACGGAATTAGTCCCGTTCTTAGAGAACCGCTTGAAAGGTTAGTCAGAGTTTTAAATTTAAGTGCCTCATCTAATGGGGCATTTTAAGATCTGTTACTAGCGAACCTGCGTGATTGTGGGCTTATAGATTGGCACGGGCTTATAGATTAGTAAGGAATAAAATGGCCGTTGAACTGAACGAATTACGCGACCAAATCGATGCTGTCGATAAACAAATGCTGGATTTACTTGCTCAGCGATTGGCTCTAGTAGAGAAAGTTGGTGAAGTAAAAAGTGAACATGGTTTACCTATTTATGTGCCAGAGCGCGAAGCAGCAATGCTGGCATCTCGTCGTCAAGAAGCCGAGAAAATAGGGGTTCCACCACAGTTAATCGAAGATATTTTGCGTCGTACTATGCGTGAGTCTTATGCCAGCGAGAAAGATTCTGGTTTTAAGTGTCTTAACCCAGAGTTACGTTCAGTGGTTATTGTTGGTGGTAATGGTCAACTTGGCGGTCTGTTTGGCCGTATGTTTAAGCTTTCTGGCTACGAAGTGAAAATCCTTGGCAGCCAAGATTGGGATAGAGCCGATGAGATCTTAGATAACGCAGGACTTGTGGTTGTTACTGTTCCAATTCACCTAACGGAAGGTGTGATTGCAAAACTGGGTAACCTGCCAAGCGATTGTATTCTTTGTGATTTAACATCGATTAAGTCAAAACCGCTTCAAGCAATGATGAACATGCACCAAGGCCCGGTGGTTGGTTTACACCCAATGTTTGGCCCTGATGTACCAAGCCTAGCGAAACAAGTGATTGTTTACAGTGATGGCCGTGGTTCTGAAAGCTACCAATGGCTACTGAATCAATTTGGTATCTGGGGCGCAAGCCTTTGCCAGATGGATGCCGCTGAGCATGACCATGGTATGACCTTGATTCAAGCACTGCGCCACTTCACCTCATTTGCTTACGGTTTGCACCTAAGTAAAGAGAATCCGAATATCGATCAGCTTCTGAAGTTAAGCTCTCCAATCTACCGACTAGAGATTGCGATGGTTGGTCGTCTGTTTGCTCAAGATCCTAACTTGTACGGAGACATCATTCTGTCTTCAGATGAGAATATTGAGATGATTAGACGCTTCCACAGCTGTTTCGGAGAAGCGTTAGAAATCTTAGATGGTAAAGATAAAGCTAAGTTTGTTGAGAGCTTTAACCAAGTGAGTGATTGGTTTGGTGATTACTCGCAGCAATTCTTGCAAGAGAGCCAAAGCTTGTTAAAACAAGCACATGACTCGATTCACCGTGGCTAAGTACGGTTTGAAATCATAAAAAAGAGCGACCATCTGGTCGCTCTTTTTGTATGTGCTGAACGGCATGAAAGCATTTGGCCTACAGTAGGCTAAAAGCAATTAGATCATCATAGGCCAAACTAACAGTTCCCAATAACCAATAGCTAATGACCAACAGCGAATAACTAGTTAGTCGCGATAGGCTTTTTAGTCTCTTCACTTGATACGGTGTCGATGGTCGAACTGATGTAAGGTACGTTTGTTAGGTTTATCTGCAAACGAACCACATTATCAATAAGTTGAACCAGTGGACCCCACTTAACCTTTTTCTCTTTCTCGAACACGTAGTTGAAGTTCTCAGGTGTCCAATCCATCAAGTATTGAGGGTTCAACGAGCGACCAAGGAAGCGTACTTCATAGTGTAGGTGTGGCCCGGTTGAGTTACCTGAGTTACCACAGCTTGCAATCACATCGCCTTTACTTACGAACTGACCGCTGCGAACTTTGAATTTCTGTAGATGAGCGTAAGAACTCATGAAGCCGAACGAGTGGCGCATGGTAATAAAGTTGCCGAAGCCTTTATTGCTCGGACGAACCGTTTCAATTACACCATCTGCAGGCGCTAAGATATCTTCGCCGCGCTTACACGTCAGGTCGATACCGGTATGGTTGTGGCGCTTACCTGTGATCGGGTTGGTACGGCGACCATAAGAAGATGAGATACGCTGATAAGCCATTGGGCTGTCGTTTGGAATCAAGCGGAACATGGTGGCTCTTACCGCTGAATCGACGGCAGCCGCATCAATGCGATCTTCCAAAGAAATATCATCGGTAAGCAGCTCTTCATCAGCAAGACCCAGTACTGATTCCACATCGAATACACGCTTACCAAGCAGTTGAATCGTGCCTTCTTTCTCGGTCAGTGTTTGCGATAGCGAATGGTTGGTTTCTACTTGCTCAGCATAAAGAAATTCTGTTTGTTCTTTTTCGACAATCAGCGTTTCAATCAACTGTTGGGCATCACCCGCTTGTAGCGCGAGTTCTTGTTTACTCTCGAAGTACATGTACGCCGCTCCGCCAATTAATAGCGGTACTGAAAAAATGGCAGTAGTGCAAATGAGCACAGCCTTACGGCCGAAGTAAAACGTCTGTTCCCCCTGACTAGAGGGAATAGTAATGGATAGTTTTTTAGACATGGTTCTGTATTAACTAAATGCTTCTAATAGAAAAAGGGTAATGGAGATGTCACTCTCTACCTAAATCGGTAAGGTGTTCAATCTCTCTATAAAGCAGTTCATCGTCGCCAACATTAAGCTCAACAAGTCGCTTAAGGTGGCTGATACTATCAATATCTAAATGCTCTATGCGTAAACGCATTGAGGTATTGATGGTAGAGACTATCGTTGCTTCTAACTGAATATTGATATCACTGTTTTCGAGTTTAAAGCTCACTTGAACAGGGACATCATGGCTAAGTTGTTTTGATTCATTACATTGAATGAGTAAACCATGGAGTGATAAGTCTTGCACTGAGCCTGTTACCTTGACTTGCCCTTGTGAGATCTCAGTCGGGACTTGATAAATAACTCGTGAAAATTGACGTCTTTCAACCATAAGTAATCTCTCTATATCAATGCATTACACGTAAGCCAGATATATCAAAGGCCGCTATTATCGCGGCCTTTGTTCAAAATACAAGCTTATTTACTTAGCGATACGCTTGTACTTGATACGGTGCGGTTCTGCCGCTTGTGCGCCTAGAGTCTGCTTAAGCCACTCAGTGTACTCAGTATAGTTACCTTCGTAGAAGTTAACTTGACCTTCATCACGGTAGTCTAAGATATGGGTCGCAATACGGTCAAGGAACCAACGGTCATGCGAGATAACCATTGCACAGCCAGGGAATTCAAGCAGTGCTTCTTCAAGAGCACGTAGCGTTTCAACGTCAAGGTCGTTGGTAGGCTCATCGAGTAGCAGTACGTTACCGCCCGCTTTTAGCAGTTTCGCTAAGTGAACACGGTTACGTTCACCACCAGAAAGCTCACCGATGATCTTCTGTTGGTCGTTGCCTTTAAAGTTGAAACGAGAACAGTAAGCACGAGCAGGGATTTCGAAGTTGTTGATCTTAATGATATCAGCGCCTTCAGAGATCTCTTGGAATACTGTCTTAGTGTCGTCCATGCTGTCACGGAACTGATCAACAGAAGCAAGCTTAACGGTTTCGCCTAGTTCAACCGTACCTGAATCTGGCTGTTCTGCGCCACTTAGCATCTTGAACAGTGTTGATTTACCTGCACCGTTGGCACCCACGATACCCACGATAGCGCCTTTTGGCATGCTGAACGATAGGTCGTCGATAAGAACGCGATCACCAAATGACTTCGTTAGGTTCTTAACTTCAAGAACTTTGTCACCTAGACGCTCACCTGGCGGGATGAACAGTTCGTTAGTTTCGTTACGCTTCTGGTATTGGCCAGTCGTCAATTCTTCAAAACGAGCCATACGCGCTTTAGACTTAGCTTGACGACCTTTAGGGTTTTGACGAACCCATTCAAGTTCTTTCTCAATCGTTTTTTGACGTGCGCTTTCGCCTGCTTTTTCTTGCTTAAGACGCTCATCTTTTTGCTCTAGCCAAGACGTGTAGTTGCCTTCCCATGGGATACCTTCACCACGGTCAAGTTCTAGGATCCAGCCAGCTGCGTTGTCTAGGAAGTAACGGTCGTGGGTAATCGCCACAACTGTACCACTGTAATCAACTAGGAAGTGCTCAAGCCATGCTACTGATTCTGCATCCAAGTGGTTGGTTGGTTCATCAAGAAGCAGCATGTCTGGCTTTTCAAGAAGTAGACGACAGATAGCAACACGACGACGCTCACCACCTGATAGGAATTCAATTTTCGCATCCCACTCAGGAAGACGAAGTGCATCAGCAGCACGCTCTAGAGCTGTCTCTAAGTTGTGACCGTCTTTTGCTTGAATCAGAGCTTCTAGTTCGCCTTGCTCTTTAGCAAGTGCATCGAAATCTGCATCTGGTTCTGCGTACGCTGCGTAAACCGCATCGATACGCTTAAGTGCGTCAGCAACGTCAGAAACCGCTTCTTCTACGATTTCACGAACAGTTTTTGATTCGTCTAGTACAGGTTCTTGCGGTAGGTAACCTACTTTAAGACCTTGTTGTGCACGTGCTTCACCATCAATATCAGTATCAATACCAGCCATGATACGTAGTAGGGTAGATTTACCTGAACCATTTAGACCCAAAACACCGATTTTAGCGCCAGGAAAAAAGCTAAGAGAAATGTCTTTAAGAATTTGACGCTTAGGTGGAACAGTTTTGCTCACCCGAGACATGGTATATACGTATTCAGCCATTGCCGATCGATCCTAATTATTGTTCAAAATTGTCTGCTATTTTATACCAATATCCTCAAAGATGTTACTCCTAGGACAGAAAAGCCACTCTTGAACCAATCCTTACCTATTATTGTCACATTGGTCATTAAAACTATATTTAATAGGCTTCTGAGGCCAAGTGTTAAATATTAATAATATTTACACTCAAATCCTTTACATTTGATGTGATGTCGGGCGTAAATAGACTTCACGTATTCATACACGCACTAAGGAAAGAGCGAATGTTTTTCCGCATTGGTAATACGAAAATTGCTGTGGCTGCATCGGCAATTTTGTCTTCGGTTTCACTGGCTCCGGTCGCTATGGCTAGCAATGCCTCCGAGCTTGAAATGCAGCGTGACGTTTATGATAGAGCGCAAGAGGTTTTAGATAACCGTGACCTAAAAGCTTACTCCGCGCTGCGTAACAAAATTCAAACATACCCTTTAACACCTTACACCGATTATCGAGCCTTTCTGATTGGCTTAGGTGATCGCACACCTGCTGAGGTCGATGCTTTCATTGAAGAGAACAAGGCATTGCCTTTCTCCAATCGAATGCGCGCACCTTATTTGGACTCATTGGCTTCTCAAAAACAGTGGAAGACGATCCTTGAGTTTCAAACCAAAGAGCCTGTCGGTGAAAAATACCAATGTATTTATTATCGAGCGCATTACGAGCAAGGTAACCAAGAGCTTGCCTTTAAAGGAGCTAAACAACTTTGGTTGAGTGGTAGTGGTGTTGATGACGCTTGTGACCCTCTATTTAAAAGCTGGGATCAAGCTGGGCTAAGAACTGATGAGCTGATTCTGGATAGAATGCTGCTAGCGTTCGAGGGCCGTAACGGTAAGTTAATGAGCTATCTGATTAAGCAATTGGATCATGATGAGTCAATTGCTCAAGCGAAGCAGATGAAGGCGTTGTACAACAAGCCTGAAAATGTACTCGCGTTTGCTAAGAAGCACCCAGCGAATGAATTCTACCAAGCTCAAACCGAGTTTGCTTTCGAGAAGCTAGCAAGGAAATCATCAAGCAGCGCTCAAGAGGTGTTTGATGATGTCATCAAGGCTCAGAAGTTGTCGAAAGAGAAATCTCAAGAGCTCGCCGATTACTTAACGTTCCGTCTGATCAACACCGACTCTGAAGAGTTAATGGCTTGGCGAGACAAAATGCTCGCGAGTTCATCAAAGCAAGTTCTGCTGGAACGACGTGCTCGCTTAGCGATTCAACATGCCGATTGGACGGGTTTGAAAGAGTGGATAGCGCGCTTGGATGATAAACATCAGGCTTCGCTTCGTTGGCAATATTGGCAGGGCAGAGCTGAAATCGCGACGGGCGATACTGCCAAAGGCAATAAGCGACTGTCAGATATCTTGGGTCAGCGTAATTTCTACAGTGTGGCTGCGGCTAAGCAGTTAGGTAAACCGGTTCAATACCCAACCTCGACACTTAAATACAATGCTGAAACAGTGAAGCCATTCGACACCTCTTTGGTGCGTATTGGTGAGCTGATTGACCGAGATAAAATTGCGGCAGCGAAAAGTGAATGGCGCTGGTTATTAACTAATGCAGATAAAGACCAAAAAGCGATGCTTGCGGCTCATGCTGCGACGCAGCGTTGGAATCACTTTATGGTAACGGCGAGCATCTCGGCGAAGATGTGGGACAACATAGCTTTACGCTTCCCAGTCGCTCATAAGTGGTGGTTTAACTTCTACGCTGAAAAGCACGATCTCGATCCAATCACTTTGATGTCTTTAGCAAGACAAGAGAGTGCGATGGATTCAGAGGCTCGCTCTCCAGTTGGCGCGCGTGGCATCATGCAAATTATGCCAAAGACGGCGCAATACACGGCGAACAAACATAAGATTAAGTATCAGGGCAGCGATGATCTTTATGATGTCGGCAAGAACATTGAGATTGGCAGTCACTACTTAGATGGTTTACTCGCTCAATATGATGACAATCGTATCTTTGCGTTTGCGGCTTATAATGCAGGACCTAGCCGTGTGAAACAGTGGCGTTCACGCAGCGATGAAAAGCTCGATGCCTTTGCATTTATCGAAATGATCCCATTCAAAGAGACTCGCGGTTACGTCCAGAATATCTTGATGTTTGAGACCTACTATCGAGATATCTTGGGTGAGAAAGGGACGTTTTTAGCGCCCCATGAGGCAAAAACGAAATACTAAGCCTTCGGCATTTGGCCCGAAACTGAGTAAGAATAAAGGCAGTGAGTGCGAACCATTTCCACTTACTGCCTTTTTACATTGGATCGCATCAAGTGTTTCGGTATAAAGTGTTAAACGCTTTCAATCGTTAAGCGACTCTTTAAAGTCAGAATTTAAAAGTAAGTGTAGAGATATGGCATCACAACCTGAATATGATAATTGGCAACAACTGATGGACTTGGTAAAGACGGCTGTCGAA
This sequence comes from Vibrio coralliirubri, assembly GCF_024347375.1. Classification (NCBI taxonomy): domain Bacteria; kingdom Pseudomonadati; phylum Pseudomonadota; class Gammaproteobacteria; order Vibrionales; family Vibrionaceae; genus Vibrio; species Vibrio coralliirubri. The sequence goes on along the minus strand of NZ_AP025470.1, from coordinate 3,062,159 downwards.
AAAGATCAGCACGAGCTGTTGTTGACCATGATGATGACACCAGACGAGCGAGATGCTCTGGTTGCTCGAATTAATATCTTCTGTGAGCTGATGAAAGGCGATATGTCTCAACGACAGGTGAGTCAAATGCTGGGCGTAGGCGTAGCGACGATAACCAGAGGCTCAAATGAGCTAAAGGCCAAATCTGAACAAGAGAAAGCCGTGATCGCCGACCTATTGCTCAAGTAATAATGGAATTAAGCTATCACTGAATAGTGAGAAGACGAATTCGATAAAAAAACGCTAACTGAATGTTAGCGTTTTTTGTTTCTGTAGATTGTTCTCAGAACCTTTTTAAGTTTACGAAGCGCTAAATAGGAAAGTGCTCAGGATTCACAAATGGGATCAGAGCTAAAATTAAAGCCTGATGATAAACAGAACTGCGTGACAATTGGTTATGTGTCAGTAGGCCAATTGCGCCACCTTTCTGTTTGATGTTATCGGTACCAAAGACTTCATCCATCACATCCCCTAATTCGTTTGCATGCTCTAATTTATCAAGCACGGCTGGTGGCAGCATCAGGCTTGCTGAACGAGACTCGCCACGTTGACCATTCGCTTCGATCACCATCCAAGCAAAGGTAACGTTTGTTTCTATTCCCGCTTCTAGACCAACATAGAAGTCTGCATCAGGCTGAGCTTTAGTTGCATTGTGAACACGATTCACGGCACCTTGATAGGTTTCGTCATTGCTCATCGGTTGATCGGCGACACCACTAGGGACGCTGATGCCTTTGAAATCAAATTCAGTATTAGGAAAAGCAGATAAGAACGCACTTTTAACGGCGTTAATTTTAGCTGGGTTCAGCGATGCGATGATTACAGATTTCATGTGTCGGATTCTTTTTGTTGTCGATTAGATTGAGTTGATGTTGTCGGTACCAGTCACTCAACTCTTCTAGTGGCATAGGTTTACCAAAGTAATAGCCTTGCAGCATATCGCACTGTGCATCCTGTAACCACTGGTGCATGCCTTGAGTTTCAATCCCTTCGGCGGTGACCTTTTTCCCCTGAGCATGACACAACCCGATAACCGGTTTTACGATGTTCTGGTTATCGGTCTCAATCAAGGTATCCAAAAACGCTTTATCCAATTTAATTTTCTGAGTTGGATACTGCACCAGTTGAGTGATGGAGGTGTAACCGGAACCAAAATCATCAATCGCCAGTCGATAGCCCATGCATGACAGTTCGTTCAGTAATGGAAAGCCTTCTGAATTTGAGTAAAAGGTTTCAGTGATTTCAAAATCGATCAGGCTTGGTGGAATTCGATTTAACTCCGCGTGTTCTTTAATGAAACCCGCAAGGTGAGTGGTTTCAATGCCAGCAGAAGATAAGTTGATCGACAATTGAATTGAGTGATCAAATTGAGCCTGAAGTCGATGGAATGAAGCAAACGCATTCTGTATTACCCAGCGGTCAACATGTTCGAACTGCCCGGTTTGTTCGGCAATTGGAATGAACTCATCCGGTGGAACCAAACCAAGTTGCTTTGAATTCCAACGTAATAACACCTCAACGCCAATAACATCAGTCCCGGTAGAATCCATATAGGGCATGTAAACGAGCCTGAATTCGTCATCAAAATTCTTTCCTCTAAGCGCACGTTCAATGTCTGCTTGGCGCTGAATGGCTTTGTCTAAATCCCGTGAATAGTCAGCAAATTGGTTTTTACCGGCACGCTTGGCTTGGTACATCGCGGTATCCGCGTTGGACAGTAGCTTCTCGATTGAGTTGCCATCATTAGGGTAGGTCGCAATACCAATACTGACCGTGATCGGAAAGCTGCCTGATTCGGTGACAAAACCTTTTTGCAGTGGAGTCAGTAAATCATTCGAGAATCGATGCGCGACATTTCCTCGGTGACTAGGAGCGTTAATGTAGACAACGAACTCGTCACCAGAAAGTCGGGCTGGCATGCAGTGAGCGTCGAACTCCGCTTTATAGTGACGACAAATGTCTGAAATACGCTGAGCAAAAGAGACCAGAATAGAGTCGCCGATTTGATGCCCGTATTTGTCGTTCACAAACTTGAAGTTATCCAAATCAAAATAGAGAACCCAGGTTTCGGTATTCGAACTCGGTTTTGGCAACGATTGCTGAACGAAGGTTTGAAACTGATGCCGATTGGCTATTTGGGTTAACTGATCATTTTCGGCCAAGAGCTTGGTTTGCTGGTAGGTGTTGTCTAGCTCTTGGTACATGTCATAAAAACGCTGTGATAAGCGGCCAAGTTCATCACGAGTGCCCAAGCGTTCAATGTTCTTACGTTGTTTTTTTTCGACTTGCTGTAGCTGTCGATCGAGCCGTGTTATTGGAGTAATCACGGTGCGAGACAGAAGCATGAGTAGCAGAGCGACAGTCACAAACGCAGACAGTGCAAACGACAAACTCAACTTGTTCCAAATTGAATCGAGCTTGTTTTCCAACAGGAATTGAGCCGGATCGACCGTGGCGTACAGGTCTGGTGCAAGCTTGACTGAGTGAGTAACATCATTTTCCAAAGAAACCGCTATGGATGTGAAGAACAAACTGGTTTGGTAGTCGAACTCTATTTGTTTTCTCAGCGCATTAAACTTGTCGAGAGAGACAGAGACAACAACAAAGAACACATCGTCGGGCTGATTGCTTGCGGTTGGGAAAATCGCTTTTCTATTAACCTTGTCGTAGTGAACCAACATCCCTTCGCCTTGGGAGTTTTGAATATAGTTGGTACTCGATGTTGCTAGGGTGTCTTGATAGTGCTGGTCAACATACTCCAATATCTTACTGTCAATCTGAGTGCGTGAGTCGTTGCTATTATCCGCGTAATAACGCAGTTTTCGATCACCATTAAGAAGAGCTAAAGCTGTATAGCTTTCATCGTCATCTTGCAGGAAATGTATGGCTTCTCGAAGGTTACTGACCAGTTCAAGATCGCGAGATAGATTTTGATCAGTGAGAAAATAACGCTTCACCATATCACTCTGGGTCAAGGTGTAAGAGTAGCTATTGAGGAACGAACGAGATTGGCGAAAGTAACCGGCTAGTTTCTCCATATTCAGCTGAAGTGCGTTGTCTTCGCGTTTGATGAAGCTACTTTTCTGTGTCGAGTAAATAATATAGCTAGAAGCCGCGGTACTGATCAGTATCACAGGGGCTATCAGTAGTAAGATTTTAGTACTTAGCTTCATAGTTAATGACAACACTATTTATAATTTAAGCGCGTAAGTTTATGTTACTTAATGATTGCTCGCTATTAATTACACGTAGTTCGATGATTTCCTGTGAAGGGGGTAAGGTTTTGTCTTTATTGATAAAAAAGCTATTAATGAGTTTTTTTGTTAGAAAGACGTAAGCAGTGGAGCGAGTGTGCGTGCCGAATGAGTGAAACAAGTGAATTGTGTTTCAGGCATGCTAGGGGATGTGTTCTTAGCTCGAATAGTATTCGACTAGAGGGTGATTTAAGTATTTGGCCTACTGTAGGCCAAATACTTATGTTAGCTAAAAGCTGATACTCGCTCTCAGCTATGACAACTTAACTTGAGTCGCTTTGATGTTCTCACTTGGGTAGCAACCCAACACTTTCAGGTGGCGAGTAATGGCTGTTAGTTCCGTTATCGCTTGCTGCATGTTATCTGAATCCAGATGCGCCTCTAAATCGACATAGAACATCTCTTCCCAAGGGTTACCCATGATAGGACGAGATTCCAGCTTGGTCATGTTGATGCCTAAGCGTTGCAAGATCAGTAGTGTCTCTACCAAAGAGCCCGCCTCTTGAGATGTCGACATGATGAGCGTCGTTTTCGCTGGTATTTGAGTTGATACTTCAACAGGTTTACGCGCCACAACAATGAAACGAGTGTGATTCTCTGTTTGGTTTGCAATGTTACCTTGGATTGGCTGAAGCCCATAAAGCTTGCCGCTCGATGCATTACCAATTGCAGCTACGTCATTACCACCCAGTTCTTTAACCTTTTTCATTGCATCAGCGGTGCTTGCGCAAGACTCAAGGCTGACACCCTTAAGGCGGCTCAAGAACTCACTGCATTGTTGATGAGGTTGTGGGTGCGAGTAGAGCGTTTTGATGTCTTCTAATCGGATATCACTCTTAGCAAGGAGGCAGTGCTCAATCGGTTGAGAAAGTTCGCCAACAATGTATAGAGTCGTATGCTGTAGCAGGTCGTAGACCTCGTTAATTGACCCTGAACTGGTGTTCTCAATCGGCAGGACACCGTAGTCGGCATGGCCAGACTCTACTGTTGATGTGACTTCTTTGAAGTGATTACAGTTCAGCTCAATCAACTCCATATTCTTGCGGCTGAAGTATTCGCGGCTCGCAAGGTGAGAATATGATCCCTTAGATCCTAAGAATGCAACGCGAGCCAATGGTTTGCGGCTTTGCGGGTTCGCTAGGTTTTGTAAATATGACTGCTGTAGTAAAACGGAATCTTCGATGATGGTGTGAAACAGCTTGGTAATGTATTGCGCATCCAATTCGTATTTATCTTTGCCGTTATTGATCAGCTTAACTAATAGTTGTTGCTCTCGTACTGCATCACGAACTGGTTTTGATGTCTCTACTTTGCTTTTAGCGACTTCGATACTTAGCTTGCGACGCTCCGAAAGTAACTTCAGGAGTTCGTCGTCTAAATCATTAAGACGAAGGCGGATATCATCCAGTGAAATTGAGCGGTCAGTCATAAATGTGTCCTTATAAAAAAGCCTCCCTAGTGTGGGAGGCTTCTTGTTCGTTTTTGACTTGTTTCTCTAAAACGACTTAGCCTCCGATTTACGGAAGAAAAAAGAAGTCAAAAATAAACAAAGATTGAGTGTGCATAAAAAGTGATTGTTTTATGAATGTTTAAACACAATAAGCAAGCGAGCTACGAGCGTCAAGCAAAAAAATAGCGCCCAGAGGCGCTATTTTTTAATCTGTTATCTTTCCTTATTCTACTTCAGCTTCTAGCTCTTCGATTTCAGGCTTTTCAGCGCGGCGCGCTTCAGGTTTATGGCGTAGCTTGTTGAGTTGACGCTCTAGTTTTTGTTCTACTTCGTTGATCGCTACGTAGAGGTCGTCATGGATTGATGAAGCAACAAGTTGGCCTTTTGGTACGGTTAGAACCGCTTCAAATTTTTTCTTCTTGTTTGGTTCTTCGCTAAAGCTCGCTTGGCAGCCAATGATGTCTACTTGCCATTTATCCAGCTTTTTAAATTTGCTTTCTATGTGATCACGGATTGCAGAGGTAATGTCGATGTTTTTACCAGTGATGTTCATTTTCATAGAAGTTTTCCTCTGTTGTATCCCTCATGGGTTAACTTCAGATTACGACTTTTAGGAATAAAGAATGTGATCTAGATCTTGTTTTGGCTGGGAGGAATAAGCATTAAAATCAAATGTGATCTTACGCAAGTCTTGATATGTTTTTGGTGAAAAATGCTTGTTATCCTTATGAAAAACGATAACTTGGAGGCAAGGCTTCGCTAAAAATTAAACCAGTTTTTAGGGGCGTCCTACAGCCTATGGAAAGTGCTTGATTGAAATTTACTCAATAGTGTTTTGTGATAAAGGTCTCGTGATATAGATCTCGCGATCTAGATCGCTACGTAAGCTTCTTCAGAATTAGATAAACAAAAGCCGCATAAGTATTCTTACGCGGCTTTTGTGTTTTTTAGCTTTACCTAATACCTTTGGCTCCCCAGCTTTGGGATTGAGGCGATCCTAATCGTTAGTGTTCAGTAATCTCGCTGTGCCGTCCTCTCGGATAGCATTGATAGCTTGTAATTGTTTATAGATTACGAAGTAACGATTGATGTTGGCAACATAGGTTACGGGTTCTTTACTCACGTATTTGCGAGTGATGATTTCTACGTTTTTAAACCAGATGTTTGGGTTGTAACCTTTCTGCTTGGCAATGCGCCTCATCTTTCTGATCTTAGCAGGACCAGCGTTGTAAGAAGCCAAGGTAAAGTAGATTTGATTGTCGGGTGATATTGCCGGGTCGTCAAAATATCGGTCTTTGATAAAGCGCATATACTTCACACCCGCATGGATGTTGTTATCCACCTTATGGATGTTCTTGATGTTGACGTTTTTATCTTTGGCGGTACTCGGTAATACCTGCATCACACCAATAGCCCCGCGATGAGAAACCCGGCTCTGATCCAGTCCTGATTCTTGGAAACCTTGAGCCGACATCATCAAAGGATCAAATTCATACTTGCTTGAATACTTTTCAAAGACATCTGAGAGTTTAGCAACTCGGTCTACTTTATTGGGGTTGAGTGCTCGGCCTAACCAGCGAGTATTGTCGATGTATTTCTGGTAGATGACGTTTCCAAGCAGGGTGCCTGTTCGTGCGGTCTTGACGTATTTGTTTATCTCTTTCTTCAGTTGAGGGCTGTCTTTTCTCAAAGCCCAAGCAATACGACCATTTTCTCGCAAAGGTAAGTCGTTATGGACTTGAATGTTATCCATTACATCGATCCAGAGCTTGGCTTTATGGTTATCTAGAATTGTACCTTGTATATAACCTTGGTTAACCAACTCTATCAGCTCGTAGTCTTGTAATGACTCCTCGATAAAGTGGACATGCAGTGGTGGTAAACCTAGTTCGTTAAGCTCCTTATTGACTCTTTGTACACTCTCGAAGTAACTCGAGCTTGCTCGTATCCAGACCTCTTTGCCGCTCAATTGCTTGATTTCGGTGATAGGTTCGGCCTTTTTCCCTGTGATAATGAGTTCTTTACCATCTTTAATCATCGGATCTGAAAAATCGATGGTTCGTAACCGTTTGTCGGTGATCGTTAGGTTAGCGACAGCGACATCACCATAGCCAGACTCTAGAGAGGGAAGTAGATCATCTCGTTGCACGGGGATGATTTGAACATTGAGATAGGGATGTTTCTTACGAAGGCTTTTCTCAAAGTGGTAGAGCATTTCTGCCACGATGCCTTTTGGCTTGCCATCCTCGATGTAATAGAAACCAAGATCGGCAGATACGAGCACTCTAACCGTTCCTTTGGTTTTGAGCACATCCAAGTCTCCCATGTAAGGCTTATTGCTTAGTGGGGACAGTTCTAATGCGTAGGATAAGTGGCTAAATAGCGATATCCAGATAAATAATAACAACCTACTCACATCCACACTCCATGTTGATGTTTTGTTAAAAGTTATCTTTTGAAGATACCGTGTATTATGCGATCCATCAAGTTTGCGATATGGAGATGAAAAAAGCGCGCTAGTAAATTAGCGCGCTTTTGGATCGAGATGGTAAGAGGTTTGATTAAGGTAGTGGGTTTAACTCAATCAACTTTTCTGTTCTTAACACAGCGTCATCTAGGCCGAGTTGCTGATAAGCTTTTAGCTGGATATCTAAAGACTTACGCGCAGCAATGGTGTCTGGGTAAGTTTTTTGCAGCTCTTGCGTTCTGTTGATCGCAGCAATCCAAGCTTCGCGGCGTAGGTAGAAGTCAGCGGTTGCTAAGTCATACTCCGCTAGGCGGTTCTTAAGTGCGAACATGCGTTTTTGTGCATCTTCAGCATAAGGGCTGCTAGGGAAACGTTCGAGTAGTCGCTTGAAGTCAGCAAACGCAAGTTTCACTGGTTCAGGATCTCGGTCACTACGGTCGATATTAAAAATATCGTGCATGAAGTTACGGTCTTGCGCCATGTGCGTTAAGCCGCGCATGTAAAGAACCCAGTCTTGTTTCTCATGCGTTGGGTTCAAACGTAGGAAACGTGAGATGGTAGCGAGGCCAAGTGCCAAGTCATCATTTTTGTAGTAAGCGTAAATCAGATCGAGCTGTACTTGCTCAGAATAGGCGCCGAATGGGTAACGTGAGTCTAGGGCTTCTAGCTTTTCTATTGCTGAAAGCCAGCTACCGCTCTGCAGTGATTCTTGAGCGTCAGAGTAGAGAACCGATGGTGGTACATCTGGCACTATCTCTTCACTACTTGAACAACCAACCAAGAGTGATACGGCTAATAGACCCGATAAAGTAAGGTGTTTCATGTCAGGCGTCGATTCCTTGAATTAAATATTTCGTAAGCTTCCGTTACTTTCTAACCAGTAACAGATACAATGATGCAATTATTCTATTTTATCCATACTAATGGGTATTAGTCTCACGGTTTTTAAAAAAGTTCGATATGGCTCAGCAGATCACATTAACAGACACAGTAAAAAGCAGCCAGTTAGGTCAACGTTTAGACCAAGCTGTCGCTGAACTATTTACCGATTTTTCTCGCTCTCGCATTAAAGAGTGGCTTCTTGACGGCAAAATCCAAGTGGATGGCGAAGTTATTACTAAGCCACGCGTTAAGGTTTTGGGCGGTGAAGAGATCATCTTGCAAGCTGAACTTGCAGATGAAGAGCGCTGGGAAGCACAAGACATTCCTCTAGACATTGTCTACGAAGATGATGACTTATTGGTTATCAATAAGCCTCGCGATCTGGTTGTACACCCAGGCGCAGGCACACCGGATGGAACCATACTAAACGCATTGCTTTTCCATTACCCTCAGATTGCAGAAGTGCCTCGTGCAGGTATTGTGCACCGTCTTGATAAAGACACAACAGGTCTTATGGTTGTGGCTAAAACGGTTCCAGCTCAAACTCGTCTTGTGCGTGCTCTTGCTAAGCGTCGTATTACTCGTGAATATGAAGCAATTGCAATTGGCAAAATGACCGCTGGTGGTGTGGTAGAGAAAGGCATTAGCCGTCACGCAACTAAGCGTACTCTAATGGACGTAAATGAATTAGGAAAGCCAGCGGTAACTCACTACCGTGTTGCTGAGCACTTCCGCGAACATACTCGTATTCGTCTACGCCTAGAAACGGGTCGTACTCACCAAATCCGTGTTCATATGTCATACCTTCAGCACCCGCTGCTAGGTGACGTTGCATACGGTGGCCGTGCTCGTATTCCAAAAGGTGCATCTGAAGAACTAACAACAATGATTCGTTCTTTTGATCGCCAAGCACTGCACGCCGTTATGCTTAAATTTGTTCACCCAATTACAGGTGAAGAAGTTGAGTTCCACGCTCCTGTGCCAAATGACATGGTTGTGATGGCTGAAGCGTTACGTGTTGATGCGCGCGAAAACTTGGAAGACGACATTTAATCATGTCGATGATCATCCCTAACTGGAATGCACCAAAAAACGTGAAAGCATTTGCTTCGACACGTTTTGATGGTTTTTCTACTGGTGCGTATCAAGGATTAAACCTAGGTACGCATGTTGGGGATGATGCTTCGCTTGTTGAAAACAACAGAGCCTGGCTCAAGCAACACGCTAATATGCCTGCAGCTCCGGTTTGGCTAAATCAAACTCACTCAACAGATGTCGTTACGGTTTTACACCCTACGGCAGATATTCTTGATGCTGACGGTGCATTTACCGCAGCTAAAGGTGTTGTTTGTTCTGCGATGACAGCCGATTGCTTACCTGTAATTCTTACTGATACCAAAGGCACTCAAGTTGCTGCAGTTCATGCTGGTTGGCGTGGTCTTGCTGGTGGAATTCTTGAAAATACCGTCGCAAAGTTTTCAAACCTAGATTCAGAGAATAAGATCATTGCTTGGCTTGGTCCGGCAATAGGCAAACAAGCCTTTGAAGTAGGCGATGATGTGTTGGAAGCTTTCGTTAGTTTTGACCCTCATGCTAAGCTCGCATTTGAAGCCAAAGCTGAACCGGGCAAATGGCTAGCGAACATGTCTCAGCTTGCAACGCAACGACTGAACAAAGTTGGTATCACTTCTGTGACAGACTCCAATCTATGTACCTTCGCTGAGGCCGATGCGTTCTATTCTTATCGTCGTGATGGTATTACTGGGCGCCAAGCTACTTTTATTTGGTTAGAGTAACCTTTAGCTAGTGCAACTAGTCATCCAGTTAATTTATATTTTTATATCAGCTCTATTCTTCATTCTTATCCCTTGAAAATCCGCGTTACCGTATCCATCTTCTAACCATAAGATAAACATATCTAAGAGTAGGAAGGTTGGCATGCGTCTCGATCGATTCACTAGTAAATTCCAAATTGCGATATCTGATGCTCAGTCGCTCGCATTAGGTCGTGATCACCAATATATAGAACCTGTGCACCTAATGGTGTCTTTGCTTAATCAAGATGGTAGTGCAATTCGTCCATTGCTCACCATGCTGAATATTGATGTGGTTCAATTGCGTTCTAAATTGAGCGAAATATTAGACCGAGTGCCTAAAGTAAGTGGTATTGGTGGTGACGTTCAGTTATCGAATGCGATGGGAACGCTGTTCAACCTATGTGACAAGGTCGCGCAAAAGCGTCAAGACAGTTACATATCTTCAGAAGTATTCCTACTAGCTGCTATTGAAGACAAAGGTCCTTTAGGAAACCTACTTAAAGAACTAGGTCTTACTGAGCAGAAATTATCTCAAGCTATTGAACAAGTTCGCGGTGGCCAGAAGGTCGATGACCCGAATGCGGAAGACAGACGCCAAGCACTCGAGAAGTTCACCATTGATCTGACCGAAAGAGCAGAGCAAGGCAAGCTGGATCCGGTAATTGGCCGAGACGACGAAATCCGTCGCACGATCCAAGTACTTCAACGCCGCACCAAGAACAACCCTGTCATTATCGGTGAACCAGGTGTTGGTAAAACAGCAATTGTCGAAGGTTTAGCGCAGCGTATTATCAATAATGAAGTACCTGAAGGTTTGAGAGGTCGACGTGTACTTTCGTTAGATATGGGCTCTTTGATTGCCGGCGCTAAATATCGTGGTGAATTTGAAGAACGTTTAAAATCAGTTCTTAACGAATTATCGAAAGAAGAGGGCAACATCATTCTCTTCATCGATGAAATTCACACCATGGTAGGTGCGGGCAAAGGTGAAGGCTCTATGGATGCGGGTAATATGCTGAAACCAGCATTGGCTCGTGGTGAACTTCACTGTGTAGGTGCAACCACACTCGATGAATATCGCCAGTATATAGAGAAAGATCCTGCGTTAGAGCGTCGATTCCAAAAAGTGATCGTCGATGAGCCAACCGTGGAAGACACGGTCGCAATTCTCCGCGGTTTGAAAGAGCGCTATGAACTTCACCATCATGTAGAAATTACCGACCCCGCGATTGTCGCGGCTGCAACATTATCTCATCGATACGTTTCTGATCGCCAATTGCCGGATAAGGCGATTGACCTGATTGATGAAGCGGCTTCGAGTATCCGTATGCAGATCGACTCAAAACCTGAGTCGTTAGATAAGCTCGAGCGTAAAATCATTCAATTGAAGATCGAGCAGCAAGCTCTTACTAATGAGAATGACGAAGCCAGTGAAAAACGTCTTCGAACATTACAAGAAGAGCTTTCTGACAAAGAACGCGATTTCGCAGAGCTTGAAGAAGTGTGGAATGCAGAGAAAGCCGCGCTTTCTGGCACGCAACACATCAAGTCAGAGCTAGAACAAGCTCGTATGGATATGGACTTTGCGCGACGTGCAGGTGATCTTAACCGAATGTCTGAATTGCAATACGGTCGAATCCCAGAATTAGAGAAGCAGTTAGATCTTGCGACTCAAGCTGAAATGCAAGAAATGACGCTACTGCGTAATAAAGTCACCGATGCAGAAATTGCAGACGTGCTATCGAAGCAAACAGGCATCCCTGTTTCTAAAATGCTAGAAGCAGAGAAAGAGAAGCTTCTTAAAATGGAAGGTGTTCTGCATAACCGCGTGATTGGCCAAGCGGAAGCCGTCGAAGTGGTATCGAATGCGATTCGTCGTAGCCGTGCAGGTTTATCTGATCCGAACAAGCCGATTGGCTCTTTCTTATTCCTTGGTCCAACTGGCGTTGGTAAAACCGAATTGTGTAAAACACTCGCGAACTTCATGTTTGATAGTGACGATGCAATGGTGCGTATCGACATGTCTGAGTTTATGGAGAAACACTCTGTTGCTCGTTTGGTTGGTGCTCCTCCGGGTTACGTTGGATATGAAGAAGGTGGCTATTTAACAGAAGCGGTACGTCGCAAGCCTTACTCAGTGATTTTGCTCGATGAAGTAGAGAAAGCGCATCCGGATGTTTTCAATATCTTATTGCAGGTGCTTGATGATGGACGCTTAACTGATGGACAAGGTCGTACAGTCGATTTTAGAAACACAGTAGTGATCATGACATCCAACCTTGGCTCTTCGAGAATTCAAGAGAACTTCAATACGCTCGACTACCAAGGAATAAAGAATGAAGTGATGGAAGTGGTAGGTAAACATTTCCGTCCTGAGTTTTTGAACCGAGTTGATGAAAGCGTGGTGTTCCATCCATTGGGTCAAGAGCACATTCAGTCGATAGCCGCTATTCAGCTTGAGCACCTTAAGAAGCGCATGGAAGACAATGGTTATGAGCTTGAAGTCTCGGATAAAGCACTCAAGTTGATTTCTCAAGTTGGTTTTGATCCAGTATATGGTGCGAGACCTTTGAAAAGAGCGATCCAACAAAGTGTAGAGAACCCGTTAGCGAAAGCGATATTGGCAGGAAAAATTAATCCAGATAAGAAAGTACAGCTATTAGTAAACAACGACCGCATTATTGCTCACCAATAGTTGAAGTAAGAACGGTAGGTACGATTGGCCGAAATTAAGGCTTAATCGTACCTATTTTGAACGCTTTGTGTGAATAGTGTTCGAACGGTCGCCGGTGGCGGCTTTTTTTCGTTTTTGGCCTTGTGCAAAGGATTATTCTCTCTATAATGCGCCTCCGTTGCCAAGGATAACCAAGCGGTTTGAACTGAGTAACAAGACGGTGATAAGCATTTAAGATGCTTTGAAAAAATTAGCTGGAAAAAGTGTTTGACACTGGAATCCAATCCGCTAGAATGGCCGTCCACTTCGAGAGGCTCCTTACTAAAAGGAACGCTCAACAAGTAAAGCTCTTTAACAATTTAAACCTATCAATCTGTGTGGGCACTCGTTGATGAATATCAAAACGTTATTTGTTCTTTTTCGAAAGAGCGTAATAGCAGTTACTTCGGTAACAAATGATTTCAATGAACTGAGTGACCAATACGAATAATTACTTTCTTTATAGAGAGGGGTTATTTGGCACAGTCAATTCATTATCATTCTGTTGGAATGGTAATAGCTTTAGAATTACATGTTTCTGTTCTTTTTCGAAAGAGCGGTAAATATTAGTTTTGAAGTCAGTATTCGTTGAGTCACAAAATCTTAAATTGAAGAGTTTGATCATGGCTCAGATTGAACGCTGGCGGCAGGCCTAACACATGCAAGTCGAGCGGAAACGACACTAACAATCCTTCGGGTGCGTTAATGGGCGTCGAGCGGCGGACGGGTGAGTAATGCCTAGGAAATTGCCTTGATGTGGGGGATAACCATTGGAAACGATGGCTAATACCGCATAATGCCTACGGGCCAAAGAGGGGGACCTTCGGGCCTCTCGCGTCAAGATATGCCTAGGTGGGATTAGCTAGTTGGTGAGGTAATGGCTCACCAAGGCGACGATCCCTAGCTGGTCTGAGAGGATGATCAGCCACACTGGAACTGAGACACGGTCCAGACTCCTACGGGAGGCAGCAGTGGGGAATATTGCACAATGGGCGAAAGCCTGATGCAGCCATGCCGCGTGTATGAAGAAGGCCTTCGGGTTGTAAAGTACTTTCAGTTGTGAGGAAGGGGGTAGTGTTAATAGCGCTGTCTCTTGACGTTAGCAACAGAAGAAGCACCGGCTAACTCCGTGCCAGCAGCCGCGGTAATACGGAGGGTGCGAGCGTTAATCGGAATTACTGGGCGTAAAGCGCATGCAGGTGGTTCATTAAGTCAGATGTGAAAGCCCGGGGCTCAACCTCGGAACTGCATTTGAAACTGGTGAACTAGAGTACTGTAGAGGGGGGTAGAATTTCAGGTGTAGCGGTGAAATGCGTAGAGATCTGAAGGAATACCAGTGGCGAAGGCGGCCCCCTGGACAGATACTGACACTCAGATGCGAAAGCGTGGGGAGCAAACAGGATTAGATACCCTGGTAGTCCACGCCGTAAACGATGTCTACTTGGAGGTTGTGGCCTTGAGCCGTGGCTTTCGGAGCTAACGCGTTAAGTAGACCGCCTGGGGAGTACGGTCGCAAGATTAAAACTCAAATGAATTGACGGGGGCCCGCACAAGCGGTGGAGCATGTGGTTTAATTCGATGCAACGCGAAGAACCTTACCTACTCTTGACATCCAGAGAAGCCAGCGGAGACGCAGGTGTGCCTTCGGGAGCTCTGAGACAGGTGCTGCATGGCTGTCGTCAGCTCGTGTTGTGAAATGTTGGGTTAAGTCCCGCAACGAGCGCAACCCTTATCCTTGTTTGCCAGCGAGTAATGTCGGGAACTCCAGGGAGACTGCCGGTGATAAACCGGAGGAAGGTGGGGACGACGTCAAGTCATCATGGCCCTTACGAGTAGGGCTACACACGTGCTACAATGGCGCATACAGAGGGCAGCAAGCTAGCGATAGTGAGCGAATCCCAAAAAGTGCGTCGTAGTCCGGATTGGAGTCTGCAACTCGACTCCATGAAGTCGGAATCGCTAGTAATCGTGAATCAGAATGTCACGGTGAATACGTTCCCGGGCCTTGTACACACCGCCCGTCACACCATGGGAGTGGGCTGCAAAAGAAGTGGGTAGTTTAACCTTTCGGGGAGGACGCTCACCACTTTGTGGTTCATGACTGGGGTGAAGTCGTAACAAGGTAGCCCTAGGGGAACCTGGGGCTGGATCACCTCCTTATACGAAGATACTCACGACAAGTGTCCACACAGATTGATGGTTTAATAAGTTAAGAGTAGAAATACTTTTCCAGATGGGGCTATAGCTCAGCTGGGAGAGCGCCTCGCTGGCAGCGAGGAGGTCTGCGGTTCGATCCCGCATAGCTCCACCATCTTTAAGTGTTCTTCCTTAAGAATCTTTAAAAATGGTTATTTCTTTTGAAATATCTAGCTCTTTAACAATTTGGAAAGCTGACTGATTGATTTACTTACGAGTAATTCAATCAAATTTAAAAGTTCTCAATGTTTACCTTTATGGTAAACACAACAAACACATTCAAGTGTCTTGTATTCGATTCAAACTTGTTTGAATCACAATTGAGTCCGGCAAACAGTCATTGAGAATTAACCCTTCTTGATGACAACCAAAAACCTTGGTTAGTTGCCATACTAGTTTGTTTTCACTTTTCAAAAGTGAAAGTAAAACAGAGACCCTTTCGGGTTGTATGGTTAAGTGACTAAGCGTACACGGTGGATGCCTTGGCAGTCAGAGGCGATGAAAGGCGTAATAACTTGCGATAAGCCCAGATTAGGTAGTAATAACCTTTTGAGTCTGGGATTCCTGAATGGGGAAACCCACTTGCATAAGCAAGTATCCTGTTGTGAATACATAGCAGCAGGAGGCAAACCGGGGGAACTGAAACATCTAAGTACCCCGAGGAAGAGAAATCAACCGAGATTCCGAAAGTAGCGGCGAGCGAAATTGGATTAGCCCTTAAGCTTTTAATGATGCAGGTGAAGAGTCTGGAAAGTCTCGCAGTAAAGGGTGATAGCCCCGTAACCGACACATCATAATCAGTGAAAACGAGTAGGGCGGGACACGTGATATCCTGTCTGAATATGGGGGGACCATCCTCCAAGGCTAAATACTACTGACTGACCGATAGTGAACCAGTACCGTGAGGGAAAGGCGAAAAGAACCCCTGTGAGGGGAGTGAAATAGAACCTGAAACCGTGTACGTACAAGCAGTAGGAGCACCTTCGTGGTGTGACTGCGTACCTTTTGTATAATGGGTCAGCGACTTAATTTTAGTAGCAAGGTTAACCGTTTAGGGGAGCCGTAGGGAAACCGAGTCTTAACTGGGCGTACAGTTGCTAGGATTAGACCCGAAACCAGGTGATCTAGCCATGGGCAGGTTGAAGGTTGAGTAACATCAACTGGAGGACCGAACCGACTAATGTTGAAAAATTAGCGGATGACTTGTGGCTAGGGGTGAAAGGCCAATCAAACCTGGAGATAGCTGGTTCTCCCCGAAAGCTATTTAGGTAGCGCCTCGGACGAATACTACTGGGGGTAGAGCACTGTTAAGGCTAGGGGGTCATCCCGACTTACCAACCCTTTGCAAACTCCGAATACCAGTAAGTACTATCCGGGAGACACACGGCGGGTGCTAACGTCCGTCGTGGAGAGGGAAACAACCCAGACCGCCAGCTAAGGTCCCAAAGTATAGCTAAGTGGGAAACGATGTGGGAAGGCTCAGACAGCCAGGATGTTGGCTTAGAAGCAGCCATCATTTAAAGAAAGCGTAATAGCTCACTGGTCGAGTCGGCCTGCGCGGAAGATGTAACGGGGCTAAGCTATACACCGAAGCTGCGGCTACGTACCTTAGGGTATGTGGGGTAGGGGAGCGTTCTGTAAGCCGTTGAAGGTGGTCTGTAAGGGCTGCTGGAGGTATCAGAAGTGCGAATGCTGACATGAGTAACGATAAAGGGAGTGAAAAACTCCCTCGCCGGAAGACCAAGGGTTCCTGTCCAACGTTAATCGGGGCAGGGTAAGTCGACTCCTAAGGCGAGGCCGAAAGGCGTAGTCGATGGGAAACGGGTTAATATTCCCGTACTTCTTACAATTGCGATGGGGGGACGGAGAAGGCTAGGTGGGCCTGGCGACGGTTGTCCAGGTTCAAGTACGTAGGCGGGTGGTTTAGGTAAATCCGGACCGCTACTAACGCTGAGATACGATGTCGAGCTACTACGGTAGTGAAGTCATTGATGCCATGCTTCCAGGAAAAGCCTCTAAGCTTCAGATTGTAAGGAATCGTACCCCAAACCGACACAGGTGGTCGGGTAGAGAATACCAAGGCGCTTGAGAGAACTCGGGTGAAGGAACTAGGCAAAATGGTACCGTAACTTCGGGAGAAGGTACGCTCTTATCAGTGAAGTCCCTTGCGGATGGAGCAGACGAGAGTCGCAGATACCAGGTGGCTGCAACTGTTTATTAAAAACACAGCACTGTGCAAAATCGTAAGATGACGTATACGGTGTGACGCCTGCCCGGTGCCGGAAGGTTAATTGATGGGGTTAGACTTCGGTCGAAGCTCTTGATCGAAGCCCCGGTAAACGGCGGCCGTAACTATAACGGTCCTAAGGTAGCGAAATTCCTTGTCGGGTAAGTTCCGACCTGCACGAATGGCGTAATGATGGCCACGCTGTCTCCACCCGAGACTCAGTGAAATTGAAATCGCTGTGAAGATGCAGTGTACCCGCGGCTAGACGGAAAGACCCCGTGAACCTTTACTACAGCTTGGCACTGAACATTGAACCTACATGTGTAGGATAGGTGGGAGACTATGAAACCGCGTCGCTAGATGTGGTGGAGTCGTCCTTGAAATACCACCCTTGTAGTTTTGATGTTCTAACGTTGGTCCCTGAATCGGGATTACGGACAGTGCCTGGTGGGTAGTTTGACTGGGGCGGTCTCCTCCCAAAGAGTAACGGAGGAGCACGAAGGTGGGCTAAACACGGTTGGACATCGTGTGGTTAGTGCAATGGCATAAGCCCGCTTGACTGCGAGAATGACAATTCGAGCAGGTGCGAAAGCAGGTCATAGTGATCCGGTGGTTCTGAATGGAAGGGCCATCGCTCAACGGATAAAAGGTACTCCGGGGATAACAGGCTGATACCGCCCAAGAGTTCATATCGACGGCGGTGTTTGGCACCTCGATGTCGGCTCATCACATCCTGGGGCTGAAGTCGGTCCCAAGGGTATGGCTGTTCGCCATTTAAAGTGGTACGCGAGCTGGGTTTAGAACGTCGTGAGACAGTTCGGTCCCTATCTGCCGTGGGCGTTGGAAAATTGAAAGGGGCTGCTCCTAGTACGAGAGGACCGGAGTGGACGAACCTCTGGTGTTCGGGTTGTCATGCCAATGGCATTGCCCGGTAGCTAAGTTCGGAATCGATAACCGCTGAAAGCATCTAAGCGGGAAGCGAGCCTTGAGATGAGTTTTCCCTGGCGCTATAAGCGTCCTAAAGGGTTGTCGTAGACTACGACGTTGATAGGCAGGGTGTGTAAGTGCTGCGAGGCATTGAGCTAACCTGTACTAATTGCCCGTGAGGCTTAACCATACAACACCCAAGGGGTTTTGTGGACTCAAAGAAATACCAAACGCTTGAATGAGTTTGAAGAGATAGACTTTTAAATACAGTTTTCCGAATTTTAAAATTTGCTTGGCGACCATAGCGTTGTGGACCCACCTGATTCCATGCCGAACTCAGAAGTGAAACACAATAGCGCCGATGGTAGTGTGGGGCTTCCCCATGTGAGAGTAGGACATCGCCAGGCTTTAAATTTGAACACTTGTCAGCGACGACAAGTATTCCACTGCGGAGTGGTAGTTCAGTTGGTTAGAATACCGGCCTGTCACGCCGGGGGTCGCGGGTTCGAGTCCCGTCCACTCCGCCACTTATTCAGAGTTTCAGCTCTTTAAAACTGAAAATAGGGGTGTAGCTCCAATTGGCAGAGCAGCGGATTCCAAATCCGCGTGTTGGGAGTTCGAATCTCTCCACCCCTGCCATATTTAAGGCTCTAGCAGAAATGCTAGAGCCTTTTTGCTTTCTGAATCTAATAATACGCTATTGGCACAGCAGCGGATTCCCCTACTTACCAAAACAGTGCGTATTGGGAGTCTATTCCTCAACTCTTGCCATATACTAAGCCTCAGCAGAAATGCTGGGGCTTTTTTAGATCTGTTGCTTCTACGAAGCAATGTTGGGATAACTAGGCGTTCCCCTAGCTCGCCAGCCCGGTCTAATCTCTCCTTCCGGCCATATTTAAGGCTCTAGACTGCGCGTCCCGGCAGAAATGCTAGGGCCTTTTTGCTTTCTGGAGTTTGATAAATTGTGAAGATAGCTAGGTATAAACAGCCCATTACGCTTCATCATTTATTTATAGCGAAATTTCTCTGTTTTCCCGTTTTGTTGCTTTAACCCGTCTAATTCACTGGCTACCACCAAAAACTTAAATACGATATGCACCTAATCCTAAATGGCGACTAATATAATGAGTAAGCGTCAGTAATTTGGGATTATTATGAGGTTCTTTTTTGCACTGGTAGTATTCTTTTGTTCATTTTCTCTATCAGCAACTTCGTGGGAGAAAGAGAGTCACCCTACTAAAAATTCACCCTCATCAATTGGAAGCTATGCCAATGGCTGTCTAGACGGCGCGCAGGCTTTGCCTATTAATGGTTTGGGGTATCAGATCATTCGCCCTCAAAGAGAGCGCTACTATGGCCATACAGAAGCTATAAAGTTTATTGAGAGGTTAGGAGTCACGACCAGCGAGAAACTCAATACTAATTTATTGGTCGGTGATATTTCTCTTCCCAGAGGAGGGCGCTTTTCTTCAGGTCATTCAAGTCATCAAACAGGGTTAGATATTGATATATGGCTAAGGTTAACCAGTAAGAGGTTGTCAGAGAACGAGTTAGCTGTGCCTAAACCTGTGAGCGTTGTGGATCTTACCAACTACAAATTGCGTCAATCGAATTGGACCAATGATCACTTTCAAGTTATTCGTTATGCGGCGAAAGATGAAAAAGTGGTGCGTATTTTTGTTCATCCAGTGATCAAGCAAACCCTTTGTGAACAAGAAAACTCTGACGCTAATGATAGAGCTTGGTTAGGCAAAATAAGACCTTGGTGGGGACACCACTCCCACTTCCACGTTCGTTTAAAGTGTCCTGAAGGCAGTTCAAACTGCATAGCTCAAGCGAGCCCTCCTAAAGGTGATGGTTGTGGAGATGAACTTGCTAGTTGGGCTCCAAAGACTGTTCCAGTTCCACCTCCTAAAAAAGTAGCGAAAACTAAGAAAAAGAAAAAAGTTAAAGTGATGCCAAGTCAGTGTTTGGCCTTGATATCGAATAAGTAATCCTGTTCATCGAGGCTTTTTACAGTGGTACTGCCACTGGTTTTCTCGACTCTAAAACTGGAGAAACATCACACTTTTGTCTAGAGTTTATAAACACTAGATTAAGAACATCGTTTGATATTGATAAAACCAATAACGATATCAGCAAAGGCGATGACGAATTTGACAAGGTTTGGTCAGGGATAGAGTGTTTTTGGGGTGAAAGATGCGGCTTATATGCAGTATACGAAATCAGAGTCTGATACCCGTCGATAGATAATTCAAGGATAAGACTATGACTATGATTTGTGCAAAGGAATTTTCAGAATGGCTAAGACATAGATTCAACGCTGAAAGCTCGGGTATTTCTATTTCGAGAGATGACATTACCCAACTGACAGGCAGACAGCGTTTAGACCCTAGCTTCGTAAATGATGTTCATTACGAATTGATGCAGTATGGAATGGCATTTGTGACCGATACCGGCAGGGAAAACTTTTATCTTGTTCCGATAGCTCAATCAATAAACTGGCGAGAACGACTCGAATATCAATTTGAAAAAGAGCTCTTCTGCAATATTTATCCAATCGAGAAATCAGGATAAAAAAAAGGTTCAACTTATGGTTAAGTTGAACCTTTCTTTTTTAGGTCAAGCCTTGAATGATAACAAACTTCTCGAGTAGCTCGTCATCAGTTTCAATATGGTTTGGGTCAGTGATTATGCATTTTGTAATCGGGCACACTGACTGACATGTTGGCTTTTCATAGTGACCTTTACACTCTGTACATAAATCTGGATCGATCTCGAAGATACTGTCACCCATAGTGATTGCACCATTTGGGCATTCAGGATCACACATATCGCAGTTTATGCACTTGTCAGTAATTAACAGAGCCATTGTTTTCTTCTCAAGTAAGTCGCTTAAGTGAAAATTATTTGCCTGATGCGTTACGTGTATCTTGGCCTTCGCTCAAGTTACGCATCAGCAAGCCGTACTCTAGATCTAGATCTGCTGGTACAGGAATAAATACAAAGTGACCGTTACCTTTCGCATCGTCGACCGCTTCAGATTTACGGTTTTCCATAACTTCCAGTTTGAAAACAACGTTACCTTTCGGTGTCATCATTTCTAAGCTGTCGCCTACTAGAAACTTGTTCTTCACTTCGACTTCCGCTAGGTCGCCACGGCGTTTGCCTGTGAACTCACCAACAAACTGTTGAGTATCAGAGATAGAGTAACCGTACTCGTAGTTTTGGTATGTATCGTGTGTATGGCGACGTAAGAAGCCTTCAGTGTAACCACGGTGAGCTAGGCTCTCTAAGGTACCCATTAGGCTTTCATCGAATGGCTTGCCTGCCACTGCATCGTCAATAGCTTTACGGTAAACCTGAGCAGTACGTGCACAGTAGTAGAAAGACTTAGTACGACCTTCAATTTTGAGAGAGTGAACCCCCATCTTAGTTAGGCGCTCAACGTGTTGGATTGCACGAAGGTCTTTTGAGTTCATGATGTAAGTACCATGCTCATCTTCAAACGCTGCCATTTTCTCTTCTGGCTTGTGTGATTCAGAAAGCAGAACCACTTCGTCTGTTGGTTTACCAAGACCTAGTGTGTTGTCTGGACGTTCATCTTGAACTTCAACTTCTTGAATAGCGACACCAGTTGGATTAGCTTCAACGATCTGACCGTTTTCGTCTTCTTTCGCTGCTTCTGTTTTGTATTCCCAGCGGCAAGCGTTGGTGCAAGTACCTTGGTTTGGATCGCGTTTGTTCATGTAACCAGAAAGCAAGCAACGGCCTGAGTAAGCCATGCAAAGTGCACCGTGAACAAAGATCTCTAGCTCTGTTTCTGGGCAGTGTTCGCGAATTTCTTCGATCTCTTCAAGCGATAGCTCACGAGATAGGATTACACGCTCAACGCCTTGGGTTGACCAGAACTTAACGGTCGCCCAGTTTACTGCGTTTGCTTGAACCGAAAGGTGGATTGGCATTTCAGGGAATGCTTCACGAACCATCATGATAAGACCAGGATCTGACATGATAAGCGCGTCAGGGCCCATATCTACAACTGGTTTAAGGTCGCGAATGAATGTTTTTAATTTAGAGTTGTGCGGCTGAATGTTACATACAACATATAACTTTTTGCCTTGAGCATGAGCTTCATCGATACCGATTTGTAGGTTTTCGTGATTGAACTCGTTGTTACGAACGCGAAGGCTGTAACGTGGCTGGCCTGCGTAAACTGCATCTGCGCCGTAGGCGAATGCGTAACGCATGTTTTTAAGGCTTCCTGCCGGTGATAATAGTTCAGGTACAAATGGTTTTTGTGTAGTCATTGCTTCGTTCTCTAATCTGATCTCAAGTCAGGTTGATACCACCAAGTGATATCAAAGGGGCGCAAATTTTACGCTAAAATGAGTTTGGTTGATAGCCCTAAAGATAGCAATGACATTAACAAGAGGGCAGAGAGGCAGATATAAGCGAAAACTTAGTGAGAAATAAGCTCAGATGCCGTTAGTACCTGAGCTTATAGTTTGACTGATTAAGCGTTAGGTTGAGTTAACCCACCTAATGATTCAAATAGGTTTGGAAGGAAAACACTGAACTCACCACAAAGTAGAGAGAAGTCTGCATCAAAACGCGCAGCTTGATCTTCACGAGGAATATCGTCGTTTTCGTCTTTGAGCTCATCACTGAATTTTAGGCGTTTGATGCTGCCATCTTCTGCAAGAATGAACTCAATACGGTCTTGCCAGTTGATAAGAAGTTTCGTCACCATCTTATTGGCTTCGATGTGGTTTTTAATCTCATCAGCTTCTAGTTCTTGTTTCTTAACTCGAACAATACCGCCGTCTTCTTGAATAGATTTTAGTTCTGCTTCATCAAGCATAGTGATGCCTTGTGGCGTATCACCTGATTTCACCCATTCTGTAAGAGTCGTTTCGATCGCTTGCTCTGGAATAGCTGGCACTACTGGCAGGCTACCCATTGTCTTACGTAGCAATGCCAATACATCTTCTGCTTTTTTGTAGCTGCTCGCATCAACCACAATGAAACCTTCTTTTGGCATGATCAGCGCGTAAGTGAAGTTGCTGCGGCTGAATGCGCGAGGAAGTAGATCAATGATGATGTCTTCTTTTAGGTTGTCTTTCTCTTTCTTTTTCAGAGGTGTACCAGACTCTGCCTCAAGCGTTTCTACTTTTGCGTTCAATGATTCTTTGATCACAGAAGCGGGTAGCATTTTCTCTTCTTTCTTTGCACAGATAAGAATGCGGTTTTCTGATACGTGCGTCATCATATCGCCATGTCTACCCATTGCGTGTACCCAACCAAACTTTTGTTTGTCTTGGCTACCACAAGGAGTAAAGCGGAATTCTTCAAGTTGTTTCTCTAGCTGATCTGCGTTGAAATCAATATCACGGTTGAAGCGATAGACTAGGCAATTTTTAAACCACATAAATTTTTCTCATACCTTTTTAGAAGTGCTTCATGATATGAGATCTAATTCGATTTGTCCCTAGCTCTGTATCAAAAGTTATAAAGTGAAATGTTTGAGACAGTTATATGAAAATTTGTTTTCAAAGGTCACAAAAGTGTCATAATTAACTCAGATAATGCAATGCGTTGATTAAATACAAAGGCTATTCAATTATGTCGAGAAGGATTCTGGTCGTTGAAGATGAAGCACCTATTCGTGAGATGCTGTGTTTCGTGCTTGAACAAAAAGGCTACCAAGCAGTAGAGGCTGAAGATTACGATACAGCGGTAAACAAGCTATGTGAACCTTTCCCAGATCTAGTATTACTAGATTGGATGCTACCTGGTGGTAGCGGGATAAACTTTATCAAGCACATGAAGCGTGAAGAGTTAACTCGCAACATCCCAGTGGTGATGCTAACGGCTCGTGGCGAAGAAGAAGATAAGGTTCGTGGTTTAGAAGTGGGCGCTGATGACTACATCACCAAGCCATTTTCACCAAAAGAGCTTGTTGCTCGCCTGAAAGCGGTTATTCGCCGTGTAACGCCTACCGCACTGGAAGACGTGATTGATGTGCAAGGTCTTAAGTTAGATCCTGTATCTCACCGCGTTACCGCAAGCGAAGGTCCGGTTGATATGGGACCAACAGAGTTCAAAATGTTGCACTTCTTTATGACACACCAAGAGCGTGTGTACAGCCGAGAGCAACTGCTGAATAACGTTTGGGGCACCAACGTTTACGTTGAAGACCGTACCGTTGACGTACATATTCGACGCCTGCGTAAAGCACTTGAATCTGCAGGTCACGACAAGCTAATCCAAACGGTTCGCGGCGCGGGCTACCGTTTTTCTACAAAGGCTTAGTGTGGCTTCGCTACCCAGTTTACGGAGTCCTGAATGGTTGAAAAGTTAACCTGGAAAAAGCTGGCTTGGGAGCTGGCTTTTTTTTACGCACCTTGGGTTTTAGTTGGATGGATATTCGGCTACCTACCTTGGTTACTGCTGGCTGCTACGGTATTGCAGCTCGGCTGGCATCTACATAATCAAATGCGTTTGTCCGCATGGTTGTGGGATGAGAAGCGTCTAACGCCACCATCAGGTTCTGGGAATTGGGAGTCTCTGTTTAACGGTATTTATCGTATGCAGCAGAGACAGCGTCGCAAACGTAAAGAGCTGACCAACCTTATCCGCCGTTTCAGAAATGGTGCAGAATCCCTTCCCGATGCTGTTGTGGTATTTCGCGGTGAAGGCAATATCGTTTGGTGTAACAAGCTAGCTCAGTACTTACTTGGGTTTCGCTGGCCAGACGATTCAGGACAACCGATCTCTAACTTGATCCGCACGCCGGACTTCATCAAGTATCTTAATAAACAAGATTTTTCAGAACCGTTAGAGATGCCTTCGCCACTTAACGTGGAACGTATGCTTGAGCTTCGTATCGTGCCGTATACCGAGGGTGAACACCTGATGGTGGTACGTGATGTTACTCAGCTAAAACAGCTAGAAGGCATGCGTCGTAACTTTTTTGCTAACGTTTCTCACGAGCTACGTACTCCAATGACCGTACTTCAGGGCTACCTTGAAATGACGGAAGATCCAGACATGGTCGTTGGCCCTATGTGGCCTAAGGCTCATGGTGTGATGACCGAGCAATTGAATCGCATGAACAGTCTGGTCAATCAATTATTAACACTTTCTAAGATCGAAGCTGCGCCAATGCATGAGCTCGATGAAGTGGTGAACGTTCCGGCGATGCTTGAGGTTCTTGAAAAAGAAGCGGCAAGCCTAAGTGGTGATAGAGAGCATAAGCTTGAGTTTGATATCGATAAGAGCCTACGCGTTCTTGCTGATGAAGATCAGCTGAGAAGTGCGATATCGAATCTGGTTTACAACGCAGTGAAATACACACCACCAGGCGCGACGGTGAAAGTGCGTTGGTACCAGACCAGTCAAGGTGCCTGTTTGGATGTGTCAGACACCGGAGACGGTATCGAACCACAACACTTACATCGACTCACAGAGCGTTTCTATCGTGTAGATAAAGCACGCTCACGTGATACAGGTGGTAGTGGTCTTGGATTGGCGATTGTGAAACATGCGCTTAGTCATCATGACTCACATTTAGAAATTCAAAGTGAAGTAGGTGTCGGTAGTCGATTCCATTTTACATTGCCAAATCGACTGACAGTGTCATGAGTTGTTTGACACGCAGGATGCGTTTGCCAGTCAGCTCATTATTAGCGTTTGCTTTGGTTAACCCTGTTCATGCCGAACAGAGTGTCGAATCACTGCCTGATTATTCTAAGGTTCCGGGCATTTCTGGGAGCTTATTATCGGTAGGTTCGGATACCTTAGCGGGTATGACGACGTTATGGGTAGAGGAATTTAAATCTTACTACCCGAACGTTAACGCTCAAGTCCAAGCATCTGGTTCTTCTACTGCGCCTCCAGCCTTAACAGAAGGCACTGCTCATCTAGGGCCCATGAGTCGTCCGATGCGCTTGCGAGAAGTAGAGGCATTTGAAAGAGAACATGGTTATAAACCGACAGCACTGCGAGTGGCGATCGATGCGATTGGGCTTTTTGTGCACCGCGATAACCCTATTGAGGGGCTCAACTTTCGTCAGATTGATGGCATCTTTTCAGAGACATTACGCTGTGGTGCGACTAAGCCGCTCAACGATTGGCAAGATCTAGGCGTCGACCAACCTTGGGCGAAACATCGATTCCAGCTGTTTGGGCGCAATTCCGTTTCGGGAACCTATGGCTATTTCAAACAAAACGCATTATGTGGTGGTGACTTTAAGAACCGAGTCAATGAGCAGCCAGGTTCTGCATCGGTTGTACAGTCGGTCGCATCATCAATAAGTGGGATAGGTTACTCAGGTATTGGCTATCGTGTCGCTGGCGTTAAGCTAATTCCTATTGCTGAGTATGGTTCTGATTTTGTAGAGCCGACTCGAGCGAACATCTTGAGTGGTGATTACCCTCTATCGCGCTTTCTTTATGTTTACGTGAATAAACACCCAGATAAACCGCTTTCTCCCGTTGAGAGAGAGTTCCTCACTTTTGTGTTCTCAAAGCAAGGACAAGAACTTGTAGAGAAAGATGGCTATTTAGCAATACCGTCTGAGTTCGCAGAGCAAGAGTTGGCAAAAGTCGGGCTCTGATTGAGGCTACGATAAACTTAGATAAGAAACGTATGAACAGCTTGCGATGTCGCAGGCTGTTTTAATTTTGACTGTTCGTTATTTTAGCTTTAACGACCATCCAGCATTTTGCCAACGTTGTTGCTCTTCTTTAAGTTCACAATCAAGCAGTTGGTTTTGTGCCAACCAATCGCTGTTAGATCCTTTCAATTCCCAGTTATCCTGTTGTTCAATCGTTAGAGTTACGTCTGGGGCCAGTGCTTGATTTCGCTGACGGTTGAGTAAGATAGCAAGTCTCAATATACGAACCAGCAGGGTGACTTGTTGCTGAGTAAACAGAGAAAGTTCCGGCAAATCTTGTAGCTTGAGCGCTTTTCTTTGATAGCGAACCAATGTTGATATAAAACGCTGCTGCTCAGTATTGAAGCCTGGCATTGTCGTGTGCTTAAGCAGATAAGCCGAATGGCGGTGATAGCCTTGGAATGCAATGCTTTGTCCTACCTCATGAAGTAATGCAGCCCAACCAAGCAGATCATACAGCTCATTAGTGACCGCAGTTGTCACTTGAGGCTGCACTTGTTTCAGCAATGCAAGGGCGAGTACTTTGACTTTCTTGCCATGAGTTACGTCTACATGGTATCGAGAGACGAGCGTTTCGGCAGTTCTTGTTCGAACATCAATATCTTTAAATCGATCCTCCATGTCATAAAGAACGCCTTCTCTCAGGGCACCATCAGAAAAATGTAACTCCTTGATGTCTAGCGTATCCATGGCTGCTGAAAGAATGGTGACGCCAGCAGCAAACACAGGCTTTCTATCATCACTTAAGCCTGAAAGATTTAAGGTGTTGGATGATGAAAATTCACATAAGTGATTCTTCAAATAAGACAGGCGTTGGGGCGTAATGAGACCGTCGGTGAACCCTAAGCCAATGAGTACCTCTTTTATTGATTTAGCAGTCCCTGATGAGCCAAAAGCGATTTCCCAAGGGGCTTTTGTGTATTCTTCAATCAACGGCATCAATAGACGAGTAGCTGCGGTATAAGCATCTGAGAAGTGTTGTGAAGTTAGCCCTTCGTCAGCAAAGAAACGTTGGGTGAAGTTGACGCATCCCATCGGTAAACTGCGCATAATTAGGGGGGTAAAACCTTGTCCTGCGACGAGTTCGGTACTGCCACCACCGATATCAATAACCAACTTAGATTCAGAAGCGGTTTGAGTGTGTTCTACACCGTTATAGATTATTCGAGCTTCTTCTTGACCGGAAATGATCTCTATTGGAAAAGGAAACAGTGGTTTGGCTTGCTCTAAGAAGTCTTTAGCGTTTTTGGCTTTTCTTAGGGTATGAGTCGCAACAACTCTGACATCATCAAGCTCAAAATCCGCCAGTCGTTCTGCGAACACTTTGAGGCATTCTAGGCCTCGCTCGATAGCGCTTTCAGATAGGACGTTACGTTCATCCAATCCATCACCTAATCTCACTTTCTGTTTGTGTCTGCTGACTAATTGCAGGTGTTGATCGAATACCCGGGCAACCACCATGTGGAAGCTGTTCGAACCCAAGTCGATAGCGGCAATACATCGAGAATGTTTGTTATCAATTAGCGGCATGATTTCTTCTCTTGTTTGTACTTCTTGCGAGCAAGTTTCTCCATACGTTTAATATAGTGGTAAGTGGAGAGTTGTGACGTCGGGTAATCAAGTGGGTTTGCTGGTGGTTGTATGTAAGGGTTGCTCATCGCTTGGTTTAGTAATCGAGCTTTGTTGCTGTCATCAAAATGAAACTCGGTGATATCGATAATGGTTTGCTTGATCTTAGGGTCTAAAATTGGGGCTGCAACTTCGATGCGATGATCAAAGTTTCGTGTCATCCAGTCAGCAGAAGAGATATAGACTTTCGGCTTTTCAGCGTTACCAAATATCATCACTCTCGGATGTTCGAGGAAACGATCGACCACACTGACTATCTCAATATGATCACTTATGTTGGCTATGCCAGGGACAAGAGAGCACATGCCGCGAATGACCATTCTCACTTTTACATTGGCTTGGCTAGCCTGGTAGATCTTTTCAATGATCTCTCGATCGACCAAGTTGTTGAGTTTTAGAGTGATGCTTGCAGGTTTACCTTCTATCGCGTTTTGTATTTCATGATCTATCAATTGGTACAGACGTTTTCTAGTATTCTTTGGTGACACAATCAGTTGTTTGAACTGGGACTTTTGATAAGGGTTTTCAATATACTTAAAGACTTGTCTCACCTCTTGAGTCAAATCTTCATTCGCAGTGAGCAGAGAAAAATCGGTATACACGCGCGCTGTAACTTCATGGAAGTTGCCAGTGCCAATATGGGCATAATGCTCTGTATGCTTGCCTTCTTTTCGTTTGATGAGCAGCAGCTTGGAATGGATCTTCAAACTAGGGATGCCATGGATGACCTTTACACCCGCTTCTTGAAGTTTCTTGGTCCATTGAATGTTGGCTTGCTCATCAAAGCGTGCTTGCAGCTCGACAACCACAGTGACCTTTTTGCCATTGTGTGCTGCATCGATGATCGAGCTGAGGAGTTTTGAGCCCTCCGCAACACGGTAAACGTTTATTTTGATGGAGGTTACCTTGGGATCAAAGGAAGCCTGCCTAACAAGTTCAGTGATGTGATTAAAAGTGTGATAAGGGTAATGGAGTAAGATGTCACGAGCTTTGATCGCTTCGAAATAGTTTGGGTAATGGCTGAAATGCGCGCATTTAATCGCGGGTAGAGGACGATTAACTAAATCATGTCGGTTAAGGCTTGGGAACTCAGAGAAATGTTTGAAGTTATGATAGCGCCCACCTGCGATGACACTGTCATAGTCAGACAGTTTAAGTCTGACTTGTAAGAAGTTGAGCATTTCAGCGGGCATCTCTGACTCATAGATCAGACGTATCGGCAGTGCCGTTAAGCGCTGCTCTAAACCTAAAGACATCGATTCTAATAGGTTATTTTCATTGTCTTCTTGAAGATCATAATCGGCATCACGTGTCATTTTTATCGCAAAACAACGCAATGAGTCATACTCAAAGAATCCTTTAAGTAAGTCATCCAAACAAAATCGAACTATATTATCTAACAAGATCAAAGTTGTACGCTGCGAACCCGAAGGTTCCGGTAGCTTAACAAATCGAGGGAGCGTCTCTGATGGGATTTCGAGTAAGACATATTGAGATGATGTCTCGCGCTCGATATCGATGGCTAAGTAACTTTGTTCATCTTTGAGAATATTAAGTAACTGGCTATCTTCGTTCAAGAGAAGCGGCGTTAAGTGTGGCAGCACTTTTTTCTTAAAGTACTTTTTTATCCAGCCACTTTGTTCTTCGCTGATTTGTTGTTCGTTGACCAGAAAAATACGATTGCGTACCAATTCCAATAGCAAGTCGTTATACAGTTCATGGAATTGAGCATCGAGCTTGCTCGCTTTGCTCTGCATTTGAGTCAGCAAGGCTTTCGGTGAGTTGGAGGTTAGCTGTGGATCTTGAAGTAAGATCTTTCGCTTCACATCAGCAAATCGGACTTTGTAAAACTCATCGAGGTTTTTCGAGTAAATACCTAAAAAACGAACTCTTTCGATTAAGGGGACTGACTTATCTGCCGCTTCTTGGAGCACTCTTTCATTGAAGGATAACCAGCTAAGTTCTTTTGTGACATAGTCTTTTTCCATCGAGATGAGAATCCTTGAGTACTGGCTATAGAGCTGATTACTTTAAATTAGAATGGCAAAATACACCAAATCTATGATCTTACTTTAAGAAATATGGCTAACAAACTTGTTATTAGTTTCAGTTGTTTAACGTAACTTGTAATATAATTGTCATCTAACGTACATATTATGTCAGTAGCTAAAAAAAGGTAGATAAACAGATGGCTTCAGCCCAATTTTCATTGAAAGAGCGCGACAAAAAAAGATGGTTGAAAGATCGTCTCGTCCGTTTTTCGGTGACATGTGGCGCGGTCAGTGTTCTAGCTGCCCTAGTATTGATCTTTGTTTACTTGGCGATGGTCATTTTACCGGTATTTTCTGATACTGGTTTAGAGACAGACCAAGCTGTGAAGACCGTTGCCGTCGAAGAGCCTATCGTCTTATCGGTTGATGAATATGGTCAGCATGCATTTACTATCGAAAAATCCGGTTTGGTACAGTTTTGGGATTTAGAGTCTCAAAATACACACTCTTACTTTGAGCGTGATGTTGTAGCCAACCCCATCGCCTTTTCTCGAAATACCCCATCTGAAAACTGGTTTGCCTTTGCCGACAGCGCAAGCAATCTTACTTTTTTCTATCCTGAGTATAGTGCGCCTGTGCTGAAAAAGGGCAGTGAAGCCGAACCTAAAATTGAGCAAATCACTCTCCCTGAACCGTTTTTAAATGATGAATCATCAATTGGAGCGACGATCGACAAATTCGCGTTCTCTAAAAATGGACGTGGGATTACGGTTGCCGCTCAGTTAAGTGACCAACGAGTCTTGGTTAAGTGGTATCAGAGTGACCTTACTGGTCAGTATGTTTTTCAGAAGAGACAATGGCTATCGGATAAGCTGGGCTTGCAACAGCAACTGCTTGTCACGCCTGATGGGCAAACTTTGTACCTTCGAGCACAATCGGATTTGGTTGTTTTGAAACTATCAGATAACGGTTTTGATGTTCGTGAAGTGATTGATCTTAGCTTAAATGATGCGAAGCATTCCGTGAAAAGCATCGATTTACTGTCTGGAGCTTATTCACTGTTGGTTACGCATGAGGACGGACAGGTTTCTCAGTGGTTCGATGTACTCAAAGATGAAAAACGTAGCCTGACCCATATTCGAGACTTCCAACTAGCTGAACAAGTGCAATTTATTCTTCCTGATACTTATAGAAAGGGTTTTTATAGTTTCTATAAGAACGGCACATTACAAAGCCACTATACGACCAGTGAAAAGCTGTCGTTGTTTGAACGAGCCTTTGATAAATCACCACAACTAGCGGCTATGTCTGCCAATGAACTGCATCTTGCGACCTTGATTGATGGCACCATCAGTGTGGCTAAACTCGACAATGAATATCCACAGATCTCATTCTCATCGCTTTGGCAAAAGGTCTGGTATGAAAGTTACCCTGAACCGCAATACGTTTGGCAATCAACGTCGGCGAACGATGACTTTGAAGAGAAATTCAGTTTAGTACCTATCACGTTCGGTACTATTAAAGCCGCTCTGTTTGCGATGATGTTTGCTGTGCCGGTTGCTGTGCTCGGAGCTATTTACACCGCTTACTTCATGTCTCCACGCATGCGAAGAGTGGTGAAGCCTTCGATCGAACTGATGGAAGCGCTTCCGACTGTGATCATCGGATTCTTGGCTGGGCTTTGGTTTGCTCCAATCGTCGAGACGCATTTAACGGCTGTCTTCTCATTAATGGTGCTATTGCCACTGAGCACACTGTTGACTGGACTTGTTTGGTTCTGTTTGCCGAAGATGGTAACGGGTCGCTTCTCTAATGGTTGGCATGCTCTGATATTGATTCCGGTATTGGTGATTACAGTGGTTGCGGTATTTGCTGGTGGAAACAACATTGAAGCTTTGTTATTTGGTGGTGATATTCGTACCTTCTTGGCTAGCTATGGTATCGACTTTGACCAACGCAATGCGCTAGTGGTTGGTTTTGCTATGGGCTTTGCGGTCATCCCAACGATTTTCACGATTGCGGAAGATGCTATTTTCTCTGTACCTAAGCATTTGTCTGATGGCTCATTAGCGTTGGGGGCGACGGCGTGGCAGACGCTTATTTATGTGGTGTTATTGACGGCGAGTCCAGGTATCTTTTCTGCGGTTATGATGGGCCTAGGGCGAGCGGTTGGTGAAACCATGATCGTCTTGATGGCGACAGGTAACACTCCAATTCTTGACTGGAATATTTTGGAAGGGATGAGAACCTTATCGGCAACGATTGCTGTTGAGCTGCCAGAATCAGAAGTGGGTGGTTCTCATTTCCGCTTGCTGTTCTTGGCTGCACTGTTGCTGTTTATCTTTACATTCGCGGTGAACTCAGTTGCTGAGTGGGTTAGACAAAGACTGAGAGATAAATATCGTGCGCTGTAGTTGTAAAGGTTTGCCTCAATGTACGTCAATGGCTTTTAGTGGCTTGACTAGCGTGTCTCGTGATCTTCTCAGTTCCTTGAGTTCAGTACGTCAAGAGCAAGGTCGATCATGATGAATAAACTGAAGTCATTATTGTCTTGGGTTAAATCGGGCTCTCCGTGGATCTGGCTAACGGGTGGGGCGGTGAGCATCAGTATGCTTTCTGTTCTTGGCCTAATGCTGCTGATTGGTTGGAAGGGCTTAACCTATTTTTGGCCCGCACCTTTGTACCAATGGCAAGTTGATTCCAAAGACTTATCGCTCGTGGTCGATCTTGACGAAACCGTATCCAAACAAGATGTATTGGTTGGTCAGCTATATGAACGAAAATACATCCCGATAGAGCAAGTTCCACAAGTCCATGATCTCTTGTCGCCTCAAAACCTCTCGACTGGGCTAATACAGCGCTTAAGCATCAAAGTTGCCAACAGAGAGCTGTACCCTGCGGACTTTGTTTCCATTCTGGATGTTAACTTACGTGAACCAACCACCCCGCTAGATTGGGTTGTGATTGAACGAAGTCGAGGTGGTTATTTCTTTGGTAAGCCGGTGGGTTTTAAAACCGCTTCTGGCACCTTTGATTCGAACATAGACCAAAAGCTCGAACAAGGCTTGGCGTTCGCTGATACGTTACGTAAAGAAACGTCGCGTGTCGTGAACCAAGAAATTCGCAATATCAGCTGGCAATTGGAAAACCTGCGCTTAGAAAAGCGTAAGCTTGAACTCAATGAGTCAGTGAGTGATGAATACCTTACAACCTATACTCAAACTAAACTGGAATTAAACCGCCAGTTAGGTGAAGCCGAAGTTAAGCTTGAGCACCTTAGAACGCAACTTAATGTCGAAAGCTTGCTGGTTGAGGATATGACAGGCGAGTTGGTCGAGATCTCGCTCAGTCACATTTTGGATTATTGGTACCCGAATAATATGTCTTACCTAGAAAAGGTTGGGCACTGGGGCAAACAAGTTTGGAAGTTCTTATCAGAGAATCCACGAGACTCAAACTCTGAAGGCGGTGTATTTCCTGCGATCTTCGGCACTGTTCTGTTGGTTATTCTCATGTCGATCGTCGTGATGCCGCTTGGCGTGGTCGCTGCGATATATCTTCATGAATACGCAAAAAACAACGCACTGACACGTTTAATTCGTATCGCCGTGATTAACTTGGCGGGTGTACCGTCGATTGTGTATGGCGTTTTTGGTTTAGGTTTCTTCGTCTATACCATTGGTGGCTCGATTGATACGTTGTTTTATGCAGAACGATTACCCGCTCCGACATTTGGCACACCGGGCCTACTTTGGTCAGCACTAACCTTAGCGGTCTTGACGCTTCCAGTGGTTATCGTAACCACTGAAGAGGGCTTAACGCGCATTCCTAGTGCAGTGAGGCACGGTTCATTAGCGCTTGGTGCGACTCAATTTGAGACGCTTTGGCGCATTGTTTTACCGATGGCAAGCCCAGCGATTATCACTGGTTTAATTTTGGCAATCGCGAGAGCTGCGGGGGAAGTTGCTCCACTAATGCTGGTGGGTGTTGTGAAATTAGCATCCAGCTTGCCAGTCGATGGTCAGTTCCCGTATCTACACTTAGACAGAAAGTTCATGCATTTAGGCTTTCATATCTATGATGTTGGTTTTCAAACCTCTAATATCGAAGCGGCACGACCTTTAGTGTATGCGACTTCATTTTTATTGGTTACGGTGATTGTTGGGTTGAATTTAACAGCCATCAATATCCGTAATAACTTGCGTGAAAAATACCGAACCTTAGGACAAGATTAGATGTTCTCGATTAATGAAACCTTGGGTTACCAAGCACCACTTGATGTTCACAACCTGAAGGATGAGCAAATTGCTATCTCGATTGAAGGGCTAAATCTTTACTATAAAGAGAGCCAAGCACTTGATGATATCTCGATGCAGATCCCGAAGGGGCAGGTGACCGCGTTTATCGGCCCTTCTGGCTGTGGTAAGTCGACTCTGCTGCGCTGCATTAATCGCATGAACGATCTTGTTGAGGGCTGTAAGGTTTCCGGGAAAGTGAAGCTTCATGGCAAGAACGTCTATCACCCTAAGGTGGATGTCGCGACCTTACGACGTCGTGTTGGTATGGTATTCCAGCGTCCGAACCCTTTTCCTAAATCTATCTATGAGAATGTGGTTTATGGCTTGAGGCTGCAAGGCGTTAGCAACAGCCGCGACCTTGATGATGCGGTTGAACGCTCTCTGCGCGCTGCTGCTCTATGGGATGAAGTGAAGGATCGATTGCATGAGAATGCTTTTGGTTTATCTGGCGGCCAACAGCAGCGTTTGGTTATCGCTCGTGCGGTTGCGATTGAGCCTGAAGTACTTTTGTTAGATGAGCCGACATCTGCACTCGATCCGATTTCCACTTTGACGATTGAAGAGCTGATCAACGATCTCAAAACGCAATACACAGTGGTGATTGTTACCCACAACATGCAACAAGCCGCGCGCGTAAGTGACCATACTGCCTTTATTCATATGGGAAAATTGATCGAGTACTCAGATACGGACTCAATTTTTACGTCTCCATTGAAAAACCAGACGGAAGACTACATTACTGGTAGATATGGCTAACCTCTACAAAGGTGTCATCTAGAGCTAAGTCACTCTACAAAAATGGCTTTCTTCATTTCTTTCAAGGAGCAAGTATGCATTTCGGTCGCCACATTTCAGGGCAATTCAATGTCGAGTTAGAATCGATCCGTACTCATGTATTGACCATGGGCGGGTTAGTGGAGCAGCAACTCTCGTTTGCAATGCAGGCGCTTCATAAAGACGATGTTGAATTGGCTAAAAAAGTGATTCGTGATGACCACAAAGTGAATGCGATGGAAGTGTCGATTGATGAGGCGTGTACTCGAATCATTGCAAAGCGTCAGCCGACAGCGAAAGATCTGCGTTTGATTATGGCGATCATCAAAACGATTACCGATCTGGAACGTATTGGCGATGTTGCCTCTAAAATTGCTCAAGGTGCGATAGAGATCCCTTCAACCAAAGAGCAGAAATTCCACGTATCTTTAGAGCCTCTTTGCCGTCAGGCTATCACCATGCTTCACCAAGTATTAGATGCTTTTGCTCGTATGGATGTTGATGCGGCAGCTGAAGTTCACAAGCTTGATGATAAGTTGGATGCGGAGTACGAGGCCGTTATTCGTCAGTTAATGACCTATATGATGGAAGATCCTAAGAACATCCCTAATATTTTGCAGGTGATGTGGTCAGCGCGTGCGATTGAACGAGTGGGAGACCGCTGCCAAAATATCTGCGAATACATTATTTACTTTGTGAAGGGTAAAGATGTACGTCACTTAGGCGATCAAAGCCTTGATGACGCACTAAAATAGAACTTATCTTTAGAAGCTAATTATTGCACCAAGATTGAAATTGACCGTTGTGTCGTAAGGCACAAAGGTTTTGTTGTGATCAAAAATATTCATATCAACACCAGCACGTAATCCAAGCATTGGTGTCGCTTGATAAACGTAGGCCCCGCCTAGGCTTATACCATGTGTTGTTTTCTCTTCTACTTCGCCTGAGCGAGTTTTTTTACCGTCATAACTTGCCACACCAATCTCAGCCTGAAAGCCGTGGATTTGGTTTCTTCCAAACATGTTTTGGATACCAACACGATACGCATCAACTGTTTCGTCATATCGATCGCTGTCATACCAAAGGTGAGAATAGCTAAGATAAACGGCACCTAAATTTGCCACATCAGTAATGCCAGCTTGAACTCCGAAGCCATGATAAGAGCCAATTTTTAGTTCTGGGGATAAATGAAGAGCACTTGCTGAAACGGAAGTAGAAAGGGCTGAAAGTAAAAGCAGGGAAGTTTTTATCTTCATAAAAATACCTAAAGCAATTAGCCGTCCGTGGCTGCAATGAATTTTGATTCGAATTGTTCGAAAGGGGGTCAACTTTGATGAGGTGTTAGAACCCAGCAATTGACTGATCGTAAAAAGCCAGCTTGAACGCTGGCTTTTTCAATTTATTAGAAGCGGTAACCGACAGTCCATGAGAATGTGTCGTAATCTACGTCATCGTAGCTCGCGAATTCAAAGCGCATGTCAGTGTATAGGTGTGGTCCGAATTCAGCGCGACCACCTAGGCCAACAACGAAGCTGGTATCGTTGTATGATTCAGTCCACTTCTTGTCTAGGATGCTAATTGAATTATCTTCACTTTGACGAGCTAGGCCCAGAACACCATAAGGTTTTAAAGAGAAGCCATCCAATTCAAATTTATAACCGATGTCAGCATCAACTTGGAACTTGTAACCATCGATCTCAGCTTTTATGCCTTCAACGTTTTCGTCGTCACTATTCGTTGCGTAAGAAACGTTGATACCTACGATACGGTTAAATTCATAACCATATTCAAGTTTGATACCGTTACCCCAATCAACTGTGTCATCGGTTAGCCAATCGTTTACTTGAATTTGGTTGTAACCGATACCCACACGGTGTTGGCTGTCAAAGTTGTTTGCAAGAACTGGAACAGAAAGTAGTGAAGCTGAAATTAGGGTAGTAAGTGCAATTTTCATATTAGTCTCTATCTAGGGTTAACTTAACTGCACGATCCTTCGTAGTTCAGTATCCGTTTTGACAGAGCTAATATTAAACAGTGTTTTATTTTTAGGCTAAGTAGTGTTTTGTATAAGCATAATAAGCATTACTTATTAACTTGTTCGTTTAACGCTTCTTTAATGACATTGCTGAGCCACATATGAAGAGGGTTATTACGATTTTTTGCATGGATATAGCTATACACTCCCATCATTTTTAAGTCGTTAGCGACATCTACATCAATAGCTCTCAGGTTGGGATAGTTGTCGATAGGAAAGAGGTTGGAATGAGGCATATACATATCAGAGTTTAGTAGGACATCAATAAGAGCCAATACCATCTCGGAACGAAACCCAATTCGATGAGGAATAGAGTAGGATTCTAATATTCGTGAAGCTTGACTGAAGTTATCGTTCCATCCTGGTGATATTAGCGATGCAATCTCATAACCTGCTAAATCTTGTGGGGTGACAGTAGACTCTTTAATCGGGTGCTCTTTTCGTACAAATAAGCGCCCTTTAATATCAACGAGCTTCTGAACATAAATCTCTTTAGAAACGTTGGTGAGTTGATAAGCAACACCTAATAAGACATTTTCTTTTTGAATATCTTTTACAGACGACGTACTCCAGCTCGTTAATTCTAACTCACAGTTTGGGGCTTGTTGCTTGATGACTTTGTAAAGAGTCCCTGATAAACATGCGAGTACCACTGGAGACAAAGCGATTTTTATTGGGTAGTCAATTTGCTTTGGGTCAAAGGTATTTGAAGAGTTAACGGCGGCTTTCAAACCATCTAAATGAGGTGAAAGCTCATTCGCTAGTTGTTTGCTGAAGTAGGTAGGTTGTAACCCACCATATACTTTTATAAAAAGATCATCGTTGAAGTGATAGCGCAGCTTCTGTAAGGTCTGACTAACCGCCGGCTGAGAAACGAATAAACGCTCCGCAGCCTTTCTGGTGTTTTTTTCTTGATAAACAATCAGGAATGTTCGTAACAGGTTTAAATCAAGAGAGCTGAATAAGTCTTTAGCCATATCTATCCATGAAAATTTTCTGTGCTATTAAATCTAATATACGTCAGTCAGTTAGATTAGTCAGCGAGGTTCTCTGGATTTATGCTGGCGATTATTACCCTAAGCGGTGAGGGCGGCTCTCACATCAGATATCTTACTCGCATCTGTCACTGGGATCTGATAATCATCAATATCATCATTGCCCATTTGAGCACTCGAGTTGTTTTCCATTAGGCTCGGTCTTGTTGATTTACCTGAAAGGTGAAGAGCAGGTACTTGGGTAGCGCTTTGAATCATTTTGGCATTCGCAGCGTTAACGCCAGCCCCCGCCATGATATCAATTCGTCCATCGGCTTGTTTGACCATTGCTGCCAATACATCGATGCCTTGTTCGGCATTAACAGCAAGCCCTGATGTCAGGACTCTTTCGCATCCAAGTGTAATCACCTGCTCTAATGCTGCTTGGAAATCAGAGCTTTGATCGATGGCTCTGTGGAAGGTAATCCCAAGCTTTAACGAGTGTGCTTTTTCAGCCAGTTGCTGCATTTTTGGCATATCGATACTTCCGTTCGGCGCTAACACACCAAGTACGACCCCATCCAATCCTGCATTTGCACAAGCTTCAATATCTTCAAGCATACAGAGCATATCGTCGTTATCGAAAATGAAGTCGCCCTGTCTTGGTCTAATCATAGCGTAGACCGGAACCGACGAAATTATTGCCGCTTGCTTCATCATTCCGAAGCTTGGAGTTAATCCGCCAAGTGCTAAGGCAGAGCAAAGCTCAATTCGACTCGCGCCACCAGATAGTGCGTTATGAAGAGATTCTAAGTTATCGATACAGACTTCAATTTCGGTGTTCATCGTGTTTATCCGTTCAAAAAGATACTGATGAAATCATAGCAATCTAGGTGTGATTCTGAATAGATGGGGATAAGGGAAAATAGGGGTAAAGTTTGGGTTTAGAGCTACCTCAATTATCTATCACAAGAGACAGTCTAGGGTGAAGGTTAGTGAGAAAACAAAAAGCCCGAAGCGTTAATGAACTGACCCCCAATAGTTGGACACCAATTATTGGGGGTCTTTTTATGTCCAAATATAGCCGAGAGCTAAAATGTATCATTGCTAAGCAATACTTAGATGGCACGTCATCTCTCTACTTAGCAAAACAATATTCAATTTCTTCAAGGCAGATACGGTATTGGGCTCAAGTCTTTGCCATCCATGGTACTGATTCATTTTTACCAACTAATCATGCCGCGACTGCTCAAACAAAACGAAAAGCATTGAATTTAATGTGGACGAATGAATGGTCTCTCACGCACACTAGCGCTGTATTAAACCTCTCATCCCCTGGAATACTCTCTGTCTGGCTTAAACGATTTAATGAGCTCGGTATCAAGGGGCTCGAAATGCGCCAGAAAGGAAGACCCTCAATGAAACAGCAACCTCAACGTACCACTAAGCCTGATAATGAAATGACACTTGAGGAGCTAAAAGAGGAGTTGGTCTACTTACGAACCGAGAATGCCGTTCTAAAAAAGTTGGAAGAGTTGGAGCAGAAAAAAAACCGTCGAACAAAGAAAAAGCGGTCATAGCTCTAACTCTTAAAGGCAAGTACCCATTAAAGCACTTACTGCACACTCTACAGTTGGCAAAAAGTGTCTTTTATTATCAGGCTCAAACGAGCAAGCGCCAAAATAGCTACGAACGTGAGCTGCGGTTGA
The DNA here is from genome assembly GCF_024347375.1 of Vibrio coralliirubri. Taxonomy (NCBI): domain Bacteria; kingdom Pseudomonadati; phylum Pseudomonadota; class Gammaproteobacteria; order Vibrionales; family Vibrionaceae; genus Vibrio; species Vibrio coralliirubri. The sequence continues at coordinate 3,022,096 of NZ_AP025470.1, read as the reverse complement.
TAAAGTCAATTTATCATGAACATAAGGGGCGATACGGCTACCGCCGTATTCACTTGGAACTAAAGAATCAGGGGTTCGTGCTTAATCACAAAACGGTTCAAAGGCTTATGGCTCAGCTCAACCTTAAATCGACGGTCAGGATTAAAAAGTATCGTTCATACCGAGGAGAGTCAGGAAAAGCTGCTCCCAACGTTCTTGAAAGAGATTTTAGTGCGACTCAACCCGATGAAAAGTGGGTAACTGATGTCACGGAGTTCAAAGTCAAAGAGCAGAAAGTATACTTATCTCCCGTTGTCGACTTGTTTACTCAGGAGGTGGTTGCTTATAGAGTGGCCAAAAATGCCTGCTTGCCGCTTGTCACAGATATGCTGACGGAAGCTATATCAACGCTTAAACCCAACTCAAAGCCAATTATACATAGCGATCAAGGTTGGCAATATCGCCATCGACAGTATCAGAAAAAGGTAGCGGAGAGTGGGTTAACGCAAAGCATGTCGAGAAAAGGTAACTGCTTGGATAATGCTGTTGCTGAAAACTTTTTTGCTTTACTCAAAACCGAGATGTATCACAACCAAAGCTTTGAAGATGCAGATGCTCTGATAGAGCAGATTAAAGAATACATCGAGTACTACAATACCAAACGTATAAAAGTGAAACTAAAAGGCCTGACTCCGATAGAATATCGAACTCAGGCCTTGAAAGCCGCTTAACAGAAATGTCCAACTTTACGGGGTCACTTCATAACTTCGGGCTTTTAATAGGACTTTACTTCTTAACTGATTGGCGGTGCGCTTTGCGCTATTAGCTTATGCTTTATGTCTCTTTAAAGAGAATCTTCCAACCATTAACCCGCGTTGAGTTCGGGCTTAAGAGGTAATTACTTGCTTAGGTCGTCAGCGTGCTCAGATAGGAATGCTGCAACACCTTTTGGAGATGCGTCCATACCTGATTTACCTTCTTCCCATTGTGCAGGACAAACTTCACCGTTCTTCTCGTGGAAGTTTAGTGCGTCTACCATGCGTAGCATTTCGTCGATGTTACGACCTAGTGGAAGATCGTTAACTACTTGGTGACGTACAAGGCCGTCAGCGTCGATTAGGAAAGAACCACGGAAAGCAACGCCTGCTTCTGGGTGCTCAACATCGTATGCTTTGCAGATCTCGTGCTTAACGTCAGCAACTAGAGGGTATTTAACTTGACCGATACCGCCATCAGCGATAGCAGTGTTACGCCATGCGTTGTGAGAGAATTGAGAATCGATAGAAACACCGATTACTTCAACGCCTTTAGCTTGGAAATCTTCAAGACGGTTGTCGAAAGCGATTAGCTCTGAAGGACAAACGAAAGTGAAGTCTAGTGGGTAGAAGAAAACTACAGCTTTCTTACCTTTAGTGAATTCTGCGAAGTTGAAGTTATCAACGATCTCACCGTTACCTAGAACAGCTGCTGCAGTAAAGTCAGGGGCTTGACGACCTACTAGTACCATTTTGGAATCTCCTAAAAAATTAGTTGGCCCAACACATCTTTGTTTGGGCTCCGTTTCTACGGGACAAACTATAGTACAATCGGTACTATAGAAAAAAGCGAATTAAATAGATTAAGTTAATCGAAAAAAGCGATAAGCTTATTCTTTGTCCTGTCCTTAGGTCTTATGACCTTTACGTAACTTATCCTACTCATATTACAAAGTAATTTCATGAATAAATGGCCAAGTCTTAAGCAACTTCACTATCTTGTTACTCTTCACGAAACTCGTCATTTCAGTGATGCCGCTGATCGCTGTTTCGTTAGCCAATCGACGCTAAGTAAAGGTATCCAAAATCTGGAAGAACTCATCGGTTGCCCGCTTTATGAGAAGAAAGATAAAAAGAGCCCGCTGGTTTTCACGCAAGCCGGTGAGCTGGTGGTCAAGCACGGTCGAGAGCTACTAGCGAAAGGGCAAGATCTGGTTGAGCTTGGAAATCTATGTAACGGGGATGCGATGCAAGGACAGCTGCGAGTCGGGTGTATTCCTACTATCGCGCCGTTCCTTTTATGTGATTTGGTACAAGAGGCCAACCAACGCTTTCCTCAGCTTAATTTATTGTTACGTGAAGATACAACGACCAACCTATTGGCTGCGCTGCGTCATGGAGACCTAGATGTACTGATTCTGGCTTTGCCTGTCGATATCGACAATATGGAAAGCCAAGTTGTTGGGCAAGACCCTTTCCGGATGGTGATCAGTCGCAATCAAGCTGATGGTATTCGCGTTCCGATTAAATACGATGACCTGCCAGACGAATCTGTATTCTTGTTGGAAAACGAGCACTGCTTAACAGAGCATGCAGTGTCGGCTTGTAAGTTAACGGATAAAGAGAAGATCAACCCGTTCACAGCGACGAGCCTTCACACATTGGTTCAAATGGTCGCGAACGGTTTAGGTACTACCTTTATTCCTCAGATGGCGATCGACCATGGTTTATTGGAAAACCAGAATCTTGTTGTGATCGACCCTCCAGGGCAACAGGCCTACCGAGATATTGGCCTTGTTTGGCGACCAAGCTCTTCGCGTCGTGAGACATTCCATCAATTAGCGGATGTGGTATCTGAGCTTCTGTAATAATCCGCTGCGACAACAATCCCTCTGAGCGGCTGAATTGGCCGCTCTTCTTTATATCACTTCTGAGCGTTACTCTACTTCCGCTTCTTCTGGCTCTACTTCTTCTTGCAGCTCCAGCAAATTGATCGCTATCGTGACGAAATCGCTGTCTGTAATTATGCCTACTAGTTCGTGGTTTTCTACGACAGGTAAACAGCCCACTTTGTGCTTCTGCATATAAATAGCCGATTCTTTTAATCCTGCACGCGGCTCTACCGACATAACACTTTTGTGCATGATGTCGTTGAGCGGAGTAGCAAGAGTAAAAGATTGAGCTTGTGGGATGTTTTGTAGGCTGGATTCTTGAGCGGCTAGAACGTCTCGTTGTGTGACGACACCTAATAGATGCCTATCGGAATCAACGACCGGTATATGGCGGATATCAAGCGCTTCCATCATGTGCTTTGCATCGGCCAGTGAGTGTGAGCGCAATAGGGTATGAGGGTTGCGAGTCATCATATCTTCAACCTTGATCATACGAACCTCCTTCTTTTTTATTTGTTGCTATTACTATAGTTTTTTATCTAAAAAATAACTGAGATCTGACGCATTCTTGAGTGAGTTTTATGCAACTAATTCTTTCGTTTGAGGAGGTGAATCAGTAGCATTATTTTACGCCTCTTTACAATAATCCAGTGCTGTAAACCTTGCTATTGCGGCTCGTGTGCCTATACTAGCCCACTGCGAAATTTTTAGTCGTGTTTGCGATGTGTTTCTGGTAACGATTGACTTACCGTAACGATTATCCAGCAACTACGATTTATGATTCGTCAACGGCACAAATCTCATCAACTAAGACAAGACTAGACACATGCAAGTTTCAGATTTTCACTTTGACCTACCAGATGAACTCATTGCTCGCTACCCTCAAGAGGAGCGTACAGCAAGCCGCCTGCTTAAATTAGATGGCAACAGCGGTAACCTAGCTGATGGTTCGTTTAAAGACGTTTTAGACTTGGTTGAGCCAGGCGATCTTGTTGTTTTCAATAACACTCGAGTGATTCCAGCTCGTGTATTTGGTCGCAAGGCATCAGGCGGTAAGCTTGAAGTGCTGGTTGAGCGCATGCTTGATGAGAAAAGCATTCTTGCGCATGTTCGTTGTTCTAAATCACCGAAGCCGGGTACTAAGTTGTTCCTTGGTGAGAACGATGAATATGAAGCTGAAATGGTGGCGCGTCACGATGCGTTATTCGAAATCCATTTCACATCCGATCAAAGCGTTTTAGAGATTCTTAACAGTGTGGGTCACATGCCACTGCCTCCTTACATCGATCGTCCTGATGAAGATGCAGATAAAGAGCGCTACCAGACTGTCTATAATGAAAAGCCGGGTGCGGTTGCAGCGCCAACAGCAGGCCTTCACTTTGATGACAAGCTAATGGCTGGCATGAAAGAAAAAGGTGTTGAGTTTGCTTACGTGACGCTTCACGTTGGTGCTGGTACGTTCCAGCCAGTAAAAGTTGATAATATTAACGATCACCACATGCATGCTGAGTACGTTGAAGTACCGCAAGAAGTGGTTGACGCCGTAGCTGCAGCAAAAGCTCGTGGCGGCCGTATTATTGCTGTTGGTACAACATCAGTACGCTCACTAGAAAGTGCAGCGCAAGATGCATTGAAGAAAGGCACCGAACTCGTTCCTTTCTTTGGTGATACGGAAATCTTCATCTTCCCTGGCTATGAATACCAGTTGGTGGATTGCTTGATTACCAACTTCCACTTGCCAGAATCAACGCTGATTATGTTGGTAAGTGCATTTGCTGGCTACGACAATGTGATGGGCGCATACGATCACGCCGTGAAGAGCGAATATCGTTTCTTCAGCTACGGCGATGCTATGTTCATCAATAAGAAAACGAGCTAACTTAAGCTGGTTTAAGCGATACAAAAATTTACGGGTGCTAGCAGTAAGCTAGGAGTCGGGCAGGGTGTCTGTCAGATCTCTCGCAAGGAATACGCGACCGCTCCTCATAGAACCCATTAGACTGAACTTTTGTTTGGCCTAAGGTTCTGAATTAACAGTCAGATTGTTTCTCTGGCATATTGGAGGCTTCGTGAAATTAAAATACGAACTTAAAAAAACTAATAGCGGCGCACGTCGTGGTCAACTTCAGTTTGAACGCGGTACCGTTGAAACCCCAGCATTCATGCCTGTAGGTACTTACGGTACTGTTAAAGGTATGACACCTGAAGAAGTAAAAGACACAGGTGCTGAAATCCTATTAGGTAACACATTCCACCTATGGCTACGTCCTGGTCAAGAAATCATGAAAATGCACGGTGACCTGCACGATTTCATGAACTGGCACGGTCCTATCCTGACAGATTCAGGCGGCTTCCAAGTATTCAGCCTAGGTGCAATGCGTAAAATCACTGAAGAGGGTGTTCATTTCCGTAACCCTGTAAACGGTGACAAGATCTTTATGGACGCTGAGAAGTCTATGGAAATCCAAAAAGATTTAGGTTCAGACATCGTAATGATCTTCGATGAGTGTACGCCTTACCCTGCGACACACAAAGAAGCAAAAGACTCAATGGAGATGTCTCTTCGTTGGGCTGAGCGTTCACGTAACCACTTCGACAAACTTGAAAACCCGAACTCACTGTTCGGCATCGTTCAAGGTGGCGTGTACGAAGACCTTCGTGATGTATCCGTTAAGGGCCTAACTGAAATTGGTTTTGACGGTTACGCAGTTGGTGGCCTAGCAGTAGGTGAACCAAAAGAAGATATGCACCGCATTCTTGAGCACACATGTCCTCAACTGCCGGAAGATAAGCCACGTTACTTAATGGGCGTAGGCAAACCTGAAGACTTGGTTGAAGGTGTTCGTCGCGGTATCGACATGTTTGACTGTGTAATGCCAACGCGAAATGCACGTAACGGCCACCTGTTTGTGACTGAAGGTGTGATCAAGATCCGTAATGCGAAGCATAAAACCGATACAACACCACTAGATTCAGAGTGTGACTGTTACACTTGTAAGAACTACAGCAAGTCGTACTTACACCATTTGGATCGTTGTAACGAAATCCTAGGTGCTCGACTGAACACGATTCATAACCTGCGTTTCTACCAACGAGTAATGTCAGACATTCGTCAGTCTATCGATGAAGACCGCTTTGAAGAGTTCGTTGCAGAGTTCTACGCAAGAATGGGACGTGAAGTGCCACCACTAGGTAAAGAATCTTAGTATTTCTTTTTTGCGAGCCCTATCTCTCTTCCGAGTGATGGGGCTTGAAAATAAAGGGATGCGACCCAATTAGACAAACAATTACGAAAATATAATAGAGGATGTTTTAAATGTTTATTTCTCAAGCTCACGCAGCAGCAGAAGGTGCACCAGCAGGCGGCGGTTTCGAAATGCTTATCATGCTAGGTATGTTCGCTGTGATCTTCTACTTCATGATCTACCGTCCACAAGCTAAGCGTGTTAAAGAGCACAAGAACCTTATGTCTTCTATGGGCAAAGGCGATGAAGTTCTTACAAGCGGCGGCCTAATTGGCAAGATCACTAAGATTGCTGAAGACAGTGACTACGTTGCTATCGAACTGAACGCAAACAACGAAGTAGTTATCAAGAAAGACTTCGTTACAGCAGTGCTACCAAAAGGTACTCTGAAATCTCTATAAACAGCTAGAGGATCCTCGCTGTGCTAAACCGTTACCCGTTATGGAAGTATTTGATGGTGGTGTTTGCCATCGCTATCGCTGCGTTGTACGCACTTCCAAATATATACGGTGAAGATCCGGCAGTTCAAGTTACAGGGGCGCGCGGCGCCTCTGTAGATATGTCTACGCTGGATGCTGTCACCAATGCTCTTGAAGCAGAAAACCTTTCTACTAAATCCGTTGCTCTCGAAGACGGTTCCATTCTTGTTCGCTTTAACGACACAGATACGCAAATTAGTGCCCGTGATATCATCACAGAAGCACTAGGCGATGACGTTATCGTTGCTTTAAACCTAGCGGCTTCAACTCCTAATTGGCTTGAATCTATTGGTGCTGCACCAATGAAACTTGGTCTTGACCTACGTGGTGGTGTTCACTTCTTAATGGAAGTGGATATGGACGCTGCGATGCAAAAGCTGGTTGGCCAACAAGAAGAAGCATTCCGTAGTGAACTTCGTGAAGAGAAAATCCGTTACCGTGCGATTCGCCCATCTGGTAAAGATGCGGTTGAAGTGATTCTACGTAACGAAGAGCAGCTTGCTGAAGCGAAATCGCTACTGCAATCTAAGCACCAAGATATGACGTTTGTAGATTCTGAATCTAACGGCCGTTTCTCTTTGGTTGCAAGCTTTACAGAGGCTCGCCTTCAAGAAATCCGTAACTACGCGGTTGAGCAAAACATTACCATTCTACGTAACCGTGTAAACGAACTTGGTGTTGCTGAACCTTTGGTTCAACGTCAAGGTTCTAGCCGTATCGTAGTTGAGTTGCCTGGTGTTCAAGACACGGCTCGCGCTAAAGAAATCCTTGGTGCTACCGCGACGCTTGAGTTCCGTGAAGTCGATAGCAGTGCTGACTTAGCCGCTGCCGCTTCTGGTCGTGCCCCTGCGGGTAGCGAAATCAAGCAAGATCGTGATGGTCGTCCTGTGGTACTTAAGAAGCGCGTTATTCTAGGCGGTTCAAGTATTACGGATGCAAGCTCAAGTGTTGATGAATATGGTCGTCCTCAAGTTAACATCTCGCTAGACAGCGAAGGTGGCAGCAAGATGTCAGCGTTCTCTCGTCAGAATATCGGTAAGCTAATGGCAACGGTATTTGCAGAGTACAAAGACAGTGGTCGTAAAACACCGGAAGGTCGAGTTATCTTAAGTAAGCACGAAGAAGTGATTAACCAAGCGACGATTCAATCTGCGCTAGGCCGTAACTTCCGTATTACTGGTATTGACTCAACGGCTGAAGCTCATAACTTGGCACTTCTACTGCGTGCTGGTGCATTGATTGCGCCTATCTCGATTGTAGAAGAACGTACCATTGGTCCATCTATGGGTCAGCAAAACATCGATATGGGTATCATGGCGATGGTTTGGGGTATGGCTGCTGTAATGCTGTTTACGCTGCTTTACTACCGTAGCTTTGGTCTGATTGCGAACGTTGCGCTAATGGCTAACTTGGTGTTGATTATCGGTGTGATGTCGATGATTCCGGGGGCTACCATGACCCTACCAGGTATTGCCGGTATCGTATTAACGGTCGGTATGGCGGTTGATGCGAACGTTCTGATCTTTGAGCGGATACGTGAAGAGCTTCGAGATGGACGCAGTCCACAACAAGCAATTCACCAAGGTTACGCGAATGCATTCAGCACAATCGCCGATGCCAACATCACCACACTACTAACAGCAATCATTCTATTTGCTGTGGGTACTGGTGCTATCAAAGGCTTCGCGGTAACGCTGTCTATCGGTATCTTGACTTCAATGTTTACAGCTATTGTCGGAACACGTTGTATCGTGAACCTGATGTATGGCGGTAAACGCGTTAAAAAACTGTCGATCTAAGGCTAGGAATTAATATGTTTCAGATTCTAAAAGCAGACAAAATGATCGACTTTATGCGTTGGTCAAAGGTTGCCTTTGTTTTTTCTATCTTGATGATTGGTACTGCTATCTTCACCCTAACAACGAAATCGTTGAACTGGGGTCTAGATTTTACTGGTGGTACTCTGATTGAAGTTGGTTTTGAACAACCGGCACACCTTCCTGATATTCGTAGTGCACTAGAAGCCGAAGGCTTTGGTGATGCAACGGTACAGAACTTCGGTTCAGCTCGTGATGTGATGGTCCGTTTACGTCCACGTGATGGCGTAGCGGGCGAAACGCTTGGAAACCAAATCCTTTCTGCAATTGAGAATGGTACTGGTGAGCAAGTTGAAATGCGTCGTATCGAGTTCGTTGGTCCTAACGTGGGTGACGAATTAACAGAAGCGGGCGGCCTTGCTATCCTTGTTTCTCTTATCTGTATCTTGATCTACGTATCAGTGCGATTCGAGTGGCGTTTGGCTGCGGGTGCGGTATTAGCACTGGCGCACGACGTTATCATCACTCTGGGTGTGTTCTCTCTAATGCAAATTGAGGTCGACCTTACCATCGTAGCAGCCTTGCTAACGGTCGTCGGTTACTCCCTCAACGATACCATTGTTGTATTCGACCGTATTCGTGAGAATTTCCGTAAGATGCGTAAGGGTGAAGCACCTGAAGTACTGAACAGCTCAATCACACAAACATTGAGCCGTACGTTGATCACTTCTGGTACCACGTTATTCGTAGTTATCGCACTGTTCGTTCAGGGCGGCGCTATGATTCACGGCTTCGCGACTGCACTTCTACTGGGTATTACGGTTGGTACTTACTCTTCTATCTACGTTGCATCTGCACTAGCTATGAAGTTGGGTATTACGCGTGAACACCTAATGCCACCACAAGTGGACAAAGAAGGTGAAGAGTTTGACGAGATGCCTTAGGCTTTGGCTTAATAAGTTTCGCTAAACCAAAAAAACCGCTAGGCAACTAGCGGTTTTTTTACGTCTAAATTTAATGGGGAAGCTCAACGCAATTTATTGGCGAATTGAGTTGGACGCACTGTCACTAAGAACCACCATTCTCGTATCTCGTATCTCGTATCTCGTATCTCGTATCTCGTATCGCAGATACAAAAAAACCTCGCTATATAGCGAGGCTTTGGAATTTCTATGCGCCCTTAAAACAGGGAGCGTTAACGTAAGGTCTGAATTACTTCAGCATACCTTCGTTAGCGTTCTCACGAACGTGCTTAAGAATAGACTTAACACCACGTGCGCTTGAAGCAACAACGTTACCAGAAGTCATGTAATCAGTACCGCCAGCAAAGTCAGTCATGATAGCACCAGCTTCACGAGCGATTAGATCGCCAGCTGCTAGATCCCATGGCTTAAGGCCAAGTTCTAGGTAACCATCAACACGGCCAGCTGCTAGGTAACATAGGTCAAGAGCAGGAGAACCTGTACGACGGAAGTCAGCACAGTCGATGAATAGACCAGAGATGATCTTCATGAAAGATTCAGAGTGTTGTTTTTGCTTGAATGGGAAACCAGTCGCTAGAACAGTACCTTGAAGGTCTTTTAGTTGAGTAACACGCATACGAGCGTTGTTAAGTTGAGCGCCAGCGCCACGTTGAGCTGTGAATAGCTCGTTTAGCATTGGGTCATAAACACAAGCAACTTCTGTACGACCGTTCATGCGAACAGCGATAGATACAGAGAAGTGAGGGAAACCTTTTACAAAGTTGTTGGTGCCATCTAGTGGGTCAACGATCCATTGTACATCAGAGTCTTTACCTTCAGTCAGGCCTTTCTCTTCAGAAATAATGCTGTGCTCTGGGTAAGATGCTTTGATTGTCTCAATGATCATGTACTCAGCTTCTTGAGCAATGTTAGTAACGTAATCGTTGTTACCTTTTAGAGACGATTCGATCTTATCAGTTGTTTCTAGAGATTTAGCAATATGGTTGCCAGCTTTACGCGCAGCGCGTATCGCAATGTTTAGCATTGGATGCATATGGTTTTTCCCACAAGATGTTAAAGAACAATTTAAAGCGGCGGCGAGTATACCAAAGTTTTACCAAAAGGGAAGTGGTTATTTTTTGAACTCTTGGTTTCACATTACGCGAAGGGTCTGACCATTTTACTTTGCTATGTGTTAATATCTCGCGATTATTTTTAAAGTGGTGTCATATAGCATGTTAGACAATGTAAAAGTCGTTCTGGTTGGTACGTCTCATTCGGGAAATATCGGATCAGCAGCTCGCGCAATGAAAGTGATGGGTTTGAGTCAATTAGTTCTTGTAGACCCTCAATGTGAAGTTGACGAGCAGACCTTAGCACTGGCTGCGGGTGCAGGTGACATCGCAGAAAACGCGACCATCGTTTCTACACTGGACGAAGCTGTAAAAGACTGTGGTTTAGTGGTTGGTTCGAGTGCACGTTCACGTACGCTTGAATGGCCAATGCTTGAGCCTCGTGAGTGTGGACAAAAGTTTGCGATTGAAGGTCAAAAGCACCCAGTTGCATTAGTGTTCGGCCGCGAGCGTACTGGCTTAACTAACGATGAGCTTCAGAAGTGCCACTTCCATGTATGTATTCCAGCTAACCCTGAATACAGCTCGCTAAACCTAGCAATGGCAGTGCAGACTCTGAGCTACGAAGTGCGTGTCGCTCACCTTGATATGGTCGCTAGCCAATATCAGCCACAGCAACAAGATGAATACCCTCGTCACGAAGAACTAGAAATGTTCTACGAGCACCTTGAAAAAGTGATCATTGATACCCAATTTATCTCTAAGGATAAGCCGGGTCAGGTGATGAATAAGCTACGTCGTCTGTTCAGCCGAGCTCGTCCAGAGCTGCAAGAGATCAACACTCTACGCGGCATTTTGACTTCAATTGAGAAGAGCAAAAACGACAAATAAAGCCCGCACAAACCCTAAGGGTGAATACCTGACTAAAATAGTCAACTAAATACTTGACCAATTTAGTCGGGTATGGGAAGATTCCAACCACATAAACAATGTGGATACGGTGTGATATGAAACTTACATCTAAAGGAAGATATGCGGTAACAGCTATGCTAGATGTAGCACTGCATTCGCAAAAAAGCCCAGTTCCTCTGGCTGATATTTCAGAGCGACAAGGCATCTCGTTATCTTACTTAGAACAATTATTTTCTAAGTTACGTAAAGCTGGCTTAGTTGCTAGTGTTCGTGGTCCTGGCGGTGGTTACCGTTTAGGTGCTGAAGCGAGCGACATCGCTGTCGGAACTGTAATTGCTGCAGTAGACGAATCAGTAGATGCGACTAAGTGTCACGGTCGAGCAGATTGCCAAGGTGGCAGTCGTTGTTTAACTCACACTCTATGGCGTGATTTAAGCTCCCGAATCAGCAGCTTCTTAAACGACATTACGCTCGGTGAGCTAATGAAAGATAACGAAGTTTTAGAGATTTCTGATCGTCAAGATATCGATCTTGCGGTTAATAATGGTTTTGCACATAAAAATACGAGCACTACAACGATTAGTGCAGCACCTCACGGTGTTAATGCCCGCTCTTAGCGGTCAGTTTTTACATTGGAGTAGAAAATGAAACTGCCTATTTACTTTGACTATTCAGCTACATGCCCAGTCGATCCACGTGTTGCTGAAAAAATGGTTCAGTGCATGACGATGGACGGTAACTTCGGTAACCCTGCATCTCGTTCACACCGTTACGGCTGGCAGGCAGAAGAATCAGTAGATAATGCTCGTGAGCAAATTGCCGATCTACTAAACGCAGACCCACGTGAGATTGTTTTCACGTCAGGTGCTACAGAGTCAGATAACCTTGCTATCAAAGGTGCAGCGCACTTTTACGAGAAGAAAGGTAAGCATGTAATCACGTGCAAAACAGAACACAAAGCGGTTCTTGATCCATGTCGCCAACTAGAGCGTGAAGGTTTTGAGGTGACATACCTTGAGCCAGAAGCTAACGGCATCATCGATCTAGACAAGCTACAAGCTGCAATGCGTGAAGATACTGTTCTAGTTTCTATCATGCACGTAAACAACGAGATTGGTGTAATCCAAGATATCTCTGCAATCGGCGAATTATGTCGTGCACGCAAGATCATCTTCCACGTTGATGCGGCGCAGTCTGCGGGTAAAATCCCACTAGACGTAAAAGAGATGAAAGTTGACCTTATCTCTATGTCTGCACACAAAGCATACGGCCCTAAAGGCATCGGCGCTTTGTACGTTCGTCGTAAGCCACGTATTCGCCTAGAAGCGCAAATGCACGGTGGCGGTCATGAACGTGGTTTCCGTTCTGGTACTCTTGCTACTCACCAAATCGTGGGTATGGGCGAAGCTTTTGCAATCGCTAAACAAGACATGCAGAAAGATTACGACCACGCACTAGCACTTCGTGAGCGCCTATTGAAAGGTGTTCAAGATCTAGAAGCGGTAACCGTAAACGGCGACCTAGACCAACGTGTACCACACAACCTAAACGTGAGCTTCGCTTTCGTTGAAGGTGAGTCTCTGCTTATGTCTCTAAAAGACCTAGCAGTATCATCAGGTTCTGCATGTACATCAGCAAGCCTAGAGCCTTCATACGTTCTACGTGCTCTTGGTCTGAACGATGAACTGGCACACAGCTCAGTACGTTTCTCATTCGGCCGTTTCACAACGGAAGAAGAAATCGACTACGCGATTGCACAAATTCGTGTAGCGGTAAACAAATTACGCGACATGTCTCCTCTATGGGATATGTATAAAGAAGGGATTGATTTGAACACTGTTGAGTGGGCTCATCACTAATCTCACGGAAATAGAGGATTCGAGGTAACTATCATGGCATATAGCGAAAAAGTAATTGATCACTACGAAAACCCACGTAACGTAGGTTCGTTTGATAAAGAAGACCCAAGTGTAGGTAGCGGCATGGTTGGCGCACCAGCTTGTGGTGACGTAATGAAACTGCAAATCAAGGTAACGCCAGAAGGCATTATCGAAGATGCAAAATTCAAAACTTACGGCTGCGGTAGCGCAATCGCTTCTAGCTCACTAGTAACTGAGTGGGTTAAAGGTAAAAGTATTGATGAAGCAGCGGCTATCAAAAACTCTGAAATCGCAGAAGAGCTAGAGTTGCCACCAGTGAAAGTTCACTGTTCAATTCTTGCTGAAGATGCAATCAAAGCAGCAGTTGCGGATTACAAAAAGAAGCGTTAATCGTTTCATTAAGTAATCACAAAAAATAAGCAATATTTGGGAGCATCCTTTGTGCTCCCCCTGAGTTCTCAATTTATATAAAACACAAGGTTGTAGTATGGCCATCACCATGACAGATACGGCAGCAAGCCGAGTTCAAGCTTTCCTAGATAACCGAGGTAAAGGTATCGGGTTGCGCTTAGCGGTAAAAACTACTGGCTGTTCGGGTATGGCGTATGTACTGGAATTCGTTGACGAGCTTAACGAAGAAGACGAAGTGTTTGAGCATTCAGGTGTTAAGGTCATTATTGATCCAAAGAGCCTAGTTTACCTAGACGGTACTGAGCTTGATTACGTAAAAGAAGGCCTAAACGAAGGTTTTGAATTCAACAACCCTAACGCGAAAGGCGAATGTGGTTGTGGTGAGAGCTTCAACGTATAAACGCTTCAATCGTTGAGCGTTTATAGTGAGCGAAGAATAAAATTAGGCTCTGATTGAAGAGCCTAAACTTAGGACCACCGTTACATGAATCATTTCGAATTATTTGGGCTACCACTTCAGTTTCAACTGGATGGTAGCCTTCTTTCTTCTCAGTTTAGAGATCTGCAACGCCAATTCCACCCTGATAAATTTGCCACAGCTTCTGAGCGTGATCGCCTATTAGCCGTGCAAAAAGCTGCGCAAATCAATGATGCGTATCAGGTATTGAAGAATCCAATCAGCCGAGCTGAATACCTGTTAGTACAACATGGTGAGGATATTCGAGGTGAGCAGCAGACCCTGCAAGATCCTATGTTCCTGATGGAGCAAATGGAATTGCGTGAAGAGCTTGAAGACATCGCCGACAGTTCTGAGCCTGAAGATGCTTTGTTTGCATTTGAAGGAAAGGTTAGCAAAATGTATAAACAACAATTAAGCGCTATCCAACAAGAACTCGACAGTGAGGCTTGGTTAGAAGCTGCAGACCGAGTAAGAAAGCTTAAGTTTATTGCAAAATTAAAGAATGAAATCGAGTTAGTTGAAGATCGTCTGATCGGCTAGTTCGTATAACAAGGACACATCCATGGCACTACTTCAGATTGCAGAACCAGGGCAAAGCGCCGCTCCTCACCAGCACAAGCTTGCTGTGGGTATTGATTTAGGTACAACAAACTCATTGGTTGCAGCAGTGCGCAGTGGTGAGGCGAGCACACTGGTTGATCAACAAGGTCGCAGTATCCTTCCTTCCGTTGTTCACTATACGTCAGAGTCGTACACGACTGGTGATGAAGCTCGTGCAAATGCACAGACTGATCCTAAAAATACCATTATCTCAGTTAAGCGACTAATCGGTCGTTCACTGTCAGATATTCAACAGCGATACCCATCTCTGCCATATCAATTTGAAGAAAGTGATAATGGTTTACCTGTGATTCGCACAGAGCAAGGTAACAAGAACCCAATTCAAGTATCTGCAGACATTCTGCGAGCGCTAGGTCAACGTGCTGAGTCAACACTCGGTGGTGAGCTATCTGGTGCTGTTATTACCGTTCCTGCTTACTTTGATGATGCACAGCGTGCTGGTACGAAAGACGCGGCGCAACTTGCTGGTCTTCACGTGTTACGTCTTCTTAATGAACCGACTGCCGCTGCGATTGCTTACGGCTTGGATTCTGGTAAAGAAGGAGTAATTGCTGTTTATGACTTGGGTGGTGGTACGTTTGATATCTCTATCCTACGCCTATCGAAAGGTGTATTCGAAGTTTTAGCAACAGGTGGTGACTCTGCATTAGGCGGCGACGACTTTGACCATTTAGTTGCGGATCATTTCCAAGAACAAATGGGCTTATCAGAGCTAACAGCAGAACAGAATCGTATTCTTCTAGATGCCGCAACAGAAGCGAAGATCGGCTTATCTGAAGCGGAAAGCGTTGATGTTGACGTACTCGATTGGGCTGGTTCATTAACTCGTGAAGAGTTTGAAGAAATCATCAAACCGCTCGTTAAGAAAACACTGCTTTCGTGCCGCCGTGCACTAAAAGATGCGGAAGTTGATGCCGATGAAGTACTAGAAGTTGTGATGGTCGGCGGTTCAACTCGCACATTACTTGTACGTGAAATGGTCGGTGACTTCTTTGGTCGTACTCCATTAACCAGCATTAACCCTGATGAAGTGGTTGCTATTGGTGCATCGATTCAAGCGGATATCTTAGTCGGTAATAAGCCTGACTCTGAGATGCTGCTATTGGACGTTATCCCTCTGTCTCTTGGTATTGAAACTATGGGCGGCTTGGTAGAAAAGATCATCCCTCGTAACACCACGATCCCGGTTGCTCGCGCACAAGAATTTACTACGTTCAAAGACGGTCAAACTGCAATGACAGTACACACCGTGCAAGGCGAACGTGAGATGGTTGACGACTGTCGTTCACTGGCTCGATTTGCTTTGAAAGGCATTCCGCCGATGACTGCAGGTGCAGCTCATATTCGTGTTACTTACCAAGTGGATGCTGATGGCCTGCTATCGGTTACCGCAATGGAGAAGAGCACTGGCGTTCAAGCTGAAATCCAAGTTAAGCCTTCTTACGGTCTGAGCGATAACGAAGTGGCTAGCATGCTGAAAGATTCGATGACGTTTGCAAAAGAAGACATGCAAGCGCGTGCTCTGGCTGAGCAACGAGTAGAAGCGGATCGCGTTATCGAAGGCCTTATTGCTGCAATGCAAGCCGACGGTGACGAACTACTTGATGAGCAAGGCAAACAACAACTTGTTCAAGCGATTGAAGCACTGATTGAAGTGCGCAATGGCGACAATGCTGATGCCATTGAACTAGAAATTAAGAATACCGACAAAGCGAGCCAAGACTTTGCTTCTCGTCGTATGGATAAATCAATTCGTGCTGCACTGTCAGGTCAGTCAGTCGATAATATTTAATAGTTAGAGAATAGATAAACATGCCAAAGATTATTGTTTTACCTCACGAAGATCTATGTCCAGAAGGCGCTGTTTTAGAAGCAAAAACTGGTGAGACGGTTCTTGATGTTGCACTGAAGGCCGGTATTGGTATTGAACACGCATGTGAAAAATCGTGTGCATGTACAACATGTCACGTTGTGATTCGTGAAGGTTTTGATTCTTTAGAAGAGAGTGATGATCTAGAAGACGACATGCTAGATAAAGCATGGGGCTTAGAGATGGAATCTCGTCTTGGTTGCCAAGCTAAAGTGGCTGATACGGATCTTGTTGTAGAGATTCCAAAGTACACGTTGAACCTGGCTTCTGAAGACCACTAAGAACCTGTTCTCAGTCATGGCTAATACAGTGATGACTGAGAGAGCTATTGCTTAGACAAACATACTAAGAAAACTGGCCTAGAATATAGATCATAAAGGTGACAGAGCGTCGCTGATAAATATAAGGAAGTGTTATGAGCTTGAAGTGGATTGATTCGCGAGATATCGCAATTGAGCTATGTGATTTGTACCCTGATACTGATCCTAAAACGGTACGTTTTACCGATCTGCATCAATGGGTGCTAGACCTTGAAGAGTTCGACGACGAGCCTAACCACTCGAATGAGAAAATCTTAGAGGCTATTATTTTGTGCTGGATGGATGAGATGGATTAATCCTCTTATCTAATGATTTGGTCGCGGGTTGGTATCAGTCCAATATAAAACGCAGCCAAGTTAACAATTCTTACTAAAAAAAGCGGACCTTATGGTCCGTTTTTTTATCAAAATGACATTTTCCTCCTACATAATGCTAACATCAGTGCGCTAATAAAAAATAATCAGAATCACACACCCAAAGTGGTTCATGACAAGGAGAAATCATGTCTACACAGATGTCAGTATTTTTAAGTCAAGAAGCTGCCCAGCCTCAGTGGGGAGCAAGAGCTATTTTATCGTTCTCAGAAGCGGGAGCGACAATTCACATTGGTGAAGGCCACGATCTAGGCGCAGTTCAACGTGCAGGTCGTACGCTTGACGGACAAGGTATCGCATTCGTTTCACTTCGTGGTGAAGGTTGGGATCTAGAAAGCGTTTGGGCTTTCTACCAAGGCTACCGTGGACCAAAGAAAAAGAATGCATTGGAATGGGATGCACTTTCAGAAGCCGATCAAACTGAGCTTGAAGCTCGTATTCGCGCGACTGACTGGACGCGTGACATTATCAATAAAACCGCTGAAGAAGTGGCACCTCGCCAACTCGCGACCATGGCTGCAGAATACATCAAGTCAGTGGCACCTGCGGGCACTGTTAAAGCGAAGATCGTTAAAGACAAGGATCTACTAACCGAAGGTTGGGAAGGCATCTACGCGGTCGGCCGTGGCTCTGAACGTACATCAGCAATGCTGCAACTGGACTTCAACCCAACAGGCGACGAAAATGCACCTGTATTTGCTTGTTTAGTCGGTAAAGGTATTACGTTCGATTCGGGCGGTTACAGCATCAAACCAGGCCAATTCATGACAGCAATGAAAGCTGACATGGGTGGCGCAGCAACAATTACTGGTGGTTTAGGTCTTGCGATTGAACGCGGCCTGAACAAGCGCATCAAGCTTATTCTATGTTGCGCAGAGAACATGATCTCTGGTCGCGCATTGAAGCTTGGCGATATCATTACCTACAAAAACGGTAAAACAGTTGAGATCATGAACACCGATGCGGAAGGTCGCTTAGTGCTAGCTGATGGCCTAATGTACGCAAGTGCACAAAGCCCTGAGCTGATCATCGACTGTGCAACACTAACAGGCGCGGCTAAAAACGCACTAGGTAACGACTACCACGCACTATTAAGCTTCGATGATGAGTTATCTCACCAAGCGCTAACGGCGGCAAATCAAGAGAAAGAAGGCTTATGGCCACTGCCTCTTGCTGATTTCCACCGTGGCATGTTGCCTTCAAACTTTGCTGATCTTTCAAACATCAGCACGGGTGATTACACACCGGGTGCAAGTACAGCAGCGGCATTCCTTTCTTACTTTGTAGATGACTACAAAAAAGGTTGGATTCATATGGATTGCGCGGGTACTTACCGTAAGTCAGCAAGTGACAAGTGGGCGGCAGGCGCAACGGGTATGGGCGTTCGCACACTGGCTCGTCTTCTTATCGACCAAGCAAAATAATAATAAGGGTGAGCGGTATTTTGTGCCGCTCATTCATAAAGCTCAGATCGAAAGATCTCAGCAATTTCAGTATTTAATAACAAAAAAATGAAGTGAAGGAATCCCTATGGCTCTAGAAAGAACGTTCTCAATTGTTAAGCCGGATGCAGTTAAGCGTAACCTTGTTGGTGAAATCTATCACCGTATCGAAAAAGCAGGCCTAGAAATTATTGCTGCTAAGATGGTTCGTCTTACTGAAGAGCAAGCGAGTGGCTTCTACGCAGAACACGAAGGCAAAGAGTTCTTCCCAGCTCTTAAAGAGTTTATGACTTCTGGTCCTATCATGGTTCAAGTGCTTGAAGGCGAAAACGCTATCGCTCGTTACCGTGAGCTTATGGGCAAAACAAACCCAGAAGAAGCGGCTTGCGGCACTATCCGTGCTGACTACGCAATCAGCATGCGTTACAACTCAGTACACGGCAGCGACAGCCCTGAGTCTGCAGCTCGCGAAATCGAATTCTTCTTCCCAGAATCTGAAATTTGCCCACGCCCAGCTCAATAATCGGTACAGCAAATTATTCTAAAGGCTTCACTTCGGTGAGGCCTTTTTTGTAAGTGTCTTTTACGCTCTCGATAATCAATTTAGTCGTCATTCTCGAAAGCGACGAAGGAGCGTAATCGGGAATCTGTTTTTGTTATTGGAGATTCCAGATACTTCGTTCCTCAGTTCTGGAATGACGGGGAGTTTGGGAGCCACAATCTCGTGGCAAATATTGCGAGCTGTTGGTGAGTATTCACGTCATTCCGGAAAGCGACGAAGGAGCGTAATCGTGAATCTGTTTTTATTATTGGAGATCCAGATACCTCGTCCCTCGGTTCAAGAATGACGGTGAGCTTTGGGGTGTCACGATCGCATGGCGATTAATGGAAAGTTATTGAGGAAGCCTTCACGTCATTCCCGAAAGCGACGAAGGAACGTAATCGTGAATCTGTTTTTGTTATTGGAGATTCCAGATACTTCGTTCCTCAGTTCTGGAATGACGGGCTTTGAGGAGTTGATGACCTGACTGCGTGAATAGCGGGACTACAATTTCGAGCTAAGTATTAGTGATCTGTTGGAGATTATTTACGTCATTCCCGAAAGCGACGAAGGAGCGTAATCGGGAATCTTTTGTTTAAATTGGGTAATCTCAGGCCGATAAATACAGTTGTTTAAATTTTAATCGCTTAAGTTTGAATGTCTTAATAAACACAGGGTTTTACAATGCTTGTTGAAGTTGCGTAAAGCCTGTACAATTCGCGCCCTTAATTATTGTTCCGTCATTGAGAGGCATCATGACCACAGCTAAAGTCAATCTACTCGATTTTGATCGTAAAGGTCTTCGTAAATTTTTCACAGAAGAACTGAATGAGAAAGCGTTTCGAGCAGAGCAAGTGATGAAGTGGATTTATCACTTCGGTGTCGATGACTTCGAACAAATGAATAACATCAACAAAAAGTTACGTGAGAAACTTCAACGTCGCTGTGAGATTGTTGCACCTGTTGTTTCTGAAGCTCAACACTCTTCAGATGGCACAATTAAATGGGCGATGAGCGTTGGCGACCAAGACGTTGAAACGGTATATATCCCAGATGGTGACCGTGCGACGCTATGTGTATCTTCACAGGTTGGTTGTGCACTTGAATGTAAGTTCTGTTCTACAGCTCAACAAGGCTTCAACCGTAACCTAAAAGTTTCAGAGATTGTTGGCCAAATCTGGCGTGCATCTCGCGAAATCGGCCTAGAAAAAGAAACCGGCCGTCGTCCAATTACTAACGTTGTAATGATGGGTATGGGCGAGCCTCTATTGAACATGAAGAACCTAATGCCATCATTAGAAATCATGCTTGATGATCTAGGTTTCGCGCTGTCTAAGCGTCGTGTAACTGTATCAACTTCTGGTGTTGTTTCTGGTCTTGACCAAATGACAGACAACATTGATGTAGCATTGGCTATCTCTCTACATGCACCAAACGATGCACTACGTAGCCAAATCATGCCGATCAACGATCGTTGGGATATTCAAGACTTCCTAGCATCAGTTCGTCGTTACATTGCATCTTCAAACGCTAACCGCGGTAAAGTAACGGTTGAGTACGTGTTATTGGATCATGTGAATGACGATATGGACCACGCACGTGAACTTGCAGAGCTAATGAAAGAGACGCCTTGTAAGATCAACTTAATTCCATTTAACCCTTACCCGGGTTCGCCTTATAAGAAGCCAAGCAACTCTCGTATTGATCGCTTCCAAAAAACGCTGATGGAATACAACTACACAGTAACCGTTCGTAAGACTCGTGGTGATGATATTGATGCCGCGTGTGGTCAATTAGTCGGTGATGTTATTGACAGAACTAAGCGTACTAAAATGCTTAAAGCTGCCTCTGAAGCGAACTTGATTGCCGGTGGTGTGATTGAGGTAAAAGCGGTATAAAACGCGATTAGAACCTAAACAAGCCAGAAGTCTTACTTCTGGCTTGTTGCTTTTCTGGGGTACAGTTTTTGATTTTTTGGACTTCTTGCCCACGCTTTCTTACATTTTTCGTCAAATTTTGGACAAAACCATGAGCTGACGGTAAATTTTGTTTAAAGTGTTTTTGCCTTGTAATGGCATTAGCTTATGATTAACTAATCTTAAATTAATTTAAGTGCTCGCTTGCTACTGATCATCAATATGTCTATTTAGGTTGGCTACTTGATAAACTAGCTTCCTGAGAAGGTCATCCATAACAAATGAATGATGTTCGCCTTTAAGGGTTGATGATTTAGATAGCAGGAAAAATTCCACATAACGTGGGTTGTTAGATTGAGCTTAAACGACAATAAGAAAACGCTCTCCTCAACCTGCGATAATACTTTAGAAGTTCACTCTCTATGAACACAGAACAAGATACACAAGCGCAAGAAAACGTAGCTCCAGCTTTGGAAGCGGGAACGCTGCTTAAGAACAAACGAGAATCTCTTGGTTTAACGCAAAAGCAGATTTCTGATCGCTTGAAACTTCGCGTTACGCTGATCCAACAAATTGAAGAAAACCAATTCGAGTCAGATCAAGTGGCGACGTTTATGCGTGGCTACATTCGTTCATACGCGAAATACGTCAATCTTGACGAAAAAGTCGTATTGAGTGCGCTGCATCATGCCGGTGATGCTCAGCATCAAGAGCAAGAAATGCTGAGTTTTTCTCGTAAGACCAAAACCGAGAAGCACAACAGCCGTATTATGCTCCTGACTTGGAGCATTTTTGCGGTCATTGCGGGTATCTCCTCACTTTGGTGGTGGCAGAACCAACAACAAGACACCCTATCTCAATCTTTAGCGAATACTGAAAGCTCAGAAGAACTAGCGGTAGAAGAATCACTTGCCCCTGAATTCACCTCTTTAGAAGTGATTGAAGCTGAACAAAACGAAGCGGGTGCTTCTGTTGTTGAAGGTACTGAAGGCCTTGCTGCGATAAGCGATGCGGAAGATACTTCAGATGCTGTTACTCCAGCTGACGAAACTCCTGCGCAACAAGCAACAGAGACAGAACCAACTGCTGAAGTTGCTGCTAATGCAGAAGCGGTTGAAGCAAGTACTACTCCTGAAGCTGTGGCTAATGAGCTAGTCATGCAGTTCTCTGCTGATTGCTGGATCCAAGTAAAAGATGCAACGGGTAAAACCTTGTCGACTGGCATCAAAAAAGCAGGTCAGTCGTTAAATCTTTCAGGAACTGCGCCATATAAAGTGATTCTAGGTGCGCCAGAAGGCGTATCAATGACATTTGCAAGTGAACCTGTCGACCTTTCTGGGTATACTTCAGGCAAAGTAGCTAGAATAACCTTACCTTAGAGTTAATATGCAACACGAATCTCCTATTATTCGTCGCAAATCAACCCGTATTTATGTGGGTGATGTGCCGATCGGTGATGGTGCACCAATTGCTGTGCAATCCATGACCAACACAAGAACAACAGATGTAGCCGCGACCGTTGCTCAAATTAGAGCTCTGGAAAAAGTTGGCGCTGATATCGTTCGCGTATCTGTACCGACTATGGATGCCGCTGAAGCCTTTAAGCTAATCAAGCAGCAGGTCTCTGTTCCTTTGGTTGCTGATATTCACTTCGACTACCGTATCGCACTTAAAGTGGCGGAATACGGCGTTGACTGTCTGCGTATCAACCCAGGTAACATCGGTAACGAAAGCCGTATCCGCTCAGTTGTTGATTGTGCACGTGATATGAATATTCCGATTCGTATTGGTGTTAACGGCGGTTCTCTTGAGAAAGAGATCCAAGAGAAATACACAGAACCTACAGCAGAAGCGCTTGTTGAATCAGCAATGCGTCATGTAGATATTCTAGACCGTCTGAACTTTGATCAATTCAAAGTCAGCGTTAAGGCGTCTGATGTATTCCTAGCAGTCGGTTCTTACCGTTTGCTGGCTAAGCAGATTGATCAACCTCTTCACCTTGGCATTACCGAAGCGGGTGGTGCGCGTGCTGGCTCTGTAAAGTCAGCAGTAGGTTTAGGTATGCTTCTTTCTGAAGGTATCGGCGATACGCTGCGTATCTCGCTAGCGGCTGATCCGGTTGAAGAGATCAAAGTTGGTTTTGATATTCTTAAATCTTTGCGCATTCGTTCGCGTGGCATCAACTTCATTGCGTGCCCGAGCTGTTCTCGTCAAGAGTTCGATGTTATTAACACAGTTAATGCCCTTGAAGAGCGCCTAGAAGACGTGATCACTCCAATGGATGTATCTATCATCGGTTGTGTGGTTAACGGCCCTGGTGAAGCTGAAGTGTCTCACTTAGGTTTAGCCGGTAGTGCTCGTAAGAGTGCCTTCTACGAAGACGGTAAGCGTCAGAAAGAGCGCTTCGACAACGATGACCTTGTCGACAAACTTGAAGCTAAGATTCGTGCAAAAGCGTCAGTGCTTGATAAAGCAAATCGCATTGATGTAGAAAACTTAGAAGATTAATACAACGCGATGGGGTGTGATTGTCTATTCGCACTAACACCTGGTCGTGAGAAATTACGGAATAAATACTGTGGCTAAAAATATCCAAGCAATTCGAGGCATGAACGACTGCCTTCCAACTCAATCACCACTGTGGCAGAAAGTAGAAAGCGCAGTTAAAAACGTGGTGAGTGCATACGGTTACAACGAAGTACGTATGCCTATCGTTGAAGAAACAAACCTATTTAGCCGTGCAGTTGGTGAAGAGACAGACGTTGTTTCTAAAGAGATGTACACCTTTGACGACCGCAATGGCGATAGCCTAACGCTGCGCCCAGAAGGCACAGCAGGTTGTGTACGTTCATGTATTCAAAATAGCCTTATCAACCGTGATGAACAGCGCCTATGGTACATGGGCCCTATGTTCCGTCACGAGCGTCCTCAAAAAGGTCGTTACCGTCAATTCCACCAATGTGGTGTTGAAGTGTTTGGCCTAGACGGTCCAGACGTTGACGCAGAACTTATCATGATGACAGCACGTCTATGGCGTGAGCTAGGCATCGATAAGCACGTTCGCCTAGAGCTGAACTCAATCGGTTCTCAAGAAGATCGCGTAAGCTACCGCACTGCGTTAGTGGCTTTCCTTGAGCAACACATTGATGTGCTTGACGAAGACTGCAAACGTCGCATGCACACTAACCCTCTACGTGTACTTGATACTAAGAACCCTGATGTTCAAGCGATCTTAGGTGACGCACCTCGACTATCTGAATATCTAGGTGAAGAATCGAAGCAACATTTTGCTGGTTTGTGTGAACTTCTTGACGCTGTTGGTATCGAATACCAAGTTAATGAGCGTCTAGTACGTGGCCTAGATTACTACAACCGCACCGTATTTGAGTGGATCACAGACAGCCTTGGTGCTCAAGGTACAGTATGTGGTGGCGGTCGTTACGATGGTCTTGTTGAGCAACTAGGCGGCAAAGCAACCAATGCAGTTGGCTTCGCAATGGGTCTAGAGCGTCTGGTTCTGATGATGGAAACGCTAGAGCTAACAGAAGTTCGTCGTAGCGTTGATGTATACGTAGTTGCTGCTGGCGAAGGTACTATGATCGCGGGCATGCAGTTAGCGAATCAATTACGCGACACCGTTGAAGGCGTGCGTGTAATGAACCACTTCGGTGGTGGTAACTTCAAGAAGCAATTCAAACGTGCTGACAAAGTAGGTGCTGTTGTGGCGCTGGTACTTGGTGAGAACGAAGTTGCTGACAATACAGTTGTGCTAAAAGATCTGGTTGGCGGCGAGCAAGAAACCGTGTCTCAAACGGAAGTTGCAGAGAAAGTTGCTGCGCTAATCTAATTAGCCATTGAGCAAACGCTCATAATGAATACTAACGTCAGCACTATGCTGGCGTTTAAAGAATTAAAGAGGACAGGAAGTGGAACTTTACGATAGCGAAGAGCAACAAGTTGAAGCCATTAAAGATTGGTGGAAAGAGAACGGTAAAGCCGTAATCTTTGGTGCGGTTATTGGTTTAGGTGGTCTATTTGGTTGGCGCTATTACCAAGATTCAGTAGTTGAAGCGCGTGAAGCAGCTTCGGAAGGCTACACCTCTGTAATTTCAGCTCTTGATACTAAGGGCGTTGATGCTCAATCTGATATTCAAGCTTTCATCGACGCAAACAAAGACGCTGAGTACTCAGTACTTGCAGCTATGCAATTAGCAAAAGTACAAGTACAAGCGGGTGAGCTAGCAGCAGCACTTGAACAGCTAGAGTGGGCAAAATCGGCAACTAAGGACGCGGCACTTGCGCCACTACTTACTTATCGTGTTGCACGCATCAAAGCTGAGCAAGGTGAATTTGACGCAGCACTGACTGATCTTGCTGCTATGACAGATGAATCTTGGAAAGGCCGTGTTGCTGAACTGCGTGGTGATATCTCACTTCGTAAAGGCGACACTGACGCAGCATACAGTGCTTACACAGAAGCACAGCAAGCTGTTGACGCTAGCCAAACGCTTCAAATCAAACTTGACGACCTAGCTAAATAAGGCGCTTTGAATGAAGAAGATGTTTCCAAAAGCGGCGTTGTGTGCGATTGCTCTTGGCCTACTAGCTGGCTGTGCGGGTGAAGAAGACACCGTAATCATGGCTCCAGTACCAACGGTAAACAGCGAGTTCACTCCTAGTCAGGAATGGTCTACGTCGGTTGGTGATGGTGTTGGTCACTACTTTTCAAAACTAACGCCAGAATTGGCTTACGACAAAGTGTTTGTTGCAAGCCGTGAAGGTATGGTTAAAGCGCTTGATCCTGATACAGGTAAAGAGCTATGGAAAGTCGATCTTGAGAAAGACGTACTGGCTCGTTTATCGGGTGGCCTAACGGCGGCTTACGGTAAAGTATTTGTTGGTTCTGAAAATGGCGAAGTGATCGCACTGGAAGAATCGACCGGTGAAGAGCTGTGGCGTGTATCAGTAAATGGCGAGGTGCTTGCATCCCCAGCAACTGATAGCAACATGGTCATTGTTCATACCAGTCGCGGCATGTTGATCGCGTTAGATCAAGCAAGCGGCGAACAAAAATGGACCATCAGTACTGAAGTACCAAGCCTAACATTGCGTGGCGACAGCTCGCCTGTTGCGGTTTCTGGTGGTGTGTTCTGGGGTACAGCAAATGGTCGTCTAGCTGCGGCTATCGTTGACCGTGGTCAGCTTATTTGGCAACAGCCAGTAGGCACGCCAAAAGGCGCAACGGAAATTGATCGTTTGGTTGATGTTGATGCATCTCCAATTGTTCTTGGTGGCACTTTGTATACCGTAGGTATCAATGGTCAGCTGATTGCTATCGATCTTCGTTCTGGTAAGCCAGTTTGGAAACGTAACTACTCATCAGCGATTGATTTAGCAAGTGATGGCAGCCGTTTGTTCGTTGTTACCGACAAAGACCATGTGGTTGCGGTTGATGCGCGTAGTGGTACTGAACTGTGGAGCACTCCATTGTTAGAAAACCGCTTACTGACAGCACCTGCTATTATTAATGGTTATGTAGTCGTGGGTGACACAGAAGGTTATCTGCACTGGTTAGATCGTTCATCGGGTGAGTTTGTTGCACAACAGCTTGTCGATGATAGCGGCTTTGCGGTTGCGCCAATTGAACTGCCTGAAGGCTACTTAGTGACGACTCGCAATGGCGATGTAAAGAAACTAACGATTAGCCAATAAAAGCGTGATATAATTCACAGTCGGCTCCTGGTTGGTAACAGCCAGGAGCCGTTTTGTTGTTAAAAATTAATAAACCGTGTGGTTATAGGTAAGAGTTTAAACTTGCGAACAAGTGCTTACCTATAACTACATTTAGAGAAGAAATTGTAGAGGTTGTTATGGTACCTGTTGTTGCTCTAGTAGGGCGTCCGAACGTAGGTAAATCTACGTTATTTAACCGATTGACTCGAACTCGTGATGCATTGGTTGCGGATTTCCCTGGCTTAACGCGTGACCGTAAATACGGTCATGCTCATTTTAGCGAGCATGACTTTATTGTTATTGACACTGGCGGTATCGACGGTACTGAAGAAGGTGTTGAAACTAAAATGGCTGAGCAGTCGCTAGCGGCGATTGATGAAGCTGATGTCGTTCTATTTATGGTAGATGGCCGTGCGGGTCTAACACCTTCAGACGTGGCGATTGCTAAGCACCTACGTCAACTAGAAAAGCCTTCAATGCTAGTAGTAAACAAGGTTGATGGTATCGACCCTGATGCTGCAAGTGCTGACTTCTGGCAACTAGGCGTAGAAGACATGTACCAAATCGCTGCGGCGCATGGTCGTGGTGTTACTGCACTTATTGATCTTGCTCTTAACCCATTCGCTGAAGCGCTAAAAGCTGAGAATGGCGAAGTAAGCGATTTAACTGAGTTTGAAGACGAAGAAGAAGAGCAGGTTGAATTTACAGAAGAAGAAGCTGAAGCAGAATTCAAGCGTCTTCAAGATCAACCGATCAAACTAGCGATCATTGGCCGTCCTAACGTAGGCAAATCAACGTTAACTAACCGTATTCTTGGTGAAGAACGTGTGGTTGTTTACGATATGCCAGGTACGACTCGTGACTCTATCTACATCCCAATGCAGCGTGATGAGCGTGAATATGTTCTCATCGATACTGCGGGTGTTCGTCGTCGTAAAAACATCAACGAAACGGTAGAGAAGTTCTCAGTGGTTAAAACACTGAAAGCGATTGAAGATGCTAACGTTGTATTGCTGCTTATCGATGCTCGCGAAAACATCTCTGATCAAGATCTAAGCTTGCTAGGCTTTGCGTTGAACGCTGGTCGTTCAATTGTTATTGCCGTAAACAAGTGGGATGGCCTAGATAACGACGTTAAAGAACGCGTTAAGAAAGAGCTAGACCGTCGCTTAGGTTTCGTTGATTTCGCACGTATTCACTTTATCTCTGCACTTCACGGTACAGGTGTTGGTCACTTGTTTGAGTCTGTACAAGAAGCTTACAAGTCAGCGACGACTCGTGTTGGTACTTCTGTTCTAACTCGTATTATGAAGATGGCGACTGATGATCACCAACCGCCTATGGTTCGTGGCCGTCGTGTGAAACTGAAATACGCGCACGCTGGTGGCTACAACCCACCGATTATCGTTATCCACGGTAACCAAGTTCGTAATTTGCCAGATTCATACAAACGATTCTTGATGAACTACTACCGTCGTTCACTAGAGATTATGGGTACACCTATTCGCATTCAATTCCAGAACAGCGAGAACCCATTTGAAGCTAAGACAAACAAGCTGACAATTTCTCAAGAACGTAAACGTAAACGTATGATGAGCATGGTTAAAGGTCGTAAGTAAACCTTTCCAATAGATTTGATACCCGAGCCTGTCTCGGGTATTTTTTTAAGCAAAATTCACGTTAAGCCATAACAATACGTTTTTATCATCATGGCTCAACGAATCAGATTAGATTCCAAAAGAAGAACGATATGACTACTAGCGATTTGATTACACCTGCGTCAGCAATCACACCAACCATCACTCAATTTTGTCATCAGGCTTGGCAGCTCAATGCTAAAGCGCTGTACGTTGAAAGCGACGACAGCAAAACTTACCTGATCACCGACGTGACACCTTTCCACCCAGTGAGTCACATTTGGCCAGACCACCCTGCAGATCAAGGCTTTGTGAATGTTGGTGACGTGCAATATCCCGTTGAAGACTGTCTTGTTGGTGCAATAGAACAATCTACTGGCAAGCTTCATATCGCAGCAGATATCCCTGTTAAGCGTGATACAGAAGGGTGGGCGTTTGTGGTTGTCCACCAGCTACCCACATCTGCTTCTATGATTAAGGTTAGCGACGAAGTCGTGTTGTCGGTTGATAAAGAGTACCAAGCCAGTTTGAGCCGTGGTCACAGTGCTGGTCACATCGCTTTCCTAGCCTTGAATAAAGTATTGGCTGAAAGCTACTGGCGTAAAGATGCGGACAGAAAAGATCCGCTTGGCAGTTATGACTTCAATAGCTACGCACAAGTGACGAGCTTTGTGACTCCAGAGCTGTGTACCGATAAGTATCGTTTAGGCAAAACCCTCAAGAAGCGCGGTTTGAACGTTGCAGACATGCTAGCAAACCTTGATGGTATTGAAGCCGACATCAACCAAATGATTGCGGGCTGGCTTGCAGAGCCGACGCCAGTTGCGATGCGACTGGAAGGCGAGGCATTAACAGACTCTCGCTATTGGGAATGGCAGTTGAATGCCGACACTTTAGTGTCTATTCCGTGTGGTGGTACTCACATTGAGAACACCTCAGAGCTTAAGGCATTGTCTGTTAAGTTAACCCAGTTAGATGACCAGCATATTGAAATGCTGACGCATGTAATTCGATGATTTAGACTACAGATCGAAATAGCTTGTTCTGTTTATTTTGTTTTTGCATGTCACTTTCAATATAAATAGCTATTTAAAATTGAAATGCAGCACATGTAACTTATGCTTTCGGTGTGTGGTGATATAAATATTCTTTTTGGGGTAGATCGCTGATCAAAATAGATAAAGCGAAAGATCAACCTATGATCTTCGATTGTGTGTCGTACTAATTTAGTGTGTTATTATTGACCAATAACAAGCTTGCATAAGAACAAGCTGTACCCGATTACACAATTGAAAGCCTTAGTGAATGGAACAACAATTTTTATTAGAAGGCCATCGAGCCGTCAATAGTTTGCTGCGCAAGCTTGCGCTTGGGATGGATCGCAAAGATTTAAATCACAAGATTATTCAGCTTACCGAGCAGCTTTTTGGGCAGCGCATGGCTTCAATTCTACTGCTCAACTCAGAGTCTAAAACGTTACACCTTGAATATGCCCCAAACCTGCCTGATTTTTACAATCAACAGATTGAAGGGGTAGGAATTGGTGCAGGGGTAGGTTCTTGTGGTGAGGCAGCTGCGCTTAAGAAAGCAGTGATGGTCTCCAACATAAATGCACACCCAAACTGGGCACCTTTTTTAGCCTTAACCAATCAAGCGAATCTGCATGCCTGTTGGTCGGTACCCATTATCTCGTCGCGCGGTAATGTGTTGGGTACCTTCGCTATTTATAGCCAGTATATCTCTGAACCACATGAATTTGAGCTCGAGATCTTAGAACTACTGGCTTCCCTGTATTCGGTAGCACTAGAAAAGTTCGAGTTGGAGAATCAGCTTAACTTTTTCGCCAATCGAGATTCTTTAACCCATTGCTTGAATCGTCGTGCACTGTTCAATGAAGCCGAAAAAGTGTTGGCTAAGCGATGTTTTTCAGAAAAGGTGATGGCGTGTCTGTTTGTGGATGTCGATAAATTCAAATCAATAAATGATACCTACGGCCACAGTTTCGGCGATGATGTGCTGTTGGCGGTTGCCGAAGTGCTTGATGAGGCAACCACAGCATGTGCCAAGATAGGTCGTTATGGTGGTGATGAGTTTGTGGTGTTCTCATGTTTTGATGATCAAGAAAGCGTTGTTAGCTTCTACCACAGCTTAGAGAAAGCACTGCAACAAGCGCTTTATATCAATGATGTGCAGTTCTCGGTGAGTGTCGGGCTTTCTTGTGACAAAGATCCTCAAGGATTAGACCAGTTGATCGCACAAGCTGATAAGAACATGTATCAAATCAAGCAAGCCAAGTCTAAGCAGTAGTAGATTGTAAAAATAGTCGTAAATTAGGAAATGCTAATGAGTGAAAATATCTGCCCTAAGTGCCAGTCTGAGCTAGCTTGGGATGGCAAGTATCACTGTGAAAGTTGTCAGGCTCACTTTACTAAGGTAGGGTTTTGTCCTGAGTGCAGCAGCCAACTTGAGAAGCTTCAAGCCTGTGGTGCGGCGAGCTATTTTTGCAACGGTGATTGCAACGAGTTGAAATCTAAGTCGAGAGTAAAATTCGAATTTCAACCAGCGGAATAGCCTTAAACTGCATGGTTTGAACGACCATCGGTGATGTTATACCAGAGACTCAATACTAAAGTGTTGGGTCTTTTTTATATCTGAAGAACAGGAATGTGTCATCTTGGTTCATTCCCACTGTCACTGCACCAGTATGAAACATAGTTACATGATTGCTATGCACTCTATTGGTGTGATTTTCTTTTAAGTTCTATTAATACAATTACTTATAAATAATTTCGTTGGTTTATAAGTTTGGCACTCTTCTTGTAACTCTGTAATTGAATAACAAAAATACAATTATGGAGTAATATCATGAACAAGGTGTTCAATTTATCGCTAGCTGCACTGTGTACAACACTTTCATTTTCTTCTGCAACAGTGTTTGCTGCTGATGAGACCATCAAGGTCGGTGTTCTACATTCACTCTCTGGCACTATGGCGATCAGTGAGACCACGCTAAAAGATACCGTGCTAATGCTTATCGAAGAGCAGAACAAAAAGGGCGGTTTGCTTGGTAAGAAGCTAGAGCCTGTTGTGGTTGACCCTGCGTCAAACTGGCCGCTATTTGCTGAGAAAGCGCGTGAGCTTATCGAAAAAGAGAAAGTGGATGTGGTGTTCGGTGGTTGGACATCGGTATCACGTAAATCGATGCTGCCTGTTTTTGAAGAACTCAACAGCATCCTTTTCTACCCAGTACAGTATGAAGGTGAAGAGTCTTCTAAAAACGTTTTCTACACCGGTGCCGCGCCAAACCAACAAGCGATCCCAGCAGTGGATTACTTGATGGAAGAGCTTGAAGTTGAGCGTTGGGTACTTGCAGGTACCGATTACGTTTACCCACGTACTACCAATAAGATCTTAGAAGCCTACTTAAAAGATAAAGGTGTCGCAGAAGAAGACATCATGATCAACTACACGCCATTTGGTCACTCTGATTGGCAATCTATCGTTTCAGACATCAAAAGGTTCGGCGAAGCAGGCAAGAAAACCGCTGTGGTTTCTACTGTGAACGGCGATGCGAACGTACCTTTCTATAAAGAACTTGGCGCTCAAGGCATTTCATCTGAAGACATCCCAGTTATCGCATTCTCTGTTGGTGAAGAAGAACTGTCAGGTATGGATACAGAGCCACTGGTAGGCCACCTAGCGGCATGGAACTACTTTATGAGTGTTGATACCGAAGCCAATGAAGAGTTCGTTGAAACGTGGCAGTCGTTCATCAAGAGTGAAAAGCGCGTCACCAATGACCCAATGGAAGCGCACTATGTTGGCTTCAACATGTGGGCTCAAGCGGTCACTAATGCGGGCACAACCGATCCTGAATCTGTGCAAGATGCCTTGATTGGAGTGTCTGTTCCTAACCTTTCTGGCGGCTACTCAACCATGCTGCCAAACCACCACATTACTAAACCAGTCCTGATTGGTGAGGTCCAAGACGATGGTCAATTCGATATCGTTTGGGAAACCACAGGTCTCGTTGCGGGTGATGCTTGGTCGAGCTACTTACCTGAATCGGCAAAACTGTTCTCTAGCTGGTCGAAGCCATTCTCATGTGGTGCGTTTAACGTCGAAACGAAGAAGTGTTCTGGCGGTAACTAGAGTCATGAATATGAGCCTTGTCTTTAGTAAACCTAGCTAAGGTAAGGCTCACTACTTCTCAGGTAATAATTATCCACGTATCCATCAAGCAAAAATAACAATATCTAGCTCGATGGACTAAGGAAGCAGGGATGAAAAACGTATTAAACGTATTTAAGGCGCTGTTGCTCATGGCAGTCAGTGCTCAGTTGGCTTTTGCGGGAATAACGGATGAAGCTAGCTTTACCAAGGCGCTAGTTGGTAAGAAAACATCGGATAAAGAATTAGCTATTGATTGGGTGATTGAGACGCAAACGGAAGATGTGTCGAAACCTATTCTGGATGGTTGGTTAAACGGAAACCTTTACTATTTTGGTGACAAACAGAGCGAGCAATACAAACAGCTCTACCTCATTAAAAGCATCAAAACAGCGACGTCAGCTCAGTCTGTATGGGATGATTCAACGCTGAATATCGAGAATGCGAGACAGTTTAAAAAGGTTCGCGTGAATAACAAACTTCGCGGCATCTTACGCGGGGAAATTGCTTCTATTGGACTGAACAGCAGTAATCCTGATGTGCGTTATAAAGCTGTTTTGGATCTGTTAGGGACCAAAGACGCTGACATCATTGAGCGCATAGCTGAACTCAGAACCAACGAATCAGAGGGCAAAGTGGCAGAGCTGATGGACCTCTCATTGGCTATTTATAGCTCCCTTGATAAAAGCACAGCCATTGAAGGTCGAGTCACGTCGATTGAGCGAGTCGGTGACTTCAAACATTCGGTCGTTCTGAAAACACTGAATCAACTACTGAACACTGAGCAAGATCCAAGCATCACCGCTGCAGCAGAACGTGCGATGGATAGCTATCAACAAAGCCAAGCACTCTATTCGGGTGTAGAAACCGTATTCTTCGGTTTGAGCTTAGGTTCGGTATTGGTGCTGGCGGGCATTGGCTTAGCGATTACCTTTGGTGTGATGGGCGTTATCAACATGGCTCATGGCGAGTTGATCATGATTGGCGCTTACACCACCTACGTATTGCAGTTGTTGATGCCGAATCATATTGGCCTAGCGCTGATACTTTCCATTCCAGCAGCATTCATTGTTTCTGGCTTAGTGGGCATTGCGATTGAGCGAAGTGTGATTCGTCATCTTTATGGTCGCCCATTGGAAACCTTACTCGCGACCTTTGGTATTAGCTTAATCTTGCAGCAGGCTGTTCGTTCTATTTTCTCTCCTTTGAATCGCTCAGTGAGCACGCCTGAATGGATGTCTGGCGCACTTCAATTGAACCCAATGTTGTCTCTGACTTACAACCGACTTTATATCATCTTGTTCTGTGGCTTGGTGTTTATGGGCTTATTGATGGTTCTGAAAAAGACACCACTAGGCTTGCAGGTTCGTGCGGTTTCTCAAAACCGTGGCATGGCTCGTGCGATGGGTATTCGTTCAGAGCGAGTTGATGCGATGACCTTCGGTTTAGGCTCTGGCGTTGCGGGTGTTGCAGGCGTGGCACTTTCTCAACTGACCAACGTTGGACCTAATATGGGACAGGCGTACATCATCGACTCATTCATGGTGGTGGTATTCGGCGGTGTTGGCAACCTATGGGGCACGCTAGTCGCAGGCTTAAGCCTTGGTCTGTTCAATAAGATTTTAGAACCATGGGCTGGTGCGGTTCTCGCCAAGATTCTGGTACTGGTTTTCATCATTCTATTTATTCAAAAACGCCCACGCGGACTCTTCCCGCAACGTGGTCGTGCGGCTGAAGGTTAAGGACAACATCATGCAGTCAAAATCATTTGTACTTTCGGCAATGCGTGGTGACAAAGGTGGCCAACTGACCATCCTTGCCATTCTTGTGGCCGTCATTCTTATCCCACTGGCTAACACCATGTTACCAAGTGGACACCCGCTCCATGTCGAGACTTTCACGATCTCATTAATGGGCAAATACCTGAGCTACGCAATGTTGGCGTTGGCGCTCGATCTGGTGTGGGGCTATCTCGGAATCTTGAGCCTCGGCCATGGCGCTTTCTTTGCGCTTGGTGGTTATGCGATGGGCATGTATCTGATGCGTCAGATTGGTGACCGTGGGGTTTATGGTGATCCAATCCTGCCTGACTTCATGGTGTTCCTTGATTGGTCGGCGTTGCCGTGGTTCTGGCAGGGCTTTGATCAGTTCTGGTTCGCCTGTTTGATGGTAGTGTTGGTGCCGGGCGCATTGGCTTACTTGTTCGGTTATTTAGCTTTCCGCTCTCGTGTGTCCGGGGTGTATCTTTCTATCATGACTCAGGCGTTAACTTACGCATTGATGTTGGCATTTTTCCGCAACGAGATGGGCTTTGGTGGTAACAACGGACTGACGGATTTCAAAGACATCATAGGTCTGAGCTTGCAGAGTGATGCGGTCAAGATAGGCCTGTTTGTCGCGACTGGTATTGCGCTAATCCTCAGTTACATCGCGTGTCGCATGGTCGTGACCAGTCGATTAGGTCGTGTGGCATTAGCGATTCGTGATACCGAGTCACGCACTCGCTTTATGGGCTACGACGTCGATGGCATCAAGCTGTGGGTCTTCGTTCTTTCTGCGGTTATCGCGGGTATTGCCGGGGCTTTATATGTTCCCCAAGTTGGCATCATTAACCCG
This sequence comes from Vibrio coralliirubri, assembly GCF_024347375.1. Lineage (NCBI taxonomy): Bacteria > Pseudomonadati > Pseudomonadota > Gammaproteobacteria > Vibrionales > Vibrionaceae > Vibrio > Vibrio coralliirubri. The sequence goes on along the minus strand of NZ_AP025470.1, from coordinate 2,986,991 downwards.
GGAGAATTTGCTCCTCTTAACTCAATTGAGATTGTGGTTTGGGTTGCCTTAGGCGGCCGTGCCACTCTGTTTGGCGCCATTGTTGGTGCATTGATCATCAACTACGCCAAGAGCTGGTTTACGGTTGAGTTCCCAGAGGTGTGGTTATTTGCTCTGGGTGGACTCTTCGTACTCTCGACCATGTACTTCCCACAAGGTGTGATTGGCTTTGTCAGTGAAAAATGGCAGCAGCTGCGCAAGGCATCAAATGGGAAAAACCAAGATAAAGATAAGGATGATCAGCACAAAGCCAAGGAGGTAATTGCATGACCACATTTAATAGCGTAAAGGAATCGGTTCAGGCGTTCACTCGTCGAGACGAAGTCTTTGATTACCTCAAACCCGATATTCATCCTGCCATCGATACTCGACATAACGTGCTGTTGTATGTCGAAGGCGTCAACAAAAGCTTCGATGGTTTCCAAGCGATAAACGATCTGAACCTTTACATCAAAGAGGGAGAGCTACGCTGCATCATCGGCCCTAATGGCGCAGGTAAAACCACCATGATGGACATCATCACAGGTAAAACTAAGCCAGACACTGGCGAAGTGTGGTTGGGTTCGAACATCAACTTATTGAAGATGAACGAAGCTGAAATTGCCAATGCAGGCGTTGGGCGTAAATTCCAAAAGCCGACTGTGATTGAATGCTTAACCGTGTGGCAAAACCTTGAGTTGGCCATGGCCGGTGACCGTTCAGTGTGGGCGACTTTCACTGCTGTGATGTCTGGCGAACAGAAAGAGAAACTGACCTCTGTGCTTGAGCTGATTCATCTAAAAGACGAAGCGGCGAATTTGGCAGGTAACCTGTCTCACGGACAAAAGCAGTGGTTAGAGATCGGCATGCTATTGATGCAAAACCCTAAGCTGCTGCTGGTGGATGAACCCGTGGCAGGTATGACTCACCAAGAAATGGATCGCACCTCTGAGTTACTTAACTCACTGGCAGGTAAGCACTCGGTTGTAGTAGTTGAACACGATATGGATTTCGTTCGTTCTATCGCAAGCCATGTCACCGTGCTTCATCAAGGTCATGTGTTGGCTGAAGGCTCCATGGATCAAGTGCAGGCTCACCCTGAAGTTAAACAAGTTTATCTCGGAGAATAGGATGTTAGAGGTTAAATCAGTTAATCAATATTACGGTGAGAGCCACACGCTGTGGGATTTGGATATGCAGATCCCAGAAGGTAAATGCACGGTGTTAATGGGGCGCAATGGCGTCGGTAAAACTACGTTGCTGCAATGCATCATGGGGTTGGTTAAGGTCGAAAGCGGTGACATCTCATTATCGGGCGAGTCGCTTTTGAAAACCGATGCTGAAGATCGTGCTCGTCAAGGCATCGGTTATGTGCCGCAAGGTCGTCAGATCTTTCCGATGCTCACGGTTCAAGAAAACCTAGAAGTAGGCTTGCCGATTCGCGAAAAGGGCGACCGTAAGATCCCAGAGTTCATCTTCGATATATTCCCAGTGTTAAAAGAGATGCTACATCGTCGCGGTGGTGACTTATCTGGTGGTCAGCAACAACAACTCGCGATTGGGCGTGCGTTGGTGGTCAATCCAAAGCTATTGATCTTGGATGAACCGACAGAAGGTATTCAGCCCAATATCGTGCAAGAGATTGGTGACATCATTCGTATGCTCAACGAGAATATGGGGCTCACAGTACTGCTTGTTGAGCAGAAGCTGCCATTTGCGAGAAAGGTCGGTGACCGATTTTGCATTTTCGACCGTGGTCGTCAGGTAGCAGAAGGTGAAATGAAAGGGCTCAATGAGTCTTTGATTAAGGAGTACCTAACCGTATGAGCTCTCTATATTCTTCGAGTGAAGCAATAAACACCTCTTTAGCGGGAGTGTTGTCTCTGAATGAGACCATCGAACAAGATATCCGAGACGGTTGGCAAGCGAGCTTAAACCTCACTTTTGTCGACCGCGGTGATAAAACCGTATTAAAGAATCGTCAACAGTCTGGTCCGCTTGCGGTGCAGCGTCCCTTGTATCCTGATGGGGAAACGTGTCACACCTACTTACTTCATCCCCCCGGCGGAGTGGTAGGTGGTGACACTCTCAATATTGAAGCGACCATCGAAAGCGGTGCGCATGCGTTGATCACCACACCCGGTGCGACCAAGTTTTATCGCTCAAACAACAAGTACGCCAAGCAGAAGCAGACCTTACGAGTGAAGAAAGATGCTCGCTTGGAATGGATGCCGCAAGAGAACATCTTTTTCCCGAATGCACACGTTCGTTTAGACACTGAAATTCGCCTAGAAAAGGGTGCACAATTTTGGGGTTGGGAAATGCACTGTTTTGGACGTCCTGCACAGAATGAGGGATTCGAGCATGGTCACCTCGTTGGCAAAACTGAAATCTATCTTGATAATCAAAGGCTTCTTACTGAGGGTTTTAATTTTCATGGTGGCGATAAGTTAATGATAAATATGGGGTTACTTGATTATTCAATGATGGGAACCTTTTATATCACCTCAAATGAGAAGCAAGATTTAGAGTTGGTACAGAGCTTGCTCTTATCTATTACACAGCAAGCTTCACAGCAATCAGTTACATCAAAAACGTCGAGTGAACCCACATTAATATTGGGTGCGACTCAGATAGAAGGATTGATTGTGGTGCGAGCCTTGGGTAATTGGAGTGAAGATATCCTCCAGGCCTTTGGTCAGATATGGCAAGCAACTCGCTCTCATTTATGTGGTACGACTCCTGATTTACCAAGGATTTGGGCGACTTAGCGATTAGCCCTATTTGTACCGGGGGCGCCTTCCGGCCCTCGGTACATTTTTTCAAGCTTGCTGTGATTGAATCCCACTTACTGCTCATGCGTTTTTGAGCAATAAGAAAACAACACTAACAGCGGGCGGCTAAATGGAATTAACACCAAGAGAAAAAGATAAGCTACTTATCTTCTGCGCAGGAATGCTGGCACAGCAGCGCAAACAAAAAGGCTTAAAACTCAACTATCCAGAATCTATCGCACTGATCAGCAGTGCCATTCTTGAAGGTGCCCGCGAGGGTAAAACCGTTTCAGAATTAATGGATTTTGGACGCACACTTCTTACTGTCGATGACGTTATGGAGGGGATCCCTTCCATGATCCCTGATGTACAAGTCGAAGCCACTTTTCCTGATGGCACCAAGCTGGTGACCGTTCATGAACCTATCGTGTAGGGAGAAGTAATATGGCTGGTTCCACAAAACAATACTCAGGATTCGTTCCCGGAAAAGTAGAAACCGCACCCGGTGACATCACTCTCAATGAAGGCCGCGACACAACGTCCGTTAAGGTACAAAACATTGGCGATCGTCCTGTTCAAATTGGCTCTCATTACCACTTCTATGAAGCAAACCCATCACTGATCTTTGACCGAGAAGCCACTAAAGGTTTTCGACTCAATATTCCTGCTGGTACTGCAACCCGCTTTGAACCGGGTCAGTCGCGCAGCGTCGAGTTAGTGCGTTACGCCGGTAAGTTAGAGATCTATGGCTTCCAAGGAAAGGTGATGGGCAAGCTCTAAGCGCTCCCACGGAATAATGAAAATAACAAAGGATTGAACATGGCGACGATATCCAGACAGGCTTATGCCGAAATGTTTGGGCCAACAGTCGGTGACCGAGTGCGTCTTGCTGACACTGATTTATGGCTAGAAGTTGAAAAAGATTACACCGTATACGGCGACGAAGTGAAATTCGGCGGCGGCAAAGTGATTCGTGATGGACAAGGGCAAAGCCAACGTCCAAGTGCCGAAACGCCAGATCTGGTGATCACCAATGCGATTGTGTTGGACTACTGGGGCATAGTAAAGGCCGATGTCGCTATCAAAGATGGTCGAGTTCAGGCATTGGGTAAAGCGGGCAACCCAGATGTTCAGCCTGGCGTTGATATTGTGATTGGCCCGGGCACGGAGATTTTAGCGGGCGAAGGTTCAATTCTGACTGCTGGTGGCATTGATTCACACATCCACTTTATTTGCCCACAACAGATTGAAGAAGCACTGGCGTCAGGTGTGACTACCATGATAGGTGGTGGCACCGGGCCAAACACAGGCACCAACGCAACCACATGTACGCCGGGGCCTTGGAACATGCATCGTATGCTGGAGTCACTCGATCAATTCCCGATGAACTTTGGTTTATTAGGCAAAGGCAATGCAAGTCAGCCTGAAGCATTGCGTGAACAAGTCGCTGCTGGCGCAGTCGGTTTGAAGTTGCACGAAGACTGGGGAACCACACCCGCTTCCATCGATACTTGTTTAAGTGTTGCTGACGAGATGGACGTACAAGTCGCGATTCATACCGATACCTTGAATGAGTCTGGTTTTGTTGAATCGACACTTGGCGCAATTGGCGACCGAGTGATTCATACCTACCACACTGAAGGTGCGGGCGGTGGTCATGCTCCCGATATTATCCGTGCGGCAGGTGAACCCAACGTTCTACCTTCTTCGACTAACCCAACAAGACCTTACACGGTCAATACGGTCGATGAACATTTAGACATGTTGATGGTGTGTCATCACCTTTCACCATCGATAGCAGAAGATGTCGCGTTTGCTGAATCGCGTATCCGCCGTGAAACCATTGCCGCAGAAGACATTCTTCATGACTTGGGCGCATTCTCGATGATCGCCTCGGATTCTCAAGCGATGGGACGAGTGGGCGAGGTAGTAACACGTACTTGGCAAACCGCACACAAGATGAAAGTGCAGCGTGGCAGTCTAAAAGAAGATTCAGACTACAGCGATAACTTCCGTTTAAGGCGCTATGTCGCTAAGTACACCATCAACCCAGCGATCACTCATGGTATGTCTCATGAAATCGGTTCTATTGAAACCGGGAAATTAGCTGACCTAGTTCTATGGAAGCCAGCCTTCTTTGGCGTGAAACCAAGCGTGATTTTGAAAGGCGGCATGATCGCCATGGCACCGATGGGCGATCCGAACGCTTCAATCCCAACACCTCAGCCAGTCCATTACCGCTCTATGTTTGGTAGCTACGGCAAGGCGTGTCAGAACACATCAATGCTGTTTGTCTCTAAAGAAGCCAAGGCGCAGAACATCGACAAACAGTTGGGTCTGCAGAGCTTGATTGGTGTTGTGAGTAACTGCCGAAACATCAGCAAAGCCGACATGAAGCTTAATGATTGGATGCCGAAGATTGAGGTGGATTCTCAGACTTACCAAGTACGCGCCGATGGTGAATTACTCACGTGTGAGCCTGCTGAAGAGCTGCCAATGGCTCAGCGGTACTTTCTATTCTAAGCCTTTGACTAAAGAATCTTATTTTAGTGACCCTATTTTGAACGTTATAAATCTCACAAGGAGATTGAGGTAATAGCATGATTGAACTGACTCAACTGAATACTCAAATACAAAATGCACCGGACGGCTACTTAAGCCTGCCGATCGATAGCCGCATTAAAAGCCGTCTTAAGGTGATGCTAGATGACGGGCGCAATGCAGGGCTGTTTCTACCGCGAGGTCATATCTTGCGTGGTGGCGAACAACTCTCAAGTGAATGTGGTTTAGTCGTAGAAGTGAAAGCGGCACCAGAAACCGTTTCAACCGTTTATTGTGAAGACCCACACTTGCTAACGCGAGTGGCGTATCACCTTGGTAACCGTCATGTACCGCTGCAAGTGGAAGCGGGTTGGGTTCGTTATCAACACGACCATGTTTTAGATGAAATGGTTGAAGGTTTAGGCGCGAAAGTGACCACCGAGAAACAACCGTTTGAACCAGAAGGCGGCGCTTATGGCGGTCGCTCAGGTGGACATCATCACCATCATTAATCGAGTCATTGATGACTCACTAAACGATTTATATAACAACGATATTAATAACAATAATACCAATCACAGTAAGTAAGTGATCAACAATAGCGCAGAAAAAAGGCTTGAGAACAAGGCATAATTTTTCGATAAGTAGTTATTCTACAATCAAAAATTATAACGCAGTTATCGAGCATTTTAGCAAGCTAGGGTGAGCAATTATTTACTACGATTGGTATAAAGCAAGGAAGACGCGATGAACTTTAAAACAGCAGCAGGCTTATGCACTTTCACAATAGCTTCTCTAACAACATCAACGATGGCTTTCGCTCACTCAGGACATGGAGCGCACTCAGTTCATGAGTCCCACTCATTTATGTCTGGCTTAACTCACCCGGTTACAGGAATGGATCACCTGATCATGTTGATCGCTTTCGGTTTGTTAATTGGCGCACTTTCATTTTCCACCAAGACAAAAGCCGCTCTGATTGGCGGTGGGTTGGCGTCTTTGGTGGTAGGGCTTATCGCAGGCCAAGCCTTAGGTTTCTCTGTGATTGTTGAACCTGCAATCATCGCTTCTCTATTCGTTGTCAGCTTATGCTTATGGCACGTGTTCTCACCATCGACTAAGCGTGTGAACAGTGTATTAGCGGCTTCAGTTGGCATGTTGTTTTTCCATGGTTATGCGCATGGCGTTGAAGCGGCAAGTAACCTAACTCAGTTTGCAGCGGGTATGAGCATCACAGCTTTGGCTCTGATGGTTATCGGTGCTTATGTTGGCCGCGCGGTTTACTCAAAATGGATGTCGGTTGGTGTGGCTTCAGCAAGCGCACTATTACTGTTAGGCGCGTAAGCTCTCGAAATTTTTCAATTCTAGAAAATTGAGGGCACGGTTATGACCACAACAGAAAATGTCGCCATCTATCGTCTGTTTCAATTGATCAGTCCGTCATTGCCAATTGGTGGGTTTACATACTCGCAAGGCTTAGAGTTAGCGGTTGAAGCGGGTTGGGTGACCGATCGCAACAGTATGGAACAGTGGCTCAATACCATCGTCAGTTCCAGTGTCGCGACTTTGGAATTGCCCATCTTAGAGCGTCTTTACCACGCTCTAGAAAAGGGTGAACTCGATGAGATTGAGCACTGGTGTAACTACCTGTACTCAAGCCGTGAAACCAGTGAATTGCGGGCGGAAGAGAAGCAACGTGGGCAGGCATTGAATACTTTGTTGAAGCGCTTAGATATCGATATTTCACTGGTGGACTCTGTTGATAGTCACCCAAACCAATTGCTGGGTATGTGTATGGCGGCTCAGCATTGGGGCATTGATTTAGAAAGCCTCAAGCAAGGTTACTTATGGAGCTGGCTTGAAAATATCGTTACCGCAGGCGTGAAACTGGTGCCTTTAGGGCAAACCGACGGGCAGTTGGCATTGATTAATATCACCAACACCTTTCCTGACGTAATCGAAAAGGCCCGAGCGATAGAAGATTGGATGGTAGGCAGTTTTTCGCCATCAATGGCATTAGCAAGTTCACTGCACGAAACACAATACACGAGACTATTTCGTTCGTAGCGGTCAGCGCGAACGAGGTAGCAAGAAAAGAATATAAGGAAGTAGACAATGGAAAGTTATAAGCAACCCCTTCGAATTGGTATTGGTGGCCCGGTAGGGTCTGGTAAAACAGCCTTGTTAGAGGTGCTATGTAAGGCGATTCGCGACAAGCTCAACATTGCCGTGGTAACCAACGACATCTACACGCAAGAAGATGCAAAGATACTCACGCGAGCAGAAGCGCTAGAACCGGATCGTATCATTGGTGTTGAAACGGGTGGCTGTCCGCACACGGCGATCCGTGAAGATGCGTCGATGAACTTAGCTGCGGTAGAAGAGCTGGCTAAGCTGCACAAAAACCTCGATGTGGTATTCGTCGAAAGCGGTGGCGACAACCTCAGTGCGACGTTTAGCCCTGAATTAGCCGACCTGACTATCTACGTGATTGATGTAGCGGAAGGGGAGAAGATCCCACGTAAAGGCGGGCCGGGTATTACGCGTTCTGATCTGTTGGTTATCAATAAGATCGATTTAGCACCGTATGTAGGTGCGTCGCTTGAAGTGATGGAGCAAGACACTCAACGCATGCGACCAACTAAGCCATACGTGTTCACCAACCTAAAAGAGAGCCAAGGTTTAGATTTCATCATCAACTTTATTGTGACGGAAGGGATGCTGACCATGAAGGAGCCTTCTGCTACTGAGTAGAGTTTGAATTTCAAAACCAGTAGATACAACAAAGCCCTGTCGATTATCGATAGGGCTTTCTGGTTTTAAATGATTTTTAACGTCCTAGTTGAATCTAAAGCTCGCTCTTCGCTACTCTTGTTGTCACTTGCGATTCAATCACACCATCTTCTACTTGGGTGGTAATTACTTCGCCCACCTCAACATCGTTGATTGATGACACAGTCTTGCTCGATGCGGAATGAGTAATGCTGTAGCCACGCTTTAGGGTAGCCAGTGGACTAACGGTTTCTAACTTCTCTGCAGCCATGGCTAGCTGATGGCGAGTGGTTAGCAGTGTTTTATCCATCGCATCTAATAGCTTTTGCTCAGAGCGTTGTAAATGCAGTTTCTGTTCGCCAAGGCGTTTCACTGGCGAGTTCAGCTGAAGCTGGTGCTGTTTGCGCTCAACACGCTGTGCATGCTGCTTTAGGTATTGAGTCATACCGCGACGCAAACGCATGTCTAGGTCATCAAGCTGCTGACTCTGCATTTGCAGTTGGTAGCTCGGGTGTTGTTTCTCTAAGCGGTATTTCAACGTTTGAGTGGATTGTGCTTGTTTGATTAACACATGACGAATCGCACTGACTAAGCGAGCGCGTTTAGAGGCAAAAGCTTGCTCTTTATGACTGTTGTCACGGCTAACCAATTCTGCAGCTGCTGATGGCGTTGGAGCACGCATATCTGCGACGAAATCGGCGATAGTGACGTCAACTTCGTGGCCAACTGCGCTGATAATCGGGATCTGGCTTGCTGCAATTGTGCGAGCAACGATCTCGTTATTGAAGCACCATAAGTCTTCTAATGAACCGCCGCCACGACCCACGATCAACACATCACACTCATTGCGTTCGTTAGCTCGTCCAATCGCTTGAGCAATCTGAATTGCCGCCTCTTCGCCTTGAACCATGGTCGGGTAAACCACAACAGGCAATGAAGGATCGCGTCTTTTCAGTACGTCAAGAATATCAAACAGAGCAGCGCCGGTTTTCGAGGTGATAACGCCAACGCGCTTTGGGTGTTCAGGAAGTGGTTGCTTACTCGATTGAGCAAATAGGCCTTCTGCGGCAAGGTTCATTTTCAGCTTTTCAAACTCTTGCTGAAGCTTACCATCGCCCTCTGGCTGCATGCTTTCGATGATTAATTGATAGTCACCGCGTGGCTCATAAAGAGACAGGCGAGCTTTAACGAGAACTTGATTACCATTCTGCGGCTTAAAGGTGACACGGCGGTTATTGCCACGAAACATGGCGCACTTAACTTGAGCGCGAGAGTCTTTAAGCGTGAGGTACCAGTGACCAGATACAGGTGCAGAGAAGTTTGAGATTTCACCAACGAGCCAGACTATTCCCATTTCGTTTTCTAATAGGAGACGAACCTCTGAGTTGAGGCGAGAAACAGTAAAGATGTTTGGATTAGTCATAGAAGCACTATCTTTCCTTGAAGGAAGGTCTTTCTTGGAATCTCACAGGGCGTGAGTATGGAAGATAGCGGCAATATAATACATAGCAAGGGGGTAAATGCAAATTAAAAATACAAAAATGTGTAGCCAAGCGATTTCGTTGGCCGTATAATCCGTCCGCAATATCTAATCCAAATGCAGTTTGATTTTCCTTAATTGGCTGCCCTCATTAGGCGAAACGATGAGATTGGATTGTTTCTTTTTACTCCTATTATTGTGAGATATTGCAAATGCTAAGAATTGCCAAAGAAGCGCTGACATTCGACGACGTACTGCTAGTGCCAGCACACTCCACCGTTCTCCCTAATACAGCTGATCTTCGCACTCAGCTGACGAAGAATATTTCCCTAAACATCCCAATGATATCTGCATCTATGGATACTGTGACAGAAGCTCGCCTAGCGATTGCACTGGCACAAGAAGGCGGAATAGGCTTCATTCACAAGAACATGTCTATTGAACAGCAAGCTGAAATGGTTCGCCAGGTTAAAATTTACGAAGCTGGTGTGGTTTCTCACCCAGTAACTGTAAGCCCTGATGCGACAATCGCTGATGTTGTAGCCCTTACCCAAAAACACGGCTTTGCCGGTTTCCCAGTTGTTACTGAAACAAACGAACTTGTTGGTATTATTACTGGCCGTGACGTTCGCTTTGTTACTGACCTTTCTAAGAAAGTTGATGTAGTAATGACGCCTAAAGCTCGCCTTGCTTCTGTTAAAGAAGGTGCAACTCGTGAAGAAGTTCAAGAGAAAATGCACGAAGCGCGTGTTGAAAAAGTTCTTGTTGTAAATGATGACTTCCAACTTACTGGAATGATCACTGCAAAAGATTTCCACAAAGCAGAACGTAAACCAAACGCTTGTAAAGATGAGCGCGGCAGCCTACGTGTAGGTGCAGCTGTTGGTGCTGGTGCTGGTAACGAAGAGCGCGTTGCTGCTCTAGTTGAAGCTGGCGTAGACGTTCTACTTATCGACTCTTCACACGGTCACTCTGAAGGCGTACTTAACCGTATCCGCGAAACTCGCGCTGCATACCCTGATCTACAAATCATCGGTGGTAACGTAGCAACTGGCGCTGGCGCTCGTGCTCTTATCGAAGCGGGTGTTAGTGCGGTTAAAGTTGGTATCGGCCCGGGTTCAATCTGTACGACTCGTATCGTTACTGGTGTTGGTGTTCCTCAAGTAACAGCAATCGCAGACGCAGCTGAAGTAGCTAACGAATACGGTATTCCAGTAATCGCAGATGGCGGTATCCGCTTCTCTGGCGATATCTGTAAAGCTATCGTTGCTGGCGCATCTTGTGTGATGGTTGGTTCAATGTTCGCGGGTACTGAAGAAGCTCCGGGTGAGGTTATTCTTTACAACGGTCGTTCTTACAAGTCTTACCGTGGTATGGGTTCTCTTGGCGCTATGTCTCAAGGTTCTTCTGACCGTTACTTCCAATCTGACAACGCTGCAGACAAGCTTGTTCCAGAAGGTATTGAAGGTCGTATCGCATACAAAGGTCGTCTAAAAGAGATCGTTCACCAACAGATGGGCGGTCTACGCTCAAGCATGGGCCTAACGGGTTCTGCAACTGTTGAAGAAATGCGTACTAAAGCTGAGTTTGTTCGTATCTCTGGTGCGGGCATGAAAGAATCTCACGTACACGATGTTCAAATCACGAAAGAAGCACCTAACTACCGTTTAGGTTAATAATACGTCCAAACGTTTGAATAATGTGCTGATTTAGTCGGCACATTAATATACCAATCGTAGTAAATAACTGGTCATCCTAGCTTGTTAAAAACCTCGATAACTTCGTTAGAATTTTTGATTGTAGAATAACTACTTATCAGAAAATCCGGCCTCGTTCTCAAGCTTTTTTCCTACGCTATTGTTGAACACTTACTTACTGTGATTGGTATTATATCTACCGCCTGTTTTGTTTAGAGAGTGATTTTCTCAAAACACGTGGTTAAAGATATCTAACGAAAACGTTTGCTTTATTTCTTGAAGAGTTAATCAGAGGTGAGTAAACTCGCCTCCGTTTTATCACATAGCCAATAAGACTGCTTACAATGACTAAAAATATTCATGACCAACGTATTCTAATTCTGGACTTCGGTTCTCAATACACACAGCTAGTAGCTCGTCGTATTCGTGAGATCGGTGTTTACTGTGAACTTTGGAGCTGGGACGTAGAAGAAGCGGATATTCGTGAATTCAATCCAGACGGTATCATCCTATCTGGTGGCCCTGAAAGTGTAACGGAGGAGAACTCTCCACGTGCACCTCAGTACGTATTTGATTCAGGTGTTCCTGTCTTCGGTATCTGCTACGGCATGCAAACTATGGCTGAGCAACTTGGCGGTAAAGTAGCAACGTCTACTGAGCGTGAGTTCGGCTACGCAGCTGTACAAGTGACTGGCGAGTCTGCACTTTTCGCTGACCTTGAGTCTACTCAAGATGTTTGGATGAGCCACGGTGACAAAGTGGTTGAGATCCCAGCTGATTTCACAAAGATCGCTGAAACAGACACTTGCCCATACGCTGCAATGGCAAACGAAGAGAAGAAGTACTACGGCGTACAATTCCACCCAGAAGTAACACACACTAAGAACGGCCTAAAAATGCTTGAGAACTTCGTTCTTAACGCATGTGGTTGTGAAGGTCTGTGGACTTCAGCTTCAATCATTGAAGATGCAGTTGCACGTATTAAAGAACAAGTAGGTGACGACGAAGTTATCCTTGGTCTTTCTGGTGGTGTTGATTCATCTGTAGTTGCGATGCTTGCTCACCGCGCTATCGGCGACAAACTAACATGTGTATTTGTAGATAACGGCCTTCTTCGTTTAAACGAAGGTGAGCAGGTTATGGAGATGTTCGGCAACAAGTTTGGCCTAAACATCATCAAAGTAGATGCTGAGCAACGTTTCCTTGATGCTCTTGAAGGCGAAGCTGAACCAGAAGCTAAGCGTAAGATTATCGGTCACGTATTCGTAGATATCTTCGATGAAGAGTCTAAGAAACTGAAGAATGCTAAATGGCTTGCTCAGGGTACTATCTACCCAGACGTAATCGAGTCTGCAGCATCTAAGACAGGTAAAGCACACGTAATCAAATCTCACCACAACGTTGGTGGTCTTCCTGATGATATGGAAATGGGCCTTGTTGAGCCTCTACGTGAGCTGTTTAAAGATGAAGTACGTAAGATCGGTCTAGAGCTTGGTCTTCCATACAACATGCTTTACCGCCACCCATTCCCGGGGCCAGGTCTAGGTGTTCGTGTACTTGGCGAAGTGAAGAAAGAGTACTGTGATCTACTGCGTCGCGCAGATGCTATCTTCATTGAAGAGCTTCACGCTGCTGACCTTTACCACAAAGTATCTCAAGCATTCACGGTATTCCTACCAGTACGTTCAGTTGGCGTAATGGGCGATGGCCGTAAGTACGATTGGGTTGTATCTCTACGTGCTGTAGAAACTATCGACTTCATGACTGCTCACTGGGCACACCTACCATACGACTTCCTAGGTAAGGTTTCTAACCGTATTATCAACGAAGTTAACGGCATTTCACGTGTTGTTTACGATATTTCTGGTAAGCCACCAGCAACTATCGAGTGGGAATAATCTCTTAGGGATTTAACCAGCTTTGATTAAGATCTTAAGCCTCGAACTCAGTTCGGGGCTTTTTTCTTTGTCGATTGGTTAGATTGATTCATTGCATTAAAAGCTTATGAGCAATACCTCGAAATCAAATGAACAATACCTAGAAACCAAATGAGTTGGAAACTAGATATCAACTCAAGAAACCATGAGACGCTTTGTTGTGTTGAGCTATATATCAAAAATATCACTCGCACTTTTTATAAATTCATACAGCTACAGCTAGGCCATTTCACATGTGAAGCATACTCTTTGATGGACTTATTAAGGACAGATAAGAGAATCCATCATGTTAAAAATCAAATATTTGGCGACAGTACTGGGCTGCACATTAGCAGCGCAAAGTCATGCGTCTTTGAACATTCAACCTGATCCGCAAAACCCGAATGGTTACCTTGTTGAAAAGTCGGCTCTACAAGCTGCTGAACAAGCGAAAACATCCGATCCTATGTATGCGATCTGGTCACAGGCACTTCAAACTCGCCCGAATACCATCGTTGAAGCGATTGAACCCGGTTCCCCCTCTAACCCTGAAAACGTAAAGCGTGTAGAGCGCGTGTTCCCTCAATCGGAATGGGACTTTCTCACTCAGATGGCAGCGCCAGAATACACCTACACTCGCTTCTTACGTGCGATTGGTAAATTCCCAGCGTTCTGTGGAGAGTACACCGATGGCCGTGACTCCGACGCCATCTGTAAAAAATCCATCATCACAGCCTTTGCCCATTTCTCACAAGAGACGGGGGGTCACATCGCGATAGACAACACCTCTGATAATCCACTAGCTCTAGAAGAGTGGCAGCAAGCGCTGGTGCATGTTCGTGAAATGGGTTGGTCTGAAGGCCAAGAAGGTTACACCACAGGTTGTGGTCAGAACGATTGGCAGAATGCCCGCTGGCCATGTGCTGCGGGGCAGGGTTACTTTGGACGTGGTGCTAAACAGCTTTCTTACCATTTTAATTACGGCGCGTTCTCTGAAGTGATGTTTGATGGTGATGCGACAGTGCTTCTCAACAATCCGGGTTTAGTGGCGGACTCTTGGTTGAACTTGGCTTCTGCTATCTGGTTCTTCCTTACCCCTCAAGCACCTAAACCAGCCATGCTGCATGTCATCGACCGTACTTGGACGCCGTCTCAACGTGAGTTGGATGCGGGTATTGGTTATGGCTTTGGTACCACGATCAACGTGATTAATGGTGGTATTGAATGTGGTGAGCAGAACAAAGACAAAGGCCAACCCGTTAACCGTATTCGTTACTGGGAAGGGCTAGCGGCGTACTACGAGATTCCTGTCGAAGCGGATGAAGCTAATACTTGTTGGCAACAAACGCCTTATGGAAGTTTGAATCTCAACGGCGCAACCGATGTGTTGTACACCAACTGGGATGGTAATTGGAAATACTACGCAGACCGCCCAGAAGGTTATTCATTTGAGTGTGAGCTTGTTGGTTTCCAAACGGCTTATTCTGCGCTGGTGGCTGGAGATTACGAGAAGTGTGTGACCAACTTTTATGGTTCTCATGCGAGTTGGCCTGAAGTGAAAGTAGTCGATAAGCTGGATCCGGTAGACCCTGGCACTGATCCGGGTGGTAATGGTTGGAGTGCGACCAAGGTTTACAATGCGGGCGACCAAGTGACTCATAATGGCGCAACCTATGAAGCGAAATGGTGGACACAAGGGGATGACCCTGCCAATGGCGGCCCTTGGAAATTGATTGCTGGAGAGCCTACACCGCCAGTCGTCACCGATCCTGCGCCAGTCGATCCTATACCTGTTGATCCTGCTCCGGTAGACCCAACACCAGTTGAACCACCTGTTACTGAGCCGCCTGTCGTCGTTGACCCATCGGTGTTTATCACATGGCAAGCGGGCGTTAGCCAAGTGAGTAACGGTGATAAAGTGACGCATAACGGCAAGTGTTTCGTGGCTAAAAACGGCCCGGGTGTATGGGAAAGCCCTGTTCAGTCAAATTGGTTCTGGGATGAAATCAGTTGTAATTGATCGTCTGAATACTGGGGAAGTGACCTAAGTTACGAGTTCAGTCGTACGACCATAATGATATAAATAGTCAAAAGCCGAAAGTGTCTATGAAGTGACCCCGTAAAGTTGGACATTTCTGTTAAGCGGCTTTCAAGGCCTGAGTTCGATATTCTATCGGAGTCAGGCCTTTTAGTTTCACTTTTATACGTTTGGTATTGTAGTACTCGATGTATTCTTTAATCTGCTCTATCAGAGCATCTGCATCTTCAAAGCTTTGGTTGTGATACATCTCGGTTTTGAGTAAAGCAAAAAAGTTTTCAGCAACAGCATTATCCAAGCAGTTACCTTTTCTCGACATGCTTTGCGTTAACCCACTCTCCGCTACCTTTTTCTGATACTGTCGATGGCGATATTGCCAACCTTGATCGCTATGTATAATTGGCTTTGAGTTGGGTTTAAGCGTTGATATAGCTTCCGTCAGCATATCTGTGACAAGCGGCAAGCAGGCATTTTTGGCCACTCTATAAGCAACCACCTCCTGAGTAAACAAGTCGACAACGGGAGATAAGTATACTTTCTGCTCTTTGACTTTGAACTCCGTGACATCAGTTACCCACTTTTCATCGGGTTGAGTCGCACTAAAATCTCTTTCAAGAACGTTGGGAGCAGCTTTTCCTGACTCTCCTCGGTATGAACGATACTTTTTAATCCTGACCGTCGATTTAAGGTTGAGCTGAGCCATAAGCCTTTGAACCGTTTTGTGATTAAGCACGAACCCCTGATTCTTTAGTTCCAAGTGAATACGGCGGTAGCCGTATCGCCCCTTATGTTCATGATAAATTGACTTTATCAACCGCAGCTCACGTTCGTAGCTATTTTGGCGCTTGCTCGTTTGAGCCTGATAATAAAAGACACTTTTTGCCAACTGTAGAGTGTGCAGTAAGTGCTTTAATGGGTACTTGCCTTTAAGAGTTAGAGCTATGACCGCTTTTTCTTTGTTCGACGGTTTTTTTTCTGCTCCAACTCTTCCAACTTTTTTAGAACGGCATTCTCGGTTCGTAAGTAGACCAACTCCTCTTTTAGCTCCTCAAGTGTCATTTCATTATCAGGCTTAGTGGTACGTTGAGGTTGCTGTTTCATTGAGGGTCTTCCTTTCTGGCGCATTTCGAGCCCCTTGATACCGAGCTCATTAAATCGTTTAAGCCAGACAGAGAGTATTCCAGGGGATGAGAGGTTTAATACAGCGCTAGTGTGCGTGAGAGACCATTCATTCGTCCACATTAAATTCAATGCTTTTCGTTTTGTTTGAGCAGTCGCGGCATGATTAGTTGGTAAAAATGAATCAGTACCATGGATGGCAAAGACTTGAGCCCAATACCGTATCTGCCTTGAAGAAATTGAATATTGTTTTGCTAAGTAGAGAGATGACGTGCCATCTAAGTATTGCTTAGCAATGATACATTTTAGCTCTCGGCTATATTTGGACATAAAAAGCCCCCCAATAATTGGTGTCCAACTATTGGGGGTCAGTTCACTACTTTCGGCTTTTTTTCGTTTCGAACTTGGCTATCTAAGGCGGGCTATTGGTCTATTTGGCTATGTTGAAGCGCAATTAAAGACTAATTATCCAGTTGGAGGATAAAGTTCTGTACAAATGCTTGATGTGAATTTATATTCAAATTTAATTTATATTTATTCTTTTATTTTAGGGTTAAGGTGTACCTATGGAACAGACAGATATCACGTCACTCATCCCCATTGTGATTACTTTGGTGTTGTCGTTGGCGACAAGGAATGTGGTGATAGGCCTTTTTGCTGGTGTGCTGAGTGGTGTGGCAATGCTGACTGGCATGTTTAGCGAACTTAACCCGCTTGATACTTTTGGTACCATGGTGAAAGGCTACTTAGTCCCTCAACTGACCGACAGCTACAACGCTGGCGTGATTATGCTGTTGGTGTTCATCGGAGGCTTTGTTGCCTTGATGGAGAAGTCGGGTGGTGGTGTTGCGTTTGCAAAACGTGTTACTCAGTGGGTAAGCAACAAATGCCAAGCTCAAATCTCAGCATGGTTTGGTGGAATCGTTATATTTTTCTCAGACTTAGGTACCCCTTTAATTGTTGGCCCTGTTTTTCGTCCTCTTTTCGATAAACTGAAACTTTCAAGACAGAAGCTAGCATTCATCATCGACTCAACCTCGTCGCCAGTTGCGATCCTTATTCCTTTCATTGGGTGGGGCGTTTACATCATGAGCCTGATCCAGAAAGAATTTACTGCGTTGAGCGTTAACATGTCTGACTGGGATGCGTTCATTGGTGCGATTCCTTTTCAGTTCTACGCATTCCTCGCGATTTTCATCGTTCCGCTCGTGTCCGTTAAAGGTTTAGATTTTGGGCCAATGGCAAAAGCTGAGCGTGATTGCCTGGCGGGAATTAACTCTGGCGTGAATAACGAATCACTAAATCCGTTCTCGCATAAAAATGCAAAGGCATCTTTTGTCTGGGCACCATTGTTAGTGATGCTGGTGGTGTTGTGTGCCATGTTGGTTCCACAAGGCTTCCCGTTCCAAAAGGTCGCCGGTTCATCATTCAGAGCGGCATTATCATCGGCTTATTTCTTTGCCGCGATTACCTTAATTTCATTAATGGCTTACTACGGCGTAAGAAAGCTTTCAGACGGTGTTTCTGTGTACTTAAAAGGCATGGGAAACATGATGCCCGTAGCGATCATCTTAGTATTGGCTTGGGCATTAAGCACAGTCGGTAAAGAATTGGGTGCAGCGGCTTATATTGCTGAGCAAGCACAGAGTGGTTTTCCATACTGGTTAGTGCCTGCGGTCGCGTTCTTGCTGTCTGCCATTATTTCATTCGCAACGGGATCATCGTGGGGAACTTTCGCGATAATGATGCCATTGGTTATTCCAACCGCGATTGCGATAGATGCTCCGCTTCTCGTCGCAATTGGTGCCGTGTTATCGGGTGGCTTGTTTGGTGATCACTGCTCACCGATCTCTGAAACCACGATTCTTTCTTCAACAGGGGCAGGGTGTGACCAGTTTGAACACTTTAAGACGCAGCTACCTTATGCGTTGATGAACGGTTCTATCGCTTTGGTTAGTTTTGTAGTGGCAGGCTTTACAGGAAGTGCATTGGTTGTGTTAGGCGCTCTTGTTGCTCAGATTATTCTTGTAACTCTGTTAGCCAAGCGCGACGCGAGTAAAAATGCTTTTTCAGACGTTCAATCTCAAGTGTCTGAATCTAAAACACAACAAGCGTAATTTGAGATTACGAATGGGGAACAGATACGGGATGCGAGTAATCGAGTAACGAAAAAACCGACTTATTATTGTTCGTGTTTGCTATTTAGTTTCTCGCTTACTCAATCTGAGCCCGCTGTTCGTATCTCGTCTCTCGTTACCCGCATCTACGAAAACCACCGTCATTCCCTACAGTGAGGAACGAACGTGATAGGGAATCTCTGGCGTTTGTCGTCGGTGTTTATGCTTTAGGAGATTCCAGATATCTCGTTCCTCGATTCTGGAATGACGATTCAATGAGTTGATATGGATGAGAGTAAGCGAGTAACGAAAAGCTCGGTCTCTATTATTCTTCATTTCATACCTTGTATTTCACTGACTTCAATCTAAACACGCTCTTCGTATCCCGTTTGCTGGCATCTAAGCAAACCTCGTCATTCCCTACAGTGAGGGACGAACGCGATAGGGAATCTCTAGCGTTTATCGTCGGTATTTATGTCTAAGAAGAGATTCCAGATATCTCGTCCCTCGATTCTGGAATGACGATTCAATGAGTTGATATGGATACGAGTAAACGAGTAGCGAAGAGCTCGCCCTCTGTTGCCTACGTTTGTTATTAAGTGGGGCGCTTACTCAAATCCAAAGACTCTTTTCGCATCCTGAATCTTGTTACCCGCATCTTTTTTATATGCATATCACTTACTTCAATCTCAACACACTCTTCGCATCCCGCATCTCGTTTACTCGCATTTAAGCAAACCACCGTCATTCCCTACAGTGAGGAACGAACGTGATAGGGAATCTTTAGCGTTTATCGTCGGCGCATATGTCTAAGGGCGAGATTCCAGATATCTCGTTCCTCGATTCTGGAATGACGATCTAATGAGTCGATACGCGATAGGGAATTTGTTTACTTATAGTTTCTGTGAATTGATTGGTGTTGTTATGAAACTGATTTTCCATAAGATCATTTACACAATCTTAGTTTTCGATAACTGGATTACCTAGTTGTACGGTTTATATATTAAAATTTTCTGATAACTTTTATCGTTTTTTTTTAATCAACCACTTCAATAAGGTAAATTCGCAATGTCGACCAAACTAGCTAACCCAGCGCCACTAGGCTTAATGGGTTTCGGTATGACCACTATTCTTCTTAATATCCACAACGCAGGTTTCTTTCCAATCGATTCAATGATTCTTGCTATGGGTATTTTTTACGGTGGTTTGAGCCAAGTTATCGTGGGCACAATGTGTTTCAAACGTGGTGACACGTTCGGTACAACTGCGTTTACTTCTTACGGCCTATTCTGGTTGTCTTTGGTTGGTTTAATCGTGATGCCTTACATGGGCCTACCTGCAAGCCCTGCAGCATTCATGGGTTGGTACCTACTACTATGGGGCATTTTCACAGGCTTCATGTTCATCGGCTCTCTATGCTACCCAGTGGCGAAGCAAGTAGTATTCGGTTCACTAACTATCTTGTTCTTCCTACTTGCAGCTCGTGATTTCACTGGCAGCGAACTAATCGGCACTATCGCTGGTTTTGAAGGTATCTTCTGTGGTGCTTCAGCTATTTACTTTGCAATGGCACAAGTAATCAACAACGAATACGGCCGTACAGTACTGCCTATCGGTGAGAAGAAAGCACCTCAAATGGCAACACAAGAAATCGCTGCTTAATACTCTAACTCGGGAACAGTTAGTTTGTTATAAGCCATTTATTGGTTATGAATAAAACAAAAGGGGTTAGCCGAAATGGCTAACCCCTTTTTTATGAGTTGTTAATAGCGCTATTTGTTAAAGCAATCTATTTGCTAAGGAAAGCTTAAGCTTAAGCTGAAGGCTGCTCTACAGGTTTAGTGTCTGCAGCTTCTGCTTCAGGAGACTTGCCTGTTTTACGCTTGTACTTCTCTTCCCAGTAAGTAGCACCTTTAATGCCTAGTTTTACAGGGTTGAACGTATACTCAGTCACACCTTGTTTCTGCTGTTCTTCGTAGTCTGCTAGAGCTTTAAGCGCAGGCTTAGACATGAAGAAGATGATCAGAATACCAACGATGTTTAACCATGCCATCAAGCCAACACCAACATCACCCATTGCCCATGCAAGGTTCGCTGTTTTAACTGTGCCATAGAAAACTGCAGTGATAAGAACAAGCTTAAGTACGAACATCATGCCAGGGATCTTGATGGTACGACGTAGGTACGCAATATTCGTTTCTGCGATGTAGTAGTAAGCAAGAATCGTTGTAAATGCGAAGAAGAACAGAGCAAATGCGATGAATGGCTTACCAATGCCTGGTAGTGCACTTTCAATAGCAAGCTGTGTAAATACAGGACCATTCGCACCGATGTTTGCTGCTAGGTTCTGAACAAGGAATACACCCTCAGCGCCGCCGTGAACGTTGTAAGCACCAGTGATGATGATCATGAACGCTGTAGCAGAACATACTAGAAGAGTATCGATGTAGATAGAGAACGCTTGTACCAAACCTTGCTGAGCTGGGTGATCAACACTTGCAGCCGCTGCCGCGTGAGGACCAGTACCTTGACCCGCTTCGTTTGAGTAAACACCACGCTTAACCCCCCAACCAATTGCAGCACCGAAGCCTGCCATAGGTGTGAATGCATCACCAACAATCATTGCGAAAACAGTTGGCACTTGGCTGATGTTTAGCAGGATGATAACGAACGCGATGATGATGTAAGCCAATGCCATGAAAGGAACAACGATCTGTGTGAAGTTCGCAATACGTTTAACACCACCAAAGATGATGAAAGCAAGGATGATAGCAACAACAGTACCGGTGAAAATTTTAGCGAAACTGAATGTACCGACAGCTGTTTCAATCATGTCACCTGAGCCAAATGCAGCTTCTACAGCATTACCGATACTGTTTGACTGAACACCTGGAAGCAAAATACCACATGCAAAAATAGTCGCGATAGCGAAGATCCATGCGTACCACTTCTGACCCATTGCTTTTTCAATGTAGTAAGCCGGACCACCACGGAACTGGCCTTCGTCTTCTTCTTTGTAGATTTGCGCTAGCGTAGATTCTGCGTAAGCAGTCGCGGCGCCAAAGAAGGCTACAACCCACATCCAGAATACTGCACCTGGGCCACCGAAACCGATAGCGGCAGCAACACCAGCAATGTTACCTGTACCTACACGGCCAGATAGCGAAACGGCTAGAGCTTGGAAAGACGAGATGCCTTTTGATGAGCTTTTACCCGATAGTAGCAAGCGCCACATTTCAAAGAAGTGACGGATTTGAACAAATCGAGTCATGATGGAGTAGAACAAACCTGCACCTAAACATAGGTAGATAAGTACTGGGCTCCAGATTATTCCATTCAAAAAATCAACGAATGACTGCATGAGTATTTTCCCTGTTAGTTTTGCTTATGATTGTTTTTCGAACAACACAATACTTCACTTGTAACCCGAGTGTTAAATTATTTAACTGCGCATTAGGATTACTGTGACATAAAGCAAGTTATAGAGGGTGTTTGTTAATGCTTAGTGCTAATTCGATAATCGTTCCATTTAATTGCCTATGCAACTGGTTGTGTTTTATGGTGTTTTGCAAAGTGAATAAATAGTGATTAATACAGAAAGGGGATCTTGAGGTGCGCATAAGAAACGAAATTGCGCAAAACAGCGGTTACAGCCGCTTAGCATAAACGGCTGACATATGGATGGTGGGGTAAGTAGGTTGGAATATATCACCTGCATCGGGTGAGCTAGCAGGTCTAAGAGACTATGGTTTTTGAAGGTTTGATAATTGAGGCTTTAATATCTACCTAGTGAAAGTGGCTAATTTTATGCCTGTTTCAAACAACCACGAACCTTCGTGTCTGTAGTTCTTTAGCGAACTCAGACTGAGTATTTGGCTCGCCGTGAATCAAATGCACCTCTTTCGGTGGGGTCGCGATGCCCTCTATAAATCGGTAGAGATCTTCTTTATCTGCATGGGCAGAATAGCCTGACATGCCATGAATTTGAGCATTAACCTCAACGTCTTTGTTATCAATAGAAACCTGCATTTCACCTTGTTGCAGCTCTCGTCCGAGCGTCCCGTGCGCTTGATAGCCCGCTAAAATCACATCGGTTCGTTTATCGGGAAGCAAGGCAGATAAGTAGTTCATTATCCTGCCACCCTGACACATCCCAGAAGCTGCGACCACAATCGCGGGTTCACCGGTCGACTTGAGGCGATTCACGATTTTCTTGTGCATTCTATGTCCATCAACGGTAATGCACTGCTCAAAAGCGAGTGGGTGGCGTTTCAGTTCAAGACGCTGCTTTGCTTCTTGTCCCCACAACTCTTTAAAACGTCGGTATGAACGCGTCACTTTTTGAGCCATCGGAGAATCGAGAATAATAGGAATATCGCTACTGAGTTGATGCTCAAAGATCAGGTGTTCGATATCAAACAACAATTCCTGAGTTCTGCCGATACTAAAAGCCGGGATTAGAATAACGCCACCATCGAGTAGTGAACGATCAATAATTGCTTTGAGACGCTCAGATCGCGTAGCAATATCATCATGTGTACTGGTGCCATAAGTGGATTCGATAAACAGATAATCGGCTTGCTGTGGTGACTTGGGATCCGGTAGCAGTGGTGTGTTACTCGGGCCTAAGTCTCCAGAAAACACAACTACTTCTTGGTTGGGTAACTTAATCTCGATATAGGCGGAACCTAAGATGTGCCCGGCAGGTTGAAAGCGAGCATGCAGAGTATTTGGCCTATGATGAACCTTTCCGTTGTTTTGCTGTTTAGACGTGATTGGAAACCATTCCCCGTAAGGCTTGGGAGCAATTAACGAATGAATCTTTTTGAGTATCAGCTTCGATTGTTTATTGCTGAGCCCTTGCAGTTTTAATCCATCCTCAATCATTAAAGGGGCAAGTTCAGCGGTGGCTTGCGTGCAATAAATCGGTTGGTTAAATCCACTGGCGAGTAACCAAGGTAATCGGCCAATATGATCAATGTGAGTATGAGTCAGCAGCAGAGCGTTGAGGTGGGATGTTGCAAATTCAATATCAAGAGGGCGTGTATCCGCACCTTGGGACTCTTTACCTTGAAACAAGCCACAATCGATGAGCACCGCTTGGCCTGAATCTCTTAGTTCGTGACAAGATCCTGTGACAGTATGTTTGCCACCATGGTGAATCACTTCCATCGTTTACTCCCATTGCTCTATAAAGCCGATAACGCCTGTTTTTATTTTGCGGATAAGCGCCAGCAAGTAAAACAAGAACAATGAGAGTTGCGATCGTTGAGTGTCTTTTTAAGTAACTGAGCGATGACTCAGTGGTTTCGTTGCGAGTTAGTTCGTAGAAGAACGATCTGAATCCAACTCTGGTTTTTGCTGCGCCTCTAAACGAGCCACTTCTGCATCAAGCTCTGCGATTTTCTCTGCCATGAGTGCGTGACAGCGATTGGCCAGTTCTCTTGCATCACTAAGCTTGTATCCGGATACATCGATAGGTTCGAGCATCTCGGTGATCACAATGCCATTATTGATACGATTAAAGTCGATCTTATTGTGCGTGGTGCTGGTACACATTGGGGTGATAGGCACACCAGCTTCAATCGCCATTCGGAAAGCGCCTGTTTTGAATGGCAGTAATCCACGCCCTTTACTACGGGTTCCTTCAGGGTAAACCCAAACAGACAGATCTCTCTGATGAATCGCTTCCGCCACTTGCTTGATGGTATCGCGTGCTTTGGACTTGTCTTCGCGGTTAATCATGATGTTACCGGTGATCCAATACAGCAGACCAAAGAAAGGCACGTACAACAAATCGCGCTTGCCCAATGAAACAGTGCGTGGTCTTAGCATTCCTGGGTCGGTTACAAAGTCTAATATGCTTTGGTGGTTAGAGATGTAGACGCTGTTTTCTGGTGTAGGAGCATTGTCTAGGCCGCGCTGCACCAGTTTTACACCAATGATCTTTTGGAGCTGGTTGAACCAACGACAGAAAACGTACACATGCTTGGGGTTCTTGGGGCTAAACAAGCAGTAAACAAAAGCACATAGAGTGGTGAAAATAATAAACACCGTAGCCAAAATAATACGAAGAACAGCAAGCACAATTCACTCCTTACTCACCGCAGATGGCAGTGATTAAATAGTTTTAGATGCTTGAAGTTTTCACTCTATTTAACCGAATTGCAACAATTAACTGTGATAGGGGGCAATTTTTAGATCTTTATATAAAACAAGGACTAACAATGGGTGTTTGACACAGTTATCGAGCTTACACGTGTTCACCAGTAATGGCTCATTATCACCAATACTGTTTATTTGGATCCGATTTTTCTACCCATTCCGGATTTTGACGCGATTCTAAGTAGAGTTGTAGGCCGTTATAAGACATGAAAGCTGCAGGGCCGCCGAGATGTTCGAAATAGTCAAAATACTCATCTTCGAGAGCACAAAGGTGGGCTAAATCTTTAACCTTGTTAGCCAGCGCCCACTGAATGGCAAATACAGGCGCTATTGAGCCTGAAATATTCACCTCTTCGACGTTTGGGTTAAACATTGAATTAGCTTGCTCAAGCAATATCTCTTCTTGTTCAGACTCCTGTTGCAGCACCTCTTCGACGATCTCCGAGCGCTTGGTATTAGAGACATTCTTGTTCAGCTTGGCGATTCGCAGTGCGTAGCTAAATCGGTCTGATGAAACGATGTCGACAAGCTGCGACAACAGCTCTTTGTCTACGCCTGCTGCCTTGGTGAAATAGTCGATACATGAGTTGATTGAGGCATAACGAGTTCCGTCAAACTCAAAGCCACTGGTTTCGTCGTATACCTCAAGTGGGATGTCATCAACCGATAAAGGCCAGCCTTTATAATCGACGCGTTGCTTGGCGATTTGATACATTTTCCACGCGCTGCGCCCAAACCCACCGAGCGTCGAACCCGAGAAATCAGAATCAATAAGCTCTTGCTCCGTCCAGTTCTCACCGATGCCAAGGTGCTTAGCGTACTTGTCTATCAGAGTGTGTTTTATCTGATCGCGAACAGACCAAATTGAGGTCAGATTCTTTGAATAGTTAATTCTCGCACACTCATTACAAGCCGGCAGTGCTATCGGTGAATGGCCTATCTTGGCAACAGCCTGCGCTGTCTTGGGAAATTCAACAAGGTTACTGGAAGGCTCACCACAAAACCAACAGGTGTGGCGCAGGTTGAATGGGGTATCTATGTGCGAGTATGTGTTAACTGTCAATTTTGAACCATTTCTGAATTATCGAGGTAAAGGTAGTGAGTATTTACCTATGGGGAATGTCTTGTTATACCACTATAGCAACCAGCGTTTTATATTCTTTGGATTCGCTAGGGTTAATTGGTACTTTTTGGGAGCTGAAGAGAGCTTCTTAGTATCTACGCAGACATCCAAACGTTTGAGCAAATACTTAATCAATGCTCGTCGACAGTCAATTGTAAATGGCGCATCATGCATCCCGTAGTCGACTTTCACTATTTGCTGTTGTGCTGGTGAAAGATGTGGATTTGGGATGATTTCGATTATTTCTTCTGTAGTCCAATCTTCATCGTCTTCGATGTTAATCTCTGATTGGTTGAGCAGCTCAGGTTCACCTCTAAATCGACTCAATACAAAGTCTAAGAACATCTTTCTTTCTTCGCAATATGCTCTCACGTGCCAGCGAAATCCATCAAATACGATAGTGTGCGGGACAATATTTCTGCCTCGCCCTTCAGGGTTATCCATTGATACATACTCTATATCAACTCTGCGTCTTTCTCGTGCTGCTTGAAGGAGTCTACGAACGATTATAGGGGCTATCTGCCTGTCTGGGACTGAAAGGACAATAGAGTCTGCGAAACCCAGAACTTTTAAATTAAAGCCGTCTACATGCTCACTGTTGTATTTGTGTAGTAGTGACAAATACTCATTCGGAGTGCCTTTTGTAAACTTTGGCGCAAAATGATCAGTAAGTCGGTAGCCTTTAATACTACGATCATGAACAAGTGGTGGAGTAGAAAAGTGCTCTTGATAAGCTTTTATGTCTCTAGAGGCTTGCTGTCGCTTAATATTGAAAGAGTTACATAGGTGATTAGTCGTAACGCGACCCTCCCACAATGCAACAACTTCGATTAATTTGAAGCGCAGTAACTGATCCCACTTTATTGTCATAACAATTATCTAATGCCTGAAAATGATACATGTTGATGTGTACAGAATATACGTACATTTTTCACATGGGTATAGTACACACTCAACGGTTAAAATTGCGGAGTGTTACGTAACGCAATGTAAGCTAAATCATACTTTTCTAATACTAAACACAATATTTGTTTGTAAAGCGAGTAAGATAAACAATTTGCATATGGCGATGTTAACTCATCCACTCATTCCATTTTTTTATGGTTATAAGTACCGTTACTTTTCCGTGTTTGATACTATTTATCTCCACAAAAAAAGTCCGTTTAATCAAATTTTGAAGAGATTCTTTTGAACTTAGAAAAAGCCCTCAGCATACTTTCTAAATCATCGCCATACGCGGTAAGTACAGAAAGAGAGCAAAATCAAGATCTTCTGGCTGATTATAAAAGCCATGTGTACATCACTACAGATATAGAAGTGGACTTTAAAAAGTCTCTGCTGTCCTCTAAGAAAAGTGACATCATATTTTTGTGTGGCAGTAGTGGTGATGGTAAATCTGAGATTCTGACTCAGTACAGCCAGAAGCATAAAGCGACACATGAATTCCATCTGGATGCGACACACAGCTTTAACCCAAATCAGACTGCAATCAATGCGTTGGATGAGCGATTCTCACAGTTCAAAGGAAATGATAAGCCACTTGTTGTTGGCGTTAATATCGGAATGTTAGGCAACTATGCTGAGGAAGGTGCTGAACAACACGACGATATTAAAGCTTCGATAAAAGCGTTCTTGGAAAACAAAACGGACGATATTCCAACGAACCATATTTTCTTAGATTTCGAGCAATACCCGAAATTTACTCTGGGCCATGAAGTTAGTACCTCTGACTTTGCAGCTAAGTTTCTAGCTCGCTTAACTGAGCCAACGCTAGATAACCCGTTTTACGCACTGTATGACAGTGAAGTACAAAAACTAGGTCACAGCAAGCTCACGGCAAACTATGCGTTGCTAGGGCTAGAATCTGTGCAGAAGAATATTATTTCTTTGCTTCTGAAAGCTCGCTTAATCAAAGATCAATTCCTAACCGCACGAGCGCTACTGGACTTTGTGTACCAGATCTTAGCGGGCGATGACTACCTGTTCGATAACCTATTCTCTGGCTCAGATAACGAGCTTTTAGAGCATATTCAAAGTTTTGATCCAAGCAACATCCACACTCGCAAAGTAGATGAGTTTGTTCTTCAGTTTGGTTTGGGGATTGAAGATGAAGGCTTTACACAACTTAAAGATCAGGTGAAAGCACTAGGTGTATTTGATGTGCTCACTGCTGCTTCATACTTGCGCATGGTTTATCTGTTGAAAGACGAAGAGCAATTTGCGAATAGTTATATCAATGAGCTGAAAGCAGATTTTGATAATTCATTGGTGGATCAATACGCAAACATTTGGCTACTCCATCGTGAATTTGATGGTTCTGGCAAGCAGAAAAAAGAGCTTAATAAATTCTATAAAGATACTCTGATTTCAGCCGTGCATCGCTACTGTAACCGCAATTCGCCATCACTTGATAAAGACCAATTTTTTGTCTCTGAATACAACGGCTTTAAAACAGCGGCTGAACTAGAAGTGAAACCTGATTTTTCATCGATTAAAACACAAGCGGTGAGCAAGATAGGCTCATTTAACGCTCATATTCGAGTCGACGAACATTCGCTTCTGCCAATGCCGATGAGTATTAACTTGTTGGAGTTATTGGAAAAAATCAACCAAGGGTACCGTCCGAATAAGCATGACAAAAATGCGGTGCTTTTGTTGGATGAAGTAATAGAGCAGATCATCACGGTAGCGAACGAAAAGAATACTCTGTTTATTCTGAAAAACGACAAACGCTACAAGATCGTGAATGAAGATGATGAATATTTCGAAGTGAGTGGCTTATAAAATGACAATGGATAATTACACCCAACCATTTAATCAATCGTTGCCACAAACTGCGGAAGGCGTGCCGAATAAAAACAGCCTAAGCAGCTATTTACCTATTCGAACCAAGGGTAATGACTTTGATTTTGATGCTGTCATCGGCTTGGTTCTACGTGGGCTTCTGCGTAAAAAGGTAGAAGGTTATAGCTACGAACAGTTTGTGGCCGATTGCCAAAGTGCGTTTGAAGAAAAGCTTGGTGAAGAAGAGTTTTGGCAAGTGCTAAAAGAGATGTATTTTGAAAACAAAGACATCTTTACTGTGAGCCCTGAACTCCTTCTGTTCCGTGCTCAAAAAGGTGAATTTGCAGCAGGTGATTCACGTGTTGCTTCTATGTACACCAATTTACTTCAGAACATGCGTGTAGAAGAATTTGATGCCAAATTAAACTTTATTGAACGTGAAATGCTTTCTACGCTTCGCGGAAAAATGAAGTCTGACTCGTCATTGCAAGCGAGCGAGAAACCGTATCTACCTTATCTTTCGAAAGCATTCCGTGACGACCTGAAATTCTTGGCAAGTCGCCCTAAGTATCTGCTTAGTGAAATTGAGTCGTTCTTGTCTTTTTATGGTTTCGCATACACCGCGCAGCTGAGTTTAGCGATAACTGATTGGCGTAGTGGTCAAGAGCCAGTGGCTAAGCCTCTCTATTTCATTATGGATCATGAGCGTGCCAGTAATGAGCGTACTCATATTAAGAATCATGGCTATAAGCTGTTTAATGAGTCAGCCACTCGACTGTTGCCTATGCTGATGATGCTCGAGCTGCTTCAACCGGGGGCTGGTGATAAAAACGCGATAAAAGTACCCCTGTGGGAGATATCTAAGGGCATTCAAGAGTCGAAGTCGACGCATTTAAAAGAACAACTAGAAAACTTTGCCAGAGCGTTTAAGTCACAGCGTAATCTAGACACAGCTCTAGATGAATCTGAACTGGCGCTCGACTGGCTCGGTAACATAATGAAGCTCGCATCCGCGCAGTTTAGCTTTGGTGAGCGTTTCAATATCAACAAGAAATATGTGTTAGAAGTTGAGAAATACTTAGCGTCTCACTTTATTCAAAGCCGAGGCCGCAGCGGTCGAGTATTAGTACTTAACCAAGACTACATAATCTTATTAACCAACCTAGTTGTTGGAGAAAAGGACAAACTCCGTTTCCACGAACTGATCACGGCCTTTGAGCAACGTGGCATTTTCGTTGATAAACAAACAGAACAAGAACTAATTAAATTCTATGAGCGCATTGGTAACGTAGAGCGCATGAGTGATAGTGGAGACGCAGTATATGTCCGTAAAACAATTTGAGACCTTTCTAGTAGAGCAGTTTTTAGCTGATGCTGAAACACATATTAAGGCAGGTTTCCGCTATCAGTTTAAGTCGCCAGATAATGAAAATAGCATGCGCTTGTATCAGGCGATGACGGCTCATTCTGAAAATAGTATTGATGCAACTAACGATATCAAGTTGCCATTCATTGAGCTGTCTGGTTGCAAAATCGTACCTGTGATTCATAGCGAAAACCCAGCAGAGTTCGAAGGCTTCACTGAAAACTACATCTCACATCTGCGTGACGAAGTGGCGAGTCAATCAGGCTACTTAAAAGGTTGCGCACTAGTTGTGATCCACAACAGCTTGCTTGATACCTTGATAAATTCAGCAGAAGACTTGGCTCAAGTGGGACAGGTTTGGAGCGCATCAAAGATCAAAGCGGCAATGAAAGGGTTAATTGATCAGCAAGACAAAGGGCGCGATGTATCGAATTGCCTGCTTGATGATCAATTTGATGCCATTTTAGAAGATGGCGCCACCATGTTTGGTTTCGAGTCGCTATATAAAGCCGTTGAAGACGGTGACTTACGCTTCAATGAGTTAGGCATGTTTGAAGACCCGCTCGTAGCTGAAATGAGTGGTAACCCTAAGCAGATTAAAAAGCGCCTTGAGGATAACCGTTCTCTTTATGAAGAGCTCACTTTCGAAGTTGAACACTTTGGCGGGCAGCTTCAAGATCGCTTGAAGTCATTCGGCGAGAAGTTTGTTAAAGAGAACTTCTCAGAAACGGATGCATGGAAAGACGTTGAGTTTGAAGCATTCCTACAGGAGAAAAAGCGCAATGCTCAGCAGCAACTTGTTCTTGAAGAGGAGCAAGCTAGCGATGGCATGACAATCACTGCACGTAACCGTGCAGAGACCAAAGCGGGCATGCGTGACCGCCACTTAATCATCGAGTTAGATGAAGATGTAAATGAGTTTGAACTGAAGTTGCTCTTCCAAGGTGCGAGCAATCTTGATAAAAGCCAATTCAAAATTCAGCCAGCAAAAGCGCTTAATAACGAAGAAGTAATTGAAACACGTAACAGTTTTAAAACGACACGAGCTAGCTTGAAAGGTACGTACAAGCATGAGCCACTGTTCTTTAACTTGACGTTGAAGCGCGAGAACAAATCTGAAGTTTATAACTTCCGTTGTTTAGTGATTCGTAAGGGCGAGTTCTATATTGAACCATTCAAAAACATCTTCTTGGTAGAACCTGCGCCAGCGAAGCAGCGTTTAACCTTGAACATGGAAGAGAACAAGTTGCAAATCAGAGCCAACGAAGGCAGCGCATGTTCACTGCTTGATGCTAAGCAGGTTGTTGATGTAGCAGATTACGCTGTAGTGGATTTTGAATCCTTAGCCAATGAAGCTGATGAAATAGATTTTGCCGTAAAATCTGGCGATAACCAGCTTAAGTTTAATGTGGAAGGTGCAGTAGCCACCGATTCATTGAGCTTACCTTTATTGATCAATAGAGGTCGTTATCACAAGCTTTTCAAAGATGAATATAACGGCGAGTTTTATTCTCAAAAAGGCAAAGTGGGTATCGATAATAGCGAGTTCGTTGTACCAGGTATTCGTTTAAAGCTGCTTCGTTGGGAAGAAGAGTTCATCAACCAAAAAGTTGTTTCTATTGCTGATTCGGGTGCGATTAAGCTCGATGACCTGCAAGCGATTGATGAGGCTATTCACTCTTCTTACGTTGAGCTTTTTGAATACTTAGAACAACGCCGTAGCACACCATCATTAGCATCTTGGGGCGATGAGTTTACAACACTTGTCCAAAATACAGTGGATGCTTGCTTGGCGTATTTTGAAGCGATCCCAACGGGTAGTATGCTGACTAAAGAACAGAAATCAGCGTTGAAAATTGGTTTAGTGCAATCTGAAGATGAAGAATACTACTCGCCTTTCCATCCGCTGATTTTGGCGTATTACCTCAACCTAAGAAATGCGATTCGTAATGACAAGAGCTTTGCTCAGCTTCCTGATGTTACGTTCGAGCGTTTGTCGCCAAAAGGTTTACTGCCATACGTTTACCATCAAAAACATGAGTTCTCTTATAACCAACAGGTCAAAGAGAACGCGTTCTGGATCAAGAGTGTACCTCAAGAGAAAAGCTCTCTTACGTTCGTTCGCAAGTTAGTAAAAGAGAAAATCGACGAGTTCCAAACGGCATTCAGCCAATTGTTCACAGGCTCCGAGAAGAGCATTATCGTTAATGCGGTGAACCAAGACTGTGCTGAAGAGTTATTTATGGGGCTGGTGGATTATGTCCGCAGTAACCAAGATCAGGCTGCGTCGATTCATATCAATCTGTATGACGACAAGTTAGCGTTTAATGCGTTTGACCGATTCGCAGAAACAGCCAATTACGATGAATTGAAAGAGTGGTTAGAGCTGAACAAGGGTAAAGTGCGTGAAGTTGCCGATACTATTATCGATATTCTTCGCACGCGCCTAACTTACAGCAAGTTCACTAATGCCCAAGCTGAAAAAGATGGTCAGTCTTATGCGCATCTTTCCTTTTTCCGTAATAACGACAAAGTCGATTGCTCAGACATTGCGATAGAAGACATGGCATCAGGCATTGCATGTGATGGTCTACTTACGGGTGATGCTTCTGAAAGTAAATCTGGCTCATACTTTACGGGTTTTGGCTTGAAGGGAACGGATTACCAAGACTACCCGCATTTGATGATGGCTAAATACGTCGGTGCTCTGTTAAAACCTGCGCTCAAGCCGAATACTCAATATCACGGTGCAAATGCAGTTGCCCTTGCCGTAAGTGAAGACTTTAAAGGTTTACTAGAACGTTCATACGATAGCTCTATCTGGACAACTATCATCGATCCGAAGGTGACGTTGGACTTCTTCCACAGTAATGAAGACGTAGTATTGATTCACTATTCAGATCAGTACACCAGTTCATCAAGCTACGACGCGATCACGGTTACCGCTCAGCGTGGTTTGTTTGAGAAAGTTATCAAGCAAGGTGATGGTGGCCAAATTAATGAGTTTAACGCGTTCAACGGCGATTGGCTCCTTAAAATGATGACCTGTGCGCCGACCATCAATAAAGAACGCAAAGGCGTGATTGGTGCCTACAAGTTTGTGACTAGCCTAGTGCATGACTCAGACATTACATGGGTACCGCTGTCTGTCGCTGAGATGATCCGAGTATCGGGCAACATTGGCCTGAAGATGTCTGACAGTGAATTCTCTCGTAATGTTCAAGGTTACAAGAAAGGCGAAATTTCTGACGATGTGTTGCTGGTTGGCTTCAAAGACCAAGACATGTATTTGTTACCTGTTGAAGTGAAAACGGGCTCGGTGCCGAATTACAACAAAGCCGTTAAACAGTCGAAAGAGCTACTACGTTATTTAAGCCAAGACTTACTAGGAAATGATGACCTAGCAAGCAAGCTTTACCGTGGCCTATTTATGCGCCAAGTATTGATGCAAGTTGACAAGTATCGCCTATACAAGGTGTTCGCTGATGATTACTTCGACACTTTGCTAGCTAACAAAGAAGAGTGGCTAAGAGGTGACTATTCACTTGGCCAAATTGCAGATTACCCAGAGGGCTTTGTGGTTAGCCACCTTGAAGGGGCTGGCTGTTTACAACCCGACTACCAAATGATGGAAGGGGTGTTAAAAGTCGACCTACCGATGGGGCTACTTCCTGGCTTGGTGGAAACTCCGCTGCAAGAAGTGTTGAACGAATTAGATGTCGTGAAACTTTGCCACGTGCCAAGTGAGTATGTGCTGAATGGTGAAACTCGATTAGAAAAACTCCCTGAAGCTGAATCACAGCCAGAGGTTGTGGAACCTGATGAGGTTGACACTACAGAATCAGTGCAGCCTGAACAACCAGTTGTTGAAGAGCAAGTCGTGCCAGTAGTTGAGCCTATGAAGGTCGAGTCTAATAGCAACCTAAACGTGCTATTTGGCCACAATGCGTTAACACAGGCACCATTGAACTGGGAGCCAACCAATACTGCCAAATTCATGAATACCAATACCGGTATTATCGGCACCATGGGCACTGGTAAAACTCAGTTTACCAAGTCGGTGGTCACTCAGCTTTACCGCAACCAAGCAGACAACGTAAACGGTGCGCCTATTGGTATGCTTATTTTCGACTATAAATCCGATTATGTAGACGATAAGTTCCAACAAGCGACTGCAGGTAAGAAGTTCAACCTTCATAAACTGCCGTACAACCCATTGAGCTTGTTTGGTGATACGCCAATGTTGCCAGTACATACCGCGCGTGGTTTCTCTGAAACCATGGGTAAAGCTTTTGGCTTAGGTCAAAAGCAACAACTGCGCTTGCGTAAGCTGGTGGGGGAAGCGTATGAGTTAGCGGGTATTCGCAAAGCGGATCCAAGCACTTGGTCAAAACCAGCGCCGACAATCTCACAGGTGTGGGACTTGTTCATTGAAACAGAACCAGATGAAGATTCATTATACGCGGCACTTGAAAGCTTGTATGAGCTAGAGATTTTTGAAGACGACAACACCAAGTGTATGAGCCTTTATGACTTGGTGGATGGCATAACGGTAGTTGAATTGGCGGGTTACCCATCAGAGATCCAAAACCTTGTAGTCGCACTTACATTAGATCTTTTCTACTCACAGATGCAGAAGAAAGGTAAGCCTGAAGTCCAAGGCGACTTCCGCCAAATCACTAAAATGATTTTGGTGGATGAAGCCGACAACTTCATGTCTCAGAACTTCCCAAGTTTACGTAAGATCTTGAAGGAAGGGCGTGAGTACGGTGTTGGTGTGATTCTTTCTACACAAGATATTACTCACTTCCAAACTGGTGAGAATGATTACTCAAGCTATGTACTTACTTGGGTAATTCATCGCGTAGCGAAGATACGCCCGCAAGAGCTAAAAGCCATGTTTAGTGTAAACGAGAAAGCCGAGCAAGAAAAACTGATGGAAACCATCAACAAGCTGGAGAAGCACTACAGCTTATACATTGATGGGGCTAAGAAGATTCAAAAGATGCAGGATAAGGCGTTTTGGGAATTGGTAGCAATCAATGTGGCATAGCCTGACAGAAAGGTGAGAATAAGTGTTAAAAGACTTAAATATAGAAGAAGAGTATTACACGGGGGAGAGTGATCTCGTCGCAGATTTCTACCAACCATGCCTAGAGAGTTCGATTTGTTATGACCGATCAGTTGGATACTTTAGGTCATCTGTCTTTTTGATAATTGGTCCTCAGATAATTGATTTTGCAAAACGTGGCGGAAAAATTCGTTTGCTTTGCTCTCCAAGTCTTACTGATTCTGATATCAATGCTATGTCTCAAGGGTATGGGAGTATTGAAGATGTAAATAGTAGTCTGCAAAAAGATGTAGACGAACTACTTGATAATGCTTCTATATACAAGAATGTTGAAGCGTTAGCTACATTGATAAAGTGTGGTGTATTAGATGTTAAAGTGGTCTTTTTGCCAGAGGCGAAAGGTGAATATCATGCAAAATTAGGTCTACTTAAAGATGAATATGACAATAGAGTATGTTTTAAAGGCTCTGTAAATGAGTCCTGGACTGGATGGCATGAAAGAGGGAATCATGAAACTCTTGATGTGTACTGTAGTTGGAAACTAGGAAGAGATGAGAGACAAGTTAAACGAAACACCACCTATTTTGAAAACTTATGGACAGGCAATGTTAAAGGTCTTCGAGTAGTTCCATTTCCAGACTTGAGTAAGAGGAAGCTTGAATCGATAGCAAAAAATACTATTGATGAAATAAATTGTGCTGAATTAGTGGATTACTTTAGTGTTGGGAAACATGACCTTGAGGTAAGTAGAGGAAGCTTGAACAAAAAAAGAACACCATTGCCTCATCAGCTGAAAGCTTTGGACGAATGGGAGAAGTGTGGTCATCGTGGAATTCTCGAGCATGCAACCGGTAGTGGTAAGACATTTACTGCATTAACCGCCCTAAAAAAACACTTGGGACAAGATGGAGTTGCTTTGGTTTTAGTTCCAGATCGCCTATTGCATAAGCAGTGGGCAGAAGAAATTAAAGAAGAAATTCCAGAAGCTACCATCTTAAAAGCTGGGGATGGATATAACAGTTGGCGTAAAAACAAACGCCTTAAATTCTTTACTCAGCCTGGGGATGGCCTAGGAATACGTATTGTCTTGGCTACGATGTCAACAGCGAGGTTGGATGATTTTCGCAAAGGAATCTTTGGTAGCAAATCTCTTATGGTGGTAGCTGATGAGGTTCATGAGATTGGTAGTACTGAAAACTCAAAGGTTTTATCGATAGATGCAGGACCGCGTCTAGGATTAAGTGCTACGCCAAAACGTTATGGGGATCCTGTTGGAACGCAACGCATTTTGGATTTCTTCGGCGAGGTTGTTGAACCACCGTTTACATTGGTTGATGCAATTAAAAGTGGTCGTCTTGTCGAGTATGAGTACCACCCAGAACCAATTCACTTATCTGTAGAAGAATCTGACGCGTACGAAGATGCAACTAAAGCTATAAAGAGAGAGTTTGCACGCTCAAAACGTGATGAGCAAGGGAAACCAGTAACTTCTCCTCGTCTACAGAATATGCTGATTCAGCGAGCGCGTATAGCTAAAAAGGCCTGTGCTAAAGTTCCCTACGCTGTAAGAACTGTACAAGAATATTATACAGAAGGTGAAAGTTGGTTGATTTATTGTGAAGACCAACACCAACTAGCTGAACTAATGAAGCAATTGAGGCGGAAAGGATACTCACCGTGTGAGTATCATACCAGTATGAAAGGCGACCCTGCAGCTTCATTAGACTGGTTCAAGAAGTTTGGCGGTATTATGGTCTCTATACGTTGCTTGGACCAAGGTGTTGATATACCAAAAATTTCTCATGCAATAATTCTTGCTTCATCACAAAACCCCAGACAGTTTGTTCAACGTCGTGGTCGAGTGTTGCGAGTTTGTAAAGGGAAGTATAGTGCCGTAATTTTTGACGCTGTTGTAGTGCCGCTCGATCTAGAGGTTGAGCCAGGTCAACTATCGTTGATGAAAAGTGAGTTACAACGAAGCATTCAATTCTCCGCAACGGCTATGAATAAGTCTGGAGCAAACAAATTAATAAAAATAGCTATTGATTTAGGCATAGATCCTGAGGAAGTGGGCTTGTTTGATACTGATGGTATCGAAGAAATAGGAGATGAATATGAATAAAGACAATGATCCATTAAAAGTATTATTAGCTGTAAAATCTGAGCTCAACTTGACAGTAGATGAAGAACTTATCAAGAGATGCTATCAAGTGCAAAGTGCCCATCAATATGACAAAGAACGAGACACTGTAAAAAAAATGCAGGCGTTAGTAGAAGAAAAAGTTGTTGAACGTGAAGGTGGTTCATTAATATGAAGTTGAAAGAACTGACAATTAATAATTTCATGCCCTACAAAGGAGAACAAAAGATCGTTTTCCCACAACATGAAACACAAAACGTGATGTTATTGTTCGGCGATAATATGCGTGGCAAGACAAGTTTCCTCAATGCGATTCGTTGGGGGTTTTATGGCAATGCTGTTGGTCGCCACCTTCGAGAGATCCCTCGTGCTAATTTAGTCAATATGGATGCAGCAGCCATGGGTGATTGGTCACTATCCATAGGGTTGAAGTTCTCTAATGATGGTAATGAGTATGAACTTCGTCGCCAAATTAATAAAAAGGCACATGTTTCTTCCCCAAAGAATGATTCTGACTTTGAAGAGCATATTGGATTACAAGTAAATGGCGAAATAGTTCCAGGAGATACTGTCGTTAATGAAATCAATCAGGTTATTCCTGAGGAAATTTCACGCTTCTTCTTATTCGATGGTGAGTTATTACAAGAGTATGAAAACCTGCTGATTGAAAACAGTGAGCAAGGCGAAAAAATTAAAGAGCATATTGAGCAAGCATTAGGTGTACCTGCGCTAGTTCACGGGCGTGATGAACTAGCGATTCTACTGAAAGATGCGCGACGTATTCAGGCTAAAGATGCAAAGAAAAATAAAGAACTTAGTACTTATGCTGAACAACAACGGCAGCTGGAAATTAAGTTAACTTCTTATGAGAAGGATTTGAGAGATCAAATTGCGCAAAAAAATGACGTTCAGAACCAGATTGATCTCATTGATGATGAACTTAAAAATACTGAAGCGGTTCAGCGTAAAAAAATTCTATTGGAAGGCCTTAAAGGTGAGCGCGAGGTAACAGAAAGAAACCTAGTAGATCTAGCGGACCAGAAACGTCAATTACTTAAAACAGCATGGAAGGATGTTCTACATACAAGTGCTTTGCCAATTTTAAGTAAACTTAAGGAAGAGCGCTCAAACTTACAACAAGCTATGAAAAATAGTGCGGTATTGGAAGAAAAGATAAAAAATCTATCCAAAATATTGGATTCTCCGACCTGCACCACATGTCATCAAGATATTCCAACATCGCAGCTTGCTCCTATCCGCACAGATTATGAGACTTTTAAGGCACAAGCGGAGCTTTCGGTCATAAATCTCGAAGATTTTACGGAACTGACTGACAAAATTGACAAATTAGGTCAAATACAATCAGCTGATGAAGGTAGTCGTGTACACGACACTATTAAAAAGGAAATGAAGCAACAAGTTCAGTTGATTCAAATTGAAACTCAGCTGGAAGAGCTACATGAAGAAATTCGCGAGTATGATACTGATCATATAATGCGCCAACGCGAGAAAAGAGATCGTTTAACAGGGCTTAAATCTCGTTTATCACAAGATATAGATCAAATAAAACAAAAAATCGAAAAGAACGAAAATGAACAAGATCATATAGCAACACTTATTTCGAAGAATAAAGGCGCTCAAGGGCAGAAAAGTACGATTCGCGTCAACTTGTACCAAGAGTTGGAGCAGGTGTTTGCTAAAGGTATTGATAAATTACGTGATTCTTTACGTGAAAGGGTACAGCAATATGCCTCCAATGCTTTTGCTGAACTAACTACCGAAAAGACTTATTCAGGATTAGAGATTAACCACAACTATGGTTTGTCTATCATTGATCATGAGAATCGGGTGCTTAAAGAGCGTAGTGCGGGCGCTGAACAAGTTGTTGCTTTGTCATTAATTGATGGACTTAATCGTACTGCAAGAAAATCTGGCCCGATTGTTATGGATACTCCGCTCGGACGTCTAGATCCCAAGCACCGAAGTAACGTTTTAGGATATCTCCCTAAAATGGCAGAGCAAGTAGTTTTGTTAGTGCACGAAGGAGAAATTGATCCAAAGCAGGACATGGTAAACTTTGCGCATCGTATTGGTGCACGTTATCAGATCGTTCGTATTTCGGCGACAGAATCCAGAATTGAGAAGGCTTAATACTATGAACGAACCAGGGCGTATTGGATTAACCGATGAAGCAAGTGCTCAATTGGATGAGCTACTAGCTGATTTAAATCCTTCTAAGGGAGAAGAAGGTATAAGCCTTATCAAATTTGATCTTTATCGACTTGCTGTAGCTGTCGGTATTAGAAAAGGGACTAAGCCTCCAGCCTTGATAGATAAAAGGAACTCTAGTTTTAGGGTTGCTGAGCTTGACGAAGGTGGCATCTTGTATGCTGTTGTTGAAAGTACGGGTCTAGTACATGAAGGTGAATCTATCTATGAGTATATAGAACGTCTAGCGGAGCAAGGTATTAGAGAGTTCTATGATGAAAGCATCAAAACAGGGCAACTGCCTTTCGCTGAAATTTTTGTTGAATAATAATTTATGTCAGTATTGAAATTATATTTTTGCACCTTCTATGATGATGAACCAACAAAGATCTCGGTTCACCGTGATCTAAATACAGTTTTAGATGAGTGGAATGAGTGTGATAAATCAACTTCTGTAGGACTCATACATGTTGGCTTTGTTCGTCCTAAGGTTCTGAAAATCCCTCAAATACTAAAATTTAAGGGAAAAGTGCTGTGTACCTCGTCTGCTAAGTGGGCATTGCCTTTAGAGTATACTTGTTCTCGTACGGTTGTTCTTGAGTTGAGTGTTAGTGGAATGAACGTACCTATTCATCTAGCAATGCAAGGCTTTTGCTACAGTGCAGATGAACCTGGTGGCATGACAGCTTTCTCGGATAGCTTTCAAAAGACTGCAAGTAATAAACTCACAATAGTAGATGCAGCTTTGAAAGTCTTAGAAAAGGCGGGGTCACCTTTAAATAAAGAAGAGATTTTCGCCAATATTGTGGAAGAAGGGCTATATCAATTTGGCGATGACAAGCCTCTCAGTGCTGTAGAAGTAGAGCTAAATCGGTATTGCTTGGACGCTGAATATTGCGATGTAGCTTTAGACCCTATATTTGGTAAAGCTCCTGATGGTAAATTCTTCTTATTGCAAAACACTGCACACGAACTTGATGATTGGCTAGTACTTCTAGATAAAGATGACCCTAAATTACTTGCCTCAATTAATCCTTACGGGATTTGCAGCGAACAGAGTTATTTAAAATCAGTTAATTCTCTTCCAAGAGTAACGAGAGATAAGCTGGAAATTTATAGGTACCACACACTCAGAACAAGCGGCGATATAGGTGATCCTGAATATTTGTTAAGCATTCTTCCAGAAAGCTTGCGCCAAGTTGACCTTTCGGTGCTGGGACTTACTGTTAGGCTGATGAATGTCTTCAATCTTCAATCAATACGGTGCTTAGCTGACCTTGATGGAATAAGTTTATCAACTATGATGAGCTGGCCAAATTTTGGAAGAAAATCAGCTAAAGATTTATGTGAAATCATATCGAGTAACTTCGATACTCTAATGGAGCGGGTGTCTGTTGTTCCACTAGAAATTACAGAAGCTAAGGAAGTAGATTGTGAGCAACCTTCTGAGCAAGAAGAAAGTGATCTGATTGGGATGATATCTCAGATATCGCTTAAAAATCACTTTGAAAAAGCTCTATCTCAGCTTAAAGAACGTGACAGGGAGGTTATTGAGTTACGAACTGGGTGCAACGGAAAAGTAATGACTCTTGAAGAGGTTGGCCAACGGCTTAATGTAACTAGAGAGAGGGTTCGCCAACTACAGAAAAAGTATGTTACGAAGATCATGGAACGTGAGTATTGGGATGATTGTATAGCTATTAAAATTGGCCAGTTGCTTATTGATCGTGAAAGCCCCTTATATTTAGAAATGCTTGAATTAGAAGATAGCTGGTTTGCAGGCTT
Organism: Vibrio coralliirubri; assembly: GCF_024347375.1. Taxonomy (NCBI): domain Bacteria; kingdom Pseudomonadati; phylum Pseudomonadota; class Gammaproteobacteria; order Vibrionales; family Vibrionaceae; genus Vibrio; species Vibrio coralliirubri. Next base: position 2,945,877 of record NZ_AP025470.1, on the reverse strand, counting down.
TATGGGAAATTATGCAAACCTTACCGCTATCATTGAACTTTTCTCAGAAGCTGAAATTCGAATTATTAAAGTTAACGGAGCTAATATAGTAACTCGCATAAGGCAAGATGACTGGGATAAAGGATTAATCCAATTTAGAAAGAGTCTTAAAGATAAAGCTGAAGAGGGGGGGTGGACGCGTAGTGATATTAATATGACATTCAAAGCCTTTCTCGCTGAGACTGGTTCCGAGGAACTGCTGACACTTTTATGGGATCAGTTTTCAAGTACTTTGCAATTTTCTAGCGAATTAAACGATGCTAAGTTGATTGGTTTTGGTCGTTCAGCGGAAGCTGCTGTATCTGCAGTTCTTACGCAAGCAGAAAAGCCATTACACTACTCTGAGATTGCAGAAAGGGCTGCGGTAATTCTAGGACGACCTGTGAATGAGAGGCTTGCACATAATGCCGTGCCAAGGCTAGGTGGGAAATTATTCGGTAGAGGAGTCTACGGTCTTTCTCACTTTAATCCTATCTCTGAACGTATGTGTCAAAACCTTAGACTCGTTGTTTCTAAGATTATTTATGATGGCCCAATAATGAAGCAATGGCACTGCGGTGAAATTATTACCCAATTAAAAAGCCAATTCCCAGGCCTTCCCTCTGAACTAGATCATTATATTCTTAATATGATTTTAGAAGATGAAGACAATCTCACCTATCTTAATCGAATGGTCTGGGCTAGGTCTGATTCTAATCAATCTAAAGATGACCGAGTAGATATGGCTGATGCATTTACTAAGATTTTAGAGGACAGTGGTGGACCACTTAAAGGGAGTGAAATAAAAGTACGCCTTCAAGAAATAAGAGGGGTAACGGAAAGCCTACAGATTCAGCCTACTGATAGAATGATTCTCGTGGGACCAGATTATTGGGGGTTAGTTGATCGAGATGTTCCAGGTAGTGCCGAAGAGAATCTGGCTAGACTAGATGTTATATATAATTATCTTCGTAGCTCACAGAAAGGAATTCACCATACTGAAGTTGAGGATGTATTAAGAACAGAAAAGATACCTGGTGATGCCCCGCAACCTTATACACTATTTAACTTGGCTCAACGCGATGAGCGCTTTTATTTAGCAAGAGCGATGTTTCTTGGTTTAGCTGAGTGGGGAGAAGATGTTCGTCGACTCAATTTTAGTCAGGCAGTAAGAAAAATAGTGCAAGACATGACTCGACCGTTGAGTATCGCAGAGATTAACGCAAAAGTAGAGTCATTAACTGGTCTAGAGGTTGATAGCACCGTAACTGGTTTATTGATTAATGAAGGAGGGAAGTTCGATCCCTCTATCAAGCTTTGGTGGAAGTAAAGTAGACTATCTAAAACAGTATTTATGTGTTGCCTTGAGATAGATATATATGGATCAGGTAATATTACTTGCTCTTTGAAAAAATGAGGTTATTTCTTTGAAGTACAGGGTGACTTCCACCAAATTACTAAGATGATTTTGGTGGATGAGGCGGATAATTTCATGTCTCAGAACTTTCCAAGCTTGCGTAAGATCTTGAAGGAAGACCGCGAGTACGGTGTTGGTGTGATTCTTTCTACACAAGACATTACCCATTTCCAAACTGGTGAGAATGACGACTCAAGCTATGTACTTACTTGGGTAATTCATCGCGTAGCGAAGATTCGCCCACAAGAGCTAAAAGCCATGTTTGGTGTCAATGAAAAAGCTGAGCAAGAGAAGCTGATGGAAATCATCAATATATAAGCTAGAGAAACACTACAGCTTATATATTGATGGAGCAAAGAAGATACTTCCAATGAGAGATAGAGCATTCTGGGAGCTTTTGGGTTGAATCTAGCTGTTACATCATTGACCCTGTAAGGAAAGAGAGTTGATGTGGTAACAATGACCCAAATATATCAAAGTTAACTAAATTTTAAACGGTGGAAATATGACAATTGGGTATCAGTTAAAAGACATAGCTGTTGAAATTGATGATTTAATCTTGGATGCCAATAACTATAGGCTTAGGAATGGTCATGAGCATGAAGAAGTTTCTGATAGTAAGATGGAAACTGATAATATGCAGAAGGAAGTACAAAGATTGCTGGCAAAGCAAAAGCTCGGAGATTTAAAAGAATCGATTAAGCAAAATGGATTCTTAGAAGTTGATCGAATTGTTGTTCGACAATCAAGTGCTTCTCAAAAACTTATTGTAATAGAGGGTAATCGGCGAACAGCAGCATTTAAGTCGTTGATACTTGATGATAAAGAACATAGGCTTCAACTAGGTGAAAATTTAAAGAAAAAATCTAAAGATATCAATGTAGTATTAATATCAGGTTCGCCTGAACAGATAGCTAGTTACTCATCTACTTTAATGGGTATTCGCCACGTTTCTGGACTGATATGGCCCCTAAAAAGTAGACACAGGGGTTTAGTTGATTAGTTCAAAGTCCATGGGACTCACTCCACCTAGAGTCCCATGTCTTCTTACTGGATTATAATAGGTATCGATATAAATTCGACTCTGCATCGTCATTTCTTGTCGTGAAAGCTGATCTAAGTTGTTCATCCACTCTTTCTTATATTGCGCAAAGAAGCTTTCGGAACAAGCGTTGTCCCAACAGTTTCCTTTTCTCGACATGCTGACTTTAATCTTTCGTTTACGGTGCCAACGGATCGTCTCCAACGCTCGATACTGTATACCTTGATCGGAGTGAAACAAAAGCTCGTGACCTAAGGGCTGCCTTTGTTTCCAAGCCTTATTCAGGCTTCTTAGCACTAACTTTGCGTTATTAATGCGACTTGTCGACCAACCAATCACTTTGCGTGAAAACAAATCTAAGACGACGCACAGGTATTGCCAACCATCAGTACAGCGCACCTGAGTTATATCTGACACCCAAACTCGATCGGGTTTATCCACCTTAAATTGACGGGCAAGAATGTTATAGGCAGGTATAAGCGTATTTTGTCTTGGTGCTCGTCCATATCGCTTCTTGCTCGCGCAAGAGCGATAGCCCATATTCTGCAGAAGCCTCTGTACTCGCTTTTTATTACAAATAAAGCCGTTAGCGACCGCTGCTTCCCAAAGCTTTCGATAGCCTGGAATACAATACTGAGCTTTGCTTTCTCTCCTCAAGTAGTGACTTAAAGACTCATTGTCTGTCTCTCGCTTCGATGGTTTCCTTGTTAGCCACTTGTAATAACCCGCTTTAGAAACACCCAACCATTGGCATAGTCGTATGACAGGAAGCTTCACACTGGCCTTCTTAAGGATATACTCGAACCTTATTCTTTTTGGCTGTCGAAGAAAGCCTTCGCTTCCTTTAAGAAATCATTCTCCAGCTCTGCCATCTCAAGCTTCTTTTTCAATTGACGGATCTCTTTCTCCAGTTGTGCAAAGGATTTTTCGGGGCCGTGGTTAGGTATTGGGAGGGAGTTAGTCTTTTTCGATGTCATTTGGCATCTCCATTTAGAAAGTAGCACCGGCGATATTCCTAAGGATAGTGCTACTGACTTAACGGTATCAGAAGAATCGAGAGATCGCTGAACAGCTTCTCGTTTAAATTCGTCTGTATATTGTCTTTGTGATTTTACTTTCATGACACTCAATGCTCTGTATTAAGTGTCTACTTTTATGGGGTCACATCAGGACCGAAAACTTGGAGGGGTATTCAAAGTGCTGAGTTAATACATGACTTAATCAGTGACGGGAAGTCTCCAGCACAGGTTAGTGCAATGTTGGGAATTAGTACTATGGATGTAAATAGGCGGCTGAGAGGATATTTGGCTTATAATCAAATGGCAAGTGAATATAAGTTGGAGATGAAAACTAATTTTTATACTTTACTCCTAGAGTTTCTTCCTATTAGAAATAGTATTGGAAGAACTTGGTTGAAATGGAATGAAACAAACAACAAATTTGACAATGAAAAGAATTTAAAACGATTATACAAAGCATTCTATCAACAGCAGGGTTATATAAAACCGGAGATTAGTAATCCTGATGATGCAAGGCTATTCCTCAAGGCTATAAGTATAGAAAAATATAAAGTTAAAATTGAAAATAACGAATCTATTCTCGATATGGGAACTATAGATGATGAGCAAGATATATCTAAAGTTCTGAAAGAGTTTGATAAGTTCATGTCTAATCTAAGAAAGGAAAACTTCAATGCTAGTGAAATATGGCTTTGTTGCGTAATTAAATTTAGAGATAGAGCCAACCCGTTTCGCTTGTTTCTTAGTCAATACGACAAGTTTCAGGCATACCTAACCCAGTAAGCTTGTTCAACGCTTTTATCATCGCGTAAGTTTCACCCACCTGGGCATTGTAATTTCTTAAGCTCAGTTTCCCTCCTAGCAACTGTTTAACTCGATACATCGCTGTTTCTGAGAGTGAACGTTTGTGGTATCCATACCGCTCTTTCCAATACTTATTTGAGTCGTATAATTTCTGGCAACCCACGGCGAGATTTCGAGGGTGACCACGCTCCCAGAAGGCAGCCCCTTCTCTTGGGGGAATAAGCGCAATAGCTCCCTTAATCTTAATAGCAGCGTGACACGCTCTCGTGTCGTAAGCGCCATCACCAGACACCTCAAGGATACTTCGGCGTGTTTGTTTCAGTAAGTTCGGGAGTACTTCTCCATCTGTAACCGTCGATAAACTTAGCTCGGCGGCAATGATCTCATGAGTGTTGGTATCGACTGCAATATGCAGCTTTCGCCAGACTCTACGCTTGCCATCCGTCCCATGTTTTTTGACTTTCCATTCACCTTCGCCATAAACCTTAAGGCCAGTAGCATCAATGGCTAGGTGCTGTATCGCTCCTCTCGTTTTAGTCTTAAATGAAACCTCAACTTGCTTGGCTCTACGACTGATGCAGGTGTAATGCGGACAACTTAACGGTACATGGGCTAACCTAAATATCGAGTCGATAAATCCTTGCAGCGCTCTCAATGGCATAGAAAAAACTCGTTTGACCATGAGTGCTGTCGTGATAGCTAAATCACTGAACCGACGCGGCCTACCGCGCTTATTCTGTTTGCTTTGCGCCCATCCGCTTATTGCTTCTTCATCAATCCAAAAAGTCAGAGAACCACGGTTAATGAGTGATCGGTTGTATTGCTTCCAGTTGGTTGTTTTATAACGAGGCTTAGGCATAGGACTACGAGATAGAGTGGAGGTAGCTGATCAGATCGTAGGTTCTTGATTTAGTTCCATTGAATTACGCAACAAAGCCGTGAAATATCACTAATGACTTCTATAAAAGGAAAGTTAATTAATAACTTAGGTGATAATCGTGGATAAGAACTGGTTTGAAGAAACATTAGAGACATTAAAGGTTGAGTTAAAAACTAACAGTTACATTGATGGTAGCTCCTTTTTATTTAACTCTCTCCAAGAGAACTGGCCGGATGAGTTAGAGTATGATGTCGACGATGATGTATTAGAAGACTATGTTAGTGACAATATTGATTTATTTGAAAGGTGGATGTCAAATAATGAACCGTCTATTAAAATTAGCAACGGTTATATTTGGTCTTTTAATCTGGATAGAAATATAAAAGATTTGGATGATAACTTAGGAAAAAACGAAGAATTACTAATACCGGTTGAAGGTGCTGAAATATCAGATATATTGGAGTTGGTGAAAGTTCGTGAAAGGTTTGTAAAACAAGGCGAGTATAGTAAAGCTTATAGTTATGCAAAAAAAATATTAGAGTTAACGGAAAAAAACAAGCCATCAAATGATAATGCATTATCAAAAGCTTTGGAGTCCTTAGGTGATATTGTTTGTCATTTGCCAAGCAATAGAATGGAGCAAGCTAGTTATTATGAAAAGGCTGCAATAAATAAGCTCTCAAATAATGATACTTTATCATCTGCGAAGTTATATAAAAAAGCAAAAAACTCTGAAGGGATTAGCCTGTCTAAAAAGCTTGAGTTGATCAGAAAGTCTAGAGTTTTGTTCTCCGAATCAGGAGTTAATGACGAAGCATCCAATTTATATATAGAAGAGTGTGACATCAATAGAGGCCAAAAAGTTGGTCTTGAAAAATTGAAGTTGTCGTTTTATAAGGCTCTCAGTAACTACGGAGAGTCTCCATGGTTAGTGTTATTTTGGATTGCAATTGTTATTCTTCTTTGGGCATTGTTTTACTCACTTTTCGATATTAACGTCCCCTCAGATGGAGTACTTAATTGCGATTTAAGTGTTGTCGATGACATGCGTTGTTTTGAAATTGAAAATAAACAAGAACCTCATCCGCTAACATATATATATTTCAGTTTTGTGACATTTACAACGTTAGGTTATGGCGACTATTCTCCTGTTGAAGGTGCTGCGAGATTTTTTGCGTCAGCTCAAGCATTAATTGGACTAATTTTGTCAAGTTTATTTATTGCAACATTTATCAGGAAGTTTAGTAGATAAACGGCCCTTAAAGGGCCATGTTCATAAAATCTTCTATAGTTCTAGACTTATTAGATAAGTAAGAAATGCCACGATGAAGGTGAAGCTTAAAGTGATAATAAAGCTCATCTTCATCTATTTTTCCAAAGTCAGTCTTTATTCTTTGACGCAACATCGCTAAATAGATATCTGAATACTCGCCACCAAATACTTTCCATGTCATTTCAACATTACTATTAGTAACTATGTCTTCATGTGGTGGGATACTTTCCTCTTTCAAGGAAAGCATCAATGCCCAACGGCAAAGCACATTCCAGTTATCGATTTTGGTGTTCTTTTTTACTGTGATAAGTTGCCCTTTGGCTTTTTCTGATAAGCGAACGGTTTCAATGCTCATGCTGATTCTCCAAAGTAGCCTTCAGTAATGGTTGATGTTTTGACTGCCTCTTCATAGCTAATGTGATATTCCTTCGCTACTGAAGATTTTAGTTTTTTGTAGTACTGTCCAGCGATCTCTTCATCGGTTGATAGGAGAATGACTTGACCAGCAGCCTCTGGGAAATAGTTTTCAACAAGTTTTGTTCTATGCTTACCATCTAGTCGACCCATAGGGGTATCGATGATAGTTGGAATTTCTTTTCCTGACGTTTCCGCTAGTGCCCAAAGGATAGCCACAGACAATAGTTGACGCTCACCTGCAGAAAGACGTTTAGTATCCAAAGCTAAGCCGTCTAAGCCCAAAAGAGTCAAGTTAAACGTTTTGGGGTTGATCTTAACTTTTTCGACCAGTTCAGATTTTCTCTCCAGAGAGTCAAACTTACTCTTAATTCGCTTTTCTAGTGTCGTAATGTTCTCTTCAATAAGTTGCGCTTTGAATGCATCAACAATACCTCTCATTTCGACGAGATGTTCTGCGACTTGCTCGTTGCGTTTGCCCTCGAAATCTTCAGCATTTTGCTGGATTAGAGTTGCATCTAGACGTGCTTCATTCTCATTTATTTGAGTTTTACATAAGGCCATCTCTTCCATGAGAGAGTCTAGGGTTGTTTTCGAATGAGCAATAGACGCTTCAATTCTACCTTTTGCCTCAATCTGTTCTTTAACAGACTCTGAATCTGGAACAGCATCAAGCTTTTTGTCTAATAGAGCCAGTGTTTCTTGTAGCTCTTTTTTCTGCTTTATTAGTTCCTCACTCTCTGTTTTGTCTGATTCTATTGCGGTTTCGGCAAAGTCAAATATTACAGGGTTAGTGTTTAGATACTTTTCTTGGCTTAAGCTATCCTTTGACTCTTTCCATATTGAGTTTAGTAACTGGTCCACTTGCTCAGCAACATCGTTAGTGGCTGTCGCTTTTAAGCGTTTAACTAGTTCGTCATTATTTGCTTTGATATGCTTTTGTGCATTATCAAAACCAGTAACCTCATCCTCTAATAAAGCTTGCTGCTTTGTCTCTCGCAGTAAAGTTTGAGCAAGAGATAACGGCATAGCCCCCGCAGCCAGCTTGATAAGGTTGTGATCAATCGCTTCTAATTGGGAAGCAATTGCTCTTCGGTCAAGTTGAATGTCGTTAACATCATCCAGCAAGTTTGCGCCGGAAGTTTGCATTTGAATTTCGATGTCTTTTAGTTGGTCTGTTAGAACGTTCTCTTCATCTAGTATGTTTTGAATATTCTTTTCGATACCCAGAAGATTGCTATCTAGAAGTTCTTTTCTTTGCTTGAGCTCTTCAACTTTTTTACTCGCAGTACTATCTAAGTTACGCTCTTGACGTCGACGCTTTTGGCTATTTAGATCCTTGGATAGCTGAGTGAAGAGTTCTAACCCAAGGAGAGCTTCAATACCTGTTTTTAGTAGTTGTGCAGAGCGAGCTGGATCTGCTAAGTCTTCAATCTTTTCGCCGTCAAAAAAGAACAGCTCTGACATGCTTTGAGGAATAAATTCGGATACGAAGTCGTTCCAATTATCCGTTAACAGTTTATCAAGTTCTCCATTAACTAGAACTTGAACTTTGTCCGTGATTTCTTTGTTAGCTGTAGCCTCCCATGAGCGAATGACTTCGTATCGCTTGGTCTGGGTTCTTTGAGTATGTCGGAAAGACAAGGCTACAGAGGCGGATTTGTTCTCACTGTATCTATTGACTGCTTGCTTTAGATAGTCGCTGTACGACAATTTGCCACGATTAGAACACTTCGCGTTTTTCCCGTATAGCGCTAGCTGAAGAGAGTCTAGAAACGTCGTTTTTCCTCCACCATTCAACCCTCCAAATAAAACAACAGGTTTAGTGTGGTCTGTGACATTAAGATCTACGATATGTTCGCCTTGATAGATACCAAAGTTGTTGAGCGTTACTTGTTCAAAAATCACTATTTGTCTCCCGTTGCAATTAAGTTGTCGGCAGACAATAGTTTGTTATTACGGTTATTCATTTCGAGGGTTTCTTGAGCTTTGCGATCGAGTAGAGCAAAAGATTTATCAATTTGATAAATATAATATTCGTATAGTTTAGTTAGGCCATTTACTAATTTAACTTCTAGTGTGAATGCTTCGTCAGCTTGGTGGCTATCTGAAGTTAGCTCAACGTAATAAGCTTTGTATTTCTTTACTTTACTTATCTCTTTCTTAGCATCCAGAATCTGAAGGTTTGAAGCTAGATTCTTTAAGAACTCATGTTCATGTCCAACAGTTTGAAGGCGATTCAGTTTAACGAGTGCTTCATTTTTCACTTTGTCTAACGCAAAGCGACGAGCATGATCGATGCTCTCAAATGCACCCTTGTCGATAGCAGACTCTAAGTCATCTGAAATTTTAGCTCTTCGCAGTTGGTGCTTATATCTATCTTCAATAGAAAGCAGCGTTCTAAGCTGTTGGTACTTAAGTTCGTCAGGGTCGTCATGTTTTGCACAAAACTCTTTGAGTTGGCCAAGAATCTTGTGGTTAACAACGGGGCTATAAGCTCTAGGCGCACCGTCATATTTCTTTCCTGTGACCTCTTGATAGATTAGAGGAACGTTGTCTTCCGCCTCATTTTTTTCATCAACCCAAATACGGCGAATCTCTTCTAGATCATCAAGTGTTAGAAGCTCTAGATTTTTAACATCAGATGGTCCGCACTCTCTAACTTCCATCTGAGCTTGCAAAACTTTACGAAGCATTGATTCCCTGAAGGTCTGTTTATAAGGACCACGAACAATATCAGCAGGTAAATTTTCGTATTTAAAATCGGTGTTATCTTCATATTGAGCTAACAACTCAAACATATCCTCACTATCAGCCAGATCTTTTTGTTCGCTGAACTCTTTCATGCTGATATGAACGGTAAGGCTACCATTCATTCTTCTAAAGTCGCGATTGTGTTTATCTCTCGCGATTTTATTGGCTTTAGCGTCTTTGTTAGAGTCATTGATGTCTATCTCATTGCGCAGAGCAAGCAGTGGTAACATCCACTCTTTTTCTTCGTCATTAGCAATCATTGCTGCCATAGACTTATCTTCCCCTACCATAGTGCATACGTAACAACCAAAACGGCTGTCACCACAACTTGGAGTAGACTTATCAACGACAAGAGGACATTCACCACCGTCAGTAGCACCTTGGTACATACCTAAGAGGTCAGTGTTTCTATAACCCCAAGGGTTTTTCTGTTGGGTTAGAAAAGACCAAACATCATCATTTGTCCAATCTTCCACGGGTGTATATACCCATACGCGATCAAGCTGAGTATTTACGTTTAATCCATCATCTTTACGAGTATTGTCTGAGCGGTTTTCTATGTTCTCCATACTCGCAGCGCGAACTGTGCTCTCATGTTTACGAGTACCTAGTACTAAAATCGCTTCACCGTTCTTTTTAACAACATCCTGAATAAATGTGTTTGAAGGGCTGATCTTTAATCTATCTGTACACCAACGGAACTTATAGCGAGGTGCAGGGTAACCTTTACCAATTAAGTTAACCCAGAATCTGTCTTCAGTTTTTGGTGTGAGACGATGAGGATGAATAGGCAGTTCTTGTTCATCAACCGCTTTCTGCATTTGTTTAAGAGAACGATCAACCCAAAGAGCTACGATTGGGTTTTCGACTAATGTGTCGGTGCTAATGACGTGAACAGGCTTAGTCGCTTTCCCTTCTTCTTTTAGTTCGGACATAGCATTCCAAACGATTTGAAGTATGGCTGTTGAATCTTTACCGCCGCTATAACCTATAACCCAAGGGATATCATCCTTTTGGTAAAGCTCTTTTGTTTTTTCCGTTAGCTGTCGTATAGTTTTTTTGAAGCCGAGTCGGTTAAATGCAGAGTAGGTAACATGTTGATTTTCAAGTGCCATGGGGTTCTCTTAGGTAATAGGGAGACTTTCCGTATTAAGATTTGTAGAATTGCAGTTTCTTTAACTAAACGAGCCAGAAAGACAGCGTAGTTTAAACGAATACGGTTGTCGTATCTACATGCTAAATACAGGGACTTATCAACAAGGTTGTTGTGATGAAACTGTCACCGTTGACCAAACTGATCTAATTACGCAACAGGAAACTTAATGACTACATACCTAGACTGCAACGCAACAACTCCAATAGCACCAGAGGTCGCTGAAATTGTTAGTAAATATATGTTTGAAGAGTACGGAAATGCAGGAAGTCGAACTCATGAATTTGGTGTAAGGGCAAAGCAAGCTACTGAACTAGCGAGGCAACAAGTTGCGGATGTTGTTGGAGCTGGGAAGAATGAGGTGATTTTCACTAGTGGTGCAACTGAAAGCAATAATATTGCTATTTTAGGTCTGAAGTCATGGGCAAATAGCCAAAACAAAAAACACATCATAACCACTAAAATTGAGCATAAAGCGGTTTTAGAACCATTTGAAGTTCTTGAAAAAGAAGGGTTCGATGTTACCTATTTAGATTGCGATGAATCTGGACTGATATCGAAAGAGTCATTAGTAGAGTCCTTGAGAGACGATACTTGTTTAGTGAGCATTATGCATGTCAACAATGAAACAGGTTCTATTCAGGACATTTCTGGGTATTGTGAAGTTTTAGAAAACCACACTGCATATTTCCATGTTGACGCTGCACAAGGTTTTGGGAAGTACAGTGAACCTCTAAACCATAGCCGTGTTGATATGATGAGTGTAAGTGGTCATAAGTTGTATGGCCCGAAAGGTATTGGGGCTCTTATTGTTAGGCGTCGAGGCTTTAAAAAGGTTCCATTACAACCGTTGATGTACGGCGGTGGTCAGGAGCGTGGCTTAAGACCTGGTACATTGCCAGTTGCTTTGATTGCTGGTTTAGGTGAAGCATGTTCTTTAGCATATAAAAACTCAGAAATGTGGTCGCAACACTGCCAATCTTTAAAGGATAAAGCTTTGAGTGCTCTTTCTGAGATTGGAGTAGAGGTTAATGGGCAAAATGCAGCGCCTCATGTACTCAATTTCTCTATCCCCGAAGTGAATTCTGAAGCTACTATGGTGGCTTTGAAAGGTATTGCGGCAGTTTCAAATGGCTCGGCTTGTACTTCATCAAGCTACACTCCTAGCCATGTTTTAACGGCTATGGGGTTAGATGAAGAACGTATTGATAGTGCGATCCGTATGTCTTGGTGTTATCAAACAAAAGAGTTACCATTGGAAGCTATAGTAGAAAAAATCAAACAATATCTGTGAGTTAAATGAAAATTTATGAGGCTGCTATAGCGGCATTAAACTCTCTTCAAAAGCCAGCAACAGCGTCTGAAGTGTATGAAACGATTGTTGGTAATCAGCTATATGTTTTTGGGGCAAAGAAGCCGATTGAAGTTCTTCGAGTGACGATGGATAAGCACACTAAGAACAAAGCGTTCACAAAAATGAATGCTGAAAGGTATTTCTACAAACATACAAATGGTAAGTATGAACTTTTGGAAGAGTACCGTAAATTTTCAATAGGCTATGAAATTAAAGAACCTTCTCCCGAAGAAATTCAAAGTGACGATTGTTCTGAGCAAATTTTTGAGTTGGCAACGCAACAAAAAGAGAAGTGTAAAGCTGAAATCCTTTCTTACTTACGATCTCTGTCCCCTAGTGAATTTGAAGAGTTTAGTGAGTTGTTTTTGAATAGGTATGGCTTTAAAAGTATGAATGTTACCTCTGTTGGCAGAGATGGTGGGATTGATGTGAAAGGAGCTTTGAAAATTGGTATTGCAGAGATGAGAGTTGCTGCTCAATGTAAACGGTATGCTGAAAACAATAAAGTTGGCCGTCCGGATGTTTCTCAGTTTCGAGGTGATATTACCGGTGAGTACGAGCAAGGAATTTTTATAACGACGAGCAGCTTTACAAAAGAAGCCCAAGAGGTTTCATTCAAGCCTGGTTGCGTTCCTATCGTTCTAATTGATGGTGAACAATTAGCGGAAACAATTATTGAAAAAGGCATCGGTATTCAAAAGCAACAAGTTGAGATTTATGACTTTGATGCTGACCTTATTTATAGTTGATTCACTAGTTAGTAGAGGAACTCAAAGTAAACCCTTTGATTTCTTTGTGTTCCTTCCCTAAAAGCACCTCAAATTCTGCTCTCACCATTTGCGTTTCTTCACTTGATTCAAACTCCATGAGCTTCGCCAATCGTTTGTCGAAGCTCTTTTGTTTCTTGTAGTTATCATGTTCTGTGGGCATGTAAAGGTGCTTATTGAGCAGTGGCGGCCTGCGATCTTCATTGACGTAGTCGAAGAAATCGATGTCTTGTTCTGCCATCTTGATTTTTATGCGTTCTACTAAGAAAGGCACAGATTTTTTAAAGTCATCATAGGCGGTGAGGGTAAGTTTTCCTGATGTGATATGAATTTTAATTAGGTCTATTTCTTCATCCAGTTCGCCATACATTTGCAACCCTGCACCAACGTATACTCGCAGCAGTAGTGGTAAGTCGTCGATAAAGTCTCGATGTAGGATCAGTGAATGTCCTTCGTTGAGTAGGCTTGCTGGTAGTAGGCTGTATGCTTTCTCGCATTGCTGATGAATTAAGTCTGTGTCTGCAATCGCGAACAGTAATTCTGCAGCCAGGTTGATCGCGGTTTTGTAATCATCAAACAAGGCTTTGATGTCGCGCTTTAGCAGCTCTGGTTGCTGCGTATAGGGTTTTCTTTTCTCAAACAGTCCCATAGTAAAATAGAGGAGAAGATCTTCTTTTCGGCTCTTTTCTGCTTGTTCAAACTCTTTGGTATCAAACATCTCTTGCAGTAAGTTAAAGGTTTTTCTGTGTGAGCCAACCAGCTCTCTTACTTTGTCTGATTGTTCAAATTCATCATTGGCAGGAATACGCCCTAGCTCTAAGCAGGTGTTCCAAAAGTCATTAAACAAGTTTTGATGCTGGGTAATAAGCAGTTTGGCTTTGTCTTTGGCTTCAATAGGCTCTGGCGAAGTCAGTTGCTGCCATTTATGGTGGCGTTTGTATTTACTCTGCAGGTACTGTTGCTCTTCCAATTTGTCTTTGAAGATATAGAAAATACCAGGCGCGACGGTAATGGCGTCTTCTTGTAGACTTCTCTCTATGTACGCTTTGATCTCTGATTGCGCATAGTATTTTTGGAAGGTGTTACGAGAGGTGATGACCCCATCCTTATAAGGTTTGAACTGAGCAATGTAGTTTTCGTTGGCCAGCATGACAGAAACCACCAGAAATTTATCTACTAGCTCCCATGCGCCTAGTAGGGCATCGAGTCTTTCATCTTGATCTTCTATTACGTTAAGAACAAACCCTATGTTTACGATATCAGAATTGGATTTGTCGTTGTCGGGTTGAAAGTTCGGATCCCAACCCAGAGCGTCGAGGCCATGTGCTTCAAGCTCTCTTAAATCGTCTCCGCGGCCGCAGCCATAATCGAAAATTGAGTGTTCGCCTTTTAAGTAACCATGTTTAACGAGAGTCTTCATTGGTGCGGAGAGTTCATGACGCACTATGGCTGTTCTGTGCCTATCAATCCCAGCCTCTTCTTGCGTTGTCACAGAGGAGCATCGGAATAATCGACCATCGACAAGCTCGTAACCATGGCGCGCTATTAGGTTTTCCCAAGAACGTTTAAAACCAATCAAACGGCTGTTTTCGTACAGGCCTGCATTCTCGCCTTCTTGTGTGAGTGAAACGAAGTGTTCGTAATATTCACTTGTTGGCAAAACCATGGTTTCTTTTCGATGTAAGATCGGCGGGTTTTCAGATTCGCGATAGCCTGTAATTTTGTGACTTAGCTTAGAGAGGTCGACATTGAGGCTTTGTTCTAATGCGGGATAGGAATCAGTATAAAAATCAGGGTAATGAAGAAGAGATAAACGGAACTCTTTTTTAAACAGCTTAACGAGGTTCCAGTCTTCTTCATCTAAGTTAACGGCTTTTGCTACGGCAGGAATGAACTGTGTTAATACTTTAGGCAATGCGCTGAATGCGTCTTTATGAAGATAAATGGCATCGGGAAGTTGTTTTCCAACTTTTATTTGAGAGGTAAGTTCAGCAAATAGCTCTTCGTTCATTCCTAATCCTTAGGTGTTTTTGAAGATTATAAATCATCAAACAATGCCTGTGTGGCGCTGCCTTTTGCACTTTTTGTGTTTACGCGAAGCCCATCACTTCGGCGTTGTCGGATAAGGGCGTATTTTGAATTATCAGCCCCAACGCTAATATGTAGAGGTTTATCTTTGCCATAAAAATAGAGTCGATCGAACTCTAAATGCGTGCAGATAAATCGAGCGACCTCATCCATACGTTGCTCATACCCTTCAACATAAATATCACACGCAGCCCCATTGCGCTTACAGATACGGCTATCCCGGGAGTTGAGTTCCATAGAGGCATGTTGGTCAATATCTGGCGCCATATCTCCAGGGCTATTTTTCAATATCCACCTCAAAAGAGGATGACTTGTATAACCATAGGTCACCGTTACTTCTCCTAGTGAGCATTCGATAGGTTGTAAAATTTGAACCGCTAAACACTGAAGCTCAGTGGCAGAAAGTTTATTAACCTTGTTGTCTCCTAAGTAATTAGGGTGCCTAAACTTATGCCAATCAATAAGCTTGTGGTGCATGTTCTGTCCTTAGGGTTCTTGCTTCCTACTATATTTAACGAACGACGACAGCAAAATCAATGCAATTCGGGGGCTATGTATGTTGTTCATTCTCGCTTTACTCTGCATTTTCTTATTGGGATATCTAGCCCAAACCACAGGCCTCTGTATGGTGAGAGGAGTAAAAGAGGCGATAAAAGGCTCACCAATGTTCATCGTCGCGATTGTTTTTAGTGGTTCATTGGCTTGGGTCTCTATGGCTCTTGGCTCTGTCGTAGAAGGGCGGCTTTTATCCACCGCTTTTTGGCCGAGTCTGTTTTCTCTGTTTGGTGGTTTTCTGTTTGGTATTGGAGCGGCAATTAATAGTGGTTGCGGGGTATCGACGGTTAGCCGTTTAGCTCGTGGTGAAGTTGTGATGCTGGCGACCATATTAGGGTGGTTCGTTGCTTGGTTGTTATTTGCTCCCGTTTTACCTAACGAGTTAAAGGGAGATAAGTTGGTATTGTCTGATTTTTCTCGCTATGCATTTCTTGGAAGCATTTCGCTCATTATTGTGGTGAGTTGCTCTTTCATGAATGCGGTAAATCGTAAGTTATGGTTATCAATGCTGGGAATTGGCTTAACGGCAGGTTTTGTATTCCTTTATGAACCACACTGGACGCCAAGTGGGTTGTTGAAATCTATGGGGACTTCTCTTTGGCATGGTAAAGCTGAAGATTGGCCAAGCAGCGAGCGTTTTATCTTAATGATCTCTCTGTTAGTTGGAATGGTCAGCGCCGCGTTATTTACTGGGTCGTTTTCACTGAGGTTAAGTCCTATACGTCGATTGGGTAAACATTTGGTTGCTGGTGTGCTTATGGGGCTTGGCGCTGTGATGGCTGGTGGAGGGAACGATACTCAACTGTTAGTGGCGATGCCTGTACTTTCTCTGGCGGGTGTTTTTTCTGTGTTGAGTATCATTGTGGGTATATATACCGGAGTTAAGTTGATTCAAAGCCGATAGTTAGCGACAGTACGTAAATAACATGGGCACGTAATTTGAGAACATAATGAAATACATCGGAATTGATGGCTGTAAGGCGGGGTGGATCGCTTGGATTGTCTCTGATAATCAGATGCCAGTGTTCAAAGTGGTAAAGGCGCTCGATGAGCTAGCGAGTGATCTTATCGGTTCTACGGTGCTTATCGACATGCCGATTGGTTTTAGTGACGCACAAACTCCAGATCGCCTATGCGACAAAGCAGCGAGGCGTTTTCTAACCAGCAAGCGTGGTTCGTCGGTGTTTCCGGTTCCGTCTCGTGAGGCGGTTTACCAAACCGATTACATTGCGGCGTGTAATGCCAATGTGCAGCAGCTTGATAAGAAGTTTTCTAAACAGACTTGGGGAATTGTGCCCAAGATCCGCGAGCTTGATGAGCTCATTGAATCTCACCCAAGCCTTTCGATAAGGGAATCACATCCAGAGGTGGTGTTTGCAGCTTTGAAAGGCGAACCGCTGACGTTTTCAAAACGAACTCAAGAGGGCAAAGAAGAACGGCTTTCTATTATTCAGCAACTCGCCCCTCAATGGTGTGACGGCTTGTCGTTGGCCATTTCAAACACTAAACGTAAAGACGTTGCGATAGACGACATCTATGATGCGTTCGTGCTTATGTTAGTTGCCTATTACGCTCCGCAATTATCGACCTTACCAGAGCCTTTTGATGTTGGTGGAGAAGCGGATGTCGACTAGAACGGACGAGTTCGAGAGATTGTCTATTGGGACAAAACGCGTTAACAAAGCGTGCGCTCCACTTGGCTTAATATGTTACTTTCCAACTTATGTTATTTTCCAACTCTGCTACTTTTCACTCTTACTATTTTTGAGTCTTTGATATGAAACGTTTTATTGTCGGCTTGCTGACAACTGTGCTTAGTGCTGCGAGTTATGCCCAAGTTGCCCCTATATCTCAATGGCAATGCGACATGATGAAAAAGAACCATGTCTTGAGTAGTGGTGCGCCCGTTGGTTGTGAGCGATTATCCAAAGTGGACTTCGATTTCATTAATTTCAAAGGGGAAACGCAACAGGGCAATATGATCGTGCTTGATGTGGTTGCACCTGCGGTTGAACAAATCTTTTCAGAGCTTAAACAGCGTAATTTTCCTCTTCATTCTGCTCGCCTTATGCGTGAATTCAGAGGTGACGATAACGCCTCAATGGACGCGAACAACAGCAGTGCGTTTAACGCTCGTCCTATAACAGGCGGAGGAGGTTGGTCGAAGCATGCCTATGGTGTGGCAATCGACATCAACCCAGTTCAAAACCCTTTCTTAGAGTTCGACAGCACCGGGAAAATCACGGTAAAGCCTTCACAATCTGCGACAAGCTATGTGAACCGTACTCGCTTTCGTGCGCGTGATGAACTTGAACGCCGCGGCATGGCAGAAAATGTGGTTGAGCTTTTTGCCCATCACGGATTTATGATCTGGGGAGGGGATTGGAATAGTCCAATCGATACTCAGCATTTTGAGGTTGGATCAAGAAAGTTCGTTAACCAACTGCTCTCTAAACCACAACCTGAAGCCAAGGTGTTATTTGAGCGCTACGTCGAATCTTATCAACAGTGCTATCTCAAAAATAAAGGTGAGGACGCAGAAAAAGCTCGGGCTATCTGCGCAAAGAAAACAGTCGGGACCTTTTAGTGCTATGTTTATCTAGAACCGTTTGTGTTTTAGCAAGTTAAACTCGCTTCAGGTGTGTTTTGAATAGCTAAGGTCAGCGCTCGTCGTTGGCCTTTTTTGTATTCATTCCTTCAATAGAACACCGAGCATTGAAAAGGTTATTGGGTATCCATTAGTCAATAATCGATAAGCGAATGCAGCGCAAAGTCATCGGTTTGTCATTGAAAAACTCATAGCGTTAACGTTATGTGAGAACCATTGCTGGTGGGGGAACTCTTCGCTGAAACGCCAGTATTATTAGTGAACTGATCACAACGGACCAACTAATGAAAAAGATACCTTTGGCTCTAACTCTTTTAAGCACTCTACTTTTTTCACAATACACTTTGGCTACTGATACTTCACATACCACTCAAAACCCTACTTACGAACTCGATGGTAAGTCGGTATTAGGTCGCACTGAGAACGTGTACCTATCTAGCGTTCAAGGGCTAAAAGACGTTCCTTTCATTGGTAAAATTGATACTGGTGCAGAAACCACTTCTATGCATGCTGAAGACATTCATGTGAAAAGCTCTAATCCCGATTACCAAAACCTCAAAGACAAAGAGTTGATGGCGGCGTTAACCGAAGACCTGTTGAACAATTCCGATGTTGATTACGATGATTGGGATGGCAGCACCTTCGCGAAATATGAAGCTGTGGTCTCTTTTAAGGTCCAAAACCCACGCACGGGAGATATGGTATTAATCGAAGCGCCTTTAGAGCGGGTCAGCATGATACGCAGCCGTACTAGCAGCACGCCTTTACTTCGTCCTACCGTAAAAATGTCGCTCACCATTGCAGACCAAGAGCTAAAAACAGACGTTAACCTGACCGACAGAAGTCACTTCTCTGCGCCAGTATTGATCGGCAAAACCTTCCTTGCAGATAACGCATTGGTGTTTGCAGGCTACGACTACTTACAAGAGCAAGAGAACGCAACAGTGGTTGGCCGTAAAGAGGTAGTGTCTATCTCTGGAATGGCGATGAATGCGACCTTCTCTTTAAAGAACCGCTACAGCATTTTGCATGCAAAAGACATCGACATAGACAAAAAGAACAAAGAAGTGACGTTTGATATGTTCGACAACGACGGCAAGCAAAAAGAGATGACATTGCCGTTGGTTCGTATGTTAAGCGTGAGTGGTAAGAAGAGACCTTTGGTGTATGTGCCTGTTCAACTCGATGAAAACACAACTAAAGACGTTCTGGTGTACCTACGTGAGCGCTCGAGTAGTGAGTCGCAGTTGAGATTTGGAACCAGCACCGCCAGCGAACTCTTCATGATTGACACCAGTGCTGAGAATATTTTATCAGAAGGTTCAGAGAACTTTAGTGATGTGGCTGAGTCTGGTGAGCCTATGATTATCTCGCCGGAAGAGGACATCACCCTCGATGACTTCCCGCTTAAGGCGGTGGCTTCTTTCACTGTCAATACGCCTTTGTTGAAGGTCGACAGTTTTGAAATGACAGGTAAAGGCAAAGATGCTTCCGTTGAATTTTATCTTACGGATGTAAATGGTGAGAAGCAGAAGGTGACCAAGCCAATTATTAAGAAGCTTAAAGTCGGGGATGATACTCGTCCGGTTGTAAGTGGTGAGTTTGCGGTGTCTGGAAAAAAAGTGCGCACGCAAGAGTTTGCCATAGACGTGCTCAATACAAATGAGAAAGAAGCGTACTTTATTTTAGGTAAGAAGATGGCAAAAGAAGGCGTTTACGTTAATACACGTTCTGATTACCTTCTGAAAGCTGAGCCACTGTTTAAAGTAGGGCACATCGAAGTCGTTGAAGTGAACGGCATGAAGTTCCCGGCCAAGCTCGACACTGGTGCGGATGTAAGCTCAATGAACGCAGTCAACATCAAACGATTTAAGAAAGATGGCCAAGATATGGTGAGCTTTACCTATCAAAACAACCAAGGTGATAAGCAAGATTTCACCAAGCCAGTGATTGATGTAATGCGTATTAAAGCCAAGAAAGGCGAGAAGGTGAACATTCGCCCTGTCGTTGAAATGAAGGTTAAGCTCGGTGACTTAGAGAAAGAGGTGAGGGTAAACCTTCAAGACCGCTCTCGTTTCGAATACAGCATGATCCTAGGTAAGAACTTCCTGAAACATGGTGCGGTAGTGAGTAGTGATGAAGATTATTTGTTAGGTGATATGGAGTAACGCCTAAACTTTCTAAGTTCGTATCAGAACAGTTCTAAACAGCCACACATTTCAGTATTGGGATGTGTGGCTTTTTGTTGAGTGTCTGTTTTTGGTGTTGATGTTGATGTTGATGTTGTTGGTTAAGTATTTGTTATAAATAATTTTATCTACTAATACATAAGATTCAGACAAACAAAAAGGGCCAACTCTTTCGAGTTGGCCCTTTCCAAACGTTTGGTGGAGCTGGCGGGAGTTGAACCCGCGTCCAAAAATCATTCATCATTGGTACTACATGCTTAGTCGATCTTTAATTTCACCAGCAACCTGCGAACCGACACGCTAGTTAAAGGCTAACCTGAATTATAATTCGCGCTTTTCCTCTCAGGTGGGAGAAGCCACGCTAGCTAGTTTGGGTTTGATCTCTTATTGGTCCCCGTCTTACGAGCGGAAGCTAGGGTAAGAGAGCTCTGAGCAGGTTATTAAGCTGCTAGTGCGTAGTTTTCGTCGTTTGCGACTATTTTTTTGCGGCTTTTAACGTGGCCAACCGCCCCACGGCATGCACCTCAGACTTCAAAATTCCTGTCGAATCCTAAATCAGCCCCAAGTGTTATTTGCATAGTACCAGAAAAGCTTACCCTGTCTAGCACTGTGCGTTTAAGTGCTTAAAATTAACGCAAATTACTCTTCATAATTCGTGCTTTATCTCTCGCCCAATCTTTTTCTTTCATATCAGTACGTTTATCGTGCAGCTTTTTACCTTTCGCTACGCCAACTTTAATCTTCGCCCAAGAGCGAGACCAGTAAAGTGCGGTTGCGACAAGTGTCATGCCTTCACGGTTAATACGACCGATAAGGTTATCGAGTTCTTTTCTCGACATCAGGAGTTTACGGATACGTGTTGGGTTCGCCACGATATGAGTACTCGCTTGAGTCAGCGGAGTGATCGTCATACCACTGATGAATGCTTCGCCATCTCGGATGTAAACGTAGCTTTCTGCGATATTGGTTTTGCCTTCACGTAGGGATTTTACTTCCCAGCCTTGTAGCTCAAGCCCCGCTTCTATCTCATCGTCGATGAAATATTCGTGGCGAGCTTTCTTATTAAGCGCAATGGTATTACTACCGGCTTTTGATTTTGATTTATTCTTTGCCATAATGGCCTCATTATACGGATTGCGCCCTAGTTGGGGAATCCTTTTTATTTGCGCTCTGGCCCAATACAATTAAAATTGCAGTTTGTGTTAATGTAACGCTGTCTTTAACAGGAGTCTATATGCCAAAGGTTACTCGTTCAGCATTAGTGTCGTTTAGTGCCGACCAGATGTTCAGCTTGGTCAATGATGTTGCTCGTTATCACGAGTTTTTGCCAGGGTGTTCTGGTTCACGTGTGATCGAATCTTCAGATTCAGCTATGGTGGCTTCGGTTGATGTATCTAAAGCCGGTATCAGCAAAACATTTACTACGTCTAACCGCTTAGCGGATGGCGCTGAGATCTTGATGGAGCTGGTGGATGGCCCATTTAAGAAACTGCAGGGTGGTTGGTATTTCACTCCGCTCGACGATCAAGCGTGTAAGGTTGAGCTTAAGTTGGAGTTTGAATTCTCTAGCCGAATGATTGAAATGGCATTTGGTAAGGTTTTCAATGAGCTGACGAGCAATATGGTCAGTGCTTTTACTCAACGCGCGAAACAGGTTTACTAAGCCATGACTATTGAATCAGATATGATCCACGTAGAGGTTGTGTTTGCACTTCCGCACGAGCAGCGTGTGTTTACCTTGATAGTGAACAAGAACGCAACCGTTGAAGAGATTATTGCGCAGTCTGGTGTTTTGGAACTGTATCCAGAAATCGATTTAGCGAAAAATAAGGTTGGCGTGTTCAGTCGTAACGTAAAGCTTGATGCGACGGTTCGCGATAAAGATCGTATCGAAATCTACCGCGCATTGTTGGCTGATCCAAAAGAGATTCGCCGTAAGCGTGCTGAACAAGCAAAAGCGGCCGCAGCTAAATCGTAATGCTAAACAAGTTTGACTAAGAAGAGAGCTCGCTATATTGGCGAGCTTTTTTGTGCCTACGGATTAGACAACGGACCTAATTTGTTAGCAGATATTAAAAAGCCTGCTCATTGTGAAGTGACCCCGTAAAGTTGGACATTTCTGTTAAGCGGCTTTCAAGGCCTGAGTTCGATATTCTATCGGAGTCAGGCCTTTTAGTTTCACTTTTATACGTTTGGTATTGTAGTACTCGATGTATTCTTTAATCTGCTCTATCAGAGCATCTGCATCTTCAAAGCTTTGGTTGTGATACATCTCGGTTTTGAGTAAAGCAAAAAAGTTTTCAGCAACAGCATTATCCAAGCAGTTACCTTTTCTCGACATGCTTTGCGTTAACCCACTCTCCGCTACCTTTTTCTGATACTGTCGATGGCGATATTGCCAACCTTGATCGCTATGTATAATTGGCTTTGAGTTGGGTTTAAGCGTTGATATAGCTTCCGTCAGCATATCTGTGACAAGCGGCAAGCAGGCATTTTTGGCCACTCTATAAGCAACCACCTCCTGAGTAAACAAGTCGACAACGGGAGATAAGTATACTTTCTGCTCTTTGACTTTGAACTCCGTGACATCAGTTACCCACTTTTCATCGGGTTGAGTCGCACTAAAATCTCTTTCAAGAACGTTGGGAGCAGCTTTTCCTGACTCTCCTCGGTATGAACGATACTTTTTAATCCTGACCGTCGATTTAAGGTTGAGCTGAGCCATAAGCCTTTGAACCGTTTTGTGATTAAGCACGAACCCCTGATTCTTTAGTTCCAAGTGAATACGGCGGTAGCCGTATCGCCCCTTATGTTCATGATAAATTGACTTTATCAACCGCAGCTCACGTTCGTAGCTATTTTGGCGCTTGCTCGTTTGAGCCTGATAATAAAAGACACTTTTTGCCAACTGTAGAGTGTGCAGTAAGTGCTTTAATGGGTACTTGCCTTTAAGAGTTAGAGCTATGACCGCTTTTTCTTTGTTCGACGGTTTTTTTTCTGCTCCAACTCTTCCAACTTTTTTAGAACGGCATTCTCGGTTCGTAAGTAGACCAACTCCTCTTTTAGCTCCTCAAGTGTCATTTCATTATCAGGCTTAGTGGTACGTTGAGGTTGCTGTTTCATTGAGGGTCTTCCTTTCTGGCGCATTTCGAGCCCCTTGATACCGAGCTCATTAAATCGTTTAAGCCAGACAGAGAGTATTCCAGGGGATGAGAGGTTTAATACAGCGCTAGTGTGCGTGAGAGACCATTCATTCGTCCACATTAAATTCAATGCTTTTCGTTTTGTTTGAGCAGTCGCGGCATGATTAGTTGGTAAAAATGAATCAGTACCATGGATGGCAAAGACTTGAGCCCAATACCGTATCTGCCTTGAAGAAATTGAATATTGTTTTGCTAAGTAGAGAGATGACGTGCCATCTAAGTATTGCTTAGCAATGATACATTTTAGCTCTCGGCTATATTTGGACATAAAAAGACCCCCAATAATTGGTGTCCAACTATTGGGGGTCAGTTCATTGAGCAGGCTTTTGCGATTCTGGCTCTGTCGACTGAGAGCTTTGTTGACTGGAAAGCTAGCGAAGGCTTTCGAAGAACTCATCACTGGCTTCAAAATCACCATTGATCGTTACTAGAGTGCCAGTAGCATCAAAGTTCACGACTAGGTTTTTCTGAATCGGGTCTTCATGGCCTTTTTGGTGGTGGTAAATGTAGTACCACGTATCTGGGTAGCCATTTTCGATAAGCATAGGTGAGCCCATAACGTAACGAACTTGTGTTTTTGTCATGCCAAACTTGAGCTGGTCGACAGCTTCCTGTTCAACATAGTTACCCTGATTGATGTCAATTCGATAAACCAACTTCTCTAATAGAGAGCAACCGGTCAACATTGTTAGTGCAAGTGGAACTGCAACTAACCACTTTTTAATTCGCATAGTTTGAGATCTTTCTTCGCTAAAATACTGCCTGATAATAAACAAGCTCCAGCAAGAAGTAAAAAGCTCCTTGCGCTTTGAGCTTGTTATGACTGGCAATTTTGAATTAAGTTGCAAAATTGCCAAGATTTTTCGGTAAATTATCAGAAAGTTGCTGAATATGTAACCTAAGCTGCGATTAATAACTCTTTTGCGTTGGCAAGCGTCGATTCGGTAATCTGGCTGCCACCAAGCAGTCGAGCAAGCTCTGAAACGCGTTGTTGCTCATCAAGCGTGTGCATTTGAGTCTCGGTTTTACCTGATTTCGTGTTCTTCGCTACAAACAGCTGCTGGTGACCGCAACCGGCAACTTGAGGTAAGTGTGTCACACACATCACCTGCGTAGATTCACCCAGCTTACGTAGCATTTTTCCGACAACCGCAGCGGTTGGTCCACTGATACCTACATCGACTTCATCGAAAATCAGGCTTGGTGTGTCCACTTTTTGCGCTGTGATCACCTGAATCGCCAGCGAGATTCGTGATAACTCACCACCAGAGGCCACTTTAGCAATCGGCTGCATTGGTTGGCCTGGGTTGGTCGAAACAATGAAGGTCACGTTATCCATACCCAATGGAGAAGGGTGTGTGTTGGTGTTGTTCACTTCAATGGCAAACTGCGCTTTTTCCATGCTCAGCTCGTGCATGCTTTGCGTGATCAGCTTGTTGAGCTCTTTTGCGTAACGAGTTCGAGATTTATGAAGCTTCTCTGATTTAGCAACGAACGATTGGTATTGGTTTTCCACCTCGTTTGCCAGTTCTTCCAATTTTTCATCAGAACAATCAAGCGCTTCAACTTGTTGTAGTAAGTCTTGATGGTGCTTATACAGCTCTTCAGGTAACACGTGGTGTTTACGAGACATCGACATCACTTTAGAGAAACGCTCCTCAACGTAAGCCATACGGCCGGGATCAACATCAATGCTGTCTAGGTATGTTCTTAACTCGTTGTTGGTTTCTTCAATCTGAATAATGGCTTCGGAAAGCAAGTTTGGTAACTCGGCTAATCTTTCATCGAGCTCAGCTAGTTGAATTAAGGAGTTATTGGCCGATTGCAGAATACCAAGCGCATTAACTTCTTCGCCTTCATAAATAAGTTCGATAGCTTGCTGACAGGTTGTGGCCAGTTCTCCGCTATTGGAGAGGCGCTTATGCTCTTGTTCGAGGTCTTCATATTCTTCCTCCCCAATAGACAGCTCATTTAACTCTTTGATTTGGTATTCAAGAAGTTGTTTTTGAGCTTGGTTTTGCTGGCTATTTTCACGTAACTCTTTTAAGTGGTTATCCGCTTGTCGCCATGCTTGGTAAGCATTGCGTGTCGATTTCAATAGGTTCAAGTGGCCAGCGTATTGATCAAGCATGGCCATTTGGTAATCGCTTTTCATCAATTGGTGATGCGCGTGTTGACCATGGATGTTGATCAGCAGTTGTCCAAGTGATTTCAATTGCGAAAGAGGGACAGGGCTACCGTTGATGAATGCACGAGAACGACCTTCTTTTGATATGGTTCTGCGCAGGATGCACTCACTGCCATCAAGTAGTTCGTTGTCTTCTAACCAGCGGGTAGCATGCAGATTGTTCTCAAGTAAAAAAGCGGCACTGACTTCGGTTTTTTCTTCACCTTGTCGAACCATTCCTGCATCGGATCTTCCTCCAAGGCACAAGCCTAAAGCATCGATAGCGATAGATTTACCCGCACCAGTTTCCCCGGTGATTGTTGTCATGCCTTTAGAGAGTTCTAGCTGTAAAGACTTAACAATAGCGAAATTATTAACACTTAAATGAGCCAGCATTTTTATTTACCTGTATAACTGAACAATACTGTATATAAGCTCAGTATATACTGTTTCTTTATACAGTAAAGTCGACAGGTGAAAATTTTTTGCGACAGCTCTCAGAATTGAGCTTGTCCGTAGATCACTGAAACCGCTATAGATTCCCAACTCAGTCGTCCCTCCCTCTTGGGAATGACGATTATTTTTGAGTTTTGATGTCCGTTGTCGTCATCCCCTACAGCGACGTAGGAGCGTGATAGGGGACCTGTTTTTGTAGTTGTTTGGGTGTCAGAGATTCTAAACACCTCGTTCCTCGGTTTTGGAATGACGGTCATTTTTGAGTTTTGGCGTTCGTTGTCGCCATTCCCTACGGTGATGGAGGAGCGTGATAGGGGGGCTATTTTTGTAATTTGTTTGGGTGTCAGAGATTCCAGATACCTCGTTCCTCGGTTCTGGAATGACGGTCATTTTTGAGTTTTGGTGTTCGTTGTCGTTATTCCCTACGGTGATGGAGGAGCGTGATAGGGGGGGCCGTTTTTGTAATTTGTTTGGGTGTCAGAGATTCCAGATACCTCGTTCCTCGGTTCTGGAATGACGGTCATTTTTGAGTTTTGGTGTTCGTTGTCGTCATTCCCTACAGCGACGAAGGAGCGAGATAGGGAATCTCGTTTTGTTAGTTCTTATTTAATACTCTTGGTTCTTCAGCCTTTGTTAGTTTTAAGAGCTCAACATTAAGGAGGAAGGATGAAGCGACCTGCAATTTACATTCTAGCTAATCGTTCGAATTCAGTTTTGTACATAGGCGTTACTGGGAATCTTAAGCAAAGAACCTGGCTGCATAAAGCGGGAAATGTTGAAGGTTTTACTAAGAAGTACAATGTTGACAAGTTAGTCTATTTTGAAGTTTTCGAAGACTTCAGATCCGCGATTGAGAGGGAAAAGCAGCTAAAGAAATGGAATCGTTTATGGAAGGAAACGTTGATTAGTGAGTTGAACCCTAGTCGACGTGATCTCTACGACGAAATATTATGATACTCCCAACTCAGTCGTCCCTCCCTTTTGGGAATGACGATGTGGTAGATTGACGTAAAGATAGAGGCGGTGGGCTTTTAATCGGCAATAAAAAAGGCTGACGAATGTCGTCAGCCTTTTAAAATAGTTCGCTTTTCACTTAGAACAGCTTACTCGACCAGCCTAGCTTGTTACGTAGAACGTGGTAGTAGTTGTAGTCTTTAGGGTGGATCAGTTTGAGCACATTTGGGCTTTGGTAAATGTGGATCTCATCACCAGGGGAAACGGGCAGAGAGATTTGACCATCGCAGCTCACTTCCTGAGTTCCACGGTTATCAGGCGATACGATAAGCTTAATACGACGCTTGCCATCTACTACAAGTGGGCGGCTTGAAAGGGTGTGTGGGAACATTGGCACGAGTGAGATAGCATTTAGGCTTGATGACAGGATAGGGCCGCCGCCAGAAAGCGAGTAGGCGGTAGAACCTGTCGGTGTTGAGACGATTAAGCCATCAGAGCGCTGTGAGAAGGCGAAGCTGTCATCGATGTACACTTCGAACTCGATCATGTGAGCAACTTGTCCGGGGTGCAGTACAGCCTCATTAAGGGCTGCATTGTGGCTTTTTATCTGGCCGTGACGATGAATTTCCGTTTCAAGTAGGAAGCGCTCTTCTTCCATGAACTCGCCTTTGAGTACATCAGTCAGCGCGCTCTGGAAGTTTTCAGGGTTAAGATCGGTTAGGAAGCCAAGGTTGCCTCGGTTAACACCAATCACTGAAATGTCGAAACGTGACAAGATTCTAGCGGCACCGAGCATATTTCCGTCACCACCGACCACAATGGCGAGATCGGCGCGTTTACCTAATTCAATCAGGCTAGAAAAATGTTCTTTTGGGATGTCGTCTAAAATAGTGGCGAGTCTGTCATCAACAAAAACTTGATAACCCTCAGCACTTAACCACTGATAGAGCTCTCTATGAGTCTGAATTGCTTGCTGATCTCGAGGTTTACCGATAATGGCGATGACTTCAAATGGCTTTTTCATAACGTTTCCAAACGAATTAGGCTTGAATCAAAATTCTTCATCCCCATAATAAAGGCAAGTTGAACGTCTATGCGAGTGTTTTATATCAATTTGGGGCGCAAACACGCCTGTCACTTGCATTGAAAACGAATTCTGGAGATATCATGAGCAACGAAGAAAACAAAGTAACCGAAGCAGAGCTAGATCAGATCATCGCTGAAGCTGAGAAAGTTGAAGAAGCTGAACTGAATGAAGACGCTGCTGATGAGCAGGAAGCAAAAATCGCTCAACTGGAAGCTGCACTGCTTTCTAGCGAATCTAAAGTGAAAGAGCAGCAAGATTCTGTTCTTCGCGCGAAAGCTGAAGTTGAAAACATGCGTCGCCGTAGCGAACAAGAAATTGATAAAGCGCGTAAATTCGCTTTGAACAAGTTTGCTGAAGGTCTGCTTCCTGTAATCGACAACCTAGAGCGTGCAATGCAAGCGGCAGACGCTGAAAACGAAGTGGTTAAGCCACTGTATGAAGGTGTTGAGCTAACGCACAAAACGTTCGTAGACACAGTTGCTAAGTTTGGTCTTAAAGAGATCAACCCTGAAGGTGAAGCGTTCAACCCTGAATTCCACCAAGCGATGTCTATCCAAGAAAGCCCAGATCACGAATCAAACACGGTTATGTTTGTGATGCAAAAAGGCTACGAACTAAACGGTCGTGTGGTTCGCCCAGCGATGGTTATGGTTGCTAAGTAATGACGAATTACGTTGCCAAGTGATTGACTGGCGCATTGACTGAGTTAGTCGCAGCGACAAAATAAATCACTGGTTTGCGTAAAATAAAAAGAGAGGCATAGGCCTCTCTTTTTTTGTGCCTATAACTTGAGAGTCCACGTAAATAAGCATCAAAACCGCATTAAGAATGTCGTTCTTTTTATTTCATTCAGATCAGCGATTTAGAGTTTTGTGTTATGAAACTTGTTGTGATTGAGTAAATGTTTTGATGTCACATTTGTGATGTTTTTGTAAATAAATACTTTTAATTGTTATCTTTGTATGTAAAATCCACTGCCATATAGCGATTTTGGTTGCATATATAACTATAAAAGTACAAATTTTAAACACAACAAACTGGAGAAGAACGATGGATAAATCGCTCTCAAGTAAAATTTTTGTAGGCTTGTTCGCCGGTCTACTTATTGGTACTGCTATTCAGTACCTATTCAGCGGTATTGCTATTTTTGATACGTATCTACTTGGTGCTGCCGAAGGTGCTGGTGGTATGTTCGTATCACTTATCAAATTGCTTGTAGTTCCTCTTGTATACGTATCTATTGTTTGCGGTATTGTTGAGCTAAAAGATATTCGTTCATTTGGTCGTCTTGGTGGTAAAACCTTTGGTCTTTACATTATTAACACCATCATCGCGATTTCAGCAGCGCTAACGATTGGTCTTATTTTCCAACCAGGTGCAGGTGCGAATCTAGCGGGTAGGGTTTCTGAGACAATTGCGCTTACAACAACTGAAACACCAGACATCTTCTCTCTTGTTGTTAACATCGTTCCTAGCAACCCTGTAGAAGCGTTCGCAAGCGGCGACATGCTACAAATCATCTTCATGGCAATTTTGACAGGTCTTGCTATTCAAGCGCTTGATTCTCGTGGTGGCCCAGCTATCAAGACATTCAAGATGGCTAACGAAATCATGATGAAGCTTATCGGCCTAGTAATGAGCTTGGCGCCATACGGTGTATTTGCTCTGATGATTCAACTGGGCGCAACACTGGATGCAGACACGCTAATGTCAGTTGCTGGCTATGTGGCGCTTGTGGTTGCAATGCTTGTGTTCTGGATTTTCTTCTTCTACCCAATGATGGTTGGTTCATTCACTGGTATTTCTCCAAAGCAGTTCCTACGCGCAACTCGTGAGCAAGTTCTATTCTCACTATCTACAGCAAGTTCGAACGCAACAATCCCAGTAACAATGCGTACTCTTACTGACAAACTAAACGTATCTAAGTCAGTAGCAGGTTTCGGTGTACCACTAGGTGCAACCATGAACATGTCTGGTGTATCTATCTACATCGCACTGGCAACTATGTTCGTAGCAAACGCGTTTGGTCAGCCAATCAACACTGCTGATATTTTCACCCTTGGTCTAACTATCCTGCTACTGTCTATCGGTGCTGGTGGTGTTCCTGGTGGCGGTGTTGTGATGGTCGGTGTTCTATTGCACCAACTAGGTTTACCACCAGAAGGTCTAGCGATTGTTGCTGCTGTTGACCGTATCTGTGACATGTTCTGTACTTCTTCAAACGTAGTCGGTGATACAGCGGTGAACACTATCGTTGCTAAATCTGAAAACGAAATTGGCGTTGAAGCTAACGAAGAAGCTGAGCTGCAAAAAGCAGAAGCTTAATCCTTAATTAAAACTCGATAATTAGGGGCTGTTGACCTTTCGTGGTTGAGTTTTGTTCGAGATAAAATCGTTTTAGGCGCGGCGAAGAGTATGTAGCCTAGTCATTCTAAGCAAATATTCTTTAACAAAGCATAAAACGATTTTAGCCGAACCCTTCGGGCAGCCCTTGTGGTTCATTTCTACTGCGTTATCGGCTTTTCATGTAGGCCAGCTACACGTCAAAGCCTCTTCCTTGTATAAATTTCCCACAAGATGCTGCAAAACCCAGCTCGAAAGGTCAACAGCCCCTGAAGCCCCGCTCAACTAGAGCGGGGCTTTTTTATTTCTGCTGATCGGTGTTTTGGGCTATCTGCTGATGGGTCAAAAGAGGGGGCTGTGTTGGTGCGAAGTCTCATTTTTTCTTTTTACTCGCGCTGAATTGGTCATCAGTTTTCAATATTTAATATAGATCACATATAATAATACAATATTATTTTATTGTTCTGGCAACCTACATTATGACGACATAAAGGAAACCAAATAATGAAGTTGTCTTACCTAAGCTTACTGACTGCTAGCCTCTTAGCGGCTCCCGCTCTTGCTTCTAATCACGATATTGGTCAACAGTTCAATCTTGATCCAGCAAAAGCACCAGCACAAAACTTCGATTTATCTAAATGGAAAATTAACCTACCGGAGCTAACAACAGAAGGCTCTAGAAAAGGCAAAACATTGGAGATCGGTAAGCAAGAATTGTCGAATGTAGAAACGCCTTACGTTCATCCTAAATGGTTCTACACTGATGCAGAATCTGGCGCGATGGTATTTGTGGCTCCGAATACAGCACCAACGACACCAAACAGTAAAAACACGCGCAGTGAACTAAGAGCGATGCTGGCAGACAGCTACTCGGCGCCGAGCAACAACTTCGCGATTTCAAGCCATAAGAATGCAGAAGAGTTTGGTTCTATCGGTGGCCAAATGACTGCAACACTTTCTGTTGATCAGGTGAGTACCAGCGGTAGCTACAAAAAAACCGGCGCATTCTCGGTAGTGATCGGCCAAATTCATGGTTCAGACAATGAGCCTCTGAAAATTGTTTACCGTAAACTGCCGGAGCATGAGCATGGTTCGTTAACGTGGAACTATGAACTCAATCCGCCGACAGAGATGAAAGATGCGAAGGATGAAAACGGAAAGAAACTTCGTAAAGACATTCGCCATGATGTGTTTGGTCAATACAATCTGAAAAAAGGCAGTTCTGATCCTGCTGATGGTATTAAGCTAGGTGAAGTGTTCTCATACGATGTGAACATCAAAGACAACATCATGCACTTAACATTTACTAAGAATCCTAACTCAGCTGATCCAATTGTGAAGACGTATGATGTTGATTTGGCTAAGGGTAAATATCAGGGGCATGATATCGACCTTGGTTATGGACAAGACTGGATGTACTTCAAGGCGGGCGCATACAATCAATGCAACACTAAGAAGTCGAGCTCTGCCTGTGAATGGCGTGGTATGGAAGCGGGTGATTACACTCAAGCGAGCTTCTACCAGTTAGTGCTCAACCAATAACATGTATGAATCAGTAATCATTTGAACAATATTTAACTGATTAACATCTATTTGAAAAAGACCTTCTACATGAAGGTCTTTTTTTATGGCATCTGGAATAGGGTTGAGGTTTTAATATGGCGTCAAATGCGAGACCTTCTCAACATCGGAGCCTTAATTGACAAGGGATCGGTCACTTTTTACCTTTATGTAAAAAGATACGGGAAAAAATAGATTTTTTTTACTTATTCCCTTGAAAACCAGTTTGCAGCCCTTATCTATGGTGCATACGAAAGCAAATTACATTTGCACTTAAATTTTGTGTATTAGGGTTGAATCCCTGATTACCGCCCCCCACATATGTGGGTATAGCAAAAAACTAATATAGATTATATTTCGGAGATAGCCTGATGGGTCGAATCATTGGTATTGATTTAGGTACTACTAACTCTTGTGTTGCTGTTTTAGACGGCGACAAACCACGCGTACTAGAAAATGCTGAAGGCGAACGCACAACAGCATCGGTAATCGCATACACTGACGGCGAGACGCTAGTTGGTCAACCTGCGAAACGTCAAGCAGTTACTAACCCTCAAAACACGCTATACGCAATTAAGCGTCTAATCGGTCGTCGTTTTGAAGATGAAGAAGTTCAACGCGATATCGAAATCATGCCTTTTAACATTGTTAAAGCTGATAACGGTGATGCATGGGTTGAAGCGCAAGGCCAAAAAATGGCTGCTCCTCAAGTATCTGCTGAAGTTCTTAAGAAAATGAAGAAAACAGCTGAAGACTTCCTAGGCGAAGAAGTAACTGGCGCAGTTGTTACTGTTCCTGCTTACTTCAACGATGCTCAACGTCAAGCAACTAAAGATGCTGGCCGTATCGCTGGTCTAGATGTTAAACGTATCATCAACGAACCAACTGCTGCTGCTCTAGCTTACGGCCTAGACAAGCAAGGTGGTGATCGCACTATCGCTGTATACGACCTTGGTGGTGGTACATTCGATATCTCTATCATCGAAATCGATGAAGTAGAAGGCGAGAAGACTTTCGAAGTTCTTTCAACTAACGGTGACACTCACCTTGGTGGTGAAGATTTCGATAACCGCATGATCAACTACCTAGTAGATGAGTTCAAGAAAGAGCAAGGCATCGACCTTAAAGCTGATCCACTAGCAATGCAGCGTGTTAAAGAAGCAGCAGAAAAAGCGAAAATCGAGCTTTCTTCTACTACTCAAACTGACGTAAACCTACCTTACGTTACTGCTGATGCGACTGGTCCTAAGCACATGAACATCAAAGTGACTCGTGCGAAGCTTGAGTCTCTAGTTGAAGACCTAGTTCAACGTTCTCTTGAGCCACTAAAAGTTGCTCTAGCAGATGCTGACCTATCTGTAGGCGAAATCACTGACGTTATCCTAGTTGGTGGTCAAACTCGTATGCCTATGGTTCAAGCTAAAGTAACTGAATTCTTCGGTAAAGAGCCACGTAAAGACGTGAACCCTGACGAAGCTGTTGCAATGGGTGCTGCTGTTCAAGGTGGTGTACTAGCTGGTGACGTTAAAGACGTTCTACTACTAGACGTTACTCCTCTATCTTTCGGTATCGAAACGATGGGCGGCGTGATGACTAAGCTTATCGAGAAAAACACAACTATCCCTACTAAAGCGGATCAAGTGTTCTCTACAGCTGAAGACAACCAAAACGCAGTAACTATCCACGTTCTTCAAGGTGAGCGTAAGCAAGCGACTTACAACAAGTCTCTTGGTCAGTTCAACCTAGAAGGCATCCAACCAGCACCACGTGGCATGCCACAAATCGAAGTAACATTCGACCTAGATGCTGATGGTATCCTGAACGTATCTGCTAAAGATAAAGCAACAGGTAAAGAGCAGAAGATCACTATCCAAGCATCAGGCGGCCTGTCTGAGGAAGAGATCGAAGCAATGGTACAAGAAGCAGAAGCTAACAAAGAAGCGGACAAAAAGTTCGAAGAGCTAGTAACTGCACGTAACCAAGCTGACCAAATGATTCACGGCACTAAGAAGCAAGTAGAAGAAGCTGGTGAAGCTCTACCTGCAGACGAGAAAGCTAAAATCGAAGCGGCTATCACGGCACTAGAAGAAGTTAAGTCTGGTAACGATAAAGAAGCTATCGACGCTAAAGTTCAAGAACTTATGCAAGCAGCTCAAAAGCTAATGGAAATTGCTCAACAGAAAGCTCAAGCTGAACAAGCTGGTGCTGACGCTGGTGAACAACCTAAGCAAGACGACGATGTTGTAGACGCTGAGTTTGAAGAAGTTAAAGAAGACAAAAAATAATTTCGTTGCAGAGTAGCCTGATTTCGTTGTCGGAAGTGCTCACCTACTAACGTAGGCTCCGCGCTTCCTCCTAGAACTCAAGCTATCTGCTTAGAAATTTGTCTCAAAGACTTATTATTGCGGGCGTCAGAGGTAACTCTCACGCCCGTAAATTTGTATTTAGACTTGTCGATCTAGATAATAGCTTTATTCGGCGTTTCAGCCGGCAGAACTTTTATCTAGATTGATACACAGACTACTGAAGTGATCATTCGGTAGTAGCAATTATTTTGGTGACCTAGAACATGTCAAAACGTGATTTTTACGAAGTATTAGGCGTAAGCCGCGATGCATCAGAGCGCGATATTAAAAAAGCGTACAAACGCTTAGCGATGAAATTCCACCCGGACCGTAACCAGGGTGACGAGACCGCAGCAGATAAGTTTAAAGAAGTAAAAGTAGCGTACGAGATCCTAACTGATTCTCAAAAGAAAGCAGCTTACGACCAATACGGTCACGCAGCCTTTGAACAAGGTGGCATGGGCGGCGGCGGCGGTTTCGGCGGCGGTGGCCAAGGTGACTTCGGCGATATCTTCGGTGACGTATTTGGTGACATCTTCGGCGGCGGTCGTCGTGGTGGCGGTCAACAGCGTGCACAACGCGGTTCAGATCTACGTTACAACATGGAACTTTCTCTAGAAGAAGCGGTTCGTGGTGTTTCTAAAGAAATCGAAGTACCAACACTTGTAGAGTGTGATACTTGTGACGGCAGCGGCGCGAAAGCGGGTTCTTCTGCACAAACGTGTGGCACTTGTCATGGCCACGGCCAAGTACAAATGCGCCAAGGTTTCTTTGCGGTTCAACAGACTTGTCCTACTTGTAACGGTAAAGGCAAGATCATCAAAGACCCATGTAACTCATGTCATGGTCAAGGTCGCAAACAGAAGACAAAAACACTTAACGTTAAGATCCCTGCTGGTGTTGATACTGGCGATCGTATTCGTCTATCTGGCGAAGGCGAAGCGGGAGAGCAAGGCGCTCCAGCTGGCGACCTGTACGTACAAGTACACGTAAAAGAGCACAACATCTTTGAGCGTGACGGCAACAACCTTTACTGTGAAGTGCCAGTAAGCTTCTCTATGGCTGCTTTAGGCGGTGAAGTTGAAGTTCCAACACTAGATGGTCGTGTAAACCTTAAAGTGCCAGAAGAAACACAAACGGGCCGTATGTTCCGTATGCGTGGCAAAGGCGTGAAAGGCGTTCGTGGCGGCGGTGTGGGTGACCTAATCGTTAAGCTAGTGGTTGAGACTCCAGTTAAGCTAAGCTCTCGCCAGAAAGAACTACTGCGTGAATTCGAAGAAACATGTTGTGGCGAAGCGGCAAGCAAGCACAAGCCAAAATCTGAAGGCTTCTTCAGCGGCGTTAAAAACTTCTTCGATGACCTAACTAAGTAATTAGGTTGTTGATAATTTAAGTTGTTGATAAAATTAGAAAAGCCTGCTCATGTAGCAGGCTTTTTTGTATCTGTAGATCAGAAGAAAAGAAGCTCGAGAAGAAAGAGAACGAGGTTTCTCTGATAAATTCTAGAGCCCTTTGGCGGTTGCTCTTGCTACTTCCAACACGCTTCTGGTTCTGAAACCCCTGAGTGGTGTAATTCCAAGATATCGGTCGTTGAATCTAAGCACTCATCGTTTGTTTGTGGTGAAAGTGGTTCAGCCTGAATCGAATAGGTGGTGCTACTCGCAGAGATCGCTAGCGTGTACCGGCTAGTATCGGTATCGCAAAACAAGCATGTCCCTCCTGAAATAATATTCTCCGCTGCCGATGCATAGTTCCCTGTGTATAGGGTTTCTATCTCCAGTTGTATCTTGGTTAAGTCGGCCATCGCTGTAACTCGATGCGCCTTGGTCACATGGCTGGTATAACTCGGGTACGCAATGGCGCCAAGTGTCCCTACGATGACGACAGCGAGCAATAATTCGATCAATGTCATTCCTCTAATGCTTAAGTTGTTGTTGTTGCATATATTTCTTCGAATCATCGCGAGTAGTTTCCTTTCATAGCTCTGCCCATTTTTCTCTGGTGGTAGCATCGGTGCAAGATTAAATGCAGTTACGCATTGAGTTACATAGGAATTTGGGAAATGACTCGCGGGTTTACTTTATTAGAGCTGTTAGTAACGGTATCGGTGCTGTCGATACTGATAGCTTCGGCTGCCCCGAGTTTTAGTTCGGTTACTGAAACCGTCAAGATGCAGCGACTCGCCGGAGATTTGAATGGTTTTCTCATTCAAGCCAAGTCTGAATCGGTTAAAAGGAACCAAGATCTGTGGGTGCATTTTTCTATGGATAAAAATGAAGTGCAATCTACCGGAGAATGGACTGTGCGGTTAAAGCCTACGGAGGATCTTTCTGGAGAAACATTACTGATGTTGTCAGGCGAACCGTTTCGAGATGTATCGTTTTCCCATAACTACACAGGTGCAAGAATCAGTTTTGAGAGTGTAAGAGGAAGGCCATCCAGAGGTACGATTTATCTCTTTCCTAATGGTGTGTCAACCGACCGACTTTTAATCAAATTATCTAGCCCACCGGGTCGAATAAAGGTATGCGGCGAGTCGAGCGCACAGTATGGCTATTATGCGTGTTAAGTCGATTGTGGCAGTGCCTAGCAAGCAACAAGGCACATCATTGATTGAGTTAATGGTGGCGTCCGTTATTGGCATCTTCGCGATTTCGATTATCGGCAGTGTGTTTATTACCGGGCAGCGAATTGCCAAAGATAAGGGTATTGAATTACTACTGCTGCAAAACCTAACCAGTACTATGCAGGTCATGAAAGAAGATATTCAACGAGCGGGCTACGATGGATCTAATGGTTATTCAATCAAGTTGTCTGGTGCGACGGATACCATTCAAGTAAGCGGTGGTGTTGCTGTTGGCTTTGTTTACTTCCGAGAGGGGTCGAGCGCAAGTAAAGATCATCGACATATCGTTTACCGTAAGAATGGTACTCGACTACAAATATGTGAAAAAGGCACGCTTGTTAGCGAGGATCTCCTTTCTTTCAATGAAGTCACCGGATGTTATTCGCTGTTTGATGACAGCCTGATCGAGGTGGACGCATTCAGCGTTGATGCTCACCTATTAGAGCAGAACTCTATTAAAACCACGCTTACCGATATTAGCATCACAGCTTCAATTCCAACCGCGGGTGTTTCTAAGTCGGTTTCGGTTTCTGTTAAACAAAGGAACTGGCAATGATGATGTTTAGAAAGCAACGCGGTGTGGTGACTTTATTGATTACGTCGGTGCTTTTAATTGGATCTTTGGTGGTGACGTTAGGCACGTATCGCAGTGTTTTCCATCAAATTAAAGTTGCTCAGAATGAAGTTCAGGGCAGACAAGAACACTGGCGCTCGGAAGGGGGCTTAGAGTGTACCTACTCCTATTTACTTGAATTCGGCAAGACAATTGCTGATATCAAAGACGCGAGTGCTCGTCCTGCAGATTTTTCTGATTGGTGTTCTCCTTACGAAAATAAACCGCAGATCGACATCTCTGATAGTGCGATTTCTAGCGCTTACATCGTAGCGTCATCCTCAAACGCACAGTCACTTTTTAAGACAATAAGAGAAAGATCTCAGTTCGGCAGTGGAGCGATTCAGTCGACGGGGCCTATTGAGCTTATTGGTACCTTAAGCTTGAAACCGACAGCAAAAGAAGACCCAATCAGCGGCAATGAATACGAGTGTGTCAGCGTCTCTTTTGCTGATCTCTTCACCTATCAATATGACACAAAACATAGTAATTCTGGGCAGGCATTGGGGTTAGAGGTGTTGGATCCGAGTGTTGATGGTCCATTTTCTGGCTTCGATGGCATATGCCATAGTGAGTATAAAACGGAGATCCCGAAAGGTACTTCCGGTACTACTCATTCGATTTATGCCCCTGATTACTATCAAGGCACTAATCCAGCGCCTTTCCAAAAAGACTTTAATCCTGATCCCAATATGAATCCCTTTTACACCTTTTTTGGTGTCGCTAAAACCGAGCAAAATATTGTCGATTTATCACAAGATACGGATTTGTTTAAGCATGTTCAGCTATTGAATGCGACTGAGTGCGGAACTGAGATAATGGACCACTTTACGGCAGGGCAAACCAAAGGGCTGTGGATTGAAGGCAACTGCCATATCAACGCTGCGGTTTCGGCGACCATCAATCCATCACAGCTTTTGGTTGTGCAGGATGGTGTGTTGGCTCTGAATGGAGCCATGGCTTACAACGGAGTGATTTACCATTTGGTCGATTATCAAAAGAGCCATGTGAAAAATCGAGTCGATGGTTTCTGGAATTCGCTCGCTGCTAATAACGTGTTTGCGCCTTTTATCAAAGATATTGATGAGGCTAGCGTCGTTAAAAAAAGTGTCGGGATTCAGTTTGCATCTGGTTTGCCTTCTGGTGGCCTTATTTTTGACTCACCAGCAGGTGTGACGACCATTGTTGGTGACATGGACTTAGATTTTCGTGCGGATTCTAATCCGATTGATCCGCCTTCAACTTATCAGTGGAAGCGAGGATCATGGAATGATTTCTAAGAACTCAGGTTTTAGCTTGATAGAGGTTCTTATCTCTTTTCTGTTGATTGGTGTTGCCTCACTAGGGCTGGTTAAATTGCAGGTCTACGCTGAACAAAAATCGGATTTTGCGCTCCACAGCGTAGAGGCGCTGCATTTTGCTGAAAGGCAGATGGAGTATTATCGAACTCGGGCGTCTAATGTGAGTGGAGCGGTAAGTTTAATTCCTTTTTCGGAACTAAATCAGGCGAGTCATTGTCTCAACATAGCAAGTTCAGATCCTTTATCCGGTTTGTCGGATTCTGCCTATGCCATGACCTGTGAAGTGACTGATGCAAATGGTGCTCTGTCTAGCGCGTTAAAAAGCATTACTGTCACAATTGCATGGCAAGATCGTATGAACCACACACAAAGCATTTACCTCGAAACTATGCTCTCCAAATACAGTGAGTTTGATTGACCCTCAAGCAAACGTTTACTGCATGCCAAGGCTCATGCCACTCCTTTTACTGATAATTTTCACTTCTCGGACATTGTTTGCGTGCTAGTTAAAACTCTGTATATGGAATGGTGTTTTTTGTGTTTTTATATTGTTGTGGTTGTATGGTGTTTTTGCAAAATATGTCTCCATTTATGGAAAATCAGGTGGAATCTTGTGCTTTTTAACAACGACTTTAATAGAATATGTGCTGTACCAATAGGCCGTGGTCAAAACTTATATTAGGCCTAAACAAAACAACATCACATATGGAGTTACAATGAGTAACCAAGCCGTAAAAAAAGCACCATCGACTGAGAAGATCAGTGGTATGGACCGCTTTCTAAACTTCATTGAACGCGCCGGCAACAAAATTCCAGATCCAGCAATCCTGTTCTTCTGGGCTCTAGTTATTGTATGGGTAGCATCTGCACTTTTATCGAATCTTTCATTCGACTTAATCAACCCTCAAACGGGTGCTGCTCTTGAAGTAAACAACCTACTAACTGGTGAAGCGCTTGCTAGCTTCCTAGCGAATATGGTTACCACGTTCACAGGCTTCGCACCTCTAGGCATCGTACTTGTTGCTATGCTAGGTGTTGGCGTTGCAGACTCTTCAGGCTTCATTACGACTGGCCTTAAGAAGATGCTTAACTTCACGCCAGCTAAGCTACTAACGCCAATGCTAATTCTTGTTGCTATCGTATCTCACACAGCAGCAGATGCAGGTTACGTTCTAGTAATCCCTCTTGGCGGTATCATCTTCCACGCTGCGGGGCGTCATCCTCTAGCGGGTATTGCAGCAGCGTTTGCTGGTGTATCAGGTGGTTTCTCAGCGAACTTTATCCCTTCAGGTATTGATCCGCTACTAGCAGGTTTCACTCAAACAGCGGCAAACGTTCTTGACCCTGCATACGTGGTTAACCCTCTAGCGAACATCTTCTTTACTGGCCTATCTTCAGTTCTTATTGTTGCTATCGGTTGGTACGTAACTGAGAAGATTATCGAGCCTCGTCTTGCTAATACGCCAGTTGATGAAGATGCAGAGCAAGCTCCTGATCTAGGCACGTTCACGGCAATCGAATCTAAAGCATTCAAATTTGCTGGTTGGGCAATGGTTGCAGGTATTGGTCTGCTTATCGCAGCTTTGGTTCCTGAAAACTCAGCACTTCGTTCGCCGGAAGGTGAGCTAACAGCGTTCTCAGCACCAGTGATGAAGTCTATCGTTCCTCTTATCTTCATCCTGTTTATTATTCCGGGTATCGTCTACGGCCGTGTAGCGGGTACTTTAAAGAATAGTAATGATGTTATCAAAGCAATGTCTGAGACGATGGCAACGATGGGCGCATACATTGTAATGTCGTTCTTCTGTGCTCAGTTCCTATCTGCATTCGCTCAATCAAACATCGGTACTATGCTGGCACTTTACGGTGCTGAAGGCTTGAAAGCGATGGACCTTCCAGGTGAAGCAACGGTTGTTGGTATGATTCTACTAACGGCTTCAGTTAACCTGCTTGTAGGTTCGGCTTCAGCTAAGTGGGCTCTTATCGGTCCAATCCTAGTTCCAATGCTAATGGTTGTGGGTATCTCTCCTGAGCTATCTCAAGCGGCTTACCGTGTAGGTGACTCAGTGTCTAACATCATCTCTCCACTAATGGTGTTCTTCCCACTGGTTGTTGTTTACTGTCAGCGCTACGTTAAGTCGACAGGTATCGGTACTCTAGCTTCTCTAATGATGCCATTCTCGATTGCTATGCTAATCGGTTGGTCTATCTTCTTGCTAGCTTACTGGGCTCTTGGTATCCCACTAGGTATCCAAGCACCTTACACTTACACAATGTAAGATTGAACTAAGCAAAACTAAGCTTTATTCATTGCTAAGCCCGCACTGAAATGTGCGGGCTTTTTTTTTGCTATTTTTTTATATCCAAGACTTTTCCTATATCCAAAACTTTTTATATCCAAAATAAACGCACTCAGCTTATACTCCGGATTACGGCTAATTGTTGGCCGGTAAATTTAGGAAATCCAAGCCACATGAAGATTCTGCTTTTAGTAGGGTTAATTGTTTTAAATGGTCTGTTTGCCATGTCAGAGATTGCATTGGTAGCAGCAAAAAATAGTCGGCTGAAACGCTTAGCCGAAAAACACCGTTCCGCTCAGATTGCTCTTGAGCTCAAAGAAAACCCAACCCGCTTCCTCTCTACAATCCAAATCGGTATCACGGTAATCGGCCTACTCAGCGGTATTGTGGGTGAGGCGACGCTATCGGCTCCACTG
Source organism: Vibrio coralliirubri (assembly GCF_024347375.1). Taxonomy (NCBI): domain Bacteria; kingdom Pseudomonadati; phylum Pseudomonadota; class Gammaproteobacteria; order Vibrionales; family Vibrionaceae; genus Vibrio; species Vibrio coralliirubri. Next base: position 2,904,171 of record NZ_AP025470.1, on the reverse strand, counting down.
GCCGTTCAACTGGAACTGTGGGGATTAGACCCAACACAAGCAAATATCTTGTCTACTGCAGTTGTGGTGGTAGGTATTACTTATTTCGCTATCGTTGTCGGTGAGTTGGTACCAAAGCGTTTTGCTCAGTCTCAAGCTGAAAACATCGCTGTGTTAGTCGCATTGCCAATCTTCTGGTTATCTAAAATCGCGACGCCGTTTGTGTTTGCATTGTCGGCTTCAACGGAAGGTATTCTTAAGTTGATGGGCCGAGGCGGAGAAGAAGATAGCGTTACTGAAGATGATATCCATGCACTTGTAAAAGAGGGCTCTGAATCGGGTGTGATTGAACGCGGCGAACAAGAGATGATTCGTAATATCTTGCAGCTTGATGATCGCCTTGTGAGCTCATTGATGACTCCGCGTCGAGACATCGACTTTCTGGATGTCGACCAACCCGTTGAGCAGATATTAAAGAAACTGCGTTCATCAAAACACAGTGTGTTTCCATTGTGCCAAGACCACCTCAATAAAGTGGTGGGTACAGTGTCAGCCAAAGCGTTACTGAATCAGGCGGGCAATTTAAGCATTCAAGTGATCATGGGGCTGTCTCGCTCGCCGATCTATGTTCCAGAATCGATGAAAGCTCTGCGTTTACTTGGCTACTTTAAAGAGTCGGGTACCGAGATGGCATTCATTGTCGACGAGTATGGCGATGTTCAAGGCCTTGTGACTCATTACGATATTCTTGAGGCGATTGCTGGCGAGCTATCGAATAACCCAAACGATCTTTGGACCGAGCAAGTGGAAGACGGTTTGCTGGTGGATGGATTGATTCCTATCAGTGAACTGAAAAACCGTTTAGAGCTGTCAGATATTGAGGGCGAAAGCGAGAGCTTCCAAACGTTGAATGGCCTTGTGACTTGGTTAATCGGGCGTTTACCGGATGCAGGCGAAGTTGTTCAATACCAGCAGTGGCAGTTTGAAATTATCTCTGTCGAGAACAATCGCATTGTGAGCATCAAAGCGACGCCAATAGCCGATGACACAGAAGGCGTTAATAGCTAATAGTTCGACCAACCAGCAAGCGGCAATGGTTCATTGTCTCTTGTTGTCTTAACCTCTTTATTGTTCATTATCACGAAGATTAGGTATGCTTCACCGCATACCTATTTTCGTTTTTATCCTTTGTTTTTGGAGTTCCCTTTGTCAGACCATCAATTCACCCCTCAAGATGAAATCTTTATGCGACGCGCCATAGAGGTAGCTAAGCAAGCAGAGAGTGAGGGAGAGGTTCCTGTGGGGGCTGTATTAGTGAAAGATGGGGAGATTATCTCTGAAGGATGGAACCGCTCGATTGGCAGCCACGATGCAACGGCACATGCAGAAATTGAAACCTTGCGTAAAGCCGGTCAAACCTTAGAAAACTATCGTCTACTCGATACCACTTTATACGTCACGCTAGAGCCTTGCCCCATGTGCGCAGGTGCCTTGCTACACAGCCGAGTAAAGCGGATTGTGTTTGGTGCCCCAGACTTAAAAGCGGGTGCTGCAGGTACAGTGTTGAATTTGTTTGAAAGCCAGGCCTCATACCACTTTGCCGACGTTGAACATGGTTTGTTAGAGGAAGAGTGCCGTGAGCAATTACAGGCGTTTTTCAAGCGTCGTAGAAAAGAGATAAAAGAGATAAAAGAGAAGCGAAAGCAAGAACGTTTGTTGCAAGAGCAGCGTTTAGAGGCGGAGATGAAGGCTGGCAACAAGAAATAGCAGCGTACTTTCGGCACTCTCAATCGCAAGAGTGCCAAGCAAACTGATTGAGTAACTACATTTACTCAGCAATCATCTGCATGAAAGCGCGATTGCGCCAAATGATCTTCTTTTTATTATTTGAAAGCATACGCTTACGACGGTTTGCAGCAACGGTCTTATCAAGGCGTTTCGATTTCAGTTTCTTCATCATTTCAATGATTTCCTATTTGTCGTCTGACTTTTTAGTTTGGACTAACGATTTAATTATAGTGTTATTCGTTTGTTTGGCCTGTCGCACGCTTGGCTTACTTAGAAGAGCAGTTCTAGCCTAAAGCCAGGATCGAAGTGCAACAGAGCATAATCTTGATTGTGGTGTGCCGTTATAAGGCTCGATTGTTACTGTAATATGACACTCGAGCTCTCATCATTATTTTCCCTGTCTCTTCTCCTTATCACGTAGCGACGAAAGAAGAGTCGAAAAAAGACAATAAAAAAGAGCAATGCTAGATGGCATTGCTCTTTTGGTTTTTATTGCGAAGGCTCAGAACTGCTTACTGTCGACTGAGCTGCGCTGATACTCGATTCAGCACCTGAGGTCTCTAAAGGTGGGATCACCACCAAACCTTCAAGGGTCGCTTCTTGTTCTTTATTGCGCTTATTTACATGGCCAATAATACTTTGGTAATAACGGCGAATGTTTTCAACGTAGTTTCTCGCTTCATCGCCACGTGCATACCCATATCGAGTTTGGCTGTAGTATTTCTTCTGTCTCAATAGAGGCAATCTGTCTTTTACATCACCCCAAGCGTCAGGATCACCACCTTGTGCCTTCGTGAGGCGACGCGCGTCCATCATGTGTCCGTAACCGACATTGTATGAGGCTAGGGCAAACCAGATCTTCTCGTGCTGAGTGATCGAATCTGGCACTCGATTAACGATACGACGCAGGTATTCAACCCCGCCTTGTACCGACTGTTTCGGGTCGAGACGGTTGGTTACCCCAACACTCTTCGCGGTTGGCAGTGTCAACATCATCATGCCACGAACACCTGTTGGTGAGCGTGCAACAGGATTCCAGTGTGATTCTTGGTAGGCTAAAGCGGCAATCAAGCGCCAATCAAATTCTTGAGAGTACTTTTGAAATAGCGGTGACCATTTTGGCAGCTTGCTGTCCAGTGCTCGGATAAAGGCGCGAGTATCAACGTAGTCAAAAGTACCGATGTGGCCGATGTATTTCTCTTCCAGTGAAGCCAGTTCACCAGACTGTTTTAGGTTACCGAAGAACTCAATCAACAGAGCATAAAGGCTTTCATCTTCAGACTTCTGCAAATACCAAGAGATAGGTTGGTCTTCTGTCAATTCAAAAGCCAAAGCTACGTCTGGGTATAAACGTTGTGCCAGTGATAGCTCAATCGAGTCAGCCACTGTGAATAAGCGCTCGCCAGTCGATACTTCTTTGAGCAGGTCGTTGATATCAGCATTGCCGACCGCATCATAGATAAAGTCATCGTGTGTTTTCTGCAGCTGTTTTAGTGTTGGCTCAAAGTGTGAGTCTTTCACCACGACCAAAGATGGCGTTAATGTGTCAGTAGACGCCGCCTCTTCTGATTCAGTTTGTGCTTTAACAAAGTCAGCCTGACGCTCATTCTCGAAATTGATCAGTTGCTCAAGATTTCTTGGTCGCCACTGGCCTTTTTTGTATACGACCTGTTGGCTTACATAGTAATAAGCAGGCGCGGCGCGATAAGCGCGTGTCAGTTTGCTGTTTTGCGTTAAGCCGGTCGCGATAAGATCGATCTCGCCTTTCTGCAGTGCAGGGAACAAGCCAGACAAACGGTAAGCGGGTTTAACCTCAAGCTTTACACCAAGCTCCTGCGCAAATTCACGAGCTAATTCGTAATCCAAGCCAGCAGGGCCATCAGGACCGATGTAATAAGAGAGTTGGTTATTTAGGGTGCCGACACGAAGAACGCCACGATCTCGTATCTGCTCAAGGACACTTTTAGGTTCAGATTCAATCTGGCATCCAGCTAACCCAAATAGGGCGATGGCGAGCAGAAGGAACTTAGACGAAAAGATGAGCGTAAATTTAGGCATCAAAATGAAATCTCGAAAAGTGGAAGCCCCTTTATACCAAACCCCGCAAGGCTGGCAAAGCAGGTTTAATTAAACAGTTGTAAAAGTGGTGATAAATGCAGCAAAAGTACCATTTACGCAGAAAGATAAAAAAAATCACGCAAACGGTTGCTTTTGGTGTTACGTCACAAAAAGAAATGCTTTATAATGCGCTCGCATTGAAGAGGTGGAATCGGCATAGGTTTGGCAACCTTCGGGAATAGCTTCGAAGAAAACAGTTAGGTTGTTCCTATAACCCACTGAATTTATTCCAATACTACCTTAATCAACTGCATAAGAGACGTAAGCACATGAGAATTTTGCGTGGCTCCCCAGCTCTATCTGAGTTTCGTGTTAACAAGCTTTTAGAGCTTTGTCGTGAATTAAGCTTACCTGTAACAGGTATTTACGCTGAGTTTGCCCACTTTGCTGATCTAACGGCAGACCTAGATGAGTCTGAAGTTGAGAAGCTAGAAAAGCTACTGACTTACGGTCCAACGATTGAAGAGCATGAACCTGAAGGTTTACTGCTGCTTGCAACGCCACGCCCGGGCACTATCTCGCCTTGGTCTTCAAAATCAACAGATATCGCACACAACTGCGGACTGGCTAAAGTGTCACGTCTAGAGCGCGGTACTGCTTTCTACATTGAAACCTCTGCTGAACTTTCTGAGCTTCAACTTGTTGAGCTGAAAGCAATCTTGCACGACCGTATGATGGAAGTGGTTTTCACTGACTTCGAATCAGCGGCTGCACTATTTACCGTTGCTGAGCCTGCTCCTTATGCGGAAGTTGACCTATTAACTGGCGGACGTAAAGCGCTTGAAAAAGCAAACGTTACCCTAGGTCTCGCGCTTGCAGAAGATGAGATTGATTACCTTCTTGAAAGCTTCACTGAGAAGCTAGGTCGTAACCCGACTGACATCGAGCTAATGATGTTTGCACAAGCGAACTCAGAGCACTGTCGTCACAAGATCTTTAACGCTGATTGGACTATCGATGGCGTTAAGCAAGAAAAATCATTGTTCAAGATGATTAAGAACACCTTTGAAACGACACCAGAACACGTTCTGTCTGCTTATAAAGATAACGCAGCGGTAATGACTGGTTCTGAAGTTGGTCGTTTCTTCCCAGATCCAGAAACTCGCCAGTACAGCTACCACCAAGAAAAAACACACATCTTGATGAAAGTTGAAACGCATAACCACCCAACTGCAATCTCTCCGTGGCCGGGCGCATCGACAGGTTCAGGCGGTGAAATTCGTGATGAAGGCGCAACCGGTATTGGTGGTAAGCCAAAAGCGGGTCTTGTTGCTTTCTCTGTATCTAACCTTAAGATCCCGAACTTCGTTCAACCTTGGGAAACTGACTTTGGTAAGCCAAGCCGTATCGTTACAGCTCTGGATATCATGCTTGAAGGTCCTCTTGGTGGCGCGGCATTCAACAACGAATTTGGTCGTCCAAACCTACTTGGCTACTTCCGTACTTACGAAGAGAAAGTAAACTCTCACGCAGGTGAAGAAGTGCGTGGTTACCACAAACCAATCATGCTAGCGGGTGGTCTTGGCAACATCCGTGACGAGCACGTTCAGAAGAAAGAGATCCCAGTAGGTGCAAGCCTAATCGTTCTTGGTGGTCCTGCGATGAACATCGGCCTTGGCGGCGGTGCGGCATCTTCAATGGATTCTGGTTCTTCTTCTGAAGATCTTGATTTCGCTTCTGTACAACGTGAAAACCCAGAAATGGAGCGTCGTTGTCAGGAAGTTATCGACCGTTGTTGGCAGCTAGGTGATGCAAACCCAATCGCATTCATCCACGATGTGGGCGCGGGCGGTATCTCGAACGCACTTCCTGAGCTAGTAGACGATGGCGAGCGTGGCGGTATCTTCAATTTACGTGACGTACCAAACGATGAGCCGGGCATGAGCCCACTTGAGATCTGGTGTAACGAATCTCAAGAGCGTTACGTAATGGCAGTTGCTGATAAAGACATGGCAACATTCGACGCGATTTGTAAGCGTGAGCGTGCACCATACGCAGTGGTTGGTAAAGCAACGGAAGAGCGTGAGCTTAAACTTGAAGATTCACACTTCGACAACACGCCAATCGACATGCCAATGGACATCTTATTAGGTAAAACACCTAAGATGCACCGTGACGCTAAGACGCTAAAAGCGAACAACCCTGCGATTGACCGCTCTGGTATCGAGATGAACGAAGCGGTTGACCGTGTTCTTCGCTTGCCAACAGTCGCTGAGAAAACATTCCTTATCACCATCGGTGACCGCTCGGTAACAGGCCTTGTAGCTCGTGACCAAATGGTTGGTCCATGGCAGGTTCCTGTTGCTAACTGTGCTGTAACAGCAGCAAGTTACGACTCTTACCACGGTGAGGCAATGTCTCTTGGTGAGCGTACGCCAGTGGCACTTCTAGACTTCGGCGCATCGGCTCGTCTAGCGGTTGGTGAAGCTATCACTAACATCGCAGCGACCAACATCGGCGATATCAAACACATTAAACTGTCGGCTAACTGGATGTCTCCAGCAGGTCACCCTGGTGAAGATGCCGGTCTTTACGAAGCGGTTAAAGCGGTTGGTGAAGAACTATGTCCAGCACTGGGTCTAACTATCCCAGTGGGTAAAGACTCAATGTCGATGAAGACTAAGTGGGAAGAGAACGGCGAGCAAAAAGAAGTAACCTCTCCGCTATCTCTTGTTATCACTGCGTTCGCACGTGTTGAAGATGTTCGTAAGACGATTACTCCCCAGCTTCGCACCCCTGATAACCTTGAAGGATTAGGCGACACTTCACTAGTGCTTATCGATCTAGGTAACGGCAAAAACCGTATGGGTGCGACAGCACTTGCACAGGTTTACAAGCAGCTTGGTGATAAGCCAGCAGATGTAGACAACGCAGCGCAACTAAAAGGTTTCTACGAAGGCGTTCAAGCACTTGTAGCGAACGACCAAGTTGTCGCTTACCACGATAAAGGCGATGGTGGTCTATTCGTAACGCTAGCAGAAATGGCGTTCGCAGGTCACTGTGGTGTTAACGCTGATATTGCGGCGTTAGGCGAAGATACACTTGCGGCACTATTCAACGAAGAACTGGGTGCTGTAATCCAAGTTCGCAACGATGACCTAGACGTAGTACTTGCTACTCTTGCAGAAAACGGCCTAGAAACGTGTTCACATGTCATTGGTTCTGTTGAAGCGTCTGATGAGCTAGTGATTAAGTCTGGTGAGTCTGTAGTAATTGAACGTAACCGTACTGAACTACGTACTATCTGGGCTGAAACCACGCACAAGATGCAAGGTCTGCGTGATAACCCAGTGTGTGCTGACCAAGAACACGAAGCGAAGAAAGACAACTCAGACCCAGGTCTGAACGTAAAACTAAGCTTTGATGTAAACGAAGATATTGCAGCGCCATTCATCAACACAGGTGCTAAGCCTAAGATGGCGATTCTGCGTGAGCAGGGTGTTAACTCTCACGTTGAAATGGCAGCTGCATTTGACCGTGCAGGCTTCGAAGCTACCGATATTCACATGAGCGACATCCTAACGGGTCAAGCGGTTCTAGAAGAGTACAGCGGCCTTGTGGCTTGTGGTGGCTTCTCTTACGGTGATGTATTAGGTGCTGGTGAAGGTTGGGCTAAGTCGGTTCTGTTTAACGACTCTACTCGTGACCAGTTTGAAAACTTCTTCAAGCGTGAAGATACCTTCTCTCTAGGTGTGTGTAACGGTTGTCAGATGTTGTCTAACCTACGTGAACTTATCCCAGGAGCTGAGTACTGGCCACGTTTCGTTCGCAACGAATCAGAGCGTTTCGAAGCACGTTTCAGCCTAGTTGAAGTTCAGAAGTCAGATTCTGTATTCTTTAACGGCATGGAAGGTTCTCGTATGCCAATCGCAGTTTCTCACGGTGAAGGCCGCGTAGAAGTGCGTGACAACGACCACCTAAACGCGATTGAAAACTCAGGTACGGTTGCACTACGTTACGTTGATAACAACGGTAACCAAACGCAGCAATACCCGAACAACCCGAACGGTTCGCCAAACGCTATCACTGGTTTAACGACGACAGATGGCCGTGTGACTATCATGATGCCGCACCCAGAGCGTGTATTCCGTACGGTTGCAAACTCTTGGTCTCCGGAAGGTTGGGGCGAGAATGGCGCTTGGATGCGTATGTTCCAAAACGCACGTAAGAATGTGGGTTAATCACTTTCTTACTAGCCGCATTAATCTAGGCTAGGTTATGCAAAAATGAAAAGCGCAGATCGAAAGGTCTGCGCTTTTTTATTTCTCAAAATTTAGGAACCAGAGCGAAGAAATTAACATTTGCAGTTTGCTGTTCTAAAAATCTCCACTACGCTAAATGTTATGGAATCAATTTGTTAGGCCATGAATTTCTGTATGTGTGCAGGTTTGGCTATGCAAAAACTGAATCAATCATCGTGGCATAAGAGGGAACTATGAAAACAACAATCACAAAAGCAGTTGCAGTGGCAGCGATTGTCATGTCGTTAGCTGGGTGTGTCGGTAGTAACGCCGTTACTGGTAAATTAATGAAGTTCAACGTTGAGGTTGTAGATAACCGTTACGCTCGTGCAGGGGTCAACTTCTTGCTTGCTCCGGTTTATGCACTAACAACCGCAGCCGATTACATCGTATTTAACTCGATTGAATTCTGGGCGGGTAAAAACCCATTGACTGGCGCGCCTCACATCTTCGATAGTAAAGTCGATACCATGATTGATGTGAACGACAGCCTTGATGATTCACTGAAAGATGCGCCACTTGGCTTCAACAATCGTCAGATTGAATGGGGTGAGATGCATCAAATCGACGAGAACACCATTCGTATGGACATTACTTACAACGATGGTCAAAAAGCAGTACTGACAGGCGTTCGTGATGGTGACAAGGTCAGCTATTACATGGATGGCACACTAGTTTCAGAGACTTCTATTCAAGCTCTTGAGCAGCTAGCCGCAGAGAAAGCATAACCCACTCTGTTCTGCCTATATAAAAGAAAAGCCGTTGGATTTAACCCCAACGGCTTCGTAATTTCTAGCATCTGATGTGACCCCATAAAAGTAGACACTTAATACAGAGCATTGAGTGTCATGAAAGTAAAATCACAAAGACAATATACAGACGAATTTAAACGAGAAGCTGTTCAGCGATCTCTCGATTCTTCTGATACCGTTAAGTCAGTAGCACTATCCTTAGGAATATCGCCGGTGCTACTTTCTAAATGGAGATGCCAAATGACATCGAAAAAGACTAACTCCCTCCCAATACCTAACCACGGCCCCGAAAAATCCTTTGCACAACTGGAGAAAGAGATCCGTCAATTGAAAAAGAAGCTTGAGATGGCAGAGCTGGAGAATGATTTCTTAAAGGAAGCGAAGGCTTTCTTCGACAGCCAAAAAGAATAAGGTTCGAGTATATCCTTAAGAAGGCCAGTGTGAAGCTTCCTGTCATACGACTATGCCAATGGTTGGGTGTTTCTAAAGCGGGTTATTACAAGTGGCTAACAAGGAAACCATCGAAGCGAGAGACAGACAATGAGTCTTTAAGTCACTACTTGAGGAGAGAAAGCAAAGCTCAGTATTGTATTCCAGGCTATCGAAAGCTTTGGGAAGCAGCGGTCGCTAACGGCTTTATTTGTAATAAAAAGCGAGTACAGAGGCTTCTGCAGAATATGGGCTATCGCTCTTGCGCGAGCAAGAAGCGATATGGACGAGCACCAAGACAAAATACGCTTATACCTGCCTATAACATTCTTGCCCGTCAATTTAAGGTGGATAAACCCGATCGAGTTTGGGTGTCAGATATAACTCAGGTGCGCTGTACTGATGGTTGGCAATACCTGTGCGTCGTCTTAGATTTGTTTTCACGCAAAGTGATTGGTTGGTCGACAAGTCGCATTAATAACGCAAAGTTAGTGCTAAGAAGCCTGAATAAGGCTTGGAAACAAAGGCAGCCCTTAGGTCACGAGCTTTTGTTTCACTCCGATCAAGGTATACAGTATCGAGCGTTGGAGACGATCCGTTGGCACCGTAAACGAAAGATTAAAGTCAGCATGTCGAGAAAAGGAAACTGTTGGGACAACGCTTGTTCCGAAAGCTTCTTTGCGCAATATAAGAAAGAGTGGATGAACAACTTAGATCAGCTTTCACGACAAGAAATGACGATGCAGAGTCGAATTTATATCGATACCTATTATAATCCAGTAAGAAGACATGGGACTCTAGGTGGAGTGAGTCCCATGGACTTTGAACTAATCAACTAAACCCCTGTGTCTACTTTTTAGGGGCCATATCAATATCACATCTAGCATCTAGCATCTAGCATCTAGCATCTAGCGCTTAGATTAGTTGTTGCTGTGTAGCTCGCTGTTTAGCTCAACAGCAGACTTGTTCGCAAGACATTCAATTTGGCCAGTGATTGAGTTACGACGGAACAGAAGGTCAGAAACGCCAGCTAGGTCGCGAGCTTTAATGATTTCTACTTCGTTGCCTTCTTTATCTAGCATGCGAACCTTAGTTCCCGCAGTCACGTAAAGACCAGACTCAACCGTACAACGGTCGCCCATAGGGAAGCCAAGACCAGCGTTTGCGCCTAGTAGGCAGTTTTCGCCGATAGAGATAACCATAGTACCGCCACCAGACAGAGTACCCATGATAGAAGCGCCGCCGCCGATGTCAGAACCGTTACCTACAACAACACCTGCAGAGATACGACCTTCAACCATGCTCACGCCAGTTGTACCAGCATTGAAGTTGATGAAACCTTCGTGCATTACTGTTGTGCCTTCGCCCACATGTGCGCCAAGACGAACACGAGAAGTGTCAGCAATACGAATACCTGTTGGTACCACGTAATCCACCATTTTAGGGAACTTGTCTACGCAATCTACAGACAGAGCGCGACCTGCCAGGCGAGCTTCGATTTGACGCTCAGCCAGCTCAGGAAGGTCGATTGGGCCTTCGTTTGTCCATGCGATGTTGTGCAGTAGACCGAAGATGCCGTCCAGCACCGTACCGTGTGGTTGTACTAGGCGGTTAGAGATAAGTTGTAGCTTTAGGAAGCCTTCAGCAACTGATGCTGGCTTCTCGTCAGTAGCAAGAACAACAAGAACAAGTGGCTGTTCAGACGCTGCCGCTTTTTCTGCGAAAGATGCGTTAGCTGCATCGTCGTTTGCTGCGAATGCTTTCGCCAGTTCTGCGCTTTGTGCAGCAGAGATTTCGATAGCTTGGTTGCCTTCAGTGTAACCTGATACTTCTGCCACAGCCGCTACAAGAGCGTCGCTTGGGTTTAGAAGTGGGTTAGGGAAGAACGCTTCAATGATTTTATTGTCGCGATTTTTGGTTGCCGTACCGAAGGCTAGTGAAAAGTAAGCCATGTTGAATCTCCATGTGTTGAGTCTTGATTTTGCTATTCCAAAACAACGGCTCGAATAACAAGCGCTGCCGTTAGCAAAGTTAATTTAATTGCGTTCATCATAAAGAGAGCGCCCTCGTTATGAAAGGGCGCATTGGGATAAAGTCTGTAAAATGATATTGCTTGTCTTTCTAGCGATAGTTTTCATTATCCGGATACTGCACCATGTTCTTAATCTTACGGCGTTTTATTTAACCAATCAGTATGCTTTCATTTCCATATCTGTCACTCATATCTAACTCACCTTCTTGTTAGCAGTATCAATAGAGTAAGTCACATTTTCTTTATAAATCCATGTTTATTATAAGAATTGATCGAGTTATGTTGATTAATCGCTTGTGCTTACAGTCCGAGTAAATACTCAATTTTTCAGCTGCGTAATTAAGATGAAGATCACTATAACCCTATATTAATTAAGTATATTTCCATCCACAACGACATTAAAACGATTAATAAAGGATCTTCTATGAATTTTACTAAGTCTTTACTGGTGCTCTCTATCGGTGTAGCGATGGTTGGCTGTGGCTCGGACAGTGACGATATCGCAGTGACATGTGACACTGCCGCTTCTTGTACCAAGTTTACTGTTTTACATACCAACGATAACCACGGCCGTTTTTGGGAGAACAGCAAGGGTGAGTATGGAATGGCTGCACGCAAGACTTTGATCGATAGCATTCGTGCAGAGGTCACTCAAAACGGTGGTGAGACGATCCTACTGTCCGGTGGTGACATTAACACTGGTGTACCAGAGTCTGATATGCAGGACGCGGTTCCCGATTTTGTTGGCATGAACCTACTTGGTTACGATGCGATGGCATTAGGTAATCACGAATTCGATAACAGCTTAGATGTGTTAGACATGCAGGAGGAGTTAGCTGATTTCCCTATGCTTGCGGCGAATATTTATATCAAAGATGGAGACACAGTTACTGATGAACGCCTTTTCTCTCCATATAAAGTATTCACCATTAATGGTTTAAAGATTGCTGTTATTGGCCTGACAACCAAAGATACGGCTAAATTAGTTAATCCTGACAACGTCGCGACAATTCACTTTGCCGACCCACAAGTTGAAATCAAAAAAGCCATAAAAGAAATTGAGGCCAATGAAACTGTTGACCTGATTTTTGCTACCACGCATATGGGGCATTACGCAGATGGTCAGCATGGTAGTGAAGCGCCTGGCGATGTATTGCTTGCTCGCTCTCTAGAAGAAGGTCAGCTAGACGCAATTATTGGTGGGCACTCTCAAAACCCTGTTTGTATGGAAGGTAATGAATACGCCGACTTCAACCCAGGGGATGACTGTAAACCTGATCAGCAAAATGGTACCTACATCATGCAAGCCCACGAGTGGGGTAAGTATGTAGGTCGAGCTGACTTTGAATTTTATGACGGCAAACTGCACTTAGCGAAGTACGATCTGGTTCCTGTGAACCTAAAAGAGAAGGATGAAAATGGTGATTATCAGTTTATTCAATCTGAAATAAAGCCTGATGCAGTTGTAAAAGCTACTCTCTACCCATATCAACAACAAGGACAAGACCTCCTCGATGTCATCATCTCAAAGACAGATGCAAAACTGGAAGGTGATCGTGATGTTGTTCGTTCAGAACAAACTAATCTTGGTCACTTGTTAGGAGAAGCATACCGCACTTATGAATTGGTGAATGCTGACTTTGGTGTAATGAACTCTGGTGGTGTTCGTGATTCAATTGCGGCAGGTGACATTGCTTATCGTGATGTACTGACGGTTCAACCTTTCGGGAACTTCGTAACTAAAGCAACGATGACAGGAGCTGAAGTAAAAGCGTATTTGGACGTTGTTGCGACGAAGACTGCAGGATCCGGCGCTTATGCCCAACTCGACAATATTAGCTTAACGGTTGACTGCGATTTGAGTGATGTGACCATTCGAGACATCAACGGCAAAGGCTTTAATCTAGCAGATACTTACACTTTCTCCGTGATCAGTTTCAGTGCTGCTGGTGGTGATGACTACCCAGTAATTGACGTTGAATCTACACAGTTAACGGATGCCTCGGTACTGCGCGAATTCTTTGTTAAGAACCCTGATGTCACTGCAGCGAATTACGCACCAGCGGATGGTGATCTAATCTACATGAGTAAAGGTTTAGAAGTAAAAGGCTGCCCTGCGAACTAATTTATAATTCGTAAACAAAAGCGTCAGAGAAAATAGCCAGCAAGTTGCTGGCTATTTTTGTATCAGAATTTCGTGGTTTGGGCTTAAACAAACAGTGCCTTATGAGCTTGTTCAATACCTTCAATCAACATCTGCATGCCGATGACAGCAAGTATCAAACCCATCATTCGGGTAATTACATTCAATGCACTTGGTCCAACGGCTTTAACGAAGCGCTCGCCGAATACAAACAATACGTAGGTTAAGGCGCATAGTAGGCCAAAGGCGACGATGGTGATGATGGTTTCGTAGATGCCTTCGGTGCTGGCAAAGTTCATTGCGGTGGCAATGGTGCCCGGGCCTGCCAATATTGGCATTGCCAGTGGCGAGACTGCGATACTGAGCGCCGCATCTTGTTGGGCGTCTGAGTTGACCTTCTCTTTCGCTTTAGAGTGCGTTGAGTCACCTTGCAGCATGTGAAAGCCAATCAAGAACACGAGGATCCCGCCGGTGATACGAAGCGCGTAAAGCGTGATACCAAAGAGGTCGAAGATGAGTTTACCCGACACAGCAAAGGTGCTGACGATGATGAAGGCGATGAAAACCGAGCGGAAAGCGATAGACTTGACCGTTTCCCTATCATTATCACCCGTTAATCCAAGAAAGATCGGTGTGTTGGCGATAGGGTTCATGATGGCAAAAAAGCCCATGAACACGGTAATGGTATGAATGATGAGCTCTTTCATATTATTCCTTTGAAAGTATGCAGTTAAATACGACAGTAGAATGTATTTAATCTTAGATACAAATAATTATTAGAAATAGATAGTAGAGCAAGTGTGAATAAAAAACAGCCAGCATAAGGCTTAATGCTTGTAAGTTAAGCATCGTTTAGCGTCTTCTTGGAGGCCTTGTCGCATAGCGACAAGGCCTCTTTTTTACTGCTCTTGGGTAACTTCGTTCTCGCCTCTCAGGTAAAACAAAGCTTTCTGACATATCCAGTATGTAGTTTATTACTTCTGGGATTCGTCCCGGTGCGACCGCTGGTAATAATTGAAGCTGTCCAACAAGGAATAATGAAGCCTGTTTAAAGCCGATTTGATAAGGCATCACTGACTTCTGATGATAGGCCATTTGACACATCATGAACCGCAGTAGATTGTAAGCAACCAGCATTCCCCAAAGCTCTTGATTCACTAACTCTGGCTTTTTGCTTCTTAACGTAAGTTGGTTCTGAAGCATGTATTGCTTCATCTCACGATACCCCAACTCTATTTCCCAACGATGGCTATATAGTTCGGCGATATCAGCACCAGGATATTTCATCGTGTCTATCATTGACGTTAATAGTCGGACTTCTTTTCCTTTAATCGTCTTTGTGATTAAACGAGCTTGGAGAGTTTTGGGGGCATCAACCCACTTCTTTTGAGCTTGAGGTGATAGCTTGAGCTCAACGAGCTCTTGTCCTCGGCCTACCTTCGATAACACAGTGTATTGAGCCCCTTTTCTTAATGGGAGCAGCCAATGTTTTTCATCGCCACTGGTTTGCCATTTATGCAGTAAGCCCAAGGCGTAAAATCCGCGGTCAAAAATAGTTAAGCTGTTTGAGGGAGATTGTTCAATAAGCGGGATCGTAAGGTCGACTTCACTTTTAGATACTGAGTCGAATGAAGCGCTGTTGAGTAAATGACTGGTCAGCTCCATATGGCAGACCATTCTCACTTGAGGGTAGTCAGATATCGTTGTTTTATTGCCTGTTCTACTAAAATGCTCATCATTACTTTTAGTGTCTGGTGTTCTCCACACAACACCATCTACAGCATGAAGTGTTAACCCATGCCAATCGGGATGAGGAGTCTTGCGGTGCCAAAGTCGTTGAGTGTGATTGAACACGGCTTCCATAACGTCGGAACCAAGTCGGTGACGTGCCTGTATGACAGCGCTAGGTGCGACGAATGGCTTCTTACCCGGTAGGAGAATATCAAGTTGCGAGACTACTTTATCCATCGATAAATGACGGTAAAGGGACATCCCTAAAACACTCCAAACCATCATTTCCATTGGTAACCTGCGCTTTCGAATAGTCGCAACCCCAGATTCTTGGAGGCACTGTTCGACGAGTTCCGGGGACAGCAGGTCTGATAACCCTGAGAGCTGTTCTGGAGAGAAGTTATGGACTTGATTAAGGGCTTGTCTAAGAAACATAAAAAATCCGAGTGTTAAAGAAACACTCGGATTTTGACATCCTTGGAGGATCGTTCAACCAGTCTTTTTTACTTAACTGATCGGCATTACAGCATAAGGCTGGCTGTTTAGTTTTAGTGATAGGTGTAGAGTTTTAGTCGTTCGTTATTGCTTGATTCTCAACTAACAGACACTACATAACAGGCAGGTTGTGGGGCTCATTTTACCGTTATGCGTTTTGAGATTCGCTCACAGCCACAGCCAGTGCAACCGTCGCACCGACCATTGGGTTGTTGCCCATGCCGATGAAGCCCATCATCGCTACGTGAGCAGGAACAGAAGAGCTACCTGCGAACTGCGCGTCAGCGTGCATTCTGCCCATGGTATCGGTCATGCCGTAAGACGCTGGACCTGCTGCTACGTTATCTGGGTGCAATGTTCGACCTGTACCGCCGCCTGAAGCAACTGAGAAGTATGGCAAACCTTGACGAGTACGTTCTGCTTTGTAGATACCCGCTACTGGGTGTTGGAAGCGAGTTGGGTTGGTTGAGTTACCCGTAATACTGACATCCACTTCTTCTCTGTGCATGATTGCTACACCTTCTCGTACATCATCAGCGCCGTAACACAAGATGTCGCCGCGAGGGCCTTGTGAGAAGCGGCGACGTTCTGTTTCAACAAGTTCACCGGTTTGGTAATCGTATTGAGTGCGCACGTAAGTGAAGCCGTTGATGCGAGAGATAAGATAAGCCGCATCTTTACCTAAACCATTTAAGATCACTTTCAATGGGTTTTGACGTGATTTGTTGACGTTTAGCGCAATTTTAATCGCACCTTCTGCTGCAGCAAAAGACTCGTGACCCGCAAGGAAGGCGAAGCAGTGGCTCTCTTCATTGAGAAGACGAGCGGCTAGCGCGCCATGTCCAATACCAACTTGGCGTTGTTCAGCAACACTGCCAGGTTTGGTGAATGCTTGAAGACCTTCACCAATAATGTTTGCCGCTTGTTCTGCGCTGGTGGCTTTACGAAATAGCGCCAGTGCTGAGCCAAGGATATAAGCGTCGGCAGCGCTTTCAAAAGCGATAGGTTGGGTGTCCATTACTAACGCTTTTGGATCAACGTTGTGGGCTTTACAGTATTGGTCAGCTTGCTCCAAAGAGTCGAAGTTCATTTCTGCCAATACGCGAGTTACTGATTCATTAAATTGAGTGTTCATCATATCTTTCCTCTAAATTGGCAAAATTACTGTTGGCGTGGGTTAATAGTGGTCACGGCTTCATCGAAGCGGCCATAGGTCCCTGTCGCAAGGTCGGCCGCTTCATTCGCTGGCACGCCTTGGTTAATCGCCTTCATCATTTTGCCGAGGTTGAGATATTCGTAGCCAATCACTTCGCTGTGATCATCAAGCGCTAGCTTGGTCACGTAACCTTCTGCAAGCTCTAGATAACGAACGCCTTTTGCCGCGGTTGAGTAACTGGTACCCACTTGGCTGCGCTGCGTTTGACCTAAGTCTTCTAATGCTGCGCCAATTTCTAGACCGCCTTCAGAGAAAGCTGATTGAGTTCGACCGTAAACAAATTGCAGGAAGATTTCACGCATGGCTACGTTAATAGCGTCACACACTAAGTCAGTATTTAGGGCTTCAAGAATGGTTCTTCCGGTGAGGATTTCTGCTGCCATCGCGGCTGATTGAGTCATGCCTGAACAACCAATAGTTTCGATTAGTGCTTCTTCGATGATGCCGTTTTTTACGTTCAGCGTTAGTTTTGCTGCACCTTGTTGTGGTGCACAAGTGCCGACGCCATGGCTTAAGCCAGAAATAGCGATGACATCTTTTGGACTAACCATAGCGCCTTCAACTGGAATTGGTGCTGAAGTGTGTAGATCACCCCTTTGAATAGGGCACATTGATTGAATTTCTGAAGAGTAGTGCATAATGTTTTCTCACTATTAGAGTCATTGAAGACCTAGGGCGTTGAGAAAACAGGACGTGTTGGAAGAGGTGCGGCTAATTCACTACAGATCTTGAGTATCGATAATCCAAAGGCGTCATGGAACTTGGTCTTAATAGACTAAGTCCATTTCAAAATGGAGGAATAGCGATACATCCAACAGTATTACCTGTTTTCGATTCTGTAGGAGTCATTAGCACTGTTCGGAAAGAACGGGCGGTTGAAGCAAAAGCTTAGGTGGAACCCCATCACCTGATGGCTATAGATTAGATCTTTATCACACTTTCATGCAAGCGAATGTTTAGAGCAATTTCGACTATAAACAAGCTTCATTATATTTCGATAAGTATAAAAAAACGCCAATAACGAACTCTGATTAGAGGCGTCATTGACGTTTTTTAGAAAGCGATCAGCTAGTTACGCTGCATCTTCTTCTGCGTCTTCAACAGCTTCAAGTTTCTTAGCTTTTTTCGGAGCTGGTTTACGCTTAGCACCTAATGCGTAAAGAACTTCTTCTTTGTTCTTCGCTAGGTACATTGCAAGTTCTTCTTGCTTGCCTTCATCTTCAACTAAATCGCTTTTGCCTAAAAGTTCAAAAAGCTCATCAGCCATATCCAGCATTTTGTCGTATGCGTCGGCTTCGGCTTTAGAGGTAAAAGTCATTTTCTCTTCTCCGTTGCGTTCCACCACGTACTTGACGATAACAGCCATGGTTAATCCTCTAAGTTTGATAAATTTTACTGGCTTTTTATACAGTTTCTGATGCTAAAAGTCCAGTTGGAGCCCTAACTATGCGGCCTCAATCTTGATGTGTAGCCCAGTCTTCACAATAACTCATGAAAGATTTCAGAAGCGGGCTCTGGTATTTGTCTTTGTGTACCAGCATCCAGAAACGTCGTTTCATGTCGAGTGGCACATCAAGCGCTTTTACTCGGCCTGAATCAATCGCTCGTTGTGCCGCCAATCGTGATAAACACGCGAATCCAAGATTGGCGGAAACTGAATTGATGATCGCCTCTGTGGTGTTGAGTTCAAAGGATTCATACCAATGTTCGATACGTGGCGCGACGGCTCGTAGGAAAAACTCACGAGTCCCTGAACCTGACTCACGTAAAATCCAATGGCTGTCTTCTAAATCGCTTAAAGTTACTTTTTCTTTTGCAACGAGAGGATGTTGATTACTCACAATAATACACATTTCATCGCTGCTAAACTGACTCGAAATGAGTTCAGGGTGTAATGTTTTTCCTTCAATTAGCGCGATATCAAGTTCATAATCCACCAACTTTTGACAGATCAGTGCACTGTTTGAAATGAACAAGCTTTGATCCTGATGTTGAGTTCGTTCGCGAAAGCCTGACAAAATAAACGGTGCGACCTGATTACCAATCGTGTCACTCGCGCCGACCTTTAGATTGCCACTTAAAGGCTGATCATCACGGAACAAAACATCAATACCAGCAGCTCGATGTAATATCTCATCCGCCAATGGAAGTAACTTATGTCCCTCTTGGTTGAGAATTAATCGGTTGTTTACCCGGTCAAATAGAGAGTGGCCGAGTTGCTTCTCCATTTCGCCTAATGCCATGCTGACAGCGGCCTTAGACAGAAACAGAGCCTCAGAGGCAGCAGTCAATGTCGAGTGCTGAGTAATAGTGACGAACACTTTGAGCTGTTTTATTGAAATATTAGCCATCAGATTCCTAGTTTAACTCTGCTGGTGAAAATGGGTTTTGTTCATTATTTGTGAACACTTGTTATATATAATTGGATATTGTTTAACGAAGTGCAAGCGTATTATGGCTTCAACAAGCTGATGAGTTCACAAGTTTTGTGAATTAAGTTTAAGAGAGGCTGACATGATTCAACGTATTAAATATAGATTAACAGGAGCTCCAACACCCATGGCAGGGTTAGGCCTAGCAATAGCAAGCTTAGGCTGGAGCTGGGAAAATGTTTTAGACTGCAACGGTTATGCTCAATGGTTTAGTGCCGCAATTGGTGGAGTATTACTCACAATTCTTGCTATCAAATTTTTAGTCCACGGCCACCTATTGCGTCAAGACCTTGCTCACCCAGTTGTAGGAAGTGTTGTACCAACATTTGCGATGGGGGTTATGGTAGTTTCAAGCTCAATTGGACACTTTTACCCACAAGCGGGCAATGCAATTTGGCTAGCGGCTGTCGTACTACACGTCGTGTTTTTAGTGAGTTTCTTTTACCACCGTGCAAAAGACTTTGAATTACACCACATGGTACCAAGTTGGTTCGTTCCACCTATCGGCATCGTAGTTGCTGATGTGGCTTTCTCTGGTGAACCTTCATTACAATGGATAGCAGACTCGGTTCTGTGGTTTGGTTTGGCATCTTATGTCGTCATGCTACCTATGATGATTTATCGCCTAATCTTTACTAATGAAGTTCCAGATGCAGCAAAACCAACTATTGCGGTAATGGCTGCCCCTGCAAGTGTTTCATTGGCTGGTTATTTAGCGGTGAGCCCTGAACCATCTCCAGTTATCATTGGTATGTTGTTTGGTATAGCGGTTCTGATGACATCGATAATCTACGTAGCGTTTCTAAAGCTTATGCGTTTACCATTTAGCCCTGGCTATGCAGCGTTCACTTTCCCACTTGTGATTAGCGCAACGGCATTATTTAAAACGGCTGACTGGATGGAGAGTGTTAATGTAGCTAGCGAGTATGTAGCGCAAGTGAATGGGTTGGCGGACATTGAGCTAATGATTGCAACGCTTGTCGTAAGCTATGTAGCGATTCGTTACTACATGAACTACAAACCACATCGTGTTCTAAGTTCGGTAAGCGGTAAATTGTAATCCGCATTAGTTCAAAAGATAAACGGACCTTAAGTTTTCAGTATTTCATAAGCTTATATTCCTAATCCAAACACGGCACTTATGCTAATCTGGCTTTATATTGTGGCAAGATTAGCGTGAGTGCACTTTGTTTACTGTTTACCATTCCAATAAAGTTGATACTTTAAAAATCCTTCTCGTTCACTTAATCAAAAGTGACCCTTTAGCCAATCCCTTCGAAAAAGAGCAGATCTTGGTTCAGAGCCCAGGTATGTCTCAATGGCTTAAGATGGAACTCGCCAAAGAGTTTGGCGTAGCAGCAAATATCGATTTCCCACTTCCAGCAACCTTCATTTGGGATATGTTTACCCAAGTGCTTCCTGATGTTCCTAAACGCAGTGCTTTTAACAAAGAAGCGATGACGTGGAAGCTGATGAGTTTGCTACCCGCTAAGCTTGACCACCCTGATTTTCTTCCTTTACAGCGCTATCTTGAAAACGACGAAGATGATTCGAAGTTGTACCAATTGGCAGAAAAAATTGCCGATATATTCGATGGCTACTTAGTGTATCGACCTGAATGGATGGCGATGTGGGAAGTGGGAGAGGCCGTTGCAGAACTTATCGATGAGGAAGGGCAGCAAGAGCACCCTTGGCAACCGATTTTGTGGCAAGCGCTCTATGATCAAACTCTGTCTCAAGGCCAATCTAAATACCACCGTGGCAACTTGTATCACGACTTCATTGAAGCGCTAGCTAATCAACAAGGTCAACTGCAGCACCTACCTAAACGCTTATTTGTGTTTGGTATTTCTTCGTTGCCTCCTCGTTATATGGACGCGTTGAAAGCGCTAGGTGAGCAGATTGATGTGCACTTGATGTTTACCAACCCTTGTCAGCATTACTGGGGCGATATTCGTGACCGTAAATACTTGGCGAGAGTCGAAGCACAGCGCCGCAAGCAGTTCGCTCTGGTTGATGGTTTACCTCAGCTTGAAGGCGAAGCCTCACCATTGAAAGATGGCATTGAAGCCAATATTGAAGACGAACTGCATACCAGCCAAGCCGTGGGTAATAGCTTACTGGCGTCTATGGGTAAATTAGGCAGGGATAACCTGTTCTTGCTATCTCAATCAGACAGCGAAGAACACGAATTCTTTATTGATGTTGAGAGAGACAGCCTGCTGCATCAGCTGCAAGCCGATATTCTCCAGCTCGAAGAACATCAAGACGACCACATCTTAGATTCCAGTAACCATAAGCAGGTGGTTGAACTGGGTGATCGCTCGTTGACGGTGCACGCTTGTCATAGTCCAATGCGTGAGGTTGAAGTCCTTCATGATCAGTTGTTGGCAATGTTTGATGTTGACCCGACACTGAAACCACGCGATATCATTGTGATGGTGTCTGACATTAATGCTTATAGCCCAGCGATTCAGGCGGTATTTGGTAATGCCCCGGGTGAGCGCTATATCCCTTACTCGATCTCTGATAGAACCGCAGACCAAGAAAGCCCAATTCTGACGGCATTCATGCAGTTGGTCGCGCTACCAAACACGCGCTGTTTAGCTTCTGAACTTCTAGAGTTATTAGAAATCCCAGCGATGATGGCACGCTTTGGTATTGATGAGTTTCAATTCGAGCAAGCCAAGCAATGGGTTGAAGAAGCGGGCATCCGTTGGGGTGTCGACTCTTCTACCGCAACGGAATTTGATCTACCTGCAACCGAGCAAAATACCTGGCTATTTGGTATTCAGCGTATGTTATTGGGCTATGCAATGTCGGATTCTGCTGGTTTGTTTGAGACCGAGCATTCTCCGATTGCCGCTTACAATGAAGTTCAGGGTATTAACGCCGAACTTGCTGGTAAATTAGCGCACTTTATCGATCGTATTGCCCATTACCGCCAACGCTTAACTGAAACACAATCTATCGATATGTGGCGTGAAACCTTGCTGCAAATGATTGATGACTTTTTTGCAGTGGAGCTAGAAGGTGAGGTGGTGCTTAAGTCGATTCGCGACGCGCTTTCTCAACTGAATGAACAGCTTGATGATGCCTTATACGAACAAAAGCTATCGCCAAGCATTATCTATCAGTACTTGAATAATAAACTGTCGGGTGCGCGTATCAGTCAGCGCTTCTTAGCGGGACAGGTTAACTTCTGTACTCTGATGCCGATGCGTTCTATCCCGTTCAAAACCGTTTGTCTGTTGGGCATGAATGATGGTGTTTACCCTCGTTCAATGCCGCCAGAAGGTTTTGACATGATGAACGGGCGCACACGACCTGGCGATCGTTCTCGTCGTGATGATGACCGCTATCTATTCTTAGAGGCGATGCTGTCGGCGCAAGAGTGTTTATACATCAGCTATGTCGGCCGTTCGATTCAAGATAATACCGAGCGAGTGCCGTCGGTGTTGGTTTCTGAATTGATAGAGTACTGCCAACAGAACTACTGCCTAAGTGAAGACCAAGCACTACCAAGTGACGATTCTGGTATCAACCTGACTCAAGCGATCAGCTTTGAGCACACCATGACACCGTTCAGCCCCGCTGCGTTTACTCAAGGTGATGCGAGCTATGTATTGAGTTATGCCAAAGAGTGGTTACCTGCGGCTAACCGTTCAGGTGAACGCAGTGGTGAGTTCAATCGCGCATTGGACGACTATTTGTTGGGTGCGACCTATCCATTGGAGCTCGATCTGGTTGAGCTACAGCGTTTCTGGCGCTTGCCAGTGCAATACTTCTTTAATCGCCGTCTAAAAGTAGTGTTTGAGCCGCCGCTTCCGGTAATGGAAGACGATGAGCCGTTCGTGCTTAATGGCTTAGAAAGCTTCCAGCTTAAAGATGCGCTGCTGCAAGTGTTACTAGACCACCCTGAAGGCGCAGACAAAGCCGTTCGATTGTTTGTCTCTGAGCAAAAAGCACAGGGCCGATTACCGGTCGGAGCTTTTGGTGATATCGAATTTGAAACCAACCGTGTTCAAGCGGAAGACTTAGCCAAAGAGATTCGATTTGTGAGCGGATCACCGCAACAAGATCTCGAAGTGAATATCGAGTTTGACGTGTTAGGCGAAGGTAAGCCTGTTCGCTTGATGGGGTGGTTAACTCAAAACTATCAGTCAGGTCTGGTGCGTTTCCGTAGCGGAAAAATACGCTCTCAAGATTATTTGGCTGCGTGGATTGATCATCTATCCTGCGCTGTTATGGGGCACGGAAAAACGACCCATATTATTGGCTATGACAGAAAAGAGGGCGTGGTTCATCAAACGCTACAACCTATCGGCGATGCGCAGCAAGCGAAGAGTATATTAGCTGAGTTAGTACGACTGTTTTATCAAGGCATGACAGCACCATTGCCTTACTTCCCGAAAACCGCATTAGCTGGTGTTGAAGCGGGCTTTAGCCGTGGTAAGTGGGTCGATGACGAAGAAAAGTCACTCAAGAAAATGGCCGATACCTTTAATGATAGCTTCGCCTTTACGGGCGAGGGCAGAGATACCTACATCTCACGAATTTGGCCTAAGTGGGATGATGAACTGGCTGCTCAATCACGTATGTACTCGACACTTGTGTTGCAGGCGGCAAGGTTGGCTGCAGCCGAGCTGGAAGATCAGGAGTAGGTGGCTGTGATCGACAAGATCAATAGCGAGTGCGCTGAATTAATGAAGAACGAAAGAGAGTCGCTGGTAAGCATTTGGGGTACTTGCTTTCAATGTGAATGGAATCAAGCTGAAGAGAAGCAAGGTACAGGAAATAAAGTGGCCGCCAGTAAATCATTATTAGTGTAGGGCGTTCGCTGTACGGCCACAGGTCAGAGGGACCATTATTCTGTGGTTCAAAGTAACGTCGTAAAGTACAAAACTCGTACGCGCTCCTGAACTCGTGGGCGCATAGTAGCGAGGCGATCCGAATTGATCCGTGAGAGAGATCGCACTAACTATTAACAAATTAGCGTAGGACGTAAATTGAATGACGTTTTCCACGCTAGGTCACATTTATAGCAATAGTCACATTTTTAACAGACTCATCTATCAAAAGGCAGTAAGGCATGACGACCACAAGCAGTGTTCAGGTAATCGCTCCAAAAACACTCGATACCATGACGTTTCCACTTCATGGCGCGCGTTTAATTGAAGCATCGGCGGGTACGGGTAAAACATTTACCATTGCTGGCTTGTACTTACGCTTACTGCTGGGTCACGGTACGGCTGCGCCGCAAGGTGATCTGACGGAAGCTACTCGGCACCATGAGCCACTGACCGTGGACCAAATCTTGGTTGTGACCTTTACTGAAGCGGCAACGGCTGAGTTACGAGATCGTATCCGTGCTCGAATCCATGACGCACGTATTGCGTTTGCACGTGGGCAAAGTGACGACCCAGTGATTGCGCCTTTGTTGCAAGCCATCGATGATCATGCTGGTGCGGCGAAAACTCTGCTTAACGCTGAAAGACAAATGGATGAGGCAGCGGTATACACCATTCACGGTTTCTGTCAGCGAATGTTGACCCAAAATGCTTTTGAATCAGGAAGCCGTTTTGATAATGAATTTGTGACCGATGAAAGCCACCTAAAAGCGCAAGTGGTTGCCGACTATTGGCGTAAACAGTTCTACCCGCTGCCCATTCAACTGGCTGGTGAGGTTCGTAATATTTGGGGCTCTCCCGCTTCGTTATTAGCAGACGTAAATCGTTATCTGACAGGATCTCCGCTGAAATTGACGGTCGATGCGATGTCGGGCGACCTGCAAACTCTACACAATCAAAACCTAGATAAAGTGAAGCAACTTAAAGCGCTGTGGTGTGAATCTGAAGCGGACTTTTTGGCTTTGATCTCTGGTTCAGATGTGAACAAGCGCAGCTACACCAAGAAGTCTTTACCGACTTGGTTAGAAGCGGTGACTGCATGGGCACAAAGCGACACTCATGATTACCAGTTTCCAGATAAATTAGAGAAGTTCTCACAAGCCACTCTAATTGAAAAAACACTAAAGGGCACCGCGCCTCAGCACGCGGTGTTTGAGGCGATTGAGGACTTCTTAAATTCTCCAGCAGATCTAAAAGCTCCGTTGCTGGCGCATGCGATTACCCATTGTCGAACTATGTTAGCCAAGGCGAAACAACAGAAGCAGTGGCTATCATTTGATGACTTGCTGACTCAGTTGTCGGCGTCGATTGATGTGGATGAGCAATCACTGCTGGTGGAGAGAATCCGCACCTTATACCCAGTGGCTATGATCGATGAATTCCAAGATACCGATCCGCTGCAATACAGTATTTTTAGCCGAATATATCTCGATAACCCGCAGTGTGGTCTGTTTATGATCGGTGACCCGAAGCAGGCTATCTACGGTTTCCGTGGCGCGGATATCTTTACCTACATTAAGGCAAGAAACCAAGTTAGTGCTCACTATACGTTAGGCACTAACTGGCGTTCGAGTGCTGATATGGTCAGCGCGGTAAACCAAGTGTTTATGAATTCAGATAGCCCGTTTATCTACGACCAAGACATTCCATTTCTGCCCGTCGCTGCCAGTCCATCGGCTGATAAACGTCAATGGGTAATGAACGGAGAAACTCAACACGCACTGACCTTTTGGCTACAAGAAGCAGAAGATAAGCCACTACCTAAAGGCGAATATCACAAGGCAATGGCAGAAGCGACGGCGAGTCAAATTCAAACCATTCTGGCCGCTTCTCAAAATCATCAAGTCTATTTTGATAACGGCAAAAAACAACATGCCGTGAATGCGGGTGATATTGCTGTTTTGGTTCGAACCGGTAGTGAAGCTCGCCTGATCAAGAACGCGCTATCGGAGCAAGGCATTGCGAGTGTGTATTTGTCCAACCGAGACAGTGTGTTTACCAGCTTGGTCGCGCAAGATATTCAACGCCTGCTACAAGCGGTGCTGACACCAGAAAACGATCGTGCATTGCGTGCCAGTTTAGCCTCCGAGTTGTTTGCTCTGGATGCGGCTTCATTGGATGAACTCAATAATGATGAGGTTGTGTGGGAAAACGTAGTTAACGAATTTCGAGAATATCGTAAGTTGTGGCTTCAGCGCGGCGTGCTGCCAATGCTTCGTAGCGTTATTAGCAAACGACATCTCGCTGAGCGCTTACTGGAAGAAGAAAATGGTGAGCGCTCACTCACTGATTTGATGCACATTGGCGAATTGCTACAACAAGCAAGGCAGGAACTCGACAGTGACTATGGCTTGCTGCGTTGGTTGGCAGAAGCGATTTCCGATGCTCAGAATGGTTTAGGTGGCAGTGAAGACGATATTCAACGCCTTGAATCAGAAAGAAACTTGGTTCAAATCGTTACCATTCATAAGTCGAAAGGCTTGGAATATGACCTGGTATTTTTGCCGTTTGTCGCGAGCTACCGTGAAGCGAGCGAAGGCAAGTTCTACGATCATGATTCAGATACTACCGTGCTTGATATTACTGGCAGCGACAGTGCCTTAGCACAAGCCGATAAAGAGCGATTGGCGGAAGACTTACGCTTGATTTATGTGGCGCTGACTCGTGCAGTATATGGATGTTTTATTGGTATGGCTCCTTTACGTAAAGGGCGTTCAACCAAAGAGCCAACTGGCGTTCACTTGAGTGCTATGGGCTATTTGGTTCAAAACGGACAAGAGCAAGGCATCGCCGAGTTGCATCAAGCTCTATCGGCTATTGAGGGTAAGAATTCCAGTGTGCTGTTAGCCGAAACACCTACCGCTCACGAACAAATTTTTGTGCAAACAGAGCAAGTGAGTGACGACTTACAGGCCAGTGAACTTAAGGCTTCAATTGACCGAGCTTGGCGTATTACCAGTTACTCGGGGCTTGTAAAGCAAGGCAGTCACGGTGCGAGCCATGACGCGACTATTGAGGTGTCTGGCTTTGATATTGACTCGGCGGATGAACAAGATGAGTCGGAATTGATTGAACCTGAACGTTCTATATTCACGTTCCCTCGCGGCGCTCGCCCGGGTACCTTCTTACACACCTTGTTTGAGGATGTTGAATTTACCGAGCCAGCAACCAGCGAACATAACACGCAAGTAATCACTCACTTATTAGAGTCGGAGCAATACGAACTAGAGTGGTTACCTGTGCTTCAACAACTGGTCGATACGGTGCTGAACACCGCGCTGGATGGTAAGAACTTAAAGCTAAGCGAGAAAGACTCAACGCAACGATTAGTCGAGATGGAGTTCTTGTTGCCGATCGAAGTGTTAGCCGCATCGGAATTGAATCAAACCATTCAGTATCACGATCCGCTATCAGCAAAAGCGGGTGACCTTGGTTTCCAAACCGTGCAAGGCATGTTGAAAGGCTTTATCGATTTGGTGTTCGAGCACCAAGGTAAATACTATGTCCTCGACTGGAAATCGAATCATTTAGGTGATGACGTTGCTGTCTACCATGGTGAAGCATTGAAATCGGCGATGGCCGACCACCGTTACGATCTGCAATATCAAATCTATGCGTTGGCATTGCATCGTTTCTTACGCAGTCGTGTTGCAGATTACAGTTATGAACAACATTTTGGTGGGGTTTATTACTTGTTTTTAAGAGGAATGGACGGCCAATCTCAACAAGGTATTTTCTCGGCTAAACCTACATTGGCTTTGCTCGATGAAATGGATCAATTGATTGACGGTAAAGTGATAGACAGACGTTCAGCACAATTGAATGACAATGAAACTGGACAGATGGGGCTTCTATAATGACAACGACGACTAATATGGAAACAGCGAACTCTGTAAAGCCAGTTTCACTTATTCCTGAACAGCTCATGGATGTACTCAAGTTCCTCGCGGATAAGGGCTCGATTCGTCAGTTGGATTATCAGTTTGCCCGTTTTATTACGCAGCAAGCGACGAGTCACCCTCAAGAGATCGGCTTTCTGGCTGGGGTGGTGAGCCATGAATTAGGCAAGGGGCACATTTGTACTCAGCTTATACAGCAGCATACGGTAGGCGCTGAACAAACGGCAGATCTAGCTCAGTTACTTGGTTTGTATGGTGAGACGGCATTGCAACTGAACCAGAAATTGTTAGGTATTGATTGGGCGACGGTTCTGCAATCGTCAAACTTAGTGGGTACGGCCAACGATTGTGTTAAGCCGCTAATGTTCGATGGGCAACGTGTCTATTTACAGCGTTATTGGAATTACGAAGTTGTGTTGGCTGAGACCTTAAACCGTTTAAGTAAGCCTGTAGAGTTCAATACTGAGCAGAAAAAAGCGCTAACCGAAACGTTGAATCAGCTTTTTGCACGTAGCTATCACTTTCTGTTTAACGCCTTAGCCAAGGCTGAAGCAAGCCATCACACCTCTCAGGTATTACGTCAACAATTGGTATGTGACCATCTTGATATTGTGAATGAGCAGGCTCTAGATTGGGGCGCAATCGACCAAGCGATTGTACAAGCTAAGCAAGTGACAGATTTAGATGTATTAGACGACTTGGTGCCGTTATCGGCATGTTTGAACTGGCAAAAAGTCGCAGCCGCGGTGGCACTGAGTCGTCGTTTTGCGGTGATTTCTGGTGGTCCGGGTACCGGTAAAACCACCACGGTAACCAAGTTATTGTCGGCTATGGTCGAGCAATCGCTCAGCCAAGGTAAAACACCGACGATTAAACTGGTGGCACCGACGGGTAAAGCAGCGGCGCGTTTAACCGAGTCGATTGGCAAAGCGATTGAACAGCTGCCATTAGCGCCTGAAGTAAAAGCCAACATACCAACAGAATCCAGTACGTTACACAGATTACTCGGCGCGATTCCTAACCGTGCTGAGTTTAGACATAACCGACGCAATCCACTTCACCTTGATATCTTGGTAGTGGATGAAGCTTCTATGGTT
Source organism: Vibrio coralliirubri (assembly GCF_024347375.1). Classification (NCBI taxonomy): domain Bacteria; kingdom Pseudomonadati; phylum Pseudomonadota; class Gammaproteobacteria; order Vibrionales; family Vibrionaceae; genus Vibrio; species Vibrio coralliirubri. The sequence continues at coordinate 2,874,909 of NZ_AP025470.1, read as the reverse complement.
GATCTGTCGATGATGTATAAGCTGGTTGATGCACTTCCTGAGCACGCAAGGCTCATCTTATTGGGTGATAAAGACCAACTCGCTTCAGTAGAGGCAGGTGCTGTGCTCGGTGATATCTGTTCATTCAACTCTGCAGGGTACAGCACAGCGCAAGGCAATTTGATTGCGGAAATGACAGGTTTTGATGCGATAGCTAAACCAAGGCAAGACAAAGCTGGATCGGTGAATCCGCCTGCGATTGCAGATAGCTTGTGTATGCTGCAGAAGAGTTATCGTTTCGATGCGCGCTCAGGTATCGGGCAGCTGGCAAAAGCAATCAATAACGGCTCTGCGAATCAAGTAGACCAAGTGTTTGCCAAAGGTTTTGGCGATATCGAAAATCATCCTCTATCGAGCGATAGCTATAACTTGATGCTGCGTACCTTGGTTAATGAGTATGGTGCGTATCTCAATCGAATGAATGTGCCATTAGAAGAGTTAGAAACTCAAGAATCGAGAGCTAAATCGGTGCTCGATTTGTTCAGCCAATGCCGACTGTTGTGCTCTATTCGTGAGGGCGATTTTGGTGTTAATGGCCTCAACCACAGAATTGAAAGAGCGCTTGCCGCAAGGCGTTTAGTGAGTCCACACAATGATGAATTGTGGTATCACGGGCGACCAGTGATGGTAACGCGTAACGATCATGGTTTGGGTTTATATAATGGTGATATTGGTATCTGTATGCTTGAATCGGATTCAAACCAACCTGACGCAACTCCTCGTTTGAAGGTTTATTTTGAGTTGCCAGATGGCAGCGTGAAAGCGGTACTACCAAGCCGAGTACCTGAGCATGAAACGGCTTATGCGATGACAATTCATAAATCCCAAGGTAGTGAATTTGATTTGACCTTAATGATTCTGCCACCAGATTTCAGCCCGATCTTGACTCGAGAGCTTATCTACACGGGGATTACGCGTGCGAAGAAACGACTGATGATGTTCAGTGATACGAATGTATTGAAGCGTGGGATTAAGGTGAAAACAGAGCGAGTGAGTGGTTTAGGAAGTCGCTTAACCAACTAGAGATAATTGAGGCATATGTACAAAGCAACCATCCCTGGTTGCTTTGAGCGTGCTAGGAATCAGTACCTAAAAACGCTCGAGTAAACGATATGTGGTTTATCTTGTATTTTGCTTGGCAATTCAAAATAAACTCTTTTAGATTTTCGCTCACAGGGAACACGCAGTGTACGTCTAGCCCTTCTAAGAATTGGTTATCAGCCATATCCCAAAAACTTTGCAGCGAGTTACAAACAATGGTTCTCATATCAATGTTGCTCTTTTTGCTGTTTATATCAACGACCAGAGCATCAAGCGCCTGCTGATCGTTAACGGGTATAGCAATCCGTGCAGTAACCACTTCGATTCGCTCAAATGATTTGTGTCATAGGGCGTTCGAGGTGGTCATTCCAATAAAAACATTTGTTATTTTGTTAAAGCGACCAAATTCTAAACAATTTTGTTTGTGAGTTAAAGTGCATACCTAATAAATCTCATATAGAAAACGATTACATTTGCAATTATTTTTCCTTTGAAGTGAGATTTTAGTCCAAAACTTTGTTTACACATTTAACGCTAAGATTTTTGAGTTACGTTGATAGTTGTATAGGCCCTGTTTTTCCATCGGTAGCTCATCAACTCCAATCTCGTAAAACCCTTGTTCACGGAACCAATGCAGGCTATGTGTGGTTAAAACAAAAATTTGGTCGATATCACGAGACTTCGATTGATGACGCATATAGTCCAGTAATATTTGCCCGCGGTTGCCATCACGATAATCAGGATGGATAGCCACACAAGCCATCTCCGCCATATGATCTTCCGGGTATGCGTAAAGTGCAGCGCAACCAATAATCAGTCCGTCTTTTTCGATGATCGTAAAGCGGTGAATCTCTTGTTCCAATTGTTCTCTTGAGCGACGAACGAGAATGCCTTGTTCTTCCAAAGGACGAATAAGGTCAAATATGCCACCAATATCGTCAATCTGAGCTTGTCTTACTTGCTCGGCACTAGCCATGACCACTTGGGTTCCAATACCGTCAAAAGAGAACAACTCTTGGATTAATGCGCCATCTACCTTGTAGCTGATTAGATGACAACGAGGCACACCAGCTCGACAAGCGGAGATCGCTCCTTTCAAGAAGCGCAGTGTTCCTGTGCTCATGTCTTCGGCAGGATTTTGAGATTTCGTTAATCGTTCTAGAATTTGCTTGGCATCTTTAGGGAAGAGTTCGGCGAGCACGTTACCGCGTTCATCTGTTACCCCTTGTTCGGAACAAAAGCCAATCAGCTTGTCGGCCTTTAGACGAATTGCAACTTGGGTCGCGACCTCTTCAGAAAGTAGGTTGAAACTTTCGCCTGTCACAGAGCTGGCAATAGGGCCAAGCAGTACAATTGAACCTTGGTCAAGAGTGCGATTGATCCCTTCTATATCGATTCGACGAATACGCCCGCTGTGGCAATAATCCGTACCGTCATCCACGCCAAGCGGTTGAGCCGTAATGAAGTTACCACTCATCACATTGAGTTGAGTTCCTGCCATCGGGGTGTTGTTTAAACTCATCGAAAGTCGAGCAGTGATGGCAAGTTGTAGTTGGCCAGCAGCCTGCATAGCGACGCCCAGAGAATATTCATCAGTGACCCTAATATTCTTGTGATAAGGCGTATGGCAATCTTGCTTGGCGAGCAATTGGTTGATCTGCGGTCTTGCCCCGTGAACGAGAACAATCTTTACCCCAAGGCTGTGGAGCAAGGCTATATCACTAATAATGTTGCCAAAGTTTCTATCGGCAACGGCTTCGCCTCCCAGCATAATGACCATGGTTTTGCCACGGTGAGCATTGACGTAAGGGGTAGATTGTCTGAAACCTTTTACTAGCGCTGTACTTCTTAATTTCACAGAACAAGTCCATTTTGTTTATTTATTCGATAATTTAGCATTTAAATTCAAATGTAAACAACACCTTTTTGGAATAAAGCGCAAACTATTCTTATCTAGGCTTCAATATATAAACTGTCTCAGTGTAGAATGTGCATAGCATCCTTATGAGTAGTCACCGAATGCAACAAGCTCCAGCGACAAACAACAAAATCGATGAGATAACCAAAGGCCTCTACAGCGAAGCTGATCAGCGCAATCAATCTAAGTTGAAGCGTAAGATCATTGAACGCTGTTTAATGATTCTAGCCTTGGTGGGTTCATTTGCGGTGGTTTCTTTGTTCGGCGATGTGCTTTCCCGAGTGCAAGATGCGGCAACGCCCGACAATCTGATATACGGCACTTGGATAGAGCAGGATGTTGCACATTATGCGACGGATGAGTTTGTTCTGAATGCTAATGGTGTGTCAGTTCGCGGGTCTGTTGTTTCGACGAGCTTTGACTTTGACGGTAGCTACTTTGAATATAAGGCGGGTGATAAAACCTATCGCTTCCGCATGACCAATTCTGACAATACAGAAATGGTGCTCGATTCTGACAGTCACTACAATCCCATCTTCCGCCTTAAAGGCCATATCGATAACTCCGTCCGATAGGTTATCTTCTTGTAAACTCTTACAATCTACGATTGTGTTATCTGACTGTTTTTGTCATCCTCGATGCATAGAATTTTTAGGATGACTCTTGTGATTAAAAAATGGCTTCCCCTTGTCGCTGCCTCTTTGTTATTTGGCTGTGCTCAACCCACTGACCTTGCTCAACAACACCTTGATGACGAATTTCCTCATACCTTGAATCAGGTCGATCAGGTTGAATCCAATAAACCAAGAGACTACACCGCATTTGCAGAGCAAGCTGAGATGGTGGTTTCTAAATCCCCTTCGATGGCTAAAATCTATGAGCCGCTTTATCAACAACTCAATGAGTGGGCGATGCTGAGTGGGGATCCAAGTGAGCTCGCTAATTTTGGCGTTCAAACTGCTCAACTAGGCGGTGGTGATAAGCAAGGTAATGTTTTGTTCACGGGCTACTTTTCTCCTGTGATGGAGCTGCGCCACGAAGCGAATGAAGAATACCGTTACCCTGTTTACGGGCTTCCTGAGTGTGGTAAAGAGTGTCCAACACGCGAAGAGATCTACAACGGCGCATTAGAAGGTCAAGGCCTTGAGTTAGGTTACTCTGCCAACCGTATCGACCCATTTATGATGGAAGTGCAGGGCAGTGGATTTGTGCACTTCGGTGATGATGACACGCTGCAGTATTTCGCCTACGCGGGTAAGAATAATAAAGCTTATGTGAGTATTGGCCGTGTTCTGATTGAACGAGGCTTAGTTCCACGTGAAAAAATGTCGCTAAAAGCAATCAAAGAGTGGGTATTGGCAAACGATCCTGAAGTGGTCAAAGAGCTGCTTGAGCAAAACCCATCTTTCGTGTTTTTTGAAGCGAGAGACGACCTATCGGTAATGGGCAGCGCGGGTATTCCTCTATTACCTATGGCGGCGGTAGCGGGCGATCGTTCTATTTTGCCAATGGGTACTCCGATTCTTGCCGAGGTTCCACTACTGAATGCCGATGGTACCTGGAGCGGTGCTCACCAACTAAGACTGTTACTGGTTTTAGATACGGGCGGCGCGGTTAAGCAAAACCATTTGGATCTTTACCACGGTATGGGCCCACGAGCGGGTACCGAAGCGGGTCATTACAAGCATTTTGGTCGTGTGTGGAAGCTCGGCTTAGATGGCAGCGCGACTGAAGCTCCTTGGGCTTTGCCTCCTGAAAAGGTTGAGTAAGCGACAATAAAATAGGGCATTGAAAGCGAATCGCTAATCCCCTAGACTTTTTATTCAAGAGTGCGTATAAAACGCACTCTTTTCTTTTTCTCAGAAATAAATTGGCGGCAACAATGCGTGAATTGACCACTCCAGCTTCAGAAAACTATGACCAACGATTTGGTGGCACTCGTCGCCTATATGGCAATAGTGAAGTCGATATACTTAGAGCAGCACACGTGTGTGTGATCGGTATTGGTGGTGTAGGTTCATGGGCTGTTGAAGCGCTTGCTCGTACTGGTTTAGGTGAGCTGACTTTGATCGATATGGATGACGTGTGTGTAACTAACATTAACCGTCAGATCCACGCAATGTCGGGCACGGTCGGTAAGAGCAAAATCGAAGTGATGGCCGAACGCGTTAAGCTGATTAACCCTGAGTGTAAAGTTAACCTAATTGACGATTTCATCGGCCCTGACAATCAGGCTGAATACCTATCGAAAGAGTTCGACTTTGTATTAGATGCGATTGACAGCATGAAAGCTAAGGCTTCACTGTTGGCATATTGTCGTAGCAACAAAATTAAGGTGATCACCACGGGTGGTGCAGGTGGTCAAATCGATCCCACTCAAATCAAAGTGGCTGATCTGACTAAGACGATTCAAGATCCGCTAGCGAAGAAGCTTAAAGATACCCTTCGTCGTAATCATAATTTCCCTAAGAATCCAGCACGTAAGTTTGGTATCGATTGTGTGTTCTCAACTGAACAGTTGAAATACCCTCAAGCTGACGGCAGCGTATGTGCTGCGAAAGCGACAGCAGAAGGTCCAAAACGCATGGATTGTGCGACAGGTTTTGGTGCGGCAACGGTTGTAACCGCGACGTTTGGTTTTGTGGCTGTTTCGCGTATCGTTGAAAAGCTGATTCAAAAGCACACTAAGTAACGTCTTATACTCAATTAATAATCGACTGGATATTAAAATGACCACATTCCCAAGCTCTCCATTCGGCACTGAAATTACCAGTGATGATATTGTCGCGAAGATGCAGACATTCAGCGGCTGGGAAGACCGTTATCGCCAAGTGATTCAATGGGGTAAGAAACTGCCAACGATGCCTGATGAACTGAAAAGTGAGCAGGTGATTGTCTCTGGCTGTGAAAGCCAAGTGTGGTTGGTTTCTCAGAATATCGACGGTGTTTGGCACTTTTGTACAGATTCTGATGCGCGTATCGTTCGCGGTCTGATTGCATTAGTAATGGCTGCGTATGATGGAAAAACATCAGAGCAGGTTCAAGCGTTCGATATTGATGGTTATTTTGAACAAATCGGTCTAATTACCCATCTAAGCCCGTCTCGCGGTAATGGATTAAAAGCGATTGTTGAGCAAATTAAGAACCTCGCTAACTCGTAACTGTCCTAACACTTTCTCACCATAATGCTTTAAATAGATTCCAGATACTTCGTTCCTCAGTTCTGGAATGACGAATTCTAACTGTGTTTCGTCATTCCCTAAAGCGACGAAGGAGCGTAATAGGGAATCTCGTTTGGATGGTTTGCTATTTGAGGTTCCAGATACTTCGTTCCTTAGCTCTGGAATGATGACTGCTAATTGAGTCTCGCCATCCCCTAAAGCGACTAAGGAGCGTAATAGGGAATCTCGTTTGGATAGTTTGCTATTAGAGATTCCAGATATTTCGTTCCTCAGTTCTGGAATGACGATTTCTAACTTAGTCTCGCCACTCCCTAAAGCATATCAACGGCTTTTTCTATCGCAGCTGTAAGCTTATCAACGTCATCCATGTTGTTGTAAATACCAAATGAAATTCGAACTGTGCCTTTCACATTAAGTGCATCCATTAATGGGTGAGCACAATGATGTCCTGCACGTACTGCGATACCTTGCTGATCCAGTAGAGTCGCTATATCTTGATGGTGAACACCATCCATCACAAAAGTAATCACACTTGCGTTAGGTTGATACCCTAAAATCTGAATGTCATCCAGTTTATTGAGCGCAAGATAAGTCTCGTGTTGTAGCTGGTGGATATGATTTTCGACATCTTGTTGTACAAAACCACTTAACCATTCTATTGCGGTGCTTAGTGCTATGGCTCCTGCCACATTTGGCGTGCCCGCTTCGAATTTGCCAGGCAGTTCTGAAAAAGTAGTGCCAGAGAAAGAGACGCGCTCAACCATTTTGCCACCGCCATGCCAAGGGGGCATCGCTTCTAAAAGTTCAAGCTTGCCGTAAAGCACACCGATACCCGCAGGGGCATAGAGTTTATGACCTGAGAAAACGTAGAAATCCGCACCTAAAGCAGCAACATCAACCGATTCATGAACGATGCCTTGTGCGCCATCAACCACCACAACCGCATTCATCTTGTGAGCTTTTTCGATGACTTGTTCAATCGGCTGACGAGAACCCGTTACGTTGGTTATCTGAGCTAATGCAACAATCTTGGTTTGTTGGTTTAAAAGTGCATCAAACGCAGTGAGGTCAAATTCACAATCCGATGTCATCGGTACTTTAACGACTTTAGCGCCGGTTTGTTCTGCAACAATTTGCCAAGGCACTATGTTGGCGTGATGTTCCATTTCACTCACTAAGATCTCATCGCCTGGCTGAAGAGTGCTTCTTGCGTAGGTTTGAGCAATTAGGTTGAGCGCTTCGGTGGCACCGCGAGTCCAGATGATCTCTTTTGAAGAGCTTGCTCCAATAAACTGAGCGACCTTATCTCTGGCTGCTTCAAACTGACTGGTCGCGTTCGCTGTTAAACTATGACTACCGCGGTGAACATTGGCATTTTGTTTGGAGTAATATTGGCTAATGGCATCAATAACTACCTGAGGTTTTTGTGTCGTTGCCGCGCTGTCTAAGTAAATCAATGGTTGTTGATTGATGGTTTGTGATAGCGCAGGAAACTGCTCTCGGATGTGATTGATATCAAGCATCTATTCTTACCTAAAATCTTGGAAATTGGTGCCAGCGTTACGCTTAGCGGTATTGTTATTTTATCGCGACTTGTTGACCGTTGCTGACTAATCTTGATGATTCCAGCTATTTTCTTGCTTTTTGACCTGTTCGAACAGCTTTTGGTTAACGGGAGCTTCTATCTGATGCTTAAGCGCTGTTTTTATTAGGTGTCCAGTGATGAAGTCAATCTCTGTTTTACGTTGGTAAAACATATCCTGCTTCATGGATGAGTTGTTTTGAGCTGTGGCTTGGATGACCTGTTTGACGCTTGCTTCTAATCCGTCGAATGAACAAGCGATCTCTTCGGCCTGCATAACTTGTGTGAGCTCTTCAACGATAGAACTTAAAATACCCTCAAACCTTTGGTCTGCAAGTTCACCATTCTTGATTTGTTCCAACCCAGTAAGTGGATTGATAGCACAATTGATGGCGAGTTTAGACCAGAGCGCGGTTTTTATCTCTGGGTTCCAACTCACAGCGGGGAGAGCATTATCCAACACATCAACTAAAAACGTGCACTGCTGACCCGTTTGGTTAAAAGCACCCAATTGAGTTTGGCCTATTCCTGTGTGAGATACACTATTACGATCAGGTTTGAATGCTGCTTGGGTCGTGGTTGCCAATACTATTGGGTGAGCATTAATTTGGGTGGCGATGTTGTCGACCGCTCCCATTCCGTTATGCATGAACATGAGAATGGTGTCAGAGTCGAGATATTGAAGTAACGGAGTAGTGGCTTCTTCTACTTGCCAAGCCTTGACTGTGAAGATCACTAAGTCACTCGCTGATAGCTTTTCGATATTGTTATTGCTGAAGGAAAGTGAAGCTTGCTTATCAAGTGTTAGGTCAATTGAGGTTTCAGGGGAGCGACTCCACAAAGACACATTATGACCCGCTTTAAGCAGTTTTATCGCCCATAAAGAGCCGATAGCTCCGGGTCCAACAATAGTGATGTTCACAGCAATACCGAGATAAGAAAGTGATGCTGCAAGGATAGCGAGGCATTAAATGAAAGCAATAAAAAATGGCACCCGAGGGTGCCATTTTATCTAATAAAGATTTAACTTGATTAGAAGTTGTACTGTAGACGGTAGATGATTAGATCTTGGTAATCTTCACGTGCTAGTTTGTTTACTGTGTAACGGTAAAGTACGCCTGTTGACCAGTTTTGGTGGAAGTTCCAAAGTGCGTTGATGCTACCGTTTAGACCGTAGTCACCACCTTGAACTGCTGAGTACTCATCGTTACGAGCGAATTCGTATTCACCCCAAGTAGAGAATGTGAAGTTTTGACCAGCAATGTCAGTATTGTAGTAACCAACCCAACCAGCCATACCACCGTTAGAACCGCTGATATCGCCAGAGTTAATTTGGTGTGCACCGATGAATGGTGTGAATGCCCAACCGTCGCCGCTTAGACCAGTATAGCCAAGACCAAGAACACGGTTTTGCTCATGGAAACCAGCATCAGTATCTGTGTTGTAAACTTGTGCGTAAAGGCTAACTTTAGTATCCATTAGGTTGTAGTGGATAGTACCTTTAGTTGAAGCTCCGCGATCATCACCAGAACGGTCAACACCTTCGTAGTCGTAGAAGCCGTAGATTTGACCCCAGTCAAATGCAGCACCGCCTTCGATACCAATAACAGCTTGGTTACGATCTGAGATGTCGCCACCGAAGTTATCGTCATCGTTACCAAAGCCTTGGTCCCAAACTTGGTAATCAGCATACATGCTACCAAAGCCATATAAGTATTCTGCCTGAGCAGGGATTGCTGTTGCAGCTGCAACTACGCCAAGAGCTAAAAGTGATTTACGCATAATGGAACTCTCTATGTTTGAAATAAGTAACCCGCTAATCCGTGCGTGTTTATGATGTCCGAATGCCGAGCATAATAGCGATTTTGTTCTCAAATAAAAGTGAGACAGAGTGAAAACCACAATTATTAAGGTGAGGTTGATCACACTAATGATCTAAATGATGGAACTTTAAGGTGGAAATGCATCTTGATGCACCTCTGATTCTATTGGTTTTGTGAAATTCGATTATTTTGTGGATAAATAGGTGAAATACTGCTCTAAGCAAACGATTCTACTAATTAGAGTGACATGCATATCAAAATCAACAGTATTCCTTTCTAAGCGTTTTCTCTTAAAAAATGACTCATTCAACCCGTCTTACAATCCAGCCTTTGATCTATTTTTGACCAACATCGTAATGGTGTTGGAATCAATTGATGAACAACTCATGTGATAAGTAATTTGGAATGTGGGCCTTATTACTTTTCAAATCACAGATATTATTGAGACAGTTCACTGCACTAAATACTGAGAGAGTGTTTAAAGATTTTCTACTGAGCCTATCTTTTGTGTGACGAACTGGTTTAACTTTTTTGGAGAGAAGACCAATGAAATATTCACCAGTACTCGCTATAGCGATATCAGCCCTTTTCATTGTTGGGTGTGATGATGACGATGAACCAACAACTCAACTACAAGCTGTACATGCATCGCCTGATGCGCCTTTAGCTAACGTTTTAGTCAATAGTCAGGCGCGTTGGAGCGGTGTCGATTATGCTCAGGCATCCGGATACGCCTCAGTAGATCAAGGGCAGACAACTCTTCAAGTCGATGTTCAACTCCCAGGTGACGCTGTTGCTACTGTTATTTCGCCAAGCCAATTCGATTTAAGCGGTGAATTAGATTACACCGTGATGGTGGTCGGCGATGCTGACGGTTCCAATAACCCGGTTGAGGCTTTGGTTGTTACACGACCTGCTGCGGGAACGGCGATGTAAACCTATATGTGACAGGGCCGAGTGATCCATTGGGCGCTCCGCTTGGTACGCTGGGCTATAAAGATTTTACTGACGTACTCAATATTCCTGCAGGACAATATCGTGTGAGATTAGAAACCGTGAGCGGCAATGCTATTGCTTTTGACTCTGGAGAAATCACTCTGTCTGGCGGTAGCGAGCTAACTATTGCGGCGGTGCCAAGAGCGGATTCAAACAGTGCATCTCCAGTGAAGTTGATGGTGATGGATGGTAGTGGTTCTTCTCTAATTTACGATATGGCAGAAACGGCAGAAGTAAGAGTGGGGCATTTAGTTGATGGGGCGCCGGATGTGGATCCATTTGTGAACGGAGCTGCATTTGCACCTCTTGCTGATTTGATGTTTAAAGAGATCCGTGGATTTATCGATTTAGCTGCAGGAAGTTATGACATTGACATCTTTGCTGACGGCACTACAACTAATGCATTGGTTGATGCGGATGGTGTCACTGTATTTGCCGGCATGGATTACAGCATCTATGCGGTTGGGACGGTGAGCCCACTGAATTTGGAAGCTTTGGTTGTTCCTGAGAACCGTCGTCCGGTGGCGACCAGTGCGGTATTAAACATTACCCACGCTGCTGCTAACCCAATTGCGGCATCGGTGGACATCTACTTAACAGAAAACGTAGGTATCTCTGGTAGCACTCCGGCGTTAAGTGATGTGAAGTTCAAAGATTATGCGAATGGCATTTATGTGGCAGCGGGATCTTACTATGTGACGATAACGGTGGCAGGACAACCATCGGTTGTGGCGATTGATTCAGCGCCGGCTACTTTGGCTAATGGTGTGGTGTATCAAGTCGTGGCGATTGATGATTCGATGGGTACGGGTTTTAACCTAATTGTCAGTGAAACAACAGACTAGATCTGAAGACAGAACGTAGAAGAGGGTAGCTCAATGCTACCCTCTTCTTATTTGTATTCTTTTACTCTTATTCTTGGTTGTTTTTGGCTTTTTCTAATAAATCCGTGAAAAAGTGGCGTAACGAATAGAGCATGATCAAACTTGGAATCACCATAAGTGCGGTCAGTATAAAGAAGGTTGACCAATCATTGAGGTAATCGACCAATTCACCACTAAATGAAGCCAGTGTTGTTCGACCGAAATTCCCCAAGGATGCGAGTAAGGCATATTGTGTCGCTGAGAAAGCTTGCCCGGTTAATAGTGTTAAGAAAGAGACAAAGGCTACTGTCGAAAAGGCGGTCGTGAAGTTATCGACAATAATCGTTGCCAAGAACAAGGTTTCACTTGGGCCTGTTTGAGCTATCCAAGCAAACATTAGATTACTGGCTGCCATTGCAACACCGCCAATCATCAGTCCGCGTACAATACCGAATTTCACATTGAAGACACTGCCTACCAAAGTGAAGAATATGGTTGCGCCCCAACCAATTAACTTCGAATAGTGGCCGATCTGTTCGTTACTAAAACCTATCTCTTTATAGAAGGTGATCGACATACGACCTAGGAAGGCTTCACCTATCTTAAATAGGAATACGAACAGCAGTAGGGTGATGGCAACTTGAACTCCGTTTCGTTTGAAGAAGTCATAAAACGGTTCTAACACGGTAACACTGAACCAAGCCACGACTTTCGAACCGATAACCTTATTGTGGCGTTGCTGAGCTTGTTCTTGCAGGGCTTCGCGTTGTGTGTTTGGCTCTCCGACAAAAAGCGTAAACAGCATTAGTACGACAACGACGCCTGCCATTCCGTAATACACACCATTCCAACCGATTGAGTCTGCGTTAATAAAGGCAAGGTAGCCTGGTAGAGAATACCCCGTCCACCAACCCATCACTGCCATTGCAGAAGCTTGCGGCAGTTTTGATGCTTCGGATTTTGGGAAGGTATCAATACGAAATGCATCAATCGCGATGTCTTGCGTGGCTGAGGCAATGGCAATAGCGAGCGCCAACATTGAAGTAAACGCCAAGTTCTCTGCGGGATTGACGCCTGCGATGAATAAGGTACCGATTAAAACAATGGTTTGGCAGAAAAAGATCCAACTGCGGCGCTGGCCGAGTATTGCGTGAAGCACCGGCAGTTTTACTCGGTCTACCAATGGTGCCCATAGAAAGTTAATCGCATACACAGCAAACACACTACCAAAGTAGCCGATGGCCGCACGCGTTAAACCTGCATCTTTTAGCCAGCCAGACATGTTGGATCCAATAAGAACCCATGGGAAGCCGCTCGAACAGCCGAGCATAAACACCCAAAGTAGGCGTTTATCAAGGTAGCTGCGGAAAGTCTGCATCCAAGAAAGAGAGGGAGTGCCTGATGACATAGGGCGTCCTTGTAGAGAAAAACGCCCTTAAGAAATAAGGGCGTTAGATTGGATTACTTAAGAAGGGTCACTTTAGTGATGACGATTGGGTCGACTGGGATGTCTGACATGCGGCCCATTCGCTTGGTTGGAATCGTTGCCATCTTTTGAACAACATCAAAACCTTCAGTTACTTTGCCGAATACAGCGTAGCCTGGGTTACCACCTTTTGCGTTCAAGAAATCATTATCAGAGAAGTTAATGAAGAACTGACGAGTTGCAGAATCTGGCGCATTAGTACGAGCCATAGCGATTGTTGCTGTATCGTTTTTCAGGCCATTGCTGCCTTCATTCTTGATAGGAGCGTAAGTTGCTTGTTGATTCATCTCTTGATCGAAGCCGCCACCTTGCGCCATAAAGCCAGGAATAACACGGTGGAAGATAGTGCCTTCGTAGCTGCCGTCTGCCACGTATTTTAGGAAGTTCTCCGCGCTAACCGGTGCTTGCTCTTGGTTAAGCTCGATAGTGAAGTCGCCTAATGTTGTTTCCACGTTTACTTTAGGACCAGCCCAAACGCTCACACTCACTAGCATTAATGCGATAGAAGATAAAATACGACCCATTAGAAACGTTCCTTCATATAAGTTTGTAGCTCTTGGTCGTTAGCGATCTCAGTAAGAACCAAGTTGATTACGTCATTAAGCACCATAGAGATGTCGTCGTTTGATGCGCTCAATGCACCAGTGCGTGTTGCAGTACCGTTGAATGTTTTAACTAGTTTGCCTTCAGGCGTTTCCGCGGTAACTTCAAGCGTTACTTTACCGTCCATTTTGTTTTCCATAATGGTGTGTTCTACGGTAACGAGTGCTTCTTGAATTTCTAAAACAATTGAGTTTTCACTGTTTACGCTTGCACGAAAACCTTGAGACTCTAACTGTTGAGCAACAGCGTTTTCTAGAGAAATACGCATGTTTTGCTTAGCGTGAATTGGCTGAATGTTTGAACGGCCACTATCAACCAATGCAACATATTGAGCGGCACGAACATCTTTACTGGTTAGTGTGTATGTTTTGCCTTGTACAAGGTTGCTTGAGCTTAGTGAAGCTTCTGGCATTACATTGATCTGTTCTTGCTGAGGGGCTGAACATGCTGTCAAAGCCATAATAGAAGCAGCCAAAATCAGTTTTTTCATTCCTTTATCCTTTCTAAATTCACACCAGAAGCTCGGTATCTTAAATTCTTGTGAAGTCGTTTCTGCTTATTTATTAAAATTCGCAGGTTCTCTTGTTGCTTGTAATATCTCAAATTTTTGGTTTAGTTCAAGCGTTTCAACGTTAGCTTCACCAAATAGTCTTGCTAGTTTGACATCGTATCCGAGGTGTCGGTTGCCAATAACAATTAATTTGCCTCCATTGCTTAGAACATGCTTTGCATCACAGAACATTTGCCACGCAATGTGATCCGTAATCGCTTGTTGCTGATGGAATGGAGGATTACACATTACTAAGTAGGTGCTGTTTTTCTTGAAGCCATCTAAACAGTTATTGGCGATGAACTGGAAGTTGCCTTCTTCACCAAGGTTATCCTTGACGTTTTGGCGCGCCGATTCCACTGCCATAAAGCTTTCATCCACACAGGTGATACGAGCTTGTGGGTTCAATTGCCCTGCTTTTACACTCAATACACCGTTGCCACTGCCAAGATCGATGATATGACGCAGCTCAGGATCTTGAGGGATGTGCTCTAGCATATAGCGAGCGCCTTGATCGAGTGCTTCCCCTGAGTAAACATTTGGTAAATTTTTCAATCGGATATCTTCACCGTCTACATCCCATTCAACAAAAGGCTCTACCGTTTGAATCGGCTGGCAGTTTGGTGATGAGAAGACTAAGCGGTGTTTTTTCTTCGCTAGTGATGTTTTGGTTTCACCTAGGTATTTTTCGAACAAGTTAAGCGTAGAGGTGTGAATCTCTTTTACCTTGTTGACGCCGATCACTTGGCAGCCTTCAGGCAAAGCTTGGCGTAGCTGGCTCAATTGCCAGATTAGGTGACGATTTGTTTTTGGCAGCTGCATGATCACAAGATCGATACCGTGTGGGATATCATCCATCGTGTTCAAGAAGTTCACTCGGTTACTTTGATTGCGCTGCAAGTTTTTCAGGGCGCCACGGTGAGAGATAAATGAGTCGCTCATCATAGTGACATCATGATCTTTCGAGAACCAAGTCGATAGGGCACCGAAGCTGTCGTTCATGATCAGGATATGTTTGCCAGGTTCAAGGTTCATCTCTTCGACATGACTGATCAGGTATTCGTCGCCCGCATCCCAAGCTTGAAGGGTTTCATTTGAACGTTTCGGGAAACGATGTAAGGTCAAAGTTCTGTCGTGAAGGGTAAGTTCGGTTTTCATTGCTTGAGATACTTATGTAAGAAATAACAAAGATATTGTCTCAAATGCAGGCTGAACAAGATAGAAAAAACTCAACCAAACCTATGCCATTCGCTATCAAATACTCAGACACTCGACCTGTTAGGGTTTATACTGACCCCACGGATAATGCCAATACGTTATTAAGGAATCACAATGATCCAAGAAGTTATCGAAACAAAATTGCACAATGAGTTTTCACCAAGTCATTTAAACGTGGTTAATGAGAGCTATATGCACAATGTTCCGGCCGGTTCTGAGAGTCATTTTAAAGTGATTGTTGTCAGTGATGTGTTTGAAGGATTGCGTCTTATTGCTCGTCATCGAGCGGTAAATAAAGCTCTTTCAGAAGAGTTAGCGAACAATATTCACGCACTGTCCATTCACACTTATACAAAAGATGAATGGATGAAGCAGCTCGATAACGTGCCAGACAGCCCTATGTGTATGGGTGGTGGCAAGTAACACAACGAGCATGTTGACAAAAGGTGGTGATGCCGCCTTTTTTGTCGCCAAACCTATGTGTTTTTCGTTGTTATATCACTCAAACTGATGGCAATTTGAACGACTAAAAATACCTACAATGAGTAATGTTTTTATTAACAGTGTTTCAACATAACTCGTAAAATAATAGTTTGTGACAGAGTATTAATCTCTTGTTTAAAACACGTTTCAAAAGCCATTTTATCTGTGCGGCTCGTCAAATTTATACATATTTGAGAGTCCATATGCTTCAAATCTCACCAAATAAAGGCGGTATTCAAGTTATTGGTCATGGCATCAAGTTGTCAAAAAATGCTAGAATACGGCACCTGATAAATCTCACATAATCTTTGTGATGAGTTTATTAATGTAATGTTGCGATTTTGGTATCTCAAATTTACCAAAACCGGACACTGTAATGTCGTGTCTAAGGGCGATTTTAAAACGTCCCGAATTTACGCAATTAAAAGAATCTTTTTCCCGATAAAGTAGTGCAAGTGCGTATGATTACAATAAAGAAGGGTTTGGATCTTCCTATCGCAGGAACTCCATCCCAGGTGATTAATGATGGTAAGTCCATCACTAAAGTCGCCTTGCTTGGCGAAGAGTACGTTGGTATGCGTCCTACGATGCATGCTCGCGTTGGTGATGAAGTGAAGAAAGGCCAAGTTCTTTTTGCAGATAAAAAGAACCCAGGTGTTGTATTTACTTCTCCAGCAAGCGGTAAAGTTATTGAAGTGAACCGTGGTGCTAAGCGTGTTCTTCAATCAGTAGTGATTGAAGTAGCAGGCAATGAGCAAATCACGTTCAATAGCTATGAAGCTAACCAACTAGTAGGCCTTGACCGTGAAACGGTTAAAGCTCAGTTAGTTGAGTCTGGCGCATGGACCGCTTTGCGAACTCGTCCGTTCAGCAAGGTTCCAGCAGTTGATTCTGAAACTCAGGCTATTTTCGTTACTGCTATGGATACTAATCCGCTAGCAGCTGAGCCAGAATTAATCATTAACGAGCAGTCTGATGCTTTCGTTGCTGGTTTAGATCTTCTTTCAACTCTGACTAACGGTAAAGTGTACGTTTGTAAAAAAGGTACTAGCTTACCTCGTTCAGCTCAGTCTAACGTTGAAGAACATGTTTTTGATGGCCCACACCCTGCAGGTCTTGCAGGCACGCATATGCATTACCTATATCCGGTAAATGCACAAAATGTAGCGTGGAGCATTAACTACCAAGATGTTATCGCATTCGGTAAGCTTTTCCTTACTGGTGAGATTTACTCTGAGCGTGTTGTTTCTCTGGCTGGTCCAGTGGTGAACAACCCACGTCTAGTTCGTACTCAAATTGGTGCTAGCCTTGAAGAGTTGACAGACAGCGAGTTAATGCCAGGCGAAGTTCGTGTGATTTCTGGTTCTGTACTTACGGGTACTGAAGCAACAGGTCCACATGCTTTCCTTGGTCGTTACCATCAGCAAGTTTCTGTTCTACGTGAAGGTCGTGATAAAGAGCTATTCGGCTGGGCTATGCCTGGTAAGAACAAGTTCTCTGTTACTCGTTCATTCCTTGGTCACCTGTTTAAAGGTCAGTTGTTCAACATGACAACGACAACAAACGGTAGTGACCGCTCAATGGTTCCAATTGGTAACTACGAGCGCGTAATGCCTCTAGATATGGAACCTACATTGCTGCTTCGTGATCTATGTGCAGGCGACATCGATAGTGCTCAAGCACTTGGTGCGCTAGAGCTAGACGAAGAAGATGTAGCATTGTGTACCTTTGTATGTCCAGGTAAGTACGAGTACGGTCAACTACTTCGTGAATGCCTAGATACGATTGAGAAGGAAGGGTAATTTTCATGGGCCTTAAAAAGTTTCTTGAAGACATCGAGCATCATTTTGAGCCAGGTGGTAAACACGAGAAGTGGTTTGCGCTTTACGAAGCAGCAGCGACAGTGTTCTACACGCCAGGTCTTATTACAAAGAAAAGCTCGCACGTTCGTGATAGCGTTGATTTAAAACGTATCATGATCATGGTTTGGTTCGCGGTATTCCCAGCAATGTTCTGGGGTATGTACAACGCGGGTGGACAAGCTATCGCAGCACTTAACCATATGTACGCAGGCGCTGAACTAGCATCTGTTATCAGCGGTAACTGGCACTACTGGCTAACCGAAATGCTTGGAGCCTCCTTAGGAGCCGATGCAGGTGTTGGCAGCAAGATGCTACTTGGTGCGACTTACTTCCTACCTATCTACGCAACGGTATTCATCGTCGGTGGTTTCTGGGAAGTTCTGTTCTGTATGGTGCGTAAGCACGAAGTAAACGAAGGTTTCTTTGTTACTTCTATCTTATTCGCGCTTATCGTTCCGCCAACACTTCCTCTATGGCAAGCAGCACTAGGTATCACCTTCGGTGTTGTAGTCGCTAAAGAGATCTTCGGTGGTACGGGTCGTAACTTCCTGAACCCTGCACTTGCTGGTCGTGCGTTCCTATTCTTTGCATACCCTGCACAGATTTCAGGTGACGTAGTTTGGACTGCTGCAGATGGTTTCTCTGGTGCAACTGCTCTTAGCCAATGGGCTCAAGGCGGCGGTAGCGCACTAATGAACGTAACATCTGGTGAAGCAATCACTTGGATGGACGCATTCATTGGTAACATCCCAGGTTCTATCGGTGAAGTATCGACTCTAGCACTTATGATCGGTGCTGCGATGATTGTTTACATGCGTATCGCTTCATGGCGCATCATTGCTGGTGTAATGATCGGTATGATTGCTGTGTCTACGCTGTTTAACGTGATCGGTTCTGATACTAACGCAATGTTCAGCATGCCTTGGCACTGGCACCTAGTTCTAGGTGGCTTTGCATTCGGTATGTTCTTCATGGCGACTGACCCAGTATCAGCTTCATTTACCAACAAAGGTAAGTGGTGGTACGGCATCCTAATCGGCGCAATGTGTGTAATGATTCGTGTAGTTAACCCTGCATACCCAGAAGGCATGATGCTTGCGATTCTATTCGCAAACCTATTTGCTCCTCTGTTTGACCACGTTGTAATCGAGAAGAACATTAAGCGGAGACTAGCGCGCTATGGCAAGTAATAACGATAGCATTAAAAAGACGCTGTTTGTTGTTATCGCATTGAGCCTAGTGTGCTCAATCATCGTTTCAACAGCTGCAGTTGTTCTTAAACCTAAGCAACAAGCTAACGCGGTTCTGGATCAGCAAACTAAGATCCTTGAAGTTGCGGGCATTGAACTTGCGGGTAATATCCCTGAACTGTACGCAGAGAACATTGAACCTCGTCTAGTTGATTTCGCTACTGGCGATTTCGTTGACGGCGATGCTGCTGCATACGACCAACGTAAAGCGGCAAAAGATCCAGCTCAGTCAATCAAGCTTTCAGCTGAAGATGACATCGCTAAGATCCTTCGTCGTGCTAACACGGGTACTGTATACCTTGTGAAAGATGGCGCTGAAACTTCTAAAGTTATCATCCCTGTTCACGGTAACGGTCTATGGTCAATGATGTACGCATTCGTTGCGGTAGAAACTGATGGCAACACAGTTTCTGGTATCACTTACTACGAGCAAGGTGAAACTCCTGGACTTGGTGGTGAAGTTGAGAACCCAACTTGGCGCGCTCAATTCGTTGGTAAGAAATTATTCGACGAAAACCACAAACCTGCTATTCAGGTTGTTAAAGGTGGCGCTCCTCAAGGTTCTGAGCACGGTGTAGATGGCCTTTCTGGTGCAACACTGACTAGCGTTGGTGTTCAACATACATTTGACTTCTGGTTAGGTGATATGGGCTTTGGTCCGTTCCTAGCAAAAGTTCGTGACGGAGGTCTGAACTAATGTCTAGTGCAAAAGAAATTAAAAAGAGCATCTTAGCGCCAGTGTTGGACAACAACCCAATCGCGCTACAGGTTCTTGGTGTGTGTTCTGCTCTTGCGGTAACCACTAAGCTAGAAACAGCATTTGTTATGACTATCGCGGTAATGTTTGTTACTGCTCTGTCTAACTTCTTCGTTTCTTTGATCCGTAACCACATTCCTAACAGTGTGCGTATCATCGTTCAGATGGCAATTATCGCATCATTAGTAATCGTGGTAGACCAAGTGCTTAAAGCATACCTATACGATATCTCTAAGCAGCTATCTGTATTCGTAGGCCTAATCATTACTAACTGTATTGTAATGGGTCGTGCTGAAGCATTCGCAATGAAGTCTGCGCCAATCCCATCTCTAATTGATGGTCTTGGTAACGGTCTTGGTTACGGTTTCGTTCTTATCACTGTTGGTTTCTTCCGTGAGCTTCTAGGCTCTGGCAAACTATTTGGTATGGAAGTACTACCTCTAGTGAGCAACGGTGGTTGGTATCAGCCAAACGGCTTGATGCTTCTAGCACCTTCTGCATTCTTCCTAATTGGTTTCTTGATTTGGGCAATTCGTGTGTTCAAACCAGAACAAGTAGAAGCGAAGGGGTAAGGTAGTCATGGAACATTATATTAGTCTGCTAGTTAAATCGATTTTCATCGAAAACATGGCGCTTTCTTTCTTCCTAGGTATGTGTACATTCCTAGCGGTATCTAAGAAAGTTAAAACTTCTTTTGGTCTTGGTGTTGCGGTAGTTGTAGTACTTACAATCGCTGTTCCTGTAAACAACCTTGTTTACACACACATCCTGAAAGAAAACGCGCTTGTTGAAGGTGTCGATTTAAGTTTCCTTAACTTCATCGCATTCATCGGTGTTATCGCGGCACTTGTACAAATCCTAGAGATGGTTCTAGACCGTTTCTTCCCACCTTTGTACAACGCACTAGGTATCTTCCTTCCACTGATCACAGTTAACTGTGCAATCTTTGGTGGTGTATCTTTCATGGTAACTCGTGACTACAACTTTGCTGAATCTGTTGTTTACGGCTTCGGTTCTGGTGTGGGTTGGATGTTAGCTATCGTTGCTCTTGCGGGTATCCGTGAGAAGATGAAGTACTCTGACGTACCTCCAGGTCTTCGTGGCCTTGGTATCACGTTCATTACTGTTGGTCTGATGGCGTTAGGCTTTATGTCTTTCTCTGGTGTTCAACTGTAGGGTAAGCACCCAGTAATAAGGAATAACAAATGCAAAGCATTATTCTTGGCGTAGCGATGTTTACCATTATTGTATTGGCTCTAGTACTAGTGATTCTTTTCGCTAAGTCTAAGCTAGTACCATCAGGTGACATCACTATTGCTGTAAACGGCGACCCTGAAAAGGCGATCGTTACTCAACCTGGTAGCAAGCTACTTGGTGCCCTAGCTGGCGCTGGTATCTTCGTATCTTCTGCTTGTGGTGGCGGTGGCTCTTGTGGTCAGTGTCGTGTAAAAGTTAAGTCTGGTGGTGGCGACATCCTTCCGACTGAACTTGATCACATCACAAAAGGTGAAGCTCGCGAAGGCGAACGTCTTGCATGTCAAGTTGCTATGAAAACTGACATGGAGATTGAACTAGACGAAGATATCTTTGGTGTTAAAAAGTGGGAATGTACTGTTATCTCGAATAACAACGAAGCTACTTTCATCAAAGAACTTGCTCTAGCGATCCCTGAAGGTGAAGAAGTTCCGTTCCGCGCGGGTGGTTATATTCAGATTGAAGCTGAACCACACCACGTGAAATACGCAGATTACGATATTCCTGAGGAATACCGTGGTGACTGGGATAAGTTCAACTTGTTCCGTTACGAGTCTATCGTTAAAGAGCATTCGATCCGTGCTTACTCTATGGCTTCATACCCAGAAGAGAAAGGCATCATCAAGCTTAACGTGCGTATCGCAACTCCGCCGCCAAACAACCCTGACGTAGCTCCTGGTGTGATGTCTTCATACATCTGGTCTCTTAAAGAAGGCGACAAATGTACTATTTCTGGTCCATTTGGTGAGTTCTTTGCTAAAGACACAGACAATGAAATGGTATTCATCGGTGGTGGTGCAGGTATGGCGCCAATGCGTTCACATATCTTCGACCAACTTAAGCGTCTTAACTCTACTCGTAAGATGTCTTACTGGTACGGTGCACGTTCTAAGCGTGAGATGTTCTACATTGAAGATTTCGATGGCCTAGCGGCTGCAAACGAGAACTTCGTGTGGCACTGTGCTCTGTCTGATCCTCAACCAGAGGACAACTGGGACGGTTACACAGGTTTCATCCACAACGTATTGTACGAAAACTACCTGAAGGATCACGAAGCTCCTGAAGACTGTGAGTACTACATGTGTGGTCCACCAATGATGAACGCGGCTGTTATCGGCATGCTGAAAGATCTTGGTGTAGAAGATGAAAACATCCTACTAGATGACTTCGGTGGTTAATCCATTTAAGTGATTGATATTATGGCTGACTCTCACGAGTCAGCCATTTGTTTTTCTAAGACTATTTTTGACAACATACTGGCTTATATAAGAAAGAGTAAGGCATTCAAAATACCTATTTTTTTACTCTTATTTTTCCTTATATAAATCCTCAACATTAGACAGGAGTAAGCAAGTGAGAATTTGGCTTGTTGCATTAACTTCTTTGATTTTTCTTGCGGGCTGTGAGCAGGCAAGAGAGCAAGTACACTTAAGTGGCCCGACTATGGGCACCAGTTACAATATTAAATACATCAATGGTGATGAATTTCCTGAGTCTAATGAAGTTCATACTGAGATCGATCGTCTACTTGAAGAAGTGAATGATCAAATGTCGACTTACCGTGAAGATTCAGAGCTGAGCCGTTTCAACCAACATAAAGGCGCGGACGCATTCGAAGTCTCTGAACAAACCGCTATCGTTGTGAAAGAAGCGATTCGTTTGAACGGTCTTACTGAAGGAGCGTTGGACGTTACGGTTGGTCCATTAGTTAATCTTTGGGGTTTTGGTCCTGAAGCGCGTCCGGAAGTGGTTCCATCAGATGAAGAGCTTGCTGCTCGTAAAGCTAAAGTTGGTATTCACCACTTGAGCGTTGAAGGCAACAAGCTAACTAAAGACTTGCCTAATTTGTATGTCGACCTGTCAACTATTGCAAAAGGTTGGGGCGTTGATGTTGTTGCTGACTACCTTGATTCCATTGGTATTCATAACTACATGGTAGAAGTCGGCGGTGAAATCCGTTTGAAAGGCCTAAACCGCGAAAGCGTAGGCTGGCGTATTGCCATCGAAAAGCCAAGTATTGACGAGCGCAACATTCAAGAGATCATCGAACCCGGTGATATGGCGATCGCAACGTCTGGTGACTACCGCAACTATTTTGAGCGTGATGGTGTTCGTTACTCACACATCATCAACCCAGAAACAGGAAAGCCTCTTCATCATAAAGTGGTTTCTGTGACTGTTTTAAACCCGTCTTCAATGACTGCAGACGGCTTATCTACTGGCCTTATGGTCTTAGGTGAGGAAAAAGGAATGGAAGTCGCAAACCAACATAACATCCCAGTGTTCATGGTGGTAAAAACAGCAGATGGCTTTAAAGAAATTGCTTCTGAAGCATTTAAGCCATACTTAGGTAAATAAGGTAAGCGAGATAATTATGAATACATTTCTGATTACATTTGGTGTTTTTCTTGCAGTAATCGCAGCGATGTCAATTGGCTACATTATCCAAAAGAAAGTTGTGAAAGGTAGCTGTGGCGGTTTGGGTGCTGTTGGTATTGATAAAGTATGTAACTGCCCTGAACCTTGTGACGCGCGTAAGAAGCGTGAAGCACGTGAAGCTTACCGTGAAGAGAAGCTGGCTGAGCGTCAACAAAAAGAAGCGGCTTGGAGTAAAGACCGTATCGCTTAATTGGTGACAGTCATTAGGGGTAGAGTTATCTATGCCCTTAAATTGAAAAGCTCAAGATTACCGTCTTGAGCTTTTTTAGTTTTGAAGTATAGCAATTAATCTTGGCATACTAAAAATGGAAACAAAAGCGAATGACTATTGTTCGATTTGCATGCTGTTACGCGCAAACACTAGCTGGTTTCTACCTTGCTCTTTTGCCGTATAAAGAAGCTCATCAGCGGCTTTGATCTGCTCATCTAGCTTCGCGTCTAAATCGGTTACGCCGATACTGATACTGACCTTGATTCTTTGAGAGTCATGCTCAACAACATGGCTTTCAATGGCTTCTCTCATGGACTCTAAGTTGTCAACAAAGCTCTCAAATGCACCGCATGACTGAATACAAAACTCTTCACCACCGAAGCGCACAGCGACATCGTCTTTGAAATGATCTTTGATGATTTTCCCTACATCGATCAGCACAGCATCACCACCATCGTGGCCAAAGGTATCATTCACTTTCTTAAAGAAGTCGATATCCATCATCGCGATGTTTCGTTGATCGCAGCCTTTACAAGGATGATTGAACAGGTAGCGACGATTCCATAAGCCAGTAAGAGCATCCTCGTTGGCATGTCGAAACAGCTCATTGGCTGCTTCTTTCATATCAAGCAGTTGATGGATTCGGCAGAAAAACTCTTCTTGGTTAAAAGGCTTGTAAAGGAAGTCGTTAGCCCCCGCTTTAAGGAATCGCGCTGTCATGGTGCGGTCATCGCTGCCCGATAGACCTAGAATGGCCAGCTGGTTTCTGTCGTGATCACGTCGAATCTCACGGATCATCGCTATACCGTCTTTCTTCGGCATATCATGGTCTGTAACAACGAATGTAATATCGGGATCGTTATGAAGAAGCTTTAATGCTTGTTCGCCATCTTCGGCTTGGATAGTTTGGATATATTGGTGTTCTAGAAGTTGAGCTATGTAACGGCGAACGACTGCTGAATCATCGACAACCAATGCTTTGTGGTGGCGATTATTCGAAATTCTTTGAACCAGAGGGAGTAGGTAGCTTACTGATGACATACTGTCTTTAAGTATGTAATCGATAACGCCTTTGGCTAGGACTTGCTCTCGCAGTTGATTGTCAAACATCCCGGTCAGGACAATGATTTTCTGTTGGTAGCCTAAGACGAGGTCAATGATCTCACCGTCTTGCCCGTCAGGTAAGCAGTAATCCAATACGGAACACAAGAAATCCGTCTCTTGTTCCAATATGTTTTTTGCTTCTGCAATCGATTCAGCAACTGCTACCTCATAACCGCTATTTTTAAGCTGTTGGTACAGGTAGTTGCGGAATGCTCGGCTATCTTCCACCACTAGTATTTTTTCACTCACAAGCGATCCCTACTTATAGACTAAATACTCGTTAACAATAGTATCAGAAGAGCTCATGGCTATTGAAGCGAAACCTCTTTAGCTGGACTCGAGATCGTTTTAAATCTGATAATAATTGGATTATACTGTTTATAGATACAGTTGTAAGGTCGAGTAATTTCTAGATGTGTAGCGCGGGTGAAGAGAAAGTAAGAAAAATAATTCATGTTGATATGGATTGTTTTTACGCGGCTGTAGAAATGCGTGATAACCCTGCTTACCGAAATCGCCCGTTAGCTGTTGGTGGGCATGAAAAGCAACGCGGTGTTTTGAGCACCTGTAATTACGAAGCCCGCAAGTTTGGTGTTCGCTCTGCAATGCCGACCGGAAAAGCCCTACAGCTTTGTCCTAATCTATTGGTTGTGCCGGGAAGAATGTCGGTCTATGTCGAGATATCTAAAAAGATCCGCGAAATCTTCTCTCGATACACATCGATCATTGAGCCTCTTTCCTTGGATGAAGCTTTCCTTGATGTCACCGATTCTAAGCAGTGCCATGGTTCGGCCACTCTGATTGCTGAGTCGATTCGCCGTGATATCTGGAACGAACTGAACCTGACAGCGTCTGCAGGAATTGCGCCGATTAAATTCTTGGCGAAAGTGGCCTCGGATCTGAATAAGCCCAATGGTCAGTTTGTTATCCCTCCACAAGACGTACAATCAGTGATTGATGAGCTGCCGCTTGAAAAGATTCCCGGTGTTGGCAAGGTGAGCATTGAAAAGCTGCATCAAGCAGGTTTCTTTACTTGTAAGGATATTAAAGAGTCTGACTATCGAGACCTCCTACTCAAGTTTGGCCGTCAAGGTGCATCACTCTGGAAGCGCAGTCATGGCATTGATGATCGAGAAGTTATCATCGAGCGCGAGCAAAAATCGGTAGGCGTAGAGCGCACCTTCACTCAAAATATTTCAACTTACGCTGAATGTTGGCAGGTAATCGAAGACAAGCTATTTCCTGAACTCGAAACTCGCTTAGAAAAAGCCAGCCCAAGCAAAGCGATCATCAAGCAGGGCATTAAGCTCAAGTTCGCCGACTTTCAACAAACCACGATTGAACACATCCACGCCTCTCTCGATCGTGAACACTTCAAAGAACTGCTAAGTGAAATACTGAAAAGACAACAGGGACGAGAAATACGCCTGCTTGGTTTAAGCGTAATGCTGCAACCCAAAGACCAAATGCGTCAGCTGAGTTTCTTTTAGGGAAAGGCGTTGAGAGTTTAGGCTTAGAGGTGACTTGAAGTGTTGGTGTTTGAGTACCGACTAGACTTTACAGCCTAGCCGGTTTTTACCTAAATATGGAAATTAGGTTATCTAGGAAGCTGTTTAACTCGCGCTAAGGTATCACTGAACGGTTGCTGCTCTAGCTTGCCGTAACCAACCATTTTACTGGCTTTCAGTTTGGTTGAAAGCGGGGTGGCGATTCCACATAAGAAGCGAGTAATCGCCTCGTCGGTAATCAGTTGTTGGCTGTTGGAAATGAACTCATGTATCCATGTCATCACCGTCTCATCATCGACAGGGTCAACATCAACGGTTGGTAAGATTGCCACTTCTCCTCTACATACAGAGCAGTGACCGCAGTTTGTTGGTGCTTTGTCATCGGCAAAATAACTCGCAAGGCGTGAGCTTAGGCAAGTATCCGCCTCAAAGAAGTTCAGCATTTGGTTAAGGCGGTTTATCTCACTGTGCTCTTTTGCTTTAAATAACTCAGTGAGGCGTTCTGACAGTTGCATCATATCTTCAGAGGTATTGTGGATCGCGTAGACATCGGTGATCTGCTTGCTTTCCAGTTCAATCCAACCTTGTTCATTGAAGTAGTCGATAGCCGCAATCACACGCTGACGATCGGCTTGGAAGTGTGTCCAAAGCGCATCGAAGTCGACTTGGCACCACACTCTTGCCTGAGGTGAACATTGGAAGATCGCTTCTACAAACTGACGGCGTTCATTTTGGAACTGTTCGGTGATTTGTTGTTTTGGACGAATGAACTTAAATTTGTAGTCTGCGAAGTAGCTGTACTTGGGTTCAATCACGCCTTCAATTTCCAGATATACCAACAGTGTTTTTAGCGGTAACTGACGAATGTTGGATTCACGTGATAGTTGATTAAGCATGAGCTCCCATTGATTCGAGCCTGAAGCGCCAATGTTTTGACTTTCGTAAATCTCTTTTAATACCGCTTGGATCGATATGTTGTCTGGCGTATCACCAAAAACGAAGTTCTCGAGTGTGCTCAAACCATGTTTGTTAGCGAGTAGAATACATTCAGACGCTTGCCCATCTCGACCAGCCCTGCCGATCTCTTGCGAGTAGTTTTCGATCGATTTTGGTAAGTCAAAGTGAATAACTCGGCGAATATTGGACTTATCCACGCCCATACCAAACGCAATGGTTGCCACGATACAACTCACTTCATCATTCATGAATTGATGTTGAATAGCATCTCTATTTTCAGGCTTGAGACCCGCATGGTAAGCCACTGCATTAACGCCAGCGTTACGAAGTTGCTGAGCTACCATCTCTGCTGTTTGTTGGAGTGTGACATAAACAATAGTAGGAGCGAGAGAAGCTTGGTTAACCACATTGCACAAGGTTTCTAACTTGCTGGTTTGTTCACAAGGTTGAATCGACAGATCGAGGTTTTGACGATAGAAGCCCGTAACCACAACGCGCTCCTCATCAATTTCAAACTTTGACTTCATATCTTGGATAACCGATGTGGTCGCAGTGGCTGTCAGTAGCAGAACCTGAGGAATATTGAGCTGCTTTTGGTATTGAGGAAGCTTCAGGTAATCTGGTCTGAAGTTGTGTCCCCATTCTGAAATACAGTGAGCTTCATCGACCACAAGCAGTGAGATTGGTACTTGGGAGATAAACTGGCGAAAGCGTTCGTTCTTCAAGCGCTCAACGGAGATCATGAGGATCTTGGTATCACCGTTACGTACCGACTGCATAACCTGTTGTGTGGTTTGCCTGTCTTGGCTTGACTCGATTGCGGCTGCGCTAATGCCTTTACTGTGCAGGAAAGCGAGTTGGTCTTTCATTAAAGCTAACAGTGGTGATATCACCAATGTTAAGTGCGGCAACTCTAATGCTGGTAATTGATAGCACAGCGATTTACCTGAGCCTGTCGGGAATATCGCGGCAGTCGAGTGACCAGATAGAACATTATCAATGACTTGCTTTTGCCCATTACGCAGTGAGTCGAATCCGAATACTTGTTTTAGCTTCTGCTCAATCATTTATGTTCTACCTGAGTTATTAAGTGTCGTATTGATGCTAAAGCGGGCGTCTATTCATGATAGCGTCGCTTGATGAATCAAATGTCTTGCACCTGATTGTACCTAATTCTATTCTGTAGCTCCTATAGAAAAGCACCCCAATAGTATGAATAAGTCTGAGCTTCGCCAAATAATCATAGAGCAACTCGAATCCCGATTACGTATCGCACAATCTGCTACTCAACGCGCGATTGATGCTGCGACAGATGAAGAGACAGTGCCTGAGCATAAGTACGATACATTGGCACTAGAAGCTTCATATCTCGCCCATGGCCAAGCGGTGAGGGTGCAAGAGTGTGAGGACGACATTCAGTGTTATCGCAACTTAGTGCTGCGTGATAGTGAGAAGATTACAGTGAGCAGTTATGTTGTGGTCATAGACGAGTATGATCAATATAAACATTTCTTTATGGGGCCGAGAGTCGGCGGACTTTCTGTCACGTGGAATGAGAATGAGGTAGCTATTGTGACGGCAAATGCACCTTTCGGTCAGGCTCTAATGGGTAAAGAAGTTGGCGATGAGATTGAATTTAAGGTCGCTGATAAACAGTTTTGCTACGAAGTTATCTCTATCGACTAACTAGTTGATTAGTCGATATTAAACGTTTCTCTGACAAAGAAGTATATACCAAGGGTATAGTAATCTGTCAGATTGATGAGAGGATGTTATGAAAAACTATGTATTAATTGCATCACTAACAGCGGTTATCGCTGTTGTGAGCCTGCCAACGTTTGCTGCTCAGTGTCGAGTTGATTTGAAGAATGAACTACGAATCGATGATCAAAAAGTCGAAATCCATCAAGTGAATGGTGATACGGCCGTTTTTGATGATAACAACGATCTCTATATCCATGGTGAGAGGGTAGAGCTTGATGCCGACCAACAAGCGGCGATTGAGAAATACCGCGAAAACATGAGTGAGTACTTACCTCGAGCGAAACAAATGGCCAACGATAGCTTAGCGTTAGCCAATGACGTGATTGATGATATCGCGGCTAGCCTGGATTCACCTGAGTCATTTGATAATGTAAAAGAATCAATGAAAACCTACTTTGCAGAACTGGAAGCGCGTTACTACAACGATGGCGAATTAGTGTTACCAGCAGAAAGCTTTGATTCGATGGCCAATGGCTGGTCTGAAGATTTTGAGAAGGCGAAAGAAATCTTTAACCAAGAATTTATCTCTAGTGCTTTTAATGCGATGTCAGAAAAAATGAAACAAGACGGTGGCCTAAACCTGACTGAATTGGCTGACAGCATGGCTGAATTAAAATTAAAAGTTGAAGAGCGAATGAAAGAACACTCTCAACAAGTACAAGAAGAAGCGAATGAGTTCTGTGATTCTCTTGATGAGATGGCGGAACAAGAGCAAGAGTTGCATGAAATCATTCCGAACCTAAAAGACTATCAAGTCTTTACGATCTAATCTGGATCGACGTAGGAATAGCAAGAGCACCAGTTGGTGCTCTTTTTGTTTGTATAAATGGAACCACACGGCGAGTATTTATCTCTATTTAATCCATTTCCTTCTCAAGCCTTCCACTTCGCTTTGTTGCTTCTAATTGAACGATAAGACTGGTTATTTGTTAATTTTGTGGTTCTAAATAGCGCATTGATTGTAAAAATCAGAGAATTGTTCATTTATTAGTTGTGCCTATCATTGCTTTTTATTACTGTACTTCTCAACTAGTTCACTGATTTTTAATGCGGGCGATATGGACCAACAATCTTCCTCTTCAAGAGAGCACTTTAGCTCTCGTTTAGGCTTTATTTTAGCAGCGGCTGGTGCAGCGGTTGGCTTGGGTAATATTTGGGGCTTCCCGACTCAAGTTGCCAGCAACGGTGGCGGTGCTTTCCTTTTGGTCTATTTGATCATGATCTTCGTGGTTGCTTTCCCAATGTTGGTGGTAGAGATGGCTATCGGCCGTCATGGCCAAGCAAACCCAGTTGATAGCATGCGATCTTTGACGACAAACCCTTTGGGTAAGAAAGTCGGTGAGTTTGTCGGTTGGATTGGACTGAGTGTACCAAGCGCTGTGTTGGCGTTTTACAGTATTGTTGGTGGTTGGTTGATCTGCTTCCTAATTGGTGCAGTCGCTGATCTTATCGGTCTAGAAGCGATTGCTGATTGGTTTAAAGGCTTCAGTGTTGAGCGCAACGTGTTTGGTACCGTCGCGTTCTATGTACTGACTATCTTGATTGTGCAGGGTGGTGTTAAGCAAGGCATCGAGAAATGGTCGACTCGTTTGATGCCTGCGCTGTTTGTTTTATTTGGCTTATTGTTTGTTTACATCATGACGCAATCTGGCGCGATGGAAGGCCTAAAACATTACCTTGTTCCAGACTTTGAGAAAGTGTGGGATAGAAAACTGATTCTGGCGGCAATGGGACAGGGCTTCTTCTCACTCACCATTGGTGGTTGCTCTATGTTGGTTTATGGCTCTTACTTAAGCAAGAAAGAGAACCTGCCAAAAATGGCGATGAACGTGACGCTTGTTGATACTGCAGTGGCTTTTATTGCTGGCCTAGTGGTGATGCCAGCAATGTTTGTTGCGATGCAAAAAGGCGTTCAAATCTACGCTGAAGACGGCTCACTATTAAGCTCTGACACGCTAGTATTCACGGTTTTGCCGTTGATGTTTGATAGTTTAGGTGTGCTTGGTCAGATCTTTGCGATTGTGTTCTTCTTACTACTAACGATTGCTGCACTGACTTCTTCTATCTCGATGCTTGAAGGCCCTGTAGCGCTAGTGAGTGAGCGTTTCAATACTAGACGAACGCCAACAAGCTGGGTGATTGGTGGTGCTATCGCGCTGTTTAGTGTGGTGATTGTTTACAACTTTGCTGCGATGTTTGGCATGGTAGCGATGATTGCAACTCAGTATCTTCAACCTGTCGCTGCACTGATGTTCTGTGTGTTTGGTGGTTGGGTGTGGAGCCGAGCTTCAAAAGTGAAAGAGCTTGAGCAAGGTTGTCCTGATTTTCAGCTTGGTTGGTTTGGTAAGGTTTGGCCAATGTATGTGAAGTTTGTGTGCCCAATCTTGGTAGCAACGGTTATCTGGGCTTCTTTCGGTTAATGCAGAACCCTATCAGGGCTTTTTGAAATTACCTCCTCAGAACTTGAAATATTAAGCACAAGGCCACTCATAAGAGTGGCTTTGTTGTTTTTATATAAAGCTATAGCGGCTCGAACAAGATAGAAAAAAGGCGCTGAACATAATATTCAGCGCCTTTGCATTGTTCGTTAAGCAACCGTGATTACTTAATTTCCATACCTTGAGCTTGCAAGTCCGCATGGTAAGAAGAACGTACAAACGGGCCACATGCTGCGTGAGTGAAGCCTAGCTCTAGAGCAATCTCTTTCAGCTCATCGAACTCAGAAGGCGGTACGTAGCGTTCTACTGGTAAGTGGTGACGGCTTGGTGCTAGGTATTGGCCTAGTGTCAGCATAGTCACACCATGTTCGCGAAGGTCTTTCAGTACTTGAACGATCTCTTCTTTTGTCTCGCCAAGACCCATCATCACACCTGATTTTGTTGGGATGTCAGGGTGCTGCTCTTTGAATTTCTTCAGTAGATCAAGAGACCACTTGTAGTTCGCACCTGGACGCGCTTTACGGTATAGACGTGGCGCTGTCTCTAGGTTGTGGTTGAAAACATCTGGCGGGTTGTCTTTCATTAGATCAAGTGCAACGTCCATACGACCGCGGAAGTCTGGAACCAGTGTTTCGATACGAATATTTGGGTTTAGTTCGCGAATCTCACGGTTACAGTCAGCAAAGTGCTGAGCACCGCCGTCACGCAAGTCATCACGGTCAACTGAAGTGATTACAACGTACTTCAGTTTCATGTCTTTAATCGTCTTAGCCAGCTTCTTCGGCTCTTCAGCTTCAGGAGCAACAGGGCGACCATGGGCAACATCACAGAACGGGCAGCGACGAGTACAGATAGCGCCAAGAATCATAAACGTTGCCGTACCGTGGTTGAAACACTCGGCTAGGTTAGGGCAAGACGCTTCTTCACAAACTGAGTGCAGGTTGTTTTTGCGCATTGCTGATTTGATTTCTTGAATACGATGGCTGTCTGAAGGAAGTTTAATCTTCATCCATTCAGGCTTACGTAGAACTTCTTTCTGTTCAGCAGGCATATTCTTTACGGGAATTAATGCCATTTTGTCAGCGTCACGATATTTAACGCCTTTTTCCATTTGGATTGGTTTGCTCATGATTTTATGCTTCTGCTGTAATGTTACTGGTGGCTTGAATGTCTACTTGGTCATAGCCGAGTAGCTCTACGAGCTCTTGTATTAACTGTTGCTCAACGTTTTCTAGTTCACTTGGTCCGCCGAGTTG
Source organism: Vibrio coralliirubri (assembly GCF_024347375.1). Taxonomy (NCBI): domain Bacteria; kingdom Pseudomonadati; phylum Pseudomonadota; class Gammaproteobacteria; order Vibrionales; family Vibrionaceae; genus Vibrio; species Vibrio coralliirubri. Next base: position 2,842,325 of record NZ_AP025470.1, on the reverse strand, counting down.
GCTTACCTGCGCCATTTCCATACCTTGGTAACCACATGGGTTAATACGTAGGAATGGAGACAGGTCCATATCGACGTTGAGTGCTAACCCGTGGAACGAGCAGCCACGTCGAATACGTAATCCGAGTGAACAGATTTTCTTGCCATCGACATAAACACCAGGAGCGTCAGGTCGGGCAGCTGAATCTATATTGTAAGCTTTCAGAGTATTGATTACGAGGTTCTCGATATGAGTAACCAAATCACGCACTCCGAATTTCTTGCGGCGGATGTTAATCAGAAAGTAAGCCACTAATTGGCCTGGGCCGTGGTAAGTCACTTGGCCACCGCGATCGCTTTGTATTACAGGGATATCACCGGCATTTAATACATGCTCGGCTTTACCTGCTTGTCCTTGAGTGAAGACAGGGTTGTGTTCAACCAACCAAACTTGGTCTACGTCTTCTTCCGTGCGTTTGTCTGTGAACTTATGCATGGCTTTCCATACAGGTTCGTAATCCTGACGGCCTAATTTTTTTACGATTAGCTTATTTTGCAAAGCAGCACTCCCTCAAGGATTAATAAAGTGAACGCATTATAAACGCGAAACATGATTCTAACTACAGACGGACTGCAAGGTTTTTCAACTTTCTTTGTATTTATTGAAAATTAAGTTGAATGAATTTGAGCTAGATAGGGTGTTTTAAACAAAAACAGCGGCAATAAGCCGCTGTTTTTCATGTGTAATCGGAGATTACTACAGAACCATACGAACTATTTCGATCTCGCCCAGTTCTTTATAAAGAGTTTCTACTTGTTCAATTGAAGTCGCAGTAATATTGATAGAAACAGAGTGGTAGTTACCTTTCGCACTCGGTTTTAGCGTTGGGTTGTAGTCACCAGGAGCATGACGCTGGATCACTTCTAGTACTAGCTCAGTCAGTTCTGGCTTAGCGTGGCCCATTACTTTGTAAGTGAATGAACAAGGGAACTCTAAGAGGTCTTTTAGTTTTGCATCAGAATTGATGTTCATGATTAGCTCCAAAAGGCTAGACTCTCGCAAATTGGCGAAATGTCGATAAAAAGCGTGTTCGGTCAACAGACACGAGTAATAAGGCGGAATATTACGTGTAAATATCACCGAACTCAAGATCAACAAAAGCCGCACATGGCGGCTTTTGGTTCGCTAATGAGTAAATCATGAACTTACTCATTAGGTTAGCTATACAATAAGCTTAGGTTTTACCTAGAACAAACCTTTGGCTTGTTTAGAATAAACCCTTGAACAGAAGAACTAGGTAGTCCCATAGGCGGCTGAATAGGCTGCCTTGGTCTACATCTTCAAGTGCTAGTAGTGGGTATTCAGCAACGTCTTCACCGTCTACTTGGTAGAATAGTTTACCAACTACATCGCCTTTGCTGATTGGCGCTTCTAGCTCTTTCTCAAGAACGAAGCTTGCCTTCAGGTTCTTAGCTTGACCACGAGGTAGCGTAACGAATGTATCTTCGTCGACACCTAGTGCAACTGTGTCCTTGCTACCCATCCAGATCTTCTCTTCTACGAAGGTTTCACCGGCTGTGTGTGGTGCCACTGTTTCAAAGAAGCGGAAGCCGTAGCTAAGCAGTTTTTTGCTTTCTGTTTTACGAGCATTCGCATTCTTGGTGCCCATAACTACAGCAACTAGGCGCATTTTGCCTTCTGTCGCTGAGCTTACTAGGCTGTAACCTGCATTGCTTGTGTGACCCGTTTTGATGCCATCAACGTTCATGCTCTTATCCCATAACAGACCGTTACGGTTGTATTGGGTGATGCCGTTGTATGTGAATTTCTTCTCTGAGTAGATACGGTACTCGTCTGGTACGTCGCGAATCAGCGCCTGACCAAGTAGTGCCATATCGTAAGGCGTTGAGTATAGGTTCGGGTTGTCTAGACCGTGCACGTTAGCAAAGTGCGTGTCTTTCATGCCGATAGAGCTTGCCCAAGCGTTCATTAGGTCAACGAATGCATCTTCAGAGCCAGCGATATGTTCAGCCATAGCAACACATGCGTCGTTACCTGATTGAATGATGATACCGCGGTTTAATTCTTCAACTTTAACCGTAGTGCCAACTTCAACGAACATCTTAGATGAATCTGGGAAGTTTTTAGCCCAAGCATTTTCACTGATTACAACATCGTCGTTTAGGTTGATGTTGCCACGATCGAGCTCTTGGCCGATCACGTAGCTCGTCATCATCTTGGTTAAACTTGCTGGAGAAAGCTGAGTATTCATCTCTTTCTCTGCTAGTACTTTGCCTGAATGGTAATCCATCAGAACAAAACCTTTAGCGGCGATTTGAGGTGCATCAGGAACAACAATAGGAGCGGCGAATGACGATGTAGCTATCGTTGCAGAAAGAGCAACAGAAGTAGCAAAAATCGATTTAACAAGTTTATTAGATTTAATCATTTTGAATGCAATTATTTGGTGAACTATTCATATATTAACAGAATCACTCTGTCACACCAGAGCGCTGATTACCAGAAGTAACTGTTAGATTAATTAGCGAGTTAGGGTGTGTTTTTTTATATAAGCTGACGGGTAACCCATTAGCTTAACTTGTTCTAATTTCTCTTGAGTCAGAGCATAGTCATGAAATGGCCCAATCATCAGACGGTAGTTGTCATCATTTGGCTGCAAGAACGTTGCTACTTCTAGCTTTTCGGCTAGATCTTTCGCTAACTTTTCGGTTCTGTCTTCATGCGGAGATGTTGCGACTTGAATAATAAATTGCGGTAAAGCAGCCTTTTTATTTGCGTCGGTTGGCATAGCTACAGTAATGACTTCAATCTCAACATTTGCCGTGCCGGTTCTCAATACATCGAGCTTGTAAGCTGCCGCATAACTAAGGTCAATGATTCGGCCTTCATGGAATGGGCCGCGGTCATTAATTCGCACAATCGTCGTTTTGTTATTGTCAGTATTCGTCACTTTTACATAGCTTGGAATTGGCAATGTTTTGTGCGCTGCAGACATCGAATACATGTCGTAGATCTCGCCGTTAGACGTTAAGTGACCATGAAATTTCTTACCGTACCAAGAGGCTTTGCCTTTCTCAGTAAACCCTTCGGTCTTCTTTACGATTTTGTAGTCTTCGCCACGTAAAGTGTAATCCGTGTTACCACCTAAACTATAAGGTTCATACTGAGGGTGAGCATCCTCTAGATGCTCTACTGAGATAGGTGCATCTGGTGCAATATCTGAATCAATATCGTAGCGGCCTGTTGGCTGTTTTGAAGAACACCCATTGATTAAAATCGCTAGCCCCAAGATAGAGACTATTTTTTTGATTGGCAGCTCTTCAACCAAGGATGCTTTTTTTGGAAACGTTGTAATAGACATCGATTAGGTCGCCTTTGAGAATGCTTTTCTGTGTGTATGGATCGACATTAAAATACCAAAACCAGCCATAAGGGTAACCATTGAAGTACCGCCATAACTGACTAGAGGAAGAGGAACACCAACCACAGGTAGAATGCCACTTACCATGCCAATGTTTACAAAAATATAAACGAAGAAGCTCAGGACAATACTGCCGCCCATCATTCGACCGAATGCGGTTTGAGCTTGGCTCGCAAGCACTAAGCCACGTCCAATAATGAACAGGTAGATAGCAAGCAAGAACAAGATACCAATCATGCCCCATTCTTCGGCGATGACCGCAAAAATGAAGTCGGTATGACGCTCAGGGATGAACTCTAGTTGAGATTGAGTACCTTGCAGCCAACCTTTTCCAGATATACCACCCGAACCTATCGCAATCTTACTTTGAATGATGTGGTAACCCGCACCTAATGGATCTGATTCAGGATCAAAAAGGGTTCTTACACGTACTTTTTGATATTCACGCATCAAGAAGAACCATAGGATTGGGATAAATGCCCCTAGCGCGATTGCAGCGCTAGCAATGATTTTCCAACTGATACCTGCCAGGAATATCACGAAGATACCGGATGCAGCGATAAGGATAGATGTACCTAAGTCGGGTTGCTTTGCGATTAGAATCGTCGGTACAAACACCATCACTAGCGAGATCGCTAATGTTTGGAAGGTGGGCGGAAGTGAGCGCTTACCGATAAATCGTGCCAGCATCAAAGGCACTGCCAGCTTTAACAGCTCTGACGGTTGGAAGCGAACAAAGCCGAAGTTTAACCAACGTTGTGCACCTTTAGAGGCTTCACCAAAGAACAACACGCCTAATAGCAAGATGACACCACCTGCAAACAGCAGTGGTGCCAAGGTCTCATAAGTGCGAGGTGAGATTTGCGCTAGGAAGATCATCACACCTAAAGACAGAGCCATGCGCATCGCCTGGCGGTCCATCATCGCAACGCTTTGTCCGCTTGCGCTGTACATGATCAGCAGGGCAAAGCCCATTAAAACCAGAATGCCAAGCAAAAGCGGCAGGTCGATATGCAGCCTTTCGAATAGGGCTCTATTTCGTCCAGTTGAAGGATCAAGTTTCATTATTTAATTGGCTCACTTTGATAATCTTCTGCAAGGATAATATGGTCTAAAATCCTTCTTACTACTGGGCCGCCGTTAGAAGAACCGCCACCTGCGTTCTCTAGAACTATAGTTACGACGGCTTCAGGATCTTCAAAAGGCGCGTAACCTGTAAAGAGGGCGTGATCGCGTAAGTGCTCTGCGATTTCATCCGCGTTGTACTCTTCATCTTCTTTTAAGCCGAATACCTGCGCGGTACCCGATTTACCAGCGGTTTGGTAAGACATCTTCTGGAATGAACGTCTTGCCGTACCTTTCTTACCGTGGTTAGCCAGCCTCATACCTTCCTGAGCGATATCCCAATACTTCTTCTTAACCCCGGTTAGCGGTGGGTAAGTTTCAATGTCCGACATGATTTGTTCATCGAATGGACGACCGTTATCAATGGTTGAACGAAGTAGGTGAGGTGCTGTTACTTCACCTTCATTGACCAAAACTGATGTGGCTTTTGCAATCTGCATGGGTGTTGCAGTCCAGTAGCCTTGGCCAATGCCAACTGGGATAGTGTCACCTTGGTACCAAGGCACACGGTGTCTTGCCATCTTCCAATCACGAGTTGGCATATTGGCTTTGCTCTCTTCATAAATATCGATGCCAGTATAATCACCAAAGCCGAACATCATCATCCACTTGGATATGCGATCAATGCCGAGATCATAAGCAATTTGGTAAAAGAAAGTATCCACTGACTCTTCAATCGCTTTCTCTATATCAACGACGCCGTGTCCCCAACGTAACCAGTCACGGAATGGTCTTGTTTTTGAATTAGGGATCTTCCAATAACCTGGGTCATTACGCGTTGTATTGGGTGTAATCACACCTTCTTGCAGAGCCGCAACAGCAATGAATGGCTTGATCGTCGATGCTGGTGGATAAATACCTAGCGTTGCACGGTTAACCAAAGGGCGGTCTTTGTCTTGAAGTAGGGCGTTATAACCTTTAGACGAAATACCATGTACGAATGCATTTGGGTCGTAGCTTGGGCTAGATACCATGGCTAACACGCCATTGTCTTTCGGGTCGAGAACGATAGCTGAACCGCGGCGGCCATCAAGTAACTTATGTACGTATAGTTGTAGCTTGATATCCAAGTTGAGCACGATATCTTTACCCGGAACCGACGGTACAAACTTAAGGGTACGGATCACTCGTCCACGGCTGTTAACTTCGACTTCTTGATAGCCAGCGGTACCGTGAAGCATGTCTTCGTAGTAGCGCTCAATACCAAGTTTACCGATGTCGCGAGTAGCTTGGTAATTGGCGTCTTTCTCTTCGCGAACCAAGCGCTGCATATCACGGTCATTGATGCGCGATACGTAGCCAATCACGTGAGTTAACACATCACCATAAGGGTAGAAACGTTTTAGCGTACCTGTAACTTCAACACCTGGGAACTTATGCTGATTTACAGAGAAGATCGCAACTTGTTCTTCGGTAAGCTGATTCAGAATAGGTACTGACTTGAAGCGTCGTGAATTGCGACGATCACGATCAAATCGTTCAATACGCTCTGGCGGGATCTCGATTAATTCTTGTAGACGGATGAGCGTGTCATCCATATCTTTGATTTTTTCTGGTGTGATTTCTAGGTTGAAAACCGGGCGATTTTCGGCAAGAAGTACACCGTTGCGATCGTAAATCAAACCACGGTTGGGGGCGATTGGAACGACCTTGATGCGGTTATCGTTAGAGCGGGTTTTATAGTCTTGATATTGATTGACCTGAATGTTGTACAGGTTAACAACCAACATCGATATCATGACTATGATCCCCGCAAACGCAACAAAAGCACGATTAGTAAATAGTCGTGCTTCTGCTTTGTAATCACGGATTTGGCTACGTTTACGTAACATTAACGCTTATTCTCGATGATAAGGGTGGTTAGCAGTGATGCTCCAAGCTCGATACAAGCTTTCAGCCATGATAACGCGTACTAATGGGTGAGGGAGAGTAAGCGCAGACAGAGACCAACTTTGGTCTGCAGCCGCTTTACATGCAGGTGCTAATCCTTCAGGCCCGCCGATAAGGATAGAAACGTCGCGTCCATCCAACTTCCAACTTTCCAATTGCTCTGCCAGTTGTGGGGTGTCCCACTTTTTACCTGGGATATCAAGCGTGACAATGCGGTTGCCTTTTGGAACCGCTGCCAACATCGCTTCGCCTTCTTTTTGAAGAATGCGTGCAATATCCGCATTTTTACCGCGCTTTCCCGCAGTGATTTCAATGAGCTCTAATGGCATATCATGAGGGAAGCGGCGTTTATATTCTTTAAAGCCTTCTTCAACCCATTTTGGCATTTTTGTACCAACTGCGATTAATTGGATCTTCAAAGCTTAGCCCCAAAGTTTTTCTAGTTGGTACAGTTCACGGTGTTCTTCTTGCATAACGTGAAGCATGCTTGTGCCCATATCTAGAACAACCCATTCACCTTCTTGCTGGCCGTCCATGCCTAGTGGCTGCATACCTGCTTTACGTACTTCATCAGCAACATGCTGTGCAATAGAAGCAACATGACGCTTAGAGGTGCCAGTACAAACAATCATGTAATCAGTAACGCTTGATTTGCCTTCTACATCGATAGTCACAATCGATTCTGCTTTCATGTCGTCGGCTTTGTCTGCAAGAAAATCTTTTAGTTCTTCACGTAACACGGGGTGTTCCTTTAATCTGAATTTAGCTTTTTAGGGGCTGTTGACCCTTGAATATACCACGCTTTTAAGCATGAAATGGTATTGAAGCTGAAGGGATACAAAACTCTACGCTTAACTGATGAATTAATGGCCAAGGCGACTGTTCATATTGAGTTTTTGTCATCAATTCAGCTTGAGTGAGCAACGCGAACAAAGAGTGTAATTGAGAAATCGAAACTCTTGTTAGCGCGGCGTTATAAAGAGGTTTTTTAGATTGCCAGATACGGTGTTTCTCGAAGACCTGACCAATCGGCATCTGTTTCATTTGTTGTTGCATTTGTAATAGCAGAGCAAGCTCACGTTGTATGCTACGTAATAAAATGACGGGTTCGACACCTTCGGCTTCTAGCTGACGTAGGATTCGTTGTGCTCGGTTTCCTTTGCCTGCCAATAACGCATCACTCCAATGGAATGGAGTAAAATGGTTGTGTCGACTCAGCGATTCTTCTAAGCGTACTAACGTGAGTTTTCCATCTGGGTATTGGAGAGCCAGTTTTTCTAGGCTTTGGGTCAGAGCAAATAGATTGCCCTCATGCCATTGCGCCAGCATTTGAATCGCTTCAGGATCTGGTGTTAAACCGATTTGACGGCAGCGTGCTTGGACAAACTGAGGTAATCGGCTGACATCTGGCGTTAGGCAGCTGACCCAGTGACCCTGATTCGAAAGTGCCTTAAACCACTTAGCGCTTTCTTGAGCTTTGGTTAGCTTAGTGCCTACCAAGATCAGCAGGATATCACTGTGGATATGCTCGGAGATTGCGAGTAGCTCTTTTGCGATTGCGGCATTGACGCCTGACTCAGGCAGCTCAAGCTCGATGACCTGACGACTAGAGAATAGGCTCAGTGCTTGAGTGCAGTCGTAGACTTGATTCCAGTCGAGACTGCTATCAATCGCAAAGCGGTGACGTTCTTCAAAGCCTTGTTGTTTTGCAGCCTTTTGAATCGCTTCTCGGCTCTCTTGCAGCAGTAGAGGTTCGTTACCAAAAATTAGGTAAACATTACTCAACTGTTTAGCCAGTTGCTCTGATAAGCGGTCAGCAAAAATACGCATCAAATAAACCTATTACTCAGCCGAATCACTAAGTGTTGGTTGTTCTTCTGAAGCTGGTACGGTCTCAACGTCGTCAATTTCAACATTCTTGATGTTGTATTGCTTTTCGAGTTCTTTCACTTGAACGTGCTCTAGTGCATCTAGATCCATGCTATCAGCGGCAATGTTCGCTTTTAGTCGAGCCATCTGACGAAGGATTTGGCTTGTTGCCAACTTACGCATCTCATCTTCGATCATGTCTCGCTCAACCGACTTCGCAAGTGCAGTTAGCGGGTTATCTAGATAACTACGGGTAACGCTGGTTGAGAATGTCTTTGAGCCTAGATCCGGGACAGTAACTCGATATCTTGCTCGGAATGTCAGTTCTTTCTCTGCTGCACGAGTGTTTTGGTATAGAGACAGAGTTCGCTCACCTACGCTCTCACTAATAATGTGCAGGTTAGGGGTATTCTCAGCCGGTGGTACAATTTCTACATCATTCATACGCAGTTGACCTTTCATCATACGTGTAAACGTACTGTATTGGTCGTAACTGGTTACGGAGATCTTGTTGAGTTCTTCGGGTACGGAGTAATCACCACGCAGGTGGAAACCACAGGCACTTAATAGGCTGACGGTTAAAACAACAACAGTAACTTTCAATGAAGATAGTGAAATCAGGCGCATTATTTGATGGCTCTCATGAAGGTAGAATACTTATTTAAAGGCTTTAGCTTGAGTGGTTAGGCTCTAGTCTAAAGCGCTTAAATAAGTAGACAGGGCAATTAGCTACCCTGTCTACAGACTGCTTTTGATGAATTAAGTTCGTTAATTCTTTAGCAATTGCATTGTGCTAACGAAATTAGTTAGCAACGATGTTTAGAAGCTTACCTGGTACGAAGATAACTTTACGGATAGTTAAGCCATCTAGGAACTTCTTAGCGTTCTCATCGTTTAGACCAAGCTCACGAACTTGCTCTTCTGTTGCATCAGCAGCAACGGTTAGTTTCGCACGTAGCTTACCGTTGATCATTACAACGATAGTTTTCTCGTCTTCAACTAGCGCTTTCTCATCGAAAGTTGGCCATGTTGCTGAGTCTACGTTTGATTCACCAAGTGCAATCCACATTTCGTAAGAGATGTGTGGAGTCATTGGGTAAAGCATGCGTACTACCGCTTTTAGCGCTTCGTCAAGGATTGCACGGTCTTGTACAGATTCTTGAGGAGCTTTCGCTAGCTTGTTCATCAGTTCCATGATTGCAGCGATTGCCGTGTTGAACGTTTGGCGGCGGCCAATATCGTCCGTTACTTTCGCGATAGTCTTGTGGATATCACGACGAAGTGCTTTTTGGTCGCCAGATAGCGCAGAAGCATCAACAGATTCAGCAGCACCTTTAGAAGAGTGAGCGTGAACCAGTTTCCAAACACGTTTAAGGAAGCGGTTAGCACCTTCAACGCCAGACTCTTGCCACTCAAGCGTCATGTCTGCAGGTGATGCAAACATCATGAATAGACGTACTGTATCAGCGCCGTACTTGTCTACCATCTCTTGTGGGTCGATACCGTTGTTCTTAGACTTAGACATTTTGATCATGCCTGAGTGCTCAACTTCACGGCCTTGATCGTCGACTGCTTTTTCGATGCGACCTTTACCGTCACGTTCAACCGTTACGTCAGTCGGTGCAATCCACTCTTTGGTGCCTTTTTCGTTTTCGTGATAGAAAGCGTCAGCCAGAACCATGCCTTGACACAGTAGTTGCTTGAACGGTTCATCAGACGTCACGTAGCCAGCATCACGTAGAAGCTTATGGAAGAAACGAGAGTAAAGCAGGTGCATACAAGCGTGCTCGATACCACCAACGTATTGGTCAACTGGTAGCCAGTAGTTTGCTTTCTCTGGATCTAGAATGTCATCAGCTTGTGGTGAACAGTAACGAGCGTAGTACCAAGAAGATTCCATGAACGTATCGAACGTGTCAGTCTCACGTAGAGCGGGTTCGCCGTTGAATGTTGTTTCAGCCCAAGACTTGTCTGCCTTGATTGGGCTAGTTACGCCATCCATTACTACATCTTCAGGAAGAATGACTGGCAGTTGGTCTGCTGGTACTGGGTGAACTTGACCGTCTTCAGTGGTTACCATTGGGATTGGAGCCCCCCAGTAACGCTGACGAGATACACCCCAGTCACGTAGACGGAAGTTTACTGTCTTCTTACCTTTGCCTTCAGCTTCAAGCTTCGCAGCAATTGCATCGAATGCTTCTTGGAACGCAAGACCATCGAATTCACCAGAGTCGAACAGTACACCTTTTTCAGTGTAAGCCGCTTCAGACACGTCTAGTTCAGAACCATCTTCAGGTTTGATTACTGGGATGATATCGATGCCGTACTTAGTTGCGAATTCGTAATCACGTTGATCGTGAGCAGGAACCGCCATTACCGCACCCGTGCCGTAATCCATAAGAACGAAGTTAGCTACGTAAACAGGAACAACACGACCGTTAAGAGGGTGGATAGCCGTTAGGCCAGTATCCATACCTTTCTTTTCCATCGTTGCCAGTTCAGCTTCAGCAACTTTAGTGTTACGACACTCTTCAACGAATGCAGCAAGCTCTGGGTTGTTCTTCGATGCTTTCTCTGCAAGAGGGTGACCTGCAGCTATACCAACGTAAGAAACACCCATTAGTGTATCCGGACGTGTTGTGTACACTTCTAGTGGTGCTTCTTCACCGTTAACAGCGAAAGATAGCTCAACACCTTCAGAGCGGCCGATCCAGTTACGCTGCATGGTCTTAACCATTTCAGGCCAACCTTCAAGGTTGTCTAGATCGTCGAGTAGCTCTTGAGCGTACTCAGTGATTTTAATAAACCACTGTGGAATTTTCTTTTGTTCTACCGGAGTATCGCAACGCCAGCAGCAACCGTCTTCTACTTGCTCGTTTGCCAGTACAGTTTGGTCGTTTGGACACCAGTTCACAGAAGAAGTCTTCTTGTAAACCAGGCCTTTTTCGTAAAGCTTAGTGAAGAACTCTTGTTCCCAACGGTAGTACTCTGGAGTACAGGTTGCGAATTCACGGTTCCAGTCGTAACCAAAGCCTAGAAGCTTCAGTTGGTTCTTCATGTACTCAATGTTTTCGTAAGTCCATGGTGCAGGCGCTGTATTGTTTTTAACAGCTGCGTTTTCTGCTGGTAGGCCGAATGCATCCCAACCAATTGGCTGCATTACGTTTTTGCCTTGTAGACGTTGGAAACGAGATACCACATCACCGATGGTGTAGTTACGCACGTGACCCATGTGCAGTCGGCCACTTGGGTAAGGGAACATAGAAAGACAGTAGAATTTTTCTTTGTTTGGGTCTTCACTTACAACGAAAGTCTCGCTGTTATCCCAGTGTTGTTGAACCTTTTGTTCAATCTCTTGCGGGTTATATTGTTCTTGCATCGATGGTATCCGGTTATCTTGGAATTTGTGAGTTCGGTTAGAACAGAATCTTACAGATCGTCATAGAATACCTAAAGGAGCTGAGTACAACAATAGTTATACCCTTCATACTTGCAGTTGCTGCCTAGTAGATTGTGTAATTTTCACTGAATTTCGCAGGGCAACTATACTTAAGAGTATGAATTGCATTTGTTTGTAAGCGGGAGTGCATTGCAGCGCATTCGTTTGCTCACTAAAAGGTTGGTTATCTTAAGGAGGTTGTTATGCCGAAGAAAAAAGCGCTCTATGAAGAAGTCGTCGAAGAGGTGATTGAAACGCTGAAGCATAGCCCTGAAGAGCTCAACAACAAAATCGAAACGTCGGGCAAGTTTGCGAAAGCAGCTAATGATATGACGAAAGATGAGCTTTCATTGATCTCTGCCTACGTGAAGTCGGACTTAAAAGAGTTTTCCGAAAGCTATGAAGAGAGTAAAAGCGGTCCATTCTATTTGATGATTGCGGACTCTATTTGGCAAGGGCTGTTGGATATTACTGATCGTACTAAGGTGGAGTGGGTTGAACTGTTCCAAGACTTAGAACACCAAGGCTTGTATCAAGCGGGTGAAGTCATTGGCTTGGGCACCTTAGTATGTGACGAGTGTGGTCACCAAACCGAATATAACCACCCAACCAATATCATTCCATGCATTAAATGTGGTTCTAAAGGGTTTAGTCGTAAAGCCCTTAAACCGTAAGCTTCTGAACCATAGCGTATCAACGTAAAACCACAGCAATGAAAAAGGGTTGACCCAATCAGTCAACCCTCAAATCACTTTTCGTCGAATCTAGCTTTTTGGCTTTCTAATTACCCAACCAATCACCAAGCTGAGCATCGCCCAGATATACAGTGGCCAAGTACCTACTGTGTGATAAGGCGTTTGACCATCCGTTGAAATGAGTTCAGCTTTTAATACTGCTGTTTCAAACTGAGGCACTTGCTTGATGATGTTGCCTTTGTAATCGGTTACTGCGGTCACACCATTGTTGGTCGAGCGAATAACCGGCTTACCAAGCTCCAGAGCACGCATCTGTGCGATTTCCATATGTTGCAATGGCCCAATCGAACGACCAAACCACGCATCGTTAGAGAGCGTTAAAATAAAGTCAGTCTCATCGGTTACGTTCTGTCTAACTTGATCATTAAAGATGATCTCGTAACACAACGCAGGCGCTAAGTGACGACCATTTGCCACGATGTTGGGTTGAACAAAGTCGCCACGGCTAAATGATGACATTGGCAAATTAAAGAAAGGTGCTAATGGGCGCAAGATATCTTCAAACGGCACAAACTCACCAAATGGTAACAGGTGATGTTTATGGTAGCGTTCGTCAGGATCGTAGCTGTATTCACCATATGGGTTCACGCCGAGAGAAAGAATACTGTTGTAGTATTTCTTATCTTCAGACTGATTAAGCACACCAGTGATGATCGAGCTGTTATTCATCTTCGCTGCGCTATCTAAGTTACGTAGGAAAGAAGGAATCTCTACCTCAAACGCAGGGATAGCGGCTTCAGGCCAGATGATGATATCCGCGTCCCAATTTTCTCTGCTTAAGTCGGTGTACTTCATCATGGTCGGCCAGCGATGACTCGGCAGCCATTTGCTATCTTGATCGACATTACCTTGAATCAATACCACTGATGTTGTTTTTTCAGGGTTAGGCGTGACCCAATCGATATTTCGAATACCAAAACCTGCGCTAAATACGACAGCGGGAATGAGAGCGATGCTCCAAGCCCGGTTAACAATTGCATAAGTGAATGCAGAGGCTGAAACAATGATCACTAGAGTAATTAATTCGACACCGCCAATCGGTGCAAATGACCCCAATGGCGAATCGATTTGGCTGTAGCCCAACCATAGCCAAGGGAAGCCCGTCATTACCCAGCCACGCAGCCAATCACAGACTAACCACAATGCAGGAGCAGCAAGGAAAAAGCGGCTTAGGTTATTGGCAGGGAAGAATTTATTCAAACCCCAGGTAAATAGCCCTGAATAAACGGCTAGGTAGCCAACAAGCAATGCCATCAAAAATAGGTTGGCTGCCAGTGGCATGCCGCCAAAACCATCAATGCTGACGTATACCCAGCTGATACCTGTGGTGAATTGACCTAAACCCCATGCGTAGCCAATCCAAAGCGCACTTTTAGGAGAGCGGTTGTGGATCAGTAACAGCAACAAAGCTGGGCTGAGAATAGCAAGAGGCCATATAGAGTATGGAGCGAATGAAAGGGTGGTTATAGCGCCAACAAAAACGGCCGCAAGCGGCCGTAATAGGCGATGAATAAATGTCTTAGTCATCTAATTTCTGTCATCTCTTTAGAGAGAAGTTGTTATTCTTCGATAGTCGGAAGAGGCTGTTCGTCAGGAATGGTTACCTGTAGCTGAATCACACGACGGTTATCTGCTGATGTTATTTTGAAATGGTAGTTTTCGATTTCTACAATTTCGCCACGAACTGGCAGGTGACCGAGTGCTGTCATAACCATGCCGCCTACCGTATCCACTTCATCGTCACTAAAGGCAGTGTTAAACGTATCGTTGAACTCTTCAATAGTGGTTAAAGCTTTTACAGAGAAGGTATGCTTACTCAGCTTACGAATATCTAGCTCTTCTTCATCGTCGAACTCGTCTTCAATTTCACCAACGATTTCTTCGAGGATATCTTCAATGGTTACCAGGCCAGAAACTCCGCCAAACTCATCGACAACGATAGACATGTGGTAACGCTCTTCCTGGAATTCCTTGAGCAGGCGATCAACTCGCTTACTTTCAGGAACAACCACGACAGGGCGAATCACTTGTTCGATATCAAATGGGGCACTTTCTGAACCCAAATACTTAAGTAGGTCCTTCGCTAATAGAATGCCTTCAACATGGTCTTTATCTTCACTGATCACTGGGTAGCGAGAGTGTTGAGCATCAGTAATGAGCGCAATCAATGTATCTAGATCATCGGTGCGTTCAACTGTAACCATTTGAGAGCGAGGCAGCATGATATCGCGTACTCGCATCTCTGAAATTTCCATAACACCCTCGAGCATGTCGCGTGTGTCGTGGTCAATTAGGTCATTAATTTCTGAGTCGCGGATTACATCTACGAGCTCTTGGCGATCTTTTACTTCACCTTGAAATAGTTGGCCTAGGCGTTCAAAGAAGGACTTTCTACTCGGACCTTCAGATTTTTTACTTCCCTCAGAAGTGGGGGGGTTACCTTCGTTCATGATTTCTCAAAAAATAACGCTATCAGAAGTGTGATAGCACACGTTACAACTCAGATTCCTGCGAAAATCACAGGTTCGATGAGTTATTGTTTCTCTGCAACCTACTTAACTAGAATCAATTTACTTTTCTAGAATGTAAGGGTCTTCAAACCCCATAGATTGCATGATTTCTGTCTCGAGTGACTCCATCTCTTCAGCTTCATCATCTTCGATATGATCATAACCTAGCAGATGCAGACTGCCATGTACAACCATATGAGCCCAGTGTGCTAGCAGAGGCTTACTTTGCTCTTCTGCTTCTTTTTCGACAACTTGGCGGCAGATAATGAGGTCGCCCAGTAGATCTAACTCGATCCCTGGAGGAGCCTCGAATGGAAAAGACAACACGTTAGTTGGCTTGTCTTTGCCACGATATTCATGATTGAGCTGGTGGCTTTCTTGTGTATCAACGATACGAACCGTCAACTCAGCGTTCTCTTGAAACTGAGGAATTGTCTTGTCCAGCCAAAGCTGAATATCTTGCTCAGTTGGAAGACCTTGCTCATTTTCGACCGCTAATTGCAGGTCTAGTTCAATAGACATCTATTTATCACCTTGTTCTGCAATTACAGAGCTATTTTGTGTTGCTAATTGTGTCGTAACTGCCTGCTGAGCCTCAAGAAGTTTGGCTTCGCGCTCTTCACGTTTACGCTTTTCAAACTCTTTACGCTCTTTCTGGTCTTTTGCTTCCCACTTCTCGTATGCGTTGACGATACGAGCAACCACAGGGTGACGAACGACGTCTTCAGACATGAAGAAGTTAAAACTAATGTCATCGACTTCATTGAGGACTTCAGTCGCATGGCGTAAGCCTGACTTTGCACCACGAGGTAAATCGATTTGCGTAATATCACCAGTGATCACAGCGCGTGAGTTAAAACCGATACGGGTTAAGAACATCTTCATCTGTTCTACCGTCGTGTTTTGACTCTCATCAAGAATGATAAACGCATCATTCAATGTACGACCACGCATGTAAGCCAGTGGCGCAACTTCAATTACGTTACGTTCAATCAGCTTCTCAACTCGCTCAAAGCCAAGCATCTCAAACAGCGCATCGTAAAGTGGACGCAAATATGGGTCTACTTTCTGGCTTAAATCACCCGGTAGGAAACCAAGCTTCTCACCAGCTTCAACAGCAGGGCGAGTCAGTAGGATTCGGCGAACCTCTTGGCGTTCAAGTGCATCAACTGCTGCCGCAACGGCTAAGTAGGTTTTACCTGTACCTGCTGGCCCAATACCAAAGGTGATGTCATGAGTTACCATGTTCATTAGGTATTGTGCTTGGTTTGGCGTTCGAGGTTTGATAACGCCTTTTTTAGTCTTAATAGTCACTTCTTTGCCGTAGTCAATTTCAGACTCGACGTGTTGCTCCAAAATGCCTGACTCGGTGATCGCCAGATGTATTTGCTCTGGTTCGATATCGATTATGTTGCCTTTAACTGGAGCCGTTTCAACATAGAGGTGTTTGATGATGTCTAAAGCTGCGGCTGTAGTGTGAGGCTTACCGACAATCGTGAAAAAGTTGCTACGGTAATTAATCTCAACGCCCAGACGACGCTCAAGATGCTTGATGTTGTCGTCAAATGGTCCGCATAAACTTGCCAAGCGCTTGTTGTCTGCTGGCTCTAGATTTATCTCTAAGGTAACGATTTTATTGCTCAAATTAGCCTCTCATTTTGTGCCACACACTCTTAAATAAAACAAAGAGCAAAAAGCCCGATTTAGACCGGGCTTCTGATGGTGATGTCCCTATTTCTAAGATGGTCACTTAGTTAGGTAATTTCAAGCTTTGTGTTTGCGCTTTGTGCTCAAACAGTTGTATTGCCTATGGCGTAAATGTCGCTACACCTAGCTCGTCTTCACGTTTTGTTTTTTCCATCATTTCTGCTGGAGTCATAACAACGCGTAGACCCATGTCTTTTTCTGTGCGAACTAGCTCACCACGTAGTGAGTTGGTGTAAACCTCAGTGATCTTCACATCTACGAACTGGCCGATTAGGTCTGCAGAACCTTCGAAGTTCACAACACGGCTGTTTTCTGTACGGCCGCGAAGTTCCATTAGGTTCTTTCTTGATGGACCTTCAACAAGGATACGTTGCTCTGTGCCTAACATTAGACGAGAGAAGCGCATAGCTTGTGTGTTTACCGTTTGCTGCAGTTCGTACAGACGATCTTTCTTCTCTTGTGCTGGTACATCACATGGGTAATCTGCCGCTGGCGTGCCTGGACGTGGAGAGAAAACAAAGCTGAAGCTCATATCGAAATCAACTTCTTTAATTAGCTTCATTGTATCTTGGAAGTCTTGCTTAGACTCACCAGGGAAACCAACAATAAAGTCAGAGCTGATTTGAATGTCAGGACGAGCTTTACGCAGTTTACGGATAATAGATTTGTACTCGATAGCCGTATGTGGACGCTTCATCATCGTAAGAATACGGTCACTACCACTTTGTACTGGTAGGTGAAGGAAGCTCACTAATTCTGGTGTGTCTTTGTAAACTTCAATGATGTCGTCACCAAACTCAAGCGGGTGGCTTGTTGTGAAACGAATACGGTCGATACCGTCGATAGAAGCAACAAGACGAAGCAGTTCTGCGAATGAACAGATATCACCTTCGTGAGTTGGACCGCGGTATGCGTTTACGTTTTGACCTAGCAGGTTAACTTCACGTACACCTTGCTCTGCAAGTTGAGCAACTTCGAACAGTACATCATCCATTGGACGGCTAACTTCTTCACCGCGTGTGTATGGTACAACGCAGTAAGTACAGTATTTAGAACAGCCTTCCATGATAGAAACGAACGCCGTCGCGCCTTCGGCTTTTGGCTCTGGTAGGTTGTCGAACTTTTCGATCTCTGGGAAAGAGATGTCCATTACTGGCTTTTCGTTAGACAGTGATGATTTAATCATCTCAGGCAAACGGTGTAATGTTTGTGGGCCAAAGATAACGTCTACGTAAGGTGCACGTTGACGAATGTGATCACCTTCTTGAGTCGCTACACAGCCACCCACACCGATCACCACACCTTCTTTTTTATCTTTAAGCGTTTTCCAACGACCAAGCTGGTGGAATACTTTTTCTTGCGCTTTTTCGCGGATAGAACAAGTATTCAATAGTAGTACGTCTGCTTCCTCAGGTACTTCAGTTAGCTCATAGCCATTTGCAGCGTTAAGCAGGTCGGCCATTTTTGATGAATCATATTCATTCATCTGACAGCCCCAAGTTTTAATTAGCAGTTTCTTACTCATTATATGTTCGCTCGATCGTTAGTTTAATTTAAGGGAGCAAATCGCCCATTATTCATCCGCTAGCCCCGTTTGTCATAATACGGTATTCAATTTTATGACAGGCTCTAGCGGCAAGCGGCGTATTGTACTGGTTTCAAAACCGACTGACTAGTAGTCTGAACAAATCTCTTATGTAGTGGTTTTTATTATCGTTAACGCCATATGCCATAAGGGATAACCCTTTTTTCGAATAAGGTTTTTGGTTACAAGTTAGTTATGAAAAAGTACAATCAAAAACAGTCAAAGAATCAAACTGATAAGTACAAAATATGAACAGTTACGATATTGTAGTAGTCGGTGGCGGCATGGTTGGCGCAGCAACAGCAATCGGTTTTGCAAAGCAAGGTCTGAGTGTTGCGGTAATCGAAGGTTTTGCCCCACAAGCTTTTGATGAGTCACAAGCGATGGATATTCGTGTGTCAGCGATTTCTCAAGCATCGGTCGATTTGCTTGAAGAGCTTGGTGCATGGCAAGGTATTGCAGCGATGCGAGTGTGTTCTTATAAGCGTTTAGAGACGTGGGAGCACCCAGAGTGTCGTACTCGGTTTGATGCTGCCTCACTGGACCTTCCTCGTTTGGGCTATATCGTTGAGAACAGACTCATTCAATTAGGTTTATGGTCTCAATTTGATGCCTACGACAATCTCGAACTGTTATGTCCAGAAAAGCTCGATGTGATTGAGTTTGGTGAAACCAATATCGTTAAGCTTCAATCTGGGGTTGAGTTATCTGCGAAGTGGGTGGTTGGTGCTGATGGCGCGAATTCAGCCGTTCGTCAGCAAGCTGGCATTGGTATTACTGCTTGGGATTACCGACAGCACTGTATGCTTATCAATGTAGAAACAGAACAACCTCAGCAAGATATTACTTGGCAGCAATTTCTACCAAGTGGCCCTCGCTCATTTTTGCCTTTGTGTTCACTAACCTCTGACGATCAAGAAGTCGGGCAGGGCTCGTTAGTTTGGTATGATTCTCCGCTGCGTATTAAGCAACTGTCAGCAATGACTCCTGAAAAACTACGAAATGAAGTACTTACTCACTTTCCTAAAGAGTTAGGTGATATCAAAGTCTTGAATTCGGGTTCTTTTCCTCTGACACGACGTCATGCTCAATCATACTCGAAGAGTAACTGTATTTTAGTCGGGGACTCTGCGCATACGATCAACCCTTTGGCTGGGCAGGGTGTTAACTTAGGCTTCAAAGATGTATCAGTACTGTTGAATGTCACCAAAGAAAAGGGTGAATTGAATCAGTCTGTAGCAAGACGCTATGAAGTGATGAGAAGAGGCGACAATCTAATGATGCAAAGTGGCATGGATTTCTTCTACAAGACATTCAGCAACGACATTGGTCCGCTTAAGTTTGTACGTAATGCCGCACTAAAACTAGCAGAGAACTCTGGGCCGATTAAAACTCAAGTATTGAGATACGCCTTGGGTCTTTAAGTCGCTAGTTTAATTGGTTACAAAAGAAGAGGAGAGCAGATGCTCTCCTTTTTTGTATGGTGTTGAATGCTATAGCTACTGCGTAACGCAAACCGGTGCATCGATCTCTAAAGAGTACCCTGTATAAACCAAAGACCCATCTTCATTATCTCGCTTGAATGAGGTGATGTTGTTGGAGTGCTGGTTGGCAGCGATAAGCCATTTCCCATCGTTCGTTATATGGAAGTCTCTTGGGAATTTGCCTTCAGTGTCGTAGCTATCAATGAAAGTCAGCTTTTGAGCCTCAGAGTCGACTTTGAAGCTGCTGATTCTTGATTGGTGTCGACATGACACATAAAGGAATTGCTCATCAGGGGATAGCTTAATCGCAGCTGCGGCTTCGCCCTTCTCCATATTAGGCAATGCATCAATCTCTTTCACTGCATTCCAAATGCCTAAAACCTTTTCTAAAATCAGTAACGTTTCAGAGAGTTCACAGACCACATAGGCTCTGTCTTCAGCTTTGTTAAAGATTAAATGGCGAGGTCCATTGCCGGCTGGCACTCTAAGAGACTGCATTGGCTCATCAAGGAACTCTTCTTGCTCTTCATCAAAGCAATAGAAGTTGATGCGATCGGTGCCGAGATCGACGGTCACAAACTGTGGTGAGTTTTGTAGGAACAGACATTGATGGGCGTGTGGGCTAGTTTGTCTCTCTTTGTTCGGCCCGGAACCAACCATCTTGATTGTTTTGAGTCGTTTATCGATGCTGCCATTGATACTTAAGCTAAAAATATCGAATGTGCCTGATGAGTATTGTGACGTGATAGCAAACTTATTGTGTGGATCTATCGCGACGTGACAAGGGTGCTCTCCTGAAATGAGGCTCGCATTGGGCGTTAGCTGTGAATCAACATTAGGTATATGAATGAGCTGGGGCTGTTTTTGCTGGTCAACTTCCGATGCAGTATAGATCCCAGCCTTTGTTACAGTAACAAAAGAGGGGTTAGTACATTTGATGATCAGCTCTAGAGGTAATAGTTTTCCTGTTTCTAGATCTAACTGAGTTTGATAAACACCTTGGCTTTTACTTGGCGTATCTGTGTAGCAACCGATCGTTAAGGGGAGGGCTTTCATAGGCTAGTCATACTCAATTAGAAAATGGAGCTGACATTGTCTTATAAAATCGTATTAAAAGTGAGGTTATAGAAGAGAATACTTGGTGACTTGGCTAGCAGATTTGCATATTCCAGATAAAACAAAACCCAGCTAAAAAGCTGGGTTCTATTTAATGATGGTGCGGTCGGAGAGACTTGAACTCTCACACCTCTCGGCGCCAGAACCTAAATCTGGTGCGTCTACCAATTCCGCCACGACCGCAGCAAATCTTTATAGTCATATCGAATATTGGTGCTTCAATAAGACGTTGTATAAGTGGTGGCTACTGCGGGATTTGAACCTGCGACCCCATCATTATGAGTGATGTGCTCTAACCAACTGAGCTAAGTAGCCATAATAAATCTAATAGATTCATTATTAAATAATGGTGCGGTCGGAGAGACTTGAACTCTCACACCTCTCGGCGCCAGAACCTAAATCTGGTGCGTCTACCAATTCCGCCACGACCGCAGCAAATCTTTATAGTCATATCGAATATTGGTGCTTCAATAAGACGTTGTATAAGTGGTGGCTACTGCGGGATTTGAACCTGCGACCCCATCATTATGAGTGATGTGCTCTAACCAACTGAGCTAAGTAGCCATAATAAATCTAATAGATTCACTATTTGTTCTCTAATGAAAGAGAAATAATGGTGCGGTCGGAGAGACTTGAACTCTCACACCTCTCGGCGCCAGAACCTAAATCTGGTGCGTCTACCAATTCCGCCACGACCGCAGCAAAGCTTTTACTCTAGCGAAGAGTATAGTTAAGAAGACTTATGGTTTGTCTAAGTAACGTTGTAATGGCTGGGCTACCTGGATTCGAACCAGGGAATGCTGGCATCAAAAGCCAGTGCCTTACCGCTTGGCGATAGCCCAACAATGATATCACTTAAGATATCTAAATAATGGTGCGGTCGGAGAGACTTGAACTCTCACACCTCTCGGCGCCAGAACCTAAATCTGGTGCGTCTACCAATTCCGCCACGACCGCAGCAAATCTTTATAGTTATATCGACATTGGTGGTTCGATGTAACGTTGTGCTCTTGGTTAACCACTTAAGTAATTAAACAAAGAGTTTAAATAGTGGCTGGGCTACCTGGATTCGAACCAGGGAATGCTGGCATCAAAAGCCAGTGCCTTACCGCTTGGCGATAGCCCAACAGGATATCAATTAAGATATCTAAATAATGGTGCGGTCGGAGAGACTTGAACTCTCACACCTCTCGGCGCCAGAACCTAAATCTGGTGCGTCTACCAATTCCGCCACGACCGCAGCAAAGCTTTTACTCTAGCGAAGAGTATAGTTAAGAAGACTTATGGTTTGTCTAAGTAACGTTGTAATGGCTGGGCTACCTGGATTCGAACCAGGGAATGCTGGCATCAAAAGCCAGTGCCTTACCGCTTGGCGATAGCCCAACAGGATATCATTTAAGATATCTAAATAATGGTGCGGTCGGAGAGACTTGAACTCTCACACCTCTCGGCGCCAGAACCTAAATCTGGTGCGTCTACCAATTCCGCCACGACCGCAGCAAATCTTTATAGTTATATCGACATTGGTGATTCGATGTAACGTTGTGCTCTTGGTTTGCTATTTAACTTAAAAACAAGCTAAGTAAAAACAAAGAGTTTAAATAGTGGCTGGGCTACCTGGATTCGAACCAGGGAATGCTGGCATCAAAAGCCAGTGCCTTACCGCTTGGCGATAGCCCAACAATGATATCATTTAAGATATCTAAATAATGGTGCGGTCGGAGAGACTTGAACTCTCACACCTCTCGGCGCCAGAACCTAAATCTGGTGCGTCTACCAATTCCGCCACGACCGCAGCAAAGCTTTTACTCTAGCGAAGAGTATAGTTAAGAAGACTTATGGTTTGTCTAAGTAACGTTGTAATGGCTGGGCTACCTGGATTCGAACCAGGGAATGCTGGCATCAAAAGCCAGTGCCTTACCGCTTGGCGATAGCCCAACAATGATATCATTTAAGATATCTAAATAATGGTGCGGTCGGAGAGACTTGAACTCTCACACCTCTCGGCGCCAGAACCTAAATCTGGTGCGTCTACCAATTCCGCCACGACCGCAGCAAATCTTTATAGTTATATCGACATTGGTAATTCAATATAACGTTGTTTGTTCTTCTTTCATAAAGAAAGAATGGTGGCTACTGCGGGATTTGAACCTGCGACCCCATCATTATGAGTGATGTGCTCTAACCAACTGAGCTAAGTAGCCATCTGAGAGCGAAGTAATATAATATAATCTCGCTTCCAATGCCATTATCTTTTTAAAGATAATTACACTTTAAATTGTGGCTGGGCTACCTGGATTCGAACCAGGGAATGCTGGCATCAAAAGCCAGTGCCTTACCGCTTGGCGATAGCCCAACAATGATATCACTTAAGATATCTCAATATGGTGCGGTCGGAGAGACTTGAACTCTCACACCTCTCGGCGCCAGAACCTAAATCTGGTGCGTCTACCAATTCCGCCACGACCGCTTTACTTTCCTAAAAACTCTTGTCGTTAATAAACATGTGTTTAATAACAAGCAGAGTGCTTAGGAAATGGTGGCTACTGCGGGATTTGAACCTGCGACCCCATCATTATGAGTGATGTGCTCTAACCAACTGAGCTAAGTAGCCATTTCCAAATTGTCGTTCATTTCGATACGTTGCCGCTTCGTTGTGAACGGGGCGCATTATGCGTAGTTGAGCGAAACCCGTCAACTTTTTTTTTGAATAAATCGCGAATAAACATCTGTTCGGTTTCTTTTTAGGCAAAGAGGCGTATTTGTCGACAAAAAACAGGTCTAAAAGGCGATATATATAGGAAGTTAAGTTTCTGGTGAGGGGCAATTTAGAAAGGGGAAAAACAAAAAGGCCAGTGAATTCACTGGCCTTTTTTCTAGATGTTTAATCAGAATTATACGTTGAAGCGGAAGTGAACAACGTCACCATCTTTAACGATGTATTCTTTACCTTCAAGGCGCCATTTACCTGCGTCTTTCGCACCGCTCTCACCGTTAAATTCGATGAAGTGATCGAATCCAACAACTTCAGCACGGATGAAACCTTTCTCGAAGTCTGTGTGGATCTTACCCGCTGCTTGTGGTGCAGTTGCACCTACAGGGATTGTCCAAGCACGAACTTCTTTAACGCCAGCTGTGAAGTAAGTTTGAAGAGTCAGAAGCTCGTAACCAGAGCGGATCACTCGGTTAAGACCTGGTTCTTCGATACCCATATCCGCTAGGAACTCTTCTCGATCTTCGTCATCAAGTTCAGAAAGCTCAGATTCGATTGCTGCACAAACAGCAACAACTACGTTGTTTTCGTTTTCAGCGTATTCACGAACAGCGTCTAGGTATGGGTTATTTTCAAAACCATCTTCTGCAACGTTTGCGATGTACATTGTTGGCTTAAGTGTTAGGAAGTTTAGGTAGCCGATTGCTGCCGCTTCTTCTTTGCCAAGTTCAACAGTACGCGCCATACCACCTTCAGTTAGAACTGGAAGTAGCTTTTCTAGTACAGTGATTTCGAATTTAGCGTCTTTGTCGCCGCCTTTCGCTTTCTTCGCGTTACGTTGAATTGCACGTTCACAGCTGTCTAAGTCAGCCAGTGCAAGTTCAAGGTTGATCACTTCGATATCTTCGATTGGAGATACTTTGCCAGCAACGTGAACAATGTTTTCATTTTCAAAGCAGCGTACAACGTGACCGATAGCGTCAGTTTCACGGATGTTAGCTAGGAATTTGTTACCAAGACCTTCACCTTTAGATGCGCCAGCAACTAGGCCCGCGATATCTACGAATTCCATTGTCGTTGGAAGGATCTTCTGTGGATTAACAATTTTTGCTAATGCATCTAAGCGTAGATCTGGAACCGGAACGATACCTGTGTTTGGTTCGATCGTACAAAATGGAAAGTTTGCTGCTTCGATGCCTGCTTTAGTCAGTGCGTTAAACAGAGTTGACTTACCAACGTTTGGTAGACCAACGATGCCACATTTAAAACCCATGATATAAACCTTATTCTGCTTTGAACGTATGTAAGCGATTTTGTGCTTTTGGTAGGCCATCTTTTAATAAGATGTCTAGGCTGCGAACCGATTCGTCAACGACGGCCTCGATACACTCTTGCTCTTTTTGAGGAGCTTTGCCTAATACATAACCTGCAACTTTATCTTTGTGTCCTGGATGGCCAATGCCTAATCTAAGACGATAGAATTCTTTATTGTTACCCTGCTTGCTGATGATGTCTTTCAGACCATTGTGTCCACCATGACCACCACCTTTTTTAAACTTTCCAATACCAGGAGGCAGATCTAACTCATCGTGAGCGACCATGATCTCTTCTGGTTTAATTTGGTAGAACTTTGCTAAGGCTGCAACTGCTTTGCCTGACAAGTTCATAAAAGTCGTTGGGATCAGCAAACGAAGATCTTCACCGTGAACCATGATACGACCCGTTAGGCCAAAGAACTTTGGTTCGTTCTTTAGTGTCACGTTATGTACACGCGCTAATTCTTCAACTACCCAAGCACCCGCATTGTGGCGAGTTTTGGCGTATTCTGGACCTGGATTAGCCAGTCCAACGAGAAGTTTTATTTGTTGGCTCAAGGTATGGATCTCTCTTGGGATTTCAAAAAGCGCCGTATGATATCACAGTTTATGAAAAAGGTGCGAGCTAGCTGATGGCTGCGCGATTATTCCTGTTTGTGATAACCAGCAGTGCAATATTACTCAGACATAAAAAAAGCACTTCATTGAATGAAGTGCTTAATGTTTTTCTCTCACGTGTTTCTAAAACAAAGCTATTGGGCTTTGATTAGTTGAACATCGCTGAGATTGATTCTTCGTTGCTGATACGACGAATCGCTTCAGCAAGCATGCGAGAAAGGCTAAGTGTTGTCACTTTACCAGTCGCAGCCATCTCTGGAGATAGAGAGATAGAATCCGTTACGATAACTTGGTCTAGAACAGAGTTCTTGATGTTGTTCGCAGCAGTACCAGAGAAAACAGCGTGAGTTGCGTAAGCGAATACACGCTTAGCACCGCGCTCTTTAAGCGCTTCAGCTGCTTTACATAGTGTGCCACCCGTATCGATCATGTCATCAACGATAACACAGTCACGGCCTTCAACATCACCGATTAGGTTCATTACTTCAGAAACGTTAGCACGTGGACGACGCTTATCAACGATAGCGATGTCAACATCACCTAGCGCTTTAGCCGTTGCACGAGCACGTACAACACCACCAAGGTCTGGAGAAACCACTACTGGGTTTTCTAGGCCACGGTTAGCCATGTCTTCTAGAAGAACTGGAGTGCCGAAGATGTTATCAACAGGTACATCGAAGAAGCCTTGGATTTGCTCTGCGTGTAGGTCGATAGTAAGAACGCGGTCAACGCCAACGTTAGAAAGGAAGTCTGCAACAACTTTTGCAGTAATTGGCACACGAGCAGAACGTACACGACGATCTTGACGGGCATAACCGAAGTAAGGGATTACAGCAGTAATACGGCCAGCAGAAGCACGGCGCATTGCGTCAATCATTACCACCAATTCCATAAGGTTGTCATTGGTTGGTGCACAAGTTGATTGAATCAGGAATACATCGCTACCACGAACGTTTTCATTGATTTGAACAGCGACTTCGCCATCAGAAAAACGGTCTACAGTAGCATCGCCAAGAGAGATGTATAGACGATCAGCAATACGTTGGGCTAGTTCAGGTGTTGCGTTACCAGCAAATAGCTTCATATCAGGCACGGTGGAAACCTCGGGTTGCGTCCAGTTTTAAATAGATTGTGGGTGGGCTGATTGGTATTCAGCCAGAGTTTCTTTTAAAGGAGAAATGTTTCTTCCTTTCGCTACGAAAGCGGAAACTGTGTCAGGCAGTTGTTCTCGCACCAATTCGGCTTCTTTTTTGCTGTTAAATTCAGCAAAAACGCACGAACCTGTGCCAGTCAATCTCGACGGCGCGTATTGTAGCAGCCATGAAAGTTGCTTATCAACCTCTGGGTACAGCATTCGCACAATTTTTTCGCAATCGTTTACGTATTCTTGCTCTAGAAGCGTTGATAGCGCTCGCTTTGGCGTGTTTCGAGTTAATTCTGAATGTGTGAATATGTCTACAGTTGCTATGCTCACTTGAGGTTTGACCACAAGATACCATTTTTCATCCGGATTAGCGGGTTGTAGCTGTTCTCCAACCCCTTCAGCAAAGGCGGCGTGGCCTCGAACGAAGACAGGAACGTCAGCACCAAGCTTCAAACCGATCTCGGCGAGTTGATCATCCGACAGGTTGAGCTGCCATAAATAATTCAGAGCGACCAATACGGTTGCTGCATTTGAAGAGCCTCCGCCAATACCGCCACCCATAGGCAGTACTTTCTTGAGTTCAATATCGGCACCGAAAGAGGTTGAGGTATATTGCTGTAGCGCAGTAGCGGCTTTCCAGATCAGGTTGTCTTCAAGTGCTACCCCAGGAATTTCTGGTGTGATTGTTATCGAGCTAGTTTCTGAGTTTGCGGTAACCGTCAGTTCATCACCAAAATCGACAAACTGAAATAAGGTTTGAAGTTCGTGATAGCCATTATCACGTCGACCTGTGATATAGAGAAATAAATTCAGTTTAGCCGGAGAAGGCCAATGGGTTGGCGTTGTTATCATTTTTTCAGTGTCCACTTCGAAACTACAATGTTGATTTTGTTATTGTCTTGCTTGAATGACAATCGAGTAGGGAGTGGGATTGTCTCTACCTTAGTGTTGTCTTCATCCGATAGTTGCTTATTCGGCATCTCTGTATTGCGATAGTTAGCAAAACTCAGTGTCCATAGTTGGTTGCTGACTTGTTTGGTGAGAGATTCAAGCGTGTTGGTGGTGTTCAATTGGTAGCTATCGGCTTGGTCTGGAATGCCAAGGAACCATTGTGGTAGATGATCAATAGGGATCTGTAAGCCTGTCAGCTGTTCAACCAAGACTGAAGCACTCGCATGAGTAAATACTTGATCATCGTAGGTCACGACTTTTGCACCTGATGGATCAATGGTTAGGTTCAATGCAGTTTGACCGAGAAAAGTCGTAAGCCTTAATTGACTTTGATTTGGTGAATGCTTCCAAATGAAATTTAGGCTTTGGCGTTGCTCTGGGGAAATGTAAGCGAGCTTGCCTGAGGCTTGATAGTTTTCTATCTGTAAAAGCCGATCTTGATGACTTTTCCATTCAACGCTGGTTGGTTGTTCTGGGATAGACGAGCAACCCACCATAATTATGGCCATAAAAATAAGAGACGCGATTTTGAGAAGCTTGCTCATATTTGCTCACAACTTGTTCAAATTTATCTAAAAAACGCTTCAACTATAGCATTGAATTCACGAAGTCAGGAAAACAAATCCCGCTTGCTCTTTAAATAGAGCCATGCATCAAGTAAAATTCGCCCCTTGTTTCCATTCCCTGATCGAGAACTTCTGATACATGTCTTTGCTTGCCGTAGGTATCAATCACAATACAGCGTCGGTTGAATTGCGAGAAAAAGTCGCTTTTGGTCCAGATAAATTATCTGAGGCACTCAAGCAACTTAACGCAAATGCACACGTAAATGGAAGTGTCATACTTTCTACCTGTAATCGAACTGAATTGTATTGTGACGTCAAAGGCGTGGCAAAAAACAAGTTGATCGATTGGTTGTCAGTTTTCCATCAAGTGAGCCCTGAAGAGCTAAAACCGAGCATTTATGTCCATGAAGAGCAGGCGGCGATTAAACATTTAATGCGCGTAGCTTGTGGCTTGGACTCTTTGGTATTGGGTGAACCACAGATCTTAGGTCAGGTGAAGCAAGCTTATACAGACTCGCGAGAGAACAAATCTGTTGATGCTTCAATGGAAAAGCTGTTCCAGAAATCATTCTCTGTCGCGAAGCGTGTTCGAACTGAAACAGAGATCGGCGGAAGCGCAGTTTCGGTTGCTTACGCAGCTTGCACGTTAGCCAAGCACATCTTTGAGTCGATTGCCGATTCAACTGTGTTATTGGTGGGTGCAGGTGAAACCATTGAGTTGGTGGCTAAGCATCTTTCAGCGAATGGCTGTACCAAGATGATTGTGGCTAACCGAACTCGTGAGCGTGCTTTAGGGTTGGCTGAAGAGTTTGGTGCTGAAGTGATCAGCCTCAATGAGATCCCTGATCATCTGCATCGAGCGGATATCGTGATCAGCTCAACCGCAAGTCCGTTACCTATCATTGGTAAAGGCATGGTTGAAACCGCACTGAAAACAAGAAAACATCAACCTATGTTGCTGGTTGATATTGCGGTTCCGCGTGATGTGGAATCTCAGGTTGGTGAATTGAATGACGCCTACCTTTATTCAGTGGATGATCTGCAGTCGATTGTTGATGGCAACATTGAACAACGCAAAGTGGAAGCGATTCAAGCGGAAGCAATCGTTAGCGAAGAAAGTGCAGCATTCATGAGTTGGATGCGTTCACTGCAAGCTGTAGACAGTATTCGTGACTACCGTAAATCGGCCAACGAAATCCGAGAAGAATTATTAAGTAAGAGTTTACAATCACTTGCCGCTGGCGGTGACCCTGAGAAAGTCTTACTTGAGCTAAGTAATAAGCTCACAAACAAATTGATCCATGCTCCAACGCGCGCACTTCAAAGTGCAGCTGAGCAAGGAGAACCTGCAAAATTAATGGTCATTAGACAGAGTTTGGGCTTAGAAAACCCTCAATAATATTAGACCTCCAACAGAATAAGACATTATGAAAGCCTCGATTCTAGTAAAGCTTGAAACACTTGTTGAACGCTATGAAGAAGTTCAACATCTACTTGGTGATCCAGATGTAATCGGGAATCAAGACAAATTCCGTGCACTTTCTAAAGAGTACTCTCAACTAGAAGAAGTGACGGCTTGCTTCCAGTCATACCAGCAAGCTCAAGAAGATTTAGAAGCTGCTGAAGAGATGGCGAACGAAGATGACGCTGAAATGCGCGAAATGGCTCAAGACGAAATCAAAGACGCAAAAGCGGCGATTGAACGTTTGACTGATGAGCTACAGATTCTTCTGATTCCAAAAGATCCAAACGATGAGCGTAACTGTTTCCTTGAAATCCGTGCAGGCGCGGGTGGTGATGAAGCGGGTATCTTCGCGGGCAACCTGTTCCGTATGTACTCTAAGTTTGCTGAGAAGAAAGGTTGGCGCGTTGAAATCATGAGCAGCAATGCTTCTGAACAAGGCGGCTACAAAGAGATGATCGCTAAGGTTAGTGGCGACGCTGTTTACGGCACCATGAAGTTTGAGTCAGGCGGTCACCGTGTACAACGTGTACCTGAAACCGAATCTCAAGGCCGTGTTCACACGTCAGCATGTACGGTTGCCGTTATGCCTGAGATCCCAGAAGCCGATCTTCCAGAAATCAAAGCGGGCGACCTTAAAATTGATACTTTCCGTGCATCAGGCGCGGGTGGTCAGCACGTTAACACTACGGATTCAGCAATCCGTATTACTCACTTACCAACGGGTACAGTAGTAGAGTGTCAGGACGAGCGTTCTCAGCATAAAAACAAAGCGAAAGCGATGGCTGTTCTTGCTGCTCGTATTGTTCAAGCAGAAGAAGAGCGCCGCGCGGCAGCGGTTTCTGATACACGTCGTAACCTACTAGGTTCGGGTGACCGTAGTGACCGTATTCGTACGTACAACTACCCACAAGGTCGTGTTTCTGATCACCGTATCAACCTTACAATTTACCGTCTTAACGAAGTACTTGAAGGTGACATGCAAAGCTTGCTTGATCCTGTACTTCAAGAGCACCAAGCCGATCAGCTTGCTGCACTTGCAGAGAACAACTAATCAGTATGCAGTCAGCATATACGGTTGAAAGTGCTTTAAAAGCAGCAATCGTAAAGCTTCAAGAGGGTGATAACACATCACCCTCTATTGATGCCGCGGTACTACTTTGTCACGCCTTAGATAAACCAAGATCTTACCTACTTACTTGGCCTGAAAAGCATCTCACCTCAGAGCAAGAGTCTGAATTCAATGCCCTTCTAAAACGTCGCTTAACCGGTGAGCCTGTGGCTTACATTATTGGTGAGCGTGAGTTTTGGTCACTGCCGTTAAAAGTTTCGCCTTCTACTTTAATCCCTCGCCCAGATACCGAGCGTTTGGTTGAGGTGGCTTTGGATAAAACTTACGGCAAGCAAGGCGCGATTCTCGATTTAGGGACGGGTACAGGTGCTATCGCGTTAGCGTTGGCGTCAGAGATGCCGAATCGACAGGTGACGGGTATTGATCTTCGCCCTGAAGCGCAGCAGCTTGCGACAGAGAATGCACAACGTCTCAACATCACCAATGCGACTTTTTTGCATGGCAGTTGGTTTGAGCCTTTGAGCTCTGAAGAAGTTGTGAAGTTCTCTCTGATTGTTTCTAACCCGCCATACATTGAGAAGAATGATCCTCATTTGTCTCAAGGTGATGTGCGTTTTGAACCGATCACAGCACTGGTTGCTGAAGAGAAAGGACTCGCGGATATCCGATACATTTCTGAAAACGCACGCGGCTTTTTGGAAAATGAAGGTTGGTTAGCATTTGAACACGGCTATGACCAAGGTTTGGCAGTTCGTGAGATTATGCAGGCGCTCGGTTATCTCGATGTTGTCACAGAGAAAGATTACGGTGGTAATGACCGAGTGACATTGGGTCGTTACTGTTCATAGTTAGTGATTGTTAATCGTCTTGTGAGCAATGGATGATGAACTTGCTAAATTGATACCTTTAACTCGACAATACATTTAACTCGGTAATGCATTTAACGAAGAAATACAGGGCATTAACGGGTATTGTGAGGCTCGTGTTAACGAAAGCACATATAAAAATATAAAGGAATACCATGTACGAAGGTCTAAAACATTTTCACCTATTAACGATTGCTATAAGTGCGCTACTTCTTTCGATTCGTTTCGCTCTTATGATGGCTAACTCACCTAAGCTTAAGCATCCTTTCTTGCAGCGTTTCCCTCATATCAATGACTCGTTGCTATTGCTATCGGGTATTGGATTGATTTTCATCACTGGCTTTATTCCATTTACACCAGCAGCACCATGGTTAACCGAAAAACTAACTTGTGTTATGGCTTACATCGCATTAGGTTTCTTTGCGCTTAAGCTAGGTAAAAACAAGCTACTGAGAGTATTCTCTTTCTTTGGTGCGCTTGGCTGGTTAGCGATGGCAGGCAAAATCGCAATGACCAAGACACCAACATTTTTCGGTTAATTATCTCCTTATTTCGGTTAACTATCTATGTACGAATTTTTTGATGAAGACTTTGACCAGCTAGAGTTAGCTGAAGGTGCATTGATCTTAAATAAAGCGATTAACCCAGAAACTCAAGACAGTTGGGCAGAGCAAGAGCTAGCGAGATTGTTAAAAGACGCCGAGTTTGCTCTGGTTAATGAAACCGATGAACAGCAGAAGTTTGAATCTTTTATTCGACTATTCTTTTATGAATGGGGCTTTGCTGGCGATAAAGATGCGTATTTCTCTTCGGAAAACGCGTTCATCGATAAAGTGCTTGAGAGAAAGAAAGGCATTCCAGTGAGTCTGGGGGCGATCTTTCTTTTTCTAAGTCGCAAGCTAGGCTTTCCTGTAGAGGGCGTCTCTTTTCCGACTCAATTCTTACTTAAAGTAAGCTGGTACGGGCAAGCTGCAGCCTATATTAACCCTTATAACGGTGAGTACGTTGGCGAACAAACGCTGCGAGCATGGTTAATTGGACATGACGGCCCATTAGCTAAGGTGAAACCTGAGCATCTAGAAGTCGCCGACCACCCAACAATTATTGGTAAGTGGTTAGCCCTGCTCAAGAGTGCCCTGCTGCGAGAAGAGCGTTATACACTTGCATTGAAGTGTACTGACCTTGCTTTGACGTTTGTACCTGATGATCCATATGAAATCCGTGACCGTGGTTTTATCTATCAGCAGCTAGACTGTCACCAAGTAGCCGCAACCGATTATCAATATTTTATCGACCAATGCCCAGATGACCCTGCATCTGAGTTACTGAAATCTCAAGTGAACGTCATGAACGAAAAGACAGTGGTTGTTCACTAATTAATAATTATTTAGAGAGAATATGATGGAACAAAAAACAGTTCACATTGGCGATATGCCAATTGCTAACGACAAGCCATTTACGCTATTTGCAGGCATGAACGTTCTTGAATCTCGTGATCTTGCTATGCAGATCTGTGAGCACTATGTAAAAGTAACCGAGAAGCTGGGCATCCCTTACGTATTTAAGGCGTCTTTTGATAAAGCGAACCGCAGCTCAGTTCATTCATACCGTGGTCCAGGTATGGAAGAAGGTCTTAAAATCTTCCAAGAGCTGAAAGACACTTTCGGCGTGAAGATCATTACTGACATCCACACAGAAGCTCAAGCTCAGCCTGTTGCGGATGTGGTTGATGTAATCCAACTACCTGCATTCCTAGCTCGTCAAACTGATCTTGTTGAAGCAATGGCTAAGACTGGCGCAGTAATCAACGTGAAGAAGCCTCAGTTCATGAGCCCGAACCAAGTTGGCAACATCGTTGATAAGTTCGCTGAGTGCGGTAACGACAACATCATCCTTTGTGAGCGTGGCGCTTGTATGGGTTACGACAACCTTGTTGTGGATATGCTTGGCTTTGGCGTAATGAAGAAGTCTTCAAACGGTAGCCCAATCATCTTTGATGTGACGCACTCTCTACAAATGCGTGACCCATCAGGTGCTGCATCTGGCGGTCGCCGTGAGCAAACGGTTGAACTAGCGAAAGCTGGCCTGGCGACAGGTATTGCGGGTCTGTTCATTGAAGCTCACCCGAATCCAGATCAAGCTCGTTGTGATGGCCCATCTGCGCTACCTCTAGACAAACTAGAGCCGTTCTTGAAGCAGATGAAAGCACTTGATGACCTTATCAAAGGCTTTGAGCACATCGATATTAAATAATCGAACTGCATATAATTAACAGCCGGCACAAATGAAGTGACCCCGTAAAGTTGGACATTTCTGTTAAGCGGCTTTCAAGGCCTGAGTTCGATATTCTATCGGAGTCAGGCCTTTTAGTTTCACTTTTATACGTTTGGTATTGTAGTACTCGATGTATTCTTTAATCTGCTCTATCAGAGCATCTGCATCTTCAAAGCTTTGGTTGTGATACATCTCGGTTTTGAGTAAAGCAAAAAAGTTTTCAGCAACAGCATTATCCAAGCAGTTACCTTTTCTCGACATGCTTTGCGTTAACCCACTCTCCGCTACCTTTTTCTGATACTGTCGATGGCGATATTGCCAACCTTGATCGCTATGTATAATTGGCTTTGAGTTGGGTTTAAGCGTTGATATAGCTTCCGTCAGCATATCTGTGACAAGCGGCAAGCAGGCATTTTTGGCCACTCTATAAGCAACCACCTCCTGAGTAAACAAGTCGACAACGGGAGATAAGTATACTTTCTGCTCTTTGACTTTGAACTCCGTGACATCAGTTACCCACTTTTCATCGGGTTGAGTCGCACTAAAATCTCTTTCAAGAACGTTGGGAGCAGCTTTTCCTGACTCTCCTCGGTATGAACGATACTTTTTAATCCTGACCGTCGATTTAAGGTTGAGCTGAGCCATAAGCCTTTGAACCGTTTTGTGATTAAGCACGAACCCCTGATTCTTTAGTTCCAAGTGAATACGGCGGTAGCCGTATCGCCCCTTATGTTCATGATAAATTGACTTTATCAACCGCAGCTCACGTTCGTAGCTATTTTGGCGCTTGCTCGTTTGAGCCTGATAATAAAAGACACTTTTTGCCAACTGTAGAGTGTGCAGTAAGTGCTTTAATGGGTACTTGCCTTTAAGAGTTAGAGCTATGACCGCTTTTTCTTTGTTCGACGGTTTTTTTTCTGCTCCAACTCTTCCAACTTTTTTAGAACGGCATTCTCGGTTCGTAAGTAGACCAACTCCTCTTTTAGCTCCTCAAGTGTCATTTCATTATCAGGCTTAGTGGTACGTTGAGGTTGCTGTTTCATTGAGGGTCTTCCTTTCTGGCGCATTTCGAGCCCCTTGATACCGAGCTCATTAAATCGTTTAAGCCAGACAGAGAGTATTCCAGGGGATGAGAGGTTTAATACAGCGCTAGTGTGCGTGAGAGACCATTCATTCGTCCACATTAAATTCAATGCTTTTCGTTTTGTTTGAGCAGTCGCGGCATGATTAGTTGGTAAAAATGAATCAGTACCATGGATGGCAAAGACTTGAGCCCAATACCGTATCTGCCTTGAAGAAATTGAATATTGTTTTGCTAAGTAGAGAGATGACGTGCCATCTAAGTATTGCTTAGCAATGATACATTTTAGCTCTCGGCTATATTTGGACATAAAAAGACCCCCAATAATTGGTGTCCAACTATTGGGGGTCAGTTCAAAACGCCGGCTTTTTTGTACTTATAGATAAGCGAGTTGCGGTTACGTTGATACTTTCAAACCAGTTAGCCTACCAATTGCTATGTTATAACCTATCAATTAAAGCTTTGATAAATAGAATAAATTTAACGAAGGTCACTTTTCGGGGATGTTGAATTGAGCCAATCACAAATAATCTAAAAAATTATGAAAACGTTTGCCTGTGATCACTTATTTGCTCAAATGTAACTTTGCCGCTTTGTTACACACTCGATAGGAGATTAAGGTGATCTATCCTACATAAATATGAAATCACTCTGTTAGGTTTACCTTCTTAATTTAAACTACTTCATGTTTTACTAAATTCTAACGATGTTTCCTTAGCGGACATTTGTTGAGTTTGAGTGATAAAAAAGCAGTGGATTCCCCTAAAAGTTCAAAGGTATGACAATGAAGCAACGCCTTATTCTAAAGACAGCACTAAGTGCTGCAATCCTAGCTACTCTAGCTGGGTGTGCGTCTCAATCAGCTCATGATTGGAACCAAGACGAAACTTACAAGCTAACTATTCTTCACACAAACGATAACCATGGTCGTTTCTGGCAGAATAAATATGGCGAATACGGCATGTCTGCGCGTAAAACGCTAGTTGACCAACTTCGTTCAGAAGTTGAAGCAGAAGGCGGTAGCGTGTTGCTTCTATCTGGCGGTGACATCAACACGGGTGTTCCAGAGTCAGACCTTCAGGACGCAGAACCTGATTTCAAAGGTATGAACAAAATTGGTTACGATGCAATGGCATTGGGTAACCACGAGTTTGATAACTCTTTAGACGTATTACAAAAGCAGATCGATTGGGCTAACTTCCCAATGCTATCTGCAAACATCTACGATAAAGCGACAGGCGAACGTAAGTTCCAAGCTTACGAGATGTTCGAAAAGCAAGGTATCAAGATTGCGGTTATTGGTTTAACAACTGAAGATACCCAAAAGATTGGTAACCCTGAATTTATCGCAGGCATCGACTTCCGTGATCCTAAAGAAGAAGCGAAGAAGCTAATCGCTGAACTTAAAGAAACAGAAAAACCTGATCTAATTTTTGCTGTGACTCACATGGGTCACTACGAAAACGGCCAACGTGGTGTTAACGCACCGGGTGATGTAGCACTTGCTCGTTACCTAAACGAAGGCGATCTAGACATGATCGTTGGTGGTCATTCTCAAGAGCCTGTATGTATGGAAGGCCCTAACGTTGCGAAGAAAAACTTCAAGCCGGGTGATGAGTGTAAACCAGACGTACAGAACGGTACCTACATTGTTCAAGCTCACGAGTGGGGCAAGTACGTAGGTCGTGCTGATTACGAATTCCGTAACGGCGAGCTAGAGATGGTGAGCTACGACCTGATTCCAGTTAACCTTAAGAAGAAAGTTAAGATTGACGGTAAGAAGCAACGTGTTCTTATTCAAGATGAAATCGCACAAGACCCTGAGCTACTTGAGTTCCTACGTCCTTTCCAAGAGCAAGGTCAAGCACAGCTAGAAGTTCAAATCGCTGAGACAAATGGCAAGCTTGAAGGCGATCGTAACGTCGTTCGCTTCCAACAGACTAACCTAGGTCGTTTGATTGCGACTTCTCACATGGAGCGTGCAAAAGCAGACTTCGCTGTGATGAACTCTGGCGGCGTTCGTGACTCAATTGAAGCTGGTAATGTTACTTACAAAGATGTACTGAAGGTACAACCTTTTGCAAACATCCTGACTTACACAGATATGACAGGTAAAGAAGTTCTAGATTACCTAAATGTCGTGGCGACTAAACCAATCGATTCTGGTGCTTACGCTCAGTTTGCTGGTATCTCTATGACAGTAGCGAACGGTGAAGTATCGAATGTATTCATCGGTGGCAAACAACTTCGTCTAGACGAAACATACCGTTTCACAGTACCAAGCTTTAACGCTGCTGGTGGTGACGGTTACCCTAAACTGTCTGACCACCCAGGTTACGTAAATACTGGTTTTGTTGATGCTGAAGTACTGAAAGAGTACCTAGAAGCAAACAGCCCGGTTGACGTGAACAAGTACGCGCCTTCAGGCCAAATGGTTTACAAGTAATTGAATCCAAGCAATTGTATCAATAGGTGTTAAATTAGATTGACTCTAGCACCATGATAAATTTAACTAAAGCGACGCCTCGGCGTCGCTTTTTGTTTATCTATCGTTTGGATTTGTTATGACCCCTGCAATCAATCTCGCCAAGAAAAAGAAAATCGCTCATAGCGTGCATCAGTATCATCATGATGCCAATAATACGAACTATGGTTTAGAAGCAGTTGAAGCGCTTGGTCAAGATCCCAAACGTGTATTCAAAACGCTGTTGTTCTGCTTGAATGGTGTGGCGAAAGATTTGGCAGTCGCCGTTATTCCTGTCGACCAGAAGCTAAATCTAAAGCTTGCAGCAAAAGCCGCTAAAGGCAAAAAAGCAGAGATGGCTGATCCTGAGATTGCTCAGAAAACCACGGGTTATGTTGTTGGTGGAATTAGTCCGCTTGGTCAGAAGAAAGCACTGCCTACCTTCGTTCATTCTACTGCGACAGATTTTGAAACGATATGTGTGAGTGCAGGTAAGCGTGGGCTAGAGATTGAACTCGATCCAAAAGACTTAACGCTGCTGACTCGCGGCCAGTTTGCTGATCTATGTTTATAGATTGTTGTCATGATGATAAAACTATCGAATGATAAACAAAAACGCCCGCTAGACTAATCTAGCGGGCGTTTTTATATCGAGTGTCTCGTCTTACTGATTCAGACTACTTCTTCAGACCTAAAGTACCACCAACACGCTTTGGTGCAGGCTTGTTCGGTCTGTTTGAATCTTGACTACGGTTTGCCGGTTTACCGCTTCTACGATCGTTATTGTCGCGCTCTGTACGATTGCGATCCGAACGGTTTCTATCTGAATTAGAACGCTCTGAACGAGAGTTCGATTTCCAGTTCTCGGTATTACCACCGCTTTCACCATTCGATGAATTGCGGCCACGCTTTGAGTTAGGTGCATGACGGAATTCATCCGCATTGTTACCGCGGTAAGTGCGTGTACGGTTCTCGTTTTGATTACGGCGCGCTGTTGAAGCTTGGTTCTCTTCACGGCTATCAAAAAGTTTCGCGTCAGTCGCTTTGCGAATGCGTTGACCTTTCGCGTTCATTTTTGACGCATCTTCCGTACTTACTGAGCCTTCACACATCGCTAAAATTTCAGTGATCTCTTCGTCGCTCAGGTAGCGCCATTTGCCGTTAGGAATACCGTCTAGTGAGATGTTCATAATACGAACGCGACGCAGTTTAAATACTTCATAACCGAGCGCTTCACACATACGGCGAATTTGGCGGTTAAGGCCTTGTGTTAGTGTAATTCGGAACGAAAACTTGGTTTCTTTCTCGACCTTACATGGCAAGGTAACAGTATCGAGAATATGAACGCCAGCGCCCATTTGCTTCAAGAATTCCGTCGTAATCGGCTTATCTACACGCACCACGTATTCTTTCTCGTGGTTGTTACCTGCACGTAGGATCTTGTTTACGATGTCGCCATCGTTGGTCAAGAAGATAAGACCATCAGAAGGCTTATCTAGACGACCAATCGGGAAAATACGTTTGTGGTGGCCGATAAAGTCGACGATGTTGCCAGGAATATCACGCTCAGTCGTACAGGTGATACCTGTTGGTTTATTAAGAGCAATGTAAATCGGTTTCTCTTTTGAGCGAACAGGCTTATTGTCGATCTCAACATCATCACCTGGCAAGACTTTAGTACCCATTTCAGGGATCTTACCGTTAATAGTAACTCGGCCTGCATCAATGAGCTTATCGGCTTCGCGGCGTGAGCAAAAACCAGTTTCACTGATGTATTTATTAAGGCGTTTAGCTTGGGATTCTTGTGACATGATATTCTCTTAGCGTTTCACAACGGAAATATAGATAAACAAAAAGCAACCTTTGGATAGTTGCTTTGAGTTGGAATTCGTTAACTGAGGCAATTTTAGCACTTGGCGTGAGTCTAGGCACGAAATATCGATCTTGATGCAAAATCGTTACTAGTCCATTTATCTATCTCAACCTATTAACTGGTGCGCTTTTGATGGCGCTCTCTGTTCTCTAGCTTTTTCTCATTACTCTTTCTGAGCATGACATAGACTGCGCCCGTACCACCATGATATTGCTGAGCAGAATGAACACATTGCACGTCGTTGATTTGTGTTAGCCAATTGGCTACGTAACTTTTCATCATTGCAGGTGGGTTCGAACGTTCACCCTTACCGTGAACAATGATGACGGTACGAACATCCATTCTTAAACACTGACGCAAAAATGAAAGTACTTCGTTACGTGCGTCTTTCAGTGTTTTCCTATGAAGGTCGAGCTTGGCTTGAATAGGGTATTTGCCAAGGCGCAGCTTTTTGTATACGCCTTCTTGTACACCGTCTTTTTTATAAGCAACGACATCATCTGGCTTG
Organism: Vibrio coralliirubri; assembly: GCF_024347375.1. Lineage (NCBI taxonomy): Bacteria > Pseudomonadati > Pseudomonadota > Gammaproteobacteria > Vibrionales > Vibrionaceae > Vibrio > Vibrio coralliirubri. The sequence continues at coordinate 2,802,516 of NZ_AP025470.1, read as the reverse complement.
ATCATTGGCGAATAGTCTAATGATAAGTAGTCTTTCTCGTCGTCAGACAGCCACATAGCGGCTTCACGCTTAGCAAGGTGAGATTCGGTGACTCGGTGTACTTTCTGGTGTTCAGCGGTGTCATGGTCGATACGTTTAACATCGCCCATCATTTCTTGGAATAGATCTAGGTCGTCATCATGAGACATAGTGTGTATCTCAAGTTGGAGAAGGATAGGGTAAGTATACCTAAGTTGAGGCTGGGTTTAAAAATGAAAAAACCGGAGAAGACAATAAGTCTGCTCCGGTGCAAAGCGTTTTGACATTTACTTATAGAGTAAAAGAATACTTAAAAGTAAATGATTTAGGCTGAGCGATTCTAGTGAGGAGATTTTTCAGTCATAACTTTGTAGATGAAGAAGCCTCCATAAAACATCATGAGACCCAGAGCCCCGAAGATTACTATCATTGAAGATAGTCCCACCGCATTACCAAATAGGAGATCTAGCCAAAAGTCCATGTGTATACCTCAAAGTTATATGACACGGGTTAGTGTATTAACTAGTGTTATCAATTCACTGATCTGGATCAATCCTGTTTCATAAGTTAAATACTTGTTGGTAACTGTGTGTTTTTCGTCACATTAAGCGTGTTGTTGTATGTCTTTTGTTCGAACGATTCGAATTCACAATAAATATGAGAAAAAGCGCTTGCGGATAAATTTAGAATCCGTATTATACGCTCCATCGACAGGCAATCAGCCAGTTAGATATCTCGGTGAATAGCGCAGCTTGGTAGCGCATCTGGTTTGGGACCAGAGGGTCGGGGGTTCGAATCCCTCTTCACCGACCACATTAAAGAAAGCCGTAGCAGAAATGCTACGGCTTTTTTGCATTTCAGGATAAAGATAATCACTTGGTCAACGGGTTCGCCTGATGTTCAAAATAAGCTCTTCACCGATTACATTGAAAAAAGTCGTAGCACTCTCTGTAATAGAAGGGACTACGGCTTTTGCGTTCTGGTATATGTGTAACTCATTAGAGCGACGAAGGAGTGAGTCGGGAATCTCTGTTGTTCTAAACACCAAGTTTAGATACAAGGATTGACCCAATAAGCCCGTCCCAAATCTGTTTACTTAACATCGCACGTAATATCTTTTATTGGTGTTTCCGAGGTAACAAAACAAACATACGCTTCCGCTGGCTTATTCGGGCCTATTCGAATGTAACCTGCCTTTACTTCATCTTCGTCAAACGCCACCGAGTGAGAGCTTCCCGTTTGGTTGTCGTAAAAGTTGGCTTCAAAATTGTTGTTCATTTGGCTTGCGATACGGTTTCGTGTTGTAGAGGTTGTGAATGTAATATTGGCGCAGCGCATCGGTGGTTTCTCAGTAATCAAAAACTGTCCGCTTTCTTTATCTAATACACCGCCTTTGGTATCCGGTTGTATGTCTATCGCCTGAAACTGTTCGATGGTGCATGTTTCTTTGGCTGAGGCTATTGAGGGCATCAGCATCGTGAGGGCTAAAGGGAAAGCAAAAAGTACTGGTTTCATTAGAACAACGCCATAGGTAAAAAGAGCGAAAGATAATAGCACCGCAATGATGCTATTAAATGTAAAGATTCTGTTATTAAGGAAATGCTTTTATAACGAAAACAAAATGAGGTGAATATTGTTAGCTTTTTGGGCTAGCCTCAAATTGACATTGGGCCGCTTGGCTTTGTGATTGCTGGATGACACTGAAGCCTTTCTTTTCTAATAACTGTATAAGGTTACCTTCTCCAATTAGGTGCAAGGTGCCTACTACTATCAAGTAGTTCCCTTTAGACTTAAGTTTCCAATCGTTGGAGGATAGTTTGTTTGCCCAGTCTATGTTGCGATCGGTTAAGAACGCTTTCTCAAGTTCAGGCGACATCTCTGACAGCTCTGAGAAGACTTCCAGCTTCGCTAAATCACCCGCTTTCCAGCTTTCAATCAGGCAATGAACCACACGATCAGTTTGGTCGAACTCTTCAAGGCTACTGACTAACCACTCTTTACCGTCGTCCTTTTGTTTTGTCATCAGGTCTATTTGGAATTGTAGTGGCTCTAAACTGATAACCGGAACATCTTGGATAGTCGCTTTGTAAGCTAGCGTCACATCAACGCCGCTGGCGGAGCTATAACCAAGGTTTTTTAGCTGCTGCATCTGTATCGAAAGAGAAGTCGCCCAAGGCGGTGAGCTAAGCAGTTGTTGCGTCGGCATGCCCAATGATTTTGATATGTCGGTTAATAATTGCAGCTGTTGTTCATTGAGTACATCGGCAGTTGTGAGTTTGTTGTGGGGATATACAACGCCATCGGACTTTCTGATATCCGTTTCGATAACTAACCCATCACTGTTTTTTAGCGCGTCGGTGATTTTCGAAGGGAGTGGGTACATACTCTCGTCCCCAACGTGCACCGAACCTAGGATAGTGAGTGTCAGGTCATCCTTTTTTGCTTGCCAATAAAGGGGCTCGGCGACCGCTTGCCTAGCTGAAAAAGCGAGAACGAATAAAACCATGTACCAGAGTGGGCGCAAAGGGAGCTCCTTGAGGAAGTATTAAACTCGTTAAAATCGATTTTGACGGTGTTTTTTAACGGTTTTTTTTGAGAACGATGTCACGTTGTTTGTACGAAAAGTATAACAACCCGAACAAACTCTTAAACCTTTCTCTCTATCAACGACACGATTTTATGAAATCCTTTAAAAAGATTGTGATTCAATTCTCAATTTTTACGTCAAAATAAAACTGACGGAAGTGCCGTTAATTCTAACTTGATGATTTTTATATAATTAATTTTGTCGCTGATTTTGAGATTTGAAGCTGATCACTTTATTAGCTTGATTTAATTCACGGTAAAAAATAAGCCCATATAGTTTAGCTAACTTTCGAAGCGCTCCAATTTGCTTCTTACTCAATTTTTAAATTTATGGGTGAATACGATGTTGAAGAGAAACTTACTATCTGTAGCGGTACTGGCTGGTTTGGCGGGTTGTGCTGTGACACAAGCACCAGAGCAAAAGGTGGTGAATGCACTGGCTGATAACCTTGATGTGCAATATGAAATCTTGACGAACCACGGTGCAAACGAAGGCATGGCTTGTCAGGACTTAGGCGCAGAGTGGGCATCATGTAATAAAGTGAACATGACGTTAACTAACGATGGTGAAGCGATTGATTCAAAAGATTGGACCATCTACTTCCACAGTATTCGCCTTATCTTAGATGTTGATAATGAGCAGTTTAAAATCACTCGCGTAACCGGCGACTTACACAAGCTTGAACCAACAGAAAAGTTCGATGGTTTTGCAGCGGGTGAAGAAGTGATTCTTCCATTAACCAGTGAATACTGGCAACTGTTTGAAACCGACTTTATGCCGGGTGCATTTGTAACGGCACCAAACGCAGAACCTAAGATGATTGCTTCATTGAATACGGAAGATGTCGCGTCGTTCGTAACAGGTTTAGAAGGAAACAACCTAAAGCGTACGCCTGATGACAATAACGTAATGGCGACTGCTGTTACGCGTTTCGAAAAGAATGCGGATCTAGCAACGCAAGACGTATCAACCACTTTACTACCAACGCCAATGTCGGTAGAAGCCGGTGAAGGTTCAGTTAGCATTGCTGGTGGTATTGCCCTACCTAAAGACGCATTCGACGCTGAGCAATTCGCAGCAATTGAAGAACGTGCAGATGTGGTAAACGTAGATGTGAGTGGCGACCTACCTGTAAGTGTCGCTGTTGTTCCTACTCAGTTTACGGGTGATTTAGCGAAATCTGGCGCTTATGAACTAAGCATCTCGGAAGAGGGGATTGCAATTAAAGCGTTTGATAAAACCGGCGCTTTCTACGCAGTTCAGTCTATTTTTGGCCTAATAGACAGTCAGAACGCTGAATCATTACCACAACTGTCGATCCAAGATGCGCCACGCTTTGATTACCGTGGTGTGATGGTGGATGTTGCTCGAAACTTCCACTCAAAAGATGCCATCTTAGCAACGCTAGATCAAATGGCAGCCTACAAGATGAATAAACTGCACCTTCACTTAACGGATGATGAAGGTTGGCGTTTAGAAATCCCAGGTTTACCAGAGCTAACGGATGTAGGGTCTAATCGTTGTTTCGATTTGGAAGAACAAAGCTGTTTACTGCCTCAGCTAGGTTCAGGTCCAACAACAGACAACTTCGGCTCTGGTTTCTTTAGTAAAACGGATTACGTCGAGATCTTAAGCTACGCAAAAGCGCGCAGCATCGAAGTTATCCCAGAGATTGATATGCCAGCACACGCTCGTTCTGCTGTGGTATCAATGGAAGCACGTTACACTCGCCTAATGGCGGAAGGTAAAGAAGCGGAAGCGAACGAATACCGTCTGATGGATCCACAAGATACATCGAACGTGACGACTGTTCAGTTCTACGATAAGCAGAGCTTCATTAACCCATGTATGGAATCGTCGACTCACTTTGTTGATAAAGTGATCTCTGAAGTGGCAGCAATGCACCAAGAAGCGGGTGTTCCGCTAACGACTTGGCACTTTGGTGGCGATGAAGCGAAAAACATTAAGTTAGGCGCTGGCTTACAAGATATTAATGCAGAAGACAAAGTGGCATGGAAAGGTAACATTGATTTATCTAAGCAAGATAAGCCGTTCCAACAATCTCCACAATGTCAGAAATTAATTGCTGACGGTACAGTAAGCGATTTCGGTCACCTGCCAAGCCACTTTGCAGAAGAGGTGTCTAAGATTGTTGCTGAGAAGGGCATTCCACACTTCCAAGCGTGGCAAGATGGCCTGAAATACAGCGAAGGTGAAGAAGCATTTGCAACAGAAAGTACGCGCGTTAACTTCTGGGATGTTCTTTACTGGGGCGGTACTTCATCAGTTTACGACTGGTCAGCGAAAGGTTATGACGTAATTGTCTCTAACCCAGATTACGTATACATGGATATGCCATACGAAGTAGACGCAGCAGAACGTGGTTACTACTGGGCAACTCGTGCAACCGACACTCGTAAGATGTTTGGTTTTGCTCCAGAGAACATGCCACAAAACGCAGAAACATCTCTAGACCGTGACGGCAATGGCTTCAGTGGTAAAGGTGAGATTGAAGCGAAACCTTTCTACGGTTTGTCAGCTCAGCTTTGGTCTGAAACAGTACGTACCGATGAGCAGTATGAATACATGGTATTCCCACGCGTTCTTGCTGCAGCTGAGCGAGCATGGCACCGAGCGGATTGGGAAAACGACTACAAAGTGGGCGTTGAGTACTCTCAAGATACTGACTTAGTGAATAAGCAGGCTCTAAACAGTGACTTTAATCGTTTCGCGAATATTGTTGGCCAACGTGAGCTGGCTAAGCTCGAAAAGGCGGGTATCGATTACCGACTGCCAGTTCCGGGTGCAAAAGTGGTTGATGGCAAGCTTGCAATGAACGTTCAATTCCCAGGCGTAGAGCTTCAATACTCAGCTGATGGTGAAAACTGGCTAACGTATGATGAGCAACAACGTCCATCGGTTTCTGGTGAAACTTACATCCGCTCTATCTCTGAAAGTGGCGAGAAAGTAAGTCGAGTGACTTCGGTAAAATAATCGATAAGCAACATTAATAGAAAAGCTCCCTAGCTATTGTCTTATTCAGATAAAAGTGGGAGCTTTTTTTTCGTCCAAACTAAGTTAGGCACTTCTCTTAAGCTGAAACATATGGAAATACTCTTTGCTTATATCGTCAACAATGCACATAAGGTGAGTTCCATCGCAAAAGTGACGCGCTTCTCATTATTCTCTTCAAAAAATAAGTCCCCCATAAAAAACTCTAAATCAAGTGTGATTGAACTAACTCATTCTAATTTCGCAGCGTGAAATAATGTGATCTGGATCTGTACGTTTTTTCGTCTTGAGTTTTTTATCAATTTTTATGTTTTTAAGTACATGATTTTAAAGTGTTAAATAACTTGTTCTTTTTTGATAGTGAGAGAGATCACTCTGCCCATTCTTTTATTTTTAAACGCGAATTAATTCGAGCAACATAGATTTCATGCCAGGGAGGCTACCAACTACTCAAGCGGTGAAGGTGAATGATGTACCGAAGATGTGCCGCTGAAAAAATTAAACTAAGGCAGTTTACTATGAAAAAAATTATCGCTCTAAGTGCTCTTTCTCTTGCTTTCGCTTCTAGTGCTTTTGCTGGTTCTTCTTACGTAACGGGTAACATCCAAATTCATGACGATGGCCGTATCCACGGTTCTGACATGACTTCTACGCTAGAAGCTGGTCACACGTTCGACAACTCTCTAGGCGGTTTCACGGTTTATTCTGAGTTTGATGGTATCCAATTGGGTGAGCTTGAAGGCCTGACTTCAGCTGAAACTGGTGGTGCGCCTACTACAGGTAACAACACTCCGGGTATCACTGTAGGTGGTGAGCAATCTTTCAACATCACTGACAAACTATGGGTTGCTGCGGGTTACCAACACCTATTCTCTGCAGGCGAAAGCATTCAATTCCGTCCACTAGTTAAGATCGGTTACAACTTCGACAACGGCATCTCTATTAGTAACCGTACTCGTGCACACATCGATGATACTTCAGCTAATGCTGACACAGATTACCGCATGGATAACCGCATTGCTTACACAGTGAATGCTGATTTAGCGCTTAGCTACAACAACGTTTACATGATTGACGCTGAAGCGATGGACCACGAGTTACGTGCAACATGGACTCGTCAAGGTGTTCAACCTTACTTTGAGTTCCGTAGCCAAGCTAACGGTGTAGATTTCGCAAACGGTGCTTCTAAGCAGAACAACGCATTCGTATTCGGTGCTTCTTACGGCTTCTAAGCTGATTCGCTTGGTTGCTTAGTCGATTAGATTATTAGCCGAGTGAACTTCTTTGTTAAATAGCTTGCTAGCTAATTAGCGAGGGGAACATAGCGGTACTAACAGCCCGGTTAGTGCCGCGACAAGATTTGCTTTACTGTCCAAAAGCAAAGAGCCTAGCAAGTAAACCACAGTCTTGGGTTTACTGAATGCTAGGCTCTATTTTTATGACTTCTTTTTTATTGCTGTGTGTTGGTCTGTTTAGGTTCTATTTTCCGTTGTAGTGACGGTATTCAAACACCTGACCTTTTTCATTAAACGCATAGACAGAATACTCGTCTTTCTTATCGCCATACTCCATGCCTGGCGAACCCATTGGCATACCCGGAACCGCTAAACCAATCGCATTACGTGGTGGGTTTTCTAGAAAGGCTTTAATGTCATCTGCTGGAATGTGTCCTTCAAATACGTAACCGTCGATCTCTGCAGTGTGGCAAGAGGCTAGCTCTTGTGTGACCCCTAGCTTTTGCTTGATTGGGTTCATATCATCGTGGAGTTTCTCTGTAACATCGAACCCAGCATCTCGCATATGTTCAGTCCATTCTGTGCAGCAGCCGCAGTATGGAGATTTGTGGTTTAGAACATCAGTAGCTAAAGCTTGTCCTGACATTGCAGCGAGTGCAGTAAGAGTCATAATTTTACGAATCATGGTTAACCTCATGAATATGGTTTTTATTAATATTAGAATGAGTTGGTTTGAACAATCTCAGCCTGTTGGCATTGCTTACTACAGTAATTGACGACATCGCCATCGCAGCCCCTGCAACTACTGGACTAAGCAGAAATCCGAAAAATGGGTAAAGCACACCGGCCGCGATAGGAATACCAAGCGAGTTGTAGATGAAGGCACCAAATAGGTTTTGCTTCATATTTCTCACGGTCGCTTGAGATAGCTCGATCGCGTTGCTTACTGATAATGGCGATGAGTTGAGTAGCGTCATTTGCGCACTTTCAATCGCGACATCACTGCCACTGCCCATTGCGATTCCTATATCTGCTTGAGCAAGAGCGGGTGCATCGTTAATACCGTCTCCGACCATGGCAACGCTCTTATATTGCTGTTGAAGCTGAACAATATGTTGAGCTTTCTGCTCTGGAAGCACTTCCGAGATAACCTCGTCGATACCGACGCTTTTACCTATTGCTTGAGCTACAGAGTCGTTGTCGCCCGTTAATAGCACAGTGTGAATTCCGGCGGATTTTAGTTGAGCTATCGCCTGTTTGCTATCTATTTTTAACGCGTCTGAAATGCCCAATATACCTTCCAGTTTTTGGTCAATCACAATGAAAATAGGCGTCCACGCTTGCGAGCGGCAAAGCTCAATGAAATCCGCGCCAATTTCTGTATTGATACCTAATTGGGTGAGGTACTTAAGCGAGCCAACTTGCACGTTCTTGCCGTTAATTATTGCTTGAACCCCTAGCCCTCGTTGGTTTTCAAATTCGCTGTGAGGGAGTACTGAAACTTCCAAGCTCTCTGCATATTGGCACACGGCTTTGGCGAGTGGGTGCTCAGATCCTACTTCTACTGAATAAGCATAAGCCAGTAACTCTTGCTCCGTTAGATTAGCGTAAAAGGCCTGTTGAACGGTTGGTTTGCCTTGGGTCAATGTCCCTGTTTTGTCAAACACAACAGCATCGATCTTGCTGGCAGACTGCAATACATCCGCATCTTTAATAAGAACGCCAAACTCAGCCGCTTTACCGACGCCAACAGTAATTGAAAGCGGTGTGGCTAGGCCTAATGCACATGGGCAAGCGATGATCAGTACGGTAGTTGATACCACTAACATGTAACTGGCGCTTGGTTGTGGACCTACAAAAAACCAAACTAAGGCGGCAACCGCTGCGATTGCGACCACAACTGGAACAAAAACGGCTGAGATAGAATCGGCAAGCTTGGCGATTGCTGGTTTACTGCTTTGCGCTTGGCGAACCATTTGAATGATTCTAGCCAACATGGTGCTTGAGCCAATCCCAGTCGCTTCAATAATTAAGCTACCATCACCATTAATGGTGCCCGCAGAAACGTCATCATTAGTTGATTTAACGTTGGGAAGTGGTTCACCGGTCAGCATCGATTCGTCGATATAAGATTCACCTGAGACTACAACGCCATCAACCGGCACTTTTTCTCCGGGTTTTACTCGTACCTGCATGCCGACCTGAATCGCTTCTACGGCGATGGTTTGTTCTTTGCCATCGACGATAACTACCGCTTTTTGAGGCTGTAAATTAATCAGTGCTTGCAGCGATTTTGTAGTACGTGCTTTGGCTTTGGCTTCGATGTAATGACCCAAAGAAATTAAGCCAACGATCATTGCGCTTGCTTCAAAGTAGACATGGCGAGATGGTTCTGGGAACCATGATGGAATCAGCACAACCAGCATTGAGTAGAACCATGCTGCGCCAGTACCTAAAGCGACTAGCGTGTCCATGGTTGCACGTTTGTGCATCAGTGACTGCCAAGCATTCGTGAAGAAGCTGCGACCTGAGGTTGCAAGCAGTATCAAACAAACGACACCAACCAAGCCCCAAGCCAGTTGATCGTTAAATGTGGCAATGGTCATGCTGCCACCGAACACGCCCCATGCCATCAGCGGAGCACCGATCACCAGCGCACTTACGGAGTTTCTAAGGAAGGCTTGTTGAGTACGAAGTTGCTGTTCTTGTTGTTTTTGCTGTTGAGTCGCCGCATCGTCGACAAACTCAGCGCCATAACCAGAAGCTTTCACGGATTCTATTAGAGCATTTTCAATGATGTCTCTTGTTTGAGAGGTGAAAACCAAGGCTGTCTGTTCAGCGAGGTTGATCTGTGCTTGGTCGACGAACTCATTCTTTTTCAGCGCTTTCTCTACCGAAGAGACACAACTCGCACACGTCATACCTTCAAGAACAAGGTGATAGGTATATTGGCTAGCTGTGGTTTTATTTTCAGTATCTTCAATCTTTTTATCAGCTTGTTCGTTTTCTGAATCAGAATTAGATAAAAGGTTATCGGCTTCAGAATAGGGAGCTGCGTGATAACCCACACTTTCAACCAGTTCAATAAGCTCTGATTCTTCAAGTAGAGTAACCAACGACAATTCATCTTTGGTGACTTCTAGATTTGAGGCTTGCTCGGTTTGTTGAAGCGCTTGAGTCAGCTTGTTCACGCACTTACCACAGCTGAGACCTGATAATGAAAGGTGCAGCGAACTACCCATTGAATAACCAAGGGTTGCTAACTGTTCGTTGAGTTCAACATAACTAAAAGGCGTCGAAATATCGATGTACGTCGGCGATATGTCATTGATCGTCGTATTCTCGAGATCATCAAACAGTGTGCGAACTTTCTTCGCACACCCCATGCAATTTAGGCCGTTGAGCGCAGTTGTGTAATGGTTCATATCGATACTCCAATTCTCATCTAGCCCTAACATAAACCTTGCCGTAAGGGTAAGGTCAAACATAAATTCAAGAATTTAATATTTGTTGGAATATTGAGTGGTGGAATGGATGAGATTTATCGCGAGCGTGACGAGCATTTGCTTATTTAGAGCGTATGACATGGACTTGAGCTATTGGTTTTCTCCTTCTACGATAGCTTTCGTACAAGATCAGCACATTAATCATTCACTACTGATTGTAGATTTAAGCTGTGGTGATAAAATAGCGCCCAAAATTTAGTGATATTTGTCTGTTACAGGCTTTGTAATGGCGAGCACTAAAAGAATCACCTACATAATCAAGGTATTTAAATGACGGTTAAAACTCGTTTTGCTCCTAGCCCAACTGGCTATCTTCACGTTGGTGGTGCACGTACTGCACTTTACTCTTGGCTATTCGCTAAGAACCAAGGTGGTGAATTCGTTCTACGTATCGAAGACACGGACCTTGAGCGTAACTCTCAAGAAGCAGTTGATGCAATTCTAGAAGGCATGCAATGGATGGGTATGGAATGGGATGAAGGTCCTTACTACCAATCTAAGCGTTTTGACCGTTACAACGAAATGGTTGATAAGCTACTTGCTGAAGACAAAGCATTCAAATGCTACGCGTCTAAAGAACTGCTTGATGAAATTCGTGCAGAGCAAGAAGAAAACAAAGAGATGGCTCGTTACGATGCTAACCACCCTAAAATTGTTGCAGCAAACGAAGCAGCAAAAGAAGGTGATGCATGCGTTATCCGTTTCCGTAACCCTAAAGAAGGCAGCGTAGTATTTGATGACCAAATCCGTGGTCGCATTGAAATCGCGAACAGCCAACTTGATGACCTAATCATTCGTCGTACAGACGGCGCTCCAACATACAACTTCGTAGTGGTAGTTGATGACTGGGATATGGGTATTACACACGTTGTTCGTGGTGAAGATCACATCAACAACACACCTCGTCAAATCAACATCTATGAAGCACTAGGCGCGCCAGTTCCAACTTTCGCTCACTGTGCAATGATTCTTGGTGATGACGGTGCGAAACTTTCTAAGCGTCACGGTGCTGTTTCAGTAATGCAATACCGCGACGAAGGTTACCTACCAAATGCACTGAACAACTACCTAGTTCGTTTAGGCTGGTCTCACGGTGACCAAGAGATCTTCTCTCAAGAAGAGATGATTGAATTCTTCAGCCTGAACGCTATCAGCAAGTCTGCTTCTGCATTCAACACTGATAAGCTACTTTGGTTGAACAACCACTACATCAAGACTTCTGAGCCTGAGTACGTTGCTAAATACCTGCAATGGCACCTAGACGCACAGAAGATCGATACAACAAATGGCCCGGCTATCACTGAAGTGATCAAGCTAGTTGGTGAGCGTTGTAACACGCTTATCGAACTTGCTGAGCAATCTCGTTACTTCTACGAAGATTTCTCTGAGTTTGAAGCTGGCGCAGCGAAGAAGCACCTACGTGGTGTTGCTAAAGGCCCACTAGAGCTTGCTCTTGCTAAGGTTGAAGCGCTTGAAGATTTCACTACTGCAAACATCAAAGATGGTGTGATTGCAGCAGTATGTGAAGAGCTAGAGATCGGCATGGGTAAAATCGGTATGCCACTTCGCGTAGCAGTAACAGGCGGCGGTCAGTCTCCTTCTGTTGATGCAGTGATGGAGCTTGTTGGTAAAGAGCGCGTAATCGCTCGCATCAAGATGGCTCTTGAGTTCATCGCTGAGCGCGAAGCTAACGCTTAATTGAGCGATTGCTAGAATTTAAAAAGGGTCAGTAACTTGGTTACTGACCCTTTTTATTTGTCTCGAGTTTTACTATCTGAATAACTTCGTTAAAGCTTGTCGTCGGCAATCATTTGAGTTGCTTGCGCGGCTGTTTTCTTATCGAACAAGATATCCATCATCGCTTTGATGCGTTCCATATCGTCACCAAACTTAGAAAAGTTTCCGTTGTTTGGCGCTTTGAATTCGACATTGCCTACGCGCTGTTGATCCTGATAAGCAGAGATCTTTGCGTCAGCCACAAATGTTCTGAAATCCCAACTCCAACGAGAGACATAATCCAGCGTGATGTCCTCTGGATTATGTTCTGAGCCGTCGGCAACGACTTTACATTTGACCTGATTATTCAGGCACCAGTCGAGCATGGAATCGAGGAAAACAGTGCGAGTTTTCTCGTCTTCAACAATCGTTACTTGTTCGATTGTATTTGCTTCTGGTAGTGCGTTTCCTGAATATTTCGGAGCACTACAACCTGCGAGTAAAACGACAACAGCAGCAACTAACCAGTTTTTCATTATCTATCCTAGATTTTTTTGAAGATGATTGAGGTGTTGATTCCGCCAAAAGCGAAGTTGTTGCTCATCAGATATTCAACGTCCAATTCGCGACCAGAGCCTGTGATGTAATCGAGCTTGCCGCACTGTTCGTCGATATTCTCAAGATTCAATGTTGGGCTGAACCAACCTGAATGCATCATCTCTAGACTTAACCAAGCTTCAATCGCACCACACGCGCCAAGCGTATGACCAAAGTAGCTTTTCAATGAGCTGATTGGCACTTCACCAAAAATGTTCGCGGTCGCATTACTTTCCGCAATATCGCCTTTTTCAGTCGCCGTTCCGTGCGCAGATACATAGCCAATCTTTTCAGCCGGAAGTTGCGCATCTTTCAGTGCTTTTTCCATACAGATTTGCATGGTTTCCATTTGAGGTTGGGTCACATGAGCAGCATCGCAGTTGCTGGCAAAACCAATGATCTCAGCGTAGATCTTCGCACCACGAGCCACGGCATGTTCATACTCTTCAAGAACAAGCGTGCCAGCGCCTTCACCGATAACAAGGCCATCGCGCCCACTGTCGTAAGGGCTAGGAGATTTCTTGGGTGTGTCGTTTTTTAAACTGGTAGCAAAAAGGGTATCGAAAACGGCAGACTCAGTTGGGCATAGCTCTTCACCACCACCGGCAACCATCACGGTTTGGTAGCCGTGCTTAATCGCTTCATAGGCATAACCAATCGCTTGGCTTCCTGAAGTACACGCACTGCTGGTGGGAATCACGCGGCCGCGCAGGCCGAAGAACAGACCCACGTTGACCGCGGCGGTGTGTGGCATCATTTGAACATAGGTGGTTGCTGTGATTGCTCGTGTCGATTTCTCGTTAAGCATCACGCCAAACGCACCAACGGCATCAGTACTGCCGGTTGAAGAACCGTAAGCAATGCCGGTTTCACCATTGGTTAAAATATCGTGGCCGATCAGCCCTGCTTGCTCTAATGCATTTTCTGTCGCAACGGTGGCTAGGCGGGATACTCGTCCCATGCCACGCACTTGTTTACGCTTGTAGTGTTTTGGCAATTGGAAGTCATCAATAGGCGCAGCAAGCTTAGTGTTGAGACCATCATACTGCTCAAAGCTTGGCATGTATTGAGTTGCATTTTCACAGGCTTTTAGTTTCGGTTCGATCTGCTGCCAGTCATTACCAAAGGCAGTAACACCAGACATGCCAGTTACAACAACGCGGCGGGTCATACTAAGCCTCCATTAACCGAAATCACTTGGCGAGTCACGTAGCCTGCAATGTCAGACATAAGGTAGCTGACTAGGCCTGCCACTTCTTCTGGTTCACCCATGCGGCGCAGTGGTACTTGAGGAAGCGCATGATCTTTCACGTGCTCGTCAACCATGCCGGTATCAATTAAGCCTGGAGCGACACAGTTTACCGTGATCTTGCGTTTCGCGAGTTCTAAAGCCAGAGACTTAGTTGCGCCAATCACGCCCGCTTTTGCCGCTGCATAGTTGGTTTGACCGCGGTTACCCATGATGCCCGATACAGAAGCCAGAGTAACGATGCGACCGCCTTTGCGTTTTTGAACCATTGGCATGACACACGGGTGGAGCACATTGTAGAAGCTGTCGAGGTTGGTATGAATAACGCCGTCCCACTCTTCTTCTGTCATCGCTGGAAATGCGGTGTCACGAGTAATGCCGGCGTTGTTCACAACACCATAGTAAGCGCCATGTTCAGCGATATCAGACTCAAGCTTTTCGCGACACTCGCCGCGGTTGCTGATATCAAATTGGATAAGACGACCTGCGCCACCCTGTTCAGTGATCGACTGCAGCGTCTCTTCAGCACCTTGCTTGTCACCCATGTAATGAACGGCGATTTCAAATCCGTCTTTCGCGAGTTGAATAGCGATCGCTTTACCAATGCCTTTACTGGCACCAGTGACTAAAACCTGACGGCTCATGATGGGCTCCTAGTTTTCATTTCTTGTAATTTTTGTTCGGTCGGCACGTAGACATTGAGTTGGCATTGAGCCACTAACTCGCCTTGGTCTTCGACTCTAGCGGTAAACACGGCCATGCCACTGTCTTCCATCAGTTGCTCGGCGTAGATATCAAGGGTCTGACCTTGAGTAAATTCATCACACAGTGACTTGTAACGGCGAGAACCGAGTAAGAAACCGATTGGGGGAGTGATGCCGTTTTTCAGTGCATGGTATCCAGACCAAGCAGCAACAGACTGCGCCATAAATTCGATACCCACATACGCGGGCATGGTTTGAGATTCGGCGTCAAAGAACAGGTTATGGTCACCAATATCGACCTGGCAGTGGATCGACAACGCCTCTACGCTGATAGCACGATCGATTAATATCATCGGATCATCGTGAGGGAGGAGTTGGTCTACAGAAGGGATATCAGTCATTTACTACACCAAAAATCAGGCTAATGTTGTTACCACCAAAAGCAAACGAGTTGCTTAAGATGTTCTTTACTTTAAGTTTCTGGGTACAGTTTACCAAATCAATCTCAATATCTTCAGCTTTATCCTGACATTTTTGTAAGGGAAGCGGTAAGTCATATTTTAAAATATGCCATGCAATTGCCGCCTCAATCGCACTTGCTGTTCCTAGAGTATGCCCGGTAAGCGGCTTGGTTGAGCTAACGGGAACCTTGTTTGCAAAAATACGATGGATGGCTTTGCTTTCCATTGAATCATTGAGTGGCGTTGCTGTGCCATGGGCATTGATATAACCGATGTCTTCTGCTTGTAACTGTGCAGAATATAACGCTTTTTTCATCGCTTGTTCTGCTCCGTTGCCTTCAGGGTGGGGCGCTGAAATATGGTGTGCGTCAGAGCTGTCACCACAGCCTAATAAGGCAATGTTTGATGTGTCTTGCGCTGTATTTAAACCGGCTAGTTTTGTTTTGCTGAGCAACATAAATGCCGCCGCTTCGCCGATGTTGATACCATCTCGGGTTGCACTAAACGGCTTACAATGTGTCGTTGAGAGTGCTTCCAGGCCATGAAAACCGTTGAGTGTCAGCTTACATAAGGTGTCCACACCACCGACTAACACAGCATCAGCCATGCCTGAATCTAGCAAACGTTGCGCAGTGAGAAACACACGACCACTGGATGAGCAAGCTGTCGAGATCGCATAGCTTGGCCCGGTTAATGAGCAGTATTGACTAACAAAGTCAGAGGTGTTCCCTAGCTCTTGTTTTGAGTAGTGATAATGTTCGGGAAAAGAACCTTGGTCGAGTTTGTGCTTAAAAGCGGCCTCACCGTCCGAAATTCCCGAAGTACTGGTGCCGATAACCACTGCAATTCTATCTGCGCCAAACTGAGATTTTGCTTGTTCGATAGAGTCTTGGATTTGATTTAGAGCTGATAACGCCAGTTGATTGTTGCGAGTGGCGTATTGCGTAAGATCTGAAGGAATCGCTGGCAGTTCACCCGCGATCTGACCAACGACAGTATGTTTACCATCGTTCAGCATATCATTTACTTCGACCATATTTGATTCACGTTCGTCTTTCAGGCAGCCATGAATGTCCGCAATCTCTGAACCTAGCGCTGAGTGGAAACCACAGTCTTGGATGTAAATAGGCATAGTGTTCAACTCTTAATTGGGTTGTCGACAATCGTTGAGTACAACGTTTGTATGGTGATGGTGTAGCCTTGGATTAGATGCTTGAAAACAATCTCTCCAGATGTCTTTGGTTCGCCGACTTTTGCTTGGTATTCAATACTAATGATGGCTTGTTGGTTGTCGTCAAAAACGGTTCTTGTTGTGTCGGTATCGACTAGGTGCCAACCTATGCTCTGTAAAGGTTGCGCCCATGCGTTTGCTGGCCATAAGGTCAGCATTAAATTAAAAAGCACCTGTTCGGGTTGCGGTAAAGTCGCGCCAAGGCCAGATAGAACTTGTGTGTCGATCACTTGATTCTGGTATTGCAGCGATAGAATGCGAGTACCCCATGAGGAGAACCCAGCTAAAACCACTTTATCCGCTGTGACCTCGACTTGAACAGGCAGTTGCTGTGTATCATTTTCCCACGTAGCGCTAATCAGCTGACTGGCCGTGAGGGAGTATCCCAGTTCAGCAGGCATTGGTAGTGCGAGCTCGGTGTCATTGTCGATAGATACACTGGCACCACTCGGCTGCTGAGCGACCATCGAGCAGGCAGTGAGTAGAATACCCACTAGTGTAGCGAAGGTTACCTTTAACGTCTTATTCATCTAAAAGCCTCTCGAGAGGTTGGTCGTTCTGCGCTTTTACCACTGTTGATCGCGAGCGGAGAAAGTAGCCACGCGACAAAGATGCCTGTCAGAACGGTTACTCCAAAGCTATGAATGGCATGGGTCTGGCTCAGTGACAGTAAGCCGAATGACAGCAATGTCGTGAGGCCTGACAAGGTAATCGCCAATAAGGTACTTAGTGATTTCTTCTGCTCAGCGAAGAACAGGGTGTAGTCGATACCAATCCCTAAAATCAGAATCAAGCCAAGCAAATTAAATAGGTTTAGTGTTGAGCCTAAAATACCCGTGACCGCTAATCCCGCCACTCCGGCAATCAATGAAGGCAACAGCATTAATAGGCTTTGCTTCACACCGTAACGCCAACCTAACACCATTCCAATAGCGGCTAACGCTATCAATAATAACTCGGTGATTTTGACTCTGTATTCCGCAAAGAGAGCAGAGATTTCATCGGCTTTATTGAGGTATTTAACACCTTGCTGTTGAGCAAAGCCTGAATCGAGCCATTGAGAGAACAGTTCTGAGTTTGTGACGTCTTTGATCAAAATGACTGACGCTGCTTGACCGTCGATAGGTTTTAACCAAAGTGGTCGAACGGGTTCTGACACCGGTGAATCTAAAAATCCGGATACCGTGATGGGTTCGAACTTAGGTAGCTCTGGAAAGCTAGGCCAACCAAGAGTGTTCTGTAAGATATGGCTTTGCTGGCTATAAAGTTGTTCAACCAATTGATAGTTATCATGTTGCTCTTGTTCGCTTAGCAACTGTTGATTGATGCTGCGATACCCTGAGATAGCTTGGCTATCGACTAGAGAATCTAAGCTTGTGGTGATTTCTGCCAGTTTTTTGAGTAGCTTTTGGTCGCTGTTGGCAGTCACCAAAAGCATATTTTGCCCACTGCCTAATCCTGAGATTTCAGTAATGGCTTGCTCTTGCTGTTTGAGTTGCTCTGGCATCGCCTGAAGTTGGCGAATATCGTCGTCGTAACGAATTTGACTGAGTGACATCAGGCTCAAGACAGTCACAGTTAACGGTAAGCCAATTTTAAATTTTTGGTTGCTCCAGAGGCTTAACCAAGTATGCCAAAGTTTCGACAGGGGAAGAGGTCGCTCTTGGCTCGGTTTTGCCGCTAAAACTGGATACCAACACACCACGCTGGCGTAAGCTGCGATCAGTCCAATCGACGAAAACAGAGCAAGTTGCTGCAATCCCGGGAAAGGCGCGACCAGCAAACCTAAGTAGCCAATCAAACTGGTAATAAGACCCAAGGTGATCGCAATGAGAATGTGCTTCAAGCCTTTGTCACTTTGCCATTTACTTCCAGCTGCCAAGCGGTCAGTCAGGTAGTGAAAGGAGTAATCGATGGACACGCCAATCAAGCTAGCACCGAACACCAAACTAAACAGATGAACTTTACCGAAGATAGCGACGGTGCTTGCCAGCGCAACCAATAACCCAGTACTGATTGATAGCAAAGATAATGCAAGTGGTAGCGCACTCCGAAACGTCAACCACACCAATAAAATAACACCTGCCAAAGAGCCCAAACCAATGGTACTGATTTCTGATTTCGCACTTTCGGTACCGTAATTGGCGTAGAACACCACACCGGTATGCTGCACTT
Source organism: Vibrio coralliirubri (assembly GCF_024347375.1). Taxonomy (NCBI): domain Bacteria; kingdom Pseudomonadati; phylum Pseudomonadota; class Gammaproteobacteria; order Vibrionales; family Vibrionaceae; genus Vibrio; species Vibrio coralliirubri. Next base: position 2,784,025 of record NZ_AP025470.1, on the reverse strand, counting down.
TGACGCCAAACTGCTTTTCGACTTCGCGCTCAATTGAATCAAGATCGGGAAGTTGTTCTTGAATCGCCAAGCTATAAGGCGAGCCAGCCAGTGTAGCGGTCACCAAAATATGAGTTTGGTCATTAGATTGAGCGGTGAGGTATCCCTCTTTCAGAACAAAGTTACTTGATTGAACGCCAACAGCACTGATGTAGTCGCGAAATAGTAGAAATGGATCCATCGACAGTTCGGCTGCAGTGACGCCTGAGAACGGATTGTACAGAGACTGAATGACGTATTGAGCTCGCGAATCAGGAGAGTGGGTCAGCGTCTCTTTTTGTTGTTGGGTCAGCAGTTGAGCTCGGTGGCGAAAGTAGAAATCGCTCCATTGGCTTTGGGTGCTGGCGCTGATTTTGCCTTGAACTTGCTGAAACAGAGTTGGCTGACTTGAAAAGGCTCTTTGGTTGAGAGCTTTTTCAAAAGCGTCGGTCGCAACCATGGCTTGTTCGATGTCTGGGGCGCTGATGATAAACACCACTTGCTCGCTCATCGAGCTGGATATCTGCTGAAAGGCTTGCTCTACCATTGGATCTTGCTGGTTTTCTGGCAGTAACTTTAGGATGTTGCTTTCAATCGGTACCGACGAAGAAAAAGCGAATTGTTTTATCAACAATCCGCTAAATAGCATGACGACAACAAGCCAAACAAGGGCAAGACTAGAGTTGGAATTGTTGCGCTTCAGCATCTGATAATACTTCCGGTAGATGGCTTAACTGACTAAATTCGATCACCGTGCTGTCTCCACGAATCTCTCTCAATTCAATGCGTTCAATATCATTTTTACCTTGCAGCGTAATGGCTTCAAATACCGCGTTCATCGGTGCACTTTTAGGCTTTAGAGTCAGTGTCCAAGACTTATTCTCTGTATTTTCATCAGAGCTTGTGACAGTTGCTGGCTCAAAATCGAGTGCGAACTGTTCCTGAAGTTTTTGCGTGTCCCCATGAAACACCGATAAGAAGATATGGCTGAAATAAAACGCCATTGGGTTTTCTTTATCGGTAATGATTTTAGCGGGTTGATCGGCAAACCTTTGGCTCAGTTTGTTATCTGTGAGCACCAAGCTCACAGGAAAGGGGGTAGCTTGTGTCCAAAGCAAACCGTTCGACTTATCTAACAGGAAAGTACCTTGTGATGTTAGAGGTTGGGCGAACATTTCCATGTTGCGCGTTTGAGTGAACTCACCACGCACTATGTTGTTTGCGCTTAATACTGTTTGCAGATCTGAAATAGAGCCGACGGTTGCTGAATTCTCGTTAGCAATAATAAAGCTACTCGCCATCACAGAGGCAAGACCTAGTAGTGCGATGCTGATTTGCTTACGTCCGCGCTTAAACAGATTCATGTTTCACCTGCTGTGTGTTAGGTACTTGAGATGGGCCGGATTGTTGGTCGCTTGGCTGCTGCTCAGTTGATTGGGATAAGCAGCCAAATTGATGCCAGTGCTCGACTTTATCGGTAAACACTTTCGGCGAAGCGAAGCACATCTCTTGCTCTTCAATAGTCACTGCAACCTGCATGGTGTGGGCGCGCGTCATACGAGCACCGGTTAGGGCATCATGAATTTCATAATCGACGCGCAGGCGGTTTTCCCACTCGGTGAGCTTCGCCGTGACCTTAATCTTGTGATTAAACGGTATCGCCTTAACGTACTTTACACGCGTGTCGATGATCGGCCACATGTAGCCTGAATCCTTCATCTCATGGTAGTTGTACTCAATCTTATCCATCATGATGCACCTAACTTCTTCAAAAAATCGGAAGTAGTTGCCGTGATAGATCACGCCCATCGGATCGGCATCTTGGAATGAGGTGATAAGCGTCACCTCAGATTGTAATGGATGAATAATTTCAGACATAAATCGCTCTCAACAATATTGCGTAAAGGGTGGCTACTTTATGAAGTTAGCTACTTTATGAGTAAAGTGACCAGTGCTGACTTTGAATACGAGCAATGAAGTGACGTAGATCGCCTTCAAGTGGTCGATCTTCAACGATAAATTCAAACTCTTTAAGCACTTCGTCGCGAATATGCTTTAGGTTCTCACTCATGTGGTGCTCATCAAGCTCATTGTGGCGTTTACGAAGCTCAAGTGCTTGTGTACCAGCAAGTAGTGACGCAGCCGCAACTTGTTCTGTCAGTTCAAGAACACGTAAGCAGTCGCGAGCCGCAATGGTGCCCATGCTGACTTTGTCTTGGTTGTGACACTCTGTTGAACGAGAGAACACGCTTGCTGGCATAGTGTGTTTCAATGCCTCTGCTGTCCAAGCTGAAACGCCAATCTGTACTGCTTTAAAGCCGTGGTTAATCGGTTTACGTTCGCCTTCAGCGCCCGTTAGGTTAAATGGTAAGCCGTTGTTGAACTTGTAATCCATCAACTGCGCCATTTGGCGATCAAGCAGGTCTGCAAGGTTGGCTACCGCTGTTTTTAGTGTATCCATTGCCATTGCGATATGGCCACCGTAGAAGTGTCCACCGTGTAGTACGCGCTCATTGTCGCCATCGATAATTGGGTTATCGTTAGCACTGTTTAGCTCGTTCTCAATCATTTGGCGTAGCCAAGGTAGTGAGTCTTGAACCACACCAATCACATGTGGAGCACAACGCAGAGAGTAACGATCTTGTAGGCGATCACTGTTGCGTGGCGGGCGATCCGCTTGTAAGTCATCACGTAGCCATGCAGCAACTTGCTGTTGACCCGGATGAGGCTTCACTGCAAACAGCGCTTCATCGAAGTGAAAATCATTGCCGTGCATACCCACAGATACCATTGCGGTGATCTTAGTTGATAGCTGAGCTAGGTATTCCGCACGCTTGTAGGCGATACAAGCCAAAGCCGTCATTACTGACGTGCCATTCATTAATGCCAAGCCTTCTTTTGGCTTAAGCTTGATAGGGCTAATGCCTAATTCTTTGTAGACGTCACTGGTTGGGCGAACTTCGCCTTTGTAAATAACATCGCGCTCGCCGATTAGGGCTGCAGCCAAGTAAGAGAGAGGCGTTAAGTCGCCACTGGCACCGACAGAGCCTTCTTGAGGAATACGCGGTGATATGTCTTGGTTAATCAGAGTAACGATTTGGTTGAGCAAATCATGAGTAACACCAGAAACACCTTGTGACAGCGAGCACAGACGTGTTGCAAGGACTGCGCGAGCTTGTTCGTGAGACAGTATTTCACCTAAGCCACAACCGTGGAAGCGTGTTAGATGCAGTGGTAATTCATCAACAAGGTTTGATGGAATCGCAACGGTACATGAATCACCGTAGCCCGTTGTTACACCATAAATTACGCCTTCTTCTTTTAGTAGGCGTTCTAAGAAAGCGACACCACGGTCGATCTTAGATGTGAATGCTTCACTTGAGTTCATCGAGGCTTTTGCGCCTTGTGAGATAGCGACAACATCATCAATCGTGAGGCGTTCGGCACCAAAGGTGATGCTATTTGGATTCTTTTTCGTCATGGTGCTTGCTCAATGTCCAAAAATTAAAAAAGTTGTACCACTGAAGCGGTGCTTTCAGTGTGTAGTGCTGAAGTCGGTCTGCGTATTTCTGCACGACTTGCTGTAAAGATTGTTCGCGAGTCTTTCTTGGTAGTTCTATCTTGTCGCTAAAATGCTCGAAATAGACATTAAAATGCGGCTTGGATTGTGAATCGTCACGTAACCCAAATAATAGAAATACTGGCGCTTTGAGAACCGAAGCTAACATAAATGGCCCTTGAGGGAAGGGCGCTTCCTTACCCAAGAACTCAGCCCATACCGAGCGACTCTCTTTGCTGGTGGAGGTTCTATCGCCAACAATCACAATCCACTCGCCTTGCTCCAACTTCTGTTGCAACAAGATAGCGGTATCAGGCCCCATTGAAGTTACCTGAATCAGGTTTAAATCAGACTGCGGGTTAACCGCTTTCATCACCGAATTAAAACGTTCGGCGTGTTCTGTAAAAACCAGAGCATTGATTTTGATGTTCGAGTGTCTGCGACCCAAAGCTCGGCATAGTTCAATATTACCAAGGTGAGATCCAAGGATTAGCACACCTTGCTTATTTGCAACCATGCTCTCGAATTGGTCTTGGCCATGAATCGTCAGGTTATCTGCCGAGAAATCACCTTTCCATGCCGCCAGTTTATCTAACATGGTATGGCCAAACGAAAGCAGATGGTTATAGCTGGTTAGCTCGGTGGGTAACTCGATATTTTGCTGTTCCGCATAGGCTTTCAATTGAAATAAGTATTGTTCAGAAGCGTTTCGCGCGCGCTTGCCCGTTAGGTGGTAGTAACGCATCACACCACGCAAAATCAGGTTGAATACACCGCGACCTAACAGGGTGTAAATGGCTAGTAACAGCTTGATGCCAAGTACGGTACCGCGTTCTTGAGTACGGGACCAATGAGGCTGTTCTGACTCGTTGTTGTTTGATCCAGCCCGGGAATCTTGGTTTTGACCATCTTCAGCAGACGTTGATTTGAAATGGCGAGCAATCAGCTTTGGTGCTCTTGGCAACATGCCAAAGAACAATCGCGTGTGCATCCAGCTGATTTTTACGTTGTCCCACAGCGCATCGAAATGAGAGATGCCGTTTTCAGGGTAGATAACGCGAGTTTCAACGAAGTCGATGTCGCAGCCTTCCCAATACAGTCGAACCAGAATCTCGATATCGAAGTCCATTCTCGAACCGACATCGTATTTATTCAATACGGTTTGCGTCTTATCGATTGGATACGCTCTAAAGCCACACATGCTGTCTTTAATTGATAGAGATAGGGTTTCTATCCATACCCAAATGTGTGTCGCGTAGCGCCCGTAGAGCCTTGCCTTGGGCACGCTCTCGTCATAAACAGGCTGACCTGATATCAAGCGCTGAGGTTTATTTTGCGAAGCTTGGATTAATGCGGGTAGTGCTTCAAGGTCGTGTTGGCCGTCAGCATCAATCTGGATGGCATGACTAAAGCCGAGCTCTTGTGCTCGCTTGATACCAGCCTTTACTGCGCCACCTTTGCCTTGGTTCTGTTCAAGCGTCACCAAAGTCACGCTTGGACTATCGGCAAGGGGAGTCAGAAACTGTTTGGTCTCGAGTTCACTGCCATCATCAACAATAATGATCGGAAGTTCGAAATTAAGAAGTGATGAGACCACCGCGGGCATGGTTGCGCCATGGTTAAAGCACGGAATCAGGAAGCAGGCGTTGTAGCTGCTTTCTTTGGTTTGGTGTTGAGAATTAGCCTCGACTGGAGTGCTATTCACTTTTCTCTCCCAGCTTCATTTTGCCTGAAGAGTGAGTTTGTTCGCCGTTGTTCGAGGTGTAGCTGAAGTTTAACTTATCTTTGTCGGCGTCCCACTTGAGTGATAGCTGAATGGTCGAGTCGGGCAGGATAGGCTCTTGGAATTTGATGACCTCCATGCCTTTAAAGCAACCAGGGACATTAAGCTCTTGGACTGCATAGTAAAGCGCCCAATCAATCTGTGTAACACCCGGAAGAATAGGGAAGCTCTTGAAGTGCCCCTTAAAATCGGTGATGTCTCCGGTAACATGGAGTGTCAGGGTCGATTCATTCTCTGCAGTGTCAACAGCAATGATGTTTGGCTTTCTCTTATCCATAGCGTGTGCTTAGAATCCTTGGGCTGAAAATGGGTGTTCTGACAAAAATATAAAAAGATAAACTCAGTGTAAAACACGATAAGCGATTTCTATGATTTTACGAGTTGCTCGATTTGAGAAGTTAATCGCTTACCTTGGCTGTTGAGAGGAATCTCATCAACCACACGATACTTTCTCGGGATGGCGATTGGCTCTAACCATTTTCTGAGTTCTGAACGCAGCATCAACCAGAACTTGCCTCTGCTCATGCTAGCGAGTGTCGCTTGGCCTTCGTCTGATAATACCAAAACCGACGCCAAGATTAAGCGTTCAGGCTCTTCAAATGGAATCACCACGCATTCACTTATCCAAGGCAGTTGCTCTAGTCGCTTTTCGACTTCAACCAGTGATACTCGTTTTTCTTCTATCTTGATCACTCGGTCGGTTCGGCCTTTCAATATGAATTGATTATCCGAGACCATTTCGCACTCATCGGCGGTTTGATACCAGATGTTTTTGTCGATGTACGGCGACAATAACTTAATGCAATTCTCACTGTTGAGACTAGCCTCAATACAGTCAAAAAGTTGCCAAGGTGTTTGAGCGCTCTCTTGCTGACGAAAAGCGATGCCGCCGGTTTCTGTGCTGCCAAAGACCTCGATTGGTAAATGACCAAGCAGGCTACGCGATTGGTGAGCCGATTCGGTTGGCAATGGGCCACCAGAAGAGAACACACCAGCAAGCTGTGCCGATTTTGTTTCGTGCTTTAATCGTTTGAGCAGAGCAGGGCTGCTGATCAGCACACAGTTTTTATTGGCGTGAGACAAGATCTGTTCTGGGTACTCAAGGTTGTTTCGAGCAAATGGAACAGCAGAGCATAGAGGCCATAAGATTCGAAATAACAAACCATAAATATGTTGGTGCGAAACTGTGCTGTGAACTTGATTACCGTTGATTAACTCGCCCCAGTTCTTATCTAGCTGAGCCGTTTCAATATCAAGGTGTTCTAATGTTTTACTGATTGCCTTGGGTGTGCCGCTTGAACCTGACGTAAACAAGGTCAAATGGATTTCAGCCAAATCAATGGTCGCAAGATTATCGATTAGAGGTTGTTTTGACGAGGTGCTTGAGTCCAATAAGTTTTGGATATTGAGAACGTCACTAACCTCAACTTCACCAATCGAGTCATCAACTAGCAGACAGTCAAAATGTTCACTTAGCTCGGCAAGCGCACAAGGTTGATAGTTACCGGGCAATATGATGTGTTTGTGGCTGACTGCACACGCTAAAAAGGCCACCGAAAATAGGTAGCTGTCTTGGGTGCAAATCGCAACTCGTTGAAAAGGGGATGAACATAAAAGGTGCACGAGTTGAGATAAGTCGGCGTTAAATGTTTGCCACGTAATCTCGCTATTGTCGTCAAAGCAGACAATCGATTCAGGGGATCTTGTTTGACTGAGAAGCTCAGATAACGAGATGTAAGATACGGTTTGTGTCATAACAATTTAACTCTGACGAATGCGCTGTCTTACTATCCACTCTCCTGCAAAGAGTAACCCTGCGAATAAATAGCTGAGTAAGCCATTGTATAGGGTCCATATCTCAAGAGGTTGGAAGCAGGTGTAAAGGGCAATAGAGCCATTGATAACAAAGAACAAGCACCAAACTTTGGTGACTTTTCGTGTGTAATCAACGCCACTTTGCGGAAGTTCAGGCTCTTGGAGTCGAGCAAGACGCTCGATAATCGTTTGCGGTTGCCAAAGGCTTGAAGCGAACACAACCAACATACAAACGTTAACGATGACGGGGTAATAGGTTAACCAGCCATGCTGCTTGAAGGTTAATCCTAATGCCAGCAGAACAATACCGGCACTACCACTGATCCAAGCTAGGTGTTTTAGCTCTTTGATTTTAGCCTGACCGCCAGTAAAAATACGGACAGCAAAGATAACGGCCAAGACGATACCAACGGTTTGTAGGCCAAACTTGTTGAGTCCAAAGTAAACCGCTATTGGATAAGTGAAAAGTATGATTGCCGACAGTAAAGTCAGCAGAGGACGCATTATGCGTCCTTCAATAGTTCAACCACAGACTCTACAACGTCATTAACGGTGCGTACTGCTTTGAACTCTTCAGGTTTGATCTTCTTACCTGTTACGTTCTGTAGGTGAACGACCAAATCAACCGCATCAATGCTGTCTAGGTCTAGATCAAGATAAAGGTGTGCTTCAGGCGTGATATCTTCAGCATCAAGCTCGAACAGCTCAATCAGCGCATCTTTAACCTGGTTGTATACTTCTTGTTGGTTAGCTTGTGTCATAAAGATCTGTCTAGTTGTTCGTTTGAGATGAGATGTAGTTTGCTAGGTTTTCAACGGATGCAAAGTGCTGGCGAGTGTTTGAATCGTCGGCATCGATAACAATGTTGTACTTCTTCTTGATAGCAAGACCAAGCTCTAGCGCATCAATAGAGTCTAATCCAAGTCCATCACCAAATAGTGGAGCTTCCGTTTCAATCTCATCAATATTCATGTCTTCAAGGTTCAATGCGTCGATGATCAGTTGTTTCAGTTCGTTGTGTAATGTTTCCACTTTGGCCTACTTAATGCTTTATCTGAATGCTGCTTTAAGGGGGCGATTCTACATTATGCGATGTATTTTCGAAATGCTGATATCGCCAGTTGCTTTATTGATGAGCTAAATGCTTTCTTCGGAAGGGAAAATAGAGTGTGCAAGGTGATGATTAAGGCGCCTTGCTGCCGAAGTTAAGTTATTTGAATGCTCAATAAATGGTGCGACTTCTATTTTACCTTTCACCGCGATATGAAAAAAGGGTTTCGTCGCAGGAACTTGATACCATTTTTTCTCTTTCGTTAAGAATGTCGGAGAAACCGTAATATGAATCACGCGTAAATCGGTTTGTGTTCGAGTGGCGATTTGCGCCGCCCCACGTTGTAAGGATGGTTCAATTCCGGGCGTTGTGCGAGTTCCTTCGGGAAAAACCAGCAGCACATTGCCACGTGAGAAACGTTCTTCACAGCGCTCTAAAAGATCGTCAGGGGCTTGGTTCGGTATATAACCCGCCGCTTTGACAATCCTTTTCATGAAAGGGTTTTCCCAAATAGCGGCCTTAACGAGGCAATCACATTGAGGAAGTTGAGAAGCGATCAGCACATAGTCGATCAAGCTAGGGTGATTAGCGACGATGATGCAGTTACGATCTTCACGTAATAGATCCGCGCCATCAATTCGGTAATCAATCGCGCCGGTGAACTTCATGATTTGGCAAAAGGCGTTGAATGAGAAGCGAATCAATCGCTGTGCTTTAAGCTCTCTTTTAATGGTATTGGGAGTCGTTAGCGCGATAGTGGGTAAGATTAAGAAGCTCAATACTAAGCCACCAAAACCAAAGATGGTAAAGCACAGCCCTGTCGCGAACACTCGCCAATATTGGTCTACTTTGCTCATGACTGTGGACCTGTCTCGGTGTTCTTTACCCACGACCAAGTTTGGTGCTTGCCAGCAATAGCCCACTTATTTGTACCCAATAAGATATGTTGGAGCGTTTGTAGCCCTTGCGGTAATTCGGAAGGTGCTTGGTTGGCTTCTACTGCTCTAGCAATAGAGTATTCACTGCCAGCGGTGAGTACGAAGCCCAGAGCGTAATCAGCATAGTGTTGTGTTTCGTATTCTTGGTAAAGCTCAGGCAAAGGCTGGTCGAAGTCAATGACGAGTACACGATGTGACGGATACTGATGAAGGTAAAGATAAGCTTCAATCAGAGCGTTATGGAAAGTATCTTGCCCTGCGGCGATTGAAGTCAGTGGAATCGGCGCTTTGGCGGCAATGGTGGTTAGCCCGGCTGCGGTATTATGTACCGACTGCGAGAACGCCATCGGCGAGGCATCGTCACCTTCTAATATCGACTGAATCAAAGTGGCGGTTCGGTGCAGCTCACCATGTCGGCTAGCAAAAACCAGATAATCAATCGAGGTGTCTTTTAATAGGGTTAACGCGGTTTGGACGGCAAGTTTGCTTTGCACACTCATTCGACGGCGCATCATTGGAGGGATAGCTTTAAATTCAGTTGAGCCATCTTGTGGCCAATCTAAATTAGTGCTCCACGCTTGCCATTGGGTAACAGAATTGAGACCAGCCGAATTTGCAGACCATTTCTCAATATTAAACGACATTAATTGGGATTGATTTGACATAGAGTATTGATTTGCTTTGGGTCTAACTAAATACTATGCGCGCTTATAAATAAACACAGATAAGGAATTTAAATGAAATTACTAAAAATAGCGGTTTCAATGTTATTCATATTCGTTCTTGCAGGATGTGGACGCGTCCAACCTGTAATGAATGTTGAGGATACTCCAGTTGCACTGAATCTTCAAAGTAAACAGGTTAAATCAGCTATTTATGAATCGGCTGAAAATCGAGGCTGGTTGGTTTCAGAAATAAAGCCTGGCTTGATACGTGCTGAGCTGTATGTTCGTTCGCACCACGCTGTGGTTGAAATTCCTTATAGTAATAAGTTTTACTCTATTCTTTACGTTGAGTCAGAGAATTTGAAGTACGACGATGGTGAAATACACCGTAATTACAACCGTTGGGTTAATAACTTAAACGTTGATATTAAACGTAAGCTTGCACAAATGGCAGCTGAGTAACTCTCTATTATTTAAAGTTAGGTTTTTCGTGTCGGAATATAAATTAGATCCATTCAACGCATTAGAAGCAAAAACAGAAGCGCAGAAATTGTCTTTCGCTCCTATTGTTTTTCATACTGCTCGTACACTTCGTGATTTAGGCATCTTGAAAGCGTTAGATAACGCTGGCAACGAGGGTTTGCCAGCAAGATGCATCTCTGAATCAACCGGAGTTTCTGAGTACGGCGTGAAAGTTCTGCTCGATATGGCGTTAAGTGCGCATATTGTTACTTGGGACAAACCTAACTACAAAATGGCCAACCTTGGCTTCTACCTTCTGCACGATGGCATGACTAACGCAAACATGGATTTCACGGCTGATGTTTGTTACGCCGCGATGATGCATCTAACCGAAGCGATTGAAGAGGGCACTCCTGCTGGCTTGAAAGAGCTTGGAGATTGGGAAACCATTTACCAAGGCTTGTCTCAATTGCCAGAAAAAGCCAAAGAGAGTTGGTTCAAGTTCGATCACTTCTATTCTGATCGCTCGTTCCCAGTATTACTTGAAAAAGTCTTCAGCAAGAAACCTAAATCGCTGGTGGATATTGGCGGCAATACAGGCAAGTGGGCGATGCAGTGTTGCAACCATGATGCGGACGTTGAGGTGACGATTGTTGATTTGCCACAGCAGCTAGAAATGGCAATGGCAAACGCAACGCAGCACGGTCATCAAGATCGAGTAACGCCATTCCCGGCCAACATGCTCGATAAACAGCAAGCGCTGCCAACGGGCGCGGATGTTTGGTGGATGAGTCAGTTCCTTGATTGCTTCTCGCCAATGGAGATTCTGAGTATATTAAAGCGTGTTCGCTCTCATATGTCAGAAGACGCGACTGTCTATATCCTTGAACTGTTTTGGGATGCACAGAAATACGATGCGGCTTCTTATAGCTTAAACGCGACGTCTCTCTACTTTACCTGCTTGGCAAATGGCAACAGCCGTTTTTACCGCAGTGAAGATTTCTTAGAGATCGTTGAAGAAGCGGGCTTTGAAGTGGTAACTCGTACCGACGATATCGGTCTTGGTCACACGCTTCTTGAATTGAAAGCTGGCGCGCAATAAAAATAACAAACATGGCTTAAATAATGAAAAAACTATCAACTCAAGTGGTGATCATCGGAGCTGGGCCGTCAGGTTCAATTGCAGCGTCTTTGCTTCATAAAAAAGGCATCGATGTTCGAGTGATTGAAAAGAGCGTATTCCCTCGCTTTTCTATTGGTGAAAGCCTATTACCCGCTTGTATGGAAGTGATTGAACAGGCTGGGATGACTGACGCAGTAATCCACGGCAACTTCCAATACAAAGATGGCGCAGCCTTTCGCAAAAATGGTGTTTATACGGCGTTCAATTTTGAAGACAAGTTCTCTTCTGGTCCAGGAACCACGTTTCAGGTTCAGCGAGGTGCCTTTGATAAGGTTTTGGCGGATACGGCTGAGTCGCAGGGTGTCAGCATTGATTACCAACATGAGTTGATGGGCATTAATTTCACCGACGACAGCACCATTTTAGATGTGCAAGTGTTGGGTGGAGAACGCTATCAGCTAGAAGCGCAATACGTTTTAGATGGCAGTGGTTTTGGCCGAGTGCTACCGAAAATGCTTAACTTGGAAGAGCCGTCATCACTTCCCCCACGCAAAGCTATTTTTACGCACATTAACGATCATATTGCAGAGGTTGATACCGACCTTGAATATGACCGCAATAAAATCCTGATCTCAGTGCACCCAACCAACCCTGATGTTTGGTATTGGTTGATCCCGTTTAGCAACGGTGTCTCTTCGTTTGGTGTGGTAGGTGAGCCTAAGTTCTTTGAATCCTACTCAGAAGACAAGATTGCTGCCATCAAACAGCTAGCAGCGGAAGAGCCGGGCTTAGCCGAGATTCTAGCAAATGCCGATTATCCAAACCCTGCGGGTGAAATTGGTGGCTATTCTGCCAATGTAAAACATCTGGCGACGGATAAGTACGCGTTGCTTGGCAATGCTGGTGAGTTCCTTGATCCGGTATTTTCATCCGGCGTGACGATTGCTATGAAGTCGGCGCAGTTTGCGGTTGAGTGTGTTGAAAAGCAGCTTAACGGTGAACAAGTCGATTGGGAGCGCAATTATGCCGATCCGTTGATGGTGGGCGTAAACACCTTTAGGACGTATGTTGAGGGGTGGTACTCAGGTACTTTGCAGGATGTGATTTTCTATCAAGATCCAAACCCAAAGATTAAGCAGATGGTGTGCTCAATTCTTGCGGGCTACGCATGGGATCAAACCAACCCTTATGTGAAAGAGTCTAAGCGCAGACTCACAACATTGGCTGAGATATGCCGAAGCTAGGTGGTCTATTTAGTGTGTGAACAACACGCTAAAGCGCCAAGATGCCTAGCCTAAAAATAAAAACAGCCGCAATGTGCGGCTGTTTTTGTATCTGAATAATACAGCTAATCAACCTAATGGCATTCTAGGCTACTTCAGGTCGATGCTGTTTAATCGTCCCATAAAGACAAGTAGATCAATCACATCTTTGTGGGCATCAAGCAGGGCGCGTTTGGTTTGGCTATAAGCGGCAAGTCTGCCGTGCTTTCTAATGGAACACACCTTAGTTTTGTATTTGTAGTCGCCGTTTTCTGAGAATACACGCCACTTAGCGATGTAGCATTCGTCGCGGTGTTCGGGATCACTCTGAGTTGGATTTGGTTTGAATACAATTTTGGGTTCTAGACTATGAGGCAGGCGCGTCATCAGGTAGGGATCTTTGAGGACTTTGGGCCAAAATTTGCCCCATAGTTGTCTGCCCAGTTCATCTCTTAATTTAATGGTTTTCTTCAGTGCTTTGTCTTCACCCATACGAACAAAACCGACCGAACGATGCAACACCGTATCTTCGGGAGTATGAATGTGGATCTTAAAAGCGGTTCTACCTTTCGAGATAAAGCGGTAACCGGTAGCACCAATTAGATTATTCTGACTCATAGTTTGCTAAGTGATGATTATGTTATTAATAAGATTACGCCAAATACTGCAAAACCGAAACTAATACCCATGAAAAAAATAAAGCCTTAACAAAAGTGCTAAGGCTTTATTAGAAACTATGAGGCGGGCGTGTCGCTAACTACATGATTTTCTGCATCACATCACCAATTTGAATGCTTCCTGCAAGGCTTGGCTGGTCGATCGTCAGTTCTGCTTCGTTTTCATAAACGCGAGAAACCGTCAGTGTGATATCGCTTTGAGATACCTTATTACGTGGCAAGCCACGTTGGTCGATAAACGAACCTGTATGCCACAGTTGCAGTTTGTCACCTTGTTGAACACCATGCATTCGACCTAAATCAATGGTCACCGTGTTACCAAATACCGCTGCCACCTCTGGAAGCGTGATCTTACATGACACTTCAGATTCCAAGTCCAACATAATATTGCGGCTAACACGCAGCATCATACTGCCGTAGGTTGATGCCCAGAAACGAGCACTGCGGGTGTCCACTTCACTGGTCTTAGCAAATGGCCACTTTGCCACTTCACGATAGCTACGGTTGTAAACCTGATGTCCTGTTTTACCATCGAAGACTTGCATCTCTAACGCAAACTGACGATTGATGATGTCGTCTTTCAAAAGCTTGGATTCGATGGTCGCGGTTAAATCGGTAATGTCACCACCAATGATGTACTGCGCGCCAGTATCTTGGGCGATCATCTTGATCACCTCAGGTCGACGTTTGTCGATGTCGTAATTGGTCGTGCCAACGGAAACAAAGCTGCGAGACTCTTGCGCCAGCTGTCGATCCACGACATGGCCAAAATCATCACCAATGTTATAGATTCTGCCCATTACAGCTTGCTGTGGAGAGGTCACATCAATGTTGCCGACCAAAAATGTCTTCTTGTATTGGCTCTCATGGCAAGCATTTGCCGAAGGATAGATATCGATCCTTGCAGTGATCATTATATTGCCACTGCGCTTTTTCTCTTTTTCTACCAAGATGTAGCGCACTTCATGATTGGTAAATTGAAATTCTTTCTTGTTTGCGTCGAGGTAGGGCGTGAGGTTGGAGATACTACCAATATCAGCACCTGAGAACTGGATTGCTTTATATACCGCGTCTTCCAAAGCATGGACCCTTGCGGCGCTCTCTGACGATACGATGGCTGCGGTACCGGTAACTTCATACCAAGAGGCATGAGCACTGAAGCTTATGGTTATCAGTGAACTTATTGAAAATAAGTAAGAAATTATTTTTTTCATCTATTCGTTACCAGTTGGGTATAAATATTGCTTAACAAATAACTATAAGCTTGAAGCTGACTTAAGTGCGTTTTTCTTAATCTGAACCATTAATGAAAAGCAAAGACTGTTCCAACATTGTAATCCATTGAAAAGAATAATGGTGAGAACATATTGGAACAGGAAGCACTAAAACTATCTGGAGATAAGAGAATGAAAAAATGGCTCGTAGTAATGAGTGTCATGTTATTGACCTCATGTGCTTATTCGCCAATCTATAACGGCAAGTCTGAGTATTCAGGCAGTCAGTTTATGTTGATGGATAGCCCTCGTCATACCATGGATTTCTTCGTGGAAAGTATGACCGAAGATCTGATCATTTCGAATACGAGTATCTCAGCAAGAACTCCGATAGCGATCACTTCGTTTGTTGACCTACAACACATGGACACAACGAACTGGCTAGGAAACTCGGTATCAGAAGGTTTCATTCATCAGTTTCAGCGTCGTGGCTTCAAGGTTGTTGATTTCAAAACAACAGGTTCTATTCAAGTGACTCACCAAGGTGACTTCGCGTTAAGCCGCGATTGGAAAGACTTAGCTCAAGAGCAAGACGTACAGTACGTACTGACAGGCACTATGCTTCGCCAAGAAGGCGGTGTGTTAGTCAATGCTCGTGTTGTTGGCATGCAAACTCGCATTGTCGTGGCGACGGCACAAGGCTTCTTGCCTGCAGACCGTATTGGTCGTGACCTAGATACCCTGAACAGTATTCGAACTCAAGATGGCGTTATCATTCGTTCTGACCCAACGATCAGCCAGCCTTATACTGTTATTCTTCGCCCTTAGGAGTTCGAGATGAAGAAGTTAATATTTGTTGTTGCCGCTTTACTGCTTGTTGGCTGTCAGCCGCTGCAAAATATGAGGCCAGACGACTACTTGGTTGCCGTTGGTTATGCGAGCATCAGCGAGCAGAAGGGACGTAACGACGAAGAAAGACGTATCCGTGCGATGAGAGCTTCCAAGATCGACGCCTATCGTGAACTTGCTGAGCAAGTCTATGGTATGCGAGTGAGTGGTCGAGCAGAGTTGGAAGATCAACGCCTTGGTACAGAACGTACTTCTGGTGCGGTTGATGGCGTAATCCGCGGTGCAGAAGTGGTACGCAGCTACCCAGTGGGTGACAGCTATGTAACAGAGCTTCAGCTTGATATCCGTAAGATGGAACAGCTACGTAATTACGGTGAAGTTCAGCCTGTACCTGAAAAGAGACAACAAACGTTGTTCTAGCTTAAGGGGCGTCTAGCGTTAGAATTATCCAGTTATATTGGCTGCTCTCGTTTTCCAGATGGCGTATCGGCAACCAATAACTGATATGAATCATAAGCGGCAAGTATGAAAATACTTGCCGCTTTTTTGTGTCTGTCGATTTGTTCGGCGCATTTACCGATCTAGTGGGAGTTTTGACGGATGTCATGCTAAGGATAAGCTGAGATACAGATACAGATACAGATACAGATACAGATACAGATACAGATACAGATACAGATACAGATACGAGCAGGAAGGTGACTAAAGATATTATTGAAGACAGGGGGCTTAATTATGCTTTTACGTTGGTTCCCAGCGTAGAAATCGTATGCGTTTGACCACCGGCATTGTAGGTCATGCCAATTTTCCCGTGGCTTTGCTGCATCATATTGCTGAGTTTTTTGAAGCTAAGGTGCGCTCGATTCAAGGCTTCGCCATTCACAAGGTTCGCTTGCTGGCAATCGTGCACTATGGACTGGATCTTAGTGACTAACTGAGCAAGTTCAGGATTCTCGGTCAGCTCTGAGATATTGGTATGGGCTGCGATTCGCTGATCGGTTGATCTTAGTTGTTCAACTAGGACCACTTTTTCTTTGGCGATTCGCTCAATATCGTTTGATTGTCGGCTCGTAATAGCGGTTTTCTCTGAACTTAATAATTCAGATAAGGCTTTGGCATTTTGAAGTTGGAAATTAACTAAATCTGCTAGTGCCGCCATAACGTAAACCTATTTATAACCTCGTGTGCTTTAAGACAATCACTTCAATCAAAAGTGAGTGCTGACTTAAAGACCTTTTAATTCATCTTCGAACTTGATCATGTTGTCTGCCAGTTTTTCTGGATCGACAGTGTATGAACCGTTCGCAATTGCTTCTTTGATCGCTGCTACTTTCACAGAATCAAAGCTTGGCTGTGCTGCCATATCTTGGTGGAGCTGACCAATCGCTTTGCCTTGATGGCTCAGTGAAACCGCATCTTTGCTTGCTGGTGATTTAGTTGATACATCAGAGCGTGATGCCTCAGAACTAGAGTCAGAGCGTACTGCTGGTCGGTTAGTGGTCGTTAAGGTTTGCCCTGAACGAATATTATCAATGCCTGCCATAGTTAAGCCTTTTTCTTCAAAAATGGGAACCTGTACAGTCAATATCGACCAAGGGTTCGAATACTTTAGCAATTTTTAGCTCAATAGTCGAAAAGGGAGAAAACACCGCAGCCGTTATATTTGGCGTTAGAGTTGAGGGTGAAATCGCTAACGATACCGTCAATTTAGAAGTAAAGAGTTAAAAGTAAACCGTGACTTCAGACATGCTGGTAACAATCCCTTCAATTATACGCTGTGATTTATCATTTTTCACTCTTACTTGATCACCCATAGAGCCATCGGTAAGTGCAGTACCTTTGGTGGTAATGGTCATGCCACCTTTTACTGCCTGTATGATAACCTTCTCGTTTCGGCACACGACACAGATATCACCTCTTTCTACAACATCGCCCGGTCTTAGGTTCTTTTTTACCTTAGCGCCGATGACCTGATGTGGAGCTGTGAAACCTTGGCGACGAAACTTGTTAAGAGAAATCATAGCTGTGGTGACATCGTATTGACCGACGATTTCGCCTCTCGCGATTGAGCGAGTGGTGGTGACAAGAGGCACCGACATCGAAAGGCGAACGGGTACATAAACTCGCCACTCATCAGGAACGCATTGCACTAAAACCGTAATACTGCTGCGGGTATTGGTGGTCGTTGAAGCGCTGGTCTCTAAAGGCACTGGGCAGTCTGTCGCTTTGATTCTTGAGTCAACATTTGCTGAATTAACAAAGAGTTCGCCACCTTGTGGCTGCTCAACCGTATCAAGGATATGTTGCTCTGCTGCAGACTGAATCATCTCAATTTGTTCTGGGGTCGCAGCTTGTACAAAAAAACTAAACAATATTGATAAAATGCCGATAAACTTAGCGACAGTTTTAAAAGTAGCTCTACACATTGCTATAGAAAGAGGTGGCAAATTTGATTTATAATACGTCATTCCGTTTCTCTGGTGGTTCGTAGCCTGCAGTAGACTAACACTTTTTATACAAAAAAGTTTGATATGGAGATGAGCTCATGACGGGTATTCTTGATTCGGTGAATCAGCGTACGCAACTCGTCGGTCAAAACCGATTAGAATTACTAACCTTTCGCCTAATGGGGCGTCAGCGTTACGGCATTAATGTCTTTAAAGTAAAAGAAGTGCTTCAATGCCCTAAGCTGACAAAGATGCCAAACTTGAACCCTCTGGTTAAAGGTGTAGCACACATTCGTGGCCAAACGATCTCTGTGATCGACTTGAGCTTAGCGATTGGTGGCCGTCCTACAACGGATGTTGAAAAGTGTTTTGTGGTTATCTCTGAGTTTAACCGAACCATTCAAGGTTTCTTGGTAAGTTCAGTTGAGCGCATTATTAACATGCACTGGGAATCGATTCTTCCGCCGCCAGATGGCGCAGGTAGAGCTAACTACCTGACAGCGGTAACCAACATTGATAATGAATTGGTAGAAATTCTTGATGTTGAGAAGATCCTTGCAGAAATTTCTCCTGTTGATGAAACAATGGACAGCAAGATTGCTGAAGATATTGCGAAAGTAGAACAAGAGAAAGAACTGGTTCGCCGCATCTTGATTGCTGATGACTCGACCGTTGCTCGTAAGCAGGTTCAGCGTGCTATTGAGTCGATTGGTTTTGAAGTTATCTCGGTGAAGGATGGTAAAGAAGCCTATGAGAAGCTGATGCAGATGTCATCAGAAGGCAGTATTTACGATCAGATTTCATTGGTGATTTCTGATATCGAAATGCCAGAAATGGATGGATACACGCTGACTGCTGAGATTCGTCGTCACGCCGAACTTAAAGATTTATACGTAATTTTACACTCATCGTTGAGTGGTGTATTTAACCAAGCCATGGTTGAGCGTGTTGGAGCTAACTCCTTCATCGCTAAATTCAACCCGGATGAGCTTGGTGCAGCGGTAAAAGCTGCGTTAACTAACTAAAAGAGACATTAATGACTGCTATAACAATAAGTGATCAAGAGTATCGCGATTTCAGCCGTTTCTTAGAATCTCAATGTGGCATTGTATTAGGTGACAGCAAGCAGTACTTAGTGCGCAGTCGTCTAAGCCCATTAGTAACGAAGTTTAAGTTAGCTTCGTTGTCTGATTTGTTGAGAGATGTAGTAACAGGTCGAAACCGTGAGCTGCGTGTGGCTGCTGTCGATGCCATGACGACGAACGAGACACTTTGGTTCCGTGATACTTACCCGTTTGCTGTGCTTGCGGATAAGCTTCTACCGGAAATAGCGGCAAATAAGCGTCCTATTAAGATTTGGTCTGCGGCAAGCTCTTCAGGCCAAGAAGCATACTCAATGGCAATGACGATTCTTGAAACTCAAGCTCGTAAGCCAGGTATGCTGCCAAATGTATCGATTACCGCAACTGACATCTCAGCAAGCATGTTGGATATGTGCCGCACTGGCGCTTACGACAACCTTGCATTGGGACGTGGGCTTTCTCCAGAGCGCCGTCGTACTTTCTTTGAAGATGCGGGCGATGGCCGTATGAAAGTGAAAGATAACGTCAAGCGCATGGTGAACTTCCGCCCTCAGAACCTGATGGACAGTTATGCTTTGTTAGGCAAGTTCGACATTATTTTCTGTCGTAACGTGCTGATTTACTTCTCGCCTGATATGAAGTCAAAGGTACTTAACCAGATGGCAAATAGCCTCAACCCTGGTGGTTACTTACTATTGGGTGCGTCTGAATCGTTAACAGGCTTAACCGATCGTTTTGAAATGGTTCGCTGTAATCCAGGCATCATCTACAAATTAAAGTAACGAGCGGCACCCATATTAGGTGTAACGTTACCGTCTAAATTTAAAACCCAGCCAAGTGCTGGGTTTTCTTTTTCCTGCTTAAGCTATATCTTTAAGTCAGAGTGACATTCCAATTTACTCTATTTTTTGGCTTGTATATTGCAAGTTTACCCACGAGTAACCTGTAAAAGCATTGATAGACCGCCTTGTTTTAAAAGTTGGTATATATATTGCTTTGGTTATTTCATAACAGTCAGTTCTTGAGTTGAGGTTTACATGGCTATTTCTTTTGACAATGCTTTGGGCATTCACCAGCACACAGTTGGTGTACGTGAGCGTAACGCTGAGGTGCTTTCCACCAATATCGCGCAAGCAAACACGCCTGGGTATAAAGCAAAGGGATTAGACTTTAAGAAATCACTGCAAGCGGCAAGTTCTGGGGCAAGCATTGGTCTTAGCCGTACAGATGGTCGGCACATTTCTGCCTCAACAACGGTGAACGGGGAAACGAAGTATCGAATTCCTACACAACCTGATACAGGAGATGGCAACACGGTTGATTTGGATTTGGAAAGAAACCTTTTCATGCAAAACCAAATTAGGCATCAAGCCTCTCTCGACTTCTTAGGAAGTAAGTTCAAGAATTTAACTAAAGCGATTAAAGGGGAATAATTAGATGAGCTTATTTAATGTATTCAATGTGACTGGTTCTGCGATGAGTGCTGAATCTGTTCGTCTAAATACGACCTCGAGCAACCTTGCGAACGCGGACAGTGTAAGTAGTTCTGCTGAAGAAACTTACAAGGCTCGTCACGCAGTGTTCGGCGCTGAGTTAAATCGAGCACGCAACAGTGACCACACTGTGCCTGTGAAAGTATTAGGTATTGTAGAAAGCGATAAGCCGCTGAGCGCGGAGTACAACCCGGATCACCCATTAGCGAACAACGAAGGCTATATCTACAAGCCTAACGTAAACGTTATGGAAGAGATGGCAAACATGATTTCGGCATCACGTGCGTACCAAACGAACGTACAGGTTGCTGACTCGAGTAAACAAATGCTGCTGCGTACGCTGCAGATGGGTCAATAAGGATAAGGAGGTAGCACATGGCTGGAATCAACAACAATGTTGGTCAAAGCGGCTTGTCCTATGTTGACCAGCTGAAGAGTCTTCAAGATGGCGCTAAGAAGCCCGACGAAACAACAGGTAAGCAGGATCTTAAACAAGAAGACTTTTTATCTTTGTTGACTAAGCAACTAGCACAACAAGACCCTTTTAAGCCGGTTAGCAATGACCAGATGATTGCGCAAATGGCTTCATTTGCGACCGTAGATGGCATTGGCAAAATGAATACACAGTTTGAAAGCTTGAATTCATCAATGACCTCTAACCAAGCACTTCAGGCATCCTCTTTGGTTGGCCGTGATGTATTGGTTCCTGGTGCGGCAGGTGTAAAACCCGGTGATGGCGGTATGGCGGCAATGGTTAAGCTTCCTCAGGCAATGGACAATGTAATGGTCCGTGTTGAGAACGAAGTTGGCCAATTGGTTCGTACATTTGATATCGGCTCTAAACCATCTGGTGATACACGTGTTGAATGGGACGGAAAAGACGAAGACGGTAACCCATTGCCGGCCGGTAAATACAACGTGAAAGCGTCGGGTTTGCTGGATGGCGAGAACACAGAGTTCCAAGTTTCCAGTTATGCGAACGTGAACAGTGTGCTTCTTGGTAAGGGCGATGGCAACGTACTACTCAATCTGGCTGGTTTCACATCGCCAGTACGACTTGCTGAAGTACTAGAAGTTGGTAAAGCGTAGCTCTTTATTGAGTGACTATGCTAGCTAGATAGATTAGGAGAATAATGGAATGTCATATGTAGCTTTAAGCGGCCTATCCGCTGCACAATTAGACCTGAATACAACCAGTAACAACATTGCGAACGCAAACACATTTGGCTTTAAAGAGTCTCGTGCCGAGTTTGGTGATGTTTATTCAAGCTCGTTGTTCACTAACGCAAAAACGACGGCAGGTGGCGGTGCGCAAGCTAGCCAAGTGGCGCAACAGTTCCATGAAGGTTCAAGTATTTATACGAACAACCCAATGGACTTACGTGTAAGTGGTACAGGTTTCTTTGCAGTATCGAAAGACCGCATGGTGCCAGAGATTAACGAATTAACGCGTAATGGTGCATTTCACCTAAACAAAGACAACTACATGGTTACCGCTAACGATGAGTTTCTTTTAGGTTACGATGTTGATCCAAACTCGGGTGAAGTTCTTTCTTACGCGCCAAAGCCTCTCGACATTCCTGCTGAGTTTGGTAAACCAAAACAGACAGAAAACATTGAAGTAGGGGTTAACCTTCCTGCAAACGGTGATCTTAAAGACCCGGCTGCATTTAACTTCAAAGATGCTGATACTTATAACCGTGCAACGTCTTCGACGGTATACGATTCTATGGGGCAGTCTTACAAGTTAACGACTTACTACCTCAAAGATCAGACTCAACCAAACACTTGGCAAACGTACTACACCATGTCAGATGAGAACGGTGAAAAGCCGGTCAACATTACTGGTGGTGATGCGACGAATGCACAAGGTCATGTTGGTCACACAATGAAGTTCAACAATGACGGTACGTTAGCAAGCCTGAACAATGGTCAGCCGATTAACTCGGAACCACTGGGTGCTGGTGCGAACCCTATTGACTTGAACGGTGCTGATCCAACTCAAGTGCTTAAGTTTGGTCTAGATTCTTCAACTCAGTTTGCCGCTCCGTTTGAATTGACTAAATTTGATGAAGATGGCGCGACAACAGGTTTCTTAACAAAAATCGATTTCGATGAGTACGGCAGTGTTCTAGGTACTTACTCAAATGGTGAAAACGTGATGCTTGGCCGTGTAGGCTTGGTTCGTGTACCAAATGAGCAAGGTCTAGATAAGAAAGGCGGTACTCAATGGGATTCTACCAACGACTCTGGTGACAAGATCTGGGGTGAATCGAACAAAGGTTCATTTGGTAGCATCAACAACGGTTCGCTAGAGCAGTCGAACATCGATATGACTCAAGAACTGGTTGATTTGATTTCTGCTCAACGTAACTTCCAAGCGAACTCGCGTTCTCTAGAAGTACACAACCAGCTACAACAGAATATTCTTCAGATTCGTTAATCGTTTCGAGCGTTTGAATCATCTGCGAATACCCAATTCAATGTTATTGAATTGGGTATTGTTGTTTGTCTTCTTATTTGCCGCCCCTATTGCCGCACGGTAATGCCACTGGCAACAATTCTTCCTGAATGATCCTTTAATGATCACCCCTCTTTGTTCATTTTCTATTTAAATTATTGATAAATAACAGTTAAAAATATTGGCACAGTGTTTGCTTTATAAGCTCTAGAAGATGATTTTTTGGAGCAAAATTATGGATCGCGCACTGTTTCTTGCCATGAGTGGCGCAAAGCAAAATATGCAGGCTTTGCAGCTACGTGCAAACAACCTTGCCAACGTAAGTACAACGGGTTTCCGTGCTGATTTAGCACAAGCACGTTCAATGCAAGCGTATGGTGAAGGCATGCCTACTCGTGTTTTCAGCATGACAGAGCGTCCTGGTCATAATTTCGCGCAAGGTAGTGTGGTTACCACTGGCCGAGATCTCGATGTTACCGTTCAAGGTGATGGTTGGATTTCAGTGATGGATAACACCGGCCGCGAAGGTTTAACGCGTAACGGTAATCTAAAGGTTGACCAAAACGGTTTGCTAACTAACGCAAGTGGCCATTTGGTGCTAGGTGAAAACGATGCACCAATCACACTGCCCATCCCAATCAGTAAAGTAGAAATTGGTACTGACGGTACGATTTCGGTGATTCCTCAAGGCGCTCCAGCTGAAGAATTGGCCGTCGTTGATCGTATTAAGCTTGTGCGTCCAGACAACCAAAGTTTGTTTAAAGATACGAATGGTCTATTCCGTTCGAAAAACCCAGATCAGGCATACGAAGCAGATGCAGCGGTAACGTTGCTAAAAGGTGCTATCGAAGGCAGTAACGTAAATGCCGTAGGTGAAATGACCAGCTTAATTGACTTACAACGTCAATTTGAGATGCAGGTCAAGATGATGAGCACAGCAGAGGAAATGGACAAGTCGTCTGATTCACTGCTTCGTATGAGCTAATAGAATTTAAAGGACATTGCTATGCATCCAGCATTATGGGTAAGTAAAACGGGTTTAGACGCCCAACAAACCAATATCTCAACGATTTCGAACAACCTTGCTAACGCCTCGACCATTGGTTTTAAAAAGAGTCGCGCGGTATTTGAAGATCTGTTCTACCAGAATATTAATCAACCGGGTGGGCAATCGTCTCAGAATACTGAGCTGCCAAGTGGTTTGATGCTGGGTGCCGGTTCTAAGGTAGTGGCAACTCAAAAAGTGCACACTCACGGTAACGCACAAACGACATCTAACAGCTTAGACATGATGATTGAAGGCGACGGTTTCTTCCAAGTTGAAATGCCAGACGGTGAAACAGGTTACAGCCGCAATGGTCAGTTCACATTGAACGGTGAAGGTGCGATCGTAACGTCGGGCCAAGGTTACCCTCTACAACCAGAAATCGTGATTCCTGAAGACGCGATCTCGGTAACGGTTGGTAACGACGGTGAAGTATCGGTTCGCCTACGTGGTGAGCAAAACAACGTCGTGGTTGGTCAAATCACCATTACTGACTTTGTAAACCCAGGCGGTCTAGAACCTGTAGGTCAAAACCTTTACTTGCCAACTGGTGCGAGTGGTGACCCACAAGAGGGTGTTCCGGGTTTTGATGGCCTAGGTAACATTCGCCAGTCGATGCTAGAGACATCGAACGTAAACGTAACCGAAGAGCTGGTAAACATGATTGAAGCTCAGCGTGTATACGAAATGAACTCGAAAGTTATCTCGTCAGTAGACAAGATGATGAGCTTTGTTAACCAACAGCTGTAATTGGTTTATTCGCCGCTTACTTTTTTAATTAATCGATCTGTTTTTGCTAATTGACCCATTTACCACTGCCTGCTGAGAGTATATCGCCATGAAACGTATTTTTTGTTTAGCTTTGTTTATGTCTATGTCGGGGTGTGCTGTTCTGGACCCGATCGAGACTCCAGCAGAAGAAAATGCAACCACAGTGGTTGATGCTGTGGAAGGTGATAAGTCGGCGCAAGAGAGCTCAGGCATTATCGACACGCTTCGTGGTAGAACCGATCCAATTGCTGGTGACCCTGCATGGGCGCCAATCAACCCAAAGCAGAAACCAGAGCATTACGCAGCGGCAACGGGCTCACTGTTCAATGTGAACCACATTGGCAGCATGTATGACGACTCAAAACCGCGTGGTATTGGTGACATCATTACTGTGGCGCTAGATGAGAATACTCGAGCGACCAAAAAAGCCAACGCAGACATGTCTAAGTCGAATGATGCATCGATGGAGCCACTGGCTGTTGGTGGTCAAGAGCTGACGATCGACAAGTACAACTTCTCTTATGACCTGAGCAACACCAATACCTTTGCGGGTGATGCGTCAGCCAACCAAAGTAACAGCATCAGCGGCTACATCACCGTTGAAGTCATCGAAGTACTAGCCAATGGCAACCTAGTCGTTCGTGGTGAGAAGTGGATGACACTGAACACAGGCGATGAGTATATCCGTCTAAGCGGTACCATCCGTCCAGACGATATTGACTTCGAAAATACCATCGCTTCAAACCGTGTTTCTAACGCGCGAATTCAGTACTCAGGAACTGGCGTACAGAAAGATATGCAAGAGCCTGGATTCTTGGCACGATTCTTTAATGTATCACTGTAGAGCTTGAGAGGGTGTCGACATACTGACAGCCGCTATCACGCAGCCATATTTAGCTAAGCTATTATAAATTAAAGCAATACAGACAGGTTACTCAATGAAAAAACTAACACTCGTACTATTCGGCATGCTATTTCTTGCCACCAGTGCCCATGCTGCGCGTATCAAAGACGTGGCAAAAGTGGCGGGTGTTCGTAGTAACCAACTTGTCGGTTATGGTTTGGTGACTGGTTTGCCGGGTACAGGTGAGACAACTCCCTTTACCGATCAAACGTTTAACGCGATGCTGCAAAATTTTGGCATTCAATTGCCGCCCGGCATTAAGCCAAAAACCAAAAACGTAGCGGCAGTAATTGTTACCGCTGAACTTCCGGCATTCTCTAAGCAAGGTCAGGAAGTTGACGTAACAGTATCTTCTATCGGTTCAGCAAAAAGCCTTCGTGGTGGTACCTTGCTACAGACCTTCCTGAAAGGTCTAGACGGTCAAGTGTATGCGGTCGCGCAAGGTAACTTAGTGGTAAGTGGCTTTAGTGCGCAAGGTAACGACGGTTCCAAGATTGTCGGTAACAACCCTAACGTCGGTATTATCTCTAGCGGTGCAACTGTAGAGCAAGAGATCCCAACCCCATTCGGCCGTGGCGACTACATCACCTTTAACCTAATTCAATCTGATTTCACAACGGCTCAGCGTTTGGCTGATGCGGTTAACAACTTCCTAGGTCCACAAATGGCGTCTGCGGTAGACGCGACGTCAGTAAAAGTTCGCGCTCCTCGAGAAATTAGCCAGCGCGTGGCTTTCCTGTCGGCAATCGAAAACATCGAATTTGATCCAGCAGAGGGCTCTGCAAAGATCATTGTTAACTCTCGTACCGGTACCATTGTGGTTGGTAAGCACGTTCGTCTAAGAGCGGCGGCGGTCACCCATGGTGGTATGACGGTCGCAATCAAAGAAAATCTAAACGTAAGCCAACCGAATGCATTCTCTGGTGGCCAAACGGTAGTGGTTCCTGATTCTGATATCGAAATCACGGAAGGCGATGGCAAGATGTTCAAATTTGAACCTGGCCTAACGCTGGACGATTTGGTCCGCGCAGTCAATGAAGTGGGCGCTGCACCTTCTGATTTAATGGCAATCCTTCAAGCACTGAAACAAGCGGGTGCGATTGAAGGCCAGTTGATCATTATTTAAGGAGGCAAAGCATGATTAAGAATAACAATGACATCGGCTTTATTCACGATATCGGCAGCCTAGACCGCCTTCGTCAACAAGCAGTAAACGGTGAAGAAGGCAGCGAGAAAGAAGCATTAACCGCTGCGGCGAAACAGTTTGAATCGATTTTCACCTCGATGTTGTTTAAGTCGATGCGCGATGCTAACTCGAGCTTTAAGTCGGATATGCTGAACAGCCAGAATGAGCAGTTCTATCGTCAGATGCAAGATGACCAAATGGCGAGTGAGTTGAGCGCTTCAGGTTCGTTAGGTCTTGCGGATATGATCGTAGCTCAGCTAAGCGCTGGCCAAGTAAGCGATGCCTCTGAAGAGAAGGTTCGCAGTGAAGGCTTTGATGCTTCATTGCAAAGACCACAATACTCAGGCCGTTCGGAAGAGCGAGCGTCAGACGTTCAATCAGCGCAAGCTATGTCAGCAGCAAAACAGCCAGTATCCTTTGATTCTCCAGAATCGTTTGTGACTTCAATGAAGCCTTACGCTGAAAAAGCGGCAAGTGCGCTTGGTGTGGACTCGTCTCTACTATTGGCACAAGCAGCTCTTGAAACGGGTTGGGGTTCTAAAATGATTAAGAACTCTTTGGGCAACAGTAATAACCTATTCAACATCAAAGCAGACAGAAGTTGGAAGGGTGATAAGGTTGCTACGCAGACGCTTGAGTTCCATGGTAAAACTGCGGTTAAAGAGTCCGCATCTTTCCGTTCTTACTCGAACTTTGAAGATAGCTTTAACGACTATGTGAAGTTCTTGAACGAAAACCCAAGATACGAAACGGCATTGCAGCATCAAGGCAACTCAGAGAATTTCATCAAAGGTATTCACCAAGCAGGTTACGCAACCGACCCTAACTATGCAGACAAGGTCTTGCGAGTGAAAGTCAAGATTGACGAGATGAACTAGCGTTATTGAATGTACTCGGGAGCTTGCCATTGGCAGGCTCTTTTCTTATCTGCCACCTCAAAGTTTGCTGCGAAACCCTTAGTTATCTCCTTACACTTCAATAAATTATTGTCTTTTAGCTCTCTGCTATCCCTATTGGCACATATATTGCTTTTTAAACTAGTAGTTAATCAGTTTATCCTGATTTTGTTAAGTTTTTTGGGGGCATTATGGCGTCGGATCTTCTGAATGTAGGGGCACAAAGTGTTCTTACTGCTCAGAGACAGCTAAACACCACAGGTCATAACATTTCTAACGCCAACACAGAGGGCTATAGCCGCCAATCTGTGATTCAAGGTGTGAATGACCCGCGTCAGTACGGTGGCCAAAGCTACGGTATGGGTGTGCATGTGGAAAATGTTCGCCGCTCTTGGGACCAATTTGCCGTCAACGAACTTAACTTATCGACAACCAATGCCGCCAATAAAGGCGACACAGAAGCGAACCTCGATATGCTGTCGAGTATGCTGTCATCGGTTGCTTCGAAGAAGATTCCAGAAAACCTTAATGAATGGTTTGATTCGGTTAAAACATTAGCCGATACACCGAATGATGTAGGTGCTCGAAAAGTTGTACTAGAAAAGGCTGGACTACTCAGCAAGACGTTAAATGAATTCCATGAAACGGTTCGTCAACAGTCTGATTCTACGAATAAAAAACTAGATATGGGTATCGAGCGAGTTAATCAACTTGCGTACGAGATCCGTGATGTTCAGCGTTTAATGATGCGAACTCCTGGCCCTCACAATGACCTACGAGATCAGCATGAAAAGTTGATTAATGAGCTTTCTGGTTACACCAAAGTAACGGTGACACCACGCTCAAATGCCGAAGGGTTTAATGTCCATATTGGTAATGGCCATACCTTGGTCTCTGGTAGTGAAGCAAGCCAATTAAAAATGGTTGATGGTTTACCCGATGCACATCAGCGCCGCCTAGCAATTGTTGAAGGTAAGTCTTTAAAACCGATCACCAGCAGTGATATCGACGGAAAAATCGGCGCCATGCTAGACATGCGTGACGAACATATCCCGGCAATCATGGATGAGCTTGGTCGTTTGGCGACCGCGTTTTCATATGAGGTCAATAGTCTTCAAGAACAAGGTTTGGATCTTAACGGCAACGTAGGTAAGGACCTGTTTACCGACGTGAACTCAGAGCTGGTGGCAAAATCTCGTGTCACGGCTAGCGGGCAATCGAAAGCCGATGTTGCGGTATATATTGATGATACCTCTGCCTTAAAAGGCGGTGAGTATGGCCTGAAATACGATGGCAGTGATTATGTCGTGACTAAGCCGAACGGTGAGACCGTCAAGATGGCGACTGACTCTAGCGGTAATGCGTTTTATCTTGATGGCATGCGAGTGGAAGTACGTAATCCTCCTGAACTAGGAGAGAAGCTGTTACTGCGTCCAACGCGTAATTTTGCTGCTCAAATGCAGATGGAAACCAAAGACCCGAAAGACATTGCTGCGCAAAGTTATGAGGCATCGACCACGTTTGCCAAGGGTACAGCGGGATTCAAAATCCTAGAAGCAGGTCAACTGCGTGAGTTTGAAGTGATTGTCTCACCAAAAGGTGAGCAGTTTGCTGTGACGGATCCGAAGGGTAACATTTTAATGCAGCCTCAACCGTATCCGCCACAAGGGCCAGTGACCATCAACGGTACAACGTTTGAGCTCACACCCGGCGCGGTGGCAAACGATAAATTTACGGCAAACCTTGTCCCATCAGAAGGTGACAACGGTAACCTGCGTAAGCTGCAAGATCTTCAAACAGGAAAGCTGTTGAATGATGGTGAGTCTACGATTTTAGACCTTTACCACAACCTGAATACCAATACGGGCTTGAAGTCTTCAACGGCCAATCGCCTGAGTGATATTGCGACGTTAGAAAAACAGTCGGCTCAAGAACGTATAGCTTCTATCTCGGGAGTAAACCTAGATGAAGAAGCGGCAAATATGATGAAATTTCAGCAAGCGTATATGGCTTCTTCACGCATCATGCAAGCAGCCAACGATACGTTTAACACTATTTTGGCTCTGAGATAGGAAGGTATAAATGTTGAATCGTATCTCTAGCTTCCATAATTATCAGTCAGTACAAAATGACTTGCGCCGTCAAGAGAACAAGGTGCATCACAACCAAGCGCAACTTGCTTCGGGTAAGAAGTTACAGTCGCCAAGTGATGACCCATTAGCGACGCACTATTTGCAGAACATTGGTCAGCAGTCAGAACAGCTTAAACAGTATGTCGATGCGATTACTCTAGTCAGAAACCGTCTTGAGCATCATGAGGTATTGGTTTCTAACACTGAAGGCTTTGCTGATGAAGCAAAACGAACCGTGATGGAAATGATCAACGGTGCGCTTTCTCCAGAAGACCGTTTAGCTAAGAAGCGTGAAATTCAAGAACTGGCGAATAACTTCCTGCATTTAGCCAACTCTCAAGATGAGTCGGGTAACTACACATTTGCGGGTACTAAACCGAAAAATCAGCCTTTCTTTCGAGATAACGAAGGGAATGTGACATATCAAGGTGATGACTACCAACGCAAGATGCGTGTGGCAAGTAGCTTTGAAATGGCGATGAATGATCCGGGCAGCAAGATGTTTATGGAAATAGACAACCCGTTCGGTGATTATGAACCTCAATACGAGCTTGAACCTGCTTCTGAATTACTTTTGGAACGTGCGACGAACTCAGCTGAAGATGGGTCAACGTATAAAGTGACGTTCGTTGATATGCAGACAGGAAATTATGCTTATCAACTTGAAAAAGATGGCGCAGTGGTGGCCGCGGAAGATTTTGATCCTTCGACAGGCATTGTCTACGAAGGGCTGAATATCCAACTTAAAGGCCAGATCACGAAAGGTGACTCGATCACCTTAGAGCCGAGAAAGACATTCTCTATCTTTGATACGTTTAAAGAAGCCGCTGAACAGGCTGAAAATCCAGTATCGGATGCATCGGCGACGGCGAAATTGCACCAAGTAACCGAAGAGTTCCATGCCGCGTTTATTCATTTAACCAAGGCAAGAACCGATGTTGGTGCACGTTTAAGTACGCTGGATATTCAAGAGCAGCAACATGAAGATTTTAAGTTGTCTTTAGCAAAAGCAAAAAGCAACTTTGAAGACTTGGATTACTCGAAAGCGATCATTGAGTTCAATGAAAACTCTCGAGCACTACAGGCTTCTCAACAAGCGTTTGGCAAAACCAAAGACCTGACCTTGTTTAACTATATTTAATGATCAATCGGTATTTAATGGTGGCTTGTCGATCACCATGGCGTTGATTCCTTGCCGTATGTGCTATGCCATACGTGCGAATAACGCCTCAGTTTGCCGCTTTTTTGTACGAAGCATGATGTTTCTAGAATAGCGGCAAAAAACGGCAATAAGGAAGGTGAATGTTTTTCATCTTCTAATGGTAGAAAATCATAATTGCGCAGTGTTGTTTGTAAGTTTCTGATTTTTAGATAATTAAAAAATTATTTATATGATATTAAACTTGGCATACAACTTGTATCTGTGTTGGTTATAAATGATTAATACAGATCTTAAACCTTGTATAGGGTTTATCGAGTAATACACGGTCAGTGCTTATCCATATGAGAGTAAAGCTGGCCGCTTCGCAGAAACTTTGCGAACTCATAAGGAGAGCAAAATGGCTATCAATGTAAGCACTAACGTATCTGCTATGACAGCACAGCGTTACCTGAACAAAGCATCTAATGACTTAGCGACTTCTATGGAGCGTTTGTCATCGGGTCACAAGATCAACAGCGCAAAAGATGATGCAGCGGGTCTGCAAATCTCGAACCGCTTGACAGCTCAATCTCGTGGTCTTGATGTAGCAATGCGTAATGCCAACGACGGTATTTCAATTGCTCAAACCGCAGAAGGCGCGATGAACGAATCAACTAACGTATTACAACGTATGCGTGACCTAGCGATTCAATCATCAAACGGCACTAACTCTCCGGCGGAGCGTACGGCACTGAACGAAGAGTCGATGGCACTTCAAGATGAGCTTAACCGTATCGCTGAGACAACGTCTTTTGGTGGCCGTCGTCTATTGAACGGTTCATTTGGTGAAGCATCGTTCCAGATTGGTTCTAACTCTGGTGAAGCGATGATCATGGCTCTGACGAGCATTCGTGCCGATGACTTCCGCATGGGTGGTACAACGTTTGATTCTGAAAACGGCAAAGACAAGAGCTGGGAAGTGCCTGCACAAGCTCGCGATCTTAAGTTCGAATTCAGAACCAAAGCGGGTGAAGACATCGTTTTAGATATCAATACCAAAGCGGGCGATGATATCGAAGAGCTTGCGACTTACATTAATGGTCAGTCTGATCTTGTGAACGCATCGGTTACTGATGATGGTCGCATTCAACTATTCGTTGCTGAACCTGACCTTGAAGGTGCAATGTCTATCTCTGGTGGTCTAGCGTCTGAGCTAGGTATTAAGAGTGAAGGCCGCGCAACCTCTGTTCAAGATGTTAGCTTAACCAGCGTTGCGGGTTCACAGAACGCGATCAGCGTGATTGATTCTGCAATGAAGTACGTGGATTCACAGCGTGCTGATTTGGGTGCAAAACAGAACCGTCTAAGCCACAGTATTAATAACTTGGCAAACGTACAAGAGAACGTAGACGCTTCAAACAGCCGAATCAAAGATACGGACTTTGCGAAAGAGACGACGCAAATGACCAAATCACAAATTCTGCAACAAGCAGGTACTTCAATACTTGCTCAAGCAAAACAGTTGCCTAACTCTGCGATGTCATTATTGCAATAGTTATTGGTTGAACTTGCTGCTCGTGTTCAGACGTGAGCCACGCAGCAAGGGAAACTGGCAAGCATACTTACTATTGAGTGTTTAGCTCTCTCATCTCTCACCTGCTATCCATTTTTACAGTAAGAATGCAACGGCAAGTCGGAAATGTGTTCATTTCTCGATGATCTCCACACAGGCTCTGACGCGCCAACTAGCCCCGGTTCTCTCAAAGGAAAAGGGGCTTTTTCCTTTCTGTATTTCTTGTTTCTGCTATTTATTTTCCTGCGAATTTTCTCGATCTACCTTTCTCAAATCTCTATTTGACGGTTCTTCTTCACTACAAATAATGTCATCTATTACACAAGATCTGCCTAAGCCAGAGATCTTTGGCAATTGATCATTTCTCCACCTTGAGCAATTTAGACGGCGATTCGTACGTTTTTCAAACAGGTTAGGATCTTTTCTCAATTGAAATCTATCGCTGCATTAGAAAGTGATGAAAATTAAATTGTTGATAAATATCAAATTAATATTTTTTTTGTGGTTTTTTGAAAGTTTTTCTAAAGCTTCTGATTTTCGCGCCGTTATTAAAAGTAACTTTGAGAGAACTACTTGGTTTTCCGAGACGTCGGAAACCGCTATACCGGAAAATCAATTGGAGAAATCACCATGGCAGTGAATGTAAATACAAACGTTTCAGCGATGACAGCGCAACGTTACCTAAACAACGCAAACAGCGCACAACAAACATCAATGGAGCGTCTAGCTTCAGGCTCAAAAATCAACAGCGCAAAAGATGACGCTGCGGGCCTACAAATCTCGAACCGTTTGAACGTTCAGAGCCGCGGCCTTGATGTTGCTGTACGTAACGCGAACGACGGTATCTCAATTGCACAAACTGCTGAAGGTGCAATGAACGAGACAACCAACATCCTGCAACGTATGCGTGATTTGTCTCTACAATCTTCAAACGGCTCAAACTCAAAATCTGAGCGTGTAGCGATTCAAGAAGAAGTAACAGCACTGAACGACGAACTAAACCGTATCGCGGAAACAACGTCTTTTGGTGGTAACAAGCTGCTTAACGGTACTCATGGTACTAAATCATTCCAAATCGGTGCGGACAACGGTGAAGCGGTAATGCTTCAACTGAAAGACATGCGCTCTGATAACGCTCAGATGGGTGGTAAGAGCTACCAAACTGAGAACGCGAAAGATAAAGATTGGAACGTTCAAGCTGGCTCTAACGACCTAAAAATGTCGTTCACTGATAACTTCGGTCAAGCACAAGAAATCGACATCAGCGCAAAAGCGGGTGACGACATCGAAGAGCTAGCAACGTACATCAACGGTCAACAAGACTCTGTTAAAGCGTCTGTAACTGAAGACGGTAAGCTACAAATGTTTACTGGTAACAACAAAGTTGAAGGCGAAGTGGCATTCTCTGGCAGCCTTGCTGGCGAACTAGGCATGCAACCTGGCAAAGACGTAACGGTTGATACTATCGACGTAACATCAGTTGGCGGCGCACAAGAGTCTGTAGCTATTATCGATGCGGCACTTAAGTATGTAGATAGCCACCGTGCTGAGCTAGGTGCTTTCCAAAACCGTTTCGACCACGCTATCAGCAACTTAGACAACATCAACGAGAACGTTAACGCATCTAAGAGCCGTATTAAAGATACCGATTTCGCGAAAGAAACGACTCAGATGACTAAGTCTCAGATTCTTTCTCAAGCTTCAAGCTCGATCCTTGCTCAAGCGAAGCAAGCTCCGAACTCGGCACTTAGCCTACTAGGTTAATCGATTGAAAGGCCACGTTGACCCTAGTGTTAACGTAGGGCCTCCACAAATTAGCTCGTGGTGAGAGATGAGCGCTAAACAAACCCAGCTTCGGCTGGGTTTTTTATTGCCCGTTATTTGGCGAGTATGTATTTAGAAAGGTGCAATGTTGGTAGGCAGGAGCAAAAGCGAGATTCCCTATCGCGTTCGTTCCTCACTGTAGGGAATGACGGGGTTGGGGTGTGGAGACTGTATAGCGGCTTTGGCAAGGTTAGATCGAGTAAATAATTACTCAGATTCAAACAATAGTTTTCAATCGTCATTCCAGAACCGAGTAGAACGAGGTATCAGGAATCTAGTTTTTTGAGGAAGGAGTTTGTTTCGT
Source organism: Vibrio coralliirubri (assembly GCF_024347375.1). Lineage (NCBI taxonomy): Bacteria > Pseudomonadati > Pseudomonadota > Gammaproteobacteria > Vibrionales > Vibrionaceae > Vibrio > Vibrio coralliirubri. The sequence continues at coordinate 2,749,350 of NZ_AP025470.1, read as the reverse complement.
TCTTATCTACCACTGTAAGGAATGAAGAGTGAACCATAAGTCGGTGAGGGAATTAACCGTCATCCCAGAACTGAGCAGAATGAGATATCAGGAATCTAGTTTTTCGAGGAAGTGATTTCTTTAGTTTTTGTTTACCACTGTCAGAAATGAAGAGCTATCTGTAAGTCGGTTAGGGTAATTAACCGTCATCCCAGAATCGAGTAGAACGAGATATCAGGGATCTGCTTTGGTTTTTATGTGCAAGGCGACACTTATAAATGAGCGAAGATACGAAGCTTTAACGAATGCTGCTCTATTAATTGAAGCCCGATCACACTTTTCTTTGTTGTTGAAAAGAATACGAAAAAAATCGCATTTTTTATTAAAGCTTCTAATTAAGGGGCCGTTAAAGGGATTGAGAGAAATGATATGTACCAATGTAAGGTGAGAGAGACACTGGTGCATAAACAAATTGACATGTATTTGTGTGAGGTGAGAGTCACATAAGTGCATTAAAAATGCCTAAAGGAGATCAACTATGGCGATTAATGTAAACACTAATGTGTCTGCAATGACGGCTCAGCGCTACCTGAATAGCGCGGCTGAAGGTACTCAAAAATCAATGGAGCGTTTGTCTTCTGGCTATAAAATCAATAGCGCAAAAGATGATGCTGCAGGCCTACAAATCTCTAACCGCTTAACGTCGCAAAGCCGTGGCCTAGATATGGCTGTGAAAAACGCGAATGACGGTATCTCTATTGCACAGACAGCTGAAGGTGCGATGAATGAGTCAACCAACATTCTGCAACGTATGCGTGACCTTTCTCTTCAATCTTCAAATGGTTCAAACAGCAAATCTGAACGTGTTGCGATCCAAGAAGAAGTATCTGCTCTAAACACAGAACTTAACCGTATTGCTGAAACGACCTCTTTTGGTGGTAACAGGCTTCTTAACGGTACTTACGGTAGCCAATCTTTCCAAATCGGCGCAGACTCCGGTGAAGCTGTAATCCTTTCTATGAGCAACATGCGTACCGACACTCAAGACATGGGTGGCAAGAGCTACGGCGTAGAAGAAGGCAAAGATGCTTCTTGGCGTGTAGGTGCTGGTGCTGATCTAACGATTAAGTACAACGATAAGTTTGGTGAAGCTCAAGAGTTGTCTATTTCTGCGAAAGAAGGCAACGATATCGAAGAGCTAGCAACTTACATCAATGGTCAAAGCCAAGACGTTAAAGCGTCTGTGGGTGAAGGCGGTAAACTGCAACTTTTCGCTTCAAGTCAAAAAGTTGAAGGTGATGTTGAGTTTGGCGGCAGCCTTGCGGGTGAACTAGGTATCGGTGCTGGTAAAGACGTTACCGTTAACGATATCGACGTAACTTCTGTTGCAGGTGCAAACGAAGCAGTATCTATCATTGATGGTGCTCTAAAATCTGTTGATAGCCAACGTGCTTCTCTAGGTGCTTTCCAAAACCGTTTTGACCACGCAATCAGCAACTTAGACAACATCAACGAAAACGTTAATGCGTCTAAGAGCCGTATCAAAGATACCGATTACGCGAAAGAAACAACAGCTATGACTAAGTCTCAAATCCTACAACAGGCGAGTACTTCTATCCTAGCTCAAGCAAAACAGTCACCATCAGCAGCTCTAAGCTTATTGGGCTAAACTTACCTCGGTAAGTAGCGGTAAACTCTACTCTGGGTAGAGTTTTACTGTTTGGCTCATAAAGGAGGGAGGGAGAGTGTTATGGAAATATCATCCAACGCATCGAACATCCAGCCTTATGGCTCACCTAATGGCATTAAAATTGCAAGCGATGAAGGTAGTAGTGCGTCGAGTATTTCGCGACTAAAAGAAGCAACATCTTATGACAAGGTAGAGAAATCGAAAGAGGAAGCTACCGAAGCGGCGATTCAATTAGCTCAACATAGACAAGAGTTAAATGATGAAGAGCGAGTCAAAATGGTAGAGAAGGTAAACGAGTTTATCTCCTCTCTTAATAAAGGTGTGGCTTTTAAGGTCGATGAAGAATCTGGGAGAGATGTGGTTACCATTTATGAGACCACAACCGGTGATATTATTCGCCAGATCCCTGATGAAGAAATGCTTGAAATTCTAAGACGCCTAGCAGCCCAAAACTCGAATAGTCGAATATTTGAGGTGAAGGTTTAAGTCGTATTATTGAGGTGATTTAATGAGTTTTGGCCCAATGGGGATTTCGTCTGGCATGGATATCAATTCCATGGTCAGCAAAATTGTTGATTCGGAGCGTGTACCTAAACAGCAACGAATCGACAATGAACGAACGCGAATCGATACCAGCATTAGTGCCTATGGAAGACTCAGAGAATCCCTTGATTCGATGAAAAACCTGATGACAAACTTTCGTCAGGAAAAAGCTTTTGCTGTGCGAACAGTCGAAAGTACCGATGAAGGTCTTGTCTCTGCAACCGCGACTACCGAAGCGATCGCTGGCAAATATGCCATCGATGTGTTGCAGCTTGCCCAAAGCCATAAAGTGGCTTCTGATGTACTGTCAGAGGACATGAAATTTGGCCCAGGTAAGCTGCAGGTTTCGCTTGGTGATGACAGCTTTGATGTGCAAGTTGGCGACAGATCGAGACTTATCGAAGTTGTTCGTGGTATCAACGGTGCAGATAGCAACCCAGGCGTTCGTGCATCTATTATCAACGATGTCGAAGGTCCAAGACTTATTATTGCCTCGAACCAGTCTGGTTCCGATCAGCAGATCAGCATTAATGTTGAGTCAGATGCTGCCAATCCCCTGAAAAAACTCGAATACAAAACGCTTGAAGAACGTGTTAAAGCGCTAGAGAAAGCGCGCGTTGCTGCTCAAGATATTCTAGCTCTAACCCCCGCAGGAAAAGCCGTCGAACTCATCGATGAAGTGATCGCTAGCGATGACCCAAATGCGAATGAAACACGCGATAAAGATGGCAATATTATCCCAGCAGCCCAAACCGATTCTACTTCAGATGTTGACGGAGACTCTAAAAGTCTCAGCTACGGTGAGCAAGCAGCCGCCGACGGCCAAGCTGCCCTAGACGCAGCTCAAGCGGCAAAGTCGGTGATGCCTGAAGACAATATCCCTGGTTGGACTGAAACCGCGTCAGGTACGCTTTTAGATTCTTACTACACACCAGAACTTGAGCTTGATGAAAAAGCGATAGAGAAGGCACCCGATGTGCCGGGGTGGTCAAATGCTGCCTCAGGTACTCTGACCGATTCATACGTGACACCGAAAGAAGCCCAACAAAAGCTTGAGGCTGAGCAAGCGCGTATCGAAGAGAAGATTTCACAAGAAAAAGCGGAGTTGGCTGAGAAAGTTCAAAAAGGCGAACTCACCGCAGAACAAGCCAAGAAAATTGAGCGTGCCAAATTAGAACCCGAAGAGCGAGAGCTTTTAGAGAAGGTCGATAAAGCACAAGCTGACCTCGAACAAGCACAGCAATCTTTTGATACCTATAGCGGTATGACTGAAGTTCAGGCTGGCCAAGATTCTATGGTTGTCCTAGATGGTGTCGCTCAGCTGTCTAGTAATAACAATGTGATTGAAGATGCCGTTGAAGGTATTGATATTACGGTGAAAGGAAAAACGCCAAAAGATAAGCCGCCGGCAGAAATTGGTGTGGAGTACGACCGTAACAGTGTTCGCCAAGATATCGAATCCTTTGTGAGCTCTTATAACCAGTTCTATCAAGTGTCGAAAGACCTCGCCGGTGTTGATCCAACGACGGGTCGAAAAGGCCCGCTTTCTGGTGACAGTACAGTACGTAACGCCGACTCTCGATTGAAAGGGGTGTTCTCATCAAGTATCGAAGGTGCGCCAGACAACCTTAAGTCTTTGACTGAATTCGGCATCACCACCACAAGGCAAGGCTCGCTAGAAATCAACTACGACATGCTTGATCGTCAACTCAACAACAACTTCGATAAATTGGGTGAGTTCTTTGGTGGCAATAACGGTTTCGCCAAAAAAGTGGAAGATGCGATTCAAGGTATCACAGGTATTACGGGTTCAATCCGTACTAGAGAGAAGAGCTTGGTCGAGCAAAACTACCGCTTGGTTGATGACCAAAGCGCGCTTGACCGTCGCATGGACAGCCTAGAGAGCCGCACGCACTCTAAGTTCACGGCCATGCAAGATGCGACCAGTAAGATGCAATCTCAGCTGGGCAGTATGATGAATGCGTTGGGCTAATAGATGAATAGCCAGCTACAAGAGCTTTGTGAACTCGATCAACTAATTATCTCTAAACTGGAATTTAGTGAAATTAATGCTGAAGAAATAACGCAGCTTGTCGATAACAGAGAACAGTTATTGCAAAACGTGCTTCAAATAATCGACTCACATCCCGACGTTAAGCAAAGTTCTGAATGGTTTGAAGCCATTACCAGAACCAGAAAATTAGTCGAATTGATGCAGTCTGAGACGAGTCGAGTAGGTAGGACCCTACATAAATACCGTCACGGCGCTAAATCAGTTCAACAATACAAAAAGTTTTTATAGAAGAGGTTTACTATGCGCGGTTCTTTACAGGCATATAAAAAGGTATCAGTGGATAGTCAGCTAACGGCTGCCTCACCGCATAAGATTGTACAAATGCTAATGGCCGGTGCTATCGAGCGTTTGATTCAAGGCAAAGCGGCAATGCAAGCAGGCAACATCCCAGTGAAAGGTGAGCGACTTGGTAAGGCTCTAGATATCATTATTAGCCTACGTAGTTGCCTATCTATGGACGATGGTGGCGATATTGCGAAAAACCTAGATCAACTTTATGAGTTCATGATCACGCAAATTTCTGCGGCAAATCACAAAAATGACCCACAGCCTATTGATGATGTTATCGATATTATTCGCGAAATTAAGAGCGCTTGGGACCAAATTCCGAACGAATATCACAACTTGACGTCCGCTGACGTAGGCATTTAAAGAAAAATTGCAGTTTTAACCAATCTCATATCCCTTAATTGGTTGGTTGCCTTATTTTTTTAATCAAATAAAATAGAAGCCATTAGATAGCCTAATGGCTTTTTTCGTTGCTGATTTCCTAAATTTGTCCACGTAGACCATAATCATTGATACATCTCACTGTTTTATAGACTACGTTGCTCACCGTTTTTCCGCATCGCACCAAAATAAAGGCAATAATTCCTACTTATGCAAGGTTTGGCAAAACTGCTTGTCGTCGACGATAACGCTCAAGATCGTCACAATTTAAGCACAATATTAGAGTTTGTAGGAGAGAGCTGCGAAGTAATCAGCTCTGAACAAGCACGTAAAGTTGACTGGTCACTACAGTGGGCCGGCTGCATTATTGGTACCATTAAAGGTAAAGGCTTCAACGCATTACTGAATGAGAAGCTTGTTCACGCCAATCACATCCCTTTACTGGTGATTGGCAAAAACAATCACCCGGTTGACGAGTTGACTAACTATGTTGGTGAGCTTGAACTTCCTCTTAACTACCCGCAATTAAGTGATGCATTAAGACACTGTAAAGATTTCTTAGGCCGCAAAGGTGTTCAAGTTGTGTCTTCGGCACGCAAGAACACCCTGTTTCGCAGCCTAGTAGGACAAAGTGCTGGCATTCAAGAAGTACGTCACTTAATTGAACAAGTCTCTTCTACGGAAGCGAACGTGCTGATTCTTGGTGAATCTGGTACAGGCAAAGAAGTCGTAGCGCGTAACATTCACTATCACTCTAAACGTCGTTCAGGGCCTTTTGTTCCTGTAAACTGTGGCGCGATTCCACCTGATTTGCTTGAAAGTGAACTGTTTGGTCATGAGAAGGGCGCATTTACTGGGGCGATTACCGCACGTAAAGGCCGTTTTGAATTGGCTGAAGGTGGCACACTGTTTCTTGATGAAATTGGCGATATGCCGATGGCGATGCAAGTTAAGCTGCTACGAGTACTGCAAGAGCGATGCTTTGAGCGTGTAGGTGGCAACAGCACCATACAAGCTGATGTTCGAGTGATTGCGGCAACGCACCGCAACCTTGAAGATATGATCGACGATGATTCGTTCCGTGAAGATCTTTACTACCGCTTGAATGTATTCCCGATTGAAATGCCGGCACTTCAAGACCGTAAAGAAGATATTCCACTGTTGCTTCAAGAGCTGATGACTCGAATGGAAGCGGAAGGCAGCATGCCTATCTGTTTCACGGCTCGTGCTATCAACTCTTTGATGGAGCATTACTGGCCAGGTAACGTTCGTGAACTAGCGAACCTGGTTGAGCGAATGGTTATCTTGTATCCAAACAGCTTGGTTGATGTGAATCACCTGCCAACTAAATATCGATACAGCGATATCCCTGAGTTCCAGCCAGAGTTTAATAGCTTTGGATCTGAAGAGGAGCAAGAGCGTGATGCACTTGCTGACTTGTTCTCAGAAGATTTCAGCTTTGATCAGCAAGATGATATTGCCGACAATGCTAATGCGCCTCAAGAGTTACCGCCAGAAGGGGTTAACTTGAAAGAGCTCCTCGCGGATATGGAAGTGAATATGATCAATCAAGCGTTGGAAGCGCAGGGCGGCATTGTTGCTCGTGCTGCTGACATGCTTGGAATGCGTAGAACCACTCTGGTTGAAAAAATGCGTAAATATAACTTGCAGCGATAGTATCCAGTTTTCGATGAAAACGAAAAACTAGCACACACTTTTTAGCTATTTGGTAACTCTAGCTAAGTGAACAGATAAACCATAGTCGAGTTGTTGCTTGCTTAACTATGTGATAAATATAGCAAATAGCCTGACTCGTGTTGTACGTCTCAGGCTGTTTTAGTATTTGAGGCAAATTTTTGACATGCACGTATCTAACGAACCAGAAAATCAATCACACCTAGATTCTGTTGAACAGCAGGTTGAGCGCTATAAGCAAGTACTCGACGTGATGCCAGCAGGGGTCATCTTGTTAGATACACACGGCGAAGTGAGAGAAGCGAACCCTGAAGCGCACCGTATTCTTGGTGTTGAGTTAGTTGGCGAGAAGTGGTTTTCAGTGATTCAAAGTGCCTTCGACCCAAAAGACGATGACGGTCATGAGATCTCATTGAAGAACGGGCGAAAAGTGCGTTTGGCGATTTCAGCCTCTACCACGGGTCAGCTGATTTTGATTACCGATCTGACCGAGACCCGACTCTTGCAGTCTCGCGTGAGTGATCTTCAGCGTTTGTCTTCATTAGGCAGAATGGTGGCCTCGCTTGCCCATCAGGTTCGTACGCCGCTTTCAAGTGCAATGCTGTATGCATCAAATCTTGCCGCGCCAAACCTGCCGCCGGCAACAAAGACACGTTTTCAATCTAAGCTTATGGATAGATTGCATGACTTAGAGAAGCAAGTGAACGACATGTTGTTGTTTGCCAAAGGTGGTGACAACAAAGTCGTTAAGCCATTTACTGTGGCTGAATTGATTACCGAATTTCACCCTATGGTGGAAGCGGCATTGAAAACTAACCAGATTGATTATTGCCAAGAAGTTGAGGGCGAACAGACTCAAATGTTCGGCAACGCCAATGCTATCGCCTCAGCGTTAAGCAACCTAGTGTTGAACGCGGTTCAAATTGCGGGTAAGGAATCGCAGATCGATGTGTTTTTTAGGCCCGTAAATGGCGAGCTTAAGATATCAGTGCAAGATAGTGGCCCCGGCGTACCGAAAGAGCTTCAAGGTAAAATTATGGAACCCTTCTTTACCACTCGTTCACAAGGTACAGGTCTAGGCTTAGCGGTTGTACAAATGGTATGTCGAGCACATGAAGGCCGACTGGAATTGATATCAGAAGAAGGCGACGGCGCATGTTTTACCATGTGTCTACCGCTTGAAAGAAGTGCTTCTTCTGAAGACTAATAAGTTTTAACTGAATTTACACTGGAGAATCCTATGGCTCAAAGCAAAGTGTTAATCGTCGAAGATGATGAAGGTCTACGCGAAGCCCTTGTCGACACTCTCGCGCTTGCTGGCTATGAATGGCTGGAAGCGGATTGTGCGGAAGATGCTCTGGTCAAATTAAAATCGAACTCCGTTGATATTGTCGTATCTGACGTGCAGATGGCGGGCATGGGTGGCTTGGCGCTATTGAGAAACATCAAGCAGCATTGGCCAAATTTGCCGGTATTGCTAATGACAGCGTACGCCAACATCGAAGATGCCGTTGCTGCAATGAAAGAGGGCGCTATCGACTATATGGCAAAGCCATTTGCGCCGGAAGTGCTGCTCAACATGGTCAGCCGTTATGCCCCTGTAAAGTCGGATGACAATGGCGACGCTATCGTTGCTGATGAGAAAAGTATCAAGCTAATGATGCTGGCTGATAAAGTTGCGAAAACCGATGCCAACGTCATGGTGTTGGGCCCAAGTGGTTCTGGTAAAGAGGTGATGTCTCGCTACATTCACAATGCTTCTAGCCGAAAAGATGGCCCGTTTGTCGCGATTAACTGCGCGGCGATCCCAGACAACATGTTAGAAGCGACCCTGTTTGGTTATGAAAAAGGCGCATTTACTGGCGCTATTCAAGCTTGCCCGGGCAAATTCGAGCAAGCGCAGGGCGGTACGATTCTGTTGGATGAGATCAGTGAGATGGATCTTAGCCTACAAGCCAAACTACTGCGTGTTTTGCAAGAACGCGAAGTTGAGCGATTAGGTAGTCGTAAGAGCATCAAATTGGATGTTCGTGTATTAGCGACCAGTAACCGAGACCTTAAACAGTATGTTTCTGAAGGGAATTTCCGTGAGGATTTATACTACCGCTTGAATGTATTCCCAATTTCTTGGCCACCACTGTGTGAGCGAAAAGGTGATATTGAGCCTTTAGCCAAGCACTTAGTTGAGCGTCATTGCACCAAACTTGGTATGCCTGTACCGGTTATGTCAGCGCAAGCGATCAGCAAACTCGTCAATTATCCGTGGCCGGGCAATGTTCGCGAATTAGACAATGTGGTACAGCGTGCGTTAATATTGAGCGAACAAGAGAACATCTCTGGTGAGCATATCCTTCTTGAAGGTGTCGATTGGCAAGACGCAAGCAGCCTACAACAAATCGTCGAAGGCAGTGACGTAGCTGCGCCAGAAATCAAGCCTATTGCCGAAGCAAACCCAATCAATAAAATCGCGGCTAGCAGCGAAGGGTTAGGTAATGAGCTTAGAGATCAAGAGTATGCGATCATTCTTGAAACCCTGATTGCATGTAATGGCCGACGCAAAGATATGGCAGAAAAACTGGGCATTAGCCCTCGTACACTGCGTTACAAATTGGCTAAAATGCGCGATGCTGGAATAGATATCCCAAACTAAGGATAGATTAGTAGTGTCAGCTTTCTGACTAGTGTAATACGATATCTAGTCAATTTAATGTGTGGCACGCTAATTGCTCTGTCAATAATATAGCTAAATAGATGGTCATAATTTTGACTCCTGAGGTAGTAGATGAGAATAGATGGTTTACAAGGCGAAATGCAGGCAATGATGGTCGAAGCTGCCAGCGCGCGTCCCGCAGCAACGGGGCAAGCGGTCGGTGCAGATTTTGGCAACATGCTGACTAATGCCATCAATAATGTGAACTCATTACAAAAGACCTCAGGTGATCTTCAAGCTCGTTTTGATAGTGGCGACCAAAGCGTATCCCTATCGGACGTGATGATTGCTCGTAATAAATCTAGTGTGGCTTTTGAGGCGACGATCCAAATTAGAAATAAATTGGTTGAATCGTACAAAGAGCTGATGAATATGCCGGTATAAGTTGGGTAGTTAAATAGTGGCAGATAATAGTCAAACAACAGATTTAACCGTAAGCGATAGCAACGACCATGCACTGATTGCAGGCTCTGAGCTAGACGGAGAAGGGCAAAATCCCGATCTAGGTGAACGCAGTTCATCGAAGTTCGATATGGCTGTCGGTGATCTTGATTTACTTCGTCAGGTCGTCTTAGTCCTTTCTATCTCTATCTGTGTAGCGCTGATTGTGATGCTGTTTTTCTGGGTGAAAGAACCAGAAATGCGTCCATTAGGGGCTTACGAAACAGAAGAATTGATCCCCGTTCTTGATTACTTAGATCTGCAAAAGATCGATTACACGCTTGAAGGCAATACCATCTCAGTACCGGCGAGTGAGTACAACTCATTAAAGCTTAATATGGTACGAGCGGGTTTGAACCAAGAGCGAAACGCGGGTGATGACATCCTCATGCAAGACATGGGTTTTGGTGTATCACAACGTTTAGAACAAGAACGCCTTAAATTAAGCCGTGAAAGACAACTTGCCAAAGCCATTGAGCAGATGAAACAGGTGCGTAAAGCTCAGGTTTTATTGGCCCTGCCGAAGCAGAGTGTTTTTGTACGTCATAATCAAGAAGCTTCCGCTTCCGTATTCCTGACCCTGAAAACAGGTACTAATCTCAAGCAGCAAGAAGTCGATTCTGTTGTGGATATGGTGGCAAGTGCTGTTCCGGGAATGAAAACCTCACGTATTACGGTGACCGATCAGCATGGTCGATTGTTGAGCTCAGGCTCTCAAGACCCTATGTCAGCGGCGCGTCGTAAAGAACACGAGTTAGAGCGCAATCAAGAACAAGCGCTGCGTGAAAAAATTGACTCTATCCTGATTCCTATTCTTGGGTTTGGTAACTACACCGCTCAGGTTGATATTCAGCTCGATTTCAGTGCTGTGGAGCAAACCAGAAAACGTTTTGATCCGAATACACCGGCGACTCGAAGTGAATACACCTTAGAAGATTACAACAACGGCAATACTGTGGCAGGTATTCCGGGTGCGTTGAGTAACCAGCCTCCAGCGGATGCCTCAATTCCACAAGATGTGGCTCAGATGAAAGACGGCGCGATGACAGGCCAAGGCTCTGTTCACAAAGAAGCGACCCGAAACTTTGAGCTAGACACCACCATCAGTCATGAACGTAAACAGAGCGGCACGGTTAATCGCCAGACGGTTTCTGTTGCGATCAAAGACCGCCAATCCTTGAACCCAGATACGGGTGAAGTGGTTCATACTCCGATTCCGGCGAGCGAGATCAATGCGATTCGCCAAGTACTGATTGGTACGGTGGGCTTTGATGAAACTCGTGGTGATTTGCTAAACGTATTAAGCATGCAGTTTGCACCTCAAGTAACAGATGTTGTTGCTGATGTACCAATCTGGGAGCATCCAAACTTCAATGATTGGGTTCGTTGGTTTGCAAGTGCCTTGGTTATTATTGTGGTGGTGTTGGTACTTGTTCGCCCTGCAATGAAGAAACTGCTTAACCCAGCAGCAGACAACGATGAACAGATGTACGGCCCTGATGGTATGCCAATTGGTGCCGACGGCGAAACCAGCTTAATTGGTGGTGATATTGAAGGTGGTGAGCTGTTTGAATTTGGTTCAAGTATCGACTTACCAAACCTTCATAAAGACGAGGACGTGCTGAAAGCAGTACGTGCACTTGTAGCGAATGAACCAGAGCTAGCAGCTCAAGTAGTTAAGAATTGGATGGTAGATGGCTAACGAAATAGTTCCACAACAAACTGAAGGCGGTGAAGTGCTTGATGTCTCTAGCGTGGATATCGGCTCTATCTCAGGCGATGAGCGCGCTGCGATCTTGTTGCTCAGTTTAAATGAAGAAGACGCTGCTGGTATTATTCGTCACCTAGAGCCAAAGCAGGTTCAGCGTGTGGGTAGTGCGATGGCGCGAGCTACAGACCTATCCCAAGAGAAAGTAGGCGCTGTGCACCGTGCTTTCTTAGATGATATTCAGAAGTACACCAACATTGGTATGGGCAGCGAAGACTTCATGCGTAATGCGTTAGTTGCTGCTCTGGGTGAAGACAAGGCGAATAACCTTGTTGACCAAATCCTTCTTGGTACAGGTTCGAAAGGCTTGGATTCGCTTAAGTGGATGGATCCTCGTCAGGTGGCGAGCATTATCATCAATGAGCACCCTCAAATTCAAACTATTGTGTTGTCGTACCTCGATGCCGATCAATCGGCTGAGATCCTGTCTCAGTTCCCAGAGCGCGTTCGTCTGGATCTGATGATGCGTATTGCCAACCTTGAAGAAGTTCAACCTTCGGCGCTTGCTGAACTGAACGAAATCATGGAGAAACAGTTCGCGGGTCAAGCGGGTGCTCAAGCAGCCAAAATTGGTGGTCTGAAAGCCGCGGCTGAGATCATGAACTACATGGACAACAACGTGGAAGGCGTCTTGATGGATCAAATCCGTGATCAAGACGAAGACATGGCAACGCAGATTCAAGATCTGATGTTTGTCTTTGAAAACCTTATTGAAGTTGATGACCAAGGTGTTCAACGTCTACTACGTGATGTTCCACAAGACATTCTACAGAAAGCACTTAAAGGTGCCGATGAAGGTCTACGTGAGAAGATCTTCAAGAACATGTCTAAACGTGCTGCCGATATGATGAGAGACGATATTGAGGCGATGCCGCCAGTGAAAGTCTCTGACGTTGAAGCGGCTCAGAAAGAGATTTTGGGTATTGCGAGGAAGATGGCAGACAGTGGCGAAATTATGCTGTCTGGTGGCGCCGACGAGTTCCTTTAATACAGAAACCTCAAAAGCCCCACACTGTTGGGGCTTTTCTTTATCCAATCTCGAACTACAGATTAACTCAGTTTAACTGCTTGAATTCACAATACAGTTAAGCTCACTCATAGATAGGTACTGATATGTCAGGTGATAGAAAACGCGGCTTCCTTCGCCCTGAAGAAGATAATACGGTTGCCCAACCTCAGAAATGGGGGCTGCCTGACTACACCTCTGATGTGAGTAAACAAGCCAAAGAAACCGCCTTTAACTACGACCCTAGTTGGATGCCAACGGTTGAAGAAGCCATTGAAGACGAAGAACTGGTTCTGACTGAAGAGCAAATCGAGCTGATTAAACAAGGTGCTTATCAGGAAGGACTGCATCAGGGCCAAGAGGCGGGCTTTAAGCAAGGTTATGAAAAAGGCAAAGAAGAAGGTTTTGCCGCAGGTCACGAAGAAGGCAACGAGGCCGGCAAGCTTGAAGGTGTAACCGCGGGCCAAGAATATATCCAACAGCAAGTGGCCGTCTTCATGGGGCTGGCAAACCAGTTCGCTCAACCATTAGAGCTGATGAACGCTCAGGTGGAGAAGCAATTGGTCGACATGGTGCTTACCATGGTCAAAGAAGTGGTTCATGTTGAAGTGCAAACCAACCCACAAATCATATTAGATACCGTTAAAGAATCGGTAGAGTCGTTGCCGATCTCTGGTCACGCAATCACATTGAAGCTTAACCCAGAAGATGTGGCGATCATTCGCTCTGCTTATGGCGAAACTGAGTTGGATTGCCGTAATTGGACGCTGGTCGCAGAGCCGGCACTTAACCGTGGTGATGTACAAATTGAAGCGGGTGAGTCGAGTGTTAACTACCGCATGGAAGATCGCGTAAAGAACGTCATTCAAAACTTCTGTGGCGCAAATCGTCACCAAGGTCATGAGTAATGCTTGAGTTAGTGAATCGTCTCAGTCAGTACAAAGTCGAGGGGCTAAAATCGCGACCAATTGCCTCTGGTAAGTTAGTACGCGTTGTTGGCTTAACGCTTGAAGCGACCGGCTGTAAAGCGCCAATCGGCAGTTTGTGTTTAGTGGAAACCATGTCTGGTCAGATGGAAGCCGAAGTCGTCGGTTTCTCTGGCGATAACCTATTTTTGATGCCGAGTGAACAAATCACCGGGATCTTACCTGGCGCTCGCGTCACACCAATGACCACCGAAAGTGGTATCCCTGTTGGAATGGAACTGCTCGGTCGAGTGATCGACGGCGTTGGTAATCCACTCGACGGTTTAGGTCCAATCTATACCGAGCAACGCGCTTCATTTAATGCGGAACCAATCAACCCGTTAGCACGTAAACCGATTTCTGAGCCACTCGATGTCGGCTTGAAAGCGATTAATGGTTTGCTAACCGTGGGTAAAGGGCAGCGTATCGGCCTGTTTGCAGGTTCTGGTGTGGGTAAGTCGGTCACGCTGGGGATGATGACTCGAGGCACTACTGCGCAAGTGGTGGTGGTCGGTCTAATCGGTGAGCGTGGACGAGAAGTTAAAGAGTTTATTGAAGAAATTCTTGGTGAAGATGGCCGTAAGCGTTCGGTTGTTGTTGCCGCTCCTGCCGACTCATCACCATTGATGCGCTTAAAAGGCTGTCAAACCGCGCTGGCTGTCGCCGAGTATTTCCGCGACCAAGGCTTAGATGTTCTGCTACTCATGGATTCATTGACCCGTTTTGCTCAGGCTCAGCGTGAAATTGCTTTGTCTGTGGGGGAGCCGCCAGCAACCAAAGGTTATCCGCCATCAGTTTTCGCCAAGCTCCCTGCGCTGGTGGAACGTGCGGGTAATGGTGACGATGAGCAAGGTTCGATCACGGCCTTCTTTACCGTGTTAACCGAAGGCGATGACCTACAAGATCCGATTGCCGATGCGTCGCGAGCGATTCTCGATGGTCACGTTGTGTTGTCGCGTGAAATGGCCGATGCCGGTCATTATCCTGCGATTGATGTTGAGAAATCCGTCAGTCGTGTTATGCCGCAAATCACTACTGAAGAACATGTCTTGATGTCGAAAGCGGTAAGGCAAGTGCTGTCTATCTGTCGTAAAAACCAAGATTTGGTGTCGATTGGTGCTTACAAGCCAGGAACGGATCCAGCAATCGATAGTGCCTTCACGTTGAAACCAAAACTGGATGAGTACTTGCAGCAGAAGATGAAAGAGACCGTTCCATACGATATGTGCGTCAACATGTTGAAGCATGTCTTGGGTGGCTAACGAGTGAATAAGGTTAGTCATGGATAACGCATTAGAATTTTTGCTCGATCAAGCTAAAGATCAAGAGAACCAAGCTGTACTCGCGCTCAACAAAGCGAACTCTGAGCTGCAAGGTTACTATGAGCAAGTTGCGCAGATTGAAAAGTATCGACTGGATTACTGTCAGCAGCTCGTTGACCGCGGCAAGGCTGGTTTAACGGCGAGCCAATATGGTCACTTGAACCGCTTCTTAACTCAGTTGGATGAGACATTATCCAAACAGAGAGAAGCCGAGCACCACTTTAAAAATCAAGTCGACAACTGCCAAAGCTACTGGATGGAGTTACGCAAAAAACGTAAATCCTACGAGTGGTTGATGGAGAAAAAGCAGAAAGAGAAAGCAAAGCTGCAAGATCAAAGAGAGCAAAAGCAAATGGATGAGTTCTCGACTCTGTTATACAGCCGAAAGAAGATGTGATCCTAAGCCACGAATGACGTCAGTGCTGTTCTCGATATTGTGAGAACCGAACTTATAGGCATGTTTCTTGCTCCGTTTTATATAAAATTGCGCGTTATGCCCACCAAAGGCATGAAAAGCATCCGACTTTCTTTTTGTTGCCTGATTCATGGTAGCAAAGCTAGTAGATAGAGCTTGTATATATGAATGTTAGTCTTTCCTCAAATTCAGCGACCAACAAAACGTCATCGTTGTTGGACACCGGTTCTGCCTCTTCCAAGGTAGAAGAAACCGGCGACTCTAAAGGTTTCTTTGAGTCCTTTAAAGAAGCGCTTGGCTTTGAAGAAAGTGACAGTAAAGCCGCAGCAAAAGACACAGAAAGTACCACGAAACCTGATACTAAACAGGCCTCTACCGAAGGTGAAGCGTCAGCCGAAACGAGCAAAGCTGATTCAGCAGAACCAAAGGCTACTGACGAAGTGAGCGAAGCAAAAAGCAAGCAAGCAGCTTCAGAAGCAGAAGGCGAGAAAGCTGCTGATAAAACATCAGCAGAGTCTGGATCTGAGGCTCAGCTCAAAGCCAATTCGGGCACTGATAGCACTGTCGCTGATAAGACTGTCGCAGATAAGGCAGATAAGGCAGATGGTAAAGATGCGCAGGCTACGACTAACGGTTCTAAAGAACAGGTTGCTCAATCTCAAACTCAGGCTTCATCAGCTGTAGATGGAGCTACGCAGGCATCGCAAGCTAATGCAGCGATGAGTGAAGGCAATAAATTGCTTGGTCAATTGGATGAGGCAAACAAAACTCTCAATCAAGCGCCAAACGGCAAAGGCTTGCCTCAGCAAGGTCAGGTAGATCAAGCCCAAGGTAATATCACCGGTGCTTCTGTTGCAGGAGCTTCCGTTACGGATAAGGCGACACAACAAGCTAAGGTTGCAAATCAAGAGAAGAGCCTTGAAGTCGATTCTGAAATCGCTGTACTTACCGGAGGTAAGGGGGTTTCTCAGCTGACTGATGCTGAAATTCGACAGTTAATGGATAAAGGCGTCACTCCAGAACAAATTGAAGCCAGTATGAGCCGAGAGCTGAGCCAAAAGAATGCTGCTAGTGCGGTTACTGCCGATCAGAGCCAAGCATTGTCAGCCGCGGATATTGAACTGGCAAAGCAAGTAGATGCCCATACCAAAGCGCTAAACCAATTGAATGGACAAATCGAATCAGAGCAGTCTGTTGTCGATAGCTTGCTTGAGAAGCAACAAAGTGGTGCTAAGTTGACGGTTGATGAGCAAGCCGCTTTGGCTAAAGCGACCTCTAACCTAGACCTGTTGAATCAACAGCTCGCTAACGTTCAACAACAAGCAACAGCTTTGCTAAGTCAAGCTCCGGCTGTGAACGGCGCGCTCGGTGAACCCGCTGCTATCGATTGGGATAATACGGATTCAAGCGAAACTAAAGCCTTAGCTGCGGCAGTATCAACAGCAGCTGTAGCGACGGCGGCACAACAAGTGTCAGCGCAGGCCGCTTCTCAATCAGCAAACAATGCTGTTACGGATAAGGCGGCGATGCTGCACGCCAATAATGCGCATGCAGCTCAACAAGCTAATGTTGCTTCACCTCAGCAGCAAGCAACGTTGGATCCAGCTTTAACCGCGCAAGGTATGGCGATGAATGCAACGCCAGCTGCCACAAAAGCAGGCTCGACTGATACGCTTCTTAAAGCGGGCGCTGGTGCAGCAGCACTGTCTGGTTTGGGTAAAGCGGGAGCTAAAGAAGATTCTAAAGATTCAACCTTTGCTCAGCAGATCGCTTCTGCAGCTGGTGCACAAGGTACGGCAACGGTGGGTTCAGCACCTACGCGAGCTGAAATTCAAGCTGCTCAACAAGCACCTTTACAGCTCACCAAAGAGCTAGCCAATGAGCAAGTGGCTGAAAAAGTACAAATGATGATGTCTAAGAACCTCAAGAACTTGGACATCCGTCTCGACCCACCAGAACTGGGCCAAATGAAAATCCGCATGACCATGAATAATGACGTGGCAAACGTGCACTTTACCGTGAGCAATCAGCAAGCGAGAGATGTGATTGAACAAACCTTACCTCGCTTGAGAGAGATGCTTGCTCAGCAAGGTCTGCAGCTTGCCGATTCGTCTGTTCAACAACAGAACTCCGGTCAGGGACAAGATAGATACAACAATGGTGAGCAACAATCCGGCGCTAACCGCACAAATGATACGCAAGATGATGAAAACCTTGATAGTGGCAGCAATCTTGAATTGAATGTCGCATCAAAGCGTGATGGAATTAGTTATTATGCCTAATATCAGGCTAAGAACGCTTAGTTAATCGAAAGAACAGGAAGTTAGAGTAAAGTATGGCAGAAGAACAAGATGCACCTAAAGGGAAGAGCAAGCTCCTTATAATCATTATTGCCGTAGTCGTGTTACTGCTTGGTATAGGTGGTGCGCTGTACTTTTTCTTAGGTTCTGACGATAGCGCCTCTGAATCTCAGTCTCAGCCAGCAACAGCTGTGGTCGCGGTAGAGCCTGTTATGTATGTTAATATTCCTCAGCCCTTCTTGTTTAATGTGACAGGTGACAAAAAAGATCGCCTAGTTCAGATAAAAGCACAGCTCATGGTACGTGGCAGTAAGAATGAAGACCTAGCTCGTTACCACTCTCCGCTTGTAGAAAGTACGCTACTGGCCACGTTCGCTTCGGCAACGGTCGACCAATTGCGTTCACCAACCGGACGAGTTGAACTGCGTGACAAGGCAACAGAAGATATTAAAGCAAGCCTGGCTCAAGCTGTTGGCCAGCCTGTGATTGAAAAAGTGTTATTCACTGACTTCGTAATTCAATAGGTAATTTGTGACCGATTTATTAAGCCAAGACGAAATTGATGCGCTGTTACATGGCGTTGATGATGTTGAAGAAGTTGAAGATGTCTTAGAAACCGAAAATGACAATGCGGTCAATTTCGACTTCTCATCTCAAGATCGAATCGTCCGTGGTCGAATGCCGACCCTTGAACTTATTAACGAGCGTTTCGCACGTCATATGCGTATCAGCTTGTTTAATATGTTACGTAAAACGGCTGAAGTGTCGATCAACGGCGTACAAATGATGAAGTTTGGTGAGTACCAAAACACATTGTATGTACCCACCAGTTTAAACATGGTTCGTTTCCGTCCATTGAAAGGTACGGCACTCATCACCATGGAAGCTCGTCTGGTTTTCATTCTCGTAGAGAACTTTTTTGGCGGTGATGGTCGTTTCCACGCCAAGATTGAAGGTCGTGAATTCACGCCTACTGAAAGACGAATCATTCAGTTACTGCTGAAAATTGTTTTTGAAGATTACAAAGAAGCTTGGTCGCCAGTGATGGGGGTTGAGTTTGAATACTTGGATTCTGAAGTGAACCCAAGTATGGCGAACATTGTGAGCCCAACCGAAGTGATTGTTGTGAGTTCGTTCCACATTGAAGTGGATGGTGGTGGTGGTGACTTCCACGTTGTCATGCCTTATTCCATGGTTGAGCCGATCCGTGAACTGCTTGATGCGGGTGTTCAATCAGACAAGATGGAAACCGATGTTCGTTGGAGTACCGCACTGCGTGATGAAATCATGGACGTGCCCGTTAACTTCCGTGTGAACTTGTTAGAGCAAGACATCTCCCTTCGTGACCTGATGGAGCTGCGCCCTGGTGACGTTATCCCAATGAACATGCCTGAGCACGCAACCATGTTTGTCGAAGAACTGCCGACTTATCGTGTGAAAATGGGACGTTCTGGTGAGAAGCTTGCAGTACAGATTTCGGAAAAAATTCAAAGACCACATGTGGTTAAAACTGATCTCGCTTTTCTAGGTAAAGACTTAATGTCTGAACTCGAAAACAGCGATGATGACGAATAGAAAAATAGATAAAAGTATAGGAATTGGTAATGGAACCTAGTGAAGATCAAAAGCTAGCAGACGAATGGGCTGCAGCACTTGGTGAAGACCCTTCAGCGCCGTCAATTGATGTTGATGATGTGCTTGCGGCACCACTTGATGAGCTAACCGATTCATCATCTCCGATTTCTGAAGATGAGCGTCGTAAGCTGGATACCATTATGGATATTCCAGTGACTATTTCGATGGAAGTTGGCCGCTCTCAGATCAGTATCCGTAACTTACTTCAATTGAACCAAGGCTCGGTTGTTGAGCTTGACCGAATCGCTGGTGAGTCACTAGACGTGATGGTCAACGGAACTCTGATTGCTCACGGTGAAGTTGTTGTAGTAAACGACAAATTTGGTATTCGTTTGACTGACGTTATTAGCCAAACAGAACGAATTAAGAAGCTGCGTTAATGAGCTTTTTGTCTCAAAGACTGGCGGGCTCTTTTCTCGGAATGACAGGTTTGTTACGAGGAATCTTGGGAGTAGGGCTATTAACGGCTCCTTCCATTGCCTTTGCAGCAACACCGCCTTCTCTCGATTTAGCGACCACCTTTGGGTCGCTAATTTTCGTTATAGCCTTCATTTTATTTATTGCTTGGCTACTCAAGCGAATGCAAGTGCCTGCGATGTCGAATCAACAAGGTCTGGCGATTGTTAGGCAAATCCCTGTTGGTACTAAAGAGCGTATCGCTATTGTGCAAGCGGGTGATGAACAGTTCTTGGTAGGGATTACCACACAATCGATTCAGCTGATCTCTAAGCTCGATAAACCTCTTACTCAGGAGATGCTGGAAAAAAGTACATTTTCAAGTCAGCTTTCCCAGCTAATAAAAAAAGATGCAAACAAGTAACGGACTTTTGAACTCCTCTTACTTTCACCAAGCCGGAGCTTTCCGAGCGGTGAAAGTGAGGTTGGTTCAGCTCATTCTCCTATGCTCAATCGTATTCAGTGTGTCGGTATTTGCACAAGCTGAAGACGGCACCGTCATTCCTGCAAATACCGCTGGCTCAGAGTCGGTGACTATCAGCACGATGGAACAAGACCAAGCCAAATCGACAACCATGACCACGGGCAGCTTAACTGGCAATGGTGGCGGCATACCTGCCTTTACCATGACAACCAATGCCAATGGCGGCGAAGACTACTCGATCAACCTGCAAATTCTCGCGTTAATGACCATGCTTGGCTTCTTGCCGGCGATGGTGATTTTGATGACGTCGTTCACTCGTATTGTGGTAGTGATGTCTATTTTGCGTCAGGCGATGGGTCTACAACAAACACCGTCTAACCAAGTCATTATTGGTATCGCGATATTCTTGACCTTCTTCATCATGTCGCCAGTGATTAATCAAGTTAACGAACAAGCAGTTCAGCCTTATCTTAATGAACAGATATCGGCGCGACAGGCATTTGATGTTGCCCAAGAACCGATTAAGTCTTTCATGCTCAAACAGACTCGAATCAAAGATCTTGAAACCTTTGTTGAAATTTCTGGTGCGGAAGTGACTAACCCTGAAGATGTTTCGATGGCGGTTCTGATTCCAGCATTTATCACATCGGAATTAAAAACGGCTTTCCAAATCGGCTTTATGCTGTTCTTGCCTTTCCTAATCATCGACTTGGTGGTGGCATCGGTATTGATGGCTATGGGTATGATGATGTTGTCACCGATGATTGTATCGCTGCCGTTTAAGTTGATGCTGTTTGTTCTTGTTGATGGCTGGAACTTGATACTCTCCACACTCGCCGGCAGTTTTGCCTTGTAGCTGGGGGAATAATGAATCCTGAAATATTCGTAGAGTTGTTCCGAGATGCCCTTTGGATGGTATTAATCATGGTTTGCGCCATCATTATTCCTAGCCTGCTGATCGGTTTGGTTGTGGCTGTTTTCCAAGCTGCGACCTCAATCAACGAACAAACACTGAGTTTCCTGCCGCGTTTGATCGTAACTTTGTTGGCGTTGATGCTATTCGCACACTGGATGACCCAGATGATGATGGAGTTCTTTTTCGAACTCATCGAACGCTTGCCGCAAGTCCTTTATTAGACCGATATGGAATATCCAACGAGCCTTGTACTAGAGTGGTTAGCCAATTATTTTTGGCCATACACTCGCATCTCAGCGATGCTGATGGTGATGACGGTAACAGGGGCACGCTTCGTGTCTCCGCGTATTCGTCTGTATTTAGGTTTGGCGATCACTTTTGCGGTGATGCCTGCGATTCCGGCCGTTCCCAAAGAGATTGAACTTCTGTCCTTTCAAGGCTTCCTGACTGTCTTTGAGCAAATCGTGATTGGCGTGGCCATGGGCTTTGTTACCCAGTTCATGATTCAAACCTTTGTTATGCTCGGTCAGATCCTCGGCATGCAATCGAGCTTGGGCTTCGCTTCAATGGTCGACCCGGCTAACGGGCAAAACACGCCGGTACTTGGTCAGCTGTTCATGCTGCTAGCGACCATGTTCTTCTTGGCGACCGATGGTCACTTGAAAATGCTGCAGCTGGTGGTGTTTAGTTTTAAGACCTTGCCGATTGGCAGTGGCTCTCTAACCTCTGTGGATTTTCGAGAGCTCGCATTGTGGCTCGGTATCATGTTCAAAACGGCATTGGCGATGTCCTTGTCGGGCATTATCGCGCTGCTAACGATTAACCTCTCTTTTGGTGTAATGACGCGTGCGGCACCTCAGTTAAACATCTTTTCTTTGGGTTTTGCATTTGCGCTACTCGTGGGTCTGTTGCTTTGTTGGTACATCCTTGGCGGCTTATATAGTCACTATGAGCTATTTTGGATGCAGGGCGAACAACAGATATGTCGTCTAATCCGGTTAGATTGCTAGGAGACTGAAATGGCAGAGTCAGACGGTCAAGAACGCACAGAAGACGCCACGCCCAAACGCTTGCAACAGGCCAAAGAGAAAGGGCAGGTTGCAAGGTCAAAAGAGCTAGCGTCAGCGTCGGTACTTATTGTCGGTGCAATTGCATTAATGTGGTTTGGCGAATCGATGGCGAAGGCTTTGTTCGAGGCGATGCAACGCCTGTTCTCTTTGAGTCGCGACGAGATCTTTGACACCAATAAACTCTTAGAAATTGCCGGTGGTGCACTGGTGAACCTGCTGTTCCCGCTGTTTTTGATACTGATAACTTTGTTTGTTGCTGCCGTCATCGGCGCTGCGGGTGTCGGTGGGATTAACTTCTCAATGCAAGCGGCGATGCCAAAGGCGTCTAAGCTCAACCCACTGAGTGGTATCAAGCGTATGTTTGGCCTGCAAAGTTGGGTTGAACTGCTCAAGTCTATTCTTAAAGTAGCGCTCGTATCGGGGATGGCGATTTATCTGATTCAAGCCTCTCAGCATGATTTAATGCAGCTGAGTATGGATGTGTACCCGCAGAACATCTTTCATGCCTTGGATATCTTGCTCAATTTCATCCTGTTGATCAGCTGTTCACTGCTGATTGTGGTGGCGATTGATATCCCGTTCCAGATCTGGCAACACGCCGATCAATTGAAGATGACCAAACAAGAAGTCAAAGACGAATTCAAAGACACTGAAGGTAAGCCGGAAGTGAAAGGCCGAATTCGTATGCTTCAAAGGGAAGCGGCTCAGCGTCGCATGATGGCTGATGTCCCTCAAGCGGATGTGATTGTGACCAACCCGGAACACTTTTCAGTGGCGCTGCGCTACAAGCAGAATCAAGACAAAGCACCAATTGTGGTTGCTAAAGGTGTCGACCATATGGCGATGAAGATCCGAGAGATTGCGCGTGCAAACGACATCTATATCGTTCCAGCGCCGCCATTGGCGAGGGCGCTTTATCACACCACTGAGCTAGAACAACAAATTCCTGACGGTCTGTTTACGGCAGTTGCACAAGTGCTTGCATATGTTTTCCAGCTTAAACAGTACCGAAAACGAGGTGGTGAGCGACCAAAACTGCAAGATTCTAATATGCCGATCCCACCTGATTTACGTCATTAGATCAATTGCTTGAGCTCTGCGTGATGAACCCTGATAATAGCGAGCTAGCTAATCTTCCTTTTATAGAGGTGATGGCGATAATTTGACGTGAGATGTTGGTACAGTGTTTGCTGTAGTAGCCTGAACATTATAAGCCCATAGCAAACAGCCCTGACTAAGACCTAATCCACTTGTTCAGAGAGCTACAACATAGCGAAACTGTCTAGATTTATGAAATTCTCCCTGCCTTTTGCGGACAAGCTACCTAAAATCCCTAACCGTGCCATGCCTGCGATTGGTGCACCTGTTATGGTACTTGCAACGCTTGCTATGGTGGTGTTGCCCATTCCGGCGTTCTTGTTGGATATGTTCTTCACCTTCAACATTGCACTGTCTATGGTTGTGCTATTGGTATCGGTTTATACCCGCAGGCCTTTAGATTTTGCTGCATTCCCGACCGTCCTGCTGATTGCGACTCTACTTCGATTAGCCTTGAACGTTGCTTCGACACGTGTGGTATTGCTCCATGGTCACGAAGGTGGCGACGCGGCCGGTAATGTGATTGAAGCCTTCGGTAACGTGGTTATCGGTGGTAACTATGCGGTAGGTCTAGTGGTGTTCTTGATTCTTATGATCATCAACTTCATGGTTGTAACCAAAGGTGCGGGTCGTATCTCGGAAGTAAGCGCGCGTTTCACGTTAGACGCTTTACCGGGTAAACAGATGGCAATCGATGCCGACTTGAACGCAGGTTTGATCGACCAAGACCAGGCGCGTCTAAGACGTTTTGAAGTAACCAAAGAAGCTGACTTCTACGGTTCGATGGACGGTGCTTCTAAGTTTGTTAAAGGTGATGCGATCGCTGGTATCTTAATCTTATTCATCAACATCATTGGTGGCTTGAGCATTGGTATGGCTCAGTTTGACCTTGGTTTTGGTGAAGCAATCGAAATCTACACGCTACTGACTATCGGTGATGGTCTGGTTGCACAAATTCCATCTCTATTACTGTCTATTGCAGCTGCGATGATGGTAACGCGCCAAAATACTGATGAAGATATGGGTGAGCAACTTGTCTTCCAGATGTTCGACAATCCAAAAGCCTTGATGATCACCGCCGCCATCCTTGGCATCATGGGTATTGTTCCGGGTATGCCACATTTCTCGTTCTTGAGCCTTGCCATCGTTGCGGGAGCGGGGGCGTATTACATCGATAAAAAGAACAAGAAGAAGGCTGAACAACCCAACCTTCCGGCGACAGTTGAAGCGAATGGAGAAGTAGGCTCTCAGAAGGAGCTCTCTTGGGATGATGTTCAACCTGTCGATATTATTGGTTTAGAAGTGGGTTACCGTTTAATTCCTTTGGTTGATAGAGACCAAGGTGGTGAATTGCTTGAACGCGTTAAAGGTGTGCGTAAAAAGCTGTCTCAAGACTTTGGTTTCTTGATCCCAGCGGTACACATTCGCGATAACCTAGAACTGACACCAAACAGCTACCGCATTACCTTGATGGGTGTTGCTGTGGGTGAAGCTGAGATTAAGCCAGACATGGAGCTCGCGATTAACCCTGGCCAAGTCTACGGCATGATCGATGGCGAGCCGACGATTGACCCTGCCTTTGGCCTTGAAGCGGTTTGGATTCGTGAAGAGCAGCGTGAACACGCACAGGCTTTAGGTTATACCGTTGTGGACTCGTCTACGGTACTGGCGACACACCTTAGCCAGCTGCTAACCAACAATGCATCACAGCTCATTGGCCACGAAGAAGTTCAGAACTTACTTGAGATGCTTAGCCGCTCAACACCTAAGCTGGTCGAAGGTTTTGTACCGGATCAATTGCAGTTGGGTGTGGTTGTGAAAGTGCTACAGAACCTGCTGAATGAAGCGATTCCAATTCGTGACATTCGAACCATAGTCCAAACTTTGTCGGAGTATTCAGGTAAGAGTCAAGAACCTGACATACTTACTGCGGCGGTTCGTATCTCATTGAAAAGATTAATTGTTCAAGAAATCAATGGTATAGAGCCAGAATTGCCAGTGATAACCTTGATTCCTGAGCTGGAACAAATCTTGCATCAAACCATGCAGGCATCCGGCGGAGAATCTGCTGGTATTGAACCTGGTTTAGCCGAACGTTTACAGACCTCCCTCAGCCACGCTACACAAGAGCAAGAACTGAAAGGTGAGCCCGCGGTACTATTGACCTCTGGCGTGTTGCGTTCGACTCTGGCTAAGTTCGTGAAGAACACGATCCCAAGCTTACGAGTCTTGTCTTACCAAGAAATACCGGACGAAAAGCAGATACGTATAGTACAAGCTGTTGGTAATTAAGCCGCCTAATTAGAACGGACAATCGAATTGAAAATTAAACGATTTTTTGCAAAAGATATGCGAACGGCTCTGCTCCAAGTTAAAGAAGAACTTGGTTCAGAAGCGGTGATCATGTCTAACAAAAAGGTCGCAGGTGGCGTGGAAATTGTTGCCGCTATTGATGGCGAATCCAGCCCGTCGACAGCGAGCCAGAGACTAAATAAACCTCAGCAGCCTGCACAAAGCCAATATACGCAAATGGCCGCGCCCGCAGCCCCTGCAGGGCGACGTCAATTAGACGATGACAAGGTTAGCCTACAGTCGAATGCTGAAGGTGGACGCTCAATGACCAAACGCTTTGCGAACATGCTTAAGCAATACAGTCATGGCGCCGATGATGAGCCACAGCATCGTGCTGAAAATGAAGATTCATTGTCAGCATTGCTCAATCGCCAATCAAGCACGGGTCATAAGCCTCATAGTCATCAGAGTCAAAGCAATTTGCAGTCTCATGGCCATCAGCAGTCTCACGGTAACCAACAGTCTCACGGCAATCTCGATTCTGCATTTGCTCGTGAAACGGGTTTGTCTAAGTTGATTGCTGAAGACCGCAGAGTTGAGCGCCCTGCACCTCGCTTGGATCCGACCCGTTATGACCGTGGTCGAGAGAACACTCAGTCCAAAGGTTCTGATACTGAAATGGAAACGATGCGCGAAGAGATGACCTCAATTCGTCGTCTGTTAGAACATCAAGTTTCCGGATTAATGTGGCAAGAAGTTGAGCGTCGTGAACCGCTCAGAGCCATGCTTATTAAGCGCCTTGAGCGTATGGGTGTATCTGCAGAGCTTGCCGATCAAATGGCGTGTTACATTCCTGAAGATACTAAACCTGCACGTGCGTGGAAGGCTCTGTTAGCTCTGGTTGCAGACCAAATCTCCGTTACACAAAAAGATATTTTAAAACGCGGCGGTATTGTGGCTCTGCTTGGCCCAACCGGCGTGGGTAAAACAACGACTGTTGCAAAGCTAGCTGCACGTGCTGCCATGGAATATGGCGCGGATAACGTCGCACTGGTGACAACTGACACATATCGTATAGGTGCACATGAGCAGTTATCGATCTACGGTCGAATTATGGGTTGTCCTGTAAGAGTTGCTAAAGATTCTAGCGAACTGGCCGATGTAATATATCAGTTACGTAATCGTCGCCTGATTCTGGTCGATACTGCAGGCATGGGACAACGAGATGTTCGCCTATCTGAGCAGTTAGACACATTGATGCAAGAGAGTGGTTCCGTTATCAATAGCTACCTTGTGTTGCCTGCAACCGCGCAACGCAAAGTACTGCAAGAAACAATTGAACACTTTAGAAGAATCCCGTTGTCGGGATGCATCATGACTAAGCTGGATGAATCCCTAAGTCTAGGTGAATTCATCAGTGTCGTAATACAAAATGCATTACCAGTTGCTTACATAGCAAATGGTCAACGAGTTCCTGAAGATATCGTTATAGCTCAGCCAAAGTACATGATTGCTAAGGCTAATGAGCTATTAGAAAAATCTACAGAGAATGAACCTCATTACTGGAATAGCGATTCTGAAGGGCTCTAGGCGGCGGATAAATATGAATGAAAATATGATACATGATCAAGCTAGCGGCCTCCGTCGCTTAACCAAGCCTTCACTCACAAAAGTTATCGCTGTAACCGGCGGTAAGGGAGGCGTTGGTAAATCTAATGTGACGTTAGGTATGGCTATTTGCATGGCGCGCCAAGGCAAAAAAGTTATGGTGCTAGATGCCGATTTAGGGCTAGCGAACGTCGATATCATGCTAGGTATTCGTTCTAAACGAAACCTTGGGCATGTGTTGGCTGGCGAATGTGAACTTAAGGATGCGATTGTCGAAGGGCCGCACGGAATTAAAATTATTCCAGCGACATCGGGCACACAAAGCATGACAGAACTGTCACACGCACAGCATGCTGGTTTGATTCGCGCATTTGGTTCGCTCGAAGACGAGATGGACATCTTGTTGGTTGATACCGCAGCCGGTATTTCGGACATGGTGATCAGCTTCTCAAGAGCGGCACAAGACGTGGTTGTCGTGGTATGTGATGAACCTACCTCGATCACGGATGCATATGCTTTGATTAAGCTTTTGAGCAGAGAACACCAAGTTCAGCGATTCAAAGTTGTTGCAAATATGGTCAGAAGCTACCGCGAAGGCCGAGAATTATTTGCAAAGTTGACTTTGGTCACAGAGCGCTTCTTGAATGTGAGCCTCGAACTCGTAGCATGTATTCCTTTAGATGATAAAGTACGTCAATCAGTCAAGAGACAGAAAATCGTAGTCGATGCGTTTCCTCGCTCTCCAGCTGCATTGGCAATCAGCTCTTTGGCTAACAAAGCATTGACCTGGCCAATACCAAAAACACCGAGTGGGCACTTGGAGTTCTTTGTTGAAAGGCTGCTGAATCGTACTGAATTTATAGAGGAACCATTTGGTGAATAAAGCGCTTACTTACGACCAACACGCTAATCACAATAGCCAACAGGCTTTTTTTGAGAAGTACTCTGTGTTGGTTAAACGTATCGCTCATCACTTGTTGGGGCGATTGCCGCCTAATGTATTGGTTGATGACTTAATTCAAGCTGGCATGATCGGCTTGATTGAAGCGCAACAAAACTATGATGGTACCAAAGGCGCAAGCTTTGAGACGTATGCTGGTATTCGAATTCGCGGGGCAATGTTGGATGACATTCGCCGTGGAGACTGGGTACCGAGATCGGTTCATAAAAACAATCGAGAAATCAGCAGTGCAATTGCGGAATTAGAGGGTATCCTCAACCGCGACCCGAGTGATGCCGAAGTGGCAAAACACATGGGGCTCAGTTTAGAGCAGTATCACAGTGCTTTAACTGACATTAATTGCTCAAGACTGGTTGGAATCGAAGATTTAGGCGTCTCAGATGATGTAATATCTCCGAATGAAGACTCTCAAGATAATACGCCTTTTCAAGGGGTTGCTGATGAGTCATTCCGTCAAGCTTTGATCGATTCGATAAAACAACTTCCGGAAAGGGAAGGCCTTGTGCTTTCGCTTTATTACGACGAAGAACTCAATTTAAAAGAGATTGGGGAAGTGTTAGGTGTCAGCGAATCTCGTGTCAGCCAAATCCTGAGCCAATCTATGCAGCGTTTACGCACTAAGTTAAGTGCTTGGACACAGAACGACTAACAACACTGATCCTATTCAGTGGAGGCTAATTTGAACAAAAACATGAAAATTCTCATTGTTGATGATTTTTCAACGATGCGCCGAATTGTTAAAAACCTACTTCGCGATTTAGGTTTCAACAACACTCAAGAAGCAGATGATGGCTTGACCGCGTTACCTATGCTGAAAAAAGGCGAATTTGATTTCGTGGTAACTGACTGGAACATGCCAGGCATGCAAGGGATTGACCTGCTTAAACACATTCGCGCAGACGCAGAACTTAAGCACCTTCCAGTGCTTATGATCACAGCTGAAGCGAAGCGTGAGCAGATCATCGAAGCAGCGCAAGCGGGTGTTAATGGTTACATTGTGAAGCCTTTCACTGCTGCAACGCTGAAAGAGAAACTTGATAAGATTTTTGATCGCTTATAAGCATCAATAAATTTAGGCACTTCTAGGTAAACACTGGCTGATAAGTTATCTGTTTATCTCGATAGCCTAAGCGCACAAAGTATGCGGAGTAAGGCCGAATTCAGGATGATTTCATTAGAACAAGCAAAAAAATTAGTAGAGCTGCTTGAGAACGATGAGCAGCAAAATGCTGATTCTCTTGTGAGAAGCATTTATGAAGATAACTTTAGTCTTCAAGACAATCCAATGCTTCAAGAAATAGGAAGTCTGACACGCGACCTCCATGACTCTTTGACTCAATTCAATTTCGATGAACGCATCAGCGTTATCGCAAATGACGAAATCCCTGACGCAAGGGATCGCCTTCAGTATGTCATCGATAAAACGGAAGTTGCGGCAAACAAGACGATGGACGCCGTCGATCGCTGTATGCCAATTGCAGACAACCTACACGAGTGTTTACTTCAAGTAAGGCCTCAATGGAATGAACTGATGCATGGCCGCATTGAGCTGGCACAATTTAAAGCTTTATGTCACCGCATTGATGGATTGCTTGTCCAAGTAGAAGGCGACAGTACTGAACTACGCGGACAATTGACTGAAATCTTGATGGCTCAGGATTTCCAAGATTTAACTGGGCAGATAATCAGCAAAGTTATTACCTTGGTGAATGAGGTGGAAGGACGTTTGGTCGAGATTCTCACGGTATTCGGTGCGAATCAAAAAGAGCCAACTCCAGAGTCAGAGAAGAAAGCATCGATTGCGCCTGAAGGTCCAATTATGAACCCAGAAGAGCGCGAAGACGCTGTCGCATCTCAAGATGAAGTCGACGATTTGTTATCCAGTCTTGGATTTTAAAGGTAACGTATGAGCTACGATTTAGACGAAGATATTCTTCAGGACTTTTTAGTCGAAGCAGGAGAGATCCTTGAACTCCTATCAGAACAACTGGTAGAGCTTGAGAATAACCCTGACGACAAAGACCTATTAAATGCTATTTTCCGTGGTTTCCATACAGTAAAAGGTGGTGCTGGTTTCCTAGCATTAACTGAGCTGGTGGATACTTGTCATGGTGCTGAGAATGTGTTCGACATTCTACGAAACGGCCAACGCAGCGTAACATCAGGTTTGATGGATACCATGCTGCAGGCGCTAGATACAGTCAATGTACAGTTTCGCGCCGTGCAAGATCAGGAACCTTTAGTACCAGCTGACCAATCTTTATTGGATGAACTTCACCGTCTCTGCAAACCAGAGTCTGCGGATGAAGTGGCACCAGTAGAAGCGCCTGCACCCATTATCCCTGAACCTGTTGTTGCAGCGCCTGAGCCTGTTATTGCTCCGGAACCTACTGCTGAAAGCTCAAACATCAATGCATCTTCAGTCGATGACATCTCTGAAGATGAGTTTGAACGCCTACTTGATGAACTTCACGGTAAAGGTGGTTCACCAACAGCGCCTTCTGCACCAACACCGCCGCCAGCACCCGCGGCACCTCAGCCTGTAGCTGACAGTGGTGATATTACTGATGACGAATTTGAAAAGTTATTAGATGAATTGCACGGTGCGGGTAAGAGCCCAACAGCGGCAAGTTCAACGCCTCCTCCTCCGCCAGCGCCTCCTGCAGCATCTGTTTCGGCGATGTCTGAAGGCGATGATCTGATGACTGACGAAGAGTTCGAGAAGTTACTTGACCAACTACATGGTTCTGGTAATGGACCTTCGATTGAAGAATTGGATGCCGCGACTAAGCCTGCAGAAGTTAAGGCAGTAGCACCTCAAGCTGCGCCTAAACCTCAACCAGCCGCGCCAGTTGCCGTTAAAGCTGAGCCAAAACCGAGCGCTCCAGCAAAAGCTGAAGTTAAAGCGCCGGCGAAGAAGCAGCAAGCTGAAGCGACAGTTCGCGTTGATACATCAACACTGGACACCATCATGAACATGGTGGGTGAACTGGTATTGGTGCGTAACCGACTTGTCAGCCTAGGCCTCAACAGCAACGATGAAGAAATGTCGAAAGCTGTCTCTAATTTAGATGTTGTTACTGCAGACCTACAAGGTGCGGTAATGAAGACTCGTATGCAACCGATCAAGAAAGTATTTGGTCGCTTCCCACGAGTTGTCCGTGACCTTGCTCGTAGCTTGAAGAAAGACATTGTTCTTGAAATGCGTGGCGAAGAAACGGACCTTGATAAAAACTTAGTAGAAGCACTTGCTGATCCCCTGATTCACTTGGTGAGAAACTCTGTCGACCATGGTATTGAAATGCCGGACGACCGTGTTGCAGCAGGTAAATCTAGAACGGGTAAAGTGATTCTGTCTGCCTCTCAAGAAGGTGACCACATTGAGCTAGCTATCGTTGATGACGGTGGCGGTATGGACCCTGATAAGCTTCGTGCTATCGCGGTTAAACGTGGCCTGATGGATGAAGATGCCGCGTCTCGCTTATCAAATAAAGAGTGTTTCAACCTGATTTTTGCTCCTGGCTTCTCAAGCAAAGAGCAGATCTCGGACATCTCTGGTCGTGGTGTGGGTATGGACGTTGTGAAAACAGCGATCAACACACTGAACGGCTCTATTGATATTGATTCAGAAATGGGACAGGGCACCAAGATCACCATCAAGGTTCCACTAACCCTAGCGATTCTACCAACTTTAATGGTCGGTGTTGCGGGTCACCCATTTGCATTGCCATTGGCATCGGTTAACGAGATTTTCCACCTAGATTTAAGCCGCACAAACGTGGTTGATGGTCAGCTGACGATCATCGTTCGCGATAAGTCTATTCCGTTGTTCTACTTGCAAAACTGGCTTGCACCTAAAGCGGGTATTGTTGAACTGCGCAAAGGACACGGCCATGTTGTTATCGTGCAACTTGGTAGCCAACGTGTTGGTTTTGTTGTCGATACGCTTATCGGTCAAGAAGAAGTCGTGATCAAGCCGCTTGATAAGCTTCTGCAAGGCACGCCAGGAATGGCAGGCGCGACAATTACAAGTGACGGACACATTGCATTGATTCTAGATGTGCCGGACTTGTTGAAGCAGTACGCAGCTGCGTCAAGAATTTAATTTAAGGATAAATATGGCGATTAAAGTATTAGTCGTTGATGATTCGAGTTTTTTTCGTCGTCGCGTTAGCGAGATCATTAACTCAGAGGCTCGCCTAGAAGTCATTGATGTTGCAGTAAACGGTAAAGAAGCCGTCGAGAAAGCGAAACAGCTAAGACCTGACGTAATCACGATGGACATTGAAATGCCTGTCATGGACGGCATCACAGCCGTTCGTGAGATCATGGCCGCGTCTCCAACGCCTATTTTGATGTTTTCATCGTTAACGCATGATGGAGCGAGAGCAACGTTAGATGCGTTAGATGCAGGTGCTCTCGACTTCTTACCTAAGAAGTTTGAAGACATCGCACGTAACCGCGACGATGCAGTTGCATTGCTTCAACAGCGTGTGATTCAGATTGCTGCGAAGCGTGCGTTTATGCGTCGTGCTCCTATTGCGCCAAGAGCGACAGCAACGACTTCAACATCTACGCCATTGCGCCAGCCGATTTCAACAGCAGCTGCGACTTCGACAGCGAAGCCTGCGGTTGCATCAACGGCGAAATTCAGAGCGTCAGGTAAGAAGTATCAATTAACAGCAATTGGTACGTCGACTGGCGGCCCTGTTGCTCTACAGAAGATTTTGACTCGCATCCCTGCCAACTATCCTCACCCAATTGTGTTAGTTCAGCATATGCCAGCAACGTTCACCGCTGCATTTGCCAGCCGATTGAACACCTTGTGTAAGATTGAAGTTCGTGAAGCGCAAGACGGTGATGTGTTAAAACCTGGCGTGGCGTATCTTGCTCCAGGTGGTAAACAGATGATGGTGGATGGCCGAGCAGGGTCTGCACGTCTGCGAATTATAGATGGCGGCGACCGCATGAACTACAAGCCTTGTGTGGATGTCACATTCGGCTCTGCAGCGAAGATCTACGGTGACAAAGTCTTGTCTATGATACTGACCGGTATGGGCGCAGATGGCCGAGAAGGTTCGCGTATGTTGAAAACTGCGGGCTCGACGATTTGGGCACAAGACGAAGATAGTTGTGTTGTATATGGTATGCCTCAAGCTGTAGCAAAAGCTGGCATTTCTACTGAAGACCTACCTCTAGACCGCATCGCGGAAAGGATCTTGGTTGAAGTTGGGTTAGCTTAGGTAAATCGAAATGATTGTTTGGAGTGTTGCAAACCAAAAAGGTGGTGTTGGTAAAACGACCACGACCGTGACTCTAGCAGGTTTACTTGCGTTGAAGGGGCACCGTGTTCTGTTGGTTGATACTGACCCACATGCATCACTGACCACCTATCTGGGTTACGACTCAGATACGGTGGAATCGAGCCTGTTTGATCTGTTCCAGTTGCGTGAGTTTAACGCGCAGACGGTAAGACCTTTACTTCTACAAACGGAAGTCGAAGGTATCGATATTATCCCTGCGCATATGTCTTTGGCGACATTAGACCGTGTAATGGGAAATCGAAGCGGCATGGGGTTAATCTTGAAGCGTGCTTTGGCCGCTTTGAAAGACGACTATGACTATGTGTTGATCGATTGCCCGCCAATTCTGGGTGTGATGATGGTCAATGCATTGGCTGCAAGCGATCGTATTTTGATTCCGGTACAGACGGAATTTTTGGCGATGAAGGGCTTAGAGCGCATGATTCGCACTTTGACCATTATGCAGAAGTCTCGCAAAACACCGTTCAAGGTGACGATTGTCCCGACGATGTACGACAAGCGAACCAAAGCCTCACTGCAAACATTAACGCAGCTCAAAGATGATTATCCAAATCAAGTTTGGACATCTGCTGTACCGATAGATACTAAGTTTCGAGATGCGAGCCTAAAGCGCTTGCCAGCCTCTCATTTTGCATCGGGTAGCCGTGGTGTATTTGCTTATAAACAGTTGCTTATTTATCTCGAAAGGTTGGCGATAAATGAGCGCGAATAAAGAATCAACATTGGCGCAGCCAAGTCTCTCCAGTGAACAAGCACTGGATGATTATTTTACTGCGCTGTTAGGTGATGAAAGCTTTGAATCTGACGATTTTTTTGTTGACGAGTCGAGCGACGAATCACAATCTGAAGAGCCAGAGCCAGAGCCAGAGCCAGAGCCAGAGCCAGAGCCAGAGCCAGAGCCAGAGCCAGAGCCAGAGCCAGAGCCAGAGCCAGAGCCAGAGCCAGAGCCAGAGCCAGAGCCAGAGCCAGAGCGCCAGTTTTCGAGTCACCACTCAAGCTACGCAGAAATACGCGCGGCTGAGTTTGAGGTTCCTAACCTTGAGGATGTTCAGAAACTACTGAGTCGTTTAGAGGCGACCAATGTTGTTGATGAACTGAACCTTGATGAGTTGATGGATCAGAACACCCAGAAAATCGCGCAGCAAGCTGACATGCAAATGTTTGATGCCGAGGTTGAGTCTGTTCAAGTGTTCGAAGAGCCAGAGATTCAGGATTGGAATCTTCCAGAACCCGATTTATCAATTGTTGTAGAGCCACCTGTTGAATCGCAGCAAATTGAAGAGTTACAAGCTGAACCGTTAGCGACGGAACAAGTAGAAGTTAAGGCTGTTGAGCCTGAAGTTGATGTTCCTGAGCCCGAAACAGTTATTGAACCCGAAACTCAAGCAGGTGGTGCTGACCAATTTACCTCTTGGGAAAGTACGGTTCGCACAGAAGACTTTCAAGTCTTGTATTTTGATGTAAACGGCGTGACCTTTGCGGTGCCACTTGATGAGCTTGGCGGCATCCATCGCCTTGAAGAGTTAAGTCATATCATTGGTAAGCCAGCTTGGTATTTGGGTTTACAAACCAACCGTGATAGTCAGCTAGATGTGGTCGACACCGCAAAATGGGTGATGTCAGAGAAACTATCAGGTGACGAATACAAAGAAAACTATCAATATATAGTGATGCTTGGAGAGAGCTTGTGGGGCCTTGCGGGTACTGAGCTAAAAGGCACCGAGCTACTGAATACAGATAAAGTACGTTGGCGAGAAATGGCAGGGAAACGCCCATGGCTCGCTGGTATGGTAAAAGAAAAAATGTGTGCTTTGATTCATGTTGAAGCATTAATCGCCATGCTAAACGCAGGGCTAGATGTAAAAGCATTAAGCTAATAAACGCATCAAGTTAATAATAGTGGTCGGTAACGACGGCAAGAGGATTATCTATGTCTCATATGAGTGAAGTTGAAGTAAGAAAAGAGCAAACGAATGATGAAGTACTTCAATGGGTGACTTTCCAGCTAGAAGAAGAAACTTACGGCATCAACGTAATGCAAGTACGTGAAGTACTGCGTTACAGCGAAATTGCTCCAGTACCGGGTGCTCCAGATTACGTTCTAGGTATTATCAACCTACGTGGTAACGTTGTTACTGTTATCGACACTCGTTCTCGCTTTGGTTTGATGCAAGGTGAAATCACAGACAACACTCGTATCATCGTTATTGAATCTGAGCGTCAAGTAATTGGCATTCTAGTAGATAGTGTTGCTGAAGTGGTTTACCTGCGTTCTTCTGAAATCGACACAACGCCAAGTGTTGGTACTGATGAAAGTGCTAAGTTCATCCAAGGTGTAAGTAACCGAGATGGCAAGCTGCTTATCTTAGTAGATTTAAACAAACTACTAAGCGAAGACGAATGGGATGAGATGGCTCACCTGTAATGTTTGAAGCGCTTCCTTTAAGCCCTGTTGCTCTGATATCAGGCGTTGGGGTTTTTACGTTATTCATCGTGATTTTGATTAGCAAAGTAAAACGTGCGATTCAAAAGCAGCTAGATCAGTCACGCCTGCAAGTTCGCAATTTGGACAAAGAGCTTCAAAAATCGAGTAAGCAATTACTTGAGGTTCGCTCTGTTGTGGTTGGCCTTGGCCAGAAAGTGACGGAGCAGCAAGATCTGATCAAGCACTTGAATGAACGTATTGTTGAGTTGGAACATGCTGACACCGATGGCCGCTTGTACACACGTGCAACGAAAATGGTTCAGCTTGGTGCCGGGATTAACGAACTGATCGAAGAGTGTGAATTACCTAAAGCGGAAGCTGAGCTAATGATGTCTCTACAGAATAAGCTCGCGGGTAAGGAAAAAATCCCTTCGTTGAGAAGTGACCCTTCATCGTACGATGATCAACCCGATGCCTCTCGCGATCGCAGAGACCCGCCTCGACGTCGTTAAATTGAGCGCTTAATTCGTATTGAGCAATTGATGTTTATTACGTATTCCTCTTAAAAGAAGCTTCGGCTTCTTTTTTTATGTCTACTCGAACTATATAGAACGATGTTTATAAGTGCTTGTATCTACGACAATATCTTGTTTGTTGATGAAAATGTGTAAATTGTGATGCGGTGGTAACAGTTTCTTACCGACTTTGTTCTATCGAAAACGCCTAGTCCTGTTTTGTCACCATGTTGGTGTGCTACTATAGCGCTCTCATTACTCGACTAAATTTACCTATGCTAGAAGTCTCAAATTTAACTGCTATTCGTGACGACAGGATTCTGTTTGAATCGTTGTCTTTTCAATTGAAACCAGGTGAGCTGGTTCAAGTTGAAGGTCGTAACGGTACCGGGAAAACGACACTCCTTAGGATTATTACTGGTTTAGGCGATCGCGATGACGGCACTATCTCTTGGGATGGTGAGTCTATTGAATCGAGTCGAGATGTTTATCATCAAAATTTACTTTTTCTTGGTCACCAAACAGGCGTAAAGCGCGAGCTTAGTGCTTATGAGAATCTGAGCTTTTATCAGTCGATTCACAGTGGAGGTACCAGCAAAGAAGAGCTTTATCACGCGCTGGCTCAAGTCGGGCTTGCGGGCAGAGAAGACGTACCTGCGGGGCAACTTTCAGCAGGCCAACAGCGCCGAGTAGCGTTGGCTCGCCTGTGGTTGAGTAAGCAAATGTTGTGGATTCTCGATGAGCCGCTGACTGCCATCGATAAGCAGGGCGTGAAAGTTCTCGAATCTCTTTTTTCTCAGCATGCAGACAACGGTGGCATTGTGTTATTAACCACACACCAAGATATGTTTGCTGATAGCCCGAAACTAAGAAAAATAAAGTTGGGTGAGTAATATGATCTCTTCAATGACCACGATTATCCGACGCGAACTGCTTATCGCGTTTCGACGTCAAGCGGATATCTTTAACCCTTTGTGGTTCTTCATCATTGTTATAACTCTATTCCCTTTGAGTATCGGCCCCGAGCCAAACCTACTTGCGCGTATTGCTGCGGGTATTGTTTGGGTGGCCGCATTGCTCTCTGCATTGCTCTCTTTAGAACGTCTTTTCCGCGATGATTTTCAAGATGGCGCGCTTGAACAGATGATGCTGATGCCCATCCCGTTGCAGTTGGTAGTATTGTCCAAGGTCATAGCACACTGGTTGTTGACCGGGTTACCATTGATTTTAATCAGCCCATTATTGGCTGTTTTGTTGTCTTTAGATTTTGATACATGGCTCTCAGTTGTGTTGACCTTGCTGGTAGGAACACCCGCATTGAGTTTTATTGGTGCGATTGGTGTTGCGTTAACCGTTGGGTTACAGAAGGGCGGAGTCCTGTTAAGCCTGTTAATCTTGCCGCTTTACATCCCCATTTTAATCTTCGCGACGTCAGCGATTGACGCTGCGGCTTTGGGCGTTGCATACAACGGCCAATTGGCGGTGCTTGGGGCAATGTTAATGGGTGCGATGACTATGACGCCTTTTGCGATCAGTGCCGCACTTAGAGTGAGTGTGAACTGATTGGGGTTCCGTTATCGTATAGCCAATGTGAACCAAACGTGTCGATTGGACTCATAGAGTCAGTAAAACTGAAAGCAAGACAAATAAAATTATTATAATTATAGCTTTAATAGCTGTAAGCAATATGAAGTAAGAGTGAGATTACAACATGTGGAAATGGCTCCATCCCTATGCCAAAGCAGAAACCTCTTATCAGCTTGCTGGTAAACTTTTGCCATGGTTTTCGATCCTAGCGCTATTGTGTCTATCCGTCGGTACCGTGTGGGGGCTTGCATTTGCGCCTTCTGATTACCAACAAGGCGATAGCTTCCGTATCATCTACATCCATGTTCCGTCTGCAATCTGGTCGATGGGTGTATACATGTCGATGGCGATTGCTGCCTTTATCGGTTTGGTATGGCAGGTAAGGCTATCAGACATGGCCGCACTGGCGATGGCACCGATTGGCGCTGTGTTTACCTTCATTGCGTTACTAACCGGCGCTGTTTGGGGTAAACCAATGTGGGGCGCTTGGTGGGTTTGGGATGCGCGTTTAACCTCAGAGCTGATTCTTCTATTCTTATACTTGGGTGTGATTGCACTACACCACGCTTTTGACGACCAAAAAACAGCAGCCAAAGCGGCTGGCATTTTGGCTATCGTTGGTGTCATCAACCTACCTATCATTCACTTTTCAGTAGAGTGGTGGAACACACTTCACCAAGGCGCGACGATCACTAAGTTCGACAAGCCTTCTATTTCAAGTGACATGTTATGGCCGCTTCTTCTTAACATCTTCGGCTTCGCCTTTTTCTTTGGTGCTGTGACTATGGTTCGTTTCCGCAACGAAATCATCAGTAAAGAAAGTCACCGTCCATGGGTTCGCAAGCTTGCGGCTGAAAAAGCGTAGTAGGGTAGGTAATTATGTATTTTGAATCTTTGAGTGATTTCTTTGCCATGGGAGGCTATGCCTCGTATGTATGGAGTGCATTTGGAATCACATTCCTCGCGATGATCATTTTACTGGTCGTAAGCGTTCGTCGTGGTAAGCAATTACTAAATGAAGTACAAGCTAAGATTGATCGTCAAGCTCGTATCGATGCAGCAAAAAATATGGAGAACACTCTATGAACCCAAGACGTAAAAAGAGGCTGGGCATTGTCTTAGCGATCTTTTTTGGTATCAGTGCGACTGTTGGATTGATGGTTTACGCACTTAACCAGAACATGGATCTGTTCTACACACCAACTGAGCTGGTCAACGGCAAAGATGGTAAGAAACCTGAAGTTGGTCAACGCCTACGTATTGGTGGCATGGTCGTAGTCGGCTCTGTAAGCCGTGACAATGAATCACTACGTGTAAGCTTTGATTTGCAAGATGTAGGCCCTAAAGTAACAATTCTATACGATGGCATCCTTCCTGATCTTTTCCGTGAAGGCCAAGGTATTGTTGCTCAGGGTGTTCTTAAAAATGCAACGACAATCGAAGCGTTTGAGGTGTTGGCAAAGCACGATGAAGAGTACATGCCTTCTGAAGTTGCGGAAGCAATGAAGAAAACCCATGAGCCTTTGCAATACACGACTGAACAAAAAGAAGGAAATGCTCAATGATAGCCGAGATCGGCCATTTTGCGATGATCCTGTCCTTGGGACTTGCATTGCTGCTAAGCGTGCTCCCACTGTATGGAGCCGCTCGAAATAACACATTATTGATGAACAGCGCACGACCGTTGTCGTGGGGTATGTTCGGATTCTTAGCGATTTCGTTCTTTATCCTGTGTTACGCGTTCTACACAAATGATTTTACGATTCAATACGTAGCAAGTAACTCGAATAGCCAACTGCCTTGGTACTACCGAATTACGGCGGTTTGGGGCGCCCACGAAGGTTCATTACTGCTTTGGGTTCTTATCCAAGCGGGTTGGACGGTTGCAGTAGCGACGTTTAGCCGTGGTATGCCTCAAGAGTCTGTAGCTCGCGTACTAGCTATCATGGGTTTGATTACTGTCGGCTTCTTGCTGTTCATTATCGTAACGTCTAACCCATTCCTACGTACATTGCCTTTCTTCCCTGTAGATGGCCGTGACTTGAACCCACTACTGCAAGATCCGGGTTTGATTATTCACCCGCCAATGCTTTACATGGGTTATGTAGGTTTCTCTGTTGCGTTCTCTTTTGCCATCGCTTCTCTAATGAGTGGTCGTCTTGATACGGCATGGGCTCGTTGGTCACGTCCTTGGACAATCGCAGCTTGGTTATTCCTAACAGTAGGTATCGCGCTAGGTTCGTGGTGGGCTTACTACGAACTTGGCTGGGGTGGCTGGTGGTTCTGGGATCCAGTAGAAAACGCTTCATTCATGCCTTGGTTAGCTGGTACTGCTCTGATGCACTCACTAGCGGTAACCGAAAAGCGTGGCACATTTAAAGCTTGGACAGTATTACTGGCTATCTCTGCATTCTCGCTAAGCTTACTAGGTACATTCTTAGTTCGTTCGGGCATCTTGGTATCGGTTCACGCATTCGCGTCGGATCCTGCTCGTGGTATGTTTATTCTAGGTTTCCTAGTCTTTGTTATCGGTGGTTCACTGCTGCTGTTCGCCGTTAAAGGCGCATCGGTTCGTGTTCGCGGTAACTTCGATCTGGTTTCTCGTGAAAACGCACTGCTTGGTAACAACATCTTACTGATTGCAGCGCTTGTCGTTGTATTAGTCGGTACGCTACTGCCATTAGTTCACAAACAGTTAGGCTTGGGCTCGGTATCTATCGGTGCACCATTCTTTGATATGTTGTTCTTCTGGTTAATGATCCCGTTCTCGTTCTTGCTTGGTATCGGTCCTCTGATCCGCTGGAAACGTGACAACCTGTCTAAGCTTGTTAAACCAATGCTGATTTCAGGTGCATTCTCACTTGGTTTGAGTGCGCTAATGGTTGCTCTACTGGCTGACCGCTTCAGTGGTACTGCGTTTGCTGGTTGGGTAATGGCGTTCTGGATCATCTTCATGCACGGCTTTGAGCTGCATGAGCGTGCGACTCACCGTCATACATTCCTGAAAGGTCTCACTAAGCTACCTCGTAGCCACTGGGCAATGATGTGTGGTCACATTGGTTTAGCCGTGACAGTGATTGGTATCGCGATGGTGCAAAACTACAGCATCGAACGTGATGTACGTCTGGCGCCAGGTGAAAGCTACCAGCTTGAAGAGTACAGCTTCCTGTTTACAGGGGTTCGTGACAAAGATGGTCCTAACTACGATGGTTACATTGCTGACTTTGAAATTACTAAAGAAGGCAAATACATCAACACGCTTCACGCTGAAAAACGTTTCTACACCACAGCTAAGTCTATGATGACAGAAGCAGCGATTGACCGTGGCGTAACGCGCGACCTTTACATCGCAATGGGTGAACGTTTAGACGACAACAAGTCTTGGGCTGTTCGTATCTACTACAAACCATTTGTACGTTGGATCTGGGCTGGTTCTTTGATCATGTCGATTGGTGGCGCTATTGCTATCAGTGACCGTCGTTACCGTTTCCGTAAGCCAACAAAAAAGTCGGCTGAAGAGCAGGAGGCTTAATTCGAATGAACAAGAAGATTTTATTCATTCCATTGATTGCGTTCATGGTTCTAGCTGGAATCTTTGCAACGCAATTAATGCGCAACCAGTCGGGCGATGACCCGACTAAGCTTGAATCTGTATTGATTGGTAAGCCTGTTCCTGAGTTCGGTCTAGAAGATTTAGAGCAACCAGGTAAGTTTCATGATCAAGCAATCTTTAAAGGTGAGCCACTGCTGCTTAACGTGTGGGCGACTTGGTGTCCTACTTGTTATGCAGAGCACTCTTACCTGAACAAGCTTGCGGATCAAGGCGTTAAGATCATTGGTCTTAACTACAAAGATGATCGCAACAAAGCAGTTGGTTGGTTAAAAGAGCTGGGTAACCCTTACCTAATCAGTCTGTTTGATGGTAATGGCATGCTAGGTCTTGACCTTGGCGTGTATGGTGCTCCTGAAACTTTCCTAATCGATGCTAACGGCGTGGTTCGCTACCGTCATGTTGGTGACGTGAACCCAACCAACTGGGCATCGACCCTTGAGCCGATGTATCAAGAGTTGTTGGAGGAATCGAAATGATTAGAAAGGTACTGATTACTCTATTCGCTACGTTCGCAATCTCAGCGACAGTCTCTGCTGCGCCTATCGAGTTTCATGAATTTGAAACCGTGGATCAAGAACAGCAGTTTAAAGAGCTGAGCAATACGCTGCGTTGTCCTAAATGTCAGAACAACACGATTGGTGATTCGAACGCTGAGCTAGCGGTCGACTTACGCCAAAAAGTGTACGAGATGACAAAAGACGGCAAGTCGAAGCAAGATATCATTGATTACATGATTGCTCGCTACGGTAACTTTGTGACTTACAATCCACCACTGACACTAGCTACATCGATCCTTTGGATTGGTCCGTTTGCGGTGGTTGTGTTTGGGTTTGGTTTGATTATTTTACGAAGCAGAAAGTCAAAATCAAAAGCAGCAGTAGAGTCAGATAAAGACTGGGATGCAGACAAAGAAGCTCGCTTAAAAGCGTTACTCGATGAAGAGAACGACGGAGATAAGAAGTAATGACTCTATTTTGGATTTCTACCATTATCCTTTCGCTAGCGGCAATTTTCTTAATTGTTCTGCCCTTTATTAATAAGAAGGCAAACAATGATGAAATGCTTCGCGACGAGTTGAACAAAGCATTCTATAAAGACCGTCTTGTCGAGTTAGAAGTAGAAGCAGAGGAAGGTCTTGTTGATAACCAACAAGAACTGATCGCTGATTTGAAACAGTCTTTGCTTGATGATGTTCCTGCACAAGAAGAGATGAAGAAGACTCAAATCTCTACGCTTGGTGTGGTTGTACCGTCGATCATCCTTGTCGTCGTTGTAACTTATGGTATGTACTTTAAGTTCGGTGCATTGGACAAAGTTCAACACTGGCAAGAAGTGAGCTCTAACCTTCCTGAATTGTCTAAAAAGCTGATGTCATCGGAAGGTGGTGCACTAACGGATGATGAGCTGGAAGATTTGACTCTGGCGCTTCGTACTCGTCTGCATTACCAGCCAAAAGATTCAACAGGTTGGTTGCTGCTTGGTCGTATTGCACTGGCTAACCGTGATGCTGAAACAGCAAAAGATTCTATGGAACGAGCTTACAAACTTGAACCTAAGAATGAAGATGTTCAGTTAGGTTTCGCACAAGCACTGATGCTTTCACCTGATGAAGCTGATCAGAACCAAGCTCGTTTGATTTTGAGCCGTTTGATTCAAAACGATTACGTCGACCTTCGTGTGTTCTCACTGCTAGCGTTCGATGCGTTTGAGCGTCAAGATTACCCGGGTGCTGTGAAGTACTGGAGCATCATGCAGCAGATGATTGGTCCACAAGACAGTCGCTATGAAATGCTTTCGCGCAGTATTGAAAGTGCTCAGAAGAAAATGGGCGACACTATGGGTGTTGACCAAGGTAAGACTGTTGCTGTAACGCTCGATCTATCTGCAGACGTGAATGCTGACCCTAACTCAGTGTTAATTGTGTCAGTACACAGAGCTGATGGTTCTCCAATGCCTATCGCAGCGGCACGCTACCCACTAGGGACTTTCCCGCGTACTGTTGTTCTTGATGACGGCAACAGCATGTTGGAAGGACAAGAGCTGTCTAGCCTTGAAACTCTGATGGTTAGAGCTAGGCTTGATACAGACGGCAACGTTTCAACTCGCGAAGGTGATTGGTACGGTGAAAGTGAAGTGGTTGAACTGGGTGCTCCAGTGACCATTGATATCAATAAGCAATATTAATCATCACTTTGCATAGGTGTTAGCTATTCCGATTTGCAGATAAACGGTATAGACTTAGCCAAACAATTGAGGCCAGCGATTGCTGGCCTTTTTTATTTTTTGAATTCCTTATGGAAAAGGTGATATGTCTGCCAGTGTTTTAAGACTCTCGAGTTTACTTTTTATCACAAGCTTAACGGTTGGGTGTTCAAGTGCGCCGGACGAAAGTGTTGACGATGATAACCTCGAAACCTCTGAATACGTCGAAGAGTCCCACCCGAATGATCCTTTTGAAGGTTTCAACCGAGCGATGTGGGATATCAACTACGAATATCTAGATCCTTATTTAGTTCGCCCTGTTTCCCTCGCTTATGTTGACTACACCCCTGTGCCAGTGCGTTCTGGTATCTCCAATTTCCTAGCCAACTTAGACGAACCATCAAGCATGGTGAACAACCTCATTATGGGTAATGGCGAGAAAGCACTCGACCATTTTAATCGTTTTTGGATTAACTCAACGATTGGTTTGTTAGGCTTAATCGATATTGCCAGCGAAGCTGGGATCACCAAATACGATGATAAGTCATTCTCTGATGCGATTGGTCATTACGGGGTAGGGAATGGTCCGTACTTCATGGTGCCGGGTTATGGTCCACTAACAACGCGAGAAGTGACTGAAACCGTCGATGGCTTGTATGTCCCTCTGTCGTTCTTGAATTTCTGGGCTAGCTTAGGCAAGTGGGCATTTGAAGGCATGGAAACACGTGCTCAGTTAGTGTCACAAGAGGCGCTGTTGGATAATTCTCCTGATCCATATGCATTAACGCGTGATGTTTACATTCAACGTCGTGATTTCAAAGCCGAGATTGAACCTGAAGAGGTCGACCTTGAAGAAGAAGACTTCATCGATGGTTATCTAGAAGATTACTAGAAACAC
The DNA here is from genome assembly GCF_024347375.1 of Vibrio coralliirubri. NCBI lineage: Bacteria > Pseudomonadati > Pseudomonadota > Gammaproteobacteria > Vibrionales > Vibrionaceae > Vibrio > Vibrio coralliirubri. The sequence continues at coordinate 2,704,749 of NZ_AP025470.1, read as the reverse complement.
GATTTAGAGAACCGATAAAAGAAAGGCTCGATGTTGAAAACAACATCGAGCCTTTTTAATGCTTTCTACTTTTAGGGCGGTAGATTAGAAGCGGTAGTTCGCTTGGATACCCACTAACCAGATGCTACCAGTCACTTCACCTTCGAAGTCACCACCAAATGGCGCAGAACTTGCGTCATCTTCAACCATTTTTGCGTCTTTCGCTAGGATGTAAGTGAAACCAGCGTCTAGTGTTAGTTGCTCAGACCATTGGTAGCCTGCACCAATACTTAGCCAAGTGCGGTCTGTTTCTGGGATTGTCGCTGTACGGTGCTCTTCGCTTACCGCTGAAGTGTCGTATGCGATACCAGAACGTAGAGCCAATTTAGGTGTCATTTGGTAAGTCGTACCAATCGCAAAACGGTAGTTGTCTTCCCAATTTTCTTCTTTGATCGGCACCGATTCTGTTGGGAAATCAGCAACAAGTTCTTTGAAGCTGCTCCAGTTTGTCCAGTTAACACTCGCGTGAACCGCGACTTTTTCTGTCAATTGGTGGAAACTCGCAAGCTCTGCGGTTGCAGGTAATGCAAGATCCATAGACCCTGCATCTTTTTTATTCGGTTGAAGCATATTGAAGCCACGACCGTTAGCATGCCCTTCTAGAGTTAAGTCGACTTCTGATTTGTAAGTAAATCCTAAGCGGTTGTTTTCATTGATCTGCCAAGCGGTACCCACTTGCCATCCCCATGCAGTGTCTTCACCTTCCATGTATTTTAGTGTGTCGCCCTTCTTCATAAACAAGTAATCAGAAGCAGCAACAGCACCAAAGCTACCTTCTGCCATGATGTAGCGAATACCACCACCAATTGATACATTTTCAAGTACTTGGTATGCAGCATTTAGGTTCAGTTCCATGCTGATAACGCTTGCTTCATTGCCGTGGTTTGCACCAGCAAAGTCAGTACCTAGGTCGGTTTCCATACCGTAGTTAGTGCCAGCAGCAAAACCTAATGCGAACTTGTCGTTGTACTTATGAGAAACATAAAAACTTGGAATCACAGCACTGTGGGCAAAATCTTTGCTACTTGCTGGAGTATTTCCGCCAGAGGTACCTTCGATATCAATGTTCGGGTCAACATAGATAGCGCCAACAGAAACCTGAGTACCTTCTAGGTAAGTCAGCATTGCTGGGTTACGCCATTGTGCGTCTGCACCGTCTGCCATTGCTGCTTCACCAGCGTATGCGCGGCCAAGACCGGTTGCTGAGTATTCTGCTAGTTGAAAACCTGCCGCGTGAGTCACGGTTGAAGTCGAAAGTAGTCCAACTGCCACTGCAGCAGATAGAAGAGTCTTATTCATTTTCATTATTATGTTCGCTGAATCATAAGTATTTAGTGGCGTGATTCTACTTTTAGAGTCATTACTTTAAAAATGAAATTCGAATAAAACAGTGTTTTAGGGATTTAATGAGTAAATGTGTTTAATTATTAGAGAAATAATCTAAATGTTTCGGCTGTGTTGCGAAATTTGAGCGTACACTTGTAGTCATATATTGACCTTGCAGGCTACAACTGTAAGCTTAAATTGATTTGAGTCAGTGGTTTAGGCAATGAAAAAGGGTCGCGTAATGCGACCCTTTGGGGATTACTTATTAACTTATATTAGAAGCTACGGCTGTACTGCAGGCCTAGTAGGATTGCATCAGCGCGAGTAGTTGCACTGATAGATGTAACGCCTAAGCTTTCATTTACGTTATCTACGTCTTCACCTAATAGGTAAGTGAAACCAAAGTCGACGTTAGATGCAGTATCGATATGGTAAGTGAAACCAGCAGAGAACCATTGACGATCAGAGTCTGGAACAGATACTGATTTCAGGTCATCTTGTGCTGCGATGTCGTACATGTAACCAGCACGTAAATCCCAGTTATTGTTCAAGTAATACGTAGTACCGACTGAGATGTGACCTGCATTCTTCCATTCGTATGCTGAATCAGGAAGAGCACTTGCCGCGCCACCGAATTCAATTTTATCGAACGCTTTCCAACCAACCCACTGTAGAGAGTAGTGAACCGCAAACTTGGTATCTTTAAGTTTGTGGAAGCCCGAGAACTCAGCCATATCTGGTAGTGGAAGAACGATTTCTTGTCCTTTATCGTCTTTAGCCGTAATTTCTGGGCTGTAGCGGTAAGATAAACCGAAGCGGTTGTTTTCGTCTAGCTCGTAAACTGTACCGATGTTAAAACCAACACCCCAACCATCTGCCTCATCGATATCAACAATGCTTGTACCGTTTAACGCATTTAGCCCTCCAGTTATACCACCGTCAACAGCTGGTGGAAGGACGGGACCTGTATAAGTAGTGTCACTAAATGAGCGTTTTAGTGTGCCTTTACCGTAGATCAGATCCAGACCTGCACCAAAGCTCCACTGTTCATTTAAACGGTAAGAACCAGCTAAGCCAAAGTTAAGGCTCATGATATCTGTCTCGCCGCCGTATTCAGATGCTACGAAATCACTACCAAAGTCTGTAGACGTACCAAAGTTTGAGTATGCGTTAACACCCCAAGCAAATTTTTCGTTTACAGGAACGATAAGGTGGATGTTTGGTGCAACAGATGTGCCACCAGCATCATCGTAATCTGAAGACTGTGTACCAGTCGTTGGGCCTGCTGCGCCAATGCCATTTACTGAAGTGTAAGTAGCATTTTTAACTTTAATATCAGTAGTAATTGTTTCAAAACCAAGAGATAGCTCAGTTTTGTCAAACAGTGCCATTGCTGCAGGGTTACGAGCCATGACTGACGCGTTATCTGCGATTACTGCATCACCAGCGAAAGCACGACCAAGGCCGGTAGCTGATTGTGCGTTAAGTTGGAAACCTGCTGCCATCGCTTGCGAAGACGCCAGTGTAATTGTTACTGCTAAAAGAGACTTTTTAAACAGACGCGTGTTGTTGGTAGTCATTCATTTATTCCTTTATATATCCGCCTCTACAGGGCGATTAATTTGAGCAATTGCTCAATGGTGGCTGATCCTATTCGCAAGTATACGATATACAAATCCGACCATTGGAAATTTTGAGTGGAAAATTATGGAAATGACGCCTATCTGGCACGAAAATGGTGCGAAATGCTGTTTTTTAGAGTTTTAACTCTAGAGGTATTGATGGAGTGAATGATTTTGCGGTTTATTTATAAATAAAGCCCAGCAATATCAGTGATATAATTGCTGGGCCTTTTGTGACGGGGCTTTAAGAGCGAATTAGCTCATCGGTTTGATCATTTTTGTCAGCTTTTCGGCGATTTTGGAAACATCCTCACCATTTTCACCCACAAGGATTAGGCTGCTGCCATCGACGGGGGTTACTGAGCCGGACATGCCTTTCTCATCAAAGTCGATAGGTTTGTCTGTCGGAATACCGGTTAAAAACAGTGTTACTTTGCCTTTTGCGCCTTGGAAGACCATATGTACTGCGTTGGATTTACCAAAGCCACAGTGGTTTAGGTAATAAACGTGGTAAGGGAAAGCGTCATCAAACTGAAAAGCAAATGGGTTCATTTTTGCGTTGATCTGCTGCGATGTAACCTGTTCATCGATGCTACTAACAAAGCTCTTTTCATCAACAACATGCTTCATCGCCGTATCAACTAAACTAGCTTGCGCAGGTGAAACGAATGCATTTCCCCAATTCACTTGGCCAACTAATAAACCAGCAACAAACGCCACCGAGGCAGCCATTGCCATTGCTCGTCTCGCAAACGTAGGCCTTACTACTTTGCTTTCTTCGCTTGAGGTCTGATTGAACAGAATACGATCAGCAAGATCGTCTGGCACATCCACATTCATCGCTGAGTGGATCTGTTTATCAAGCGCTAGTACATCGTCTAAGAAGTTACTATTGGCTTCGCTATTCGCGGCCGCATCAACAATATCTTGTGTACGTTGTTTAGGTTCCGACAATACACGACGACGAAATTCCAAATCATCCATTATGTTGCCCCCTCTCTGCCTCTTCTGTATCCAACAGCTCTTTCAACTGATTTCGAGCTCTGAATAAACGTGTCATCACCGTGTTTTTGTTGAGATCGAGAATATCGGCAATCTCATCACCACTAAAACCACCAATCACTTGTAAGAAGAGAGGTTCACGGTAATCAATTTCAAGTTTCATGATCTGGGCTTGTAACCACTGATGCTGATGGTGCGGGTCATCACTGACACTAGCATCGTTACTGTGATCGTCGATATCAACCAGATCAAACTGTTTGCGTTCAAAACGTCGAGCGTTCTCGCGTCTCAAGATGGTAATCAGCCAAGATTTAGCGGCTTTTTCATCTTGAAGGCTATCGAGTGACTTCCATGCACGAAGGCAAGTTTCTTGAACTAAGTCTTCGGCAATGCTTTTGTCTTTGCATAACCAATAGGCGTAGCGAAAGAGGTCACGATGATAGGCACGCACGAGTGCTTCGTATTTTCTTTGTTTGTCCATATCAGAGTTGACCGGACGCTTGGCTGTTTTCTTTCCAAACATTTTTATTATTGACACACGAGCCTCCATAATTGCTCTGCGTATAGCTGTCCTCTATACGTTGTGCTTCGTTTTTATATTTTTAGAGCTAACGATCGGCAGGAAATCGTAAAATCACATTAAAATTGATCTACTTCAAAATCTAAGGCCTCGAACCCGTTATAGTACACCTTGTCGTCTAGTTAGTCATTCGTGGCTAGCATGTTGAGCAAGACGACACTTCCTTTTGAAGGCTGACTTTACTTTCTCCTAATCAGGAAACTGATTATTTCAATTGGCGCTAAGTTAATTGCTTTATATACATTCCGACCACACAGCTTTGTGTGGTTTTTTTTTGCCTCAAGAAAACCATTCTCTACATTGCGATAACAGTCTTGGCTTACAATAGTTTAGTCTCTTACGACAACCTTTCCCCCAAAAAGGTTCGCCTGAATGTGCAGTTATATTTTCAAACAGTGAGATACTCGTATCACGTTTATTTAAACGCTCGTTTGATTTAATTAACAACTTCTTTACAATGCTTCAGGTCAGACCTCTTAACTTTAAGGAGAAACCATGGGCAAACAGGAAGTCAAAACGCGTTCTGGAGAACGTGTTGCCGTTGTCGCTGGATTACGAACCCCATTTGCTCGTCAGAGCACAGAATTTAGCCAAGTGCCTGCGGTTGACCTAGGCAAAATGGTTGTGAGCGAAATGCTTGCAAGAACGGATGTCGATCCTGCGCTTATCGAACAAGTTGTGTTCGGCCAAGTCGTGCAAATGCCAGAAGCGCCGAACATTGCGCGTGAAATCGTGTTGGGCACAGGCATGGACATCAATACCGATGCCTACAGTGTCACACGAGCATGTGCGACCAGCTTCCAAGCGGCAGTTAACGTGACCGAAAGCATTATGGCTGGCACGATTGATGTCGGTATTGCGGGCGGTGCGGACTCTTCTTCTGTATTGCCTATCGGTGTATCGAAAAAGTTAGCGGCAAATCTATTAGCGCTGAGCAAAACGAAAACTATGGGTCAAAAGCTGAAGATTCTTAAAACGCTTTCAGTAAAAGACTTGATGCCAGTACCACCTGCAGTTGCTGAATACTCGACCGGTTTATCCATGGGGCAAACGGCTGAGCAAATGGCTAAGACGCATGGTATTACTCGCGAAGCTCAAGATGCACTTGCTCACCGTTCTCACTCTTTGGCTTCTCAAGCATGGAAAGAAGGCAAGATTAAAGACGAAGTGATGACGGCATTTCCTGCGCCTTACAAAAAGTATCTAGCGGAAGACAACAACATTCGCCACGACTCAACGGTTGAAGGTTACGCTAAGCTGCGTCCTGCTTTTGATAGAAAGTACGGCAGTGTAACGGCAGCCAATGCTACGCCGCTGACTGATGGCGGTGCGGCAGTGATGTTGATGCGCGAAGGTAAAGCGAAAGAACTAGGTTTAGAAGTGCTTGGTTATATTCGTGGTTATGCGTTCTCAGCGATTGGTGTTGAAACAGATATGTTGATGGGCCCGACTTACGCGACCTCACAAGTATTGAAGAACACAGGTTTAGAGTTGTCAGACTTAACACTGATCGAAATGCACGAAGCATTCGCTGCCCAAGTCTTGGCTAACGTTAAAATGTTTGCGAGCGATGAGTTTGCACAGAAGAATCTTGGCCGCGATAAAGCGATCGGTGAGATTGATATGGAGAAGTTCAACGTGCTGGGTAGTTCAATTGCTTACGGACACCCGTTTGCAGCGACTGGCGCGCGCATGATGACTCAAACATTACGTGAACTGAAACGTCGTGGTGGCGGTTTGGCACTGAACACAGCTTGTGCGGCTGGTGGTTTAGGTGCAGCAATGATCTTGGAGGTAGAATAATGTCTACGACTCTTGATGCAACAACAGAAAAAGAAACAGTCGCTCAACCAGATTCAACCTCTGCGACAGAATCAACCCAAAAGAAAGCGGCAGCATTTTCTCTTAATATCGATGAGCAAGATATTGCTTGGTTAGCGATCGATGTGCCAAACGAAAAAATGAACACTCTTCAAGCGGCTTTTGCTGAAGAAATGAAAGCCATCTTTGAGCAACTCAAAGAAAAGCAGAGCCGAGTTAAGGGCCTAATCGTTCATTCTCTTAAGCCAGATAACTTTATCGCGGGTGCAGACGTTCGAATGCTTGATGCGTGTAAAACGGCTGACGAAGCACAGTCTCTGGCTCGCCAAGGGCAGGAGATGTTCCAAACTCTGTCTGAACTACCGTACCCAGTGGTCGCAGCGATTCACGGCCCATGTCTAGGCGGTGGTTTAGAGCTCGCACTGGCGTGTGATTACCGCGTATGTACCGATTCAGATAAGACTCGTCTTGGTCTGCCAGAAGTTCAGTTAGGTCTGTTACCAGGCTCGGGCGGTACACAGCGTCTGCCTCGCCTTATCGGTTTGCTGCCATCTCTCGACCTAATCCTAACGGGCAAGCAACTGCGCGCTAAGAAAGCGAAATCGCTCGGTGTCGTGGATGCTTGTGTGCCTGAAACTATCCTGCTTGAAGTCGCTAAGAGCTTTGTTGAAAAGAATACGGGCAGTAAAAAAGGTAAGCGTCTTGCGTCGAAAAGCCAAGCGTCGACCAAAGAAAAGCTGATTTCACGTAACGGCCTTGGTCGTAAAGTGATTTTTGAACAAGCTTCTAAGAAGACGAATCAGAAAACACGCGGCAATTACCCAGCAGCAGATGCGATTCTAGATGTGATTCGTTATGGCCTAGAGAATGGCTTTGACAAAGGGCTTCAGTATGAAGCGAAGCGTTTCTCAGAACTGGTTATGACTTCAGAATCCAAAGCCCTTCGTTCGATTTTCTTTGCGACTACGGAAATGAAAAAAGAGCACGGCGCAGACGCAGAACCAAAAGCGGTTAAGCGTGTTGGTGTGCTGGGCGGTGGTCTTATGGGCGCAGGTATCAGTCATGTCAGCGTTGCTAAGGCGAAAGTACCTGTGCGCATTAAAGACGTATCAAATGAAGGTGTACTGAACGCGCTTAACTACAACTTTAAGTTATTCGATAAGCAGCGTAAGCGTCGTATTCTGAGCCGAGCGGATCTTGAAAGTAAGATGCTTCAACTGTCTGGTGGTATCGACTTTACGAGTTTTAATCACTCTGATGTGGTGATTGAAGCGGTATTTGAAGACCTCGACCTTAAGCAATCAATGGTTGCGGACATTGAAGCCAATGCCAAGCCAGAGACTATTTTCGCGACGAATACGTCTTCACTGCCAATCCATAAGATTGCAGAGAAGGCGCAGCGACCAGAAAACGTGGTTGGTCTTCACTACTTTAGCCCTGCAGAGAAAATGCCGCTAGTTGAAGTTATTCCTCATGAAACAACGTCAGAAGAGACGATCTCGACGGTTGTAGCATTAGCGAAGAAGCAAGGTAAAACGCCGATTGTTGTGAAAGATACGGCTGGCTTCTACGTGAACCGTATTCTTGCTCCGTACATGAACGAAGCAGCGCATTTACTGTTAGCGAACGAGCCGATTGAAAAGCTCGACAGCACGTTATTGGACTTCGGTTTCCCGGTTGGCCCTATCACCTTATTAGATGAGGTGGGTGTTGATATCGGTGCGAAGATCATTCCGATTTTAGTGAATGAGCTTGGCGATCGTTTCCAAGGCCCTGATGTGTTCGACATTCTTTTGAATGACAACCGTAAAGGTCGTAAGAGTGGTAAAGGTTTCTACACTTACAAAGGGAAGAAGAAGGAAGTCGATAAGTCAGTTTACAAGCTGCTTAAGCTTCAACCAGATCCTAAGTTGAGCGATAACGATATCGCGATGCGCTGTGTGTTACCTATGCTAAACGAAGCGGTTCGTTGTCTAGATGATGGCATTATCCGAAGCCCTCGTGATGGTGATATCGGTGCGATTTTCGGCATCGGTTTCCCTCCATTCCTAGGTGGTCCGTTCCGCTACATGGATCAAATCGGCATTAAGTCACTGGTTGAGATGATGAACGACTTCGCTAAGAAGTACGGTGATCGTTTTGCGCCATGTGATGGCCTACTGACACGCGCTGGTTTGGGTGAGTCTTTCTACAAGTAACTCTCTAGTACGCTAATTAATAAGCCCGCATCAAGCGATTGATGCGGGCTTTTCTGTTTCATGGGTTAGCGAAAGGAATGAGATTCCCGACTCAGTCATTCTTCCTTCTCGGGAATGACGGGGGTAGTGATGTGTTCTGTCTGGTAGCGTTGGCTTGGTGTGGGAAATTCCCGATTCGGTCGTTCTTCCTTTTCGGGAATGATGTTCGAGAGATAAAAAGTAAGTTATTGCGTTGATTAGAAAGGCGGTCAAACGCACGTCATTCAAAACTACTGTCATCTCCTAAAGCGACGAAGGAGCGTAATAGGAGATCTGATTTTGGGCTGCATCCAATAAAAAAGGTTGATGCTTGCACATCAACCTTATGGTTTTGACTCCAGCTTTATCAGCCTAGCTCAGTATCTTTCGGTCGTAGCTGAAACTCGTCAATAGAGCCAATCTCTAAACCTTCTGACAGCTTATCTTCCTCATTATGAGCATTACCGTGAGCATGCATAATCAGGCGATTCGCCGTACGAGGTTTTAGCTGACTCACCACAAAACGCATCATGTCAGAGCGAGTTAACCCCTTAAGGTCTTCCAACACGCGCTCTCTTTGGTTGAACTCAACATCCTTATTGCCTATCGCAACCCATAAGCGCTGAGCACGTCCTCGCAAAGTCGTATCTGGTGTTGAAATCTGATTCCATAGGCCGCGCTTACTGCTGTGCCATTGATAGTCGTTAAGCTCCAACAGCACCATATAAAAGGCATTGAGGAACTCGTCTATTGAGGCTAACAAGTCTGCAGGGGCGGCATTAGGTGATTGTACATACAACACAATTCCAGGGTGTCGGTTGAGCGGCATATTGCCAGTACCGACCATGTAACCTAGCTGCTGCTTGGTACGTATCTCATGGAAGAAAGTGGCCGACATCAAATGGTTTGCCAGTGAATACAGCGCAATGTTTTTAGGCGAAATATCTGGGCATTGGTAATAAACCACGATGGCCGAATCATCTTGGTTACACACCACTTCACGTTGGAAGCTGCCGTTTTCACCCAGCATGATTAGCGGGCGCAGTGACTCTTCGTAAGCCTGATCTTGAACGCGCAGGGCATCTTTTAGCGTTTCAGCCATCTTGTGTGCATCGGCTTTTTTCCAGTCGCCATACACAAACATCTCAACATGAAGTTCCGCCAAGATTGCTTGAACAAAAGAGGAGAGCTCATCGACCTCGATCGTTTCTAGCGCTTCAATTAACACAGAATAGGGCGGATTATTTGGTTGAAGTATCCCCGTCATCGCATTAAACAGCTGCGAAATAGGACGATCTTGCGACGCGTTATTCCAGTTTCTGAGCAGTTGATGCTTAATGGTTTCGAAGCGTGTTGGACTAAAGTCGCGTGCTTGGAAACGTTCAAGAATCATATTGAGTAGCTGTGGTTGCTTCTCGCTAAACCCAGACAGAGTGAGTGTTACACCGCCCTGATGGGTGTACATGTTGTAGCCCATTCCGGCGATTTCAGCCTGATACGTATCTTTTTCCAGCGAGTCTAAGAACATCTCTACACACAAGCGTGTTTTAACGATATTTCTTGGGCTAGCGACGGAGTGCGGGCTATCGATTGCGACATACACCACACCTTTAGGCACTCGGAATTGATGGTCTTGCAGATGCCATAACTTAAAGCCATCGAGCTCTTCTAACAGTTGTGGGAACTTAGCGTCACCTTCGAGTTCAGTCGGGTCTAGATCGTAGCAAATAAACGGGTTTTTGCTTGGGAGTTCAAACTGCCAACCGGGGTTAATGCACGTAAAGCATTGAACTTGTTCAGCGCTAAAAGGTGTGACCGAATAGGGCGTAAAATACCACTTCGCTTCCCTGTCATACTCGAATCCCTGAGCAACAATGGTCGCACGCATGTTGTCGACGGTTAAGTAAGGCAGCAAAGAACGCTGTAACTCGTCATCGAAATGCGACATTTTGTAATCGCCATACACCACATCTTGCTCTTGGTAGTGCTGCATGTTGATGACGAGGTGGCTGACGACATCAAGCGGTCTTGCTGGCTCTTGAAAGCGGAAAGCAGACTCTAAAACGGCGCGTTTTTCTAGGTAGCGCCACTCATCGATGCCTTGTTGTTCGACTAACTTGATGTACTGAAATATCGCTTGGATGATGTTATCGGTTTTGGTTAAACCTTCAATAGTCAACGAGCAACTGACTGTGAAATCACGGTAGTTACTGCCACTCGCGCCACCACCTGCAGAGAGGGATGTTATCCAGCCTTTCTCTTTGAGTTGCATCATCAAACTGCCTTCACCTTCGTAACCTAAAAGGTGGGCAAAGAACGACAATGGCTTAATGCCGTAGTGTTCGTCCATGCTTGGCATTGGGAAGGTTAAGATCAGTTTGCGTACTTCTTTAATTGGTTCAACGCAGACTTGTACGCCCGTGCTTAACTCGCCAACAATCGGTACTTCAACCTTTTTGCCTTGTAGGTTGTGATTGGTGATCGAGCTAAAGCGATCCTCAACCCAGCTTTGCATCTCGTCTAATGATTGATTGCCAGACAGTGTCAGCGTCATCAAGTCAGCAGAGTATTGTTGCTGGTGGAAAGCTAAGATCTCTTGTCGAATCGTCTCGCCGTTTCTGTCACCCAACGTATCGATATTACCGACAGAAAACTTCGAGAATGGGTGATTGTGATTCACCAGTTCTTTGGTAACTTGATACAAGCGTCGTGAGTCGTCGTTGAGTTTCATCTTGTATTCGGAGTCAACGGCTTGGCGTTCTTTGTCTAACGCTTCTTCGTTGAACAGGGGAGCGGTAAAAAATTGGCTGAAGCGATCGAGTGCGGTTTCAAAGGCATTCAATTCAACATCAAAAAAGAAGCAGGTGTGCTCTGTTCCTGTCCAAGCATTGTTGCTGCCGCCATGCTGGCTGATAAAACTTTGGAACTCTCCGACCTTTGGATACTTTTCAGTTCCTAAAAATAGCATATGCTCTAAGTAGTGAGCTAAACCCTCTCGGTCTGTAGGGTCATCAAAATGCCCCACATTGACGGCTAATGCGGCTGCTGCTTTTTGAGCATTTTGGTCCTGAACTAACAGTACACGTAACCCGTTATTTAAGGTTATGTAGCGGTATTGATGTTCATCATTTGGGCTTAAGTGCACAGGAGCATCTCCAGAGAAGGTGGTTTTTAAATTATGTACCCGATGATTCGGCGTGCAAACCTTGTGATCATATTTTGGGATATGAAGGGCTTTGTTGCGTAATTAAATTTAGAGATAGAGCCAACCCGTTTCGCTTGTTTCTTAGTCAATACGACAAGTTTCAGGCATACCTAACCCAGTAAGCTTGTTCAACGCTTTTATCATCGCGTAAGTTTCACCCACCTGGGCATTGTAATTTCTTAAGCTCAGTTTCCCTCCTAGCAACTGTTTAACTCGATACATCGCTGTTTCTGAGAGTGAACGTTTGTGGTATCCATACCGCTCTTTCCAATACTTATTTGAGTCGTATAATTTCTGGCAACCCACGGCGAGATTTCGAGGGTGACCACGCTCCCAGAAGGCAGCCCCTTCTCTTGGGGGAATAAGCGCAATAGCTCCCTTAATCTTAATAGCAGCGTGACACGCTCTCGTGTCGTAAGCGCCATCACCAGACACCTCAAGGATACTTCGGCGTGTTTGTTTCAGTAAGTTCGGGAGTACTTCTCCATCTGTAACCGTCGATAAACTTAGCTCGGCGGCAATGATCTCATGAGTGTTGGTATCGACTGCAATATGCAGCTTTCGCCAGACTCTACGCTTGCCATCCGTCCCATGTTTTTTGACTTTCCATTCACCTTCGCCATAAACCTTAAGGCCAGTAGCATCAATGGCTAGGTGCTGTATCGCTCCTCTCGTTTTAGTCTTAAATGAAACCTCAACTTGCTTGGCTCTACGACTGATGCAGGTGTAATGCGGACAACTTAACGGTACATGGGCTAACCTAAATATCGAGTCGATAAATCCTTGCAGCGCTCTCAATGGCATAGAAAAAACTCGTTTGACCATGAGTGCTGTCGTGATAGCTAAATCACTGAACCGACGCGGCCTACCGCGCTTATTCTGTTTGCTTTGCGCCCATCCGCTTATTGCTTCTTCATCAATCCAAAAAGTCAGAGAACCACGGTTAATGAGTGATCGGTTGTATTGCTTCCAGTTGGTTGTTTTATAACGAGGCTTAGGCATAGGACTACGAGATAGAGTGGAGGTAGCTGATCAGATCGTAGGTTCTTGATTTAGTTCCATTGAATTACGCAACAAAGCCGATATGAAGTGCTTTTTGGCGATTTCTAAATCACTTTTATCGATTTTTATCAGTAATTTATTTTCTTTTAACAAGATTGTTAAGAAAGTCGAACTCTTTGGCAAGTGACTTGATATAATTATTTATATTGACTGCGGTTTCTCTGGATTGAGAGCCAAACCTAAGTAGCGTTTCGCTGATATATGGGATATATCGACTTTCGACATGTTACGAAGACAGGATTGAACATGAAAATATTCATTATGCGCCACGGTGAAGCAGAACATTTTGCGAACTCGGATGCAGAACGAGCGTTGACCAAGCGCGGGAAAATGGCTTCTCTTGCAGTGGCACAAGCTGCAAATGAGCAGGGGATTAGTCAATTCGATAAAGTGCTGGTGAGCCCATATTTAAGGGCACAAGAAACGTGGTTAGAGATCTCTCAGGCGTTTTCTGGAAAGAAAGTTGAAACCTGTGATGATATTACGCCTTATGGAATGTCCGACGATGTGTTTGATTTGACCTTAGCAATGGCTGAAGTAGAAAAACTAGAGACCATTTTATTTGTTTCTCATTTACCTCTAGTGGGCTACCTAACGGCAGAGTTTGCAACAGGCATGGCGCCGCCGATGTTTCCCACTTCGGGCCTAGCGTGTATCGACTTCAACCTTGAGACACAAAAAGGTGAGTTGCTTTGGAACATCAATCCATAAGCTCGTTGAGCTCTGTTTGATGACAAAGTTGCAGACAATTAGAAAGGGCATCTCAATATGATTGGGATGCCCTTTGTTGTTTTTTGGTGAGAGAGAATTCGTAAACCAGAATTATTTCTCAGGAACCGAAAGCAAGACTAACAGCGCGCCATTGCCGCCAAACTCTAACGGCGCTTGGTGGAAAGCCATCACATCTGGGTGCTGTGCTAACCACAAAGGCACCTTCTGTTTAAGGATGTGTTTACCGATACCGTGCTGAACACAGGCACACGCCACGCTCTCTTTCACGCAGTGCGCAATCATCGCGCCCAGCTCACGTTTGGCTTCTTGTTGAGTCATACCATGCATATCGAGATACACGTCAGGCACGTAGACACCACGACGTAGGCGCTTGACCTCATATTTAGAGACATCATCACGCGCATAACGTGTCGGACCGTCTTCGCTAAGATGCGGAATGAACTCATCCGAGAAATAAAACTCGCTATCACTGGCTTGTCTTGCCGTTCGAGTAATTTCTTTTTGCTTGGCATTTCTTTTTGGCTGCTGGACTATGGTATCCTGTTGCAACTTTTTAACGCCCTTTACTGCATCGTTGAACAGGGCGAAATCGTCATCGAAGTCGGTGTCTTTTTTGCTCATCAGGTTATGAATTCTAATTAGAAACGTAATTAGCAGTATTGTAGCGCTTTTCGGAGACAATTTTGGATAAGATTTTTGTAGAAGAAGCGGTATCAGAACTACACACGCTTCAAGATGTGATTCGTTGGACTGTTAGCCGCTTTAACGCAGCGGGCCTATTTTATGGTCACGGCACTGATAACGCGTGGGATGAGGCAGTACAACTTATCTTACCTACTCTTTATCTGCCGATTGATGTTCCTTCGCATGTGATGAACTCTCGTCTAACGAGCAGCGAACGTCTGCGTATTGTTGAGCGCGTAATCAAGCGTATTAATGATCGTACACCAACGGCTTACCTAACCAACAAAGCTTGGTTCTGTGGTCTTGAGTTCTTCGTTGATGAACGCGTTCTTGTGCCTCGTTCGCCAATTGGTGAGCTGATCGAAGCTCAATTCCAACCTTGGTTAACTGAAGAGCCAACTCGCATCATGGATATGTGTACGGGTAGTGGTTGTATCGCTATTGCTTGTGCTCACGCATTCCCTGACGCTGAAGTAGATGCGATTGATATCTCTACCGACGCATTGCAAGTTGCAGAGCAGAACGTACAAGATCACGGCATGGAGCAGCAAGTGTTCCCAATCCGTTCAGATCTTTTCCGTGATTTGCCAAAAGAGAAATACAACCTGATCGTATCTAACCCACCTTACGTGGACGAAGAAGATATGAACAGCCTACCAGATGAGTTTACTCACGAGCCAGAACTTGGCCTAGCTGCGGGTACAGACGGTCTGAAATTGGTTCGTCGCATCTTAGCTAACGCACCAGACTACCTAACTGACGACGGTATTCTTATCTGTGAAGTTGGTAACTCAATGGTTCATATGATGGATCAGTACCCAGAGATTCCATTCACTTGGATTGAATTCTCTAACGGTGGTCATGGCGTATTCATGATCACTCGTGAGCAGCTTGTTGCTTGCGCTGATGAGTTCTCTATCTACAAAGACTAGGTTTCAATTATTAGGTTCGCGCCCCTATCTTAGGGCTGTAAGCTTAGAACCTGAAACCTAGTAAGACGTTCGATTTGAAACGTTTTTATTTAAACGCCATGCATTGTTGCATGGCGTTTTTTATTGCCTAGATTAAAGATGTTTGCATTTATATCGAAGACGTTCAGCGCAATATTTAGTTGATTAATATGAGGGCTTATTACATATTGGTGTTTGATATTTAGTCGTTTTAGTGAGTTAAGGAGGATTCACGATGAGCTTTGATACATGGATTTATTATTTACTAGCGGTGCTGATCTTAACGGCATCACCAGGCCCAAGTTCTCTATTGTGCATGACCAAAGGTGTGCAATCTGGCTTTAAATTATCGATATTTACCGCCTTGGGCAGCTTAACTGCGATTACTGGCATTCTAACCTTATCGTTTACCGGACTAGGGGTAATTATTGCTTCGTCTGAAGTGGTATTTAATGTCATAAAATGGACTGGTGCGGCTTATCTAATCTTCCTCGGCTGGAAATCTCTGCGCTCTAGCCAACAAGATTATGACAAGTTACCGGGTCAACAAGGCGGCTCTCGAACTGTCAAAGAAAGTGCTGCGCAGCATTACCTAAGTGGCTTTATTGTTGGCGCGAGTAACCCCAAAGCTATCCTGTTTTTTACCGCACTTTTTCCTCAATTTATTGACCCATCGATCGCTCTGGTTCCCCAGTTTACCGTGTTTGCTTTGACCTTCGCAGTGATGGAGTTGTCTTGGTTACTGGTGTACGCCTACTTGGGGGCGAAGTCGTCAAATTGGTTGTTTGCGAAAGGCCGAGCTAAGGTCTTTAATCGTGTCACTGGAGGTGTCTTTATTGGGGCTGGTGCACTGCTTTCGACGACCAGTCGAGCATAACTTTCTGTTTTATCAGAGAGGTGAATAATTACAGAATGTTCTTGATGCTGTCATAAAAGGTTAATATTAATGTGCTTGCTGCTTTTGGCGAAAAGCCGATATATTGTAGTTACACCATCACGTTCTCAAGGAGAGACATATGCAGCATCAAGAAATGATTCAACACAGTAACTTTGGCGTAATCAGTCGTACTTGGATTTTCTCTACCCTTTCTCTAGTGGGTATTCTTGCTCTAATGTAGTCAGCTTCATGGCTCTATATTTTTAGTTTTTATTATGAAATCACTTGTTAAAAAGTCTTCAAAGTCAGAACTCTTTCTCTTATAAATGTGGCTTTTCTCATCAGGCTAGCCACTTAACTTTTTCTTAGTCATCTTTTTCTAGTAAGCCTCCTCCAGTAATTTACTCCTAGTTGTCACTTTTTCGTAGTCGTCTTCTACCCCTAAATTCGCCACTTTCTTTCCGTGGACTAGTTTGTCACCTTATCTCTATAAACAAGCGCCATCGCACTTCTGAAGTTGTTACGAAACTGTGATAATCTTAAGTTATCTTTTATCTACAGTGTATCTCTCATGTCTGTCTGGGATTCTATTTCATTTAACAATCGATTTACTGCATTACCTCGACTGTTCTATACCCCAATTCAACCTACACCGCTAAACAGTGTTCAATGGCTCGCATGGAACCATAAGCTTGCGGATGAACTCGGCTTTCCGTCATTTGATGATGCTTCCGAGGAGTTGCTTGAAACGTTATCTGGCAATGTTGAACCTGAGCAGTTTTCGCCTGTAGCAATGAAGTACGCAGGCCACCAGTTTGGTTCTTATAATCCGGATTTAGGTGATGGAAGAGGGCTGTTATTAGCTCAAGTTGTCGCGAAAAGTGGCGAAACGTTCGATTTACACCTCAAAGGTGCAGGTAAAACACCTTATTCTCGCATGGGCGATGGACGCGCTGTTATTCGATCAACGGTTCGTGAGTACTTATGTAGCGAAGCGATGGCGGGGCTCAACATCCCAACCACGCGTGCATTAGCCATGATGACCAGTGACACGCCGGTTTATCGTGAGAAGCAAGAGTGGGGGGCGCTACTGGTGCGTGCTGCCGAATCCCACATTCGATTTGGTCACTTTGAACATCTGTTTTACACCAATCAGTTGGCAGAACATAAATTACTGGCTGATAAAGTCATCGAATGGCACTTCCCGAAATGCCTTGATCAAGAGAAGCCCTACGCTGCCATGTTTAATGAGATTGTCGATCGCACTGCGGAAATGGTCGCGTTGTGGCAAGCGAATGGTTTTGCTCATGGCGTGATGAACACCGATAACATGTCGATCATCGGGCAAACTTTCGATTACGGTCCGTTCGCGTTTCTTGACGAATACGACCCTCGCTTGATCTGTAATCACTCGGATTACCAAGGGCGCTATGCCTTCAACCAGCAACCAAGAATAGGTTTATGGAACCTGTCGGCACTGGCGCACTCACTTTCTCCGCTGGTGGATAAGGCCGATTTAGAGGCGGCTTTAGAGCAGTACGAACCGCAAATGAACGGTTATTTTAGTCAGATGATGCGTCGTAAGTTGGGGCTACTTTCGAAACAAGAAGGTGACAGTCGTTTGTTTGAATCTATGTTCGAGCTGATGTCGCAAAATAAAGTCGACTATCCAAGGTTCTTTAGAACGCTATCGAACCTAGACACCTTGTCGCCACAAGAAGTGATTGATTTGGTTATCGACCGAGATGCAGCAAAACTGTGGGTAGATAACTACTTACAACGTTGCGAACTGGAAGAGAGCTCAGTGGCAGAGCGCTGCGAAAAGATGAGGCAGGTAAATCCGAAATACATCCTCAGAAATTACCTTGCTCAACTGGCGATAGATAAAGCAGAGCGCGGTGATAGCAGCGACATTGACGCTTTGATGGTGGTACTTGCAGACCCTTACGCGGAACACCCAGACTATGAACATCTTGCGGCTCTACCTCCTGAGTGGGGCAAAGCGATGGAGATCAGCTGCTCGTCATAATCAGCTACTCATGACAATCGACTGCTCTTGATAACCAATTGTACGTGATAATCCATTGTACGTTATAACCAACGAGTAGCGGATTAAGTCGTCAAAATGCAGGTAGAGGTCACTAAGTTGTGATCTTTATCTGTTTGTTCTTCTAACTTTACAAACATGTCAATAATCAAACAATCGGCCAGCCTATACACTATGTGAATAAGTTGTAAATTTAATAGGTTTGGGCGATGCCAACAAATACTCGAATTCTCGTGGTGGATGATGATCAAGAAATCCGCGAGCTGCTGGAAGAGTACCTCACAAAATCGGGCTTCGATGTCTCTTCTGTTGGAGACGGTGTTGAATTAGAAACCCACCTGCAAAGCCAAGGTTATCCAGACCTGATTCTGCTCGATGTTATGCTACCCGGTGACGATGGTTTTACCCTGTGTCAACGCGTCCGTAAGCAATCGAATGTGCCTATCATCATGCTGACTGCGGTATCGGATGAAACCGACCAGATCATTGGTTTAGAAATTGGTGCCGATGACTACATCGCCAAGCCGTTTAGCCCTCGCCAGTTAATGGCGCGTATCAAAGCGTTATTACGCCGCGTTCAAGTGGTTGATGACAAGCCAAGTGATGCTCTGCCAAAGCAAATCATTTTTGGTGATTGGACGCTTGATACGTTAGCGCATCGAATTTCCCACAATGAACACTCGGAAGAGATGGATTTGTCGGGCAGTGATTTTTCTCTGTTGATGTTGTTCTTAACTCGCCCCAACGAAGTTCTTGACCGTGACACCATCTCTTTCGCCACCAGAGGCCGCGAAGCGTTGCCTTTTGAACGTGGCATTGATGTGCAGCTTAGTCGCCTGAGAAGTCGGCTGGGCGACAGTGGCAAGTATCCTCACTACATCAAAACCATGCGCGGTAATGGCTATATTCTCGCTGTGCCTGTTCAGTATGAACACTGATAATCAAGTGCCGTTAATGAACACCTTTCCAATGAAGTATTTCCTATGAACTGGTTGAGTCGATTAAAACCAAACTCTTTGGTTGCCAGAACATTGTTACTGACCTTGTTAGCCGTGGTGATTGCTCAAGGTATCGCAACGTCTATTTGGTATAGCGAATCCAAACACAAAGAACTGGAAGGGATTCGTTCTGCCTCCGAGAGCATGGCCAATATGTTTGCCTCGACAGTGACTTTCTTTCAGTCTCTACCCGTCAAATATCGTCATATCGTATTAGATCAGATCCGCAATATGGGCGGTACGCGCTTCTTTGTCTCTTTCAATAAAGAGGCGTTGATTGTCGAACCGATCCCCGATACCCGTTTAAAAACCGCTTCGATTGAAGCGATAGAAAGTGTTTTGAGTAGCAAGCTCAATAAAGTGGAATCAGTTCGTGTTGATTTCTCTCGCCCTGAACATCTTCGTTTGCTTAAAAATGACATTTACTTGAGCGATCTCCCGCGATCGTGGGCACACCATACATTAACCTTAGAACCTCTTAATCCGCCGATTTTGGTTGTTCAGATAGAACTAGCCAGTCATGAATGGGTGTATATCGCCGCGTTATTGCCTGCGCCATACGTAAAGCTCGACGATACGATTCTCGGCAGAGAGCAGGTGATCTTCTTAGTTTCCTCGACACTCATTCTTTTGGTTTTGACTTACTTGATGATTCGTCGCCAAGTGCGCCCTCTTAAAAAATTAGCAAGAGCGGCCAATGAAATGAGTATGGATATTCAGCAGCCGCCACTTAACGAAGAGGGGGCAACGGAGCTGGTGACGGCGACCCGAGCCTTTAATCGCATGCAGCAACGGATTCGTCGCTATGTTGCCGACCGAGAGCACCTTTTCTCGGCAATCTCCCATGACTTAAAGACACCGATAACGCGGCTTAGATTGCGTGCAGAGTTGTTGGAGAGTGAAGTAAAGAAAGACAAATTCAATAAAGATCTCGATGAGCTAGAGATGATGGTTAAAGGTGCTTTGCAAGCGGTAAGAGACACCGATCTACACGAAAACAATGCCATTATTGACCTCAACGAAATGGTGCTTGCTGTGATTGAATCGCATAACCAGTATCAGACAAAGGTTGAGTTCGAGCCGGTCGTCATTGAGCCATTGGTCGCTAAACCACTGGCGATAAAGCGTGTACTCACCAACTTAATCGACAACGCGGTTAAGTACGGTTCCTCAGCAGTTGTTGAAATCAGCGGTGATGATCTTTGGGTGGTCGTGACCATTCAAGACCGTGGTCTCGGTATTCCAGAAGATAAGTTAGAGCTGGTCTTTGAGCCTTACTTTAGGTTAGCAACGGATGATCAAGGACATGGTCTTGGCCTCGGGATCTGCCGAAATATCCTGCATGGACACGGCGGAGATCTCATTCTTCGCAACTCCTCTCAAGGTGGCTTAGAAGCCAAAGTCTATATCCCAACAGGCCTAGAAGTGTAATGTAACAATTATGTTACATAGGACTTACCTTTTGTTTCAATCCTAAAAATCAAAATAAGTAGACTCTTTATTGAACCGGACGTCGAGTCCGCTAAAACATGGAAGATAATAATGAAAATCAATAAAACCCTACTTACTCTATCTCTTCTTGCTGCCTCAACATTTTCTCAAGCTGGTGAAGTGGAAGTGCTTCACTGGTGGACTGCTGGTGGCGAAGCGAAATCCGCAGCGGTACTGAAAGAGATGATTGAAGAACAAGGCCATACTTGGAAAGATTTCGCTGTTGCTGGTGGCGGCGGTGAAAGTGCGATGACTGTTTTAAAAACTCGAGCAGTTTCGGGCAATCCTCCATCTGCCGCGCAGATCAAAGGTCATGATATTCAAGAGTGGGGTGGTTTAGGTTTTCTAACGTCTCTCGATGCGACTGCTAAACAAGAACAATGGGATGAACTACTACCAGAAGTAGTGACTAAAGTGATGAAGTGGGATGGCGAATATGTCGCAGTTCCTGTCAACGTTCACCGTGTTAACTGGCTTTGGGCGAACCCTGTTGTTTTAGAAAAATCAGGCGTGACGGTTCCAACTACGTTAGATGAGTTCTTTGTTGCCGCAGACAAGATTAAAGCGGCTGGCTTCATTCCACTGGCTCACGGTGGTCAACCTTGGCAAGACGCGACGGTATTCGAAGCTGTAGCACTTGATGTACTAGGCAGTGAAGATTACAACAAAGCGTTCGTTGATCTTGATATGGACGTGTTGTCTGGTGACAAAATGGTGGAAGTATTCACCAAGTTCAAAAAGATGCGTGATTACGTCGACAGCAACTCTCCGGGTCGTGATTGGAACGTAGCAACGTCAATGGTTATCAATGGCGAAGCGGCAATGCAGATCATGGGTGACTGGGCGAAAGGCGAGTTTACAGCAGCAGGTAAAGTGCCGGGTAAAGACTACATCTGTGCACCAGCTCCAGGTACTGATGGCCAATTCACTTTCAACATCGATAGCTTTGCGTTCTTTGAGTTAAGTGACAAAGAGAACCAAAAAGCGCAGCAAGACCTAGCGAAAACCATTCTTACCAAAGATTTCCAAGAAGTCTTCAACCTTAACAAAGGTTCTATCCCTGTTCGTCTAGATATGGACATGTCTAAGTTTGACCAATGTGCGTTGGATTCAATGGCAACCTTCAAAGCGAGTGCGGAGTCTGGCGATCTTGTTCCGAGTATGGCTCACGGCCTAGCGACAACAAGCTACGCTCAAGGCGCGATTTACGACGTGGTAACCAACTTCTTCAACGAGAAAGATGCCGATCCAAAACAAGCGGCGGCTAAGTTAGCGAAAGCTGTGAAAGCGGCTATCTAATCTAACTTGATAAGCGACACATAACGCACATGAGTGACCGGTTGTGTTGCTTTACCAAACCCCCAGGGTGGGTAGGCTCGTAGGGAGCCTATCTACTCTTCACTCCCAATTCTGATATGCGTGATGCTGATGTGGTGCCGAAAGGTAAGCCATTGGCTCGATTGTGCAACAAGGATAAGTTATGGAGCATGTTTTGACTGAGTCGACTCCAAAACCCACAAGGAGCCAGCCTGCACCGAAACCGAGTTTTGCTGATAGGTTGCAACATTGGTTACCTAAAATTGTACTGGCGCCGACCGCGTTAGTGACCGTGGTCTGTATCTACGGCTACATTTTTTGGACGGCAGCGCTGTCGTTCACCAACTCTCGATTTCTGCCGAGCTTTAATTTCGTTGGTTTAACCCAATATGAAAAGCTGATGGATAACGATCGCTGGATCACCTCAATCACCAACCTCGGTGTGTTTGGTTTTCTGTTCATGGCGATAGCTATCTTGCTTGGTGTTGGTTTAGCGGTATTGCTTGACCAGAATATCCGCCAAGAAGGGGCGATTCGAACTATCTATCTCTACCCAATGGCGTTGTCATTCATCGTGACAGGTACGGCGTGGAAATGGATTCTTAATCCGGGTCTTGGCATTGAAAAGCTGATGCAAGATTGGGGATTTACTGACTTCAAATTTGATTGGTTAGTTGACTCGGAAATGTCGGTGTATACCTTGGTTATCGCGGCACTTTGGCAGTCTTCAGGCTTTGTGATGGCGATGTTCTTAGCGGGTCTTCGCGGCATCGATTCATCAATCATCAAAGCGGCACAAATTGATGGAGCAAGCTTACCCACTATCTATCTCAAAATCATTCTGCCTTGCTTGCGCCCTGTGGTTTTCAGTGCGGTGATCATCACCTCACACATTGCGATTAAGAGTTTCGACCTTGTGACCGCTATGACGGCGGGTGGCCCGGGTTATTCATCGGATCTTCCTGCGCTCTTCATGTATGCGCACTCCTTTACTCGTGGACAAATCGGCCTTGGTGCTGCCAGTGCCATGATGATGCTTGCTGGTATCTTAGCGATTCTCGTGCCTTATCTTTACTCTGAACTTAGGGAGAAAAAGTCATGATGAATAACGTCAACTTTGCTCGAATCTTTATCTATTCAGCACTGCTTTTCTTCTGTTTAGTGTATCTAATGCCATTGTTCGTAATGGCGCTGACGTCATTCAAAACTCTGCCAGACATCAAGGCGGGTAATTTAATGAGCTTGCCTAAAGAGTGGGTGTTTGATGCTTGGTATAAAGCGTGGGACACCGCTTGTACGGGCGTAAAATGTGAAGGCATCAAAGGCTACTTCTGGAACTCGTTCCAAATGGTGATTCCTGCGGTTGCGATTTCAACATTGCTCGGTGCATTCAATGGCTATGTGGTAACGAAATGGCAATTTAGAGGCTCAAACCTGTTCTTTAGTTTGTTGTTATTTGGCTGCTTCATTCCATTCCAAGTGGTGCTGCTGCCAATGGCGACCATGCTTGGCAAGATGGGTTTAGCGAACACTACGATTGGCTTGGTGATTGTGCACGTTATCTACGGCATGGCATTTACCACGCTGTTTTTCCGTAACTTCTATATCTCTATTCCTGATGAATTGATCAAGGCGGCAAAGCTCGATGGTGCTGGCTTCTTTACCATCTTCTTCAAGATCTTATTACCGATCTCAACGCCGATCATCATGGTGACGGTGATCTGGCAGTTCACCGCTATCTGGAATGATTTCTTGTTCGGGGTGGTTTACTCCGGCTCAGAAACTCAGCCAATCACCGTGGCATTAAATAACTTAGTCAACACCAGTACAGGCGTTAAAGAATACAACGTCGACATGGCTGCCGCGATCATCGCCGCACTGCCAACGCTGTTGGTGTATGTCTTCGCAGGAAAATATTTTGTTCGTGGCCTAACGGCAGGATCAGTAAAAGGATAATTACCCATGGCAACATTAGATTTAAAACAGATCCGTAAAACCTATCGCAACGCGGACAACGAAACGTTAAAGGGCATCGACATCAGTATCGATTCGGGGGAATTTTTGATACTTGTCGGCCCTTCGGGGTGTGGGAAATCCACCCTAATGAACACCATTGCTGGGCTCGAGAATATTAGCTCGGGTGAGATAGTGATTGATGGAGTAGACGTGGCTCAGGTTGAACCGAAAGATCGCGATATCGCGATGGTATTCCAGTCCTACGCGCTTTATCCAAACATGACGGTACGCGGCAATATCGCTTTCGGTTTGAAGATTCGCAAGATGCCTCAGGACGAGATCGATGCTGAAGTAAATCGAGTGGCAGAAATGCTGCAAATTGAACAGTTGCTGGATCGTAAGCCATCGCAGCTTTCTGGTGGTCAGCGTCAACGTGTCGCGATGGGACGCGCTCTAGCTCGTCGTCCTAAGCTGTATCTGTTTGATGAGCCGCTTTCGAACTTGGATGCCAAGTTACGTGTTGAGATGCGTCATCAGATTAAACGTCTGCACCAGAAGTTGAACACCACGATTGTTTATGTAACCCATGATCAAATCGAGGCAATGACACTGGCGGATCGCATCGCAGTAATGAAAGATGGTGAACTACAGCAGCTCGGCACACCGCAAGAGAT
Organism: Vibrio coralliirubri; assembly: GCF_024347375.1. NCBI lineage: Bacteria > Pseudomonadati > Pseudomonadota > Gammaproteobacteria > Vibrionales > Vibrionaceae > Vibrio > Vibrio coralliirubri. The sequence goes on along the minus strand of NZ_AP025470.1, from coordinate 2,680,150 downwards.
CTACACCAAACCCAACAATATGTTTGTGGCTGGCTTTATGGGGTCACCGTCGATGAACTTCATTAAAACCATGGTGGACTTGGATGAGGAACAGAATCCGATTATTAAAGTGGTTGGTACCGCAGATCAAGAACACCATATTCGTTTGCCACAAAGTATGCGTGACCAAGACGGCAAAGAGTTGGTGATTGGGTTGCGTCCAGAACACATTACCGAACAGGAAGGTGATGATGTTTCTGCCTCCACAAAGCTAGACTTACAGCTGGAGGTATTGGAACCGACAGGGCCAGATACTATCGCTATGGTCAAAGTGAATGACCAAGAAGTCGCGTGTCGTTTATCGCCGGAATTTGAGGTGTCGGTTGGGCAAATGGCACCACTGCATTTTGACCTATCCAAAGCTGTATTCTTTGATGCTCAGACGGAAGCGAGAATCGATTTCTAAGTGTTACTAGCAAGTTAGTTTCACCAAACACCTCATCGTTTGATGGGGTGTTTTTGTATTAAGACAGGTTAATTGTCACATTAATGATAAAAAACTCAGTAGAGTCTATGCTTGATGGGAGATTAATTTTTATAAAAAGGATGTCTGCAATGAGAGTCCAATTACTTGCAGGAGCAATGTCACTTGCTCTTCTTTCTTCTCCTGTATCTGCTGTTGTTAATCATGATTTGAGAGACAGTTATATTGTCGTTTTAAAACAGAGTGTATCGGAATCACGGGCGAATGATATCGCGCGCGAAGTTGCCAATGGGCGTGGTGTAGTTGGTCATCAATATAGCCATGCCTTGAAAGGGTTTTCTGTTAAGGTCCCAGAGCAAGCTCTCAAAGGTCTTAAAAATAGGTTCCCCGAGATTGATTACATTGAACCTGATATCATCATGCATGCTTTACCGCGAGGAGGTAAACCTAATCGAGGCGGAGGTGGAGATAGTGTTGAGCGAGCTGTTCAGCAGGTTCCTTGGGGTGTAACCAGAGTCAACGGTGGTACTGTTGATATGAGTAATTCCTCATCTGTTGCGTGGGTTATAGACTCGGGTATTGACAGCAATCACCCAGATTTAAATGTAAACAAATCTCGAGGGGCAAACTTTACTCGCGGTAAGAAAAACAATACTAGCGATGGTAATGGTCACGGCACGCATGTAGCAGGAACGATAGGAGCTTACGACGATGGCTTTGATGTCATCGGTGTTGCGCCCGGTGTGGAAGTGATACCTGTTCGAGTCCTAGATAATAGTGGCAGTGGTTCAATGTCGGGAGTTATTGCCGGTGTTGAACATGTGGCGATTAATGGTAGCGCGGGTGATTGTGCCAACATGAGCTTGGGTGGTTCAGGGTATTCGGCCGCATTGGAAACTGCTATTCAAGCTGCCGCCGCACAGGGGATCTTTTTCTCTATCGCTGCGGGTAATTCTGGGTTAGATGCGAATGGTTTTACACCAGCGAGTACGAATGGCACAAATATCTTTACGATCTCTGCATTTGAAGAGAACAATGATAATTTCGCTTACTTTTCCAATTATGGCTCTGATGTAGATTACGCTCAACCTGGAGTCGATGTGTTATCGACCAAAACGGGCGGAGGAACGGTTTCTTACAATGGTACCTCAATGGCGGCTCCTCACTTTTGTGGAGTACTGTTAGCCACCGGAGGCTCATTCTCTTTGGATGGGGATGTGAATAATGATCCCGACGGATCTCCTGACCCTATTGCAGTGAGTAATTAACTTGTTTGATAGTTTAAGTAGGTATAAAAATGCCGTTGTAGGCAATAAAAAGCGACCTGATGGGTCGTTTTTTATTGTGAATAATCATCGAGTAGACAGTTAATTATCGTCAAAGCTGATATTTAGTGTGATGTGGCTATATAAAGCTGACGTAGAAACGCGTAGGATCGAGTCAACTTTAGACCAAATACTAGGTTGCACTTTGGTGCATAAACAGAAGAATACATGAAACTAACAGCAAAACCCTCAGCTAGTAACGCTTTACTTATTTCTATTACGACACCGGACTTCAAAGGTGACGAAGCAAAAGAGTCTCTTGCCGAACTTGCTCGCTTAGTAACAACCCTAGGGTTTAAAGTGGTTGGTACACAATCGCAGCACCACAGTTCAGCTCAACGACAAAACGTGTTGGGTGCTGGTAAGCTTGCGGAAATTGCTCATCTAACCGGTTACCAAGGTTCGATTGAAGAAGCAGAAGATGAAGACTTCCTTGATGAATCAGGTCTATTTGATTCAGAAATCGACGAGCTAGATTTTGATGATCTTCCAACGGGCAATTTCCAATACGGCGCTGCTGATGTTGTGGTCTTTGACTGTGATTTAAGCCCATCTCAACTGCGCACTGTTGAGGCGAGTTTGGGTGTAGAAGTATTTGACCGTACTGGTATCATCATCGAAATCTTCAGCCGTCACGCTCGTACTCGTACTGCTCGTCTGCAAGTTGATATCGCTCGTCTAAACTACTTAGTGCCACGACTTCGTGAAACAGCTGAGGGTGATAAAGAGCGTCAAATGGGTCAGGGCGCCGGTGAAACTTCACTAGAGCTAGACCGTCGTAACGTACGTGACCAAATTGCTGCGCTTAAGCGTGAGCTAGTAAGCGTACAAGATGAAATGAAGACCCGACGCACAAGGCGCGCGGAGCTTTTCACTGTTGCTTTAGTTGGCTACACCAATGCTGGTAAATCTTCGATGATGCGTGCAATGACCGCAACCGAAGTGGTGGGTGAAGATAAACTGTTCGCAACGCTAGACACCACGGTTCGTGCGCTTCAGCCAATCACTCAACCGCGTATTCTTGTTTCAGATACCGTTGGTTTCATCAAGAAATTGCCACACGATCTGGTTGCATCATTCCACTCAACGCTAGCAGAAGCGCATGATGCTTCATTGCTGCTTTATGTCGTTGATGCTTCTGACGTTTCATTCCGCGCACAACTTGATGTGGTACACGACGTATTGGCACAAGTGGGCGTTGAAGGCAGCGAAAAACTATTAGTGCTGAATAAGTGCGATAGATTGACTGAAGAGCAGCAATTAGAGCTGATCGAAGAATTCCCAGATGCGATGCTAACGTCAACTCGTGATCCTCTGGATATCACCAAACTGCACAAGTACATCGTTGGTGTTGCTGAAGAAGGCATGATCGAAGAAGAGATCACGATTCCTTATTCTGGCCAAGGCATCATCGGTGAGATTCGCTCAAACATGAGTGTGGTAAAAGAAGAATACGATTACGAGTGTATTAAGTTGACCGTTCGCTCTAGTGAAATTGACTTAGCTCGACTGAAAAAGCGTATGCAGAAATCTTGATCGTCTATCTAGTTTAGATAAGAACATCCAAAGAAAAAGCGACCTTAGTGGTCGCTTTTTTTATTCGTTGAGCTTAATTAACGCTACATTGAAATGCCTATGCCATTCTTTGCGTTGGCTTCCAACGTGCTAGCTCTGGATCAAGCTTGATACCTTGTGAGGTCAGCAAGTTAACACGAGCCAAGTACGCCGCACCGTGCATCAAATGCTTAGCAAGGTCGACCGCATTACGCTGTTGGTAATCGTCTAGGTAGCTGTCTTTCGCCCATGCGTTGAATGCGCCAAGTGCCGGGCCTGCCCATACTTGGTAATCCATCTCACGACCTTGTTCGCCCGTGTTTGACCAACGGCTCGAAAGCCCCAAGTACCAACGGAAGATCAACGCCATTTTGCGTTTTGGATTGCCTTCAGCACGTTCGATCTGTTTAGGGTCGCGCTCGTTAAAGTGCGCCACAGTACCAGCCCAAATATCATCCAGAGTTGAACGGAATACCTGCTTCTCTAGCTTTTGACGCTCTTCAACTGGAATCGCTTCAATCGAGTCGTAACGTGTGTAGATCTCGTACAGCTTGTTTGCACGCATTGGGAACAAGGTGCCACGTTTAACCACTTGCAGCTTCACGCCCATTTCGAACATGTCTGCTGCCGGAGCCATAGTCACGTCAGCCATTTCGGTTGTCGAAAGTAGCTTACGTGTGTGCTCGCTCGCGCCAGCCTCAACACACGCTTGGTTGATAGAACCGGTAACAATGTATGCCGCACCCATGTTAAACGTTGCTAGAGCAGCGTCAGGCGTACCTACGCCACCACCACAACCGACACGTAGCGGTGTTTTGAATTGGTACTGAGCTTGGATTTGCTCTTTCAGGGCAAGAATCGTTGGTAGTAGAGTTACTAGCGGACGATTATCGGTGTGACCACCAGAATCGGCTTCTGCAGTAATGTCATCCGCCATAGGAACCAGCTGTGCTAGCTCCATCTGTTCTGCTGTGATTCGGCCTTCATCAACCAAAGCTTGCAGCATTTTCACAGGAGCAGGCTGCATGAACTTACTAGCGACTTCAGTACGGCTTACCTTAGCAATAACCTTGTTGCCAATCTGAATCTCACCTTGTGCATCGCGGCTAAGGCCAGCGGCACGGTAGTGAACGATTTGCGGTGTTAAACCTAAGAATGCTGAAGCCTCAACCGTTTTCACTTTGTGCTTCAAAAACAGCTCAACACTACCGCGCTCTAGCGCGGGTTCACTTGGGCTGTGAATCAAGTTAAACGCGTAAGGACCGTTTGGCAGTGCAGCTTGAATGCGGTTGATAGCTTGCTCAACGCGAGACGGGATTAAGCCCGCCGCGCCAAATGAACAAAGAATGCCTGCCTGGCCAAGCGCAATCACCAACTCTTCAGATGAAATGCCATTTGCCATTGCGCCAGCATAATAAGCGTATTTCACGCCGTGGCAGCGGCGAAAATCTTCGTCGCCTAGGCTTTGTGTACCAAGAGCGGGAGCGAATGCGCTAACAGGTTGGCTGTTCGCAGAGCTTGCTGAATCGCTTGATGCAATCTCAGCTTGTTGGCTTACGCCTAGGCCTTTTTCTGGGTGGTTCACTACGTAACAAGCAAGGCTTAAATCTTTCAAGATTGTCGACATTGCTGCGTTATCGAAACGCGTTGTGTTCTCTTCGATCTGCCAAGGCCACGGAGATAGCTTTTCGTTATTGATTGTAGTTTGAGTTGTCATAGTTATTTCTTTCCTAGTTCCGTGTCAGGCTTATGCTTCTTCGATACAAATCGCGATGTCTTTCACTTCGTAAATACGCAGACCATCTTTGCTCAGGTTTGCGTCGCCAACGATGATGCGTTTTCCGTCTTCGTCTTTAATGGCAGTGATGTGTACATCCAGAGACATCTGTTTGTTCAGAGGGTTAATCTGACCACGGTATTTCCATTTCACTTCCGATTGGATTTGACCAAACTTCGGATTGCGGAAGCCAGCGCCAAGGTCTTTGTTTAGCGCGTAGGTTTGCATCAGTTCGATGATCGCTTCGACACCTAGAGAACCTGGCATTACCGGATCTTGATGGAAGTGGAACTGGAAGAACCAATCGCTTGGGTCAATTGTACGCTCAGCGTATAGGTAACCAAGGCCATCTTTACCACCATCGCTGGTGATCTGTACCGTATCGATAAAGTTCAAACGACCGCCAGCCAATTGGTAGTGCTCTTGCACTTCACCAGTAGCAGAAACAGGTGCATTGAAGTAACGCGTTGTTTTATCTAGCAGGTTGATGTTTACATCCGGCGTGCGGTTGTTATCAACGTGCCAAGGGTGAGTCACTTTACCGTTGTCCAAACCAAGTTGATCTTTCAGTGCTGCGCCTTTGAAGTAACCAAATACCGCCGTACCTTGGTAGAAAGGCACGCCGTCAGTACTCAGTTCGAAGCTGAAGCTCTGTACGATGTTAGTGCCCATCATTACCGTTGAAAGCAGACGAGAATCGTTGGTAATCGTTTTGCCACGCAAGTCGACGTTACGCAGCATTTTGCCGCTGCCATCTAGGTTGCGGAAAAACAGTTCTTCACCTGGGAAGCCGAGCGTGGTGCCCATGTAGCCAGAGATGAAGCCGTTTGGCTGCAGTGAAATCTCCATCAATACCGAATAAGGCATCAAGGTGTGGTGGCTGTTTTCATCAAAGTACCATGCATTTTCTGGCACTTCGTATTCTGCGATACACGATGAAGGCTTCTTGAAGTCGCCACGCTTGCCATCAATCTCTACGACACGAGTGGTTAGCTGTAGATCGCCACACGGAGTACGTGGTGGAATCATCCCACGATAGATTGAGAAGTCAGGGCCGAAACATTTCTCGATATCGCCAGTCGCGAATTCGAACATGTGGTAAGGCGTGAACGGAACCGTATCGGGTGTGCGATTTGGGTAATCTGGCGTCACCGGAGCTTCAACGTGTTGAAGTGGAATCACACCTTTGTTTGGTGCCGTTTCTAGGTCTTCAATTTGAGCCATAAGTGGCGCATTTGCTGAAGCTTGTTGGTTCACTGCTGGCGTATGGCCCAAGTTTTCGATAACAGGAGTCGCGATAGCTGTTTCTAAAGAAGGTAGGTAACGAGTACATTCGTCGTCTTCTTTGATCATCACACCCAAGTTTTGGAAATCAACAATCACTTTGCCGTTGAGCAAAATATCGATGTTGGCTTTCGCGTATGGACGAGGGCTTAGACCAATCTCGGTCACTTCCATGCGGTAAGTCAGTTCTGCCGATTGTGGTAGAACTTGACCACGACAGCGTACTTGTTGAGGGGCATTTTCAAGCGGTTGGAAACGACCATTTTGAACAAGCGTGTGCATGCCAAGGTGCATCATGAAGAATTGAAGCAGTTGACCACAACCTTCTGCCATCAAAGAGCCAGCCATTACTGAATCATCTTTGAAGTGACAAGGGAAGTACCAGTGCTCAGGCTCTAGCTGCTTGTGACCTTCAATCAGACCAAGTCCCCATGTGCCGCCTTGCGGTTCAACACGGCTAACCTTTTCGATCATCATGAACTTCTCTGAGCTGAAGCACAAAGAAGGCTGGTGGCGATTGGATTGGTGAGTTGGACCAAAACACTCTGCAATGTTTGCAGTCAGTAGGTGGCGCAGTTCTTGGTGGTTAAACTGGGTTTTAGGACAATGCAACATAGGGTCGAAGCGTTGCTTAGTTGCCAGCTTACGAGCCTTGATTTCATCTTCAGTGTGAATCACACCTTTGCCATCGGCTAGCTCTTCATCAGTAAAGAAGCCTGCACAACCGTTATCCATTTTCAGGATCATCTTGTCGCCAACGAAACATTCGTACGAGAAGAAGAACAGCAGCGTGTCGCCATTGCGAGCAAAGCTGTTGATTGAGATGTCGTAACGCAGCGTATCGCCACCACGAGGCAAGTCGCCAAGGAAGGTCAGCGTACAATCAAGCAGGCGGTAAACACGCTCGCCTTTGTTTTCAAAGTCGATACCTAAGTAGCTGATCAGCATTAGGTCACACTGACCAGATTCTACCGCTACAGCCCAAGGGATTTGACCATCAACAAGATACGGTGCATCAACTGGGATGTCGTACTCTGTGGTCATGGTGCTTGGCTTGTACTCGTTCACGGTCGCGTTAAGCTTGGTTACACGAGATACCAATAGGTAGTCTGTGGTTGGTAGGCGAACGCGGCGCGAGTAGCTATCGATGATCGCGTAGTCAGGGCCAAATACATTGGCGATGTCGCCTTCAGCGTATTCAACCAAATCATCGTAATCCCAGATACATGGTTTACGGATAGGTTTTACTGGTGCTGGCGTCGCAAGTGCGTTTACTGGCGCTGACTGAACCTGATCTGGTTGAGTCTGAACTGGTGTTTCGGCTGAGCTATCTAAACCAGACGTAATTGCGTTTAGCTGTGCTTTCAATAGTGCATCAGCCATTTGCATACCTTGGGCACGAGTGTGCAGGAATGCTTTGTGTACCTGTTGCGCCGCTTGCTGATTTTGAGCAAAAGCTTGGTTGTGTGGTGTTACAGACGGCTGTGATGCTGCATCCGTATTAGCGTCGATTTGAGACGCGCCATTTTTAGCGGATAGGACATGAGTCATATTGCTGTGGTTACCTGTTAGCTGACTGTGGCGTGTTGGCGCCAGAGTAGGGGATACTGATGTAGGAGTTTCGATGACTGGCTCTACCGCGTTCTGCGCTAATGCATTCTTCTCTAACTCTTTTTGCGCAAGGGCTGCTTGAATGCTTGCTGTCGTTGGAACCGACGCCACTCTTGCTGCTTGTTTACCAGAAGCTTTCTGTTGAATCGTAGCCAAGTTAGTCACTGGGGTTTGGGAAATATGTTGATAGATATCGCGACCGCCAAGAGTCACTTGCTTAACCAATTGGCGCTTAGCATCGCTTGCCAGCTCATTGCTTAAACGAACGGAAAGTGACTGAGATTCAACACTCGACTGGCTTAGTAGCAGCTGTGAACATTGTCCTTCGCTGATGTTGGCAACAATCGCGTTCTTAGAACTGACATTCGGATTCAGAGACTCAAGGTTCAGGTTGAGCAGGCCGTGTAGCAGGCTTGCCATACCAGAGGCTGCAGAGCAATGACCAACACGCTGACTCGCTTGAGTCGTCTTTGTGTTCGCGAAACTTAGAGATGAAGACTGATGTAATGACGATTCAGGTGCATGGTTAAGCTCAAGCAGAGAAACATCGTTTGAGCTCATACCGACTTGAGTCAGTAACTCATCAGCAACGGCATTGTTACGCTCGCTTGAACCAAAGGCCAATGCGTTGATACTGCCGTAAGTCGTATCTTGGTTGCGTGCTACTTGACTATCTTCAACAAGAACAATTGCACCTGCGCCTTCGCCCACATTCCAACTTCCGTCTTGCGGTTGTCCGAACTTTGGAGAAAGTGACACTGGGCTCACGCTGTTCTTCAGAATCACATGTTCTGCACTGCCGCTTAGGTCAACGGCTGCAATCACGACGGCGTCCATGGATTCTTGCGACATCAGGTTTTGTGCGACATCGATACAACGCGCAACTGACTGTTCAGCAGCTGAAATCGTAAAGGCAGGGCCGTTAAAGTCCCACAATGATGAGATACGCGAAGCCATGATGTTGCCGATGAAACTGGTGTATTGGTTCAGCTTAGCTGCGTCCATCACACTGTCCATCGCGATGGTTTCTAGCGATTGGTATTCATCTTGTGTTAGCTCAATACCCATGTTGGCAAAGCTGTCAGCCAATTGGCTATGCAGGTTTACGCGTCCACGGAATTGGTGCATCTCAAGCTCTGTTTCCATCGCAACGAGTACTGCAACCTTTTGGCCTGCTACAAGCTTGGCATCTTTGATCGCTTCGTCTGCAACTTTCATCAGTAGCAACTGCTGAGAGATCAAACGGTCATCTTCATTCGGCGGCACTTTAAAGCGTAGGAAATCGAGATCGAATTGATCGATGTACGCTCCGTTTGGAATGCCGTGTAAACCAAATTGATTCAGTAGTTCTGGATGTTGGTCTAAGCCTTTCCAGCGTTTCTTAGGCAAAGCAATGAAAGCATCGTTGTTGGTCTCAATCGCAGTGCTTAGCGCATTGATGCTTTGCAGAGAACCGAAGTGAGACGCTAGACCAGTAATGGTTAAATTAGACGGTAGTAGGCTTGGAGATGCCGACTCTAGAGTCTGGTTGACATGACTGGTGTCTGAATACGCTTCAAGCAGTAAGTGAGCGTTACAACCACCGAAACCAAATACAGAAACACCTGCGCAGCGCTCTGAATTGCCCGCTTTACTTGGCCAAGGTTGAACCTGTGTTGGTAGCGTCTGTGAGCCAAATAAACCTTCAGGCGACGATAGTGGCTTGTCCAAATTAATACTTGGCGGAAGCACGCCTTCTTTCATCGCAAAGATCATCTTCATGATCCCCGGCATACCCGCCGCAGTCAGTAAGTGACCGAGGTTGGACTTCGCAGAGCCAATCAATGGCGGGTTAGAACCATTCAATTTGTCAGCAAAGAAACGCTCCATTGAGGTTAACTCAACCTTGTCACCTAATGGCGTGCCGGTTGCGTGACACTCAATCACTTCAATGCTGTCTGGTGATAGGTTTGAAGCCTCGTAAGCGCGTTCAAAGGCTTGTACTTGTCCTTTGCTATTTGGGCTTAATACGAACTGGCCACGGCCATCGTTCGACAAGCCAATACCGCTGACGACTGCGTAGATATTGTCGCCATCACGCTCTGCATCAGCCAAACGTTTTAGGACTAAAACACCGGCACCTTCGCCAGCAAACAGACCTTTACTGTTGCTATCAAACGGAACCGACACACCGTGGTCTGGGTAAGCGTGAAAGATTGAGAAACCCATGTTGATAAAGAATGGGTCAGCACCGGATACCGCGCCCGCTAACATCATGTCGGCTTTGCCCGTGTTCAAGTAATCACACGCTAACTTCAATGAATACACTGAACTAGCACATGCTGCATCTAGGCTAAGTTGCACGTTGCCTAAACCCAAGGCATCAGCCACTAACTTAGAGGCGTTATGTGCTGCAGCACCATTGATCGGGTTGAGGTTTTGCGCGGTTTCATTGGTTGGTAGCAGTGAAAACTGGTCATTAGCCAATTTATCTTTGAGTGCTTTCTCGACCACCGAGTGATACATCGGCAGGAACAAGTCGTTTGAACGTGTGGTTGGGAACGAAAGGGCACCCATGATCACGCCTGTACGCTCTAAAACATCGGCATTCAGATCAATGCCGGCATCGATTAACGCCTTACGACTGGTATCCAAAGCCCATAGGAAACTTTGGTCAACACCGTTGAATGATTCTGCTGTTAAGCGGTAGCCATTGCTGTCGAAATTGAAGTTTTCGATGTAGCCGCCTTTATCACAATAAAAGCGGTCCGACTCACCTTGCACACCCTGATAGCTTTCAGGTTTAGCACCTAACTTTTCAGCGCTTAATGTGGTTCGAGAGTCTTTTTTATTCAGCAAGTTTTGCCAAAAGTCTTTTGGCGTATCGGCTTCAGGGTATTGGTTAGCAATACCGACAATCGCGATCTTATTGCACTTCACTTGCTGCTTATTCTTAGATTGAGTTTGAGCCTGATACTGGTTCGATTGAGAACTCATACTAGCTCTCCTTGATGATTCACTGCACTGCCTTGAGACACACCACTTAATTGCTTAGCGGCGGTGATCTGTTGTTCTAGCCCTTGGATAAGGGGCTCGACAGACAGTGGAATTTGATGAGTAATGAGCTGACCAATGCACTTGATGAGCGTGACAACATCGTCACCGCCTTTTGCATTGGAAGCGATTGTGTAGTACTGGTCGGCTACGTTGTCACTACGATTGATCTTGTCGATCAATGTGCTGGTTTGACGATCGGCACCTACTTCAACAAACAGACGAGCACCTTGTTGACGAGCACTCTGGATCAACGCGGTGAAATCCAGCGTTGAACAGAAAGTATCGGCAATCGAAAGGGCGATGCTATCGCTGTCTATATTGATTGGTGCGCCAGTCGGTAGACCTGCTGCGCTGATAAAGCGGATATGCTTTGGCAATTCGTCGAATAGTGGTTGCGTGTAAAATTCACGCACTTGGCTATGTTGGCTCAATGCAGGTGTAGTGTGCATTGCGGTAACACGATTCGCGGCAATGCCTCGTTTACCTAGTTTCTTGAGCAATGCACGACATGTGCTTTCACAACCTGCCAGTACGCAAGTGTCACCTTGGATGATTGCGAGATAAGCGCGTGGGAATTCTGGTAACAGAGCCTCAATCGCTTGTGCATCACTGCGAACCACAAAGCTATTCCATTGGATGCTTTCGTCGCCGTTCAACTGCCAATCTTGACGTACTGCGGTGAGTTCGCCAGAAATAGCCGTGGTGAAGATAGGACTGGTTTGAGTCATCTCAATCAGCGCATGCGGGTTTTTCCAAACATTTAAGCTGGCCCACATGGAAGCTTCACCCTTGGAGTAACCCAAGGCGAAGTCTGGCTGCACTTTGAATTCATCACATAGCAGTTGTGTTAACAGATAACTACTGCCTACACCGGCAATTGCCAATTCACTAAGCGACATTTCTTGCGCGTCTTCAGCATAGGTTTTCTCTGCCTGAAGCATCTCTTTCAAGTTACCTTCACGTTCTAAACGAGCAAATAACTGTGGGAAATGGTGGTGAAAATCGCGCAACATACCGGGATAAACCGTGCCAACACCAGGGTAAACAAATGCAACGCCACCTTTGCTTTGAGGCTTTGGTGAGAAACAACTGCCTGCTGGAGTCTTGTATTGGCTATTGTCGGCCATTACTTTTGGCAACGCATTTTCTAGCGCTGTGAGCTCTTGTAGCGCAGCATCAATTGAAGCTGCCTGAATCACGATATTCGCGCCAAGGTCAACATTGTGTTGAACACTTTGGAAATGACTTAGGTTTGAATGCATCAAGCTGGCGATAGCAAGTTCGCTGTCCGCCAAATCGCTAATGTATTTAAGCTCATCTCTTAATGAGGCTAGCTGAGAAACCAATTCAGCTTGGTCATTGCCAGAAACCACAAACATCAAACGCTCGCTGGATAGCAATGGCTTTGGTTCGTGCAAACCGGTCGCTTGAGTCAATATCAGGCTGGTAGATTGTTGGCTATCGTCATTGAAGGTCAATGAAGCAACACGAGCTTTGTTCGGCTCAGTGAACCAATAATGGCTCGGTAATGAACGGCTCGATATCGCATTAACCATATTCAACAATTCATTAAACTGCTGCGAAGCAGATAGGGCTGAGTATTGCTGTTGATGGCTTAAATCTGCAGCGGGGCGGCGTGCAATATTCAGAGAAAGCTGAACGCTATCTTCGGTAGCGGCATCTACAAAACTCGCTAGATAAGCGTGTGGGTGAATCTTATTCTTAGCAGCGGTCAGTGCACTCAACATCACCAATGATGGAGAGTGATGATCCAAACAGAGCTTAACAGCACTACCTTGATGGACTGCCTCAATTGCTTGAGTAAGTGCTTGATTAAAATTGCCATCAACCACAACAGAAACCATTTCAGGGAATGAAGATAATAAGTCGGCAGAAAGCTCAGTTGCGTTTGCTGGCTGAGCTAAAAGAGCGATGCGCAATGGCATCGCTTTATTAGTAGGAACAGTCACTATGACAATTGCTCCTTCTCTAGGTTCTTATTAGCCTCTTTCTTCGATACTGCTGAGCTAGACTTCGGCAAAAATGCGTCGTTTAAGCTCTTGCTGATGGTGACTTTGGCACCTTTCATTACCGTGCTTAAACGACCATCTTGGTGGTAAAGCGAGATATCAGCTTGCAGTGAACGAGCCGTGCTTTTTATCACGCTCAGTTCTAGCCGACCTTGGTCACCATTGTGCATCGGTGCGTAACAAACAAACTCACCGATTGCAGACGGTAGGCTTGCCGCGCCGTATTTCAATCGAGCCCATACCAACATGGCTTGCAACAGATAATCTTCAGCAAATGGTTGGCTATCACCAAAACCTTGCTTGGGAATAAATGATCCGCAGTCGCTGTTTTCAATCTGAGGCAACTGGCATTGAGCCAATAAGCCTAAGTCGTCAAAACGTTCAACTGAGGTAATACCTTGCAGTCTTGGTCCATGAAACAGAGTGCCGTCACTGTATAGAGCTTGTGCCGTTGTTACAGGTGCTGAAGTGTTGGCTTTAAAGCGCTTTGTCGACGCTTGTTGAACATCTTCAGACACTTGCACAGAGGCAACTTGCAACTGAGCTTGATACTGTGGTCGTTCTTGGCAACTGATCACTGCTTTTAGCTGACCTTTTGATTTAGCATCAGAGGAAAGAACCAGTTTCAGCTCTTGCACTTCATCAGTATCAAAAATCACACCTTTCAGCAGTTTGTAGTTGTGAACGCTAACGTTCACCCCTAACAGTTGCTCAGCGACTTCACGCATCCATTGGATGGCACACACTGTCGGTAACACTGGGTTACCGGCAATGCAGTGATCTTGAATGAAAGGCAATGCCTTTGGATCAAGATGACGTGTCACAGTAATGCTTGTATTCAGCGGACTCTCTGCAAGATGCACAGACTCCGCATTAAGCTTTTTTACAGCAGCTTCCTTGTTGTCAGAACCTTGCATGCTCGTACCAACCAGCAATTGAATGCCAGTTTCGTTCAGTAGTTGAGAACTAAATAGCTCCGCACCTGCCTGAAGAGGAATCACGTAAACACCGCGCTCTGTGAACATACGTTTCAGTGCTGCGTTCACCATGCCACCGTCCCATGGTCCCCAGTTGAAGCTCATCACTTTCGCTTGAGGGTTACGCGCAGACAATTGCAGAGCCGCTTTGTTTAGGATCTCGTTAGACATCGAGTAGTCACTTTGGCCTGTGTTTCCGTAGAAACCCGCCGCCGAAGAGAACATCGCAATCAGTTTTAGCTTGCTGCTATCAAAACCACCAAGAACTGCTTCTAGTCCGCCCACTTTCGTGCCGTAAACCATGTTCAGTTCATCAAGCGTTTTATCTTGAATATGTTTGTCAGCCAGTACGCCTGCACCGTGGATAAGACCCGTGATGCCGTCGAAATTGGCCAGTGTTTTCGCTACTGACTCATGGTTCGATACATCTAGGCTTAGGTATTCAGCGCTTGCGCCAATCTCGTTGAAAGCAGTAAGTGCTGCGTTGATTTCAAGGCTGCTCAATACCGGTTTTAGCAAGGCATCTACTTTCTTCGGTGTTGGTTTGTCACCGGTTGCTTGTAGGTGAGCGATAGCCGCTGGTTTTAGATCTTTCTCTTGCTTGCCTTGTGCCCACTGAGGTAGCTCAGCTGAAGTAATATGCTTACTACGACCTGCAAGAATGAAGTGAGACTTACATTGCTTAGCAAGTGTTAGTGCACATTCAAACGTCACGCCTTTAGCACCACCCGTCACCAGAACTTTGTCGCTCTTGGTGAGTTGAGCGCCTGTGTTCTTCGTTTGTGCAGCACCTGGTGTTGCAGCAATCAATGTTGAACGACCAGATTCACCGTTTTCCGTATGGCTAAGGCCGATTTCAACCGTGTTGGTATCGATATCGAACAGTTCGCCTGTGATTGCTTCAGCAAGATGACGAGCATCAATCGAAGCGTCAGCATCCAATGCGCGGCAGAACACGTTTGACCATTCATGGCTCAGTGTCTTAGTGAGACCAGATAGAGCCGCTTGGTTAAGCTCTGCATTCGCTAGTTGCTTAGTATCTAGGTAACCAAAGCCACCATCGATACGGCTTAGTGTGAAGAACACGCTACGACCAGAAACTGCATTCAGTTGGCCATTTAGGTGCTTGGCGAATAAGAACGCTGTCGTCAATGAAGTTCTTGAGTCTGCATTCAAGTTAACCGCTCGCTCGTTGCTTTGTTTTGCATCAACGATAGCTTGTAGGTGAATGAAGCCAGAAATCACTTTGTTCGACGTTTTAAGGTCTGCTTCGATGTCGTTAATAACCGAAGTCACACCAGCATCGTCAATGCTGTCGAGTGTGTAGCTTGCGATTTCACTGTTTAAAGGTGACGCGGCAGAAAGAGCACTACGCACTACAGCAACTTGGATGCCGTTAGCGGTCAACTTTTCTGCTAGAACACCAGCGTTGTGACCATCATCTGTGATCACGACACAAGCGTCTTTTGAGAAACAATCGACGAGTTTATCTGCCGCTGGTAGCTTTTTTAGCGCTACCTCATTGTGTGGAGGAAGTTCCGCTGTCGCTGTTTCTGCGATAGGCGTTACTGATTCAACTTTTGGAGTCGCTACGGGTGCAGCAGCGGATAGCTTGCTTTGCATGTAGGTAACGATTTCACCAAGCGTACGACACTCAGCTAGGTCTTCAGGGTTTAGCTCTGGCAGCGTTGGTAGTTGGTCTTGAACTGTACCTAGAATTTCAACGCGTTTGATAGAGTCGATACCAAGGTCTGCTTCCATGTCCATCGCTAGGTCGAGCATTTCTGCTGGGTAACCTGTTTTGTCGGCAACTACTTCCATCATGGTTGATTGAACATGAGCAGGGTTTAGGTCGTTGCTCGTGCTTTCTACAACTGAATCTGAAACAGGTGCTGCGTTAGGAGCTTCATTAGCGCCTAGCTTGCTGTTCATGTAAGCAACGATTTCACCCAGAGTACGACACTCAGCTAGGTCTTCAGGGTTCAGCTCTGGCAGCGTTGGTAGCTGGTCTTGAACTGTACCAAGGATCTCAACACGTTTGATTGAGTCGATGCCAAGGTCTGCTTCCATGTCCATTGCTAGGTCGAGCATTTCTGTTGGGTAGCCTGTTTTATCAGCCACTACGCTCAGCATTGTGCTTTGAACTTGTTCTGCGTTTAAACCGTTTGATACTGCTTGTACTGGTGCAGATGCTTGAGCCGCTACTGGAGCAGAAGCCGGAAGCTTACTGTTCATGTAGTCGACTATCTCGCCTAGAGTACGACACTCAGCGAGGTCTTCAGGGTTCAGTTCTGGAAGAGTCGGTAGCTCGTCTTGAACTGTACCTAGAATTTCAACACGCTTGATTGAGTCGATACCAAGGTCAGCTTCCATGTCCATTGCTAGGTCTAGCATTTCAGTCGGGTAGCCCGTCTTCTCTGCGACTACTTCTAACATGGTTTTTTGAACGACAGCCGCATCTAGTCCGTTGTTAGATGCTGCTGGCGCCACTACTTCCGTTTGTGCTGCAACTGGTGCAGAAGTCGGAAGTTTACTGTTCATGTAGTCAACGATTTCGCCAAGAGTACGACACTCAGCTAAGTCTTCAGGGTTTAGTTCTGGAAGGGTAGGCAGTTCATCTTGAACCGTACCAAGAATCTCAACACGCTTGATTGAATCGATGCCAAGGTCTGCTTCCATATCCATTTCTAGATCAAGCATTTCCGTTGGGTAACCTGTCTTCTCAGCAACCACTTCTAGCATGGTTTGTTGAACGACTTTTGCATCAAGACCGTTAGCTGCTTGAACAGGAGCGGTTGCGCTTGGCTGTGCTGCAACAGGCGCAGTTGCAGGCATCTTGCTGTTCATGTAAGTAACGATTTCGCCAAGAGTACGACACTCAGCTAAATCTTCAGGGTTCAGCTCAGGTAGGTTTGGCATTTCGTCTTGAACGGTACCAAGGATCTCTACGCGCTTGATTGAGTCGATACCAAGGTCTGCTTCCATGTCCATTTCTAGATCAAGCATTTCCGTTGGGTAACCCGTTTTCTCAGCGACCACTTCTAGCATCACTTTTTCAGCATCGGCTGATTGTACTGCTACTGGTGCAGCGACAGGAGCCGGCTGCGCTTTAACTGGCACAGGCTGAGCTGCAACAGGTGCTGCTGCTTGAGCCACTACTTGTGGTGCAGGAACGACTTTCTGTACTGGAGCTTGTTGAGCTGCTGTCTTTTGAAGCGGTGCAGCTTGAACTGGCGCCGCTTGTACAGGAGCAGTTTGTACTTGAGCCACAGGCTGTTGGACGATAGCTGCTGGAGTCGCTGGAGCCTGAATCGCTGGTTGAGCATTTGCTGGCGCAACGAAGGTTGGTTGTGCCGTTTGTACTGAACCTTGCGTCAGCATATTAAGTGCTGAGTTGTTGCTGTGTGCTTGCATTTCTAGGTAATGAGCGTGAGCTTTTAGCGTTTCAGCTTGGTGCTGGTGGAACATCTCCATAGAACGTTGCAGGTTCTCAGGAATTGCTACGCCTGCTGTTGCCATTTTCGCTTGCTCAGACATTAGGGTGTTGAACGTGTCACCGTATTGTTGAGGAATCGCAAGGAACTGCTGATGTACTTCTGCTGCTTGTTGTTGAGCATTGAAGAACGATTGCAGTGAAGATTCATCAACCGTTACTGAAGCTGTTGGCTGAATAGTCGCTGGTGCAGGTTGTGCTACTTGAGGCTGCTGAGTTGCTGTTGCTACTTGTGCACTTGGTGCTGGAGCAGCTGACTGTTGTACATTTGAAGCTTGAGGAGCAGCAACAGGTACTTCAATGATTTCTGTTTTAATCACTTCTTTTTCCACGATTTTCTCGACTTCAACTTTCACTTCAACAATCTCAGTCTTTTCGGTGACGTTGCCCGAAGCCAATGATTGATCCATTTTCTTACGAGTAGCTGGGCTGATGTAGTTGGTTGCATTCAGCTTGATGTTCATTGGTGATGCCTTTGCAGGTTCAGCAATGTCAGCTTGGTAAGGGTCAATGTTGTCTAATGAAACACCTGCCACACACAGTTGAACCGCAGCTAAGCGAAGCTGTTGGTCACTGTCACCTTTAGGGCTTGGGTTGATGCTGATTGCGTAAAGCTCTTCGTTCTTATCAGCCAATGTTTTTTCAACCAGCTTTTGAAGAATGTTTTTAGGACCGAACTCAACGAATACGCGCGCACCTGCTTCATACATCGCTTCAATTTGCTCACTGAAACGAACCGATTGCAGCATATGTTGCTTGAACGCTTTCTTGATCGCTTTAGCGTCTTTGCTGTGTAGTTTGCCCGTTGCGTTTGAGTAAAGCGGCAGCGTTGGAGCGCTGAATGAAGCTTTATCAATTGCAGCAGCAAATGGTTTTTGAGCGTGAGCAACAAGCGGTGTGTGGAAAGCACCAGACACTGGCAGAGCAATTGCTTTGAAGCCTTGCTCAGTTAGCGCTTGAGCTGCCTGCTGAACGGTTGCTGTTGGACCAGCAATAACCAGTTGAGTCGGAGCGTTGTAGTTGGCAATGCTCACACCTTCGAATTGGCTGATGCAGCTTTCAACGGCTGGAAGCTTGTCTGCGTCTAGGATGACCGCAAACATAGTACCGCTGTCGCCTTGTTCAGGTGTCGCAGCCATCGCATCGCCACGAGCGAAAGCTAACTGGTAGTAATCGTCTTGCGAGATAACACCCGATGCACATAGTGCGCTTAGTTCACCAAAGCTATGACCTGCGACCATGTCGGCCTTGAAGCCAGCTTGAGTCATGATGTCGAACTGACCCATAGACACAGTACCAATTGCACTTTGCGCATTGGCCGTGTTGGTTAACACCGCTTCTTGAGCTTTGGTTGCTTCTGGTGTGAAAGTTGGAATTGGGAACAGAATTTGGGACAGAGCCGTCTTCTTGTGCTGACCAAATACTTGATCCGCTTGAGCAAGCTGTTGGCGCATCTCTGGGTAATGACAAGCAAGCTCGCGACCCATGTTTAGGTATTGTGAACCTTGACCCGCAAACAGAGCTGCTACTTTACCAGTGCCGTTTTCAGCAATCAGTGCTGACTCACGGTAGCTAGTACCGTTTGGCATCTGCCAATGTGTTTTGGTTTGGCTCTCAAGCATAGAAACCGCTTGAGTCAGTTGCGCTTGAAGGTCTGCTTGGTCAGTGACAACTAAACCAAGACGAGCCTGCTTAGCGTCAACTTCGCGTAGAGCGTGTTGCTCAGCAAGCGCTTCTAATTTGAACGCAGCATCGGTAACTTGAGTTGAAACCTGCTTGAGCTCATTGATCAGTGCTTGACGAGATTCCGCGCTGAATAACAGAGTTTGCGGCACTTGGCGCTGACGGTACTTGTCACCGCGAGCGTGCTCTGGCGTGTACTCTTCCAATACAACGTGGAAGTTAGTGCCACCAAAACCAAATGAGCTGATACCTGCACGGCGTGGTGTGCCGTCGACACGTTTCATCCAAGGGCGCGTTTGTGTGTTTAGGTAGAACGGTGAGTTCTCGATATCCAGTTTAGGATTCGGAGCCGATACGTTGATCGTTGGCGGCAGAACTTTGTGGTGCAGTGCCAACGCAGCTTTGATTAAACCTGCAGTACCCGCAGTTGATTTGGTGTGACCAATCTGAGATTTCACAGAGCCTAACGCAATGTGTTGCTTCTCTTCATTGTTCTCGCTGAATACTGAGTTTAGGCCACCAAATTCAGCCACATCGCCTGCTGCAGTACCTGTACCGTGCGCTTCTAAAAGGCCAAGCGTGTGCGGTGCGAAACCAGCATCGTCGTAAGCACGTTTAAGTGCTTTTGCTTGTCCTTCAGGGCGAGGCGCGTAAATACTCTTGAACTTACCATCCGAAGATGAACCGACACCTTTAATCACTGAGTAGATTCTGTCGCCGTCGCGTTCAGCATCTTCAAGACGCTTCAGAGCAACCATGCCGATGCCTTCACCAATCATCATGCCTTTTGAATCGATGTCGAAAGGTTGAATGGTTTCATTGGTGGTAAATGCAGGTGTTTTAGAGAAGCTCATGTACATGGTTGGTGAGTTATCAGTACACACACCACCTGTGATCATCATTTCACTGCGGCCTTCAACTAGCTCGCTCAGTGCCATGCGCATTGCGGCTAGAGAACCAGCACACGCAGCGTCTACCACACAGTTAATGCCACCAAGGTCAAAGCGGTTAGCGATACGACCTGAAATTACGTTACCCAATGAACCAGGGAATGAGTTTTCTTCCCAGTGGATGTATTGGTCTTGGAATTTTTTGATCAGCATTTCGCTGTCTTCGTCGTTGATGCCACTGCTCTTGAAGACTTTTTTCAAAACAGGGTATTGAAGACGAGCATTCAAGCTTTGAGCGATCTTCTGACCACCACCCACACCGAGCGTGATACCGATCTTATCGCGATCGTAACCTTCGGGAAGTTTCGCATCTTCAAGTACTTCTTTTGCCACGATCAGAGAAAGCAGCTGTGACGTATCCGTCAGCTCTAGGATATTTGGCGGAAGACCGAATTCCATAGGGTTGAAGTCAACCTCTGGGATGAAACCGCCGCGCTTGCAGTAAGACTTGTCTGGCGTAGTACGATCTGAGTCGTAGTAATCTTCTGGGCGCCAGTGCGTATCAGGCACTTCGGTAATTGCATCGATCTTTTCGCTGATCAAATCCCAGAATTTGTTTAGGTAGCGAGAGTTCGCAAACATGCTTGCCATACCAACGATAGCAATTGGCATGTCTTTAAGGCGTTTATTAAGTCGAGTGTCGTCGACTGATTCCGGTGTATTTTTTTCGGGTTGGCTCATTATGAGTCTCCACTAGAAATCACATACAGTGAGGTCGTATTTTGAGGCTGCGCTTTTAAATAAATCGAAAATAAATCTGAGACAGATTTGGGCAAACGCAGCTGAAGAGTAAGGCTACCGAAAGTCGGCCACCTGACTGAAATAGGGAGTGCGAAGTACTGTGACTTGCAGGGCTTGATTACGCAGGAGTTAGCTACGCAGGGATTAGTTACGTTTTTCATGCGAGAAGAGGGCATTCGAATCTGAGGTTAATGTCCATTTAAATCCTGTCTCAAGTACTGCTTTATACAAAGCAGGTATCCGCAATAAAAACGTGTGAATTTGTTTAATGGTTGAGCAGGCTACCCGAGGTGAGTTTCCGTTACAATGCTCCCAGAGGTCACTACGATCTGTTCAGACCAGATGATTTTATATTTCTTGTGTTTTTTGTGTTTTTAATCGGATTAACTTATTGATAAATAATGTATATAAGTGGTTTTTTAGTGTTTATACTCTATTTTTTAGTTGGGTGGGATCTGCGTCATATTTTTGTAAGTAACATTTAATAGGTGTCTGTTCTTTAAGGCTCGATGTGATTTATGTTTTAATTTGTTATTATTCGAAAAGTTAGTTTTAAGTCCGTATATGAAGAGTGTTTCCTGCGCAGATTCTCTATGTTTCTCTCAAATCATAGCTGGGTTAAATTTGTTCATTTTGATGTTTTTTTGATGAGTGGTTAGAGGAGGTGAGCATGGATAAACTGGAAAACCCAACCGTCGATTTATGGCTATGTTCTTTGAGTGATTTGCGTGATGATGTAGGCAGTAAGTCACACCTCAAACAGACACTCACAGCTGATGAAATAGCGAAAGTCGAGCGGTATCGAATGCCCTCATCTCAAGTTCAAGCCCTGTATGTTCGCAACTACCTAAGAAAGGTGTTGTCTCGCTATTCTGATTTAATGCCCGAAGCGTGGCGCTTTGAATATGGCGAGAAAGGAAAGCCCAGTTTAGTCGCCGAACAGCAACTCATGACGGGGTTAAATTTCAATATCAGTCATAGCAAAGAACATTTGTTAATCGCGGTTTGCCAGAGAGTCGGGAAGCCAGTTCAATTAGGTGTCGATATCGAACATGCAAGAAGCTCGACCAATATCGATTCGATCATGAAGCACTATTTTTCAGATAAAGAATTGGCAGATTTATTTGAACTTAGTAAAGAGCTGCAGAGAGAGCGTTTTTTCGATCTTTGGGCGCTGAAGGAGTCGTACATCAAAGCGACAGGCAAGGGGCTAGCCACATCGTTGCGAAGCTTCTCGTTCGATTTCTCTAATTTGACCAAGCAAGTAGTGGAACTCGGCTCATCGGATGCTAAATCAGGCTTGTATCGCGAAATCAGGCTACATAGCGGGATTGGGTTGAATTTGGATTCTGCTCAACAAGACGATAGTTCTACAGATTGGCAGTGTTGCTTAGGGCGGTTGGATGAACAGTATCGCTTTGCGGTGACGCTTGGCGGGAATTTGCTACCCATGCAGATAGAGATGAGAACCTTCTCATCGTCTCACCTCTTTACGTCTATGTAGATAAAATAAAGCTAGCTCGACTCTCCAAGCATCGCTTTTAATACTTCAGCGGGTACAGGCTGAAGTTGTTTGTCTTTATCTAGGCAAACCATCTCGATATCACCAATCACGGCGGGTTTGGTCGCATCTTTACGCCATACCTCTTGTCGCCATAAGGTTTTGTATTTGCCATCGAGTTCAAAAGAGGTTCGGATGTCGCAGATCTCAGCGAACTCAACCCCATCTTGAAAAGTCATGTTGGCTTTATAGACCGCAAAACCTAGTCCGTGCTCATTCCACAATTCCGCCAGTTTATCGCTGCCCAAGACATGTTCGCGTGCCCGCTCGAAGTATTTAAGAAAGTTAGGGTGATAAACCACACCAGAGTGATCGGTATCTTCATAGTAAATTTGTACTGGGTGATGGTAGATCTGACTCATTGGTATCAACTCTTGGTAAGTAGTGGGACAGTAAATCTGACTAAGTTGTGCAGCACTCTACAGGATAGGTCGAAATTACTTCAAGACATCATCGGTAATGTGGCTTTTGGTCAGACCTCATTCATTACTAATACATTGGTCAGCTTCCACCCATTTACAAATATTCTATGTGTCATTTTCCACCCATTAATTTATGCGGCGAGTTGGCGACGACTATTGGTAGAACTTATGAAGCCTTGCGGTTAAAGGCTTGTTAATGAATTGTGTTAATGTGGCGCGCTAATTGCCTTAGTGAAAGCACGCAGTTCCCATTGAAGGGCTGCTTTGTTTACTAAGGAGAATAATAATGTTTAAGCCTCTTACCCTGCTGTCTGTATCTGCTCTGGCGCTCACTAGTTTTAATGCTGCTGCAAACTGTGACCCTGGTGAAATCGTGATTAAATTCAGTCATGTAACTAATACCGATAAGCACCCGAAAGGCATCGCCGCTTCTTTACTGGAAGAGCGAGTAAACACGGAAATGAATGGCAAAGCTTGTATGCAAGTTTTCCCTAACTCAACACTTTACGATGATAATAAGGTACTGGAAGCCCTGTTAAATGGTGATGTTCAAATGGCGGCGCCATCGCTGTCAAAATTTGAGAAGTTCACTAAAAAATACCGCATTTTTGACCTTCCTTTCCTATTTGAAGACGTAGAAGCCGTTGACCGTTTCCAAAACTCAGAATCTGGTGAAAAGCTGAAGAACGCGATGAAGCGTCGTGGCCTGCAAGGTCTTGCGTTTTGGCACAATGGCATGAAACAGATGTCGGCGAACAAACCTCTTATCAGCCCTGAAGATGCAAAAGGTTTGAAATTCCGTGTTCAAGCATCGGATGTATTGGTGGCTCAGTTTGAACAACTAGGCGCTAACCCACAGAAGATGTCTTTCAAAGAAGTGTACGGTGGCCTGCAAACTAAGGTTATCGATGGTCAAGAGAACACATGGTCAAACATCTACGGTAAGAAGTTCTTTGAAGTACAAGACGGCGTGACTGAAACCAATCACGGTATCTTGGATTACCTAGTTGTAACATCAAACGACTTCTGGAAAGACCTACCTGAAGATGTACGTACACAGCTTGGCACTATCGTTCAAGAAGTGTCTGAGACGCGTAATGCTGAATCTTCAAAAGTTAACCTAGCGAACAAAAACAACATCATCGAAGCGGGTGGTGAGGTTCGTACACTTACGCCTGAACAGCGTGAAGCATGGGTAGCTGCACTTCAACCAGTATGGAAGAAGTTTGAAAAAGACATCGGTTCAGACCTTATCGATGCAGCGTTAGCTTCAAACCAATAACACCGCTAAGGGAGTGGCGAGTATTCGTCACTCCTTATAAAAACAATTATAAGCGGAGTCAATTATGGAAAAGCCTCAAATGGAACAACCAAATTCTAGCGAATCAGCACTGGAAACCTCTCTTTTTTCTAAAGTCGGAAGAGTTACGGATGTGATTGAAGAGTCATTAATCGCATTTTTCCTTGGCGCAATGACGCTACTTACTTTTGCCAACGTGGTATTTCGATACGCATTCAATGACAACATCTTATGGGCACTTGAACTGACTGTGTTCATGTTTGCTTGGATGGTGTTAGTGGGCGCATCTTATGGCGTTAAAAAACATTTCCACATCGGTGTAGATGTGATCATTAACCTTGCCCCAGAAAAGCTACGCAAAGTGTATGCGTTAATCGCCGTGACCAGTTGCCTAGCATTTTCAATCTTACTTCTTATCGGCTCTTGGAATTACTGGTACCCATTCGCGACCGATCGCGCATGGTATGAGACCGATGATATTCCAATGCCAGAGATGCTTCAGTTTCTTGCTGACTGGCTGAATGAAGGCGAGCGATACGAGAAACTGCCACGTTTTATTCCTTATATGGCGCTGCCGATTGGCATGGCAATGCTGACGTTCCGTTTTGCTCAAGTTGCTTACCAAGTCGTAACAGGCAAGCTTGACCGCATGATTGCAGGACACGAAGCCGAAGAAGAACTGGATGCGTTGAAAGCGGACGTGTTAGCGGGCTCTGACGAAGATGCAACAGCGGTATTGAATTCGACTTCGCAGAACAAAGCGAATGAGTCGAGTACAAAATCTAACGGTAAGGAAGACTAATCATGGCAATGTTATTTCTATTTTTAATGGTAATTGCTTTCATGTTGGTCGGTGTGCCAATTGCAATTTCCCTCGGTTTATCGAGCGTAATATTCTTATTGATGCATTCAGATGCGTCATTAGCTTCAGTCGCACAAACGCTGTTTAATGCATTTGCAGGCCACTACACACTCTTAGCGATTCCTTTCTTTATCTTGGCCTCTAGCTTCATGTCTACTGGTGGCGTGGCGAAACGTATTATCCGTTTTGCTATCGCGATGGTGGGTTGGTTCCGCGGCGGCTTGGCGATGGCGTCGGTTGTGGCATGTATGATGTTCGCAGCCCTTTCTGGTTCATCTCCTGCAACGGTAGTGGCGATCGGTAGTATCGTTATCGCAGGTATGATCAAAAACGGTTACTCAAAAGAGTTCGCGGCAGGGGTTATCTGTAACGCAGGTACGTTGGGGATCTTGATTCCACCGTCAATCGTGATGGTGGTATACGCGGCGGCGACCGATGTGTCAGTAGGTCGTATGTTCCTTGGTGGCGTTATTCCTGGCCTGTTGGCGGGTGTGATGTTGATGATTGCTATCTACATTGCAGCACGTATTAAGAAGATTCCGGCACAGCCATTCGTGGGTTGGGGCGAGATGTTCGCAGCTGCGAAGGATGCGAGCTGGGGCTTGTTGCTGATTGTTATCATTTTAGGTGGTATCTACGGTGGCATCTTTACTCCGACAGAAGCGGCGGCAGTGGCTGCGGTGTATGCCTTCTTTATCGCCAACTTTATCTATAAAGATATGGGGCCGTTTGCGGACAAGAACAATACAAAGCCTGCTTTGGTAAAAGTGTTCCAAACTTTCTTCCATAAAGACACCAAAGACACGCTTTACGATGCAGGTAAGCTGACGATTATGCTGCTGTTTATCATTGCCAACGCTCTGATTCTTAAGCATGTACTGACCGAAGAACGCATTCCTCAAATGATCACCGAGTCTATGCTATCTGCGGGCTTAGGGCCGATCACCTTCTTGATTGTAGTGAACGTTTTACTCTTGATTGGTGGTCAGTTCATGGAGCCATCAGGCTTGCTGATCATCGTTGCGCCATTGGTATTCCCAATCGCCATTGCACTCGGTATCGATCCAATTCACCTAGGTATCATGATGGTAGTGAACATGGAGATAGGGATGATAACGCCGCCTGTCGGGCTCAATTTGTTTGTGACTGCCGGGGTCGCCAAGATGTCGATGATGAACGTAGTGAAAGCTGCACTGCCGTGGGTGGGCGTGATGTTCTTATTCCTGATTATCGTGACTTACGTGCCATGGGTATCTACATGGTTACCGACCACATTGATGGGACCGGAAATCATAACCAAGTAGTGGGCGGTTTAGTTACACGGCTAGTGTAACGAACGGTTTTATTATCAATGTAAATAACGGCGATAGATGAAGAGTTACACCTTTTCATCTATCGCTTTATTTTTCCCGCGCCTTATTGTGCCGCTTAAACGCCTGTCATAGCCTTTCCAGCGTACTTTTTTCTTTCTTCGCTCGCGCCCAGACCTTCTTTCTACTTCATAATGGTCATCAATCAGCACTGTATCTACAATGACAGGAATGGTCGTTTTTTCATTCATATGCAACTTATCCTTAAAGTCGACATATGAATTATGGAAGATGAACCTTATCTCTGCCAGTTTCGATATACATTCAGATTAAGCTACGCTTTGCGTTTTGTTTCGTGGTTGGTTCTTTTATCTCACAATTTAATTATTCACTTCGAAATCTATTGTTTTACTTAAAATTATCTTTATCGATTTGATAACGCTGCATTTTGTCGTAAAGCGTTTTTCTTGGGACATTTAATTGAGACATAGTTAATTTTATACTCCCTTCATTCTCAATCAACGCGCGTTCGATCACCGCTTTTTCGAACTCTGCCACTTGGTCCGATAGGCTAATGCTAGCGTCAGAGTGGATCTCTGAGTTCGCACCATCACCCAGTTGAGCTAATTTCCCGAGTAAGATGAAGCGTTCAGCGCTGTTACGTAATTCTCGAACATTTCCCGGCCAATCATGAGCCAAAAGTGCGTGCAGCTCCTTTTGTGGAAGGGCAGGGGCTGTCTTGCCATAACGCGCCGCAGCGACCAGTAAGAAGTGGTGGAAGAGTGCTGGGATATCTTCTTGTCGGCTTCTTAACGGCGGTAAATCTAGGGTCACAACATTGAGTCGATAATAGAGATCTTGGCGGAAAGTACCTTCTTCAGCGGCTTTCTTTAGGTCGACTTTAGTTGCCGCAATCACTCGAATATCGAGAGGGACTAAGCCATTAGACCCAACCCTTTCGATGACACGCTCTTGCAAGACGCGCAACAGGCGAATTTGTGCCTGCATCGGCATGGATTCTATCTCATCTAAGAATAGGGTTCCGCCTTGAGCAAATTCAAATTTACCCACTCGTTTGCTTTCTGCGCCAGTGAACGCACCTTTTTCATGGCCATACAGCTCACTCTCAATTAGGTTTTCAGGAACCGCTCCACAGTTGACCGCGACGAAGTTTTGTTCTCGCCTGCTGCTTTGTTCATGCAGAGAGCGTGCAACTAATTCTTTGCCTGTACCTGTTTCGCCAAATAACAATATGTCGGCATTGGTATCGGCAACGTGAGTGATGATAGACCGCAGCTCCGTCATTGATTGCGTGTCACCAATGATCCTTGGGCCAAGCGCTTGGCTGGCCTTGAGTGAACGTTTTAACTCAAGGTTCTCAAGGGTGAGCTGACGTTTTTCGAGCGCTCGCTTGGTGGTTTCGATTAGGCGTTCATTAGCGAAAGGTTTTTCAATGAAGTCATAGGCGCCGTATTGGATTGCTTGAACTGCCATTGAAATATCGCCGTGACCAGTAATCATAATTACGGGGATCTCTTTGTTTTTGTGCATCACGGTGTTGAGCAGATCATGCCCGGATAGACCCGGTAGACAGATATCAGTGATGATCACGTGAGGTAAACCGTTTTCTTGAATCGCGAGCAGAGCAGACTCCGCATCGGGAAAGAATTCGGCATCAATGTCGGCGAGCTCGAAGCTCTGTTCAATCGCCATTCTTAGGTCGGATTCATCATCAATGAAATAGACGTGACACATAGTGATTCCTTTATTTCTTTTTATTCTGGTTATTGCTGAGTTTTTGCTTACTGTTCTTGTTCAACAAGGGGTAACTCTATGCTGAATCGAGCACCACCTTGAGGGCTGCTACCGGTAACGAGCTTGCCATTTATTCCGCTGATTATTTGTTGAGAAATCGATAGCCCAAGTCCAAGTCCGTTTTTCTTGGTGGTATGGAAGGGTTCGAAAAAGTTCCCGTTCGAAGGGGAGGTGAAGCCGGGGCCGTTATCATCGACATGAATCAGTAAGGTATTGGCTTGTTGATGGTCGGACTCTCTAATCTCTAACAGAATAGCTAATTGTTTGTCGTCTTGTTGTTCCATCGCCTGAATCGCGTTGGTCAGCAGGTTAATGATCACCTGTTCTAGTTGAATGGCGTTGGCGAGCACGCAAGCATCAAAGGTTTCAGGGAGTTCGTTGACCTTAACTCGCTCGCTCTTGAGTTGTGGCTTCATCAGCTCTTTCGATGAATGTAAAACTGGGAGTATTTGTAAGGTGTGTAGCTCTTCTGCAGTGGATTTCTTGGCGAAAGAGCGAAGCTGGTGGCTGATTTTCGCCATACGATCAGTGAGTGCTGAGATTCGAGATAGATTGTCATCGACACGATCGGTTTTTTCTTTGGCAAGAAACAGTCGGCCGTTGTCGGCATAACTGCGAATCGCGGCAAGCGGGTTGTTTAACTCGTGACTGATGCTCGCTGACATCTGCCCTAGCACCGCCAGTTTAGCGGCTTGGATGAGCTCGTCTTGAGTTTGCCTTAGCACATGCTCGGTTTCGATACGGTGTTTGATCTCAACATGCAACTCCGATGTACGCTCAAGCACTTGAAACTCAAGCTTTTGTTTAGCTTCGGATTGCAGCCTGTCTATCTGAGCGCGTCTTTGTTGTCGATGGTGGTTTAGCTGCATCGTTAGATAAATGATCGCAAAGATAAGGCTCAGAACCACAAGGTAAGCAACCAAGTCCCACCAAACTAAGTGGGTTGGAGAAAATACCCGTATGGTGAGTTTTGGCTCGGCTAGGAAGCGAGAAGAGCTAAAGAACTGCTCTTGGACGAGTTTGTGTGGCGACTCAATAAGACTGGTGGCACCGTCTAAATCACCAGAGAAGTGCAGGCTTTCTATTTTTGTATCGAGATACTGCCTGCTTTCTTGAATTCGAGTGTGTTGTGCTTCGCTTAGCGGCTGAAGGCTTTTGAAAAGCCATTCAGGGTTACTCGACATAAATACGATCTGGTCTTTATCGTCAGCAACAAAAAAACTCTGTTTGCCTTTCCAACTTGCTTCAATTAGCGATAAATCCATCTTTACGACAATGACGCCAATAATCTCGGCGGCATAGGAGACGGGGTAAGAATAATAATAGCCTCGCTTTCCTGAGGTTGAACCTAGCGCAAAATATTGATTTTCATTGCCAATAATCGCTTCTTGAAAGTAAGGACGGAAAGCAAAATTACGACGAATAAAAGAATGCGGTTGATTCCAGTTACTGGCTGCAATGGTGGTGCCGATACTGTCTAGTAGGTAGGTGTCGGATGCTTGAATCACCGAGTTTACGTGCTCTAGATAACGATTAGTGAGCTCGATTTGCGCAGAGTTACTTGGAGAGTGCAGGGCATCGACCAGCTCTTTGTCTTTTGAAAGTAGCTCGGGTATGTGCGCGAACTTGTCCAATTGACTTGAAATGTGAACCGAAAAGCGGTCTAGCTTAGATTGGTGATCATTTAACAAACTTTCATGGCTTGTGCTCCACACCCAATGACCGCCAAACACCATCAGTAAACTGTATGTGACCATTAACAGTATTGGGATTCTAAAAGCTTGAAACATGAAGGCTCTCCGCTAATTTCTTTGGTAAACAATCAAGCCTGTCTTCTCTCGTTTATGGTAGTAAATAGCGGTAGTTTTTGCTTAAAGCAGAGAGTGAACAGATGGGTGTAGGTTAAGGGTTTGTAACGGGGATTGTTGAAAAAGTTATCGACTCTGAGGGGTAAAACAAGAGCAAGATCTCTTTTTAAGGTTTTTAGCAAAAAAAGCCCTCGATTCCCTTGAAAAAGTCGCTATTGTCCCCATTTCTGTTGTGCTAAGTGATGATTTGATCGTTTTTGTATCACTTAGTTGGACGAATTTAGAGCATTCATCATCATGCAGAGGTGAACGGCTCGACAGAGATTAAACAGATCGCTAGAATGTCGCGTCTAAAATTTCTGTCCTGAGGCTAATCGGAGATACCTTTCTTGTTTCTGAAAACAAGCTTTATTGCGTTTTAATCGACGTGTGAAGAACGAAGATATCGCTGATTAGTCTGGTGTTTGGTTGAATAATCAATTCAGACATCAATGCTCGATTTTAAATTAGGTGTTCGGATAGAGCACTACACAAGGATGCAGCCAACAACGTCTGCTTTTGAATTAAAGCTAAGTTACGGCTCATATGCTCAGATTACTGAGCCAGTTTTGAGGTTTATATAATGCAAGTTACTGTTGAAACGCTAGAAGGCCTAGAGCGCCGTCTTAATATTACTGTTCCTGCTGCTAACATCGAAGATGCAGTTACAGCTGAACTACGCAACATCGCGAAAAACCGTCGTTTCGATGGTTTCCGTAAAGGCAAAGTGCCAATGAAGATGGTTGCTAAAATGTACGGCAAAGCAGTACGTCAAGACGTGATGGGCGAAGTAATGCAACGTCACTTCATCGAAGCGATCGTTAAAGAGAAAATCAACCCAGCTGGCGCACCTACTTTCGCACCAGTTGAAAACAACGAAGGCGCTGACCTAGTATTCAACGCAACTTTTGAAGTTTACCCAGAAGTTGAGCTGAAAGGTCTAGAAAACATCACTGTTGAGAAACCAGCAGTAGAAGTTAAAGAAGCTGACGTTGAAGAGATGATCGAAACTCTACGTAAGCAACAAGCAACTTGGACTGAAGTTGAAGCTGCTGCTGACGCTGGTTCTCGTGCAACTATCGACTTCGTTGGTTCTATCGACGGTGAAGAGTTCGAAGGCGGCAAAGCTGAGAACTTCCCACTAGAGATGGGCGCTGGTCGCATGATCCCTGGCTTCGAAGACGGTATCGTTGGTAAAACAGCAGGTATGGAATTCGAAATCGACGTAAACTTCCCAGAAGATTACCACGCTGAAAACCTAAAAGGTAAAGCTGCTAAGTTCTCTATCAAGCTGAACAAAGTTGAAGCTCGTGAACTTCCAGAACTAAACGAAGAATTCGTTTCTAAGTTCGGCGCTGCTGACGGCGTTGAAGGTCTTAAAGCTGAAGTTCGTAAGAACATGGAGCGTGAGCTTAAGCAAGCTGTTAAGAACCGCATCAAAGAGCAAGCTATCGACGGTCTAGTTAACGAAAACAACATCGACGTACCTTCTGCTCTTATCGATCAAGAAATCGGTGTTCTACGTCAACAAGCTGCTCAACGTTTCGGTGGCAACACTGAAGCTGCTGACCAACTTCCACGTGAGCTGTTCGAAGAGCAAGCTAAACGTCGCGTAGTTGTAGGTCTTCTTCTTGGTGAAGTAATCAAGACTGAAGAGCTAAAAGCTGACGACGAGAAAGTTAAAGCTATCATCGAAGAGATGGCTACAGCATACGAGGATCCAACAGAAGTTATTGCTTACTACGAGCAAAACGAGCAAATGATGAACAACATGCGCAATGTTGCTCTAGAAGAGCAAGCTATTGATGCAATCATCGCTAAAGCTCAAGTTTCTGATAAAGAAGTTAGCTTCAACGAGCTAATGAATCAGCAACCTGCTTAATATAGTAATATCTGACGTAGAAGGTTGACGTACGGTCAACAATTCTGCTAACAATGGTCCGTATGATTTAATCATTCGGGCCATTTATTTTAGGGACATAAGAATATGAGCTACCAAGAAAAAAACACAATGCCATCGATTATGGACGCACTAGTTCCTATGGTGGTTGAACAGACTTCCCGTGGTGAACGTTCTTACGATATTTATTCTCGTCTATTAAAAGAACGTATCATTTTCTTAACAGGTCAAGTGGAAGACCACATGGCAAATCTTGTCGTGGCTCAACTGCTTTTCTTGGAATCAGAAAACCCAGACAAAGATATCTATCTTTACATCAACTCACCTGGCGGTAGCGTAACAGCAGGCATGTCTATCTACGACACAATGCAGTTCATCAAGCCAAACGTGAGCACAGTATGTATGGGTCAAGCTTGCTCTATGGGTGCATTCTTACTAGCGGGTGGTACTCCTGGTAAGCGTCACGTGCTTCCAAACTCACGTGTAATGATTCACCAGCCACTTGGCGGCTTCCAAGGCCAAGCGTCTGATATTCAAATTCACGCGCAAGAGATCCTAACGATCAAACAAAAGCTAAACAAACTATTGGCAGAGCACACTGGTCAGCCTTTAGAAGTTGTTGAGCGCGATACAGATCGTGATAACTTCATGTCTGCTGATCAAGCAGTAGAATACGGCTTAGTGGATTCAGTTCTTAATCACCGCGGTCAATAATTGCAGGGCAATTGTTTAACGCAAAGTGATTCAAATTGATATACACTCAAGCATAGAGAGTTAAGGCTAAGAGGTTAGCGAATGACAGATAAAAGCAAAGAGGGTGGTAGCGGTAAACTGCTTTACTGCTCTTTCTGTGGCAAAAGCCAACACGAAGTTCGCAAGTTAATCGCAGGTCCTTCTGTTTACATTTGTGATGAATGTGTCGATCTTTGTAACGACATTATTCGTGAAGAAATTAAAGATGTTCTTCCTAAGAAAGAATCGGAATCGCTGCCAACGCCGCGTGAGATTCGTGAGCATCTTGACGACTATGTAATCGGTCAAGAATACGCGAAGAAAGTGCTAGCAGTTGCAGTTTATAACCACTACAAGCGTTTACGTAATGGTGACACGACAGCTGAAGGCGTAGAGCTAGGTAAGAGTAACATTCTTCTTATCGGTCCTACTGGTAGTGGTAAAACACTACTGGCTGAAACATTGGCTCGTTTCCTAGACGTTCCTTTCACAATGGCAGACGCAACAACACTAACCGAAGCAGGTTACGTGGGCGAAGATGTTGAAAATATCATCCAGAAGTTGCTTCAGAAATGTGATTACGACGTAGCGAAAGCGGAACGCGGCATTGTTTACATCGATGAAATCGACAAGATTTCTCGTAAAGCTGAAAACCCATCAATCACGCGTGACGTGTCTGGTGAAGGTGTACAGCAAGCTCTACTAAAACTTGTTGAAGGTACAGTTGCTTCAGTTCCACCTCAAGGTGGTCGTAAGCATCCACAGCAAGAGTTCTTGCAAGTGGACACGTCTAAGATCCTATTTATCTGTGGTGGTGCGTTTGCAGGCCTAGATAAAGTGATTGAACAGCGTGTAGAAACAGGTTCAGGTATCGGCTTTGGCGCAGAAGTGCGTTCAAAAGACGAAACCAAAACGATCGGTGAATTGTTCACTCAAGTAGAACCTGAAGATCTAGTGAAATATGGTCTGATTCCAGAATTCATTGGTCGTCTACCTGTGACAACTACACTGACAGAGCTTGATGAAGAAGCGCTAATCCAAATCCTATGTGAGCCAAAGAATGCACTGACAAAACAGTACGCAGCATTATTTGAGCTTGAGGATACAGAGTTAGAATTCCGTGAAGACGCCCTACGCGCAATTGCTAAGAAAGCAATGAACCGTAAAACAGGTGCTCGTGGTCTGCGCTCTATCTTGGAGGGTGTTCTACTAGAAACTATGTACGAACTGCCATCTTCAACTGATGTAAGCAAGGTTGTGATTGATGAGTCGGTAATTAATGGTGAGTCAGAACCACTGTTGATTTACAGCAACTCAGATAACCAAGCAGCTGTTGCAGAGTAGGTCTTTTTTAGACAAGTCACTCAAATTGAAAAAGGAGGTAAGCAATTACCTCCTTTTTTTTATTCTTCCATTGAATCCAGTCGTTTAAGCCCCATATACTGCTTTATAAGTTAAAGCGGAAGAGAGAAATATATGAACTTGGAACGTTCCGAGCGTATCGAAATCCCCGTGCTACCTCTACGTGATGTAGTGGTTTACCCACACATGGTTATTCCATTGTTTGTCGGTCGTGAAAAATCGATTACATGCCTTGAATCGGCAATGGAAGCTAACAAACAAGTACTACTTGTAGCGCAGAAAGAAGCGGACACTGATGAGCCTTCAATCGACGACCTATTTAACGTAGGTACAGTCGCTACTATTCTTCAGTTATTAAAGCTCCCTGATGGTACGGTTAAAGTACTTGTTGAAGGTCAGCAGCGTGCAAAAATTCACCAATTCAAAGAAAGTGAATTCTTCTTAGCGGATGCCGAATACGTTGTTACCTCAGAACTTGACGAAAAAGAACAAGAAGTGGTTGTTCGCAGTGCGATCAATCAATTCGAAGGCTTTATTAAGCTGAACAAAAAGATTCCACCAGAGGTTCTAACGTCTCTGAACGGTATTGATGAGGCAGCTCGCCTTGCTGATACGATTGCTGCGCACATGCCACTTAAGTTGGTAGACAAGCAGCACGTTCTAGAAATCTTAGATGTAACTGAACGTCTGGAATTCTTGATGGGCCAAATGGAGTCAGAAATTGACATCCTGCAAGTTGAAAAACGCATCCGTGGCCGCGTTAAGAAACAGATGGAAAAATCTCAGCGTGAGTACTACCTGAATGAGCAAATGAAAGCGATTCAGAAAGAACTTGGCGAGATGGACGACGCACCTGATGAATTCGAGACTCTGAAGAAGAAGATCGAAGATTCTAAGATGCCTCAAGAAGCTCGTGAGAAAACTGAGCAAGAACTGCAAAAACTGAAAATGATGTCGCCAATGTCTGCTGAAGCAACAGTAGTACGTAGCTACATTGATTGGATGGTTGGCGTTCCTTGGGCTAAGCGTTCAAAAGTTAAAAAGAATTTAGCGAAAGCGGAAGAGATCTTAAACGAAGATCACTACGGCTTGGAGCGTGTTAAAGAACGTATTCTTGAGTACTTGGCAGTACAAAATCGTATCAACAAGCTAAAAGGTCCAATCCTTTGTCTTGTAGGTCCTCCTGGTGTAGGTAAAACCTCGCTAGGTCGTTCGATTGCTGCGGCAACGGGTCGTAAGTACACACGTATGGCACTAGGTGGCGTTCGTGATGAAGCTGAGATTCGTGGTCACCGTCGTACGTACATCGGTTCACTTCCGGGTAAATTAATCCAGAAGATGTCTAAAGTTGGCGTTAAGAACCCACTGTTCCTATTAGATGAAATCGATAAGATGTCTTCTGATATGCGTGGCGACCCGTCTTCAGCGCTTCTAGAAGTTCTAGACCCTGAGCAAAACAATGCATTCAACGATCACTATCTAGAAGTCGATTACGATCTGTCTGATGTGATGTTCGTTGCAACGTCTAACTCGATGGACATTCCTGGCCCACTACTGGACCGTATGGAAGTCATTCGTCTGTCTGGTTACACAGAAGATGAAAAGCTGAACATTGCTAAGAGCCACCTATTGGACAAGCAAGTTCAACGCAACGGTCTTAAGCCTCATGAGATTGAGATTGAAGACTCTGCAATCATCGGCATCATTCGTTACTACACGCGTGAAGCGGGTGTACGTAGCCTAGAGCGTGAAATCTCTAAGATCTGTCGTAAAGCAGTGAAGAACATCTTGCTAGACAGCGACCTTAAGTCTGTAACGGTTAACATTGATAACCTGAAAGAGTACTTAGGCGTTCAACGTCATGACTTCGGTAAAGCGGATGAAAGCAACCGTATTGGTCAAGTGACTGGTTTAGCTTGGACTCAAGTTGGTGGTGATCTACTGACTATCGAAACTGAAGCAATGCCGGGTAAAGGTAAGCTAACGCAAACCGGTTCACTTGGCGATGTGATGAAAGAATCGATCCAAGCGGCAATGACCGTGGTTCGTTCTCGTGCAGAAAAACTGGGTATTAACTCGGATTTCTACGAAAAGCGCGATATTCACGTTCACGTACCAGAAGGTGCTACACCGAAAGATGGCCCGAGTGCGGGTATCGCAATGTGTACTGCCTTAGTGTCTAGCTTGACGGGTAACCCTGTTAAAGCTGAGGTCGGTATGACAGGTGAAATTACCCTTCGTGGTGAAGTTTTACCTATCGGTGGCTTGAAAGAAAAACTGCTTGCAGCACACCGTGGCGGCATCAAAACTGTACTGATTCCTAAAGACAATGAGCGTGATTTGGAAGAGATTCCAGACAACGTAATCGCTGACTTGAAGGTGATCCCGGTTCAGTGGATTGATGAAGTACTCAAAGTCGCGCTAGAACGAGATCCGTCAGGGGTCGAGTTTGACGTGAAAAAATAGTGATGCATAGCAAAAATAAGTAAAGAATTACGCTGATAGGCCCGAAAAGGCTTGTCAGCGTTTTTTTTGGACGCTAAGTTATTGATCAAAGCGGCAGCCCTTTTGCAATAAGGCTTGCGGCTAAATTAAAACCAAAATGGAACGTACAGTCATCAGAAGTAGTCACAGATGACACATAGGGGAAAAACAGTGAATAAAACACAACTAGTAGAATCAATCGCAGAAAACGCAGACATCTCTAAAGCTTCAGCTGGCCGCGCTCTAGACGCATTCATCGAAGCAGTTGGCACAACGCTACAATCAGGCGACCAAGTTGCACTTGTTGGCTTTGGTACTTTCAGTGTTCGTACTCGTGCTGCTCGTACAGGTCGTAACCCAAAAACTGGTGAAGAGATCCAAATCGCAGAAGCTAAAGTACCTGGCTTCAAAGCGGGTAAAGCACTTAAAGACGCATGTAACTAATTTTCACTGCTGAAACCTCCATTTAAGAGGGGAAGGCAGTAAAATGCGTTTACTGTTTGAAAAATGATGTTTCATTCTTAAACAGTATGTGTACAAAGCACATTGAACTTATTTAAATTATGCGCATCCTACTGATGCGCATTTCTTTTTCTGATAATATCGCGTGAATAGATTTTTATTTTGAAGCCAATGCTTCATATCCGGAGAGCACTTAAATTATGATGGATCGATTACGCGAAGGCGTGAATAGCATCGCGGTAAAAATTATCCTTGGGTTGATTATCCTGTCATTCGTATTCGCAGGTGTAGGCAGCTACATCACCGGTGGCGGTAACAACGCAGCAGCTAAAGTTGGCAACACAGAAATTGCTCGTGGTGAGTTCGAGCAGGCTTACCAAAACGAACGTAACCGTATGCAGTCTCAACTTGGCGATTACTTCGCGCAAATGCTTGCAGACCCTGCTTACGTAGAGTCTTTCCGTAAATCAGTACTGGATCGCATGATCAATGATGTACTGCTTGAGCAACAAGCTGAGTCTCTAGGCCTACGAATCAGTGATTCTCAAATCCGTACCATGATTCTAGAAATGCCTCAGTTCCAAACGGCTGGTCAATTCGACCAAGAAGTTTACCAAGCAGCACTGCGTCGTGCAGGTTTCAGCGCAGAGAGCTTCGCTGAATACATGCGTCGTGACCTAATGCGCAACCAGCTTGTGACTGCACTTCAAGGCAGTGAATTCGTTCTTCAGGGCGAAATCGATACTCAGAGCAAGCTTATCGCACAAACTCGTGATATTCGCACAGTGACACTGTCTGTTGCTGACCTTGCAAAAGGCATCGAGTTAACTGACGAACAAATCGAACAGTACTACCAAGAGAACCCAGTAGCTTACACTCGTCCAGAGCAAGCTAAGGTATCTTACATTGAGCTTTCTGCTGAAGCGCTTAAGTCTCAGCTTGAAGTAAGCGATGAAGAAGCACAGAAATACTACCAAGAGCACCTAGACAAGTACTCAACTGAAGAGCAACGTAAAGTTAGCCACATCCTAGTTCAAGGCGACGACGAAGCGAAAGCTCAGTCAATCCTAGACGAGCTAAATGCAGGCGCTGATTTTGCTACGCTAGCGGAAGAGAAATCTGACGACTTCGGTAGTGCAGACGTTGGCGGTGACCTAGGTTGGATTGAACGCGATGTTATGGACCCAGCATTCGAAGACGCGGCTTTCGCTCTTGAGAATATTGGTGATACGACTGGCCTAGTTAAATCTGATTTCGGCTACCACATCATCAAGCTAGACGAACTAAAAGCGTCTCAAGCTCAGCCTTACACTGAAGTAGCGGCAGAGATTAAGACAGAGCTTCTAGACCAACACGCAGTTGATCAATTCTACGAGCAACAAACTGAGCTAGAAAAAGTAGCGTTTGAATTCCCAGATTCTCTAGATGACTCTGCAGAAGCCATCAACGCTAAGATCACAACGACAGATTTTATCTCTCAAGTTGACGCTCCAGAAGTTCTAATGACGCCTGCAGTTATGCAAGCTATCTTGAGCCCTGAAGTGAAAGAAGACGGTCTAAACTCAGAAGTTATCGAAGTTGCGCCTGAGCACGTAATTGTTGTTCGTGTAGAAGAGACTCGTGATGAGACAGTTCTTCCTCTAGCTGAAGTGAAAGATCAAGTTGTCGCTGCATTGTCTGCTGTACAAGCAGAGCAACAAGCGGTTGAGCTAGGTGTTTCTCTAGTGAACGAACTTGAGCAAGGCAATGAAGCAGTACTAGCGGACAACAACCTTGAGTTCACTGAACTTGAGACGATTGACCGTAACTCGCCATTAGCGGCATCTGTATTCGCTCTAGCGAAACCAGAAGCAGGCCAAGCTGTGTTTGGTCAATCTAAAGACCAAGACGGTAACATTGTTGTTGTTGAGCTTTCTAAAGTGACTGCTGAAATCAACCCAGCTTACAGCACTCAAATTGGTGCACAGTTGGAGCGAGTTGGTAATCAACAAGATCTGACTAACGTACTAAACGTACTTCGTAAAAACGCAGACGTTGAATACTACGTAGTGGGTCAAGGTCAGTAAGCGTTTGATTCCCTCAGTAGCAAGCTCAAGTTAGAGTTGACTACTGAGAATCAACATGTGATTGTTAAGCTCCAATTCAGATTTGTGAGCCAACAAACAAGCTGATGAAAATAAGATGTATAACGAAGCGGGTCACTTAGGTGACCCGCTTTATTTTTATCTGGTGATTGTGTTATCTAGCGCGGCAAATGCATAAGTTACGTTTTTTGAACAAAGGAACGATTTATGCGCACGACATATTCAACACTATTTCTTTCATTTCTGATGCTCTTAAGCCCTGCTGTGTTTGCAGACAGCCCAACCAAGGCTGAGCTTTACGATGGCATTGAGATTACGGTCAACATCAATACCGCGACAGCAGAAGAACTTTCAGCACTATTGGTTGGCGTGGGTGACAAGAAAGCCAAAGAGATCGTCGATTACAGAGATCAGAATGGGGCATTTACGACTGCTGATGATTTGGTGAGTGTCAAAGGGATAGGTGAAGCGACGGTTGAAAAGAATCGCGAAAGAATTCAGCTTTGATCCGTTCTTTTATTCATTAGAAATGAAACGACAGCCATGAAGCCTCCAGCCAGTGCTCCTGCTAGGTGGGCTTCAATTGCAACACGAGCGTTAATCAGTTCGCCAGTCGTACTAGAAGGACCAATAAGCTGCTCCCAAGCGATTTTAGCGACTAATCCGAACACTAACAGCCAACTAGACTTCCTGCCGTTTAAAGCCTCTCTGAGCGCGAATAAGCCAAACAACCCATGCAAAGTGCCCGATAGGCCAACATAGATCTGAATACTTGAAAACAACAGAGCGACGCCAGTCACTAAACTAATCACAAGCAAAGCAACAACAAGCTGTTTTTTACTCGGTTGAAACAGGTAGCTGATGATCCACAAGCCTGCTAGATTCATCAGAAGATGCGAGTAGTTGGTATGTGAAAAGTTTCCTGTTAGGATTCGCCACCATTGCCCCTCGGCAATCGCATTGCTATCCCAAATGGCCCAAGCTTGTATTGGCTCAAATTGGAATAAGACGCATAAAAGTGAAGTAAAAATTAAAACAGGGTACACATTAAATCCATGTCTCGTTATTGCCCCCAATGCAGCAAGGCTTTGAAAGCTTGTATTTGTCAGTGGGTTACACCACTCGAATCGAATGTTGAGCTTATCATTCTTCAGCACCCATCAGAAGAGCATCGTCCGATGGGAACGGCGCGTATTCTCTCGTTGTCTCTAAAGAA
Organism: Vibrio coralliirubri; assembly: GCF_024347375.1. Classification (NCBI taxonomy): domain Bacteria; kingdom Pseudomonadati; phylum Pseudomonadota; class Gammaproteobacteria; order Vibrionales; family Vibrionaceae; genus Vibrio; species Vibrio coralliirubri. Next base: position 2,639,869 of record NZ_AP025470.1, on the reverse strand, counting down.
CAGCGTGACGTTTGTTGGTGAAGACTTTTCAGACAACGAACAACTCAACGCAATGCTGGCCGATGAACAGTACCAACATGTGATTTTATACCCAAGCGAAAATTCTGCTTTAGTTGAGTCTGCGACATGTCCTAATAAGAAGCTGCGTGTAATTTTATTGGATGGTACGTGGAAAAAGGCATTCAAGATGTGGCAAGTATCGAGTAACTTGCATGCGCTGAACACGGTTCATTTACCGAAAGATCTCAAGGGTAACTACCGAATTCGCAAAGCACCCAGTGAAAACAGCCTTTCAACCGTTGAAGCTGGCTATCATTTGCTTAGCTTGTTAGAGAGTGATGGCGACTTTAGCCCATTGCTAACGGCATTTGACCAAATGATTCAGTTTCAAATCAATCAAATGCCGCCGGGTGTGTTTGAGAAAAACTACTTAGATTAAGCCGATTCACTGGTACGAGTCAGGAGTTAAAACTCGGTATGAGCCGAGAACAGCTGCTGATGCATTTTCTGCGCAAGATCATCGGTCATCGATGAGATGTAATCCGCAATCACGCGCATTTTTCGAGACTCATCTTGATGTTGTAACCATTGCTTCTTGATGGGCAGTGGCAGCAAGCGTTCAGGATCTGCGCTGAATGCTTCAAACATATCCATAATGATCTGTTGGCCTTTGTATTCGATGACCTGAACCTGTGGCACTTGAATCACGAACTCGCTGACAAAGTGTTTCAGCTTATCGAGCGTGCCGTCCATGCTCGGTTCAAGCACGGCATTGTAAGCCAAAAGCACATTCTCAAAGTTAGCATCTACTCGCTTAATCGAGATGCTGGTCAACAGGGCGTTGACTATCCCACCAATCGCATCCTTTCGACGATACTGTTCACCAGAGAACAGCATTTCTGTAATTGAATCTAGGTGTTCACAAATCCATGGGTCGGCCATCTCTTTCAGTTGAGGGTAAGCCGATTCGACCCACTGAGCTTTGGTCACAGAGCCAAGCACAATCGCATCTTCTAAATCATGCACGCCATACGCGATGTCATCAGCCAGCTCCATAATCGAACAATCCAGCGACTTATATTTGGTCTTATTGTGTTCAAGTGGCTCGGTATGCGTTTTTCTTTTCTGTTTTAGAAGCTGTTGGTCGCTGTTTGAAAGCGGTTCAAGCACCCAGTTAAACAATTCTTCATCATGATCGTAGATGCCTTTTGCTGGCATCCAATCTTTGGCTCGGAGTTGTCGTTGATGCTTAACGGGTTCAGACTGTAATTGCGCTTGAACCTCACTAAGCAGAGAAGGGTACTTAATCAGACCTAACAAAGTGCGTCGAGATAGGTTCATCCCATGATGTTCAGTGTAAGGTTCTAGTTGTGTGACAATGCGAAACGTTTGAGCGTTGCCTTCAAAGCCGCCGTGGTCGCGCATCATGTAGTTGAGTGCGACTTCGCCGCCATGTCCATAAGGTGGATGACCGATATCGTGAGCCAAACACAGTGAATCAATCAAACTGTCTGAGGGTAATAGGTCTCGAAACTCGGGCTGCTTTTTCTTCAGTTGAGCGACGATACCGGTGCCAAGCTGAGCGGCCTCAAGAGAGTGGGTAAGGCGCGTTCGGTGAAAGTCGTTGACCGTGGTGCCATGGATCTGGGTTTTCGCTTGTAAGCGACGGAAAGCAGCAGAGTGAAGCACGCGCGCACGGTCACGCTGATACGGGCTGCGGTGGTCATCACGTCTTATTTTATGTTCATCGTCATTTCGATGCTGCCATTCTTGTTCGAGTACAAAGGGTGGTTCGAGTTGAGAATTCAAAATAGCACCTATCAAATTGATTTTATTTAGCTAATTAAAAACAACTTATACCCAGCTAGCTTATCTCGTCTAGTGATAATTCAAAGCTCGGCGCAAATGTGGTGAGAAAGTAGTCCATTTCTGGGCTTTTGCGTTGTTCGAGTGTCTCTTCCAATCGGCGCTTGGCTTGCTCGTATTCATGATTGCCCGCACTGAGCTCTTCCAAGCATTTCAAGTAAGCACAGATAGTATCTGCCTGCTTGACGATGCTTTGCTCTTCTTTACTCGCAGTACCAGATATTAAGAAGGGGGCGAAGTCGTCTCGGAACTCTTCTGGCAACATCGAAAGCAGCCTTTGTTCTGCTGCAGCTTCTATCTTCTTATATTCTTGTGCAATGTCCGGGTTGTAGTATTTAACTGGCGTTGGCAAATCCCCTGTCAGTACCTCACTGGTGTCGTGGTACATGCCAAGCAGAGCAATGTGTTCGGGGTTAAGCTGACCATCAAACTTCTTGTTTTTGATCAACGCTAAAGCATGTGCCACGAAAGCAACCTGTAGGCTATGTTCTGAAATGTTCTCGCTTGAGACCGAGCGCATCAGGGGCCAGCGTTGAATTAGCTTCATGCGTGCGAGATGGGCAAAGAAATGGCTTTGTTTCATACGCGTCCTTATAGTACCAATCGTAGTAAATAACTGGTCATCCTAGCTTGTTAAAAAACTCGATAACTATGTTAGAATTTTTGATTGTAGAATAACTACTTATCGAAAAATTCTGCCTTGTTCTCAAGCTTTTTCCCTACGCTATTTCTGAACACTTACTTACTGTGATTGGTATAAACAATACTCCACTCGTATCTTGTGTTTGCATAGGGATACGAGACAGCGGATACAAAAAAGGCTCCTAAACAGGAGCCTTTTAAGCATAGAAGTGAATGAATACAAGTTAAAGTCTTTTAAAACAGCAAATTGTAGCCATCTTTCTTTATGCTCATTAACCTTCGATGAGGTCGTCTTGGTTGTAGGTCTGTAAGAAGCGCTCTAAACGACCAATTGCGATTTCTAGATCTTCGATGTGCGGCAGAGTCACGATGCGGAAGTGGTCCGGTTTCGGCCAGTTGAAGCCAGTACCTTGAACCAATAACACTTTCTCTTGCTTAAGGAAGTCGAGTACAAACTTCTGATCGTCTTTGATGTTGTACATGTTGGTATCGATTTTAGGGAACAGGTACATTGCGCCTTTCGGTTTCACACAAGAAACGCCAGGGATCTTGTTGATCAGTTCCCATGCACGGTCACGTTGTTCAAGTAGTCGACCGCCTGGAAGAATCAGCTCATTGATACTCTGATAGCCACCGAGTGCGGTTTGGATAGCGTGTTGCATCGGAACGTTGGCACACAAACGCATTGAGGCCAGCATTTCTAGCCCTTCTACATAGCCTTTCGCTAGGTGTTTAGGGCCTGTTAAGAACATCCAACCACCACGGAAACCACATACACGGTAAGCTTTAGATAGGCCGTTGAACGTCACCATTAATACATCTTCAGCAAGCGTTGCCACTGAAGTGTGTACCGCACCGTCGTAAAGTACTTTGTCGTAGATTTCATCGGCGAAGATGATCAAACCGTGCTCACGAGCAATCTCAACCACTTGTAATAGGAAATCACGGCTGTAAACCGCGCCTGTTGGGTTGTTCGGGTTGATAAGAACGATGCCGCGCGTCTTTGGTGAGATCTTAGCGCGCATGTCGTCTAAATCTGGATACCAATCAGCATCTTCATCACACATGTAGTGAACCGGTGTACCACCAGAAAGAGCAACAGACGCTGTCCATAGTGGGTAGTCCGGAGCGGGAACTAAGATTTCATCACCATTATCCAGTAGCGCTTGCATAGACATAACGATAAGCTCTGATGCGCCGTTACCAATGTAAACGTCTTCTACATCAAGGTTACGTAGGCCTTTTTTCTGGTAGTGCTGAACAACCGCTTTGCGGGCTGAATAGATGCCTTTTGAGTCGCAGTAACCTTGAGATGTCGGTAGGTTACGGATTACGTCAACAAGGATTTCATCAGGGGCGTCAAAACCAAATGGGGCGGGGTTACCAATATTAAGCTTCAGTATTTTATGCCCTTCTTCTTCCATGCGCTTAGCATGTTTGAGTACAGGCCCCCTGATTTCGTAGCATACGCTGTTGAGTTTTGACGACATCCCGATATTTTGCATTGCCGATTTCCTGAAATTAATTTAAATACTTTATTAAAGTACCGCAAAATGGCGTTTGATAGAATAAAAATCTGATGAATGTCGCATTTCAGTGTCACGTTTAGCCTTTTTGTTGTCACTCTTTTCTAAATTTTAATTAATCGCTTTCTTGGTTATTGGCTAAGATGAATAAAGGGGCGGGATCGCTTAAAATCACAGGAATGTTGAAAAGATATAGTACATTCTTGATCTAAGTGGGTACTGCCCATAAAGTATCAAACTAATATAATAATAATTTAGATGTGAACGAGGTCGATTTGTCACATTTCCAGCAAACTATCTCCGCTTTGATTGAGCGAGTACAAAATGCCCAAGCAAGCGAAGTTCGTTGTGTTGAAGTTCTAACGCAAAAACCATCGTTTGCATTTATAGAATGGCTTCATGCTCAACCGCTCTTTCCTAAGTTCTACTGGCAGTCACGCGACACTCGTGAAGAGGTTGTTGCGCTCGGACAGTTACATACGTTTTCAGATCCTGCACCCGCGTACGCGATTCTTGGTGAAGACCAACGAATCTGGGGTGGACGCTCGTTTGATGGGCACACCGCAAAGAACCGTCGCTGCATGGAGTCGTTTTTCTTCCTTCCTCAGGTTGAATTGATCCGCTTTGACAATACTTGGTCGTTGGCGGTTAATTTGTCCCCTGATCGCGTTTCTTCTATTAATGCTTTGAATAAGCTTTCTGTAGAAGCCGCGATATTAGCGCCTTTGTCTGCGCATATTGAACAGATCAATCACGTTCCAGAAAGAGAGCAGTGGGACAACCTTGTCGATAAAGTGCTGCAAGGCATTAGCGATAAAGAGTACAAAAAAGTCGTTTTAGCGCGAAAAACTACATTGCAGCTCGATGCGCCTATCTGCGCAGCTCAATTACTTAAAGCCAGCTATCTGCAAAATCACCACAGTTTCCACTTTATGTTGGTGCTGGATTCTAAACACAGTTTCATTGGCTCGACACCAGAGCGCTTATATAGCCGCCATGGTACGGAGCTCGATACCGAAGCGCTTGCTGGAACCATTGGTCGTGGAGAGAACGCAACTGAGGATATGGAGCTTGCCAACTGGCTTTCTCAAGACAGCAAAAACCTCAATGAGAACCAGTATGTGGTCGACGACATCATTGAGCGTCTCACTCCTCATTCTCAAACGGTCCATGTTGAAAAGGATGCGCGTTTAGTACGCTTGCGTAAAGTGCAGCATCTTAAGCGCAATATCCATGCTCAGCTTAATAATGGTGTTAATGGTGTGCAGTTGCTTGCTGCCTTACAACCAACTGCTGCGGTGGCGGGTTTGCCGCGTAAAGAAGCGATAGATTTCATTCTTGAACACGAACCGTTTGCTCGAGGCTGGTATGCAGGCTCTGTAGGCTATATCAGTCATCAGCGAGCGGAATTCTGCGTGGCGATTCGAAGCGCCTTGATTGTAAACGATCAAGTACAACTGTTTGCTGGCGCGGGGATCGTGCCGGGATCGGTTGCCGAACATGAGTGGCAAGAGCTGAACAAGAAGATGTCTACCTTGCTCAGCCTCATTTCTGATCACCCACCATTGGGTGTCGCGTCATGAATCACGACCAAGCCGTATTAAACAGAGTTTGGTGTCACACGTTACTTGAAGAACTTGCACGCAATGGCGTTGAACATGTTTGTGTTGCACCGGGCTCTCGCTCAACGCCGTTAACTCTCGAAGCCGAAGCTAATCCCAAGTTAAACTTACACACGCACTTTGATGAGCGTGGTCTTGGGTTCTTAGCGTTAGGCTTAGCAAAAGCCAGCAACAAGCCAGTTGCGGTGATTGTGACATCGGGAACCGCCGTGGCGAATTTGCTTCCTGCGACGGCTGAATCTGGGCTGACACGAGAGAAGCTGATCTTACTGACCTCTGATAGACCCATCGACTTGGTCGACTGTGGTGCCAATCAAGCGATTCAGCAGCATGGTATCTTTTCTTCCCATGTAGAAAGTGCTTTAAACCTGCCAAGCCCAACCACACAAATTTCATTGAATTGGCTTCTAACATCGGTTGATAGCGCGCTTGCGAAACAACGCAATGTGGGCGGTGCGATTCATATCAATTGTCCGTTCCCAGAGCCGCTCTATTCTAAGAACAGTGCTGAAATGTATGCTGACTACACTAACAGTATCGCTAGGTGGAGCTCGTCAACAACCCCGTATTCTAATACCTGTTTACCCAATCATTTGACTGTACAGCCGATAGCGCCGGGCGATTACCTAGAGCGTAAAGGTGCGGTGATTCTTGGTTCGATTGATAAAGAAGCGGCAACAAAAGCGCAGCAGTTTGCTTCGGCTTTGGGCTGGCCAATTTTCTGTGATCCTCAATCGGGCGTGAGCAGTGATTGGAAGCATTATGATCTGTGGTTACAGAGTGACTCAGTCAAAGAGCAACTCAACCAGTGTGATTTCATCCTTCAGTTTGGTGAGCGCATTGTTTCTAAGCGATTAAACCAATGGGTTAAGTCACAAGCAGCTTGGTTCGATTGCACGCAATATGTTGTGGTTTCAGCTGATGCGCACCGTATAAATCAAGACCATCTGCCTCAAACGCATATTGTTTCCAATATTGAGTCATGGATAACCGATCAACACCTGCCAACGTTGTTGGGCAAACACTCGGGTTGGGCGACGCCTTTAATCGAGGTGGCCAATACCGTTCAGCAACTGGCACTCGCACAAATATCCAATAATGACCAACTGACCGAGTTGAGTGTTGCGGTTGACTTGTCGTCTAGACTTAAAGACAGAGAGTTGTTTGTGGGAAACAGCTTGATGGTAAGGCTGGTGGATATGCTGTCGTCAATATCTGCGAATTGGGTTTACAGCAATCGTGGGGCATCGGGCATTGATGGCTTGGTGGCAACGGCTGCGGGTGTAGTGAAAGCCAACCAGAATCCTTTGTTGATGTTGATTGGCGATACCTCTCTGCTTTACGACCTAAACTCACTGGCTCTGCTGACTCATAATTTAACGCCGATGGTTATTGTTGTGACCAACAATGATGGTGGTGCGATCTTTGATTTATTGCCGGTACCAGAGCAACAGAAACAGTCACTTTATCAAATGCCTCATGGTTTCAGTTTTGAACACGCTGCTGCGCAATTCCAGTTGGGATACGCTGCGCCAGAAACCTTGAACTGCTATCAAACCATTATCGAACAACATTTCGAACAGGGTCAGGGTACCTTGCTCGTGGAAGTTAAGACGCCTCCCGAACAAGCGTCTACTTTGCTGAAACAATTCAGTTCAATGCTCACCGAGGCATTAGCCTAAGGACTTTACATGCTTTACTCCGATTATTACCCAGCTGTACAAGATTCTTCTGACAAACCTTTGCTTGTTTTCTTACATGGTTTACTCGGAAGCGGGGATGATTGGAGTGCATGTCATCCATTCCTTGAGGATTTTCCTCTCCTTTGCATAGATTTACCCGGACACGGACAAAGTCGCTTTATCGATCCGGTAGGGTTTGATCATTGCTGCAAGAAAATTGTCCAGTGCATCACATCTCAACTGGCTCTCAACGATCTTCCGGCCGATTACCCTATCGTAGTGATTGGGTATTCTATGGGCGGAAGGCTCGCTATGTATGGGGTGACAAGTCCTTGCTTTGAGACGCTCAATCTAGAGAAAGTCATCATTGAAGGTGGCAACTTTGGCTTGGAATGTGATGAAGAAAGAGCACAAAGGTTAGTACATGATACGCAGTGGGCTGTTCGCTTTGCACAGCAGTCGATTGAAGATGTTTTAGACGATTGGTATCAACAAAGCGTCTTTTCTTCACTAAATCATGAGCAAAGACAAACTTTGGTCATAAAGCGTAGTGGTAACCTTGGAGTATCCGTAGCAAATATGTTGTTATCTACTTCGTTAGCTAAGCAACCGGATTTACGTGCCACATTGAAATCTCATGAGCATTTATTGCATTATGTATGTGGAGAAAAAGATCGTAAATTCATGGAGCTAGCTGAGAATAGTGGCTTTGAATATAGTCAGGTGGATTACGCGGGTCATAATGTTCATTTTGAGCAACCTGAGCTGTTTTCTAACCTGATAATCCAATGTATCGCCAGTCGTCGTTAATCTGACTGAGCGGTTCTCTCGTATCAAGCACTATCAAAAGCAGAGCAACACCGTCACGACTACTTGTTAGTCGTGGTCTCTAATAGAACAATGGGAATCACCATGGCTAAAACAGTAGGCATCACAGAAGAAGAACTTTACGCGGCAGTTAACTGGAGCGATGAAAGCAGTCAATACGAAGATATTCAGTACCACAAGTCTGACGATGGTATTGCAAAAATCACGATTGCGCGTCCTCAAGTCCACAATGCGTTCCGTCCACAAACCGTAAAAGAGATGATCAACGCACTGGCTGACGCTCGTTACGACGAGAAAGTAGGCGTGATCATTTTGACGGGTCTTGGTGAGAAGGCGTTCTGTTCTGGTGGTGACCAAAGTATTCGTGGTGACTACGGCGGCTACCAAGATGATTCAGGTACACACCACCTGAACGTACTTGATTTCCAACGTCAAATTCGTACTTGTCCAAAACCAGTTATCGCAGCGGTATCGGGTTGGGCAGTAGGCGGCGGTCATGTACTTCACATGATGGCAGACCTTACTATTGCTGCTGAAAACGCGCAGTTCGGTCAGACGGGTCCTAAAGTGGGTTCTTTCGATGGCGGTTGGGGTGCTTCTTACATGGCTCGTATCGTTGGTCAAAAGAAAGCGCGTGAAATCTGGTTCTTGTGCCGCTTCTACGATGCACAAGAAGCACTGGACATGGGCCTTGTAAATACCGTTGTTCCTGTCGCTGACCTAGAAAAAGAGACCGTTCGTTGGTGTCGTGAAGTGCTTCAACACAGCCCAATGGCACTGCGTTGCTTGAAAGCGGCTCTGAACGCGGACTGTGATGGTCAAGCCGGTCTACAAGAGTTGGCGGGTAACGCAACCATGATGTTCTACATGACAGAGGAAGGCCAAGAAGGCCGCAACGCATTCAACGAGAAACGTCGACCGGACTTCGACAAGTTCCCGCGTAATCCATAGTCTTTCTCTTCTTCAAAATGAGTCGCTAATAGCGGCTCGTTTTGTTTTGATGTTCCCCGTTTTTTAGGAAACTTTATGAACTCAGTGAATTCTCAGCGTCACGCTAAACTTTACCGTTATCAATTACCTATGGATAGTGGCGTGGTTCTTCGTGACAATAAGTTGAACGAACGCGTTGGCTATATCATCCAACTTGAGTGTGATGGTAAAACTGGTTTTGGCGAAGTTGCGCCTTTGCCAGGTTTTAGCCAAGAAGATGCCGAACAAGCTGGCATTCAGCTTCAACACGAATTAGAGCTTTGGAGCCACAATAAGCCTCAAACGCCTTTCGACGAGCTGTATCCTTCTGTCGCGTTTGGCTTTTCAATGGCGATGATTGAATTGCGAGGCGATCTTAACGCTCAAGGTAACTACCAAGCTGCGCCTTTGTGTACAGGCGATCCTGATGAACTGATCCCTGTATTGAATGAGATGCAAGGCGAGAAGGTCGCGAAAGTGAAAGTTGGCCTCTACGAAGCGATTCGCGATGGCATGCTGGTTAGCTTATTCCTTGAGTCGATCCCTGATTTGACCCTAAGACTTGATGCCAACCGTGCGTGGAAGCCAGAGAAAGCGAAGCAGTTTATTAAATACATTTCGCCGTCACTGCGTCAGCGCATAAGCTTTATTGAAGAGCCTTGTCAAAAGCCAGAAGACAGTTTGGCCTTTGCCATTGACCATGGTGTTGCGATTGCGTGGGACGAGACACTGCAAGAAGCGGTGCGAAGCCCAGAGTTTGATCTTAGCGACCTTACTGGTGTTAAAGCAGTCGTGATCAAGCCAACTCTTATTGGTTCTGTCGAGCGTTGTGTGGCAATCATTGAGCGTGCACAGAAGCTTGGAATGAAATCTGTATTGAGCTCAAGCATTGAGTCGAGCCTAGGTCTGACTCAGATTGCTCGTTTGGCGCAGCAATATCTACCAAACGAAGTGCCGGGGCTGGATACGATTGGCTTGTTCAAGCAGCAGCTAGAAGTTTCTTGGCCGGGGAGTCAGTTGCCTGTCTCCACACTTGAACAGCAACAATTGATTTGGTCTTCTTAGGCCGATCTATTTGAATGGCTATTTAGTTAGCTTAACAAGTTCTTAATCTATTTTTGGTTATCCTATGATGCGCCCACAATCTAATCATCACCCGCTCTGGGTACAGTGGGCGCAGCAAAACCCACTTCAACCAGCGTTAGTGACCACTCACCGCACTTATACTTGGCTGCAAGTGTTTGTGTTGGTTAGTGAGTACCAACAACAGCTATCTCATCAAGGCCTATCTGAAGGTGATGTACTGACGATTGTTGGTAAGAATCAAGCTGAAGTGATCCCGGTTTACCTTGCCGCACTCAATTTGGGTGTGGTTTGTGCGTTTACGATGCCTCAGCCTAGTTTACGCCTGAAGCAAAAGCTCGATTCCTTATATCAAACAGATCAACAGAGCTACCTTTGGCTTTTGGACAGTAGTGGGATAGAGCATTCAGAGGCTGCTGATTTGAATACTCAGTTGGTGACCTTGTCTTGCTTAAATGAAGTGAAGCTCGATGCTGATGGTAATCGGATCACGACATCTCAAGACTTCCACTTCAATCCGCAAAATTTAGCGAGTATCGTATTCACTTCAGGTTCTACCGGAAACCCAAAAGCGGTCGGTCATACGCTTGAGCAGCACTTATGTTCTGCGTCAGGGCTGCTTGAGGTGTTTCGTTATCAACAAGGTGACACGTGGTTATTGAGTTTACCTATGTACCATGTGTCGGGGCTGGCGATAGTTCATCGTTGGTTGGCGGCTGGTGGCTGCATCAAAATAGGCACAGGTCAGCTTGAAACCGATATAGAAGAATGCAGTCACGCTTCATTAGTCGCTACTCAGCTACATCGATTGTTAAAGAGTAAGCAAGCACTTACTTTAACGCATGTACTTTTGGGTGGTAGTCATATACCAGAAGCACTTGGGCTCGAAGCTCAACAAATGGGCATCGAAACATGGCTTGGGTACGGCATGACTGAAGCGGCTTCAACCGTGACCGCGAAGCCCGTTGATGCCAGCTGCACCGCCGGTTTTGTCCTTAACCATCGCCAGCTAAAAATTGAAGAACAACGTATCTTTATTGGCGGCGAGACGCTCGCTTCTGGGTATTACTATCAAGGTAAATTAACGCCATTAGTTGATAACAACGGCTGGTTTGATAGCAAAGATCTTGGTGAGTGGGTTGGCGAACAAGTGTCGATTATTGGTCGCGCTGACAATCAGTTTATTTCTGGTGGTGAGAACATTCATTGCGAAGAAATTGAGCGAGTACTCAATCAATTGTCTGAGGTTAATCAGGCTTTTATTGTTCCCATTGAAGATGATGAGTTCGGATTCCGACCTGCAGCGATTGTCGATTGTGCTGATCTGCCAACCAAAGAGTGGTTTATCGAGCAGTTAACTGGTCGTCTTGAACGCTTCAAATTTCCTGTTGAGTATTATCGAATGCCTCAGCAGGAACAACTGGGTATTAAGGTTTCGCGCGCTGGATTGGCGCAGTGGTTACAGCAGACTCGTTCTAAATAGAGCGAAGAGCAATAAAATGAAGCGCAATACACGGTGACTAGTCGTAATTGCGCTTCAGGGGGTTGTGACGGTGGTGAAGCCGTCACAAATTCTAATTATTTATCGTGCCATTCAAGATTTGGCGTTAAGCGAGTGCCTTCTTCATTTGTTCAGCGACTTTATCTACCTTACCTAGGCCAATGATAACTTGCAGGCCACCTTTACCAACCGGTACCACACCTGCCGCACCGAGTTTCTTCAGTTTATCGCTGTCTGCTGCACCTGAGTCTTTCACAGTTAAGCGTAGACGAGTAATACAGTTATCGACTTCTAGAATGTTGTCTGCACCGCCAACCGCTTCAATGTAGCTGTTGGTTAGGTTAGCCAATGCTTCTGGTGTTTCAGTTTCTTTTTCTGCTTCCATCTCTTCACCACGGCCTGGAGTACGTAGGTTGAACTTGATGATAGCGAAGCGGAAAATACCGTAGTAAAGCGCGAAGAACACCACGCCTTGAACCAGTAGCATGTACCAGTTAACCGCTAGTGGGTTTTGGCTTGATAGTACTAGGTCAACGAAGCCAGCAGAGAAGCCGAAGCCTGCCATCCATTCCATGCTTGCTGCAATGTAAAGCGATAGGCCTGTTAATACTGCGTGTAGCAGGAACAACACGGGTGCTAGGAACATGAAGCTGAATTCTAGCGGCTCTGTGATACCCGTGAAGAATGAAGCCATAGCTGCCGCAAGCATGATTGCGAATACTTGGTTTTTGTTTTTCGCATCAGAACAGTGGTACATCGCCAGTGCTGCTGCTGGTAGGCCAAACATCATGATAGGGAAGAAGCCCGCTTGGTACATGCCTGTTTTACCCGGAATACCCGTACCGTTAGCGATAGATTGCGCGCCGCCTAGGAAGTTTGGAATGTCGTTAATACCAACAACGTCGAACCAGAACACAGGGTAAAGAGCGTGGTGCATACCAACTGATAGGAACAAACGGTTGAAGAAACCAAACAGACCGGCTCCCACTGCGCCCATGCTTTCTAGTTTAATACCCAGAACGATCAGAGCGTCGTAAACAGCTGGCCAGATGTAAAGTAGAGCAAAAGAGAGAGCCATACCTGCTATTGAGGTCAGGATAGGAACCAAACGCTTACCACTGAAGAATGCTAAAGCTTGAGGAAGTTCAACGGTTGAGTAGCGGTTGTAGATCTCAGCAGAGATGATACCCACAATGATACCTACGAATTGGTTGCTGATTTTACCAAATGCCGCTGGCACTTCACTGAGTTCAACATCCATTAACTGAGCAACAGAGCCCGGAGCAAGTAGCGTGGTGACGACGAGGAACATCACAAAACCAGACAGTGCCGCCGAACCATTCTTATCACGGCTCAAACCAAATGCGACACCCACCGCGAACAGAACCGCCATGTTGTCGATGATCGCGCCACCAGATTTGATCAAGAATGCGGCTAAGATACTTTCTGAACCCCAACCAACAGGATCCAACCAATAGCCGATTCCCATAAGGATTGCTGCAGCTGGCAGTGTGGCTACGGGAACCATTAATGCCTTACCTACTTTTTGCATATACCCGAGTATATTCATATGTGCCCCTAAGTTTGTAATTAATTTTTTTAATGTTTCTGCTCGTCAACGTATGGAGTCAAAGATTGATCGAGGCAGGATTTTAAGTAACTGCGGCTATTAAAAACTTATTTCTTAATGCAAACAAACGAAACGGGTAGTAGTATGAATTAAAATTTTTAATGCATGAGTTCGTATGGCTAACCATCAATCTTTACTTAGAAATCTTCATACTTTTAATGTGGCTGCAGAGAAAATGAGCTTTACGCTAGCGGCGAAAAAGTTGCATTTGACTCAGGGAGCCGTTAGCCATCGAATCAAAGTGTTAGAAGGTGAACTCGGATTTAACTTGTTTGTGCGAGGGACTCGTAAACTGGAACTAACGGAAGAAGGCCAGCGCTTTCAACGAACGTTATCCAAGTCGTTAAGCTCTATTTTTGGTGAGATCGAAGACATTACCAACACAGACTTGTATGGACAGATCAATATCGGTACCAGTCCTGCATTTGCCAACAGTTGGTTACTACCAAGACTGGCTGATTTTAAAAAGCGATATCCTAAGTTTAATCTCAACATTTTCTCGCAAGAAGAGCAGGATTTTCATCAAAATCATCTCGATGTCGCCATTTACTATGGTGCTGAAGATCTCAAAGACATGCATCGACAGCGACTGTTTGGCGAAAAGTATATTCCGGTGTGTACACCGAGTTACGCGGCTGAGCACGACATTTTTGATGATGGCTTAGAATCGCTGCACCGGATTAATTTCATTCATGCACTAGGGTCAGATGTATGGCAGCGTTGGATTAAACACCACGGCTTGGATGTGAACTTGTTTGAGCAATTTTACTGCGTGAGCCACCGAGATATGGGCGTAAGAAGTGCCCTCAGCAATATTGGTGTGGCGATGGGGCGCTATCATTTTGTTAAGCAGTATGTTCAGACTGGTGAGCTCATAACACCTTATCCGAGCATGGATACCGACCAAGGGTATGACTTAATATGCCCGCTAGGCACGGAAAAACGGCCTAAGGTAAGAACCTTTATTAAGTGGTTAGAAGGGCAGTTACGCTAGGTTAGTTAATTTAGCAATTAGATAGTTCAAAACAGAATTTATTATCTTTATAACCATCCATCATAATAAGCCATATAAATAACGGATTATAGAATAAGGTCTTATTATGAAAATTGCCCTCATCATTGCGGTTTTACTGCAGATAGGCCAAGCGATCATCTCATCGGGGTTGACTCGTTCGTTGGCTGAGCTCACCGCATTTGTGTTGGTTGTGGTACTTGTTTTAATGAAAAGAGAGAGCAAGAAGAGTGATAAGCCCCTGTTTGATTCGTGATTGTTGCAACAAAGAATATCCTTACCACAAACGATAAAGGCAAAGCCCATTGGAGCTTTGCCTTTTTGTTTTGTTGCTCGCTAACCCGAGTGTCTAGGTAACCGAACAACCATCTAAAGCATTTCTATGCAGGCTAGGCGAGAGTTAACCACGCTAATGAACCTGTCGAGATCATGACCCACATTGTAATACCGAACATCAATGGCTTCGGTCCTGCTGCTTTTAACTTCTCAACCGAAATACCACAGCCAATTAAGAACAGACACACTACCAGTGCTCGCTTAGAGACATCAAAGATTCCTTGATAGACCATCTCAAATTGTGGCAGTAAGTCACTCACCGCGATAGCGGCGCAATAGAAGAAAATGAAGTAGGGAACCGTAACCTTCTTTTGATCGTTCTTGAAGATCATCGCACTGATTAAAGCGATTGGGATGATCCAAAGTGCGCGAGCGAGCTTCAATGTTGTCGCTGTCGTCAGTGCTTCTTCGCCATACGCTGAAGCTGCACCTACTACAGAAGACGTGTCGTGAATCGCAATAGCTGCCCAAGTACCAAATGTTTGTTGGCTGAGTTCAAGCGCGTGACCAATCATCGGGAATAAGAATAGAGCAACCGAGTTCAACACGAATACAGTGGCTAACGCCAAGCCAATCTGTTCATCGTCTGCTTTGATCGCAGGTGCCACTGCTGCTATCGCGCTACCACCACAAATCGCGGTACCAGAAGAGATAAGGTAGCCTGTAGTGCGGTCTAGCCCCATTCGTTTAGCCAAGAACCAACCAATGACTAATGTACCGATAATCGTCGTTACAATGAGCCCAATACCATCGCCTGTTACTGCTAATGCTTTTTCAAACTGAATACCAAAACCCAAGCCAACAATAGAGTAGGCCAGTAGCTTTTTGGTGAGTTTGCCGACTTCCAAGTGTTCAGGGACTAGTCCTAAACTAGCAAGCAGGAAACCGATAACCAGGGCTGTCGGTGAGCTAACCCAAGGCGTTAAGCAAAACAGTGCAGCAAGATAAAATGGAACGGACTTTTTTAGGTTCATTGTATTTAGAGTCTTGTTTTGTTGTGGCGTTATTGTGATGAGACCACTATACGTTCAATAAAATGATAAGTAAGTCTAAATGAATTGAACAAACGTTAAGGAAAACTTAACGCTTGTTCAGCTGATATGAATAAAGGGTTGGTTAGCTAGCGTAGTGATCCACGAAGGTCAGAGACTGACTGTCGAAGCGTTTCACAAGAGGCTTCTTTAGGTGAAATCGGTTCGCCCGCTTCTATCTCTAGCTTAGTCCAGAAGCGAGTGGGTAACCCTTTGCAGGCACGGCCTTTGTAACGACTAAAGTAGCTACCCCATAATCCTTTAAGAGCCATAGGAATCACAGGGACAGGTGAACGTTTGATGATTAGCTCCATACCACGCATGAACTCAGCCACTTCGCCATCAGAGGTGAGCTTTCCTTCTGGGAAAATACACACGATATGACCTTCATGTAGCGCACGCTCTACTTCTTTGAAAGCGTTTCGAATCGAGTTGCGGTTGGTCGCGGAGATTGGAATCACCCCAGCTCTTTTTAAGAAGCGTCGAATTGGCGGTAACTTGGTGTAATCCTCTTCCATCACAAAACGGATCAAGCGAGGGCAAACCGCACTCAGCAGCAGTGCATCCATATAACTCACATGGTTGCAGACAATCAACGCACCGCCTTTTTCTGGCAGGTGATGTAAGTTCTTATGTTTAACTCGGTACATGGTGTGAGTGACCACCCACGTAAAGAAGCGGAAAGCGTAGATAGGCACCTGATAAAACAGGTACAGCATCACCAAAGTGTTGCCCACCGCGAGCAAGATAAATAGCTGTGGAATTGAAAGCTCTAGAACACTAAGGCAAACAATACCTAATACCGCACTTCCCACCATGAACAGTGAGTTATAAATATTGAGCCCGGCAATCACTTGGGCACGTTCATCTGGCTTGGCACGTAACTGCATCAGTGAATACAGAGGAACAATAAAGATACCGCCAGAGATACCCAGAAGCAGAAGGTAAGCAAACAGTGGCCACAGCTCTGAGTAGGTGACGAATTGATGGAAAGAGCTAAAGTCAGGCAAAGACTCCGGGATGGATATCGCCATCAAAAGACCGAAGATCGAGATACCTAAGCTGCCCATTGGCACGATGCCGATTTCAATGCGGTGATTCGATAACTTATCGCAAGCCAAAGAGCCGATTGCTATGCCTACCGAGAACAGTGCCAGTAAAAAGGCGACCGAGCTTTCAGTGCCGTTTAGATGCAGTTTAGTGAAGTTCGGAAACTGAGTTAGGTAAGCCGCACCAAGGAACCAGAACCAACTGATAGACATCAGTGCTTGAAAGGTCGGGCGGTCTTTTTTGGCAATCGCTAGTGTCGCGCGGGTCAGTTTTACTGGTTGCCACTTTACTTTAAGATCTGGTGCATTACTTGGCGCATGTGGGATAAAGCAGCTTGATACATAGCCAAGCACGGCGAACGAAACAATACACACCGCAGCAATGAGCTTTGCGCCTTCTTCAGATGCAATGATGCCTGCGCCTAGAGTACCAATCAGGATCGCTAAGAATGTACCTGTCTCGACGAGAGCGTTACCAGATACCAGTTCTTTTGTTTCTAACTGCTGTGGAAGCAGGGCATACTTCACCGGACCAAAGAAAGCACTCTGCGTTCCCATAAGGAACAGGAGAAGAAGTAATATTCCGTAGCTTTCGTAGATAAAACCGACCGCACCCAGTGACATGATCACTACTTCGAGGAGCTTAACTTTACGGATAAACCACGATTTTTCGTATTTGTCGGCCAGTACACCGGCCAAAGCTGAAAATAAGAAGAAGGGCAGAATAAAAAGGCCAGCGGCCAAATTAATGAATAGATTGCTGGAAATAGGCAGCGTGTCTACGCTTGCGAAAGCAACAAACAGTAACAGGACATTTTTGAATATGTTGTCGTTAAAGGCTCCTAGAAATTGGGTAATAAAGTAGGGTAGGAACCTTTTTTGCGTTAACAGCGAAGATTGGCTGCTGTTGTTCATTGTCTTTCCTTGGATGATTACCAGTTGGTTAAGTAGTTTGAGACTAGGTTATTGATCAGCTCTTTACCATCAATAGGCTCGGAGGCGAAAAATTTATCATCAACGCTAAGTAGAGTAATTCCGTGTACTCCAGACCATAATACACGGCTGGCTTTGACTACTTCGCTTTTCGTATGTTCAGGAGCAATCGCTACCAGCAACTGCTCTAGCATGCCTGTCATTCTATCGATGCGGTTCGATTGCCATTCAGGAAGGTTTTCACCGTTCATGTTGTGCTCGAAGATAAGCTGCCAACGGTGTG
Source organism: Vibrio coralliirubri (assembly GCF_024347375.1). Classification (NCBI taxonomy): domain Bacteria; kingdom Pseudomonadati; phylum Pseudomonadota; class Gammaproteobacteria; order Vibrionales; family Vibrionaceae; genus Vibrio; species Vibrio coralliirubri. The sequence goes on along the minus strand of NZ_AP025470.1, from coordinate 2,621,876 downwards.
GGTGTCTCTGTGCAAAATCGTGGTAGCAGTAGGCAAGGTTGAATAGAGCTTGTTGAGGGTTGCTCGATTGTTCAACAGCTGCAGCCGATTCTGACGCCAGTTCATCTAATGTTTGAGCGACCACATGCAAAAGCAGTAGGTTGTAGTTACCAAATACATTTACTAAGGTACTTGGAACGTAACCAATCATATTGGCGATTTTACGTAGACTTAGCTCGTGATAAGAGTGCTCTTCTAAGAAGTCAGTTACCGTTTTTAAGGTTAATTGCACTAATTGTTCGCGAGTATGATCGTTTCGTCTTGCCATGGGTACTTTCTATTAAATGAACATCGTTCAATATTTTAATGCTGCCCCTGAGTGCCGTCAATCCCTTCGCTAGTTTAGTAATCAATTAATAGCCGCAATATTATGATACATGTGTAAACACGGTGAATATTTCATTGTTCTTTGTTAACGAGTATGATTAAGGTGTCGAAAGATAAAAAACCTATAAAGGATAATAATGAAACGATTTTTCTCACTAGTCGCGATCCTGTTGGTAACAGTCGCGGTGACGCCAATCGCGGAAGCGAAAAAGTTTGGTGGTGGTAAGTCATTTGGCAAAAGCTTTAAAACGGCTCCAGCACCAAAACAACAAAACACGAATTCGATCCGTCAAGATCAAACAGGTAAGAACACAGCAGCTAACTCTAGCAAGAAAGGCCTTATGGGCGGTCTGCTAGGTGGTTTACTTGCTGGTGGTCTTTTAGCTGCATTCTTTGGTGGCGCATTTGAAGGTATCCAGTTCATGGATATTCTGATTATGGGTCTGATTGCTTTCCTAGCGTTTAAATTCCTACGCGGAATGTTGGGCGCGAAGCAGGGCTCAATGAATCAGCAGAATGCACGTGGCCAACAGCCAGCATTCGGCGGCATGGGTCAGAACAAGTTTGAACAACCTAAGCAACAACCAAATGTTCATAACTTCGAGCAAGCACAACCTCAATCACAAGGCGCTGCTGGTGGTTTCGGTTTTGGTGCACAAAGCGATGTTCCACATAACTACCCACCGGGCTTTGATCAAGCGGCATTCATCAACGGTTCTCGTGAGCACTACCGTACACTGCAAGGTGCATGGAATCACAACGAGCTAAACACGATTGAAGAATACGTATCTCCAAGCCTATTTGAAGACCTAAAAGCTGAGCGTAATAAGCTAGACGGTGATCAGCACACTGACGTAATGTACGTTGATGCTGAAATCGTTCGCGCAGACCACGATGGTAGCAAAGCACAGCTAAGCCTTCAGTTTAGCGGTCGTTACCGTGACACAGCGGATGGCGTTGAAGAAGATATCACTGATATCTGGCACCTAGAGCGTGACCTAACAACTAACAATGCACCTTGGTTAATTGTTGGTATTCAAGGTTAATTCCAGAATTTAACTCAACATCAATAGGATGTAGTTATTCGGAATGACACCAAATAATTGAAAGCCCCTGCTGAGAAATCAGCAGGGGCTTTTTTGCGTCGAATGATATGTATCTGTAAGTCGCTGCAGGGAAATTATGACGAAAACGTGCGGAACAGACAAAGAACATGAGTAGCGGAAGTGTGTCATCACGACAAATATTAAGAGATGTAACTTATCCAAAGATTGGATTACCCTGAGGCTAACTAACTGATTTTATTTGGATGTAATGAGTAATGACAAAGTTCTTTGAACCCGTATTGGAGCCTGAGGTTACTTTGCAGCAGAAACAGATAATTGCGAATGAATGCCAAGAACATGTATCGACCAGTTGTTTAGGCTGTGCTGCTTATCTGGTTTGTGAGCGTCATGCTGAAGTATGGGATCACTGATGTTTGAATGATTTAGCTCGATTAGTTATTTGTAGTAGCGGGTTAGTGTTTAGGAAGTTGAGGGTTGTTTTAGAAAGACACGGTTACAAAGATACGTTTAGAAAGAGACAAAGCTCAGAAACGAAAAAAGCCAACTCAATGAGTTGGCTTTTCGATTTTCCAATTAAGGAGAATATGGTGGAGGGAGACGGATTCGAACCATCGAAGGCAGTGCCGGCAGATTTACAGTCTGCTCCCTTTGGCCACTCGGGAACCCCTCCAGGGTGTGTCTTACTTTTCACAAAGTAAGCCTAAATTGATGTTTTCCCATAAGCCCATCAACTAGGTTGTTCTCTTAACTCTTAAAAGAGGTAAGAAGAATATGGTGGAGGGAGACGGATTCGAACCATCGAAGGCAGTGCCGGCAGATTTACAGTCTGCTCCCTTTGGCCACTCGGGAACCCCTCCAGGGTGTGTCTTACTCTTCACAAAGTAAGCCTAAATTGATGTTTTCCCAAAAGCCCATCAATCAGGTTGTTCTCTTAACTCTTAAAAGAGGTAAGAAGAATATGGTGGAGGGAGACGGATTCGAACCATCGAAGGCAGTGCCGGCAGATTTACAGTCTGCTCCCTTTGGCCACTCGGGAACCCCTCCAGGGTGTGTCTTACTTTTCACAAAGTAAGCCTAAATTGATGTTTTCCCATAAGCCCATCAACTAGGTTGTTCTCTTAACTCTTAAAAGAGGTAAGAAGAATATGGTGGAGGGAGACGGATTCGAACCATCGAAGGCAGTGCCGGCAGATTTACAGTCTGCTCCCTTTGGCCACTCGGGAACCCCTCCAGGGTGTGTCTTACTCTTCACAAAGTAAGCCTAAATTGATGTTTTCCCAAAAGCCCATCAATCAGGTTGTTCTCTTAACTCTTAAAAGAGGTAAGAAGAATATGGTGGAGGGAGACGGATTCGAACCATCGAAGGCAGTGCCGGCAGATTTACAGTCTGCTCCCTTTGGCCACTCGGGAACCCCTCCAGGGTGTGTCTTACTTTTCACAAAGTAAGCCTAAATTGATGTTTTCCCATAAGCCCATCAACTAGGTTGTTCTCTTAACTCTTAAAAGAGCTAAGAAGAATATGGTGGAGGGAGACGGATTCGAACCATCGAAGGCAGTGCCGGCAGATTTACAGTCTGCTCCCTTTGGCCACTCGGGAACCCCTCCAGGGTGTGTCTTACTCTTCACAAAGTAAGCCTAAATTGATGTTTTCCCATAAGCCCATCAATCAGGTTGTTCTCTTAACTCTTAAAAGAGGTAAGAAGAAATATGGTGGAGGGAGACGGATTCGAACCATCGAAGGCGGAGCCGGCAGATTTACAGTCTGCTCCCTTTGGCCACTCGGGAACCCCTCCAGGGTGTTTTTTCCTAACTCATAATGGATAGGCTAAAGAGATGTTTTTCCCAACGCATCTCTCAAGTGCGGAGCGCATCATAGCAAACACGCTAAACCTGTAAAGGGTTTTTCTTATGGTTTTGTGTTAAATGCTGCCTTTTTGGGCAAAGATGGCGAAAAGTACGCATATTGCTCGTGAAGTGAACATCTGTACTAAGGTTTACGTACTGATAGGTAACACCTTGAGGTGACTGGCTTTCTGTATTGTGTTCAATGTGTCTAAAACATGATGAAACGTAAATGGAATTTAATCTAGATTTACACTTCTTGACGTTACAGCATTCATCAGTTGATAGAATACGGTTAATTTCATTTATAGATAATAATACCAATCGTAGTAAATAACGTGTCATCTTAGCTTGCTAAAATGCTCGAGAACAGCGTCAGATATTTTGATTGTAGAATAACTACTTATCGAAACTATCTGTTGAAAAGAGCTGCCTTGTTCTCAAGCTTTTCCCTAAGCTATTTCTGACCACTTACTCACTGTGATTGGTACAAACTTACTTGCAGACCATTATTATGAAGCATAAATCTGTTTTAACCCTGCTTAGCTTGTCTATTCTTATGGCGTCTCCAGCCGTACTTGCTAAACGTATGGGCCCTAGCACTGTCACTGTTGTTACTGAGCAGGTTGATATTCACCAAGTTAGCCAATCTCTTTCGTTGGTCGGTAAGTTAGAAGCCGAGCAATCGGTAATGATCACTTCTGAAGTGGCTGGCAGAGTGGATTCTATCAACATTAAAGCCAATCAAGATGTCACTAAAGGGCAGATGTTGGTTCAGCTTGATGACGACAAAGCGAAAGCGGCGGTTGCAGAGGCTCAAGCTTATCTAAAAGACGAGCAACGTAAGCTAGCGGAATTTCAACGCCTAGTGAAACGTAACGCGATCACGCAAACGGAAATTGACGCTCAGAAAACGAACGTAGAGATCGCCAATGCTCGTTTAGCTGCTGCAAATGCCAACCTGAAAGATCTTCACATCAGCGCGCCATTCTCGGGCACTGTTGGTTTTATCGACTTTAGCCGCGGTAAAATGGTGACAGCAGGTACTGAACTCGTGACCCTAGACGACCTATCTGTAATGCAATTAGATCTGCAGATCCCGGAGCGCTACCTTTCTAAACTGTCTAAAGGTATGAAAGTAACGGCTCGCACTAGCGCATGGGGCGACACTCAGTTCACTGGTACTGTCGTTGGCATTGATTCACGTATTAACGCTGAAACCTTGAACCTTCGAGTTCGAATTCACTTCGACAACAATAATGATTATCTAAAGCCAGGCATGCTAGTGGCAGCGGATATGGACTTCCCACCAGTGGAAGCGCCAATTATTCCCGTTCAAGCGCTTGAGTATTCAGGTACGAAGCGTTTCGTTTATGTTATCGACGAAGATAACAAAGCAACTCGTACAGAAGTTTTCCTTGGGGCACGTATTGATAACGAAGTCGTGATCGACAAAGGCATCGAAATTGGCCAGAAGATCGTGGTGCAAGGTATCGTGAACATGCGTGACGGCGTCTTGGTTCAAGAGCTTACCGTTAATCGCCCAGCTGATGCAGCAAGTGATAGAAAAGTACAAGAAGGCGCTAACTAATGTTGTTATCTGATGTTTCTGTAAAGAGACCAGTAGCGGCCGTCGTATTGAGCCTACTATTGGTTGTGTTTGGTATTGTCTCTTTCAATAAGCTCGCAGTTCGTGAGATGCCAGATATTGAAAGCCCGGTGGTATCGATCAGTACTCGTTATGAGGGTGCGTCTGCCACCATCATTGAAAGCCAAATAACCTCCAATCTTGAAGACCAGTTATCCGGTATTAGTGGTATCGATGAGATCGAATCCACAACGCGTAACGGTATGTCGCGTATCACGATTACTTTTGAGCTTGGTTACGACCTCAATACCGGTGTGAGTGATGTTCGTGACGCCGTAGCTCGTGCGCAGCGTTCATTGCCCGATGAAGCCGACGACCCAATTGTTTATAAGAACAATGGTAGTGGTGAAGCTTCGGTCTACATCAACTTAAGTTCGACGGAGATGGACCGAACGCAGTTAACCGACTACACCGAACGTGTGTTGATTGACCGCTTTAGTTTGATCTCGGGCGTCAGCTCAGTGGATATCTCAGGTGGCTTGTACAAAGTAATGTACGTGAAGCTGAAACCTGCGCAGATGGCGGGTCGTGGTGTTACTACCTCGGACATCACTTCTGCGTTGAACAGTGAGAACATTGAAAGCCCAGGTGGTGAAGTACGTAACGATGCGATTGTGATGTCGGTTCGTACTGCTCGTTCTTACACTGAAGCGGAAGATTTCGAATACCTAGTCGTTAAACGTGCCTCTGATAACACACCTATCTACTTAAAAGACGTAGCGGATGTTTACATTGGCGCAGAAAACGAGAACTCGACCTTTAAGAGTGACGGCGTTGTTAACGTAAGTATGGGTATTGTGCCTCAGTCAGATGCGAACCCACTTGAGGTGGCTGACTTAGTCCATAAAGAAGTCGAAGCAATTCAAAAGTTCTTGCCAGATGGTACTCGTTTAGCTGTCGATTATGACTCAACAGTATTCATCGACCGTTCTATTTCAGAGGTTTACAGCACGCTCTTTATCACGGGTGGCTTGGTTATCCTTGTGCTTTACATCTTTATTGGTCAAGCACGTGCAACACTTATTCCAGCGGTAACCGTACCTGTATCTCTGATCTCGTCGTTTATTGCCGCGTACTACTTCGGTTTTTCTATCAACCTGATTACCCTGATGGCACTTATCCTGTCGATTGGTTTGGTGGTAGATGATGCGATCGTGGTGGTTGAGAACATTTTCCACCATATTGAACGTGGTGAGTCACCGTTGCTTGCTGCCTATAAAGGTACTCGTGAAGTAGGCTTCGCGGTAATCGCAACAACGCTTGTATTGGTAATGGTATTCCTACCAATCTCGTTCATGGACGGCATGGTTGGTCTGTTATTTACCGAGTTCTCTGTATTGCTTGCTATGTCGGTGATCTTCTCGTCGCTAGTCGCATTAACATTGACGCCAGTGTTAAGCAGTAAAATCCTAAAAGCGAACGTTAAACCAAGCCGTTTCAACCTGTTTGTCGAGCGCGTATTTGGCAAACTTGAATCTGGATACCGATCGGTATTGCGCCGTGCTCTAAACTGGCGTTGGGCGGCTCCAATCATCATTATCGCGTGTATGGGCGGTAGTTATGGCTTGATGCAACAAGTGCCGTCGCAACTGACGCCACAAGAAGACCGTGGTGTTATCTTTGCGTTTGTTCGTGGTGCCGATGCAACCAGTTACAACCGTATGTCTGCCAACATGGACATCGTTGAAGAGCGTCTAATGCCATTGCTTGGTCAAGGCTTCTTGAAGTCATTCAGTATTCAATCACCAGCGTTTGGTGGTAATGCGGGCGACCAAACGGGCTTTGTAATCATGATCCTAGAAGATTGGGATGAGCGTGACGTTACCGCACAAGAAGCGTTGAACGAAGTTCGTAAATCGTTGAACGGCATTCCAGATGTGCGTGTATTCCCGTTCATGCCGGGCTTCAAAGGTGGTTCAAGTGAGCCAGTTCAATTCGTACTTGGCGGTTCTGATTACTCTGAACTTCAGAAGTGGGCAGAGCTCTTAAAGCAAGCGGCTGAAGATTCTCCAATGATGGAAGGTGCGGACATCGATTACTCTGAGAAAACACCAGAGCTATTGGTAACCGTAGATAAGCAGCGTGCAGCAGAGCTAGGTGTTAGCGTCTCAGACATCTCAGATACGTTAGAAATCATGCTTGGCGGCCGCAGTGAAACGACCTTCGTTGATCGTGGTGAAGAGTACGACGTGTATCTGCGTGGTGATGAAAACAGCTTCAACAACGCGAACGACCTAAGCCAAATCTACATGCGAACTCAATCTGGTGAGCTGGTTACACTCGATACGCTGACGCACATTGAAGAAGTGGCATCATCGATTCGTTTGTCGCACTACAACAAGCAGAAATCGGTGACCATCAAGGCGAACCTAATGGAAGGTTACACGCTAGGTGACGCGCTCGATTTCCTTGATGAACAAGCGATTGAACAGTTACCGGGTGATATTTCAGTGAGCTACTCTGGCGAGTCAAAAGACTTCAAAGAGAACCAATCAAGTATCCTAGTGGTATTTGCTCTAGCAATGCTGGTCGCGTATTTGGTACTGGCCGCGCAGTTTGAAAGCTTCATTAACCCGCTGGTGGTGATGTTCACCGTACCTATGGGTATCTTTGGTGGCTTCTTAGGCTTAGTACTGATGAGTCAAGGCCTCAACGTGTACAGCCAGATTGGTATGATCATGTTGATCGGTATGGTAACCAAAAACGGTATCTTGATCGTGGAGTTTGCTAACCAACTTCGTGACCGTGGTATTGAGTTTGAAAAGGCGATCATTGATGCTTCGGCTCGACGCTTACGTCCAATCATGATGACGGCATTTACGACGCTAGCTGGCGCAATTCCATTGATTACTTCAACGGGCGCAGGCTATGAAAGCCGAGTGGCTGTGGGTACGGTTATCTTCTTCGGTATGGGCTTCGCGACATTGGTTACTCTGTTCGTTATCCCTGCGATGTACCGACTGATTTCTGGCTCAACACGCTCTCCAGGTCACGTGGAAGCGGAGCTTAATAAAGAGCTTAGCCATGACAACGTGGGAAGAACCTCTCACGGTTAATGAACACGCACGATTAATGAACACGGAATAGTGTAACAATATTGAAAAGCCTGCGTTTGCTCCTAGCGAATGAACTGACCCCCAATAGTTGGACACCAATTATTGGGGGTCTTTTTATGTCCAAATATAGCCGAGAGCTAAAATGTATCATTGCTAAGCAATACTTAGATGGCACGTCATCTCTCTACTTAGCAAAACAATATTCAATTTCTTCAAGGCAGATACGGTATTGGGCTCAAGTCTTTGCCATCCATGGTACTGATTCATTTTTACCAACTAATCATGCCGCGACTGCTCAAACAAAACGAAAAGCATTGAATTTAATGTGGACGAATGAATGGTCTCTCACGCACACTAGCGCTGTATTAAACCTCTCATCCCCTGGAATACTCTCTGTCTGGCTTAAACGATTTAATGAGCTCGGTATCAAGGGGCTCGAAATGCGCCAGAAAGGAAGACCCTCAATGAAACAGCAACCTCAACGTACCACTAAGCCTGATAATGAAATGACACTTGAGGAGCTAAAAGAGGAGTTGGTCTACTTACGAACCGAGAATGCCGTTCTAAAAAAGTTGGAAGAGTTGGAGCAGAAAAAAAACCGTCGAACAAAGAAAAAGCGGTCATAGCTCTAACTCTTAAAGGCAAGTACCCATTAAAGCACTTACTGCACACTCTACAGTTGGCAAAAAGTGTCTTTTATTATCAGGCTCAAACGAGCAAGCGCCAAAATAGCTACGAACGTGAGCTGCGGTTGATAAAGTCAATTTATCATGAACATAAGGGGCGATACGGCTACCGCCGTATTCACTTGGAACTAAAGAATCAGGGGTTCGTGCTTAATCACAAAACGGTTCAAAGGCTTATGGCTCAGCTCAACCTTAAATCGACGGTCAGGATTAAAAAGTATCGTTCATACCGAGGAGAGTCAGGAAAAGCTGCTCCCAACGTTCTTGAAAGAGATTTTAGTGCGACTCAACCCGATGAAAAGTGGGTAACTGATGTCACGGAGTTCAAAGTCAAAGAGCAGAAAGTATACTTATCTCCCGTTGTCGACTTGTTTACTCAGGAGGTGGTTGCTTATAGAGTGGCCAAAAATGCCTGCTTGCCGCTTGTCACAGATATGCTGACGGAAGCTATATCAACGCTTAAACCCAACTCAAAGCCAATTATACATAGCGATCAAGGTTGGCAATATCGCCATCGACAGTATCAGAAAAAGGTAGCGGAGAGTGGGTTAACGCAAAGCATGTCGAGAAAAGGTAACTGCTTGGATAATGCTGTTGCTGAAAACTTTTTTGCTTTACTCAAAACCGAGATGTATCACAACCAAAGCTTTGAAGATGCAGATGCTCTGATAGAGCAGATTAAAGAATACATCGAGTACTACAATACCAAACGTATAAAAGTGAAACTAAAAGGCCTGACTCCGATAGAATATCGAACTCAGGCCTTGAAAGCCGCTTAACAGAAATGTCCAACTTTACGGGGTCACTTCAGAATTGCAGGCTTTTTTTGTATAACAAACAGAGCTCAACGAATTAATACAATAAATCGAATAAAGGAAAGTAAAGTGGCTGAATTTAAATACAAAGATCTTTCTCAAGAAGAACAAGATAAGCTGGATGCAGCAACCTTTCGTCGCCTGCTAGCACACCTAGATAACAATAAAGATGTGCAGAACATCGACCTGATGATCTTGGCTGGCTTCTGCCGAAACTGTTTCAGTAAATGGTACAAAGCGGAAGCAGAGCAACAAGGCTTAGACTTGGATATCGATGACGCTCGTGAGCGTGTATACGGCATGACTTACGATGAGTGGAAACAAAACCATCAACCAAAAGCGACGCCTGAACAACTCGCGGCATTTGAAGCGAAGCAGAAGCCAGAGTAATTTGTTCTCGTTAGTGGCTGACTAATAGAATGAATAAACAAAAAGAGCCCATCAAGGGCTCTTTTCTATTTCGAACTATCGGTTTTGAACTTAAGCCAACTCACCCGTTTGCGAGAAAGCTTCTAGCTTCGCAGCATAAGGTTGTAGGTCACCGATATTGAGATTTACCCACTCGTCATTGAAGTAAGTGTCTAGGTAACGCTCACCGCTGTCACACAGTAAAGTCACGATAGAACCTGTTTCTCCACGTGCTTTCATTTCACTGGCTAGCTGAAGCACACCGTACATGTTAGTACCGGTTGATGCGCCAACCTTACGGCCAAGAATGTCAGATAACCAATGTGTCGTTGCGATACTTGCTGCGTCTGGAATTTTACGCATTTCGTCAACCACACCAGGAATGAAGCTTGGTTCTGCTCGTGGGCGACCAATGCCTTCAATTTTGCTGAATGTACTGCCTTTCACATTCGCATTACCTGTTTGGAAGTATTCGTGGAATACAGAGTTCTCAGGGTCGACAACACAAAGCTTAGTTTCATGTTGTTGGTAGCGAATGAAACGGCCAATAGTCGCTGAAGTACCGCCAGTACCTGGGCTCATTACTACCCAAGCTGGAACTGGGTGATCTTCCATCTGCATTTGATTGAAAATCGAGTTCGCGATGTTGTTGTTACCACGCCAGTCGGTTGCGCGCTCAGCGTAAGTAAATTGATCCATGTAGTGACCATTCAATTCTTCTGCTAAACGACGAGACTCATCGTAAATTTCATCTGAGCGGTCAACAAGATGCGCTTGGCCACCGTAGAATTCTATCTGTTCAATCTTCTTCTTCGCTGTGCATTTTGGCATTACTGCAATAAACGGTAGACCAAGTAGTCGAGCAAAGTAAGCTTCAGATACCGCAGTGCTACCCGATGAAGATTCAATGATTGTTGTTTCTGGGCCAACCCAACCGTTACAGATAGCGTATAAGAAGAGAGAACGCGCTAAACGGTGCTTTAAAGAGCCGGTAGGGTGTGTGCTTTCATCTTTAAGGTAAACATCAATGCCTTTGATACTTGGTAGATCGAGCTTGATAAGGTGCGTATCCGCTGAGCGTTGGTAGTCCGCTTCAATTTTACGAATCGCGTTGTTAATCCATTGATGGTCAGTGCACATAAACGTTCTCCTGATCGAGTGTAGGAATTCTTTGTAATTGGTATGGTTCTAATTTATCCATAATCAGAGAGAAAAACTTTGCCATATTTGCTTTGTTTTGCTTAAATTGTAGAAAATTATTCTCTTTAAATGCGATTTGGTGAAAGTGTGATAGATGCCGTAGATAAAAAAATATTAGGGTTACTGCAAGAAGACAGCACCTTGTCATTGAACGATATTTCTGAAGCGGTCAACCTCACCACAACGCCTTGTTGGAAAAGGCTTAAGCGCCTCGAAGAGAACGGCATTATTGAGAAAAGAGTCGCACTTCTGAACCCAGAAAAACTGGATCTTTCCTTTACTGCGTTCGTATTAGTGAAAACCAGTGATCATTCTCATGAGTGGTATGGTCGTTTTGTGAATACTGTGTCGGAATTTCCAGAAGTGATGGAGTTCTATCGCATGGCTGGCGAATATGATTATATGATGAAGGTTCAGGTTAAAGACATGAAGTGCTTTGATGATTTCTATAAGCGCTTGGTGAATAGCATTGATGGTATCTCTAATGTGACCTCGACGTTTGCGATGGAACCATTGAAGTACACGACAGCATTGCCGCTTTAAGCTGCGCCTAGTAATACGCTAACTATCGCTTCAGTTTAACTATCGTCTCAGTTTAGATCTCGCCTCTGCGATAAAAGAAAAGGATTATTCATGTTTGCAAAAGTATCTACCGCTATCCAGTTGGTATTGGCGGTCGCCATTTTTTACTTGGGTTACACCATCTACTCATTGACTAATAAAGTCGGTGAAATCGTTGATACTTACCCGCAGGTTATCGAAGACATATCGGGCCTCACCAAAGGCCTTAAAGTAGAAGAGCTATTAGCGCTTGCTGAACATGTCAGCGATCTTGCTCCTCAGGTGTTAAACACTGTCGAAGAAGTTAGAAAGACGATCGATGACGTGAATCAAACCGTAGCCTCGGTCGACAACAAAATCCCTGCGATATTAGATGAAGTCAAAAATGTTCGAACGGAAGTCGAGCAGGTAAGAACCGATGTTATTCCTCCTACATTAACGGAATTAAAGAGATACCGCGTAGACGTAATGCCACCTATGCTCGCTGAAAGTAAGTCTTACCGCGAACAGTCTATTCCTGTCATCGTCACTGAATCTGAAATGCTACGAGCGGAAGTCCCAGGTATTTTGGCGCAAGCTAATTTGTTAGCTGATAAGAGTAAGGAACTCGCTCAGGGAGCCGCAGAGGGCGCGGTGAAAGGCGTAGTGTTATCGCCATTTAACCTTCTACGAGACGCAGGTGATGGCATTAAAACGCGAGTTCAAGGCGAGTTTGAGCCAACGTTAGAAGTTGAATAGGTTTTATTGATTATTGCGTGACGAGTTTTCTTAAGCGTCATTAAAGAAAGAGGTTAGGTATTAAACCTAGCCTCTTTTTGTTTGTGTGTATTTGGGGCTTGTAAGAAGCGTTTATCCGCTATTTATTTGAGCGCTATTTAGTAAAACGCATCACACCTTCTTGTACTGCTGTCGCTACCAGCTCACCTTTCTGGTTGAAGATCTCGCCTCTAACTAGGCCGCGAGTGTTCGCTGCCGTTGGGCTTTCAATCGCATAAAGCAGCCATTCATCCATCTTGAATGGGCGATGGAACCAGATTGAATGGTCAATCGTCGCGACTTGGAAATTTGGCGTCATGATAGAGACTTCATGAGGGTGAAGCGCCGTAACCAAGAATCCCCAATCCGATGCATAGGCAAGCAGGTATTGGTGGATCAGTTGGTTGTCTGGCATCGCGCCATTCGCTCTTACCCAAAGGTACTGTTTCGCTTCCGTCTTCTTAGGTTTCAGTGGGTTTACCACCGTCACCGGGCGCATTTCAATCGGCTTTTCGCCACAGAAGGTTTTGCGCAGTTTCTCAGGCAAGAATTCCGCAATGTGGCTCGCTAATTCAGTTTCTGAGGCAAAGTTCTCTGGTCCAGGAATATCAGGCATTGAAATCTGGTGCTCAAACCCTGGCGCATCGCCATGATAAGAAGCAGTGAGGTAGAAAATAGGGCGGCCATTTTGAATCGCTTTCACACGGCGCGTGCTAAAGCTGCGTCCATCTCGTAGGTTCTCAACATCGTAAATGATTGGCTTTTCAGGGTCGCCGGGAAACAGAAAATAACTGTGGAACGAGTGAACACTACGGTCGTCTTGAACGGTATAACGAGCAGCAGAAAGCGCTTGTCCCAATACCTGACCGCCGTATACCTGTGGTAGGCCTAGGTTCTCACTTTGCCCACGGAATAAACCTTCTTCCAGTTTTTCTAGCTGAAGTAAACTTAGTAATTCTTGTAAAGGTTGACTCATCGCCAGCATTCCTCTTCGTAAAATGGGTGTCAGATTATGGTGTTAATCATTTCGCTTAGTCAGATATCTGTCAATAAATCATAGGGTTTCAAGACAGAATATGAAAGCTCTCTTATAATTGGTGAGTAGATTTGCCGAGTCCGGCAAACATGTTGAGAGAAATTGAATATGAAAAAGGCTCTAATTCTTATTACGTCTTTAGTATCGTTTGGCCTACTTGTTGGTTGCCAAGCAACATCAGAAACGAACGCTTCTCAAGAAGTGGTTGCAGAGAACACTCAAGTGATTTCAGGAACAGTAAGCTACCGTGAAAGAATTGCATTGCCAGAGAATGCAGTAGTTACCGTTACGCTAGAAGATATCTCACTGGCTGACGCACCATCGACGGTTATCGCAACTCAAGAGTTCACCACAGACGGTAAGCAAGTACCGTTCGCATTCGAGCTAAGCTACGACAACGACAAAATTAAAACTAACCACCGTTACAACATGCGCGCATCGATTCATGTTGACGGTAAACTGCGTTTCACTACTGATACTATTAAGTCAGTAATTACTGATGTAGAAAATACACAGCAAGCAGACCTACGTTTGGTTGGTGTTCGTTAATCAGAAATCGATGCCACTGTTAAGGCATCTTGATTGGCTTAACTTAGCCAGTTGAATCAGCGATTAGTGGCAGCTCTAGGGCTGCCATTTGTATATTCTGAGTTTAACTTTTCCTGCATCACTCACCTCAACCCCTTCTTTAACCAAATGCTGCTTTTGTCGGTCGAACGAATCACCCTTTAAAGATATTTCACCCTTGCTGTTTATCACTCGATACCAAGGCAGTTTGCTACCTTCTGGCAGGTTACCCAGCGCTTTACCAACATGGCGCGCATAGCCCGGAAATCCTGAAAAACGTGCTATGTCTCCATAAGTTGTTACTTTCCCATATGGAATTTGGTGAATCACAGCAAAGATTTGGCTCAAAAATTGGTCCATACTAAATGTTCCTAGTTCATTAATACCACGGATCGGTAGAAGGAGAGGGCTATGGTATTTACAACGTTTCAGTTCTTGATCACCACATTATTAGCGGTTGTTTGCGCGAGAGCAATCAGTTTAAGTGAGGGAGATATCCCGGTGCTTGCAATGGTCATTCCTGCATTATGGATTTTACCGCAGGGAGGCATAGCAGGATTAGCTTTGCTTGCTGCCATGACCACTTATGGTCTAACCCTTCCTTTGCAGCCTATCACGCTGTCTGTCAGTGCGTGGGTACTGTTCCCGCTATTGATGGTGGTCTTCTCAAGACGCAGTAGTTTGTCGGTCGTGATTATTTCCGGCTTGATTGTGACTACTTTGCAGGTCGGGATCATGGTGACACAATCAGCAGGCAAGCTTGAAGGCGTCCCGTGGGTTACCACACTTCAGACCTTATCAATCATCGTAATTTGGTGGGCGGCAAATCACCTTAAGCCAGCCAGTAGACACAGCTGGTGGTCATTAGGCTTAATACTTCCATTATGGATAGCCGATTTACCTTATGCTGCTTTGGTGGCCTTGTGTATAACGGGCATCATGGCATCGATGGAAACGCTGACGCGCTTGAAAACCTTCCGCTGGAATAAACTACTGTGTTGGACACTGCCAACGGTCGGTTTTGCGGCTCTGGTGATCACTCCAAGCATCGAAGTACCAAGCCCAGTCTTTGTGGTGTGGTTGTGTCTATTAGGTACCGCGTGGATGACAGACTACATCATTCGCACAGAAGATAACGAAGACATCGATATTTAGTACTCCAGCAATCCAAACCTTCCAAATGCAGGTAAATGGTGAATTTACCTGCGATTTTCTAGTGGTTTGAATAAAGGATAAGCACTTAGACCGCAATTGTTCAAAAATAGGGTGGAAGGGCTTGCAATGGTTGCTGTGATGCTTAATAATCCAATCACTCTTTGAGGCAAGCCTCTTAGAAAACGAATCTATGGGGGCCTGGTCCTCCCGCAACAATAGCTCGTGAACTCGGTCAGGCCTGGAAGGGAGCAGCCGCAGCGAGTGACTTGTGTGCCGGGATGTGGCTGGGTTCCCACCCATATTGAAGCCTGCAATATATGTTCGCATAAATTGCAGGCTTTCTTCATTTCTGCATCATAAGTCTTCATATTTGCACCATAAGTTTTCATAGTCTATTTTTTTGTTGTAGGTTTACAACAAAAGTGATTTTGCTATGTTCGACCAAACCAAGAAATCATCTCACGTACACAACATCTGTAAGTTCATGAGCTTGAAGAATGATGCGGTTGTTCGCACACTCTCTATTTTGGAGTTCGATTTCTGTTTTCACCTCGAATATAACGCAAATGTTAAAAGTTTTACCTCTCAACCTTTTGGCTTCCACTATCAATTCAATAATCGTAAGTGCCGATATACCCCAGACTTTTTAGTAGCGGATCACAACGAGCAGTCAACCCTCTTCGAAGTAAAACACTCTAGTCAGATTCTCAAACCTGATTTCAGGAATAGATTTGAAGAGAAACAAAGAGTTGCGTTAAATGAGTTTAACAGACGCTTGGTTTTAGTTACTGAGAAGCAAATTAGAATGGGACCAACTTTAGATAACTTCAAGCTACTACACCGTTACTCAGGATTGCGGACAGTGACTGAGTTTCAAAAGTTAGTGTTGGCGTTTATTCAACGGAAACAAATGGTGAAGTTACAAGAGGTGTCTTTGTATTTCGGTTTATCGGAGCAGGACACACTTATTTCTACTCTACCTTGGATCTCTTCGGGGCAAGTTAAAACAGACCTAAACGGTATTGGGTTTGGTCTCGAAACTTACGTTTGGTGTTAACCATGCCATCGGACTCTAATAACATTTTTGGGTTCTTTGATGAATTTGAAGCTTCAGAAGGAGAGCCTCAGCAACTTCCAATAGAGCTAATTCAAGAACCTATTGAAATTTCTTCGACTATTGACTCTCAATCACCGAAGGTACAGCAAGAAGTTATTCGTCGTATCAAAATCATCGCGTTCGTAGAGAAGCGTTTAAAAGGCGGATGGACCGAAAAAAACTTGAACCCTCTCTTAAGTCTCGTGGAATCAGAATTACAGCTCACTCCCCCGAGTTGGAGAACTTTAGCAACTTGGAAAAAATCCTACTTTGAAGCAGGTAGAGAGCCATGGGCACTCATACCCAAGCATACGTATAAGGGCAACAGCCGAGGAGAAATGGATTCACAAGCCTTGATTAATGAGGCGATTAAGAACGTATACCTGACTCGCGAACGGCTAAGTGTCGCAGAAGCATACCGATATTATAAGAGTCGAGTGATTCAAATAAATCGAGAGATTGTCGAAGGGAAAATTAAGCCAATTGCCGAACGCTCTTTTTATAATCGAATACATGCTCTACCTCCTTATGAAGTCGCGATTGCAAGGTTTGGTAAACGATTTGCAAATCGAAAGTTTCGAGCAGTTGGCCAACAAGTAGCTGCGACAAAACCAATGGAATATGTCGAAATTGACCATACCCCAGTTCCAGTTATTCTGATTGATGATGAGTTAGATATTCCTTTGGGGCGACCCTACCTGACGATGCTTTATGATCGCTTCAGTAAATGTATCGTTGGGTGCAGTATCAACTTTAGAGAGCCTAGTTTTGATTCTGTGAGGAAGGCGTTATTGAACTCGCTGCTAGATAAGAGTTGGGTAAAGCAAAGATATCCATCTATTGATAATGAATGGCCTTGCCACGGTAAGATTGACTGTTTAGTTGTCGACAATGGTGCCGAGTTTTGGAGCCAAAGCTTAGAAGATTCGTTACGGCCTCTAGTGTCTGATATCCAATACAGTCAAGCTGCTAAACCTTGGCGAAAGTCAGGGATCGAAAAGCTGTTTGATCAGATGAACAAAGGGTTAGTGAACGCACTGCCTGGAAAAACGTTCACCAATCCTACTCAGCTACAAGATTACAACCCAAAGAAGGATGCGGTGGTTAGAGTTTCCGTGTTTCTTGAGCTACTTCATAAGTGGATTGTCGACTATTACCATATGGCACCTGATTCAAGAGAACGTGACATTCCATACCACAAGTGGAATCAATCGGAATGGACTCCCTCTTACTACAGTGGTGTTGAGAAGGAGCAGTTGAGAGTTGAGCTAGGTTTGCTTAGACACAGAACCATTGGAGTAGCAGGGATCAGGCTTCATAATCTCCACTATCAGTCCTCAGAACTTATTGAATACCGTAAATATTGGGCGTCCAACAATGGCAAAAAGCTGTTTGTTAAGACCAAAACAGACCCTTCTGATATCAGCTCTATTCATGTTTATCTAGAATCGGAAAAGATGTACATAAAAGTTCCAGCGGTAGACAACACCGGATATACAAAAGGACTGTCCCTTTTTGAACATGAGCGCATACAAAAAGTACGCAGGCTTAACACTAAGCAGCTTGCTGATGATGAGGCGCTTGCGGATACATTTCTGTATATGAAGAAACGTATTCAGGAAGAAACCGATAGGTTCCGCAGTGCCAAAAGTAATAAGGGTAGCTTGCCTAAAACGGGTAACACTTCGAAATTAGCAAAGTTTAATGATGTGGGCTCAGAGGGGCCAAGCTCAATCAGTACGACTCCGGCCAAAAAAGAAGTTGCGGTCGTGTTCGATGTCTCAGAGCAATTATCTGATGATGATTTTGAAGATATTGAGGGGTATTAATTTGAACTTAACGTCTAGTCAGTTTGAGCAGCTAAGATCTTTTGAAACCAGCTTTATCGAGTATCCAGCTATAACTGAAATCTACTCCATTTTCGATCAGCTTCGTTTTAATCACTCCCTTGGCGGTGAACCGGAGTCTTTCTTGTTAACTGGTGAGGCCGGAAGTGGAAAGACGGCTTTGATTAACAATTATCTATCCCGCTTTCTGCCGAGTTCAACTTGGAGCAAACAACCTGTTCTTAGCACCAGAGTGCCAAGCCGCATAAATGAACAGAACACGCTTACGCAGTTTTTAGTCGATTTAGATGGAAAGTCAGGGGGAAGAGGTACTCGACGACGTAATGACATTGCTCTTGGTGAGGCTGTTGTAAAGCAACTTAAACGTAAATCTGTTGAGCTGATTATCGTCAATGAAATTCAAGAGCTTGTGGAGTTTTCTACAGCAGAAGAAAGGCAAGCTATTGCTAATACGTTCAAATATATAAGTGAAGAAGCAAAAGTCTCGTTTGTGCTGGTTGGTATGCCATATGCTGATGTAATAGCGACAGAGCCACAATGGGACTCACGATTAAGTTGGAGACGAAAGATTAACTATTTCAAGCTGTTGAAAGCTAACAGCTATTCGAGTGGAACGGCATCTTATAGTTTTGACTTGGAGCAAAAAAAGCACTTTGCTAAATTTGTTGCTGGTTTGAGTACGAGAATGGGCTTTGATGAACCGCCAGTGCTTACAAAAAATGAAGTGTTATATCCTCTGTTTATTATGTGTAGAGGGGAGTGCCGAGCGTTAAAGCACTTCTTGAAAGACGCACTACTTATGAGTTTCAATGAGAACGTCGATACGATAGACAAAGAGATATTGTCGCGCACGTTTTCATTTAAGTTTCCCTACTTGGATAACCCGTTTAATTGTCCTGTAGAGGAGCTTCGTCTTCATCAAATTGACTCTGGATCGTCTTACAACCTAAATGCTATTACGTCAGAAGATAAGATACTAGCTCCACGATTTACGGATGCAATTCCGTTGAGCATGTTATTGAGCAAAAATGGACTTAAAGCTTAAATATTACTTCTCGCTCTTTAGGTTCTCCAACAACGCCGCCTTCTCTTCATCACTCATCTTATCAATGGCACACGCTAACTCAGCGCTCAATTCGCTCCTACAGAAAAAGTAATTCAGCGGCACATCTAACTCTTCAGCCATGCGCTCAAGCGTACCAATATCAGGTACATGTCTGCCTTTCTCGTAATGATTCATACGACCGCTAGCAGAACTTTGCTCCATACCAATTTTCACCCCTAAATCTTTTTGGGTGATCTTGGCTTTTTTACGCGCAGCTTTGAGCCTCGCAGGGATGGGGTTGTCTTTTTGCACTTACACATTTCTTTTCAACCTTTAGATAACTTAGATTGTCTAAGTTTTACTGATTTTTGTATACTTAGTAATCCTAAGTTTTTATTGCCTGTAAGAGTCACATGAAGAAAGTAACCAGAATTAACCCTCACATGTTTAACCTATTGATTGAAAAAGGGATGGATAATTTCTCCGTCACAGAAGCTAGGGATGCTTTGCTAAACAGTGCTTCAGCCTTCTCGAGTAAGGACGACGTTCGAAAGTATGTTTATAAGCAACTTCTATCATTTGAGGAGAAAGGCTGGCTTTCTGTCATTGGGGCTCGTAGAGACAAGCGCTACCATCAAACTAACGAATTCAAAGCGCTCAGAATAGAGCCTAGAGCAGCTAGAAATAGGCAAGCTAAGGTCGATTCAAATTCCAGAGTGCTCTCTAAATGCACTAGAGCAAGAGAAGAAGCAACATGAAGGCGAGTTGGCGATTACTTTAGGCGAGATTGAGGAATACCAATCGTTGTTAACGCGTTTTCCAAACAACAAGCAAGATATGCAGCCGCTATTTAATGCGGCAAGAGAACGCTCAGCCAAGCTATTAGGCAGAATTAATGCACTAACCAACTGGATGCAAGTCGCCCAAAGCAAGGCTCCTCAATGTTAAGAGCATGGCAAGCCGAGTGTGCAGATCAAGCTATCGAGAAATTCACTTTAAACAAGCATTCACACTTCTTCTGTCAAGCAACCCCTGGAGCGGGTAAAACCGTTATGGCCGCCGAGGTTGCGAGTCGGTTATTTGAAATAGGCATGATTGACTTAGTGCTGTGTTTCTCTCCCTCTCTGACTGTTGCAGAAGGGATGCAAAAGACCTTTTCATGGAAGCTCGAATGTTCCTTTAATGGAGGCTTGGGTTCTCTTGGGGGCTCTTACACCTATCAATCCATCCGTTTTTTAGATGAAAACTTCTGGAACACCGTCAGTAAATATCGAGTCTTGGTCGTATTTGATGAGATCCACCATTGTTCGTTTGATGATGAGGGGCGGTCAAATTCATGGGGGCTAGAAATTGTCTCGAAGATCCAAGGCTTTGCTCGTTATACTCTAGCGCTTTCGGGCACTCCTTGGCGTTCTGATCGACTACCAATTGTTATGGCTGAGTATTCCGACCCCGATGGCAAGGTTGTTTGCGATTACCAATACGGTTTGCAACAGGCCGTTGAAGATAAAGTATGCCGCCGCCCTAAAATCGTTTTAATAGATAATGAACACCTGAGTGTTAAGGCTGGCAGTGACAATCAACACTTCGCCTCTATTCTTGATTGTCTTAAACAATCCGATGTCTCTTACCAAAGCGTCATTCACAATGAAGACGCTATGAATTACATATTAAATAGTGGTTGCCAAAAGCTAGCGCAGATAAGGCAAGAGTCCCCAAGTGCCGGAGGCTTGGTGGTTGCTGCTTCTATCAAGCACGCTAAAGACATTCAAAAGCGACTTGTTGAGCACTTTAATCAATCAGCATGCATAGTGACTTATCATCACGATAATCCGTTACACGAAATTGAATCGTTTCGTCACTCAAAGGTTCAGTGGATAGTCTGTGTTGGGATGATAAGTGAAGGAACCGATATTCCAAGGCTGCAGGTTTGCTGCCATATGAGTTCGGTAAAAACGGAGCTTTATTTTAGGCAGGTGCTCGGGCGAATTTTAAGAGTCAGTGACTCACCTAATCAAGAAGCGTGGTTGTATACCTTTGCTGAAGAAAGTTTGATTGGGTTTGCTGAAAGAATAGAGCAGGATATTCCAGAGTCGTGTCTATTTATTATATCGAATGAACAGACTGATGAATCAGAGAAGGCTCAGAGTTTTACTCCTACAGATTTGTCGAACGATAAGATTATGGTATCAGGGAAGTCCTCAACTCAACTAAATTGGTCAAAAACCGACGGGGTTCAAAACGCTTTTTACTCTGATTTCGAAGGTTATGATGAGTTACGTTTAGGTGATTTTAAACAAAGAGTTATCGCAACATTCACTTAATCACACCGTGAATAATGCGCACTCGGATTTATATAGGCTTTACGATATACTGATTAGCTATTGAGTCTCTCTACGAGTAATCCAAATGGTCAGCAGCATTAATAAAGCTAAGTTATCTGAAACCGACATCATTACCAAATTCATACTTCCTGCGATTAAAGAGGCAGGGTGGGATGATATGACTCAGATTCGCCAAGAGGTGAAGCTGCGAGATGGTAAAGTGATTGTTCGAGGCCAAGCTGCTGCTCGTCAGAAAGTAAAATCAGCTGATATCGTTCTTTATCATAAGCCTAGTATGCCGCTTGCAGTGATTGAGGCGAAAGCCAATAAGCATGAAGTTGGCAAAGGCATGCAACAAGGCATGGTATACGCAGGCCTGCTAGAGGTGCCATTCGTTTTTGCCTCGAATGGTGATGGTTTTATTTTCCGAGACTTAACCAACCCAACTCAACTTGAAACGGAAATTCGTTTAGAGGATTTCCCAACACCTCAGCAATTGTGGGAAAAGTATTGTGCTTGGAAAGGGTATAAAGAAGAACACCTGCCAATTATCACCCAAGATTACCATGATGATGGCAGCGGTAAATCACCGCGTTACTACCAGCTTCAAGCTATCAACAAGACAGTAGAGGCCGTTGCTGCTGGCCAAGACAGAGCCTTACTGGTCATGGCGACGGGTACAGGCAAAACCTACACCGCATTTCAGATTATCTGGCGACTTTGGAAAGCCAAAGCCAAGAAGCGAATTTTGTTCTTAGCTGACCGAAATATCCTTGTCGATCAAACTAAAACGAACGATTTTCAGCCATTCGGCACGGCGATGACCAAGATCACAGGTCGCAAAGTCGACCCTGCCTTTGAGGTTCATCTAGCCCTTTATCAAGCGCTTACGGGACCAGAAGAAGAACAAAAAGCCTACAAGCAAGTAGACCCTAATTTCTTTGACTTAATCATAATTGACGAGTGCCACCGTGGTAGTGCTTCAGAAGACAGCGCTTGGCGTGAAATTCTTGAATACTTTAGCAGTGCGACTCAAGTTGGTTTAACGGCAACACCAAAAGAGACCGATGAAGTTTCTAACATCGAGTACTTTGGCGACCCAATTTATACCTACTCTCTTAAAGAAGGTATTGAGGATGGCTTCTTAGCCCCTTATAAGGTCGTTCGTGTTGACATTGATGTGGATGTCCAAGGTTGGCGACCAACCAAAGGGCAAACCGATAAAAATGGCGAAGTGATAGAAGACCGAATCTACAACCAAAAAGATTTTGATCGCACTATGGTTATTGATGAGCGTACAGAGCTTGTCGCACAAACCATTACCAACTATCTGAAACGTACCGACCCAATGGCCAAAACCATCGTGTTCTGTAACGACATCGATCATGCTGATCGCATGCGCCGTGCGTTAGTAAACCTGAATCCAGAACAGGTAAAGAAGAACGATAAATACGTAATGAAAATTACGGGCGATGATGACATTGGCAAAGATCAGCTAGACAATTTTATCAATCCTAAGAAAAAGTACCCTGTTATTGCCACAACTTCAGAGCTAATGACGACGGGAGTTGATGCAAAAACCTGCAAGCTAGTAGTGCTTGATCAAGGCATTCAATCGATGACCAAGTTTAAGCAAATCATTGGTCGTGGTACTCGTATTGATGATCGCTATGGCAAGCTTTGGTTCACTATCTTGGATTTCAAAAAAGCGACAGAACTGTTTGCTGATGAACGCTTCGACGGAACACCAGAACGCGTGAAGGTCACGACTCCAGAGCAGTTCGAAGATGAAGAAGATTTAGATGACATCATCGACGGCGTTGATGATGTCGATGCTGATAACCCATTCGGTGACGAAGACATTGATCCTGATTCAATTCAAGAACCAGAGGCAGCCTATGGCGAAGGTTCAGGAAGCTCCCCTGAAAGTACAGGCGGTGCAGACGATTGGGATGATGAGAATCGAGTTCGCAAATTCCATGTGAATGGAGTTCCAGTAAAAGCGCTCGCTGAACGTGTCCAATATTACGATTCAGACGGTAAGCTTGTGACCGAGTCATTTAAAGACTACACCCGTAAAACCATGGTGAAGCAGTTCTCTTCTTTAGATGAGTTCACCAAGCGTTGGAACGAATCTGACCGGAAGCAAGCCATTATCGATGAGTTAGCCGAAGCCGGTATTCTATGGGAAGCGCTAGAGGACGAAGTGGGTAAAGACATGGACCCATTCGATATGATTTGCCATGTCGTTTATGACCAACCCGCTTTAACTCGTAAAGAACGTGCCGATAACGTGAAGAAGCGCAACTACTTCACTAAATATGGCGATACCGCGCAGCAGGTGCTGAACAACCTTCTCGACAAGTATGCTGATGAGGGAGTGCAAGAAATCGAAAACATCCACGTTCTTAAAGTGAAACCTTTCGATGAAATGGGCAGACCGTTAGAAATCATTAAGAAAGGCTTTGGTGGCAAACTGCAATATTTAGAAGCGGTTAATGAACTCGAAGCTGCTATCTACCAATCTGCTTAACAATATTCACACCGTGTAGATACGAAAACCTTTAAGGCCGCTAATTTAGCGGCCTTTTTTGTCTTCATCAAAGAGATCCAGTTCAGATGAGAGTAGTGCAAGCTGATCGGCTAACATTCCGCTTATGCAGTTGTGATCAATATATCTAGGTAAAATATTGCCTAAGTTAAGGGCTTGGTAGTCAGGGTGTTCAAACAGTACTTGTAAATACTTATTAAGGCGCTCTTCAGGCGTCGAATCACGCTTTAGCTGCTTTTTGATGTTTTGGCCAAGCTTACGAATATAATCTTTGTCAGTCTCTTTAAAGTCATCGTTAGCATTGAGCTCATCATAAAGCACACTTGCAAGCTGGCTATGGCTCCAACCCAAGGCATCCAAAGCTTTTTGAATCTGTTTTTGCTTTTGTTTTGTCGCTGTCCCCATTTGTCCCTAACCCCCTAGTTATTATTACCTTGTCTTAGCGAAGACATCTTAATCACGAAAAAAAGGACAAAATCATGACTAAATCAAAAGCACCAATGACACCAGAAGCCGCTGCTCGCATTCAAGGTAATGCCGCAAAACAAAACGGCGGGCAAGTTCCTAAAGGCGACTTTGCTGGCCGAGCTCAACGCGCAGCTGCTCACAACCAAAA
Organism: Vibrio coralliirubri; assembly: GCF_024347375.1. Classification (NCBI taxonomy): domain Bacteria; kingdom Pseudomonadati; phylum Pseudomonadota; class Gammaproteobacteria; order Vibrionales; family Vibrionaceae; genus Vibrio; species Vibrio coralliirubri. The sequence continues at coordinate 2,597,234 of NZ_AP025470.1, read as the reverse complement.
ACAAGGGAAATAGGAGTTCATTATGAATAAACCAGCTTCAAGTACACCAAAAGGTGGCGTTAAGCCGAATCCAAATTACCCAAGCACGACGGGCAAACCATCGGGCGGTGGTCGCGGAAACACACCTAAGCGCTAATAATTAAAGGAGGGGTAGCATTATGCTGCCTCTCTTTTTATGAGCATCTGTTGGCGTGTTGCTTGAATGTGCGAAGAAATATAGCCTGATCTGATTTGTAGTCTGAATATGCCACATCATTTTCTGTTTTTTCTAATGCGCATAAACAAGCTTCCCGTTTACTCTCATACCAACTTACCGACACCATATTTTTGCTAGAATTCACGCAAGTATCGACAATCGCGTATTCCACTTCGAGAGGATACCTTTCTTTGTCTAACCCACTTTCAACAGCGTAACCCCCTAGGGCTCCAACCAGTAAAGCGGAGCTAGCAGAAACGAGCTTTCGCTTGCTGAACTTAAACCCTTTAAAACTCTTCTCACACTCTGAACACGATATGTTTTCTGCAAATTCAATCTCATTGTCCTTCTGGCAACGAGGGCATTCTATTTTCATTATTTAGCCAACTGTATTTATGATTATGATTTTATAAGTTCAGGCTATAGATTAATGAATCTTATATCTATGGTTTCATAGAACTAACTTCATTTTTTTTGACCTAGTTCTGCTATAATTCGCCACAAATTTCAGTTGTTTAAAAGTAGAAAAACATGTCTATCAGTTCAGTTATCAAATCCATTCAAGACATCATGCGTAAAGATGCGGGTGTCGACGGTGATGCACAGCGCCTTGGTCAAATGTCTTGGTTACTTTTCCTTAAAGTATTTGATGCTCAAGAAGAAGAGTTAGAACTAGAACTGGACGACTACAAATCACCAATCCCAGAACAATATCTATGGCGTAATTGGGCGCAAGATGCCGAAGGCATTACCGGTGAAGCACTGCTTGAGTTCGTAAACGATGACTTGTTCTACAAACTGAAAAACCTAACCGCACCGGTTGACCTCAACCCGCGTGGCTTTGTTGTTAAAGAAGCATTTAGCGATGCGTTTAACTACATGAAAAACGGTACGTTGCTGCGCCAAGTGATCAACAAGCTAAATGAAATTGATTTTACTGATTCGTCAGAGCGCCACCTGTTTGGTGATATCTACGAGCAAATTTTAAAAGACCTGCAAAGCGCAGGTAACGCGGGTGAGTTCTACACGCCTCGTGCTGTTACACGTTTCATCATAAACCGCTTAGACCCTAAGCTAGGCGAAGCGATTATGGACCCAGCAACGGGTACAGGTGGCTTCCTTGCGTGTTCGTTTGACCATGTGAAAGACAACTACGTGAAAACGGCAGCGGATCACCAAACACTGCAAAAGCAGATCCACGGTGTCGAAAAGAAACAACTGCCACACCTACTGTGTATCACCAACATGATGCTGCACGGCATTGAAGTACCTGTGTAAATCAAACACGGTAATACGCTCAACAAGCCGCTTTCAAGCTGGGACAGCAACATCAATGTGATTGCGACCAACCCGCCGTTTGGTGGTACCGAAGAAGATGGCATTGAGAAAAACTTCCCGGCAGAAATGCAGACGCGTGAAACTGCCGATCTGTTCTTACAGCTTATTATTGAAGTACTTGATGAAAACAACGGTCGAGCAGGCGTAGTACTGCCAGATGGCACATTGTTTGGTGAAGGCGTTAAAACCAAAATCAAAAAGATGCTGACCGAAGAATGTAACCTGCACACCATCGTGCGTTTACCTAATGGGGTATTTAACCCATACACAGGTATCAAAACCAACATTCTGTTCTTCACCAAAGGCAAGCCAACTAAAGATGTGTGGTTTTACGAGCACCCATACCCAGAAGGCGTGAAGAACTACAGCAAAACCAAACCAATGAAGTTTGAAGAGTTCCAACAAGAGATTGATTGGTGGGGCAATGAAGAAGACGGTTTTGCAAGCCGCGTAGAGACCAATCACGCATGGAAAGTGCCAATCGTCGACATTATTGAGCGCAACTTCAACTTAGATATTAAAAACCCATATCAAGGTGAAGTGGTAAGCCTCGATCCAAACGAATTACTAGAGAACTACCAACAGCAGCAGCAAGAGATCTCTCAGCTTCGCAATCAACTGAAAGACATTCTAGGTACTGCGCTGAAATCATCGGTAGATTCAACGTCTATTACAGCAACTGGTGAGAGTAAATAATGAGCGCAGAACAAACCTCTATGAACCAGTTGATCACCGACAATATTGACGTTTGGACTTCAACCGTTAAAACCAAGTCCGCTTCTGGTCGTGGTAGTAGTAAAAAGCGTGAGCTTTATGGTGTAAAGAAACTGCGTGAGCTGATCTTGGAATTGGCTGTGCGCGGTAAGTTAGTGCCGCAAGATTCGAATGATGAGCCTGCTTCCGTACTGCTAGAGCGAATTGCGGAAGAACAATTACAATTGGTCAAAGAGAAGAAGATTAAGAAGCCGAAGAAACTAACTGAGATCACTCCTGAAGAGAAGTTATTTGATTTGCCGGAAGGGTGGGCATGGGAAAGGCTTGGCAATATCGGTGATACGAATATAGGCTTAACTTATTCTCCAAAAGATGTGGGAGATACAGGAACTCCTGTACTTCGTTCAGCAAATATACAAAAGAACCGTATTGATCTTAAAGACCTTATTAGAGTTAACACAGAAGTCAAAAACTCGGCATATGTTGGTCGAGGGGACCTATTAATTTGTGCTCGGAATGGTAGTAAAGCTCTTGTTGGTAAGACAGCGAAAATTGGTGAACTGAATGAACCTATGGCTTTTGGTGCGTTTATGGCGATTTTTAGAAGCCAAATTAATAGCTATGTGGAAGTTTTTTTAAACTCTCCCGTTTATCGAAGAAATTTGGAAGGAGTTTCTACCACTACTATTAATCAAATAACACAATCAAACTTAAGAGCGACATTGTGTGCCGTCCCTCCTTTTTCTGAACAACACCGCATTGTCGCTAAAGTCGATGAACTCATGACACTTTGCGACCAACTAGAGCAACAAACCGAAACCAGCATTGAAGCACATCAGGTATTGGTAACAACGCTGTTAGACACGTTAACCAACTCCGCTGATGCCGACGAACTAATGCAAAACTGGGCTCGAATCAGCGAGCACTTCGATACCCTGTTCACGACAGAAGCGAGCATCGACCAGCTAAAACAAACCATCTTGCAACTGGCGGTAATGGGTAAGCTTGTCCCACAAGACCCAAATGATGAACCTGCTGCAAAGCTGCTTGAGAGCATCGCGGAAGAAAAAGCGCAGTCAATCAAAGATAAGAAAATCAAAAAGCAGAAAGCTCTACCGCCGATTACTGATGATGAAAAGCCATTTGAACTGCCGAATGGGTGGGAGTGGTGTCGAGTTGGTGATTTGTCACTAAATTCAGAATCTGGTTGGAGTCCAAAGTGTTTAGATACACCTAGAGAAACTGGAAAGTGGGGTGTATTAAAGGTAAGTGCTGTTACATGGGGTATTTACAACCCTGATGAAAATAAAGAATTACCAAGTGCTTTGGAGCCTAGAGAACAGATTGAAGTTAAAGCTGGTGACTTTCTGATTTCAAGGGCGAATACCGCGGAACTTGTTGCTAAAGCTGTTATTGTTCCGTCTGATTCGCCTGAAAAGCTAATGATGAGTGACAAAATTATTCGTTTTCGTTTTTCTGAAACGTTGGAGGCGAATTACATTAATTTGTTTAATAATTCTGGTTTTGCGCGTGACTACTATGCAGAAGTCGCAGGGGGCACGAGTAGCTCAATGAAGAATGTTTCAAGAGTGCAAATAAATAACCTGGTTGTCGCTCTACCTCCAAAAGAAGAACAGAATAAAATTGTGTGTAAAGTTGCGGCATTTTTTACTTTGTGTGACCAACTCAAGGTTCAGTTAAAAGAGTCTCAAACCACTCAACTATATCTTACAGACGCTATTGCCGAGCAGGCGGTGTAATCGTGGCTGATGTGAATACTGTATATAGTATCGGCGTTGTTAAGGACTTAACGGATGATGAGTTATATCAAAAGCTTTATGAAAGCTGGGGAATAACCGACCGTAAGATTGAGGTGTGGGGTGAGCTAAACATTAATGATATGGGTTCTTGGGCCGGGCTTCGCAATGCAAAAACACTTCAAGGCAATCAAAAAATAGAGTACCCATTGTCGGGTTCAAATGAATTGCAATCCGGAGTGTTCTTGAGCCCTGTGATGGCTAAAGCCTTCTTGGGAGGTGAAAAAAAGGTCATGGTAGCATGTCAGCTAGTGTTAGCTTCTCCAAGGCAAAGGGTAATTAAGAACAATCCATTCCTTCTAGCAGTAGATGAAAATACAGTCGAGCGTTTAACTGACTTAACAAGTGTCTTATCTGAGTCAGAGCGCAAGAATATTGTTGCTGATTCGGAAAGTACATTCATACGCACGGCTGTATATGATCTTGAAGTCAAGAGCGTGAAAGATCAAATCGAGTCAGAAACAGGTGCTTTAAAACAGTTATTCCAATCCACAAAGACCAAAACTCGTCAAGAGATTCAAAAGCTTGAAGAGGAGAAAGAACTGAGCCAAAAAAAGGTCACTGACCTAGTGGATGATCTGAAACAACTTACCGTTGAAAATGAACAATTAAGTCAAGATAAAGAAAAAGTTAGCCAGAGCATTGCTGCGAGTAAAGCCAAACTCGAAATAATGGTCGAACAGAATCGTAAAGTTGAGGAAAACATGGCTAAAAAAATAGAAAAACTCACTAATTTCATTGAAGAAAAAGCCGTGTTTCTAAAAACCTTTGAGTTTATTGATGAGGAGGACTTCGATAGCTTTATTTTTAATGCAGTGAAAGAGCGTGATACTGAAAGCATGGTGAGTTTTAGCGATGTTCTTGAGGGTGATTATGAGAAGGCGGTTTCTTATATCCAGTCTTACCTGAAAGAGCAGGATATTCTTTACCCAAGGCACATCATTGAAAACTACCTGACTCTCATTCGCTCAAATGATTTGATCGTGCTTGCGGGGGATTCAGGCTCGGGTAAAACGAATTTGGTGCAATCATTCGCAAAAGCGGTAGGTGGCGTTTCTAAGATCATCCCCGTTAAGCCTAACTGGACAAGCTCTGAAGACTTATTGGGTTACTATAATCCCCTCGAAAAAAAGTACTTAGCCACGCCTTTTTTAGAAGCTCTCATTGAAGCGCAACAGAACCCAGAAGTACCCTACTTTATCTGCTTGGATGAAATGAACTTGGCTCGGGTAGAATATTACTTTGCTGACTTTCTTTCTAAGCTTGAGGAGCGTAACGAGCAGCCGACGATCCAACTTTACTCGGATGACGAAGCAGCACATGTTCTCGCCGAGCTAAAAGGGGTTGTTTCGATCATTTCTAACGCGCAAGAAAAATTCAGCAAAAATGGTATCGTGGACTTTGTTGCGCTCATGCAAGATGAAGAGATTAACGCTGAAATGAAACGCGCATTTGGCTTTAGCGATAAAGACTCACTGATCAAATACCACGGTGACATCAGACGTATGTTGGCAGGTGTTCTCGGCACGCCTTCGTCGATCACGATTCCAGCGAACGTAAGAATTATTGGTGCTATCAACATCGACGAAACGACCCATTACCTGTCACCAAAAATTCTTGACCGCGCGCATGTGATGAAGTTTAAGAGCCCTTTGCTGACCGACTGGGATGTCATTTTTGATGAGATTGACTCTTACGGGCTAGATGACGTTACTTTACCGCTAGTGTTTGATATTGAAGAGCTTGGTGAGCGTACCCCTTACCCGAAATTTGAACGTTCGAATGAATTCTGCGAGCTGTTCACGACCTTAAACCGAGACGTTTTCGACCCGCTCGGTGTAGAGTTTGGTATGCGTACTATTCGACAAGGGCTTAACTATGTAAGTCTGTTTAGCGATGTAAACGACAATAAGCCTTTGGCAATCAATAATTTTATAGTTCATAAAGTGCTGCCTAAGTTTACTTTTGATGGTGATAAGCAAGTGGGTGATTACAGTAAAGCTGAGCTTGTTAGCCGTGTATTCTTACCTCGCCTTGAATCGTTGTTGGATAACCAAGCAGAGATAGCGGCGGAGTTTTCTTGCACCAAATCGGTAGAGCGTTTGGTTAAAGCGGCTGAATCGAATGATGGCGTTGTGAACTACTGGGCGTAATCATGGAAGCTCCATTCGTTATCAAGTTTATCGAGACCAAATGGCACGATAAGCAAACCTTAGTCAGTGTTAGCGAGTCAGAGTACTCGCTAAAGCTTGAGCATACGGGGAACAATACGTTTTCCGCACACACCACCATCTACCCTAAGGTCGATGAGCTACGTTTTGCTCAACTTGCGATTAAAACTAGGCATGGTGATCAATCACCGCCTCACATTGCCATGCCCAATGGCGAGAGAAGGCAGTTAGAGTCGATTATCGATCCTGCTTCTAATGCCGAGTGGTGGGTTGAGCCTGCTCATTGGGATGTAAAACAACGGGTTTGGCGAAGTGAAGCGCGGCGAACGGCTGGTCAGATTACGTTTGTCATTGGTAACTCGACACTAAAGCTTGATATTGATATTTCCGAACAGACCAAATCGGATCTTTCTCGCTATCTATCAGATTTTAAAGCGGACCTGTGGGAGCTGATCCTCGATGAGAACAGTCATATCACGGGTGATGCAAAAAACTCTCAGGTTGCGGCTATCGATCAGGAAGCGTTGTCACTGGTCGCATCAATTCTTAGCAATGCACAAATCATCCTCAAAAAGCCCAAAGTCGAGCTGAAAGAAGTCCAAGCGTTGAGGCCGACCAAAGAAGTGCGTCCTGTTCCGCGTACATTTATGGAAATATGCACCAAGGGCTCACGCAAGCACTTGACCAGTCGCGCATCCGAGCCAAGCTACAACGTGCCAGAAAACCAGTATGTGCTGTATGTGATTTCGAGCACGCTGAACATTGTAAAGCAATTGGTTAGGGTGGCTGAGAGCAAAACAAGCCGTTTCTCTAGTGCTATTGAAAAGCTCACTGAGCGTTTAGAAGGCCTAAAAGACTATCGCACGATCAATCGTGACTTAGTGGTTAAAGACTTAGAACGGCTGAAGAAACGGTTTGATACAGAAGTAATCAATGACGAGTTATCGGAACAATTAGCTAAAATTAATGCCAATCTGTCTCTAAGTTACTCCGAAAAAGGTTACCTAAGGTTGGAAAAAGCAACAGGTTCTGAGAATGAGTGGTGGGCTAAAATCAAACCATCGAAAAATGATGACTGGCAACAGTTTGAGCCAGATGGTTATACCATTTTTAGTTCTAGAGATCATTACGCCAGCTTGTTTAAATCTTATAGCGACTATGAGATAGAAGCTAAGATCCCTTTGCCGTTAAAAAGAGGGAAGGCGGCGGTTTTGTATCCAGAATACATCTCACGAATTTGCGTATTACCAGACTCGCGTTCTATTCAAAGAGGGCAAGAAAATTTCACTAAATTGCGTGACAAAGGCATTGCTCTAAGTAAAAAGGATTGGCATGCGAAGTTGACGCTAGATGAACTTGCTGAGCAGGAAAAAGAGCGTTCTACTATCAATAAACGCTTGAGTTACTTCGCCACTGAACATGGAAAAGTGGGAATCGTACACAAAGCGCTTGAGCCAAAACTGAAACCTTTCCAGCAAGTAGAAAAAGAATGGCGTCAATATAAAGTCAAAAGTAAAAGCACGTTTCCCAACTCTATGACCTTTGTGCAAAACCCTGCCTATCAAGCGGTTCACTCGGGTTTTAAAAAGTTAAAAGAGCAGATTGGTTTAGCCGATGAGGACATTTTGCTTTCATTGGAGAAGATCGAAGCGATTGGGTTAGTCAACATGCCACTACTTTATGAACGTTGGTGTTTACTCCAAATCATCAAAGTTCTGACTCAGTCATTCAGATATCAGCCAGAGGATAACTGGAAGCGAAAATTGATTGGGAACATTCAAGGCAATGAAGAACAAATCAGCATTCAGTTTTTCAACCCAAGAGTTTCAAGAACCATTACTCTGCAATACGAACCGTTCTTATCTAATGGTAAGCGCCCTGATTTTGTTTTGGATGTGGAAGCGACTACCAAAAGTGGTTACCAGATCTTAAAGCGGTTAGTCGTCGATGCAAAGTATTATTCTGCTGACTATCTCAAGCATAGAGGTGGGATCGGTGGGGTTATCCATGAACTATACAACGGCAAGGATTATAGCGAAGGCCAAGAGAACAGTGTATTTGTTCTTCACCCCGTGTTAGATGCAGTTAAGAAAGTCGTATCCCCGCAGGAATGGGCGAAAGACAGTTATTTAGGTGAGCTATCCATGTTTGATTGGGAGCCTCCATACCATGAACGCCAAGCTACAAACTATGGTGCAGTATGTGCTAACCCAATGAAGTCGCAACGGTATCTTGATGAAATCCAACGTATGTTAGGGATGTTTTTGCAATATGGAATTGAAGATAATACGCCATCCCATGGTGATTCTGATGATGCTCAAGCTATAAATTTCTGCGTGTCTTGTGGATCTGAAAAAGTGGCTGATGTAACTAACTCAATGAGATCAAATCATCAAAAGCGTTGGTATCGGTGCAATGAGTGTACTCAGTTTACCGTGTATACCCACTGTGGGACATGCAATACGCGATTGATTAAGAATGGAGAGTATTGGACCTATTTGTCTTTGATGCCGATGTCTTCAATTAACATTAAGTGTCCAAGTTGCGAGTCGCCAGTTTAGTGAAAATAGAATAATGTCAAAGGTATAAACACAATAATGAGCCTCTATAATATCTCTAACAAAAATCTAACCGCTTTAACTCAAACCACTTTTGCAACCGAAGGGCTGCAAGAGCGGCAGGATCTTCAAGAAGCTCTTAAAGGTTGCATCGACGCTATTGCTCCAGATTGTCTCGTGATCTCTGAAGAGTTTTCCGACTGGGAAGACAGTCGTCGTCGTATTGATCTTCTAGCAATTGATCGCAATGCTAACCTGGTAGTCATTGAGCTGAAACGCGATGAAATCGGTGCACACATGGAGCTTCAAGCTCTGCGTTATGCTGCGATGGTCTCAACCATGACGTTTGATAAGGCGTGCGAGTATTTTGAGCGTTACATCGCTAAAGAGGGGCTAGAAATCAATGCCCGCGAAACCATTCTAGAGTTTGTCGACTTAGATGAAAGCAGTTTGGATGACTTTGGGAACGATGTCCGTATCGTGCTTGCCTCCGCTGATTTTGGTAAAGAACTGACCACATCTGTCCTTTGGTTGCGAGACAAAGGCATTGATATCAGTTGTGTTCGTCTTACGCCATATCGCTACAAAGACGATGTGTTGATTAATGCAGAGCAGATCATCCCCGTACCAGAGATTGAAGCGTATCAAGTCAAATTCCGCGAGAAACAGGCCGAGCAACGCACCAGTAAAAAGGGGCAGCGCGATTACTCGAAATATCGATTTAATGGTCAAGTTTATAACAAACGTAAATTGGCATTGGCTGTCTTGACGCATTGGATTGAGCAAGAAAATCCTCAAAGTATATCTGACATAAAAGATTCGTTAAAAGATTGGAACTTGCCTCGTGCTGTCGCTTTGTTTGGTCAAATCGCTGACAAACATTTAAACCGTTATCATTCGTCGGAATGCGATTTAATCACTTTGGTTTCTGGTGAGCTTATCGCCATTTCAAATCAGTGGGGTGACAACATCCCAAGGTTGTTAGAAGCGATGAAAATATATGGTCTAGTCGCGGAACGAGTAGAGAACTAAATTAGTAAAGGGAGCTTTTAGCTCCTTTTTTGGACGTATTAATTGATTAATAGCAATATGCTCACTAATGCGCATTGGTAAAGTGTATTGATTTTAATGATTTTTCTTCTGAGGTTATCCACTTCCATGGGGCAATTACCAAAACCATCGCGTTCAAAAAGCCAGTTTATTTATGACTTTTCTGTTTACGAATATTCAAGCAAATCAGATGCCGAGCACATGGTTGAGAAGATTCGTACAGTATTAGATGATGCTCGAACTAATGAACAGTTCAAAGAAATCCAATTGGAGTTGCTTTGGAGAGATTTGAAGCGTTCTAATAAATCGAAAACTGATTCAACTAAACTCGTTAGTGAACAGAAAAAAACAAAGAAGAAAACTAAGAAAGAGAAGAATCGTGAACGTAAAGAACGCTCACAGAGTATAGTTAAAAAAGCGTCGAAGAGTGTCCCCACAAGCGTCGCTAAATCGGCCGATGTCTCTCCCTCCTCCCCAAGAGTACGAAAAATGGCTTTACAGCCAACTTCTAAAAAACAAGTGACGCCGTGGCCTACATGGGCTCAGGTTAAGGCGAATAAAGTTGTAGCTGTGCCAAAAGAGGCAGTCCCTGTAGAGACAATAATATATGAACCAGAAATTGAAACTGCTACGTTAACTAATGTCTTAATTCAATCAACGGTTCAAAATCCTGAATTAGAAGTAGAGGTTAAAGCGCCGTCTAGTTTCGAAATATCAGAAAAGACCAAAGTAGAACCAATAGTGTCATCTGCGGCAACTCCTAAGCTAGAAGCGTTTCGATGGCCTTCAACCGTCGCTTATGAAGCAGATGAGAGTATGCCTGAATCTAACTGGCCTAAAGTAGGTATGTTATCTGCGGTAGGTTATTGCGTCGGAATTAATGGCTTGGGGCTTAAACAGAGGCAAGAGTTATTGAGTAACGTTTATTCAAAACGTTTACCGTTTGTCGATAGTCGCAAGTATGTAGCCGAATGGGGTATGCCTAGAAGCTCAGAAAGGCTTAGGAAATTAGCAGAGGCAATAGCTGCTTTTGTTCGAAATGCGAAGAGAAAGAAGAATAATATGTCTGTTGCCATTCGTGAATGGGAACAAGATTTAGCATGGCTGAAAGAGAGGTACTATCTCCAACATAAATTTATATGGGTTTGGCCTAAGTCGGTATTGCCGAGTGAAGAAAAGGCAAATTGCCAACAATTGGTTGCACCAAAGACAGAAAACACTTACCAGTCTTCACGTGAGTTTTTGGTGGATCAGTATACAAATGATGCTAACGAGCTTTGTTGCCAAGTCTGCAAGTCTGCGTTGCCTTTCAAATTGCAATCAGGAGAATATTACTTTGAAGAAATTAGAGTTCATGAACTTGTAAAGCAAAGTGTTTTCTCTAATTTAGTTCTTTGTCCTAACCATAGGGCTATGTATCAATTTGCTAACAGTAACAAGGTGCAGTTGTTACGAGCTCTTGGGAATGAATTTAAGAAGGAAATTCAAATTACTTTGGCTCATAAAACAAATAAAATCTTCATAACAGAGAGGCATCAAACTGAACTGAGAAAACTTCGAACAGAAATTAATAATCACGAATTTGAGTTAGTTGATAAATCTTTGTTCGGTGTAAATAAAGTCCACCTTTATGAACTTAATGGGAAGTGGGTACTAGCGTCTCGGAGGGATGTTAAACTGGGAGAGTTTATCTCAAAGGAGCATGCCAAAAATTGGTTGGATAGATTTGATACTTTCCGTAAACGCACTTTAGCTACTCAAGTTAAAGAGACTAGACCCAAGGCAACTATTAAGAAAAAAACTATTGTTAGTAAAGCAAACTCTACAGCTCTCGGGCTAGGGTCTATAAAAAAATTAGCGCCTCAAAGTTCATATCAAACAGGGTTTACAAATTGTAGCAATTGCCATGGCGATGGTGGAATTAATGGCGGCTGTTGGAAATGCGGAGGTTCAGGATGGATGTAGGTATAGGGAGTGAAAATGTTTAAAAGTGGCAGTACTACTACAACTCAGATTGGTTATATCAATCGCAATAACCAAAAGAATCACGGTACTAGAGGAATAGATGGTAATGATCATTGCCAAGTATCTTACAAACTCGAATGTCTTGAGCCTGGGTGCGGTGTTGTTTATGGAGCCAATGGGACAGATGTATTTCAAAGAAAGTGTCCTAAATGCCAAGGCGGTAAGCCTGGAATTGATTTCTAGTCACAATTTAGCTAGATAGAATTTGAATTACTCGGATTAACGTCACCACTAAAACTTAGAAACTCTAAGTTTTAGTGGTGACATGTGAAAACGGACATTCAACTTTACCCTGACGAATCGCTCGAAAGCTTCTTGTTGCGCTTATCGCAAGAGCAAGGCTACGAGCGATTTTCTCATTTCGCCGAAGATATCTGGTTCGACACCATGGATCAGCATGAGGCGATGGCTGGTGCTTTCCCCTTAGAGCTAAATCGAGTCAATATCTACCACGCTCAAACCACAAGCCAAATGCGGGTGCGGGTTCTTATTCATCTTGAGAACCAATTAAAGCTCAATAACTTTGGTGTATTGCGCCTAGCGTTATCACATTCAAAAGCTCAATTCTCTCCGCAATACAAAGCTGTTCATAGGTTCGGGGCTGATTACCCTTATGCTTTTCTTCGCAAACGCTTTACGCCTATTTGCCCTCTGTGTATTGACGAAGCACCCTACATTCGCCAGCAGTGGCAATTTATCTCTCACCAAGCTTGTGAACACCATGGCTGTAAACTGGTTCATCACTGCCCTGAGTGTAAATCGAGACTTGAATACCAAAGTACCGAGAGTATTGGCCAATGTGAATGCGGTTATGAACTCCGAAACTCGCCAGTAGATGACGCTCCAGAGGCTGAGACCTTGGTCGCTCGATGGTTGTCAGGAAATGATGCAAAACCCTTGGGATTACTGAAGGCAGAAATGACGTTATCTGAGCGCTATGGCTTTTTACTTTGGTATGTAAATCGCCATGGTGAGTTTGATGATGATCTCAGTTTTGAGTCATTCATTGAATATTGTGGCACTTGGCCAACGGCACTGTGGCAAGACCTCAATGCCTTGAAAGAGAAGTCAGAACTTGTGCGAGTAAAAGATTGGAAGAAGGTGTTTTTCAATGAAGCCTTTGGTGCTCTGCTTAAAGATTGCCGTCAGTTACCCAGTCGGCAGCTGAGTCACAATATCGTACTTACTCAGGTGTTAGCTTACTTTACACAGCTAGTAGCAACAGTGCCCTCAAGTGCCAAAGGAAATATCGGTGATGTACTGCTCAGCCCCTTAGAAGCTTCTACATTGCTCTCTTGCACAACGGATGAAGTGTATCGGTTGTATGAATTTGGTGAGATTAAAGCCGCTGTCAGGCCGCGAATGCATACAAAGATAGCGAGTCACGAGTCGGCGTTTACTTTACGAAGTGTCATCGAAACAAAGCTGACTAGAATGAGCTCTGAAAGTGATGGTTTAAGTGTGTATCTACCTGAGTGGTAATTATGACGAAATTAAGTGACTTATTAGCAATCGAAGACGAGGCAGTAAAGCAGATTACGTTAAAGAAGATGTTCATGCCTTATACGGAAGATGTCTGTGTTGAAGGATTTGAAAAAGAAGCGTTAACGATTTTGCTCAATCTCAGTTCAAGCCATCGATCAGATAGATGCTCGGATTGGTTGGATGTTGCTCGTGCTAAAAGGCATTTAAAAGCGGCTGAGAACCTAGAGGCATCCCTTGATGAGATCAAATGGTTCCACACTCATAACCTTAAGTTTCCAGACTGCCGAGTTAAAGATCAACGGATAATTGCACAACCTCTTGCTACAACCGAGGCGTTTATCTCAAGCTCAGTATTAGAGCAAAGCTTGGGGTGGGCGCATAACTCTGCAGTGTATCGCCATACATTGTGGTTATTGAATCCTTTCCGCTGGCAATCACAGTCCGTGAGTCTTCTTTCACTTGTTCAGCAAGAAACCCCTGTTTGGGTTGAACTGCTCAAAGAATTTGGTTTAGGTGCTAATTCACTTGCTCGCTTAAAACATACAATTGAAGAACAACTTCCTGAAAATAGTTTTCCTGACAGTGTCAGCACTTACAGCAAGCAACTGCGGTTTCCATGGGAGGATGATTATGTCTCGGTCACCCCTGTGGTCAGTTATGCTATTCAGAGCGAGTTAGAGGTGAGATCGAGAAGTCGAGAAAGTAAGCTCAGCTTTGTGTCTTCGTCATTGCCAAACTCGGCAAGTATCGGGAATCTGTGTGGCAGTTTAGGTGGGCATATGAAAGTCCTAAACTATCCGCTAGACGTCAAACCAGCGTTGGATGGGACGTTAACTGAAAGTCGCAAAAAGAGTGGCCACTACTTTGATGACTATCAGGTAACTAACGCTAAAATTTGTCAGGTGTTAAACCACTTAATTGGATCAGAACCATCAAAAACACAGAAGCAAAGAGAGAGCGCTCGTAAGGTTAGAAGTAAGATATTGCGAAAGCAGATAGCCCTGTGGATGCTTCCATTAATTGAGTTAAGAGATATCGTTGACGCTGCCCCCAACCAACAGCAATTGGAACATGATGACACTTTAGCTCAAGCCTTTTTGACCCGACCAGAAGCGGATCTAGGCTCCTTAGCTAGTGAGTTTAACCGTCGCTTGCATCTCACGTTTCAGAATAACAAGTATGCCGCGAAGTTTGCCTATCACCCTAAGCTTATGCAGGTCGTCAAAGCCCAAATCGTATGGGTACTTGAACAAATCAGTAAACCAAATGGCAATGAAGATAAGGTAACGGGTGAGCAGTATATCTATTTGTCATCAATGAGAGTGCAAGATGCGGTCGCAATGAGTAGCCCATATCTGTGTGGTGCTCCTTCTTTGACTGCTATTTGGGGGTTCATGCACCATTACCAAAGAGAGTTTAATAAGCTAGTTAATTGTGATTCCCCGTTTGAGTTTTCGAGTTTCTCTTTTTATGTTCGAAGCGAGAAGATTCAACCGACAGCGAAGCTTACCGAACCCAACTCAGTCGCGAAAGCGCGAACGGTTTCGAACGCTAAGCGACCAACCATTCGTAGTGAACGATTGGCGGACCTAGAAATAGACTTAGTTATCGGAGTCCATAGCGACAGCCGAATTTCAGATTTTAAGTCCGCGCTTAAAACGGCACTTCCCGTTGCTTTCGCCGGAGGGGCATTATACCAACCACAGCTATCGACGCAGATTGAGTGGCTAAGGACATTTACCAGCAGGAGTGAGCTTTTCCACGTCATAAAAGGGTTACCAGCATACGGGCGATGGTTATATCCAAGTGAAAACCAGCCGAGTGATTTTGATGAGCTAGAGCGTTTTATTACTAAAGACGCTGATAATTTGCCAGTTTCTATTGGCTACCATTTGTTAGAACAACCAACTAAACGGGGCAACTCAATCACCAGTTGTCACGCTTATGCAGAGAATGCGATAGGGCTTGCTCAGCGAGTAAACCCGATAGAAGTGCGTTTTAGTGGAAGAGATCACTTTTTAAACCACGCCTTTTGGTCGATAGAATACAGTAGCGAAACTATTCTTATAAAAAACTATAGGGATTAATCGTTTATGGAACTTTGCACTCAGCTGAACTACGTTCGATCACTCTCTGCTGGCAAAGCATATTTTTACTATCTATCTAAAAGTGGTGAGATGTGTCCCCTTGAAATTGATAGAACTAGGTTGCGCGCACCAAAAGGTGCTTATGCAGAAGCGTATAAAGGGGGCAAGTTCGTAGCAAAGAGTGTTGCTCCACAAGATTTAGCTTACTCTAACCCTCAGTTCATCGAAGAGTGTTACGTAAAGCCTGGTGTTGATGATATCTACTGTGCATTCCCTCTTCGAATTCGAGCCAATTCTCTAACCCCAGATATCTGTAGTGGCGATGAAGTGCGCAGTAAACTCTCGTTACTAGCAACAACTTATAATGAGCTTAATGGTTATCAGGAGCTCGCTCAACGTTACGCAAAGAACATCCTGCTTGGCACTTGGCTTTGGAGAAACAGAGAGTGTCGCAATCTGTCGATAGAAGTGACCACCAGTGATTCACAAACCTTGATTGTAGAAAACGCAACAAAGCTTTCTTGGTATGGTCATTGGGATGAAGCGTCAGCAGAATGTCTAGAAAAACTCACCGCCTATTTGATGCAAGCCCTTTCCGATCCAACCGAATATTTCTATATGGATGTAAAAGCTAAAATTGGAGTTGGATGGGGTGATGAGGTTTACCCAAGCCAAGAGTTTTTAGATAGCCGAGAAGATGGTGTTCCGACTAAGCAGTTAGCTACTGTCGAACTATTGAACGGAAAGGAAACTGTTGCATTTCATGGTCAAAAAATTGGTGCAGCGTTGCAGTCCATTGACGATTGGTGGCATGAAGAAGCAGATAAGCCATTAAGAGTGAATGAATACGGGGCAGACCGAGAATACGTTATAGCAAGGCGACACTCAGCGCATGGAAACGACTTCTACCAACTACTCAGAAATACAGAGAGCTGGATTGAAAGTATGACAGCTTCTCAAGTCATCCCAAATGATGTGCACTTCATCATGTCTGTCTTGATCAAAGGCGGCCTATTCAATTGCTCTAAAGCGAAGTAAGGGATAGATATGACTAAGCGTTACTATTTCTTAATACGTTACATGCCTGCACAAACCGACCATGAATTATTGGCAGGACGGTGTATATCCCAAATGCACTTGTTTATGGTCAATAACCGACAAGCCATGAATAGGATTGGTGTGAGCTTTCCTGATTGGAATGAATCGACAGTCGGCCAAACTATTGCCTTTGTTGCCGAAGATAAGGAGATGATGGTTGGACTCTCTTTTCAGCCCTATTTTTCTTTGATGGTAAATGAAGGTTTGTTTGAGATCTCCAGTGTTTGTGAGGTGCCAGATAATGCGATAGAGGTGAGGTTTACCCGTAATCAAACGATTGGGAAAAGTTTTCTGGGTTCCAAGAAACGTCGAATCAAACGTAGCATGGCGAGAGCCGAATTACTTGATGCTGAACCATCATTACCAGTCACTAATGAAGAGCGGGTCATCGATAGTTTTCATCGAATCCCAGTTTCTAGCGGCTCATCAGCGCAAGATTATATTTTGTTCGTGCAAAAGGAGTTTGTCGGTGAGCGTGTTGCAGCAAACTTTAATAGCTATGGTTTAGCCACCAATCAAGAAAGAAAAGGCACGGCACCTGAGTTACGTTTTTGACCCTCTTTCTAAAGATCTTTTTTAGAGGCTTAAAAACAAGGGCTTACAGAAGTAAGAAGAAAAAGGGTATTTTAGACTTTTGTGATGTAAAACCAGTGGCATTAACGGTTTAGTGACTATAGTTTACAGTGACCTGCCGTATAGGCAGCTAAGAAATGTATATGGGTCATACCATTTACCTGTCAACAGTGTCCTGCCGCATAGGCAGCTAAGAATAGGCCAGGAAGAAAGCAACCTGCCTGCTGAACAAGCAGTTAAGAATCAAAATCATCATGTTTAGGCTTGATGGTTTTTTGTTGGGCATGTTGATATTAAACTGTTAAGACAAAATTTTTCTAAGTAGTAAAGTGAGTATGAGATGAGTGATGTTTTGAATATGGTGCATGAGACAGTAAACGACTTATACGAAAGTGGTGCTGTAGATCAAGCAACGTTAAACCAGTTTGAAAAGATATGTTTAACCGTAGCCGACGATGATGGTGGAGTACAGGAAAGTAAAGAAAGCTCTTAGTTATCGAATTTTGACAAGCCCCTTCGGTAATTAAGCGCTTGATGATCACAATACTAGCTTGATCTCAGCTAGCGCATTTTTGCCCAGAAGCGCCCTTAGACAAGAAGCGTCCTTAGACTTGAAATTTATCCGTGGCACTTTCTAACTCGTTTTTGCCCCATTCGGTGTTACGTTTGGTCAGCTTCTCAACATACTAAACTATCATTTGGCTAGTTTTACTTCATGCCTAGAGCTCTAACTATCTGATCAAATCTCCTAATCCACTACCGTTTATGTTGAACCTACTTGGCGGGCTCATCACGTACTGTCTGAAACCAGAAAAGCCATCGTTGAATATTACAAACACTGAAAAGACGGGGTTAATGGCAAGTGACGTCGGCTTTGTTGCGTAATTCAATGGAACTAAATCAAGAACCTACGATCTGATCAGCTACCTCCACTCTATCTCGTAGTCCTATGCCTAAGCCTCGTTATAAAACAACCAACTGGAAGCAATACAACCGATCACTCATTAACCGTGGTTCTCTGACTTTTTGGATTGATGAAGAAGCAATAAGCGGATGGGCGCAAAGCAAACAGAATAAGCGCGGTAGGCCGCGTCGGTTCAGTGATTTAGCTATCACGACAGCACTCATGGTCAAACGAGTTTTTTCTATGCCATTGAGAGCGCTGCAAGGATTTATCGACTCGATATTTAGGTTAGCCCATGTACCGTTAAGTTGTCCGCATTACACCTGCATCAGTCGTAGAGCCAAGCAAGTTGAGGTTTCATTTAAGACTAAAACGAGAGGAGCGATACAGCACCTAGCCATTGATGCTACTGGCCTTAAGGTTTATGGCGAAGGTGAATGGAAAGTCAAAAAACATGGGACGGATGGCAAGCGTAGAGTCTGGCGAAAGCTGCATATTGCAGTCGATACCAACACTCATGAGATCATTGCCGCCGAGCTAAGTTTATCGACGGTTACAGATGGAGAAGTACTCCCGAACTTACTGAAACAAACACGCCGAAGTATCCTTGAGGTGTCTGGTGATGGCGCTTACGACACGAGAGCGTGTCACGCTGCTATTAAGATTAAGGGAGCTATTGCGCTTATTCCCCCAAGAGAAGGGGCTGCCTTCTGGGAGCGTGGTCACCCTCGAAATTTCGCCGTGGGTTGCCAGAAATTATACGACTCAAATAAGTATTGGAAAGAGCGGTATGGATACCACAAACGTTCACTCTCAGAAACAGCGATGTATCGAGTTAAACAGTTGCTAGGAGGGAAACTGAGCTTAAGAAATTACAATGCCCAGGTGGGTGAAACTTACGCGATGATAAAAGCGTTGAACAAGCTTACTGGGTTAGGTATGCCTGAAACTTGTCGTATTGACTAAGAAACAAGCGAAACGGGTTGGCTCTATCTCTAAATTTAATTACGCAACAAAGCCAGTGACGTCTTAAATAATTGAACATCACACTATTAATAATAAGGTAAGGAAAGTCGTGAAAACTATACTATAAGAACATGTACAGCTTGATTCGTAATCAGAATTGAAGGTATGAAAAATTTTAAGCTAATAACGGTCTTGACAGTATCCATCGTGATGTTTGGGTGTGCTTCTTCAGTACCAGTAGTGACGGAACCCGTTGAAGATAACGAGTCATATACTATGGTTGATGTTTTCTTTGCTACAGATCGCGCAATCGATAATGAAAAAGACGTTTACGAATATTATGGTGCCGAACGCGCGGATGTGACCTACGGTATTACTCAAGTATCTATTCCTCAAGATCATGAAATTGGTGCGTTGGAATCACCCACGTGGTGGAAGTTTGAATTCTCTGAAGATCCAGATAAGCATGTCATTTTACAAAGTATCTCGCAGTTCGAAAAAGAAAATTACTTTGAGAAGTTAAAGGGCAGAGTGGGAGTATCAAGTGACAACGATTTGCTCATTTATGTGCATGGCTACAATGTGACGTTTTCAGATGCAGCGAGAAGAACGGCCCAAATGGTTTATGACCTGAGCTTCGACGGAGCAGCGGTATTTTATAGCTGGCCTTCACATGGGAAAATGTTGAAGTACACGTCAGATGAGGTGAATGTACAGTGGACTCAAGCAAATATTACGGCGTTCTTGAAAGATGTTGTTGAAAAGTCTGATGCTGAAAATATCTATTTGATTGCTCATAGTATGGGAAATAGGGCTCTCACTCGCTCTTATGTTGATTTGATGAGGAGTAACCCTGAATTTTCAGGCAAGGTTCGGGAAGTTATCCTAGCGGCACCAGATATAGACGCCGATGTGTTTAAGAGAGATATAGCACCTGAAATGGTTAAGTCCAATACCCCAATAACGCTATATGCTTCATCTGAAGATATACCCCTTCAAGTATCGCGTGAAGTGCATGCCGGTTACCCAAGGGCAGGGGATGCTGGAGAAAACTTAGTGGTATTAGATGGAGTTGAAACCATCGATGCGACTAATGTTGGTACCGGATTTCTAGACCATTCATATTACGCTGAAGAACGCCCTGTTATTTCTGACATTTTTAATATTCTTCATCATAGTATGAGGGCGTCTGATCGAGCGGGTTTGACTGAAATACAAGCTGGAGATGGGGTGTATTGGAAGTTTAGACGGTAGAATTTATATAAGAAAAATCGCGGTAGTACACCGCGCTAAAATCGATAAAGTTTGATTAGTACTTGCGCCAAAGCTTTCGCTGCGGCGTTTTTGTTTGTAAGGCATGATTGTAGTGGACAAGGAAAGTTGGTCTGCCACATGTAGGCTGGCCCAATGGTTGCGATACTAAAAGTAATCTGAAACGTTAGAATGCTCTATGAGTCGTAACTCACAATTGTCCAAAAGTTTGTTACACACATGTCGATTATGTTGTGATCACCAAGCGATTCTGTCTGCTAGAGGATTAATTGGATCGTGGTAAATTTACTACGTTGAATCTTAGTCGTTGTTCAAATTTGCAGACTTTCGATGCAATGTTATGCGAACTTATATTGCAAATAGTATTGTAAGTCTTTGATGGTTCGTTCGAGTTATGCTGACTTATCTTGCAAGCATCACATATAAAAAGCCGCTCTTTATGAACTGACCCCCAATAGTTGGACACCAATTATTGGGGGTCTTTTTATGTCCAAATATAGCCGAGAGCTAAAATGTATCATTGCTAAGCAATACTTAGATGGCACGTCATCTCTCTACTTAGCAAAACAATATTCAATTTCTTCAAGGCAGATACGGTATTGGGCTCAAGTCTTTGCCATCCATGGTACTGATTCATTTTTACCAACTAATCATGCCGCGACTGCTCAAACAAAACGAAAAGCATTGAATTTAATGTGGACGAATGAATGGTCTCTCACGCACACTAGCGCTGTATTAAACCTCTCATCCCCTGGAATACTCTCTGTCTGGCTTAAACGATTTAATGAGCTCGGTATCAAGGGGCTCGAAATGCGCCAGAAAGGAAGACCCTCAATGAAACAGCAACCTCAACGTACCACTAAGCCTGATAATGAAATGACACTTGAGGAGCTAAAAGAGGAGTTGGTCTACTTACGAACCGAGAATGCCGTTCTAAAAAAGTTGGAAGAGTTGGAGCAGAAAAAAAACCGTCGAACAAAGAAAAAGCGGTCATAGCTCTAACTCTTAAAGGCAAGTACCCATTAAAGCACTTACTGCACACTCTACAGTTGGCAAAAAGTGTCTTTTATTATCAGGCTCAAACGAGCAAGCGCCAAAATAGCTACGAACGTGAGCTGCGGTTGATAAAGTCAATTTATCATGAACATAAGGGGCGATACGGCTACCGCCGTATTCACTTGGAACTAAAGAATCAGGGGTTCGTGCTTAATCACAAAACGGTTCAAAGGCTTATGGCTCAGCTCAACCTTAAATCGACGGTCAGGATTAAAAAGTATCGTTCATACCGAGGAGAGTCAGGAAAAGCTGCTCCCAACGTTCTTGAAAGAGATTTTAGTGCGACTCAACCCGATGAAAAGTGGGTAACTGATGTCACGGAGTTCAAAGTCAAAGAGCAGAAAGTATACTTATCTCCCGTTGTCGACTTGTTTACTCAGGAGGTGGTTGCTTATAGAGTGGCCAAAAATGCCTGCTTGCCGCTTGTCACAGATATGCTGACGGAAGCTATATCAACGCTTAAACCCAACTCAAAGCCAATTATACATAGCGATCAAGGTTGGCAATATCGCCATCGACAGTATCAGAAAAAGGTAGCGGAGAGTGGGTTAACGCAAAGCATGTCGAGAAAAGGTAACTGCTTGGATAATGCTGTTGCTGAAAACTTTTTTGCTTTACTCAAAACCGAGATGTATCACAACCAAAGCTTTGAAGATGCAGATGCTCTGATAGAGCAGATTAAAGAATACATCGAGTACTACAATACCAAACGTATAAAAGTGAAACTAAAAGGCCTGACTCCGATAGAATATCGAACTCAGGCCTTGAAAGCCGCTTAACAGAAATGTCCAACTTTACGGGGTCACTTCATTATGAGCGGCTTTTTGCTATCTGCAGCTTTTTAAATCGTTTCTTCAAATATTGTCTAAATCTTTCAGATTATCCAGTTCAATATTTTCAAAACCCTATCACCCCAAAGCCTGTCAAAAAGTGCAAGCAATCATTGTCTACACTGTTTGAAAGCCACCAAACTATTCGTAAATGCTGTATGAAAAGTATTTACTCGCAATTTTTTGGTGCTGGCCATTGTCGATCAGCTTTTGTATTCCGCTATCGATAAGATCTTTTAATTCATCATCTTGTTTTCTAACAGCTACACCAATACCGCGCCCAAACCATTTTTCTTCTGTAAACTTAGGACCCGTAAAGTGATAGTCCTTACCTTGTTCCGTTTCAAGAAAGCCCGCATTGAGTCCCATAGAACCACCAAACACGCTATCTAGGCGCCCGTTGAGTAAATCGGTAAAGGCTTCGTCGAATGATCCATAACGCTTGATATCTACATTTGGGTAGATCTCGGACAGGTATTTGTCACCAATGGTAGCGCGCTGAACTCCAATTGTTAGTTCATTTAAACTGCCGTCATCCATATTGATTTCACGCCCTTTTTCCATGACAAAACGAGTGGGAACTTTAGCGTAAGGCATCGTGAAGTTAACTTTCTTTTCACGTTCTTCGGTAATTGTCATAGCCGCTATAATTGCATCGTTTTTACGGCTTAAAAGTGACGGGATAATACCGTCCCAATCAGTTTTTGAGATGATACATTTTACTTCTAATTCGACACACAAGGCGTTGGCTAAATCGACTTCAAACCCCTCTAATTCACCATCTTGCGTTGTCCAACTGAACGGTGGGTAGGCCCCTTCCACCGTAAAGCGAATTTGTTTCCAATCTTTTGCGTATGTGAACACAGAGAAAACACTGACGAATGCAACAAGTATCCATTTCATTGGTTATTTCCTTATAGTAATAATGGATACCGATGATTAACTATTTGTTAACAGTTATCAATGCGAATGCATATTGATGTGAACAAAGGCATGCAGATAAATGAGTTTACTTCCGTTTTATTTTTAGAAGCACTGCTAGCGTATTGAATGAGGATAAATTACGTATCTTTCTCAATTCGTAGGCAACACAACTGCAGATGCTTCTTCGCCTGAATCTTCTTTGTCTTCTACTTGGTGGGCAACCTAATCAATCGTCTCCGGAAAAGTAAAAAAGACTTTACACATTGGTTTACTCATTTCTGATGTATCGAACAGCGTTATTAATCCATTGAAAGTATTCTGTAAAATTTTCAAAGGGTGTAGTGTGTCCTTCGAGAAGGGAGGATATGATAGTAGCTAGTTTGATTGATAAGCCGATCGTAAGATTGACGATAAACACGTTCATACACAACGCCTAGTGGGTAACTTATAGTTTTCTGTGCCCACAGAATAAAAAATGGACAAAAATTGGCTAATATCAATTGAATACAGTTAACCATATGTCTCGAGGTGTATTTTCGCGTATGAATATAAAACAAGCCCTGAAAATTGCAGAAGACGGTTATGCTCCCTTGTTTAAAGCTACAGATTTTTTGCTAATAAACCTATCTTTAACAATTATTGTAAATATGGCATTTGTTGATGAGACTGCAATCGATGTTGCAGGGGCTTTCTTCGTCGCGACATTCTTTTTGTTGTTTGGTGAGTATTGCCATTTATACCGAACTCATATTCGCCGACGCCTTGACTCTTCTATTCTTCGTATTTTGGCGACAGCCTTCCTTACCCTGATTGCGATGGAAATCGTTAAATATAACGTGGCGGATTTGGTGGGAAGTCAAATAAGTCACTTTCGTAATGGCTTGTATTATATTTGGTTCGCCAGCGCTATGTTATCAACCATTTTAGTTCGAGTGGTTGCCTTTGCTATCTACCGACAGTGCTTTAAAAAGTACAAAAAGGTAAAGAGAATCGCGATTGTCGGATTGTCACCAGCGGCGCTCGCTTTGGAAAAACAATTGCTGACTTTTTATAGGAGTCAGGATATCGAGATTGAGCTGTATGATGACCGAAGGGAAGAGCGATTTGGGTACATGATTAAGTCTCGCTACGTAGGAAGAGTGGATGTGCTGATTGAAAAGGCACAAAACAACGAGATTGATGAAGTTTATATAGCGTTACCTATGGTTGCGAAAGAGCGAATAATAGACTGTTTAACTCTTTTATCTGATACAACCGTTGATACTTTTATGGTTCCTGATCTATACAGCTATAACCTTTCTGCGTCCCAATTTAAGTCAATTGGGCATGTACAAACGCTAAGTATTTTCGGTACTCCCTTTGATGGCATGGGCGGGGTGACTAAGCGTATCGAGGATATTGTCTTAGCTAGCCTCATTTTGTTACTTATTACGCCTGTTCTTTGCGCTGTGGCAATCGGAGTCAAACTCAGTTCTAAAGGTCCCATCTTGTTTAAACAAGATCGCTATGGTCTGGGTGGTAAAAAGATAAAAGTATGGAAATTTCGCTCTATGAATGTGATGGAGAATGGTGATGATTTTAAGCAGGCAACTCAATCGGATCCCAGAGTGACTAAGTTTGGTGCGTTTATTCGTCGAACATCACTAGATGAACTTCCGCAATTTTTCAATGTGCTACAGGGAACAATGTCTATTGTAGGGCCAAGACCTCATGCCGTTGCTCACAATGAGCAATATCGAAAGATTGTCTCTAACTATATGATTAGACACAAAATCAAGCCAGGTATCACAGGTTGGGCACAAATTAATGGCTATCGTGGAGAGACAGAAACCGTCGATAAAATGAGTAAACGGGTTCAGTATGACATCGTTTACTTACAGAACTGGTCGCTTTGGTTGGACATTAAAATAGTGTTTCTAACGGTATTTAAAGGGTTTGTTAGTGACAAGGCGTACTAGCCTACTAAGTATCAGCGCTGTAGTTTTATTTGGTTTTGTTAGCCAAGTTTGTCATGCAGAGCTTACTCCCAAGTCGCATATCTCAGTAGCGGGTATCGATGTTCAGTCAGAAGTTGGCGCTGAGTATGGTCAGGATTCAAATGTGACATACCAAGTTAACCCTATGAACGAGATTGAATCAGCTTACACCAAATTAACACCGTACTTGCGTGTAGTAGGCGAGCGTGGAGAGGACCGCTATGTGTTGGTGTATTCTGGTGATTATTCACGCTATGACAGTGCAAGCGATGATGATTACACCGACCATTTTTTAATGTTCAAATCTTCGTTGAGGTTCGGGCTTAAGCACAGTCTTGATTGGTTTATCCAGCAAGATTGGGGGCATGAAGAACGGGGGACAGAGCTAACGGAAGGTTTCAATCCTACTCAATTTACGTCTTTTGGAGTGAATACACCGTTACAAAATCGGTTCTTAAATAGTGAGATACGATATAGCTATGGAGCGCCTGAGGGGCGGGGGAAATTAGACCTTGCGTGGCAGGTTAAAGATATAACGTTTGATGAGTTGGGCGAAGTTCAAAGCGCATCCAGTGACTTCTACCATTATATAAAAGAGCAGGAATGGAACGAAAATACTATAACTGCTGAATTGTTCGACCAGTATTCATCGCGGACTCGTTTTCGATACAGTCTAATTAGTAATCTACGAAGCTATGAAGCAAATTCGGCTAAGGATTCGAGCGAACATTATGCGCTCGTCGGTTTGAAGTCCCAACGAACGGGCAAACTGATAATAGAGACTGATTTAGCATGGTTGTACAAGCGTTTTCCGAATAACAGCGAGGCACAATCGTTCAGTGGTTTAAATTGGGACGCTAATATTAACTGGCAACCACTCAAGCATTCGAAGTGGTCTTTATATGGTTGGCGCAGAGTCAAAGACCCAACGGAAGAAGGTGGTTATATTCTTAACACTAAGGTCGGTATATCGTGGAAACATCATTGGTGGGTCGAGCGGTTAAGTACTACGGTTGATTATGGAAGAGAAGTCGATGACTATCGGGTAGAACAGAATGACAGAAAGGATGATCTAGACGTTGCGTCGGTCACGTTAGGGTATGATTTTCGGCCGTCGATTCGGCTTGAGTTGAACTATCAGTTCGCCCGTAAACGTTCGAACGAGGATGAAGTGGTGTTTTTCATCGGAGATAACTCCCAATCCCCGGTGAGTCGTCAACTTGGCTATGACAAAAACACAATTGGATTGACACTAAAGGTACAGATCTAGAGATGAAAAAAATAAAGCTACTGCTATTAGGTTACTGTGTGTTGATGAGCTGTATTAGTTTTGCCGCAACTGCAAACACGACAGCACCTGAAAAAGAAGTGAAAAATACTACTTCCATGACTCTTGAAAATAGCCACCATCCGGCTAACAGTGAGACTCGAGAGTACCTTTTGGGGCCAGGGGACCAGATACGAATCTGGGTGTATGGGGAGAAAGAAATGTCGATGTCTTTAAAGATAGGCAAGCGTGGTGAAATTAATTTCCCCTATATAGGTCGAGTACAGCTCTCAGGTCAAACGACTGACTCGATAGAGCATGATATTGAAACTCGTTTGAAAGCTGGATTTATTCGTTCGCCAATGGTAACCGTTACTATGGAAGGGTTCCGTAAATTTTACCTTCTTGGGGAAGTTGAAAACCCTAATGGCTATGAATATGAGCCCCAACTTACGGTAGAACAAGCGATTGCTATGGCCGGTGGCTTCACTGATCGGGCTGATAGAGGTGATATTAACATTCGCCCTTCAGGGAAAAAAGAAATGATAAAGAAAGTCGAGATGACACACTCGGTCTATCCCGGCGATGTTGTTATTGTTGAGAAGAGCTTTTTCTAAGGTGATAAAAGTAATGGTAGAACGTGGTAAACCTTTAGAAAGTAATGTTAACTTTGCACCGTTTTTGGCTGCTCTGAAAATTCATGGGCTTAAGCTATTGCTGGTTACAGTAGTAGTAACGGGGTTAAGCCTGCCAGTGATTTGGTCGATGACGGCTAAGTATGTCTCGACTGCGACAGTATTGATTAAAGCGCAACCGGACAATGTCTCTCCGATTGATCCGATCGAAAATTATGACTCTGCTCGCTCACAGTACTATGAAACGCAATTTAACCTAATGCAATCTAGAGTCGTGTTGGTTAAAGCTGTTGAAGCGTTGGAACTACAACAAAATGAAGAGTTTAATGGTTCAACGTTAACTGGCAATGGCGATTGGACACTGTCTCGAGAGCTACGCATTAACCATGCGGTTAAAGAGTTGAAGCGACACCTAACATTTACTTCAGTCCGCTTAACTCAATTAGTTTATGTGTCTTATGAATCTATGAACGCACAACAAGCTTCAACAATCGCAAATGCAGTGGCACAAGCTTTTATTGATTATACGGTGGAGCAAAAAATTGCAAAAACCCAGCAAGCTAAACAATGGAATACGCAACAGCTAGGTGTACTCAAACAACAAATTAGTCAGCAAAAGAAAGAAATAGGCGCATTTTTGCAAAGCGAGGGGTTACTGACCTTCCGAGGTGTTGATGGTTTTGAAACAGAAGAACTTGGGATTATTACCAATAAATTGGCGGATGCAAAAGAGAGGCGCCTAGCTGCTCAAGCTAATTATGAATTGGTGAGCCAATATATGAAAAGTGATACAGGGACTCTCACTTCGTTGCCTGACTTCTCCTCCCACCCTCAGCTACAAGATCTTAGAATTGCACTCATACAAGCAAAACGGAAATTATCTGATCTTAATCGACGATATGGACCTAAACACCTTAAAGTTCTTGAGGCCAATGCTGAAATTGAGGTGATTCACAAGCAAACTGTACGCCTGCTTGATGAGCTGAAATTAGGGCTTCAGCAAAAATATCAAGCAGAACTTATCAAAGAAAATCATTATAAAGCGCTCTTAGCTCTGCATAAAAAAGACTTCTTTGCACTTGCAGATAAGCGTGAGCATTATGATGGCTTGATGGCAGATCTTACTCAAAAGCAATCGCTGTATGAGCAGCTTTATCTACGTACTACTGAGCATGCTCTTAATACGACGTATAGAGAGCAAGATGCACGAATTTATGATCCCGCGGTGGCTAGTGAGCGTCCAGCGAAACCCAACAAGCCATTGTTAGTCGTGATGATAAGTATTATGACAATGCTAGTTAGTGCTTTGGTTGTCATTATTCGAGCAGCCACAAAGCAAACAATAACAACTCTTGCACAGCTGGAAGCAAAGCTTGGATTAATTCCACTAACTGACATGCCTTCATTTACAAGTGAACCGATGTCGACATGGATGTTAGGTAAGCAAATTCGTTCCAACCAATATGCCAACGAGATCGGAAATGGCGCTTATACCGCATTATCTTTAGCTCGCCTAAGTAGTCAGTGTGTCGGTGTCGTATCGTCATACCGACAAGAAGGGGCAACGACGACGGCGTTATTATTAGCTGGTGCGGTCAGTGAAGTGAAACCAACTTTACTGCTTGATTTGGATTATCGTGGAGAAGGCGAATTTACAAGAGATATTATTGCGGACAGTCACTGCAGTACCCCTAAGTTTAACGTACAGGAGCAAATTGCTGGGTTTAGTCATTTGGTGTTTAGCCAATTGAGTTCGGTACAAATAGGTGATGAAAACAAATCTTCATCATTACAAGAAGCACTACAACTCGATATTGAGCAAGTCATAATGCCAATATCACAGGGATTGTCTTATATCGCCCCTGGTACCCTGGCTGAATCACCATTAACTTTTTTTGCTCGCCCAGAGTGTGAATCTGCATTGTTGGCACTTTGTCAGCGTTTTGAATCTGTCATCATAAAGCTTCCAGCTCTGAATGATAGTAAGGATGCACAGCTCCTATTGCGCTTTTTGGATAGCCTGATTGTTGTGGTCAAATCTGATCAACATACGGCGAATGAAATAAAGCATCAATTAAATAAGTTGTCGCCGTTGTTGGACCAGCCAGCTTTTGGAGTACTCAATCAAGTGAGTGATGACCGAGTTGTGGGTGAAGAGTCCCTGCGTTTTATTGCTCAAGGTAGTATGGATTTACTCAATATCGAGGGCTCTTAGTGAGCTTGCTTAAAAGCATTTCCACTATTGCGACATCATCGATATTGTCTCAGTTAATTGGGGCTGGTTCGATATGGTTGATTTCGCATTGGTACGGGATGTCGGAAGTCGGCTCATACGCGTTAACGTACAGTATTGCCTTAATCGGAGCACAAGTTTGTACGTTTGCATCACAGCTGCTATTGCCAAAACAACAGAGTAACGAGCTAGGGCAAAATGTCTCTTTTTGCTTGTTATTTAGTGTTTGTGCGTCGGTCATTTATTCTATGGGCATTGCATGTTTGTTTGACCGTCCCATTCTTCAAACTCTGATGTTAACGTTGGCACATGCATGGGTTTTGATCTCTGAGAATCTACTGCTGAGAGATCAAAAAATGAAGTCACTAGCTTTACAGCGAACATCGATTTCGATGTTAGTGTTGTTACTAATTGTTGTCAGTGAAGACTTGAGTGCATTCTATTGGGCTTGGGGAGCATCGTTGCTAGTGTGTATGTTGCTATGTATTGGTTACTCTCTACCAAGAAATGTGATGAATCTACAGCAATTTTCGCTTTCATCCTTGTTACTGTTTTTCCGTCAGCACAAACATCATATTGTCAAAGTTGGGAGCGCTGAGATTTTGGCGATGGTGAATAATAATTTACCCGTTATCCTTATTAACGTGTGGTTCAGCCCTGTTGTAGCCGGTTATTACGCCGTAGTTAGCCGATTTTGCTTAGCGCCTATTGTTATCATTGGTAACGCTGTAAGAAACTCTATTTTTTCCACTTGGTCTGTCGACTTTAGACGCAATCAGTTTAATTACGCTGAATTTTCCAAGGTGCGCCGGTTACTCTTTGCTATGGGGACTGCGGCGGTGCTTGGAGTTTTCATTTTCTACCCCATAGTGATGCAATTAGGGTTTAGCGCTGAATGGGTCGCTTCAGTGCCAACTTCTCGCTATATGCTACCGTATTTGTTTATGGCGCTAGCGGTGTGCCCATTGACCGTTCTTGAGTTGGTTTATGGATCTCCCAAGTATTTCTTTCGCATTCAGCTTGAGCAACTTATGGTGGTGGTATTGGCTTTTGGTGCGCTGCCATTTTTTATAAGTGATTATGCATACTCGGTTATTGCCTTCGCCCTACTGTCTTCTATTCGATACCTGTTTATTTATTTTGAAGTGAATAAAACGGCTGTGCGACTTCGTCGAACGATGGAGGTTACTTGAAGATAAATAATGGTCTGTTTTTGCAGGTATACACGTTTGTAACGTTAGTTGCTTGTGGGCTAGTACAGTATCTGACTGGTGTCGGCGCAGTGCTTTGGCTGCCATTTGTTGCTGCCTTTGCGATGGTTTTGTTGTTATTGATACAAACCAATTACGAGGTGGCTAAGTTAGATAATATAGAAACAGTACTCACATTGTTGTTGGTGGGGGCCTATACGTTGATCTTAGCGTCGACAGTTCTACAAAATGGGCTGACGGTGACCATTGTAGGTTGGAAGAACGAACTTGCATTGTCGCTTATTTTTCTATGCTTACTATTGGGGTTTATCCGAGAGTCGCAGCTTTACCGCGTGGTGCAGATGCTATATTGGATTTTCTATCTACAATTCCCAGTTATCTTGTATCAGATTTTAGTTGTTGTCCCGCAACGTGTCGCTTTGAAAGGTGAATTTGAAAAGTGGGACTCTGTGGTAGGGACTTTCGGTGGTGACCCTATGGGCGGGGGAAACACGGCAGCATTAGGGTTATTCTGTTTACTTGTAATGCTCCTTAAATTGTCTGAATTTAGGCATGGTGTAGTTAGTCGGCTTAACATGATACTGCATATTGTTGCCGCGTTTATTTTGTGCGTTCTTGGTGAAGTTAAGTTCGTCATTTTGCTTGCTCCTATACTTTTAATTTTTGTTTGGCTGTGTCCTAGTTATGTTTACGGCGTTAGGCAAAAGGATATTAAGAAAGTGCTTCTTATGGTTTGTACCATGGGATTGTTAGTTTTATTGGCAATAGTTGTCCTTGCTGCCTCTTACGCAAGCGCTTTTGATACCGACCCTGACCACAGTGCTTTAAAGGTGTTTTGGGATTCTTTAGAGTATATATATGACTCAAATTACATCTTACCAACGGGAGAATTAGGGCGGATGACCACGCTATTTTTCTGGTTGGATAATAGTCAGCTTTATGGATGGTCTAACGTGTGGTTTGGTTATGGGTTAAATGCAACCAACCACGGTAGTTCGGTAGCTCCAGGTTTCTTGAATCAAATATTTAATGTCCTTCTAGATTCTACGTCACTAAGCATGATGTTGTGGGAATTTGGCGTCGTTGGGTTAGTCCTATTTTTATGTCCAATTTTATTGGCGCTAAAGGTGTCGATGCCCAAGGAAGTGCTAAAACGTGAGCAGTTATCGATGCAAGACATTCAATTGCTCTCGTGGCAACCTGCGTTTATTGCATTTAGTTTTGCAGGTTTATTAAGCTTACCTTACAGCCAAATTTTAATGTTGGTGCCTATGTTGCAGTTCCTTTTCTATTTTTCACTTGGCGGAAGTCTAATCATACGCAAGACTGTTATTCAATCGGGGGCAAGGTTATGAGCTCTTTACCTAGAATCACCGTGATTATAAAAACACTCAATGAACAAGGTGGTATTGCTGCGACGATTAAAAGCGTTCAAAGTCAGCTAAAGAATTATCAATATGATGTCATTGTTGCCGATAGCTTATCTGATGATGATACGCAAAAAATTGCGTTAGAGAATGGCGCTAAAGTCGTGACGTTAATCAACGCTAATGATCGTTGCTGCGGCGTAGGCCATCAACTTGGCTATTTATACAGCACTGGTGACTATCTATTGTTATTGGATGGTGATATGCGTTTACAAGACGGGTTCATTGATGCGGCTATAGCATTTCTGGAAAAAGAGCCGACTTATGCCGCGGTGGCGGGGACGGTTGAAATGGATGAAGCGAATAGCTACGAATTTAAATCTCGCCAACAAAGGCATCACAAAATATACCCTACTGGTGATTGTAGTCATTTAGCCGGGGGAGGGCTGTATCGGGCGAGTGCAATCAATGATATAGGTTATCTTACACATCGCACATTGCATGCCTATGAAGAGGCCGAGCTT
The DNA here is from genome assembly GCF_024347375.1 of Vibrio coralliirubri. Taxonomy (NCBI): domain Bacteria; kingdom Pseudomonadati; phylum Pseudomonadota; class Gammaproteobacteria; order Vibrionales; family Vibrionaceae; genus Vibrio; species Vibrio coralliirubri. The sequence goes on along the minus strand of NZ_AP025470.1, from coordinate 2,564,957 downwards.
GGTATGAGACTCGAACATGCTGGTTACAAATTGCATCGTTTGGATACCCCGTTTTTCCATCATACTTCTTATGATATGCCGACGTTAACGTTACTGCGCTACCGATGGAATCGTGGTTATTTGTTTGCGTCAGGCGAATTGCTAAAGAGCGCGTTTGGTAAAGTGTACTTTCGAAAAGCTGTGAGTGTGGTGCGTAATGAGTTGATCTTTGCTTGCTATCTTGCTTGGTTAATTTTGGCCTTGCTGGTGGGTAATGTTTCGTTGTTGACCATTAGCCTGTTGCCATTGATGCTTTTCTTTGCTGCTAAAGCGTTTAAAAACCGCTCAATAAAGGACGGTGCGCAGAGCATTATTAATTTGACCGTATTTTCAACCGGATTGGTAAATGGTTTGTTGTTGCCCATTAAAGACCCAAATCAACCACCGTCACATAAAGTGTTAGAGCGAGATGTGTCATGAAAGTATTGGTGGTGAATAAGTTTTTTTTCTTAAAGGGGGGCGCTGAAACGGTCTTTTTTCAAGAAAGAGAAATGTTGATGGATCGAGGGTTTTCGGTTATCGACTTTTCAATGGCTCACAATGACAACTTGGTATCTGATTACAGTGCTAGTTTCGTCGATAATGTGGATTATCACGCCAATGCTACTTTACTCAGCGCGTTGAAAACGGCAATGCGGTTTGTACATAACGCAGAAGCGTGTGAAAAGCTATCTGAGTTGATTACTACTGAGCAACCCGATATCGTTCACTTTCACAACATTTATCACCAGCTAACTCCCTCAATTATCAAGGTTGCTAAGCAAGCCGGATGTAAAACGGTGCTCACCGCTCATGATACTAAAATAGCCTGTCCTAGTTATACCATGTATCGTGATGGACACACCTGTGAAGCGTGTTTACAAGGAAGTGTTTTTAACGCTTTAAGATATCGTTGCCAACAAGGATCATGGTTTAAAAGTGGCTTGCTTGTTGTGGAGGCGTTGTATCAATCGCTTGCTCAGAACTATCAATCAGTGGATGTAATAGTTTCACCTAGTCAGTTTTTAGCCAATATCATTCGTCGTAAGCTTCCTAATAATAGAATTGAGGTCATAGTGAATGGCATTGACGAGAACGTTGATCAGCAAGATGTGGCAGATCATCGATATTTTTTATATTTAGGGCGGTTGAGTCAGGAAAAAGGCGTGGCGACAATGGTAGCGGCTTACGAGTTGTCTAATCAATCGATACCATTAAAAATAGCCGGTACAGGACCACTTGCAGACTCCCTATCAGGGAAACAGAGTAAGGTCGAGTGGCTAGGTTTTAAAACGGGGCCGGATTTACATTTACTCATAAAACAAGCTAGTGCAGTTATTGTCCCTTCGGAATGCTATGAAAACTGTTCTATGTCAGTGCTTGAAGCTATGTCGTACGGGAAGCCTATTATCGGCGCAAATATTGGAGGTATCCCTGAGCAAGTTCGAGATGGAAAAGAGGGGCGTTTATTTGAAGCGGGTAATGCCCATGATCTTGCCAATGTGATGGATGAGTTTGCGATACGGCCAAAGCTTACAAAGTACTATGGTGAACAAGCAAGACAACGCTTAGAGTCGCGCTATTCATTGAGAGCACATCATCAGCAGTTGGTCGATTTGTATCAAAATTTATTGGGTGAGCAATCATGAAAGTAACCGTACTAGGGACGCGTGGTATTCCTGATGTATTAGGAGGAGTCGAAACTCACTGTCAGCACCTTTACCCTCTTATTGTTAAGCAAGGATTTGAGGTAGAGGTTATCGCTCGTTCTCCTTATGTCGCTTATAAAACGAGGAGTTATAAAGGGGTCGAGGCCAAAGCACTGTGGGCTCCGAAAAAGACATCGTTAGAAGCTATCGTTCACTCGACTATTGCGGCATCTTCTACCTTAACGGATGGCTCGAATGTGGTGCATGTTCATGCGATCGGCCCTGGGTTAGTCGTGCCACTGTTACGTTTGATTGGAAAGAAAGTGGTATTCACCCATCATGGTCCAGATTATCAGCGTGAGAAATGGGGGAAGCTAGCAAAGATTGTTTTGAAGCTCGGTGAGTGTTTTGCCGTTAAATATGCCAATGAAGTCATTGTCATATCAGAGGTGATTAATGACCTTATTAAGCAATCTTATCAAAGAGATGATGCACATCTTATTTATAATGGAGTTAACCCGGCTAAGTCTCTGCCTGTTGATGTCGTATCATCTATATTAGATCGCTACCAGTTAAGTGCGCGAGGATATATTGTCGCGGTAGGACGTTTTGTTGAAGAAAAAGGCTTCCATGATCTTCTTCAAGCCTACGCAAAATCCAAGCTTGATATGCCGCTCGTACTGATCGGAGATTCCGATCATGAAAGTGAATACAGTCGCTCATTAAAACAAGCAGCGAAAGACACCCCAGGCGTGATACTGACCGGTTTTCTCAAAGGGGAGGAGCTACAAGTTGTATTTTCTCAAGCTAAGTTATTCGTAATGCCTTCTTATCATGAAGGGCTGCCTATTGCACTGCTAGAAGCGATGTCATATTCCTTACCCGTGGTGGTTAGCGATATTGCGCCAAACAGTGAGGTTGGACTTGAATCTGATTGCTATTACCCAGTCAAAAATATAGATGAATTATCACAGACAATACAGAAAAGGAGTGTGATGCCTCTACAAGACTATCAACACTTTTTAGAACGATATGACTGGCATAAAATCGCTGATCAAACGGTGGATGTTTACAATAACATGTTGGGAAGCAAGCGTGACTAATCGTCTTAATAAAAACAATGATACGGATGAGCCTAATAAGAGCCGGGCAGTGACTCAATTTTACCGAGTTTTACAGCAAGAAACGCAACAAAGCTTGAGTGAAGAACAAAGGCAAGCTATTGAAAAAGCAGTTAATCAAGTTGGCTTAGTCGCAAAACATTCCGTTGATATCCGTAAAAGCTTTCCTTGGTTTGGCAAGCGCTACTATGTCGTGCTGTTGAGTGGGCGTGATCGCCGTACAGCAGAGCGTCAAGGTGAGTCTAAATGGTTAGTCTATGCTACAACGGTATTACTAACTACCTTTGTCCTTGCGGGGGGGATGCTCGCTCTACTGGCATTGTATTTGTTAAAGTCTGCACTGGGTATCGATCTGTTCGAGAGCTTTTCACTAGGTATATGGGACTGGTTTCAATCACTATAAGGGTTGAACTCGAGTGATAAATGATAGGAAATAAACAAGTGAAAAAAGTCATTAACTGGCAGTGCTCATGGCTATACCTATTATCGTTAGTATTCTTTGTTACCTCATACGCCTATGCTGACGAAGTAGGGGATAAAGTGACGTCAATCACGGCACTCAATACACCTATCTCTAATCCAGGTATGGGGGTTGAAACGTTTCACGACGGGTGGGGTACCGTATTAACTCTTGAGCAATATCCTGTCTCGGGAATGGGATACTACCGGTATTATTGGAGTGAGCTTGAGCCAAGCGAAGGTGAATACAACTTTTCTCTCATTGATGACTTGCTTGAACAGAATGCCAAGCAATCAAAGCGAGTAGCTTTGCGTTTTATGACACTTGATGAACCATTCTCAGGAACAAAAATTCCACAATGGCTCATCGATAAAGGTATCGAAGGGCAGTGGGTTGAAAATGGAAAAACTTTCGTAGCCGATCTCGATGACCCAACTTATTTATACTATGTAGAAAAATTACTTAGTGCTTATGGGCAACGTTACGATAATGACTCGCGGCTTGCTCAGATTGACATAGGTATGGTGGGTTCTTGGGGAGAGTGGCACAACAGCAACTTTCCAGAGCTTGAACCACTATTTAGTAGGTATTCAGAACATCAGTTAAATAAGTTCGTTGATCTGCACTTTTCAGCATTCCCAAATACTGCAAAATTAATGCTTATCAACGGGGGGGATTCTTTCGCATACGCAATAGAAAAAGGTTCTGGCTGGCGTGCCGATTGCTGGGGTGACTGGCATAACTTTTCCCCTACTTGGAGTCACATGAACGATGACTACCCGTATCGAATTCAACAAGCAAACTCGCAAACACCAATATTTGATACGGCTTGGCAGCACCAGCCGGTTAGTTTTGAAGTCTGTGGTGACATGCATGGTTGGCTAGCCACACAACATTACACAAGAGCTCAAGTGGCTGCCTCATTAGACTGGGCGATTAATCAGCATGCGAGTAGCCTAAACTTGAAATCGAAGCCAATCCCCGAACAGTACCGCGATTTGTTAGATAATGCGTTGCTAAAAATTGGATATCGCTTTCGAGTCGATACGATTCGTCATTCAGCTTACCTGTCGATGGGGAAAAACCTCTCTCTGGAAGCTCATATTTTTAACGATGGAGTGGCACCAACATACCAACCTTATTATGCGTATTATCGATTAGTAAACAGCAACGGTCAGGTGGTTTCGTTTGCAAAAGATAGTACAAGTAGCGAAGCTTGGCTCCCTGGGGATTATAAATCTATTGCGAACTTTTCATTGCCGATAGGGCTGAATGTCGGTCGTTATTATATCGAAATAGCTGTGAGTGAAAGTCGCGATAGTGAGCCTTTGAATTTGGCCAATACGGGGAAGCAGCCGGATGGCTGGTATCGGCTAAGTGAAGTTATCATTGAAGAGTAGTGACAATAATGAGCCTACACTAGTTCGCAGGCAACACAACCGCAGATGCATCTTCCTCTGAATCTTCTTTGTCTTCTACTTGGTCAGCAACCCAATCAATTGTCTTTGTTAGATAAAGCTTATTGGTTTCGGTGTCACACCAACTCTTGGATAATCCTCTTCGATTGAATTCACTGCCAATTGCTGCGAGAGTCTGGTTACTTGAGCGCCCGTAATACAAGGTGTCGCACAGTTGCAGGTTCGACATGGATTGAGGATACGTATTGACCGACGAGGAGTTCATGCTCAGTGCTTTTGATTGGTTATGAGTGCATCCTGTTAGGCTCAGGAAAAAGAAAAGGATCAGTGTATTTTTCATGTTGTATCAGGTCTGTTGCCGATGATTTGAAGACAGTATTGGCATGTATGATTAAATTATTGTCAATTTTTCGCCAACTAGTTATAGACCAAGACTTTCCTCCCAGTTAGAAAGCGTTATTAAGCCAACGACAAAAACGGTATTAACAAACAAAAACGCAATTTTGTACAAAAGCTTAAAGAGACTATAGAGTAGACTGATAAGTCGCTCGATAATCCACAGGCTTGGGAATTGTTATGGAGAACAAGAAACACTCTAAAGAAAAGGCCGAATATAAGATAACCGAAGAGCTCGGTGGCCTTGAAATTCTTAATGCTGAATACGAAAAGCAGAACTTCTCGCGCCACAGCCACGAGGGCTACACGCTGGGAGTCATCGAGCAGGGCGCTCAGCGTTTCTATCGAACGGGCGGGCATCATATTGCGCCACAAAATGCGATTATTCTGGTCAATGCCGACGAAGTTCATAGCGGTCACTCCGCTACTGAAGGCGGTTGGGCGTATCGAGCCATGTATCCACTCCCAGAGCAACTTGCCAAGATCACTCAAGAGCTTAACCTACCCAATTACGGCGCGCCTTACTTCCCAAGAGCGGTTGTTGAAGACCCTGAACTCGCTAATCAATTGAGGTTGGTCTTTAACACGATCGATGAATCCGACAATCGCCTGTTAAGAGAGACATTGATGTATGGGATGTTGGTTAAGCTGATTAGCCGACATGGAAAATCGCCGCTTAACCCCCAACTTGATGGGAAAACTCAGCGCCAACTTGTCTTAGTGAAAGAGTTTTTAGATGACTTTCCACAAGCCGATGTGTCCTTAGAAGAGTTGTCTAAACTGGCGGCTTTAAGCCCGTTCCATTTAGTGCGTTCTTTCCAAAAAGAGTTTGGTCTTCCGCCACATGCGTATCAAATCCAATCTCGGTTAAGACTTTCTCGTAAGTTATTGAAACAAGGACATACCATTTCAGATACAGCGCAAGAGTGTGGTTTTCACGACCAAAGCCATTTTCATCGACACTTCAAAAAAGCCAATGGCTACACGCCGGGGCAATACATCAAAATGCTCTAAATCGGACACCTTAATTCGTTCGCGAAATCGAGCAAGTTTGTACAATCGAACCGACTCAACTCTTCTTACATTGAATAGCGAATGTGAAGAGACAAAAGAATGATATGGATAGTAAAAAAATGGATAGACGAACACAGTTATGGAAAGGCGTTTTAGCGGGAATGCCCTTGAGCATTGCGGTAATCCCTTGGGGAATTCTTGCGGGCTCATATGCGATAGATGCTGGATTGAATCAACTTCAAGCGCAAGCGATGTCGGCTATTTTGTTTGCTGGCTCAGCGCAACTTGTCGCCGCGGGTATGTTCAAAGCGGGTATTGGTTTAGGCACCATGTTGTTGACCACACTGTTCATCACGTCTAGACACTTTCTGTATAGCGTATCGATGCGTGACAAAATCAGCTATCTTCCTGCGAGTTGGCGTCTATTACTCGGATTTTGGCTCACCGATGAGCTGTTCGCGATTTGTAGTGGGCAGTCTCAGAAAGAATTTAATCGCTGGTATGCTGCGGGTGTAGGCGGTGGTTTTTATCTTGTTTGGAATATCGCGAGTTTCGTTGGCATTGTCGCGGGAAGTCAAATTCCTTCGCTTAATGAGATTGGGCTCGATTTCGCGGTCGCAGCAACCTTTATCGCCTTGGTATTCCCATTAATCCGAACTCTACCCGTCGTGGTGTGTGTGGTTGTTTCACTGGTCACTTCGGTTGCCATGTCGGTTAACAATATTGAGGGCGGGCTAATGATTGCAGCGATTGCCGGTATGTTAGCGGGCTTTTTCAGTGAATCGTTCCAAGAGCGAAACAACGGTAACAAGACAATCGTGGAGGGGAAATAGAGATGATTTGGTTAACGATATTCCTCATGACTGCGATTGTTTTCTTTAGTCGGTATCTGTTTCTTGAGCCTGCAATCCCGCTTCGACTCAATCAAACCGCAAGGCGCCTATTACGCTATTCAAGCCCCGCGGTGTTGACTGCGATTTGGGGGCCGATTGTATTTGCTCCTGAACAAACATTTTGGCCAAGCCTTGAGAACCCATACTTGATAGGCGCGGTGGTCACAGGTCTGTTGATTTGGAAAACAGGCAATGTGCTGCTAACGATCGGCGTCAGCATGGCGGTGTTTTTGTCCTATAACCTTGTCGCGGTTGATTACCTTTTCTCGTGAGCTTCAACTTCAATGTCAACTTAGGCTTTGTGTTTCTCCTATTATTTAAGGGCTGTATAAATATGATTACTTGTTATGTTCGATATGTGATTGATCCTAAAAAGGTAAATGAGTTCGAGACATACGCAAAAATGTGGATTCCTCTGGTCGCTAAATTTGGAGGTCAACACAATGGTTATTTCTTACCGTCGGAAGGGGCGAACAATATTGCATTGGCGTTGTTTACCTTTGAAAGTCTGGCTGCCTACGAAGAATATCGGGTTAAGTCGCTGAGCGATGCTGAGTGTATTAAAGCGTTTGAATTTGCAGACGAAGTTGATTGCATTCTGAGTTATGAACGCAGCTTTTTTAGACCTGTTTTAGAGTGATAGACCTTGCAACGTATAGCGTGGTGGCATCTAATGTACTGATTCACTGTTTGTGTATTTAGGTTTTGGTAAGGAGTTAGTTTGGCTAAGAAATATTATGTGGTTTGGAAAGGTCGTACACCGGGTATTTTTACCACTTGGAATGAGTGTAAATCCCAAGTCGATGGCTTTGCTGGTGCGAGATATAAATCGTTTCCAACACTAGACGAGGCTGAGTCTGCTTTCGGTGGTAAAACGTCGTCTGCGTCAGGTTCTACTGCGACAAAGCCAAGCTCTGCGGGTAAGTCGACGAAAGCTAAGGTGCCGCCTCTTTCGGAGCAGCAAATCACAGATATGCCTTTTGATATCAAGATCTTTACCGATGGTGCGTGTGAACCAAACCCTGGTGAAGCAGGGACGGGGTTAGCGGTATACCAAAACAACCAATTAACCGAATTGTGGTATGGCTTGTATCAACCTGTTGGTACCAATAATACCGCTGAGTTGCATGGCCTTAAACAGGCGTTTTTGCTCGCAAAAGAGAAGCTAAACGCGGGTCTCTCTGTAGCGATCTATTGTGACTCTAAGTACTCGATAGATTGTATTACTAAGTGGGCAACGGGTTGGGAGAAAAAGGGCTGGACTAAGTCTGGCGGCGAGATCAAAAACCTCGATATTATTAAGCCGGCGTATGCGCTCTACCAAGAGCTGGCTTCAAAAATTACCATCTACCATGTGAACGGACACGTTGGTATTGAAGGTAACGAATTAGCCGATAGAATGTCGATTGTGGCTATTTCATCGAAAGAGCAACAACTCGCTCAATATCGTGATATCGAAGATATTGAGTCTATTTTGGCACTGCGAGCAGGCTAGCTAGGCTTCTTAATAAAAAGCTAATGAAAGTTACTGAAAGCATAAGTCGCCATCATTAGGCAGTGCTAGACGAGCGTTACATTTCAAATGGATGTAGCGCTCTTTTGTTTTTGTGGTGCTCCGTTTTCTTATGGTGCTTAGTCGTTCTTGTGAGGCGTAGCAGTCCTTGTGATGCTTACTGCCTGAGTTAATCCTTATTGAGCTGGGTTCTCTATCCAACGAGATAATTGCTGAGCTTGTTTTATCGAATTAAAACTGTCTTTCACTCTCTCACGCGCCTTTAAACCCATCGATGCTTTATCGTTGCTGCTTAGCTGCGCGAAACGCTCAATTGCTTCTCTTAATTCCTCTACGTTCTTTTCGCTAACCACAAAACCTGTCTCTGGTGATACGATCTCTTTGCATCCCATTATGTTGGTGGTAATGACGGGTGTCCCCACGGCCATCGCTTCTTTTAAAACCAGTGGTCCTGTATCTACACACCCAGTTTCGGAAAAACAGAAGGGCGCGATTAGGCTGTCATAGTTCGATAGTTTTCCTTTGACCCACTCGTGAGGTTTCGCGCCAAGAAAGGTCACGTTTCGAGTGAGCCCTTGCTCTTTGACCTGTAACTTTAATTGTTGCTCTAAATCGCCAGTACCGATGATATCGAGATGAATGTCGAGAGGTTCGGCAATCGGCGCCAATGCATCAATAAGATGGTGGATACCTTTTTGCTCCACTAATCGGCCAAGGAAAACAAAGCGAAGTTGTTTAGTTTCGGTTTTTGGGTTGAGTTGGAATTGTTTGGTATTAACTCCGCAATGCAAGAGTTTAATGTTTCCTTTCGCCATGGTGTTGAAGTCAGCAAGCATGTCTTTACACACTGCAACCACAAAATCACTCGATGAAATCTTATGTTCAATGTCATAAGCGAACTCGTAAACATCATGACCGTGAGCAACGAACGAACAGGTGATATTCAGCAGCTTTGCCGCGACGATGGCGTGAGCTGTGGTGTGCTGACAGAAGTGCGCATGAACGTGTTCGACGTCGTTTTCCGCGAGTTGCAGCGCTAATTTAAACCCATAAGCGAACAGTGACTTTTTGGGCATGCTGGTTTGCTTAGAAATAAATGAGACAGCCTTGATGAACCCTATCCAGTTAATGCTGGCGACTTTACCCATCCGAACATTTTTGCCTATTTCGACAATGTCGTAGTCGAACTGTTTTTCGCTGTTTTCAATTTTGAACGTCATTACACAAACATCGTGCCCACACGTTTTCACTGAGTCGACTTCTGTTTGAATGAAGGTCTCACTGAGTACTGGGTAGGTTGGCGCCACAAATGCTACTTTCTTCATTCCTTACTCCTCAAATCCATATGACTAAAGCTATCAAGCCAAGGTAATAACCAATCAAGCAAGATACGAACCAAGATCGAATCGTAGCTTTGGAGGGCTTTCTGATTGCTTTTCGAAGGTTACCCCTTAAGAGGTAACTCGTTTTCTCAAATTGATAATCAAATTGGAGTTGCAGTTTTTTTGAACATCTGTGTTTGGTCGTCATTTTGAGAATGGACGCGTAGGTGGCTGATCTAGATGTGATTTCATAGCAAGACACTCTCGGCATAGAACATGCAACGTCAGCCATATAAAGGATAAATCTGAGGGCGTCATTATGGCTAAAGTAAGTGTTGTTATTCCTACCTACAATTGTTTGGATTACCTGCCGAAAGCGATTGGCAGTGTACTAAAGCAGACTCATCAAGATGTTGAGCTGATTGTCATTGACGATAACAGCAACGATGGAACGTCGACGTATCTTGCTTCTATAGACGATGAACGCATTATTACGTTGTCCACATTGGGTGTTGGTGCGCCTCAAGCGAGAAACCTAGGGATTGAAAAGGCGACCGGTGAATACATCGCTTTTTTAGACGCGGACGACTTCTGGTTTCCAGAAAAAATTGAGCGCCAACTCGAATTTCATCAACGATACCCAAAACTTGCGATGAGCTTTACTAACTACGAACACCTGACTGAAGATTACCAAGCGATAGTCGATTGCTTTAGTTACTGGTCGCAGTTTCAAGACCAAGACGAGCTGTTCATCAATATCGAAAACCCGCTGGAGTTCATCATTGAAAACAATGTGATTGGAACATCAACGGTCATGGTGAAAGCGGATGTGTTTTCTCAAACAGACAGTTTCAATGCTGACATCAAGTATGGGGAAGATTGGGAACTGTGGCTTCGAATGAGTGAAAACCATCAGATTGGTGTGTTGAACTCGGTGCAGGTTGGCTACTTGATGAGAGCGAGCTCCGTTACCCAAACTGAAAGTCTTAAACTGAGAAATTTGCAGTCTATAGAGACCATTCTTCAACATTATCAAAATGACAGTCAACGATGGAATCTACCCACTTCCAGCTTCAAAATCGCAAAGGCGAGAATACTGGAAGGTTACGCTGACTATTATCGAGGCTTACAAAAAAACCGATTGGCCATCTCATACAGTATCCGCTCGTTAGTTTTGGCTCCGCAAAAACGAACGTTACGACATCTTCTTGGAGACTGTAAGAGTTTCCTAATGCCTGCATTGTAAGGAATAGGTGTCTGCTATGGGGTCACTAAAACAGTCCGCCTATTACGCCATTGGCATTGTGATGATGAAAGGGATATCGCTCGTGATGATCCCCTATATCACCCATAAGATGACGTTGGTTGAATATGGTTCTTTAGAAGCTATTGTCTTACTGGCTGACATCGGGACGATCTTATTTAGTTTTGGCATTGTTGAGGCCATGTATCGGTATGTTGGCGTCGCTGAGGGCGAAGAAAAGAGAAAGCTTGTCTCGAACTGTTTCACGTTGAGTGTCTTGGTCTGTGTGCTTGGAGGGGCTTTAATTGCTCTTAGTATGCCGCTGTTGTTGCTGATGCTTCCTGTCGAGTTCCAACCCTATCAGATCCTACTTCTGTTAATACCGACCATGTTAGATGGTGCGATTTCTATCCCGCTCACATTGATGCGAATGAATGCGATGGCTAAGCGCTTTTGCATGCTCAATGTAATGAAGGCGAGTGTGCAAGCTGCTATGACGTTTGTACTGCTTGAAGCAGGTTATGGCATCAATGGTGTACTCATATCTGCCGCTGTTTCGAGTGTGTTGTTGATGCTGTGTTTACTGCGTTACCAATGGCAGGAGATGGGCTCATTTGGCAGCCTCAAATACTCCGCTAAGATCCTGAAATTTGGATTGCCCACGTTAGTTGGTGGCGCTTCAATATATATGATTACAGGGCTAGACCGCTGGGTGATGGCAAGCTTTGTTGGTGTTGAAGAACTTGCGATTTATGCGGTCAGTGGCAAGTTTGCGTTGCTTCTTGGTTTGCTACTGCAGCCTTATGCTCTGTGGTGGTTTCCAAATCGAGTGGCCATGTTACAACAACCTGATGGTAAGAAAGAGTGTGCGGACAGAGCGCTTGTCGGCGTTAATCTGGCCATTGTGTTGGGGTGTTTGATGATCCTCACTGTACCTGGTTTTATTACTTTGATTCTGCCAAGCAGTTATCAATATGCAGGTACGATTGTCGTAGCACTCTTGGCGATTAGTGTGATTAAAAACGCTGGGGATTACCTAAACCTTGGTTGTTTCAGCGGTCACTCAAGCCAATCGCAAATGTGGATACAAGGCGGGTGTGCGATTCTAGCTGCGATTGGTTATTTTGTTGTGACACCGATTTATGGAGTGTGGGGCGTTGTGATGGTGCTTTGCAGTACTTACGCCGTGAGACTGTCACTGCTTTATATCGTGAGTCAAAAGATGGAGTACTTGCCTTATGATCATCGTAAATGGATGGCAGCGCTGAGTGTTGCCATACTTGCCATCATTTGTGATCGAGTGCTTGGCTTGGTGTTGGTTGATGTTCATGATTTTGTTTTAGGCAGTTTTGTGGCGATAGTGACGTTAGTGGCCTTCATTCGATACTCTGTTATCCCAGTTCCACAGGCGCTTCTCGATAAGTTGATGTTAGGCAAGCATTCACATGTGAGTTGAATTCGTGTCACCCAAGCACTGGGCTTTCTAATCGGCACTCTTAAATATAATAAAACACTGTTCACAATGGTTTGAATTAGATAGTATTTATAAATTCAGTGAATGCTAACGATGGAGGTATATATGAATAAGTGGATGCTGCTCCTTTCTCTGTTTTCAGCGGCTTCATACAGCGCCTCTGATTTTTCAAGTGAGGGTATTGCTGTTCCCGACTTCAATTCACCGGATTTCAAGCCACCTGAAGTTTCTCAGCAGGAACAACAAAACATCGTTTGTGAAAGCGTAGTCTGCAATTCAACATCTGCACGTCAGCCCGTTCCTGTTGTTGGTGAAGTGCCCGATAGAGAGCCTAATCAAACCATCGAAACCCTTGCGAGTGCCATTTACATAGTGGGCGAAATGGGGATTGCAGAAAACTTATCGACACCAGAATACGAGAAATTTTTTGAGAATTAGTTGAAAGGATACGACACTAGGATTGGTACTGGTTTTAATAGCTGCTATAAAGGTCATATTTCATTCAATGATACGACAACCTTGGCATATTGAGACTAGGAAATACCAATGGAAATATGGAAGTTGCTGCTGTTTATCCCCGCTTGTTTTGCGCTCAACATGACTCCGGGCCCAAACAATTTGTTATCAATGAACAACGCCCGTTGTTACGGATTTCAGGCCGCCTTTGTCGCAGGCCTAGGAAGAATCCTCGCTTTTTCTGGCATGATTGCTTTGGCTGCATCTGGCTTAGCGGTTGTGCTTTACACCTCTGAAACGTTGTTTTTCATGATTAAGCTATTTGGCGCGATGTACCTGTTATGGATCGCGTTCAACCTATGGCGCTCACAAGCTAGCCCGGTCGCGGATATCGAACGAAATAAGAATTGGTTTGGTCTGGTTAAACAAGAATTTGCACTCGCTGCTGGTAATCCAAAAGCGATACTCATTTTCACTGCATTCCTTCCTCAATTTGTCGATGTTTCAGCGAACGTAAATACTCAATTCTTTGTTTTAGGAAGCACGTTTCTTGTATTAGAAATGCTTGCGATTTCTATCTATGCGGCGTTTGGTTTATATCTACGAAGTTGGTTTTCAAAACCTCAAATGGCCAAGCGCTTTAATAAAGCATGTTCTGTGTTTCTTGCCTTATCTGGTGCGAATTTGCTGGTAAGCCGTCAGTAGGGTTCGTTCTGCTGTTTACATGGATAGAAGGATGCTATGAGTAATCAAGACCTTTCACAAATGGGCGCTGCGCAGGTTTCTTTAACTCAGCGTAATGGAATTCCTTGTATACATAAACAAGGGGCTGGCGAGGTTGAAGTCGCTTTTTACCAACACGCAGCGCAGTATCTTGATGGAGTGAATACGCCTCGACTTCTTGCGGCCGATGGTTGTGAGCTTTTTCTCGAATACATACCTAATTCGGTTTGTCTTACCGAGCTACAAACGACAAGTGCCGTATTTCAGCAGCTTGCTAGTATTCACAGTTCTCAATATCGACCAACATTCGAAGTTAAGCACCATCAATGGAGTTCAGATGACACCACATCGGCTTTATCTTCCCTACAGTTGCCTCAAGTTACGCAAGACAGTCTTAAGTACATTCAATCGCAGAGTGATGCTCTTTTTAATCATGACACGTTAATTTCGGGTGACTCCAATGAAGGAAATTGGGGAAGAAGAGATAACGGTCAACTCGTGTTATTTGATTGGGAGAGGTTTGGCTTTGGTAGCCCCGCGATAGACTTGGCGCCACTCGTCTTTCAAATGGGTACTCTGAAAGATTATGAGCTGATTGTTGAACAGTATCTTTGCCATAACACCCTGATTCCGCGTGAAGAATTAATAAAGCAATTGATCATCGCTAAAAGCTGGATCGTAATAGAAGTCACGAATATATTAGTCGGTCGTAACAACCCACAAGCTTCCAAGTACATCAATTGGTTTGGAGAGCAATTGCCAACTTGGTTGGCTTCAGTTGAAGGTCAGTTGTAGCTGAATCGCGGTTGTAGGTATTCTATTTAAGGTCGATGTATGAATGTTGTTTGTGCGGAAAAACAAGAACTGGCTGATATCTACCAGCTTGAACATGCTTTGTTTGGCGATCACGCCTATCCGTTGTTTTTCTTTCGTCAGGCATTTGATTGCTGGGGGAAGGGCTTGTTGGTGGCGAAACAGGATTCGCAGGTTGCGGGCTACGTGTTAATGACGCCAACCGACAAACAACAAGAGTATTGGGTGTTGTCACTGGCTGTTGATACCGCTTACCGAGGCATGGGAATTGGCCGTTCATTGATGCAGCAGGCGATAGGAACCTTGCCCCAAGATTCCAAGCTGTTGCTTACTGTTGATCCAAATAACAACTCGGCTTGTGAGCTGTACTTGTCGATGGGGTTCGTCACCATCAAGGAAGAGAGCAATTATTTCGGTGACGATGAGCCTCGTCTGGTCATGCAGCTCATCGTCTAGTTCCCGTTTCATTGTGTCTATTTAGATGCAGGTATCACGCGCTTAGGTCAACATCACGATACCGTGCATCAACACCACGCTAGAGGTCAGTCGGGTTCGCATATCAAAATAGCCATCGGGACCTTCACTTTGGTTCTCTTCTCTCATGGACCTTTCCGCTCGCCAAACCGCAATGTAGCCTAAGATCAGAATCAGTGTGGTGAGGAACTCTTGCTGCTCACCGAGTAGCACCGCTAGCCAGGCTGCCAACACAATAACATTGCTTAGAATCAGAGCCTTGTTGCTGGATTGGCTTTCGAAGTTCTCTATCCCATTGCCCCACAAAATGCCCGACAAAAAGCTCAAGATAACCACGCTGTAGGTGATGAAGAGCGTTTCGCCGCTCGAGCTAAAGAATTGGCTGTCGGTGAGTGATAACAGTAGGCCGAATAAAAAGGGGATTAAACCCATATAACCGAGCTTGGCCATAGTGTTTCGTGTTTGAGTTGTCTCCAAGTAATCTGACCTCATAACTGCTGCTCTATTGCATTTTTGAGGGTACTACTGGTTGGCGATGTAGAACTCGGGAAGGTTGCTATCACTTTGCCTTCTTTGCTGACCAAGAACTTGTAGAAATTCCATTTTGGTTTGATACCGGCTTGTTGTTGGATTTCGGCAAAGACTGGATTTGCGTTTGCCCCTGAGAGTGAAGCGCGCGCCATCATCGGAAAAGTCACACCATAATCTAGGTAGCAGATTTTAGCGGATTGCTCCTCACTTCCTCTGTCTTGGCGAAAATCATTGCTTGGGAAACCAACAACCGTGAACCCTTCATCTTTATAAGTTTGGTGAAGCTGCTCAAGTTGCTCGAACTGTGGCGTGAAACCGCATTGGCTTGCCGTATTTACAATCAATAAAGTCTTGCCTTGAAACTCTTCACACAGCTCAATTTCTTCGTTTGAATTTAACAGCCTTTGTTTGCCGTTGAGTATCTCAGGGCAGCTTGCTGAAAAAACGAATGAACTTGTTAGGCTCGCGATTAGGGCGGTGGAGCACAGCAGTGAATGTTTCATAAGTCTGACTCATTTTAGTTGGCGTAACTGTTATTACTGTTCAGCGACTTAAAATGATCACTTTAAAGACCAGAATCGCTTCAGTATCAGCTGTCGCTTGAGTGTCAATTGTCGCTTAGCAAATAGGGCTCCACCAAGCGCCTGATATTCACCTTTGCTCCAAGGCGAGATGCCAGCAGGTACATGCCTCCAATTTTTCGGTGGAGGAATAGGGCATCGGCTGGTGGTGTGTGCCAATACTCTTGTTCCATGCTCAATATGGTGCCTGCTTCACGAAGCCTTTGTGCTAAACCACTGGCTTTGAAGTCGTAATCTTCATCGACAAGCATGGGTTCACACGCCATAGTCACTAAGTTAAGAATGGCTTGGCGCTGGTCTGGGAGGATGGTCTCGCTAAAAAATCCAATTTGCTCTAGGGCTTTGTTTAACCCCTGCTCATCATGATTGACTACAGATGTGAAAGCCATGCGATAACTATCACTGAAGCGGGCGCTGTATTCACGGGTGGCACCGAAATCCAATAAGCCAATCTGTCGTGTTTGTTCCACATACAAGTAATTGGCGAAGTTGGGGTCGGTCTGCACCATCTTAAAATCGAACAATTCCCTGAACATGAGTTCGATCAAGCTGTGCATCACAAAATCTCGAGTACTCTGATCATAACCTTCAATTTGCTCTATCGAGATGCCCTCAATGAAGTCCATGGCGAGCACCGATTCTGATGAGATTTGCGTATGAATCTTAGGTACGACGAAGTGAGAGTGCTCTTTTAATGCATTTTGATAACGAGTCGCATAGTCAGCCTCACGAGCGTAGTCGGCTTCATAATGTAGTTGTTTTTTTGCCTCTTCTAGCAAGCCTTTGTAATCGACTGACTTTGGTATCAACCCTACGATATTGAGCAATGTACCAACGTTGTCCACATCACTGTCGATGCTTTTTCGAATGCCAGGGTATTGGACTTTGACGGCGAGTTTGTCTCCCGCATCGCTATAGGCTTGGTGAACCTGGCCTATAGATGCGCTGGCAATAGGTTTAAAGTTGAAGGAAAGGAATTCGGCTTTCCAATGGCTCCCGAGCGCGCTTTCTAACACTTGGTTGAGCTGCTTTGTTGGCAGAGGATCTGCGTCTGAGCGCAGGCGAGAAAGAATGTCGGCTAATTCAGGTTCTAAGACATCGCCTGCATCCATTGATAGCATCTGCCCCAGTTTCATTGCTGCACCGCGCAGGTGTGCAAGTTGATCGGTTAGACGAGCAATGTTTTGTGGCGTTAGCAGTAAGTCTTTTGCTTTAGGCCTGTTGCCTTGTGCTATTTGCTTGGTACCTTCCGTTAGCACATTACCCGCGACCCTTGTTGCCAGCGAGGCAAACTTACTGAATCTAGAAATTCGATGAGTGGGAAGGTTTCTCTCTTTTGCCGACATAAAGGTTCTCTCTGGGAATCAAGGTTCACTACAAAGTTCTATTAATCATTACCCAACCGAATGTTTTGTTGTGGTAACTTGTCTCGCGAAACAGTAAACAGAATTTAAAGGACAAAACATGAAGTTTATTTGGTTAAAAGTCGCGGTTACCGTTTTCGTTTTTGCCGCACTGTTTGGTGTGGTGTATTACAAAGTCGCAAGTGGTATGTCTTAACCAAGCGCTATTTTGTGCAGCTGTTACCATCGCAGCGCGACTTTCCGGTTAACCAGAACGAGACTTTATATCGGTTCTTGGCAAACCGAATATAACACCAGTCTGCCACTGGCTTGATTATCGCCCAACGTAAAGGGGCGTATAGCCAACCTTTTCCTACTAAGCGCCACGCTTGGTAGGTCACGTCTAAACCTAGCAGCAGTTTTCCCTTCTCATCCAGTGCATGCAAAATGGTGTTGGCTGCGTCGGCATCAATCTGTGGGTAGTCTGAAAAGACTTCACTGTAGATATCGATGGTTTGAATCTTATTCTCGGTATCATGCTTGGCAAGTGCCGCCATCTCTTTTGCGCACAATGGACATGTCCCATCGTAGAATATCGTAAGTTGTGTCATCGTCTGTTCACCTATCATTTCACGATCTGAACCTCCCGTTACCCGTCAATTCAACCGCTTGTTATTCAATAATCTAGCAATGGCTACGTGATTGTACCTTTTAAAGATCACTCTCCTCGTATCAAAGCTCTAAAGATGTCTGACTTAGACACTTTGTTCATCCTTCCAAGTCCTTGATTGTTTGGTCAAATCTCTGGTCTATGGACAAATGATAACAAAGCGTCCAATAAAGGTGTTCCGTCAATATATAAACATCAATCAAATCAATTAGTTGAACTTGGCTTGGAATATGCTCTATCGAACCTACGAATTGCTAAAGGATTTTCTCTAATTTGGGTAAGGCAGAAAACCCTAAAAGCATAAGTATGAACAAATGGAGAGAGAACATGAAGGTTATAAATTATTTACTTAGTGTGCTTTTGTTGTTTAGTAGCCCCCAATTGGCGTGGGCTACTGTTGATGTGATGGAACTTGATGGTAATGCGACCAGTGATAATAGTGGTATTGATTGGGACGATGTAAATGATCCCAACAGCATGGTTGGGATTGCAGAGTTTTTCGAAAAAGACCGTAACGGTATCGACCAAATCTTTTGGAAAGGTGGATCAAAAGATGATTCCGACATTACAAATTGGGCGTTCCGTACGGCGTCACCACAACCGAAAGATGACTTTACTAATGCGTATGCCGCTGCCTTTGAAAGCGAAGGCGATTTACTGATTTACTTTGGTGCAGACCGATATGCGAATAATGGTGATATGTACATTGGATTCTGGTTCCTACAAGACCAAGTAGGGTTACCGGATGGACAAACCAAAGGCGACTTTGTTGGGCAGCATGTCAATGGAGACATCCTTGTGTTGATTTCATTCCCACAAGCCAGTGGTGGTAATCCGTATATAGAAGTGTTGCAGTGGGATTTAAATAATGGTGATGTCACCGACAACATGACCAGACTGTTCCAGACGGCTGGAGACCCTAAATCGAATGATTTCGTTGGTGCAAGATGTGGCAGTGGCGCAGTCGGTGTCGATAAGATATGTGCGATTGCAAATGATGACTCTATCGGGGCAATACCGCTACCTAATGTACAAGGTTGGGACTACCTCGCGAAAACGGGTGAAACAACCTCTATTCCGACAGAGAGCTTTGTTGAAGGACGTCTGAATTTATCTGCGTTGTTGAACGATGAGTTTGGTATTGAAGATATTCCATGTTTCAGTAGCTTCTTAGTTGAGTCACGAGCTTCTCGTTCGATTGATGCATCTTTGGCTGACTTCGTTGTCGGTTCATTCAGTTTATGTAGCATCAGCATAGCGGCGACTTGTAACACAACCAGCTTTACGGTTGATGGCATGTTTAACATCGATTACACCGTGATGGTAACCAATACTGGTCCAGGTTCGTTAGGCACCAATGGTGATTACGAAGTGGCCTTTTTATCGGAGTCACCAATCTTAGGCGCGCTTCCAGTGGTTGGTAATGGTGATGAAGTGTGGAGTGTCGGTGAGTCATTCTCATTCATGGGTAATTACTTGTCTGTAAATAATGGTGCTGTCGGTGTCATAGATGGTTCGGTGGATCTTGATGGGCTTATCGTGAATGCTCAAGCTCCCGTGGCCTACAATTGTCCACCAATAGACTTGAGCCCGATGGTTGAGATTTCTAAGGTGTGTAATAGCTTCTTAGAGGTTGATGGCGGTCAAGTTGTGCTTAAGAAAACCTATGATGTTGAAATATGTAATACCGGTGATATCCCATTGGCCATTGAATCGCTGGTGGATTCTAAGGATGACTCTTTGAGCCGTTCTGATTTACCTACTGAAGTAGTCAACAGCAGTTATTACCTCGACTTTGCTTTACCTTGTGATGATCTTGAGGATGTGACCACATGTGGTGCTGGCAATATGTGTAGTGCATTAAGTGCCGACCCTGAGCTCTTTGCTTGTAAAACGGGTGAAGGAGAGTGGATACCGAACTTTGGTGATGCGATTGGTCAAGTGTGTACACAAGTAAGTAAAACTTATGCACCAAATGTGTTACCAACCGGAACTGCAGGGATGCTATCTAATCAAGTGACAGCAACGTTTGACTCGCTGTTCTTGCAAGAAGCATTTATGGAAACATCCAACATTGCAACCTGTGATGTTTGTCCATTTACTGTTCCTGAGCCATAAGCACTTTCATTAATTGAGTACAACTAAACTCTAAAGCAGCCTAATTCGTTAGGCTGCTTTATTAGTTATTTAGTTATTTAGTTATTTAGTTAGCTAGATAGGCGACTTAAATTACTATCTGATGTTTTTTAATCAGCTTGTACAAGGTTGTCCGAGAAATAGACAACGCTTTAGCAGATTGGGAAATATTGTAGTGGTGTTGCTGAATCACTCGACGAACATTTTTTGAAGAAAGTCGAGTGCCACTCTCAGTATCGGGCGACGCGTCTTTTAATTGAATCCCCATATGACGGGTAGAGAGGGCGCTTGAGTTAGAAAGAACAATCGCTCTTTTTATGCAGTTAAATAATTCTCTGACATTGCCCGGCCAATGGTACTGTTTCATTTGCTCAAGGGTGTCACTAGGCAGTTTGGTTTTGGATGCGTAATTGTGCTTCAGTTCAAATCGAACCAAATCTTCAATGTCTTCTTTGTGATCATTGAGTGGTACTAGATCTAATGGAAGTACATTGATGCGATGAAAGAGATCCTTTCGAAATTTACCCGCAGCAACGGCTTGTTCGATATTGACGTTGGTGGCGAAAATTACACGGCAATCTACGGGCAATTGGTTATTACTGCCGAGTCGTTCTATCGAACTATTTTCAAGAAAGTGGAGCAGGTAAGTTTGTAGTGAGAGCTCAAGGTCGCCGATCTCATCCAAAAATAGTGTGCCACCATTCGCTTTTTCCACATGTCCGACGTAGCGTTTGTTTGCACCCGTGAACGAGCCTTTTTCAAAGCCAAATAACTCTGAGTGAATCAGGGATTGTGGAATTGCGCCACAATTTACAGCGATGAAAGGTTTTTGACTGCGGGCTGAGGCCTCATGTATTAAACGCGCGCATAGGCTTTTTCCAGTTCCGGTTTCCCCTTGAATCAGCACTGGAAAATCGTTGTTAGCGATCTTGGCTATCTTCTTTTTAAGTTGTTGGATGGTTCTGGATTGCCCTACCAATTGACATTCATGGCACGAGGCTAGCTTAGGTTTAGTTTGCTTGGTGTCGACCATGCCATACGCATGCCCTAAATTTCGACAAAGCCATTCTGTATCAATAGGTAGGTGGTAATAATCCCAAAAGGTTTGCTTAATGAGCGATAAGTTGCGGCTTGGTGGTTGGTTGCAGATAGCGATTGCTTTTAAACTTGGAGAGTGAACCTTTAACGCTGATATTTGCTCACACTGTTTGTCGATTGAGGATGATGTTAGACAAGAAACGACAATTGGTGCGTAGCTTTCGCCGCGTCTATCAAGTAAGTGAATGGCCTGTTCGGTCGTTTCTGCAACTTGAGCTTCCCAGTTATGGAGACGCAGCTCTCCTACCCACTGACTATGGTGCAGGCATGCGGTGTTGCATAACAGAATCACAGAACGAGTTATTGGCTCAGGTGATACTCTTTTTGATGGCATTGTGCTCACTCTTCATGTTTCGACTCCATGATGAAACCTTCAGTAAGCCCCCTAAATATCCATAAGCTTAGAAGCAAAATTCAATTAATTCGAGCACACAAATCTGATGGCGTTTGGCTGACAAGTGTCATTATCTCAAGCGGGAAAGCTAATCTGGTGCTTTACTTACTGATATTTATGCTTATTAATTAAAGGTATTCACGAATATCGTGTCTTTACTGTTTTGTTTATGGATGACCACACAGTAAACTCCGCGCTAATCACTAACGATAAAGAGCTGATATTGATGATAATTAACGTAGCAAAAAAGTTCATTTTAGCAGCTTCTGCACTGATGCTAGGCGGTTGTGTGAGCTACAGCGTGACTGAGCAAGAAATGACGAACTACCTGCAAGATTCGGTGATGTTAGAGCAAGAAGTGGGTGTACAAAACGTTATGTATGCGCAAGTGGCGGTTGATGACTTAGCGGTGCAAATTGGTCGAGCTGATGCCGAGCGTGTGTCTGTTTTGGCGAATACCAATGCAAAGGTTCAAGTGTTTAACATGCCAAACATGGGGCTAGATCTGGATATCGAATTCAGCGCGATTCCCGAATACGACAAAGAGAGTGGTGAGGTCTACTTAAAATCTCTGCGTCTTGAGCGCTTTGAGGAGAAGGGAAAGCAGCTTTCTCCTGAAATAGAGAAGTTACTTAAGCCTGCCGTTTCTATGATTGGTTTTGCGTTGTCTCAGTCACCGGTTTACAAATTGGATAGCAATAAGGTTCAAGAGTCATTGATCAAGTCATCGGAACCTAATCTAGTGATTAAAGACAACAAGCTGGTCATCGAGTTATTTGATTAACCCTTCCCGTTTAGCTTGGAATCAGATTTAAAACACAATGGCTGCCGATTTGGTGGCCATTTTTGTTTGTGTTGAACAAGCAATACTTCTGTTTTTAGGCTGTCTTTTAAGCTTGTTTTCTCTGGCTCATTTATTGAATTAGCCGCGTATCTCACCTTTACTTTACTCTTGTGAGCAAGTCATCGCTTCAGTCATCAAATCATAAGAAAGAAAAGGTGAACGAACTATGAAGAATCCAGTAATAGCGGATAACAAACCCGTTAAGGTCGAGCTAACCGAAGGCGAGGAGTATTACTTCTGTACCTGTGGCAAATCGAAAAACCAACCGTTTTGTGATGGTTCTCATGCAGGAACGGGCTTCAAACCGAAGAGTTTCGTGGCCGAGGAAACCCGCGACGCTTACCTGTGCCGCTGTAAGTATTCGAATAATCTCCCTTTTTGTGATGGCACCCATAAACAGTTTACGGCTGAGCAAGTGGGTCAAGAAGGCCCCGATGTTCATATCCAAGCGGCAACGCCCGATCTCTCACCGGCGGCTTCTGCAACCAAAGAAGAGCCCACGGTCGAGTTCATTCATCAATTAGCACGAGATGGCTTATCCAAAGTGGGTCACCATGGACCAATGACTTCAATGGGTGTCCCAAGATATCTATTACCTCACTGGGATGATATTCAAGTGATGGTTGCACAAATGGCGACCAAACCGTTATTGGAAAACGTGCCCGTCGGTACTGAGCTTATTATTGGGCCAAAAGCGAAAAAGCCGCTTAAATTGAACATCTCTTTATTTGTGTCTGATATGAGTTTTGGGTCGTTATCTGAAGAAGCGAAAATCTCTTTAGCGACAGGTGCGGAGCTTGCGGGGACGGGAATTTGCTCGGGTGAGGGCGGAATGTTACCCGAAGAGCAAGCGGCGAACTCACGTTACTTTTATGAATTAGCTAGCGCACAATTTGGTTACGACGAATCTAAGCTCAAAAATGTCCAAGCCTTCCATTTTAAAGGTGGGCAGGGTGCTAAAACCGGAACAGGCGGTCACCTACCGGGTGCGAAGAACATTGGCAAGATAGCCGAGGTGCGTGGCATTGAAGCGGGTACCGCCGCGATTTCACCACCCACCTTTGTTGATCTAAAAACCGTCGAGGATTTCAAAAATTTCGCCGACCGAGTTCGAGAAGTGACGGGCGGTATCCCAATAGGGTTCAAGTTGAGTGCCAATCATATTGAAGAGGATATTCAGTTTGCGCTTGATGCCAGTGCCGATTACATCATTTTGGATGGTCGAGGCGGTGGTACTGGGGCGGCGCCAGAAATGTTCCGTGACCATATTAGTGTGCCGACCATTCCAGCGCTTGGTCGTGCCAGAGCCTATCTAGACAAGCAAGGCGTAAGTGACAGAGTCACCTTAATCATTACCGGTGGGCTTCGTGTTCCAATGGACTTCGTAAAAGCGATGGCGCTTGGTGCAGATGGTGTCGCTATCTCGAACAGTGCCATGCAGTCGATAGGTTGTGTTGCTGCCCGTATGTGTAACACCAATAATTGCCCGGCGGGCATAGCGACTCAAAAAGCCGATTTACGCCAACGGTTAAATGTCGAGAAGGCATCGAATCAATTAAAGAACTTTTTCGAAGCCTCGACGGAGTTGATGCAAGTGATGGCGAGAGCGTGCGGTCATGATCATTTGAATCAGTTTAATCCTCACGATTTGGCAACGTGGAATCGCGAAATGGCCGAGCTATCTGGAGTCGCTTACTCAGGTGTCAGTTCACTAAATCAACTTAAGTAAATAGTATTTCGATAAAGCACACTCACTGTATTTTGGGTGTGCTTATTTTTATCTGTGCAATGCCAGTCTATGTTTAACCTTTCGTAATCAACTGCTTTATAAGTATTTTTAAATTATTTCCTATTTTTTGAAAATATCGCTTTACCTCAAGTTAACTTGAGGTTCTATCATCATCCCCAATCTAAAAACATAAACAATCACCTTGTCATTTTTGAGCGTTGTTAGCTTGGAAGACGTCAGTCATTAGGTGATGAAAACAAATCAGGGGTTAGGTATGGAACAGCGTCAAATCACCGAATATTTTTCAAGAATTGGTTTATCTCAACCAAGCGATACCACAATCGAAAACCTAATAGCGATCCATAAGCATCAACACCGAACCATTCCGTTCGAGAATTTTGATGTGGTTCAGGGGCTGCCTATTCAACTGTCTCAAGAGGCATTGCATGAAAAGCTGGTGGTTAATCAGCGAGGTGGTTATTGCCAAGAACTTAATGGGTTGTTGTTGAATGTGTTAACCCATATGGGCTTTGAAGCGAGAGCCTTGCTTGGTCGAGTACACCTAGCAGGAGAGCCTACAGGGCGTAGCCATCGAGTGACATTGGTGACGATTGAAGGCAAACAGTGGCTGGTGGATACGGGCTTTGGCACCTTTACCCCTCGTGCTCCATTGCTGATTGAAACCAATATTGAGCAGTCTAATGACTTACAAACTTTTCGTTTTATCGAAGATGAACGATATGGCTTCTTACTGCAGATAAAGCAGGGTGAAGAGTGGATGAGCGTGTACAGCCTAGACATGACGTATGTGGGTGCCAACGACCTAGAGTCGAGCAACTTCTTCACTTCAAACAGTCCGAAATCCATTTTCACATCAAACTGTATTGCGGCACTGCCGATTGAAGGTGGGATTGTCACGCTGCTTAACCAGAAAATTAAAATTAGCAAAAATGGCTCAACAGAGGAATGGCTACTTGAAGACGAGCCTACGTACCTTGCTGCATTACAAACGTACTTTGGTTTAGCGCCAAATGTGCCTTTTCAAACTTTAGAGAAATGTTTCTAACCATATTCGAGGATCAACAATGAAAGTATTAGTAATTGGCGCGACCAACAGTAAAGCATCGATTAACCAACAATTGGCAGCGTACACCGCAAGCTTAGTTGAGGGCGCACAAGTAGAGGTGCTCGATCTTAATGATTTCGAGATGCCCATTTACAGTGAAGACAGAGAAAAAGAGTCCGGTGTTCACCAACACGCGCAACGCTTTTTTAGCAAGATTGGCGAAGCAGATGCTATTGTCATCTCTTTTGCAGAGTACAACGGTTCATACACCGCAGCCTTTAAGAATGTGTTTGATTGGACATCACGAATCGACATGAAAGTGTATCAAGGCAAACCTGTTGTGATGCTCTCCACATCACCAGGCCCAGGCGGCGCAAGCTCTGTGTTGTCGTCTGCGGTAAATTCGGCACCTTATTTTGATGCTGATGTGAAGGGCTCGATGTCGATACCAAGTTTCTACGACAACTTTAATGTAGAAACGGGTGAGATCATCAATGCCGAAATAGCCGAGAGCCTGAAATCGATCATGAGTCAGATTTAGCTGTTTTAGTGAGTGAGATAATTACTACATCGGTGCGCAGATAAATAGATAAATAAATAGTTAGATACATCAATGGCCATCAAGCGATGGCCATTTAATTGCGTCATTGTCTATTGTGATAACTCTGCTGCGGTGTCAACGAAGATACCTTGAATGTCTTTCGCTTCACGCTCAGTTTGACCACCGTGTTTTAGAAACGCACCGATAATTGCTGCGGTTTTTTGCTCTTTTGCGCGCTCTAAGAAGTAACGCAATTCTAGTTCAGCGCCCGCTTGTTCATCTTTGATTGAGGCTGCGATGATCTCTTTGTACATCACGATATCACGTACTTCTAATTGACTGATCACACCGAGTGTCGCTGCTAAGAAATCCTCTAGCTCAGCCTTCGGTACGAACTGCGTAATGATGTTACGGTGTTCTGCTTGTTGAGCCGTAAAGTCGTTGCCAAGCAACAAAGCTTGTAGCGCTTTGTTTTTGCCCATGCGTCTGGCAAATTGCACAGCGCCTTGGCCACCCGTTGGGATGTTTACATGAATTTCTGGTTGTGCGAACGCTGAGTTTTCAGTGCCGTAAGCAAGGTCACACGCCATCACAAACTCATTACCGCCCCCACGAGCTACGCCATCAACCACCGCGACAGAGACTTGTTTCATCGCTTTAATGTTCTCAATCATATGGTTGAATTCAATCGAACCGGCTTGTCCAGCTTGTGTACCGTTGATCACATTGAGATCTAGGTGAGCCAGAAAGAAGCTCTCATGTAATGATTTAAAGACCACAACCTTAGTATCACGATCATCTTTCAATGAAAGTACAAAGGCATTGATCTCGTTGATCAAGTCGAAAGTCAGCACGTTCACTGGTGGGTTGTTGATTGATACCGTTGCGATGCCATTTTGGTTAGTCACAGATAGTAGTGTCATGGGGTGTTCCTCTATTAGGTCGGGACTGAATGTTGTCTCCGTTATGTGCAGCTACTATAGATTTGTAATAAGATGAGAAAAATAGTCATATTGGCACTTAATTGGTGCTTTAAATGCAATAAAGGGCGTTATGGATATATCGAGTCGTTTATTATTGTTACTTGAAGTGGTTGAGCTGGGTTCGTTTGTCAAAGTGGCGGAGCAAAGAAACGTCGACCGTTCTGTTATCTCTAAACAGATCAGCCGTCTTGAAGAAGAGCTGGATGTTCGATTACTCAATCGCACCACTCGTTCGTTATCTCTGACAGCTGCAGGCAATGAGATGGTCAATCAAGCGCATCAGCTTCGTGCGCTGTTGAACGATACTCGACGTTTGGCGCAAAACTACCATGCAGAGCCTAGAGGGTTATTAAGAATCACCAGCTCTACCATGTTCGGTCGACAATATGTTCAGCAGGCGATTGCGGTTTTCCAGAAGCAGTATCCAGATGTTGATTTTGAATTGAGACTCGAAGACCGAATCGTCGATATGGTTAAAGAAGGGTTTGATATTGGTTTCCGTATTGGTAAGCCCAAAAACTCTAGCTTAATCAGCCGTAAGATAGCCAGAAGTCGATTGTTGATTGTTGCTTCACCTGAGTTCATTGCTCAGCATGGCGAGATCAACACCATCGAAAAATTAGAGTCATTACCTGCGACTATTTATGCCGCTCCGGGTTTGTTAATCGATAAGTTTTCTTATGTCGATCAAGAGGGGCAAGCGCAGCATTTTCAGCTTAATGCCGCTTATAAAGTGAATGATGTTGAGATGATTTCCAAGAGCGCGCTAACTGGTAGTACTCTCGCGGTTGTCACGGCGCAGATGATTGAAGATGAAGTACTCAGTGGTGAGTTGGTGCCTATAATGACTCACTTAAACTTGGATGACTTTGGCACTTTCTATGCGGTGTACCCACATCGAGATGCACCTATAAAAACCAAGCTCTTCATTGATACATTGAAAACCATTGTCGGTGAAGATAAACCCGTGTGGGAGCAAGGCATTCCCGGGTTTGATGACATGTATGGTAATCAGAGAAAAAAATCATAGCTCTGAGAATCAATACGTTAGGTTGCTTTGTCGCTCGTATTTTGTAACCTAACCCAAATCTTAATTTGAGCTCAAACTTCAAGTTAAAGTGAACTCTATTATACTGTTCATTATCAGGATGAAACGGCTATTCAAACAGGAAGTGAAAGACCATGAGAAACATCGTATACCTCAGCATCGGCCAATTGGCAGAGCGCAGTGGCGTGGCTCCTTCGGCCTTACGTTTTTACGAAACCAAGGGGTTGATTGCTTCGATTCGTACTAACGGAAATCAGCGCCGTTATCAGTCGGCGATGTTGAGACGAATTGCGTTGATCCAAGTGGCGCAGTCGATAGGCTTCACGCTGGAAGAGATCACCGAAGAATTATCGACACTGCCGATGAACCATACCGCGACTAAGCGAGACTGGGAGCGCGTTGCTAAGAAGTGGCAGGGGCAACTCGATAGCAAAATGGCGCAGATTAAATCGCTACAAGAGAACTTAACAGGCTGTATCGGTTGCGGGTGTTTGAGTATGCAGAAATGCCACTTGTTGAACCCTGAAGATATTCTGCATGACCAAGGGCAGGGCGCACAACGGATCGTTGAGTAGCCCTGAATTAATGTATCTTATCTGAGATCGTCGAATCCAATGCACTCTATCTGATGGTCAGCTAGCCAATGTTTTAGCTCTGGGCTAGTGAGAAGTTGATGCTCTTCGACGCGTTTATCGCTGTAGCTTGATAGGGACTTAAGCTGTTCACTTGCCACTGATGAAGGGTGGCACATTAACTCAAGCACACCGTCAGGCATCATAGTTTGGTAGCTCAGTAATAAATCTTGCAGGCCATTCAGTGATACGCCTTCGTCAAAGAAACGCATGTCGAAAGCATCTGGCGTTGGCACTCGCAGTGCATCTTGGCCACTCAAGATGTTATCGATTCGTCTAACAGGCAGACCAATGCGATTCACTGTGCGGGTAAACGCTGCTTTTAGAGGTTTAAATACACCACCAAAGTGATGGCTGTCGATATGGTTAATCTTTAAGCCTGCATCGAGGGCGGCTTGATATTGCGCGTTGAGCTCGAGCATCACCTCACCTTCATTCACATCTGATTTATCGAACAGATTAACGTTGCTAAAGAAGTGGCCGTGTTCGTCGACTAAGCTCGGCACTAACTCTGGTGACGTCAGTGGTTTGCCTGCGGTGACTGTAAAGTGCAAGCCAACTTCAGGGACTAAACCTTGATGATAGAGCTCAATCGCGTGCTGTGTACCCGGTTGATTCATCATGATGGTGGTCGACTTAACCAGACCCGCCTTAAAGCAGTCGACGATGCCGTGGTTCACGCTTTCAGTGAGGCCGAAATCATCGGCGTTGAGTATCAATTTCATCATGACCTCTTATTAAAAGATTTGGATTCAATATCTTGAATGAGCTCTGCTATCACTGAGCTTATTAGCTGTTATCACCGAGCTCTGGGGTGTAACTTGAGCCACCACCAATCACGGTTACTTTGAGTTTTTGATTCTGTTGCATGCTGTTCACCATTCAATGTTGTAGATTACTTGGTTTAATTTATATGATGGTCACATACACCGACAAACCAGTTATGACGACTTATGAATTAGTGGGGTTAATGCATGGGGCTATTCGAAAATCGCCAACAAACGCTGTCACTGCTGCACACCTTTAGTGTTGCGGCTAAACATTTAAGTTTTACACTTGCCGCCGACGAGCTCTTCCTAACTCAGGGAGGGGTTAGCCATCGCATTAAAAAACTCGAACAACAATTGAAGTTCAATCTGTTTGTGCGCAAGACAAGAAAGCTCGAACTGACGCCAGAAGGTCAGCGCGTGTTATCCATGTTGAATGTCTCGTTTGAGTCTATCTTTTCCGAACTCATGGATATTCAAACGGGTGAGCTAAGTGGGGAGCTGTACATCGCGACATCGCCTTATTTCGCTTCATCATGGTTAATGCCGCGTTTGCCAGAATTTAGACGCTTGTATCCGAATCTAAGCATCAAACTGCAAACCAAACAGAGCCAGTCAGGCTTCCAGTTTGAACCTTATGACGTGGCAATTTTCTATAGCGAAGGCCATTACCCAAACCATTACAGTGAGCGATTATTCAGTGGAGTAAGAACCCCTGTGTGCAGCCCTGAATACGCGAAACGCTTCAAACTAGACCTAGGCATTCAACACTTAGACGATGTTCGTTTCATTCACAGTGGCGATATCACTGCCTGGCAACGTTGGTTGTATGAAGCTCAAAGTGATACCAACTGCGCACTTCAGTGTGACTATTACAGCGATAACCGCTTGGCGATGGATGCGGCGATATTATCGATGGGGCTAGCACTAGGGCGGTTAGAGTTTATGACGCCGCAGATTGAACAAGGCTTATTGGTCGCGCCTCTTATGAGCATTGAATCGGGCAAAGGGTATGATTTAGTGTGTCCGAAAGGCATGGAACAGCGAACTAAGTTTCAGGTGTTTGCTCAATGGGTTAAGCAACAGTTGTGAACGAATAGCGTGCCTAGACAAACACGAATTATAGGTCTAGTTTAGGTGGTTCTTTCAATAAAAGAAGAGGTTAGTTATGTTCAGCCATGTTTTTCTCGGTACTGAAGATATTGAACGCGCGAAGGCTTTTTATGACCCAATCATGAAAGTGCTTGGTTATAGCGAAGGTTCTGTTGATCCTAAAGGGCGCTGTGTTTACGTTAGCCAAACGGGCGTGTTGGGCTTAACAAAGCCGATTGATGGTCAGCCTGCGACTCACGGCAACGGCATGACGGTGGGTTTTCTTGCGTCTTCTCCTGAAGTTGTAGATGAGTGGCATCGGGTTGGCGTCGAGAATGGCGGTACCAGCATTGAAAATGGCCCCGGAGCGAGAGGTTCTGATGAGCGTCGCTTGTACATGGCTTATTTGCGAGATCCTGATGGAAACAAGATCTGCGCAACTCACTTTATGCCGTAGTTCGCCTTATGCTATCGTTCATTATATGCCACAGTGGCGTATACTTAGATCATGTTGATGGTTCGGAGTTGGCGAAGTCGCGGCTCTGAACTTGTTAGCTTCCCGAAGACTCAAAATTTTGCAAAGGACTGGCTAGATGAAACCGAATGAACTGTTTTATGAAAGCTTTGAGCGCTGCCGGATTGACCAAGAATTTCTCGAAACGTTTTTGGCGGATTTTTGCGAGCATAATCCAAGGTTTTCAGAACGTTTTGAAAAGATAGGGTTAGAGCAACAAACCAAGATGCTTAAAGCCTCGATCATTCTTATCTATAACTCTGCTGGTCTACCGAGCGTACGAAACTCGGTGAAAAAGCTTGGGAAGCGACATAAAGATTTAGGAATGGATATCTCTGAGCAAGAGCTCAACGAGTGGTTCAATTCGTTACTTAATACGGTTAAAAAATACGATCCTCACTATGATGAAAGCGTTGAACAAGCATGGACAGAAACGCTCGAAGCCGGCTTAACTATCATGAAGAAAGAGTGCGTAGTCTGAATCAAAATGTGTAACGAAGTAAGCCTCGTCTAACGAGAGGCTTACTCATTTTTTCTACTCAATTAAAAGGTAAAGCCTGCTTGGATACTTAGTGCCGACTCAGTGGTATACCAACCAGTACTTCCTCCGAACTCATACCAATCAAATCCAGCTCGAGTCACAAACTTGGAGTGGCCGAAAACTGGTTTTAGTGACTTATATTCTGCGCCGATACCGTAAGTTAAGCCAAGATCACCATGGGACCCTTTGTGGACTTCATTATTATCGCTAGATAGGAACACCAATTTGGTATCTGAGTGTGCGTAAAAAGCGCCCGCCTTACCATAAACAGCGAAGTTTTCGCTGAAGCTGTGCTTATACATAGGTGTTAATGAAAGCATTAAAGAATCGAACTCTTGCTCTGTTTTAAGATCTTTTTCATCAGTGCTGATAACAAGCAACGTTGATTCAACATACCAGTTGCTTTGCATGACTTGGCTACCAAATGTGAATTGACCACCGACATCGCCATCATCCATCCCGAAACCGCCTAGTGCGTACATTTCATTTGATGCAAAAGCTGAAGTTGATGCGATGCCGGTAACTGAGGCAATCGTAAGAGCCGCTAAGATTAATTTTTTCATTGTTTCCACTCTGGTTTGTAAATTTCGGGAGAGGATTCTAGCGATATTTTTAAAATAAAAAACACTGTTCGAATGGGGCGGGAAGGATTAAATGAAGATTAAATATCTCAAGATATAAACCTGTATTTCTATGATCTAAAATTACAATTTTTTAGATAGATGAAATGAACGATGTGCAGGCGTTACTCTATGATTTTATGGGTTTTCTTTGAGGGAGGGCGGTGTATGTTTCACGAAGAAAAACCTCTGGCGACAGAGGTCATCGCCAGAGATCAGAATCATTTGAGGATTACGTTTTAATAGAAATTAAATCCAAATGTGCAATATTGGGTTGGCCTAGGTTCTAACACGTTACGAGAATCGGATTAAAAGTGAGCAGCCCAACCAATCAGGAACCCTTGCGATGCGGTATCGTATTCAAAGGTGCCCTTGTTTTCGTAATCAACCCAAGTGGATTTGTAGGCAACATTTAAGTCAGACCAACTGTTTATCTGGTATCGCACGCCAGTTAACAGAGATGAAGTAAAGTTGGTGTCACTGCCAAGCCCTGCATCAATGGTTGCGTGAAACTTCCAATCCTTATTGATCTGCGTTATCCATCTCACACCTATTTGGTAATCTATCCAATCTTCATCGAGTGATCGGTCTGTACTTAGCTTGCCACCTGAACCGTAAAGCTTGGCATCAATGTCGTTATCCCACCAACGAAGCCCAAACAGATAATCAATCGTGCCAAAATCGTATTGGTAGCGCTTAAACCCCTTCACATCTAAAACACCTTGTCGGATATCAAGATTGCCTTTTAATACCTCTAGGTTGCTACCTAACACTGAGTTTGTTTTTCCGCTTAACTTCATGAAGCTGTAGTCAATGTAATAGCCCCATTGATTGTCATAGATACCCTCTAAGCGCACCATTGCGGTCATATCAAGATGATCCATGATGAATGCAGGATCAACATCGACATCAGCAGATAAATCACTAATGGTGCTGTCTCCGCGGATGTTGAGTGCAAGCGCGTAAATTTCGAAGCTATGTTGCCACTTTTTTGTATCCGCTTGTGCACTTGCTTCCTGAGCATTTACGGTTGAACTTGCAGCCAATGCTGATGCGAGTAGGTAACGCCATTTAGCCATATTGATATCCTTATCTTCGATGTGAAATAGCACGAATGTGAATGTGTGTTTTAACTATCCATTTTTCACATATGCAACTTGTATATCGCTGATTGTAGACTATGTTTTTTGAAAAGAGCCAAATTAAAAGAGTAAGGATATGAAGCCACAAAGCATTTTTTTGTTCGTCGCTGTTTTGGGTTTAACACCGATTGCGTTGTCGTACGGTTATGCCCCCGTTGTCTCCCTTGATTATCTTTTCGGAATTGATGCTAGCCCTATCAATGTCACTCATATCTTTCGTGCCGTGATGGGGTTGTACTTAGCGTTGGCTCTGTTTTGGATAGCAGGGGCGTTACTAAAGAAATACCGACTGCCAGCACTCTACAGTTTGGTGGTTTTCATGTTGGGTTTGGCTGCCGGTCGAGTCATTAGCTTGTTGATAGATGGCATGCCTCACTGGCTACTTGTCGTCTATCTACTATTGGAGCTTGGCTTTGGTAGGAATAAAAATGGTTCACAAAGAGCAATCTGAAACAGTATAAGGACATTCTATGAAAAGGATTTTCCACCTTGTTGTGATGAGTGTGTTGAGTAGCTTTTCGCTATCGGCATGGTCAGCACAAGAGCAACCGAATATTTTTGTTATCTTCACGGATGATATTGGGATATCAAACCTGAGTGCTTATCACAATGGTGTGATGAGTAGTGAAACACCGAACATCGATAGTATTGCTGAAAAGGGCATGCTCCTGACCGATTATTACGCTCAGCCTTCTTGTACGGCAGGTCGCTCTGCATTCTTAACGGGTCAACTTCCTGTGCGAACCGGCATGCACTCTGTTGGATTGCCAGGTGGCCCAGTGGGTTTAAGTGCTGACACACCAACGCTTCCTGAAATCCTTAAAACCATGGGTTATGTGACGGGTCAGTTTGGCAAAAACCACCTCGGTGACCGAGATGAATTCCTACCGACAATGCATGGTTTTGATGAGTATTGGGGTTGGTTGTATCACTTGAATGCAATGGAATACACAGAAGATCCTGATTGGCCAAAAGATGGCTCTTTGGATGCGTTTGCACCTCGTAATGTGATTTACGCAAGATCAGACGGTAAAGGTGGTCAAACGATCGAAGACGATGGTGCATTGTCGATCGAGCGTATGCGTACCCTCGATGACGAAGTGAATAAACACGCGATCAACTTCATCGAAAGGGCGGTTGAAGCGGATAAGCCCTTCTTCACTTGGTACTGTCCATCACGTGGTCACGTTTGGACGCATCTTTCACCTGAATACGAAGCGATGCTTGGCCAAAATGGTTGGGGGCTTCAAGAAGTGGTCATGAAAGATCTTGATGATCATGTCGGTGAGATGATGGCGAAAATGGAAGAGCTCGGTATTGCCGACAATACCATCATCATTTTCACTGCCGATAACGGCCCGGAGATCATGACTTGGCCTGATGGCGGTATGACACCTTATCACGGTGAGAAAGGGACAACTTGGGAAGGTGGCGTAAGAGCCCCTGCATTGGTCAGCTGGCCGGGTAAAATCCCAGCGGGTACAGTGGGCAATGGCATCTTTGATGGTATGGACTGGTTACCAACTCTGGTTGCTGCGGCTGGTGGTCCAACGGATCTAAAAGAGAAACTGCTGAAAGGTCACGATGGCTTTAAAGCGCACCTTGATGGTTACAACCAAGTGGATATGCTGACTGAGAAAGGCGAGTCAAACCGTAAAGAGATCTACTACTACGAACGAGATCAGCTGCAAGCGGTTCGTGTTGGTGATTGGAAGGCGCACTTCATCGTGCAAAATCACGGTTGGAGTGGTCCTAAAGAAGCGCTAAACGCACCATTACTGTTTAACTTACGTCGTGACCCATACGAGCGAGCGGCAGAAGAGTCGGGCATGTACCTAAAATGGATGGGACAAAAAATGTGGGCATTTGGTCCTGCACAAGCGGCTGTCCAACAACATCTAGCAACTTTTCAAGAGTGGCCTCCAGTAACGCCTGATTCTCCGGCTGAGAAAACCGGTGGTGTAGGTAACTAGTTAAATATCATAAAAAATCCCGCTCACACTGAGCGGGATTTTTATTTGAATGCGTCTTAACGTTGGTTCTATTTTAGCGTCGTTTTTCGTTCAATGAACTTCACTGGCACCATCAGCTTAACTAAGCTCGTGTCTTGCTCTTGAATCTGGCTAACGACAATTTTCACTGATTCACGTGCAAGGCGTCTGAAATCTTGCTTGAAGGTAGTGAGTTGGTAGTTCAACCATTGAGTCTGTGGGATATCATCAAAACCAATCACTTGAAGATCTTCTGGAATACGCAGGTTAAACTCTAAGCGCGCCACATCCATTACCGCCATCGCGAGGTTATCTGTCGCACAGAAAATCGCTTGAGGATGTGTGGGTTCTGAAAACAGGGTCCGAATGGTATCTAGAGCATCAAGGTAGTCATAGTCGGCTTCAATAACACGAGCTTGCTTGCCAGTGAGATCTTCGAATTCTGAGCAAAAGCCCGATTCACGCTCGCCGTTGGTGTAGGTTGGTACGTTACCTGTCAGGTAAACCGCTGATTTTGTTCCTACGCTATGTAAATGCTGAGCGGCGACTTGGCCAGCGGCGTAGTTGTCACTCACCACATGGCTACTCTTCGTCCCTTCAACAACACGTGCGAACTGAACGATAGGGATGTCGAACTCTTCACACTCTTCATAAAGCGACTTATTAAAGGTCGCAGAAGCTGCAATCACGCCATCAACTCGGTATTGGAAGATATTAGGAATCGAGTGGTTGTCGTTTCCATCAACTTGCCAAGGAATCAATACCGCAGAGTAACCCTGCTTTTGTAGCTCAGTAGAGATAAGCTGCAGAGTTTTCATGTGGATAGGGTAGTCGGCATCTGGGAAAACTAAGCCAATCAATTTGGACTCATTTGTCGTCAGACTGCGGGCAAAGGCATTAGGACGATAATTCAACGACTTTGCTGCATCGAACACTTTCTGCTTGGTCTTTTCAGACACTGAACTGCCCGGCACAAATACACGAGATACAGTTGATTGAGAAACGCCAGCAAGTTTAGCGACATCTTTAGAGGTGACGGTTGGCTTTGACGCCGTGGAGTGTTTTGGAGAGCTCATAGACCATACTTTTGAACCAAATTAACTGCGCACAGAGTAACATATTTAGGTACGTACTCATAAAGTAATACCAAGGAATGATATGAAAAATAAGGAATAATGATTATTTTGAATTTGATGTTGGGTATAACCCATTCTCTGTATTGGGAAAATAGTATGATTACAGAGGTAGTGACAAAAAAGCTCTGCGTAAGAGCAGAGCTTTAGATTTCGAATTTACCCATAAAATGAGCAACATGCCGCTACATCGTTAGAAGTAGTAACGGATACCTGCAGCGAATTGGTCATCGCTATTTTCGTAATGGTTACCAACAGATTTGTCGTTACCATTATCAAACTGGTATTCCGTCCAAACTAAGAACTTATTCTTCTTAAAGTGGTACTCAAGGCCAGGAATAATAAGCTGGCGCTCGTAGCCGTTTGCGTTGTCGTCGGTATCCGTTAAGTAGTTCACGTTAAAGGTTGGACGCAGACCGTTTTCAAAGTGGTAGTAAGTGAAGAATTCCGCACCACGGTGGTCGTAGAATTCAGCTTGACTGGTGGTTTCCCAGTTTGAACCTTGGCTGTAGGTGAAACCAACGAATAGACCGTCATTGGTATAGTTAACACCTAATAGACCAATGCGTTGGGTATCTCCATCTTTGATGTTTTTAACGCCCGCATCGACATCATCAAACTCATTCTGGTGGTAAGCTAAACCAATCGTTAGGCCATCCATAACAGTGTACAGCGTTGACGCGCCCATACCGTTTTTCAGCGTTGCTGTTAAGCCGTCTGCTAGGCCAACATCTTCGCGAGTGGTTTGGTAAGTGAAGCCGTATTTCCAGTTGTCGCTAATGCTGTTGCGGTAAGTAATCGAGTTCTCGGCACGACCTGTACCTGACGCAATACCCCAGTCAGATAGGTTGTAGTAACCAGAACCACGCGAACCGAACACTCGACCCATATCGGTAAACCAAGCCACATCGTAGAAGGTGGACCATTGCTTAGTACCTGCTGCGATCTTGCCGTATTTATCGTGCTCTACGCCTGCGTATAGAAGTCGGTCGTAAATATTGTCGCCGTTAGCACCTGAGTTGTAACCCCATTCAGCATGGCCAAAGCCAGTCCAGCCGTTATCGAGTCCCATTTGACCTTTAAGGCCGAAACGAGAGCTACCGCTGTTCCACTCACCGTTGTGGTCGCCGCCCTTATCTTGGTAACGAACGTCAAAACGACCGTCTAAAGTAAGGCTATCGCCCGCGTCATTGGTAAAAGTGTGTGCAGCAAAAGCAGAACCTGAGGTAAGTGCTGTCAGGATCACTGCTGAAAGAATCGACTTTTTCATTGTAATTCTCTTTATTCAGGCCGTAGAAAGCCACCGTGCTTTCAAGCCCGTTATATTGGTAATGGTTTGGCAGGGTGTACCCCATCCATGAGGCACTAGTAGATTCAGTTATTAGTGGAGCAATAATGAATTGGTTGGAGCACTTACTAGGAGCGAGAAGGGTCCCCCAGTAAGCGTGGCAACCTAAATCAGATGTCTATTTAGGTTGCCACTATTTCGTTTCAATCTTTGGCTTTATCGTTTCTATTAAAGCGTTTGGATTAAAGCGTTTTGATTACAGCGTTGGGTTCATGATGGTTGAAGTGCGTTCGAACACATCTAGACCTTGCTGTTGTAGCCAGTAAGGAAGGTCGATAAGAACCCAGTTCTCAGACAGCTTGTCACCGTCACGGTAGTAAACGTCAACTACTTGCATGTTTGCACGTACTTCACCGCCAGTCATACCTAGGAAGCCACCTGTTGGTGTGTTTGATAGGTTTGGCCAACCGAAGAAACAAGAGAAGTTACCTTCAGCGAAACGACAAACGTGACCGTTGAACTTCTTGTCTTTCAGGTTGTTACGGAAAGGAAGTTGGTGCTGTTGTTGGTAGCGAGGAATTGTGTAAGACGCGCCGATACCACATGGGCCGTACCAAATCATGTCTTTTGACCAGCTCTTCGCTAGTACTTCTGGTGGGCAACCCATCGCACCGCTGTCGTTAAGAGCAGACAGGTCATCAACCATTTTGTTTACTAGAGCAAGTGTCGCAACACCTTCTTCTGGAGCCGCGTCTTCGAATAGCAGACCATCGTGGTTACGTGGGCCAGGGTATACGAAGTGCTTACCAGTTGATGGTGGAAGTGGGTAACAACCCGCTTGATCCATCATGCCTAGAAGGTCTAGGAACAGGCCTGTCTTAGTGATTTTGCCATCAACAACGCAGTTAAACTCTGCGTAGCGAACGTTCATGATCTTGCCAGTTGGGCGCATGCCTAGGTATTCAGCGTCGAATAGACCCATGAAGTGACCCATGCTCATTACCCAAATCTCATCTGGGTTAACTTCGTTGTTACCACCGATGAAGATGTCTTGACGACGCTGCATGCGAGTCATTGACTTCATCATTGGTGCCCAGAATACGTCAGCAGCTGCTTGTGCGCCTTCTTGCTCACGGAATGGGTAAACACCGCGCCACAAGTAATCTTCAGAAGTGTGTGCTTTTAAAACTTCAGCAACGTTCTCGTGAGTTGCGTTTTCCATTGCATCGAAGTAATCACGAACAATGCGTTTAGCTTCTTGATATTTAGACATAATAATTTCTCTTTGTGTTGTCGAGTCAACATTCGGAACAGGACTCGATTTGGATTTTGTTACCGGCTGACTTATCAGCCGGCTTTAAATTTTTCGTATTTGAACTTCAGCGTATGAGTTTCGAATTAAGCTTTTGCTGCTTCTGATTTTTTGCTCTTATCGAAGACGCCACCTTTAAGAGTTTCAGGCAGTGTTAGCCATAGTAGGCCGGCGATAATCCATACGATTGGTGAGCCCCACATTGCTGTTTGTAGGTCGGTACGCTCTTGGATGAAGATAAGAACCATTGGTGCCCACATGCCGATAATACGACCGCCATGGAACAGAGCAGCACCATAGCTACGCAAGCGTGCTGGGAACAATTCAGAGAAGTAACCGCCCCATACTGCAGAAGCAGACAGGCCGAAGTTGTAGATAAGACCTAGAAGAGCCAGCATGTTTAGGCCGCCAATCATCATGTCGCCAGGTGCGACAAAGAAGATAGAAACCATGATACCTGCGAGGATGAAGCCGAACGCGTTGATCTTACGACCGTACTTATCTGCTGCCCATCCCCAGAACCATGCACCGAAGAGTGAACCAAATGCTGAGATAGAGAAGATCAAACCGATGGTTGCACCATCAAACATACGAACATCTTTCAGGTAGGTAGTTACAAAGCCACCGAAGAATTGGAATCCGTAGAAGTTAAGACCAGAAAGAAGTAAACAAGTAATCGTAATTTTGCGGTAAGGCTTGCTTAACATCTCACCCCAAGAACCTTTTTTAGCTTCGGTTACTTCCCCTGCTGCATTGGTTGTTGTTTGTTGATCTTCTTCACCGTAGGCGATCACTGTTTTGTCGCTTGGTAATACAAAGATCATTAACGCTGCTGCTACAAGCGGTGGAATACCACCTACCCACATTAGGCTCTGCCAAGGTGCATCAACACTTGTGATGAAGGCTGCGTAAGCGCCCATTGCCACTAAAGCAACAGAGAACATTGAAGAAGCAAAAGCAGTCAACTTACCGCGAACCGTTGGTGTAAATAGGCCAATCATCAAAGATACAGCTACAGTGAAGTAACCACCTAAAGACAGTCCAATGATGAAACGCATTGCAGCCCAAGTAGCGTAGTCGGTAAACATCATGTTGATGATGGTTGCACCACCGTTTAATGCCGTAATTGCTACTAGTGTGGACTTCTTGCCGAACTTGGTTGCGAACCATGCACAGCTTAGTGCACCAATCAGAGCACCAACCGACTGCCAAGTGTAGAACTGAGCGGTATCAGAAAGGCTAATACCAGCATATTCTTCCACAATGTATGGGCGTACGTAGTCAATAATTACAAAGTTATAACAATAAAAAAAGTAACCCACTAGAATTGCTAGATATGCGGCTACCCTTTGAATCATAGGAACTTCGCTCATGTGTTTTTTAATGGTCATGACCGATAAACCTTTATTTTATATAGGGTGGCTTTGGTTTTAATTATTGTGTGTTGATTATTTAGTTTCATCACACC
Source organism: Vibrio coralliirubri (assembly GCF_024347375.1). Classification (NCBI taxonomy): domain Bacteria; kingdom Pseudomonadati; phylum Pseudomonadota; class Gammaproteobacteria; order Vibrionales; family Vibrionaceae; genus Vibrio; species Vibrio coralliirubri. Next base: position 2,524,506 of record NZ_AP025470.1, on the reverse strand, counting down.
GTCTTCATTTCGGGAGAGATAATAGAATTTTTGTGGTTATTAGATCCGTGATCAAAGTCAATTTTAGAATGAGTGCGTACCCATTTTGTGTGTTTTGGTGACCTGGATCTCATTTGATCGCATTTTTGTGCTTTGTGGGGCGATTTGAGTGTTTAATCGTCTATCTTAGTGATAATAGTCACACTTACTGTGGGTTTTTGAGGGAAAATATCCATTTTTGAGTACTATTGGCGGCGAATGATTTGCGACATACAATAAACTGAATCTAAAAATGGTTACGTACTCAATTTTTGTGGTTATTGCTCTTTATGTACTAACTACTTTGTTTATCAGCTACTTAGTTAATAGGCGCTATAGCGTCGGTGGCGACTTTTCGACTGGTGGAAAACAGTTTGGTTGGTTTACGGCAGGTGTGTCGATTCTTGCAACCTACATCAGCGCAATGACGTTCGTTGGCATGCCGGGCTGGGTTTATAGCTCAGGCATGGAAGCGATGAGCGTACATTTGAACTATCCAATAGTGATCTTTTTCACTGTGCTTTTCTTTGTTCCGGTGTTTTACAAGCTCGGCCTAACCTCGATTTACGAATACCTAGAGCACCGCTTTGGCGTTGTTGCTCGCACGATCAATTCCATCGTGTTCATTGTGGTTCAGTGTATTTCGGCAGGGGTTATTTTGTATGCGGTTGCCCTGATTTTAGTGCAAGTGCTGCCGGTGAGTATCTCTGAGGCGATCATCTACATCAGCTTATTTACCGCGTTGTATACCTATGCGGGCGGTATCTCGACAGTAATATGGACTTACATGCTTCAGTCAGCAGTGTTGATTATCGGCAGCATTGCGATCTTTGTTTTATTGCTGATGAAAATCGATGCGGGCGAGGTGTTGTCTCCTGAACATTTGAATATCATCAACCTCGATTTTGACTTAGGCGTCGATACCACATTGTGGGCAGGCGTAGTGGCTGTGAGCTTCTTGCACCTGAGTGTGTATGGTACTAACCAACTGATTATTCAAAGAACGTTGGCGACTAAGTGTGTTAAAACAGCGCAAAAGTCGATGTTACTTTGTGGCTACGGCGCGTTCTTTGTTTATCTGTTCTTTGCCGTGATGGGGGTGCTGTTAAGTGTCTTTTATCAAGACAGCAGCTTTGAAAACAGCAACGAAGTGATTCTCGATTTTGTGTTTAACCATACCAACCCAATCATTGTTGGTTTGGTGATCTCAGCACTTTCGGCAGCGGCCATGTCGACACTGGACTCCACTTATAACTCTATGGCGACGGTCGCAACGTTCGATTTCTATAAGCGCTTCTTCCGCAAGCAAGCCTCTGACGCGCACTATGAATCAGTGGCTAGAAAAATGAGCTTGGTTGCTGCAGCATCGGTTGTTGTACCTGCTTTGTTGGCGGTTTCTAATGAATCGGTACTTAAAACGATTGCGAGCCTAACCTCCATTTTTGTCGGTATTCGCCTTGGCTCTTTCATATTGGGTTTGTTCTTCAAACAAGCGAATGAGAAAGGGGTGATTGCGGGCAGTATTGGCAGTGTGGCCGTCGTATTCATCGCCAAATACAGTGGAATAGCTTGGCCTTGGTTTGCCTTGATTGGCACTGTGGTTTTCTTAGTGTTAGGTGTTGTTGTGAGCCGCTTCTGGGGAGAGGTAACCGAGCAACAAAATGAATTTATAGCCAAGCAAAAGCATTTGTTTGCAAAGCCTACCGCGAGTCATTATGGCTTGTTGGTGTTCGCTGTTGTGACGATTGCTGCTTGTACTGTTATCCCTAATTGGCTTTATGCCGCTCTTTCTTAATTGACCGATTTTTTACTGGTATATCTATGTTATCGATCTTTGATATCTACAAAATTGGTGTTGGGCCATCGAGCTCTCACACCAACGGCCCAATGATTGCGGGTTTTCATTTCACACAATTAATCGCTGATAAAATCGCAGAAGTGACCCGTGTTCAGGTGGATTTATATGGTTCTTTGTCATTGACTGGCATAGGTCACCACACCGACAGAGCAACAATATTGGGGCTACTCGGTAATAAGCCAGACACCATCAAAATCACCAGTGCAAACCAAGCAATGCGTCATGCCGTAGACAGTGGTGAGATGGATTTAGCGGGCACCAAGCACATTGCCTTCAACTACGAAACCGACATGTTGTTTCACAAAGACAACCTGCCTCTGCATGAAAATGGCATGATGATTACCGCGTTCGACCAGAGTGGCAACGTGATTGTCGGTGAAACTTATTATTCAATTGGCGGCGGTTTTATCGCAACCGCTGACGAACTACAAAATGGTACTCAAACCCAAGCAGTAGAAGTCCCGTTTCCATTCAAAAATGCCGATGAAATGCTGCAACAAGCCGATAATAGCGGGATGAGCCTCGGTGGCATGATTCTAAAAAATGAAGCGGAGTTTGAAGGCTCCGACATTATTTCAGATAAAGCGGATCAAATATGGCGAGTGATGAGTCGTTGTATGGAACGCGGCTTTGAAACCGAAGGCATTCTTGATGGTGGTTTGAACGTGACTCGTCGTGCGCCTAATCTACTGAAAAAGTTAGAAGCGAATGCGGCGGTTGAAAATGACCCAATGGAAATCATGGACTGGATTAACTTGTTTGCGTTTGCGGTTAGCGAAGAAAATGCGGCTGGTGGCCAAGTAGTAACATCACCAACCAATGGTGCAGCGGGCGTGATTCCTGCCGTGTTGATGTACTACCATCGCTTCATTAAAGAGTTGGATACCAAGCAGTTAAAAGACTTCTTAGCGGTATCGGGCGCGATTGGCATTTTGTACAAAACCAATGCTTCAATTTCTGGTGCGGAAGTTGGGTGCCAAGGTGAAGTAGGGGTGTCGTCTTCTATGGCGGCGGCTGGATTAACGGCACTTCGTGGTGGCAGCAATGAGCAGATCTGTATTGCTGCAGAAATCGCCATGGAACACTCGTTGGGTATGACTTGTGACCCAATTGGCGGCTTAGTACAAGTGCCGTGTATTGAGCGAAATGCGATGGGCGCGATGAAAGCCATCAACGCATCACGTATGGCTTTGAAGCGTAATAGTAAATCTTTGATCTCGTTAGATAAGGTTATTGCGACCATGTATCAAACGGGTAAAGACATGAACAAGAAATATCGTGAAACGTCACTCGGTGGTTTAGCCTTGATCCATCTTGCTCACCCTTGTGAATAACTAAGCCAGTTACCTAGTAAATAACAACGTTAAGCCCAGAACCTTAGACTTCAGAAATCTATCGCGGCTGGGCTTTTTGTTTGATGTGTTTTAGGGAGCTAATCTGAAAGCGGTAATCGATAGCTGTTTTTCAACTCTTTTACTGAGATGTTCGATTGAATCGCACTCACACCTTTGACTCTTCTGATCGAGCTAATGCGCTCAAAGTACTCTTCCAAATCTTTCGCCAATACTTGCACCATGTAATCAGCGCCGCCTGCAATGCAGTGACACATTGGAATCCAATCGGTTACCGCGACAAACTCTTCGAACGGTTCTGTGTTTTCAACTTCATGGTTACCCAAGGTCACAAGAGTAAAACCAGCCACATGAAAGCCTAATTTCTTACGATTCAGCTTAGCGGCGTAACCATCGATATAGCCAGTTTCTTCCATGCGTTTCCAACGACGCCAGCATGGGGTTTCGCTGAGGTTGACCTTCTCTGCGAGCTTGCTGTTGCTCATGCGTCCGTCTTGCTGGATATGCTCTAAGATGGCGATATCTGTGTCATCTAACACTTCTTTGGTGGATTCTTTCTGTTTCATGGCTATTTTAGAAAAGTCTTGCTCAAATTTGGATTAATATTAGCCTATATAGCAATTTAATTCCTAGTCGAATCTGTAAACTCTCTCCCTATCAATACTTTACTTATTAGGAGTGAGAGGAAATGAGCTCTCAATTAATGCTGGCGTTCTTGCTATTTTCAACATCAATTGCAATTACCCCTGGGGCTGGCAATATCGCATTACTTGGGATTTCAAGTCGTTATGGATTTGCTGCGACTTTACCTTTTATCTCTGGGAACGCTGTTGGCATCATCATCGTACTGGCGGGTTCTAGTGTCGGTTTGGTGAGCTTATTTACCCTTTACCCAGAGCTATACAACATTTTGAAATACGCGGGTGCGGCTTATTTACTGTTCATGGCGTGGTCGATTGCGAACATGCAAATCGAAGAAAGCACCACCGACAATCGTTCAGGTTTCATGTCTGGTGTGCTGGTGCAGGTGTTAAACCCTAAAGGTTGGATTGCTTCGTTAACTGTGTTTTCACAGTTCATTACTCCGAAGGCAGATTACTTGATTCAAGTCGTGACCATTATAGCGGGTATGGTGATTACCGGTGTGCCGTGCATGTTGGTGTGGGCGTATTGCGGTACCATGCTGAAAAAATTACTGCAATCACCAAAACAGATGATGTTTGTGAACCGTTGCTTGGGCGGAAGCTTAGCGATGGTGGTTGCCTTTATGCTTTATCAACCGGCGTAAATCACAAAGAAAAAAACCACTCCTAAATCCATAGGAGTGGCGTCTAAATGTCGACTAAGTCGTTAACAGTAAAGAATTAAGTTAACAAATATTTAAGGAACTTGAGTTAAAAGCTTTAAGCTTTTCAGTGTAAAGGTTAAGCGGTTTCAGCCTCTTTAACTGGAGCTGAGTTACGGATTAGATGGTCAAATGCACCTAAGCTTGCTTTCGCACCTTCACCCATCGCAATGATGATCTGTTTGTAAGGTACGGTTGTTACGTCACCCGCTGCGAAGACACCTTTCATTGATGTTGCGCCATGAGCGTTAATTTCAATTTCACCGCGTGGTGAGAGCTCAACTTTCGAACCCTTCAACCATTCGCTGTTTGGCATCAGGCCGATTTGAACAAAGATACCTGCGAGTTCGATCTGTTTAAGTTCATCGGTGTTGCGATCTTTGTATTCCAGACCGGTTACACGGTTGCCATCACCAATCACTTGCGTTGTTTGTGCCATCTTGATGATTTCGATGTTTGGTGTTGCGTTCGCTTTGTCGATAAGCACTTGGTCGGCACGTAGTGTGTCTGCAAATTCAAGTACGGTTACGTGCTCAACAATACCCGCTAAATCAATTGCCGCTTCGATGCCTGAGTTACCACCACCAATAACCGCTGTTTTCTTACCTTTGAATAAAGGACCGTCACAGTGTGGGCAGTAAGCGACGCCTTTATTTCGGTACTCTTGCTCACCCGGAACGTTAATTTCACGCCAGCGAGCACCGGTACTTGTGATAACCGTGCGAGCTCGTAGTGTTGCGCCGCTCTCTAGCTCAACGTGGATGTAGCCGTCTTCAGTGTCTTCTGCTGCAATGATGTTTGCAGCGCGCTGCTCAGTCATCACTTCAACACCGTACTCTTTTACGTGCTCTTCAAGGCTTGCCACTAATTTAGGGCCAGTTGTCGCTTTCACTGAGATAAAGTTCTCAATCGCCATGGTGTCCATTACTTGACCACCGAATCGGTCAGCAACTACACCAGTGCGAATGCCTTTACGTGCCGCATAAATTGCCGCTGAAGAACCTGCAGGGCCGCCGCCGACAACCAATACATCAAAGGGTGCTTGTTGGTTTAGGTTTGCCGCTTTCTTTTCTGCTGCGCCTGAATCAACCTTGTTCAGGATCTCTGCCAGTGACATACGACCTTGACCAAATAGCTCACCATTAACGAACACGCTTGGTACTGCCATGATGTCGCGAGACTTCACTTCGTCTTGGAATGCTGCGCCATCAATCATCGTTGTCTTAACCAGAGGGTTAATCGCCGACATCATGTTGAATGCCTGAACCACTTCTGGACAGTTTTGGCACGATAGAGAGATGAAGATTTCTACATTAAGCTCTTGATCTAATTCTTTAATTTGCTCGATTACATCCGCTTCAAGCTTGATAGGGTGACCACCACTATGAAGCAGTGCTAGAACCAGTGACGTAAATTCGTGACCCATTGGCAAACCGGCAAAACCGATCGCGGTGCCTTTCTCTTGGTTCACTACCTGCATGATAGGACTGCGAGTGCTTGCGCTGTCATCGCGAGTCACTTCAATTTTGTCGGTCAAAGACGCGATGTCATTCGCCAGATCTTGAAGTTTGTTCGCGGTGTCGCTGCCATCCAGGCTAAGGACTAATTGAACATTGGTTTTTAGGTTTTCTAGGTATGCTTTTAGCTGCTGCTTCATTGCTTGATCTAACATAATCGTGCCTGCTCTTAAATTCTGTGTCTTGGTATTGACCAATACCTTCTTGCTGAAAAAGGAAAATAAAAAGGGGGCGCAAGTCGGCAAATATTGTGGTGTTGATGTTTTGAAAGGGTGGCGCGCGACTGCCCTTTAGGAGGGGGGCCGAAGCGCGCCTGTAGAACCGTTTAGCTATTCTTGTTAGCTAGGCTTAGATTAAATCTTGCCTACTAGGTCTAGAGATGGAGCTAGAGTCTCTTCGCCTTCTTTCCATTTAGCTGGGCAAACTTCACCTGGGTTAGCGGCAACGTATTGTGCTGCTTTAACCTTGCGTAGTAGGTCTTCAGCGTCACGGCCGATGCCTTCAGCTGTGATTTCCATTGCTTGGATAACGCCTTCAGGGTCGATTAGGAACGTTGCACGGTCTGCAAGGCCTTGACCTTCACGCATAACGTTGAAGTTATTTGTGATGTTGCCCGTTTGGTCACCTACCATGAAGTATTCGATAGTGCCGATTTTGTCAGAAGTATCGTGCCATGCTTTGTGAGAGAAGTGAGTGTCAGTTGATACTGAGTAAACTTCTACGCCGCGAGATTGAAGCTCTGCGTATTTGTCTTGCAGGTCAACTAGCTCAGTTGGACATACAAATGTGAAGTCTGCTGGGTAGAAGAAGAATACAGCCCACTTGCCTTTAACGTCTTGCTCAGTGATTTCTACGAATTCGCCGTTTTTGAATGCTGTTGCGTTGAATGGTTTGATTTCTGTGTTGATCATGATTTGACTCTCTTTCTAATTTGTAGTGTTTAACGCTATCCCGCGTCGATGTAGATATATTGCATTGCTACCGAAAATTAGTGAAATCGGACATTTCTATAGATTCAATAGGCGAATCCTATCTTCGAAAGGAAAAGGCTATCGGTAAAAGCTATCAACAAAAACGACTAACAAAAGCCATCAAACATCAGCAACCCCCAATTTGAGTAGCTATGCTCTTTAGGTTGTTCTCTATATTGGGCTTATCTCTATTGGTGTGCGTATCTATGTATCTATGTATCTATGTATCTATGTATCTATGTGTCTATGTAGGTAAAGGTAGATATGGTTTCTTTACGTGAGTTGAGTTGTTATACCAAACTGTAAATAACAAAATATTATCATTAATATAAATTATGATAATTTCAGTTAATTAACGCATGTGCCTATACTCTCTTCATCGAAACGAAACACCGAAGCTAGTCTTCGAAAAGCACAGAATTTAAAACGAATTTGGAGCAAGTTATGAAAATGAATCACGTAGGCATCATGGTGGGTGACATGGACCAAGCAGTCGAGTTTTACACGAAAGCGCTAGGTCTAAGAATCGTAATGAACAACACCAAAGTGATGGAAGAGCGCGAATCAGCAATCGGCCGTATGTGTATCGCTGTGTTCGGTGAAGGCTTTAAAGGCTTCAACATTGCTCACCTAGTAACATCTGATGGTATCGGTGTTGAGCTGTTCGAAATGAAAGAGCGCCAAGAGCGTCACGAAGTTGATTTCTCTCGCTTAGGTATCTTCCACTTCTGTCTGCAGCTTCCAAAAGAGCAGTTTCACTCAGCGATTAAACGTGTTGAAGAGTTTGGCGGTAAGGTCCGTATGGACATCATGCGTTACCACCCAGAAGACGAACTAAAACAAGCACAAATGGTTTACCTAGAAGACCCGTTTGGCAACCTGTTCGAGTTCTACTCGCACTCATACGAAGATACGTACGCGACTGATTACGAGTAATCGCGTTACTATCTTCCATAAGGTAGAAAAGCCGAAACACCCCTAAAGAGGATTGGTAGAGATACCAATCCTTTTTTGTTTGTGCTTTTTGGGGAAGGGGAGATGTGCTGTTGGCAGGGACCACAGCAGCCACAATGACGGGTTATTGGTCTTCGATTTTTACGCATCGAACCGAGAACATATAGTCTTTTGAACTTGTTGCTCTGCGTATTTCACCTTTATGCGTATTCCACCAAGCGTAAGCAAGTGTTCGGATAATCCCTTTTTTGTCGGATGCGCTGCTCGCAGTCCAAAACTCGGTGTAAGCACCTTCAGTGATATACCAACCATTCCATTTTACGCCTGCAGGTCTAGCAAAGAAGTTCTGTTTATTGATAATAGATGGGTCGACTTTGGAAAATAGCCCGTCTGCTTGAGCTTCTTTGAGTTGCAAACCTAACTTTTGCTCACCCCCACGCCAACCGTTTTGGTGTACTTCTTCCTCAGGCATACCGATGGCCAGTTCCAACTTTTTCCAATCCTTATCGGTGGCCACTCGCCAGCCGGGTGGGCAAAGGTTTCGTTGATCTGAAACATCATGCCAATTGTATAAACGTCCGTATTTTAATAGGTTTTCTTGATCATCTTTTGGGATCGCGCCAGATCTTACCGGGCTACCATCTTGGAACTGAGTGCTTCTCAGGCTTTCCGCTAACCAAACCTGTTCCCCGATAGTAACGGCGCGATAAGTGTTACCTTCCGCGTCTTGAACCGTATCCGTCAGTTGGTATAACTCTTTGTTGATGTCGTTAGCCGATGATGTGGCAGCAATAACCATACTGACTCCTATAGATGAAATTAGCTTTTTCATGATGAATAACCCGTTGTAATCTTATGGGGCTACTTTAACTCTCATGTTGAGCTTAAAATAGGCGATATGCTCTCTAAAACATGCCTATTTGTCTCATTTAGTATGGTGGAGAGATTTGATAGTCAGTTTGTTTTATTGCTATGCGATGTTTTCAATCAGCTGTTTTGATTGGCTCCACTGCTTAGGTGACTGGCCATACACACGCTTAAACTCACGACTAAATTGAGAAGAGCTGACGTACCCAACCGCCATCGCCGCTTCATTGACATTCTTACCTGCAGCTATCTTCATCGCCGCATTATTCAAGCGCATCGACTTCATAAATTGGATCGGTGACATTCGGGTCGCTTGTTTGAATTTTCGGTGGAATACCGCTCGGCTCATCCCGACATGCGATGCAAGCTCATCAATCGTGACGTTCTTTGTCAGGTTCAACGATAAATACTCAATTGAACGGGCAATTTCATTACCAATACTAAACGCACCTCGTACTGAAAGACCCGCCTCACCTTGTAAGACAGCATAATAGAGTTCTCTTAAACGACTCTCGCCGAGAATGGCGGTTCCTGCTTTATCGTCTCCTAACTGAATGAGTCGAAGTAGAGCATCAGAAAAAGTGTCGTCCCAATTGGCGAGTGATAGCCCTTGAGGTTGTGGGCTGCCTTTAGGGATCTTGACCGCACCGCTGACACTCTCCATTGCGATGGCTAACTCGGTCATCACTTTGGTATCGAGTGAGATAGCTACCCCTAACAATGGATTTTCAGGCGTTGCTGCTGGTGTACCCGCCTCAACAGGCATGGAGACTGAGCAGCACAAGTACTGACTGCTGTCATAGATGTACTTATCGCCATCCAATATTGCTTCTTTACTGCCGCTTAAAATCACGACTAGCGTTGGTTCATAGACGGCTGGAGCACACGGAATAGCTTGGGTCATCTTAAATAGGCGAACTCCCTTTATACCCGTTTCGAGCATGCCATCTTCCGTTATGCGACTTTCTACTAGCTGCTTAATTTTCTGTTTCATCAACCTGCACCGTAAATTCGATCTGATACAAATAGGCATGTTTTTGAGATTAATTGGCCTATTTATGAGTCTCTGTGAGAGTTATAGTGACTTCAGACAACAATACTACCGCTGATAGGCGCATGCAAACTGCTTTCGTGCTTTATCAAAAGCTCAATCTAGGCCTGGTCGTTATATCGAAAAGGCTTGGTGGAGATAAGTAGTTTTAAAATAAAGAGTTGGAAAAAGAATATGTTAAAAAGCTTCATTGTCACATTGGTTACGCTGTCTTTGATGGCCTGCTCAACACCTAATGTTTATAACGATCTCAATGCAATACCTTCTACGGAAATGGGTGAGCATGAACTCGGTATTGCGTTTGGCGGTGGTGGCGTTCGTGGGTTTATGCACCTAGGCGTGATCAAAGCCTTGGCGGAGGAGGGCATTGCCCCTGATGTGGTGAGCGGCACCTCTGCGGGTTCGATTGCTGCGACTCTATATGCTTCAGGGCTGAGTTATGAAGAGATGGAACTCGCGATTGAAAAGGTAGGCATGTCTGATATCGCCGATTTTGTCTTTTCTTCAAAAGGCTTGGTGAATGGCAAGAACTTGTCAGAATGGATAAACAGCCAAGTGACGTATGATGATCTGTCTGATATGCCAATGCCTGTCGCGCTTACCGCGACCAATCTGACATCGAGAGAGACTGTTATTATTCGTTCAGGTAACCCGGGGCACGCAGTGCAAACCTCATCAACCATTCCGGGCGCATTTGTACCCGTTGAAAACCAAGGTGATATCTTAATCGATGGTGGGATTTTTAGTGTTGTGCCTGTTTACGCAGCTAAAGATCTGGGTGCAAAAAAGGTGATAGCCGTTGATATCTATTGTCACAATCAAATCACACCAGAAGTCTCGGCGAGCAAGATTACGCTTGCGGCTTTTCGCATGCAAAGCTGTCGCCTGTCTGAGCAAGAGTTAAACAGTGCCGATGTGGTCATTAGACCGGACTATGAGCCGAGTGGAAGTGCTGCTTTTAATGAAAAAGAACAAGCGATACAAGCGGGTTATCTGGCTGCAAAAGAGGCGATGCCTGAGATAAAGGCGATGCTATCCATCTAGCGGCGGAGATATTGCTGAAACACTGTTTGGCTCAAACTCTGGTTAACTGAGATTTAGACGTCCTAGAAAGGATTGGTAGAGGTACCAATCCTTTTTTGTGTTTGTAGGGCCTAATTTAGGAACATCGGATAAACCATCGGTTGCACTAAAACAAGCCGACAATGTTGCTCTTTAGTGCAGTATATCCTTGATGGAAAACTTAACTGATTGATAAATATAATGTTAAACCATTGGCATATATGTTGCTCTATTCCCTTTATGTAAATTGTATACAATAAAAAATACATTAAGGAAGTCACATGGAACAGAACAGTGAATTGATCTACGGATTGGATGACCGACCATCAGTTAAAGCAGCCAGTTACGCGGCACTGCAGCATGTATTAGCCAGCTTTGTTGGCATTATCACCCCCACGCTTATTATCGGTGGCGTTTTAGGGTTGGGTGAACACATTCCTTATCTGATTAGCATGGCACTGATGGTGTCTGGGGTAGGTACCTTTATCCAAGCAAGAAAAATAGGGCCAGTTGGTGCAGGGATGATTTGTGTCCAAGGGACCAGCTTTGCATTCTTAGGATCTGTATTAGGTGCGGGCTTCCTTGTTAAAGCGAATGGCGGTGGCCCGGATGAAATGCTGGCGACCATTTTTGGCGTTTGTTTCTTCGGTGCGTTTGTCGAAATTGTCCTATCGCGTTTTATCGAAAAGTTGAAAGTGGTGATCACCCCAGTTGTAACCGGAATCGTTATCACCACAATTGGCATCTCTTTGATTAAAGTTGGCGTCACAGATATTGCTGGTGGCGTTGGCGCAGAAGATTTTGGCTCTGGAAGCAATCTGATGCTGGGTGCCATCGTCCTCGGAACCATAGTTGCGCTTAACCTGAGTAACAATAATATGGTTAGGCTGTCGTCGATTTTAGTTGGGTTGGTAGTTGGCTGGGGCGTTGCCATTTTGATGGGCAAAGCGTCTATGGTTTCTTTTGCTTCTCAACCGCTATTGAGTATTCCTGTCCCATTTAAATATGGCTTCGCTTTTGATTGGCAAGCCTTCCTGCCTATCGCTTTTATTTACTTGATTACCGTTATTGAAACCACGGGCGACCTTACCGCCAACAGCATGTTTTCAGGGCAGCCGGTTAAAGGGCCTAAATACCTCAATCGACTCAAGGCTGGCGTGCTGGGTGACGGCGTGAACTCACTTATCGCTGCGGTATTCAATACTTTTCCGAACACGACTTTCAGCCAGAACAACGGTGTGATCCATTTTACGGGGATCGCGAGTCGCTACATCGGCTACTTCATTGCCGCGATTCTTTTTCTGTTAGGGCTATTTCCCATCTTAGGTGCGGTATTAATGACGATTCCAAAGCCAGTATTGGGCGGGGCGACATTAGTGATGTTCGGTACGGTTGCTGCGGCGGGCATCAAAATCATCGCTAATGAGAAACTGGATCGCCGCAGAATCATGACGATAGCCACCTCACTAGGCTTAGGGCTTGGTGTCATGCTGGTACCAGATTTATTGAAAGAAGCACCCAAGCTAGTGCAAAGCATATTTGGCTCACCTGTAACCATGTCTGGTATTGCCGCGCTTGTGATTACCGGGTTGATGTCATTGGTGCCTGAAACAAAAGCCAAGCCGATCTCGGATGCAGTTCAAACCAGTAAAGCGTAACGGGGCTCTTCGTGCTGAACTAAGGATGTTTAACTAGAGCCACATGATATATGTGGCCCTGAACTTTAACTTATTGTGTGACGTGTTGGCATCTCACTTAATTTGGTAAATAACATAAAATTATCATTAATATAAATTATGATAATTTCAGTTAATCACCCTATCTCCATATACTCTCTCCATCGAAACGAAAGACCGAAGCAGTCTTCGAAAAATACAGAATTAAAGAGAATTTGGAGAAAGTTATGAAAATGAATCACGTAGGCATCATGGTTGGCGACATGGACCAAGCAGTCGAGTTTTACACGAAAGCTTTAGGTCTAAGAGTCGTAATGAACAACACCAAAGTGATGGAAGAGCGCGAATCAGCAATCGGCCGCATGTGTATCGCTGTGTTCGGTGAAGGCTTCAAAGGTTTCAACATTGCCCATCTAGTCACTTCAGATGGCATTGGTGTTGAGCTGTTCGAAATGAAAGAGCGCCAAGAGCGTCACGAAGTTGATTTCTCTCGCTTAGGTATCTTCCACTTCTGTCTGCAACTTCCAAAAGAGCAGTTTCATTCAGCGATTAAGCGTGTTGAAGAGTTTGGCGGTAAGGTTCGTATGGACATCATGCGTTACCACCCAGAAGACGAACTAAAACAAGCACAAATGGTTTACCTAGAAGACCCGTTTCGCAACCTGTTCGAATTCTACTCGCACACATACGAAGACACGTACGCGACTGACTACGAGTAATCGCGTTATCTACTTGTCATAAGGTAGAAAAACCGAAACATCCCCTAAAGAGGATTGGTAGAGATACCAATCCTTTTTTGTTTGTGTGCTTTTTAAGTGCTCCATCATATGGTGCGGTTAATAAAGCAACAGCTTTAAGGCATTGTTAAATTTGACGTTTTGAAGATAAAACCTTTCATGAATATGACTGAAGCGAGCGTGCTTCATGAAAATATTGCGGAGTCACATTGGAGATAGCCCTCGCTGAGAACTCACAATACTCAGCTTAATACTGCTGAACCGCACTACAATGAAAATAGATAAACATTACATAAAGAAGATCTACTCAAATAGCATGAAAAAACTAAACCTTATCTTTGCCGCTTTTCTTATTACTTTGCTTGCCGGATGCTCGTCACATGCAGCCGTCGATACTTCAAAAACAAAGGGCTATGCCAATTCACATGCGCTTGTGGGAGTGGCTTCTTGGTATGGCGATAAATTCCACGGAAAACTGACAGCAAGTGGTGAAACGTATAATAAAAATGTTTATACAGCCGCTCACAAAACCTTGCCATTTGGGACTATCGTAAGAGTGACCAATACAGCCAATAACAAGTCAGTCGATGTGAAAATTAATGATAGAGGCCCTTACGTAAAAGGCCGAGTGATTGACCTTTCGCACAAAGCATTTTCTCAAATTGGTGACGTCAAGAAAGGCGTAGCAACAGTCAAAATTGAGATCATTGATGACAGCAACACCTTTCGATACAAACACTAGAATCCCCTCCTAACCTCCCCTTGGCTTACATCTACGATCCATTACTAGTAGTGGGAAAGGGGAGGAACAAAACCTCGATACCGATGAATGAATAGCTCATTTATGCTTACTCAATAGGGCTGCTTTGTAGCCTTTTTTTGTCTTCTTCTAATCAAATTTTAATAAGATTATCTCATTTCTAGTATTCGGGTTGATGATGTTATGTGGTCAATAAATCAGTGTCTTAGCTTTCTTATCATTAGGGTTCATTGAAATTCATTGTGAAATAATGAAAAGCTGAACTAATCCCAAATTGGTTGTGGCGGGAGTGTAATAGAAAGGGGGGCTCAGTCCAAATTGACGGGGAGAAGAAGAGGGAAATTACATTTCGTTACTCACTGAAGTAAATCTGAAATATTGGTGACACGGTTCTGAAATTTTTGGTGTTTAGCTTATGGGGTTCTATATCGCATTCAAATAAGGAAATACCCGTGAAGCTAACCCCTGTCGTTGCAGCCGTAATTATGTCTTTCAGTTCAGCAAGTTTTGCTTTTAGCTTGCAACAATCTGCTAATGAAAACAGTGAAGATCTCGTATGGACAGGGCATCTAAGCCCAGACAGCGACACGGTAATGTCTGCGATGCTCGCGGCTCATATCTATGGTGGTACAGCGACAGTGCCAGAGCCGATTAATCCAGAATCCACCTTCATTTTGAACTACTGTAATGCAGAATCGCCACGCGTAGAGACAGATTACTCTTCATACCGCGTGGGGCTGGTGGATTTCAACCAAGTCACTCAGCTAGCGCCAACCATTGACCAATCATCGATTGTTGCTGTGGTTGATCATCACGCAATTGGTGGCTCACCGATTAACACACCACAAATTGTCGAAATGGATATTCGAGGTTGGGGATCGGCTGCCACTATTCTGGCTGATAACGCTGAAAAGCTGGATGTGACACTACCTAAGCACCTTGCTTGTGTCGGCTTAGGCGCGATTCTTTCTGACACTGTCGTATTCCAATCATCAACCACGACTGAGCATGATCGTGAGTACGCAGAGAAACTGGCAAAAGTTGCAGGCATTTCAGATATCGAAGATTTCGGCCAACAGATGCTGATTGCTAAGTCGGATCTCAGTCACCTTTCTTCTGAAACCATTCTGACGCTGGATTACAAAAACTTTAAATACGGTGGCAAACAGGTGGGTATTGGTGTCGCTGAAACGCTAACGGCTCAACAACTGATTGACCGTAAAGACGATCTTCTAGCAGCAATGAAGACTTACAAAGAAGAGAACGGGCTAGACCATCTGTTCTTCTCAATCACAGACACTAAGAATAAAGAAGCAAACTTACTTTGGGTAGATGAAAGCGACTATCAAGTGATTAAATCGGCTTTCAACGCTGAACCAACAAGCGACATGTTGACGTTAGAAGGCGTCACTTCGCGTAAGCGTCAGATTGGCCCTGCGGTACAAAAGGCAATTGAGAGCTTGTAAGTTTTAAGAGAGCTTTAGAAGGGATTGGTAGAGATACCAATCCCTTTTTGTTTTTGGGTGGTGTTGAATTGGGGTTGGACAATTCAGTTTTACCAGCCAAAACAGAGTGGCTTGGTGGCGATAAAAAAATGCGAGACTAGTCGGTAAGTAGGATTGCTTTTCACCATCTGAAGTGAAATTTCATGAGCAAAAAACTAAATCCCAAAGAACTCATTTGAATTAGCTAAACACTGGTACATAACTTTTTTCCAGTGGTTATTGAACTGGTCCGAGTCTATCATCGGTTGAAGATTTGCCTCGACAAAAGCATTTTTGATATCGATTGGCATTGCGTTGGGGCTAAACCTTAGAATCATATTTCTGAAAGCATTTTTCTGATCGATTACTTCACTAAGGTGTTTACCAGCTTCTAATCGATAGCGACTAGCTAAATCTAGATTCGTAAAATGGTTGTGTGCTCTGGCTTTATCTTCTTTACGCCACGTAACTGGACAACTTACATAGTAGCTAAGAGCACCCTCATCCTCATCAAGGTATTCTGCGAATACCCATTGCTCCTGAAAAAACATGTCTTTATCAATATATGGATGAATCGCTTGTTCTTCTTCGACAGTAGCGTAATTCTGCCCCTTCTCCCCCATATTACAATCGCGGCATGATGGGACTAGATTGAGAGGCATAATAGAGAACTCTGGGAAGTGAGCCTTGGGCAAAAAGTGATCAAGATTCTTGGTTTGTCCGATATCACCACAAAACGGACACCTTTCCCCTGAAGATATCAATAGCTCGTCATAGAAGCGCCTAGCAGGCTTTTCTTTATTTCTCAGATTGTTCTCGTATAGGTTAACCAGCTTTCGCTTAGTCAAATTCCCAACAACTTGAGTATCATTAGTCAATGGCGTCGTCTTAGGATAATGAAACAAATTGCCAGCCAAACTCAGACCCTGATACTGCGTTTCCTTTGATGAAAATATGGGTAAGTGGGCGACAAAGTTGGCTTTCACATGGACCTGGTCCATACCCTCAGAGCATTTCTCCAACATATCACCAAAAGTTATGTCGTGGGGTTGTAGTTTTTTCATTGAGTCTGACCTGAGTCTCTACTAAGGACCATAGCTTTCAATACAGTCCTCCCTTCCAAGCCAATCTGACTGCCGTATTGGGCCAAAATATCTTCATAAGAAAGGCCCGATTCAACAGAAGTAGCTAACAACGAATGATACCCCGAATTTTCAACTTCCAAGGAAAACACCTCTCGAGTGAGCACTCCAAGATTTTCTCCAAATGTTTCAATTTCTGGCCGTTGTACATTTATAGCTTCTCTAGAACGGTTTACCTTCCATACACAAGATTTAGGCACTTCTTGCAATACAACTGGAGAGTGCGTAGCTATTATAGCAACACCATTTTTCGCATAGAGTAATTCGCTCAAAGTCCGTAAAAAAGCAGCTAACAACGGGGGATGCAGATGCCCTTCTGGTTCATCGATCAAAATAAGTGACTTCTCACCAACCGTATCTACCAATCTAGTTACAGTAAATAAAACAATGGCGTGTCCAGAACTCATCCGAGAAAGGTACTTGTGAATATCCTGATAAAGCAGATCCCTGAACTCATTGCTATCGACCTGCGTATTGGCTGTCTTATCTCTAAGGGCAATATACCTAGTATTAAGGATACTAAGCCCCATATTTGAGAAGTTCTGATCGCTACTTAATTTTTCAATCGCTTTAAGCCACAGCGCTTTTTTGCTTTCTGCTCTCAAGCAACCAATCAAAGCGGATACAAACTCCAAGCGCAGATCATCGAGAGAGCTTAAGACCTGATTATTATGTTTATCTCTTAATCCGATATAGAAGTACTTTGTACCTTTGGCTGGGTCAGGTTGCTCTTGAGGCGGAGAAAAGGGGTCAAAAGCGCTAAATGATACAGATACCAACGAGCGAAAATACCCAGTGGGTATCCGTGACTCATTGAAGTAGTTGCTCTCGGTAAAAAATAGTTTGTCGTTATCTGGCCTTACAATGGCAGCTATCATACCATTTAATATCGTTGTCTTTCCGCAGCCATTACGACCAATAAAGGCGTGTATGTTTGTACTTGGGACTGAGTTGACCATCACCTTAAAAGGTACTCTCAAATCACAAAAGCCGTCCGCGCCACTACGTATAAAATTGAAGTTGAAATCTGAAAGCTCCGCAAAACCTTCTAATACCCTTGCAAACTGGCCATGAACTTCTGACAATGTTACGCCACGAAACAAGGAGGTGTTTAACACTTCTTCATCTTCAATATCAGGCAATCTAGCCGGCAGATAAACGATATCCTGCAAGGAATTTAAAATATGCTTCTTCAGCCTATCATCTAGCTTGTTCAGGTTCTTATAATATTCAACATTTTCCCCAACAGAGAAGTACTTGTCAGTGAGATGATCGAAACTCCCCCCTAGTGTAGAGTGTGTGCTGGTACTTATTGTTTGGCTCTTAAAGGCGATTTTCACATTACCAATGTCATGTAACGTGCCGTTCTGGTCAAACACCGTCATGTAAAACATTGTTACAAAAGAATAATCATTCCAAAAATCCACCTTCAGGTAAACGGTGCTTATACTGGTGGTAGGTAAGTGTACATTTCTATCCAAGACTACGAAGTTAATCATCACATCCCACCATAAAACGTACTGATGAAGCCTTTAACACGCTCAGTGAGTCGTGCAATAACCATATTGCGGTGAAGGAGGATAGGCGGCTTAGTCATTGTATTAATAATCTCTTCCCTATGCGGCTCATGAGTGTTTGCCACCAGTGGCACATAGTACTTTAAGTGACATATCGCTAATTTGAGCTAGGTCTTATAATAGTCCCATCGGTCAGAATGAGTAACCCATAAATTTTCTTATCTGTACTTATTGTCTAGAGTTGACATCCTGTGAGGCTTATTACCCAAAGCCATTCCAGATTAGGAATAGTATCTAGGTCAATTGGGGTATCTAACACGCAATGGGGCAACCCCGTGTTGGTCCAACCTTAAACTCTTTCCTAACCTCCCTTAATCTGCATCTTCGATCCATCGTGGTTTGTAGAAAGAGGAGGCACAGAATACCGATCGTTACGTGCGCAGTTATATATTCAGCGCCAAAGAAGATTCTCCCCCTCGATCGTCAATCTAGAGGGGGTGATGAACTCAACTTGAGGGGGAGTTAGAGGGGGAGGGTGTTTCAAAACATGCGAAAACACGGCAGCCAATCAGTTATCGAAAGCAGTGTGATTGAGCCTGATATAAATGGAACGTACATGCATTCAAATTGAAGATTCGCCGTTCTAAGACTCACAACGTATAAGCGTTATTCGATTCCAACCACTCTTTTACCGCTCGGTTAAAAGTGACCAACTTCTGCGGTGTTACCCTTCTTTGAGCATAGATAAGGCTTAGCTTTTGGGCTTTTATCGACCATTCTGGAAACACGTGAATAAGCACACCTTGTTTGAGCTGCTCTTCAACTTGATAGAACGGCAAGCTGGCGACACCTATCCCTTGCATCGCTAACTCTAAAATTGAACTGTAGGTATTCGAGCTAACGCTTCCGGTTACTTCAACATGGTAGGTTTGCTCACCATTGATCAACTCCAGCTGATTCCAACGTTCATTTTGACTGTTAAGAATGAAGCTGCATTTATGGATGTCTTTAGTGGTGGCAAGTGGGTTAGTCGATGCGTAACCCGCACTGCAAACGAGAACATTGCGGATATGCCCGAGATCGTTGGCAATCACATCATTAGGCAGTTCATCGTAGGCTCGAAAAGCAATGTCAAAGTCGCCAGACTCGATCTTCTTTTTCATCGGCCCAAAGTCGAGAATCAAATCCACTTTTGGGTACTCTTGCTTGAAAGTAGGGATGATATGACGACAAAGCGCACGCCCAAACTCTATCGGTGCGGTAATTTTTAAATCGCCTGCCACTTCCTGCGTCATGTCTAAGACACGCATTTCCGCTTCGATTGCTAATAGTTGAATTTGCTTCGCTTTCGAATACAACTCTTCGCCCACTTCCGTGAGGCTGATAGAACGAGTCGTTCTGTGAAACAGCTTAGAATTCAATGTTTCTTCGAGTCGTTGTACATGCCGAGACACCAAACCTTTTGACACATCCAATACTTCAGCGGCCTTGGTGAAGCTTTGCTCTTCGGCGACAGTCAAGAAGGTCTGCATATAAATCAAATTCATCATTAACACTATTTAGTAAACAGTGAAGTCATTTTGTACTGTTTTTCTCACTCCTTCAAGAAACTAAGATTCAAAACGTAAACAAAAAGGAGAAGAACAATGAACAAATTACTACTTATTACCGCTGCAATGGCTGCCTCTATGAATGTTTCAGCTGCCTCTGTTGTAGAAAGCAACCCAACATTGGTTGGAGACTCATTCGGCTTTGTTGAAGGCCCAACATGGGATGTGGAACATCAACGTTTCTTGTTTAGCGATATTCCAAATAACACAACCTATTCTTACGATCTTAACGGCAAGTTGAGCGTTTTTGATGACAATTCTGGCTATGCCAATGGTCTCGATATTGATGCCAAAGGCAACCTGTGGGCTGCCCGCCATGATAGAAAGCTGTCGTACCGTGAGGGCAACGGAGAGAAAGTGATTGTCGCTGCAACGTATAACGGCAAACTGCTTAATAGCCCTAACGATTTAACCGTTAACAGCGATGGCAGCGTGTGGTTTACCGATCCTCCGTTTGGTATCCAAGGTTACGGCCCAGCAAAGGCAGAACCAGAGCAACCGGTTAATGGCGTTTATCGTTACCTAGATGGTGACCTAAAGCTGATCACGGGAGAGTTCAAGTTACCAAACGGCATCGCTTTTTCTTCTGATGAATCTTCGTTATACGTTGCCGACACATCTGATGGCTGGGTATACCGATTTGATGTTGATGGACAGTCACTCAGCAATAAGACGCAGTTTGCCCAGGTGAAGGCGGAGTCTGGCTCTGAACCTATGGTTGATGGTGTCGCTGTTGATGCCGATGACAACCTATTTGTTGCAGCGCACGGTGGCGTGGGTGTGTTCGATAAAGACGGTAAGCAGATTGACTTCATTGCTATTGATGCGGGCCATATCAGCAACCTAGAAATTGGCGGGAAACAGCAAGAGTTACTGATGGTAACGGCATACAACAAAGTGTTGGTGTTCAAGCTTAAGTAACACCTTACACAAACGAAAAGAAAAAGGGACGGGTAGAAATACCAGTCCCTTTTCTCATTTGAATATGTCGAAAGTGGGTTAGCTCGATGCGCTGTAATGATGTAGCCGATGATTAAGGCTTAGGCTGATTGGCTTCTATATCTAGGGCCGATTGATTTGGCCTGCTGAAGTACTTCTTCCATTTTATTGGCATCATAGGAATGACGATCAGGCTGATGCCGACAAGGGTCAACATGTCTGGAATCTCGTCAAACCACATCACGCCAAATAGGGTCACAAACACCAACCCCGAGTATTCCGCGAGAGCAATTTGGTTTGCTGGCGCTTTTTTATAAGCCACCACCACAAGGGCATGGTATCCCAGAACGAATAGGTTGATTGCCATAATCCATCCAACATGACGCCATTCAATCGCCGCCCATGCAGGCAGAGCAAGAGCCAATGCCAGCGGCAGAGTCATCACACTGGTCCAAAATAGTGTCGAGATAATGTGTTGTTCTGCGTGAAGACGTTTAATCAAAATGTTGCCGACGCCCATCGCGAGCGCACTGCCTAAGCCTGCAATAGCGGCCCAGTGAAATTGCTCTGGACGCAACACGATTAACACACCCACGAAGCCAATCAATGTCGCGACCACTTTTGATGACGTCGGTTTCTCTTTCAATAAAACAATAGAAAGCGGGAGCATGAGAATGGGCCCAACATAGAACATCGCGTTTGCGGTCGCCAAGGTGAGGTGTGTGATGGCAATCATTGCGCAGCCGCTGCCCACCAGGATGAATTGGGCCCGCAAGAAGTTGATGCGACAACCACCTTGCATGCGCGTCTCTTTGGGGAGCTTTAGCCAAAAAGGAAGCAGCAACATCACGCTCAATAGCTGACGGATAAACACATATTGGAACGTGGGCACTTCACCGTTCAGCACTTTGAGTGAGACGTCTGAAAAGGAGGCGAGCAGGTTTGCGAATACTAAGAGCAAAATCGCGTGGTTGGTGGCTTTGGTCATACAGAAACGGTGCTACATATTTGTCATACAATTATGGGCGCACATAATACATGAGAATCGAAAATATGTAAGAACAAAAAACCAAGTAAGAACAATGTCGTTCGATGCTTAGTGATATGGGGTGCGAGATCTGCTATTACGACCTGAGTTCAGTAGGAGAGTGCCCAGTCCAGTTTTTGAATGCTCGACTGAATGCGCTCGAGTCGGAGAAGCCAAGTTCGTAAGCTACATAGGTAATATTGCCGTCGTTCTGATTCAGTAGCGTCATGCTCAGCTCAAGTCGGTATTTATCGAACAAACGACGAAAACTCACACCTTGTTGTTTAAGTTTACGATTCAGGGTTCGAGGGCTGATGTGAAGATTGTTCGCCACGCTATCTAGGTTGGTGTCTTTCACCTCGAGCACCTTGAACGTTTCATTCACTTTGTAGATTAGGTTAGTTTTTAATGTTTTTTCCATCTGTTGATCGGCGATTCGTACTAACTCTTCATGAAAGCCAGCTTGGAATTGGCGAGGTTTCGCTTGGACAAGATCGTTAGGAAATAGGAGGTAGCGGGCGGGGAAGCCCTCCTTCATTTCAACATTAAAGACACGCTCATAGATGCTCAAGAACTCATCACCGATGGTGTTCTTGTGGATGTGAATGGCGAGCTTTTGATTCGGCGCATTAAGGTACCTGCGAACGAGCTTGATCATAATACTGAAATAGAGCCCCAAGCTGATGTGTGTCATCAGTGTGGTTTCGTCAATGTACTCGGGTGTGACGCCCCAAAGCTCAACTTCACCATTTTCTGTTTCACGGCTGAAAATTTTCAGTAATGGATGTATATGAATGGAGTATCGACTCAGCAGTTGGCAAAAGCTGGCGAGATCTGGCGCGGTGAGCATGGCCATTACCGGCGCGCCCATTTCAAGCTCATCGAAGTAGCGAGCAGATTCATCAAATAGGTCGATCAGTTCATGATCAAAGCGTTGGTAGATATTGGTGATGGCGGTTTGAAGCTGATAAGCCGAGATCGATTCGGCGGAGCAAAGTTGTTTATAGACCTCTGCTCCCGACCAGATATCGCTGCTGTCTCCAATTCTAGCCTGAATAGCAGAATCTAAAGTTTTAAACCAAAATATGGGTAATTGAGTACTAAAACTTTCCACCATAACTCCCTGTTATTGCTGGCGATTGAAGAGTGTTCTTCTCGGTAATATGTCCAAATTAAAGGATTTGTTTACGGGTTACAAGTAATGAAAATCTCAGTTCAACCTTAGAATTTGTAATCAACACCGACTGAAACCACATATTGTGATGATTGGTAATACTCAATGTTTGAATTCGTTGTCTTCGCGCCGAGTAGTGACACCAGAGACCAGTTTTTAGCCTCAAAGATATTGGCATATTCATAAGCAACGAAGGCGCCAAAGTCTTTGTCTTCACGTGTCTTATTAAAGATTGGATTCTCTTTATCATAGCTGCGTTTTGCTGCATTGAGTGTTAAAGCAAGACCATGATTTCCGTATCTTTTCGCTAGGTTAATTTCCGCGCCAAGGCTCAAGAACGACAGTGCATCACCCTCAGAATCTGAAGAGAAAACATTCATTGAAGGTGTGAGAATGCCTGACCCGTCTTTCAAGAAGTACTGGTAACCAGACTTGAGATAAAAGTACTTTCGTTCTCGAATCATCAATGCGCGCTCTTCTTCGGTTAAACCAAGCCCTTTAAGGCCGGTGTTTTCTTTTTTAACGTCTGACTCACCAGAAGCAACATCGAGATTGAAGTTTGAACCCATTATTCTTGAAAGCTGCATTCGAACCACAGTGCCAGTGAGGTCGGTTTCTTTCCTATTTGAGTCAATAGCATAAGGGTCATCCCACACTTCGCCAGATATCAGAGTCGGCAAGATAGAAAAATCGACCACCATGCCGCTTTCCACTTGCTGCCTATATCCAACTTCAAATGCCAGCGTACCAGTGATGATGTCGTCTCTTGAGGTACCTAAGAAAAACTGTTTGTGATTCAAAGCGCCAAAGGTGTATTGCACCGAACCCAAAACCGCGACCATTCCCTCGGCTTCCGTGTTACCCGACGACGTTAAATCAGCTTGAGATTGATGGTTGCTTTGACCAACATCGAGGTTACTTGAGTTTGCGGTGAAGCCAGTTAGGAAGGTCATGTTGCCACTGAAGCCTTCGCTTGGTGCTAGAGCTGCGAATGAGTGTGGCGCAAGCGTCAGGCTTGCCAAGAATAGGAAAATAATATGTTTCATCAAAAGACTCGTACTTAAATGGTTTTCTAAATTGAACTGTTTTGAAAGTGAATTGCTTTTTAAAGCGCAATCGGGGCTTTTCTGTTTGCCCAAGGCTTGGCGTGTTCTAGTTGATAGGCCAATTCAAATAGCAGGCGGTCGTTGCCTCTTGCTGCGGAAAAGTGGCTACCAACAGGAAGGTTCTGCTTGTTCCAATACAAGGGAACCGACATCGCCGGATTGCCAGCCACGTTTTCGATTGGCGTGTAGGACATCAATTTTTCTGAACGTGCCCATATCTCTTTGCCGGAGTGCGCTTTCTGGTCGAAATATGCGATGTCCAAAGGAACATGGTTTGCACAAGGGGTGAGCCATATATCGATGTTTTTAAAGAACTCTCGGTTATGACTGGTTGCGAAGTTTTGGCATCGCTCTTGAGAGTCGATATACAAGCTAGGAGTGGCTTTTAAGCGTGCTTGCATCGTACGAGCTAAATAGACGACGTTGTCGCTCACTTTGTCTGGCATCGATTCTAGCGGCATCCCCAAGCGGTCGAATTGCTCAGCAAAGCTTGCCATCTTGTTGCCAAATACGCCCATGTAGTTACGCATGAACACATCGCCATTTTTGATTGGTTGTTCAACTTCGATAACGATATGCCCAAGGCTTTCGAGCAAAGAGACCGTAGAACGAATGGCTGCGAGCGTATCTTCATCAGGAAGCCTGCCGTGGATATCTTTGAGGGTGACGCCAATCTTTATCTGACGGTTAAGAGAAGCATTAACCATTCCTATTGGGGTTCGAGGAAAAGGCGTCTCAAAGTTATTTTTTGTATGATGCTCTGTGACTGAAACTGCCAAAGCCGCGTCACGAACGGTTCTCGACATAAACGATTGATGGGTAAAACCTTCGTTTGTTGAGCCGTCAGTTAGCCCTGAGATCAAAGATTCTCGACTTGGTTTAAAGCCAAAAATACCAGTTGCTGAAGCAGGCATGCGAGAAGAACCGCCGCCATCAGTAGAGTGCACTAAGGGTACATAGCCAGCTGCAATCGCCGCTGCGCCACCGCCAGTTGATGAGTGAACACCTCGGCTTAGATCCCATGGGTTGCGCGTCGCGCCATAAAGGGGGTTCTGGGTGCAGCCTAGTGTCATCATCTCAGGGATGTTCGTCATGCCAATGGTGTTCAGCCCTGCATTTTGAGTCGCACGAATAAACCAAGAGGTCGCATTAGGTTTTCTGCCTTGGTTTAGCTTCGAACCCAGGGTGCATTCAAGCCCAACAACATCAACGCAGTCTTTCACCAAGAAAGGCACGCCAGCAAAGGGTGAGTTCGGGTTAAATGAGTTTGCTCGCTCTAGCGCTAAGTCAAAGCACTCAGAAACAACCGCATTAACTTGATCGTTGGTCTGGCGAATTTTATAGATAGCTTCTTGCACGAACTCTTTTGGCGAGGCTTTTTTGTCTCTTATCAGATTCGCCATCTCAGTCGCATCCAGTGGCGAGTCAACGGTTTGGTGATCTGAAGGCAAATTGGTTGGCGAAGTTGGTGTTGCATTCGCTAAGGTAGGCAGAGAGATAGCCGCAGCAGAAACTGCACCTTTCCCCATAACTTTGAAAAAATCTCTGCGTTTTAATTCATTGATAGTCATCGTTTCTATCCCAAGTTAGAAAGTCACTATCCTTGTTTCGAAACCTAGCTCGCTAGGCTTAGCGTCACTCCGTGTGCTGATTTATGGGAGTAGAATAAAGATTGGCGTGTTGGCGTGCAGTGCAAATACCGCCAATGTTCATACCATTCACGCCAACTGGTTTGTCGGGTTATGTATAGGGAGGGGTTATTGCTCTGCTGCTAGCCAAAAGCTCGACAGGTCTTCAAACAGATCATCATTATCTAAAATACTGAGATGGTTTTCGTTGTAACCACGAATTTGGTCGGCGTTCAATTGAGCGGGGCGTGATAACTGGCTTGATAAATTGATGACGCCATCGTTACTGTTGGTATTAAACAGATCACCCGAGTTATAACCAAAGGCTAAAAAGTGGGGAATGTGGATTTGATTGTTTTCAACAAATAAGTCGCTAATAAATTGGCCGTCTGGGTTTAAGTCAACCCAAGCAGGCATTACCACGGGAGAGTATTCCACCCCTTGCTTAGCTGACTCGACACCACCAAACGGCGAAGAGATGGTGGTTACGCTGCTAATAAAATCACATAACTGCCCAATGCGACACTGACGAATACTGTTAGTCACGATCAAGCCACCCATACTGTGGGCAACAACATGCAACTGTTGGATCTTATATTCAGTCACAACTGTATGGAATAGGTTATTTAAGCCTTTCGAATTCAAAGACAGAGACAGACCTGAAGGGTAGTTAAACACCCATATTTGGTATTTAGATTGGTCCACTTTTTCAATGAGAGGGGCGAAATCTAAAGCCGTTGAATTGATTCCATGTACGAATAGGATTGGGATTTTATTTGGGTCATATTCAGATAGAAAATAGAGCCCAGCATTATCTTCAAGTAAGAAGGTCAGCGGCTGCCACATGCCAAGCTTTGCATTTCTTTTCTCAAAGGGAGAATCTGTTAAATTCACCACGGTGCCTATATCGACGAGGTCTAACTCTATTTTCAATAGTGAGGACAATGAACGATCAACAAACGCTCTTGGGGCATCACTCTCATTAATGGTAAGTGATACTTCGATTGTCGATTTGTCTTTGTGATCGCGCAGGTTAACCACACTGAATGCTTCATCAGCTTGTAGGGTTAGGTCTTGATTCTTATCTTCAAAGATAAGTAGGTAGTGGATGTTATTCGATACATGTAAGTGAATACTGTCACTGTCTATAATGCCATCGTAGCCATCAACCTCGCCTTTGTTAATGTCTTTGATTTGTTCAATCACCACGGCAGAACGGGAGGCCGGTTGATTCAAGATAACCATGTATTGATTGGTTATGGAGTCGATGGCTTGTATCTCATTAGATAGGTTTCTAAAGTTACCGCACCCTGACAGCAGTGAACTGAGTAATAGCACTGTGCTGAGTAGGCGTGCAGTAAGTAATAGCTTCATTCTAATTTCATCCTTAAATCAACTCGTTCCATCATTGAATCAATAGTCTGTGTTTAATAGTAGCAATAAAACAGCGCTTAACAAAAAGGCAAGCAAGCTACTAGAAAGGTCGCTTGCTTACCTTGGAGGTTTAGTTACTCAGTGAGTAATTTGAGCACTAAAGCGTGTTTTTATACACCTTACCGTCTTTCATGATCAGTTTTTGTGTCTCTGTGTTCGCCACACACGCAACACTTTCCAGTGGGTTGCCATCGATGATCAATAGGTCGGCATACGCGCCTTCAACGATCTGACCTAACTTGCCTTCTTGGTATGGGTGTTGATAGGTCGACATCTCGAACAAGCGTCCACAGTTTGATGTCGCCATGCGAAGTGCGGTGATGGTATCGAATACTTGCTCAATCGCACCAAGTTCATTCAATTGTGTCGCATGAACGTTGGTTTCACCCACACAGTCAGTACCAAAAGCAATGTTCTGAATGTCGTATTTCTTAATCAGTTCTGCTGACTTGAACATCGCTTTACCTACGCGTTCTGTTTTGCGGTATGTCTCTTCGTTTGGCAGTGGGATCTTACGCTCTGCAATCAATGAAGAGGTAAAGTAAGAAGGAATAACCCAAATGCCTTTGTCTTTAATTATCTCGGCAATGTCGTCGTCCATGATGGTCGCGTGTTCGAATGACATCACGCCCGCTTCAGCTGCTCGACGCATCGCATCTGAAGTGTGGATGTGCGCAGCAACATAAGTACCGTAATCGGAAGCGGCATCAACCGCCGCTTTCATCTCTTCAGATGTGAATTGCAATGTGTCTAGCGGATCAAACGTTGAAGAAGCGCCACCACCCGCCATGATCTTGATTTGAGAAGCGCCCATAAACAGCTGTTCGCGAACCGCTTTTAAGACTTCTGAACGACCATCTGCCACTTTCATTGCACCAAGCTTCATCATTGGTGAATCTTCATGCCCGTTAGCTAAACGCTCTTGCGCTTGGTTTTGACGGTAATCGGAATGACCACAGGTTTGCGAGATAGCCGCCATCGAAGGAAGAATGCGTGGGCCAGTGGCATAGCCGTTGTCGATACTGTTTTTAAGGCCAAGCGTATTACCCGCCACATCGCGAATGGTAGTAAAGCCACGCATCAGCATCTCTTCTGAAATCTTTGCTGAGCGAATCGCCACTTCTTCACGCGTCATGGTATCAATGATATTGAATGGTGCAGATAAAGTGATATGAACGTGCGCATCAATCAGGCCTGGCATGACTGTACCGCCTTGAGCATCAATCGTTTCATCGGCAATCGTTGGGTCAATCTCTCCAATCTGAGTGATCAAGTTATCTTCGATGAGGATTGATACGTTATCGATTAAGTTGTTATCAACACCGTTAAATACGTTCGCGTTAGTGATTAGCTTTTTCATAGTCTGCACCTTTTGGAAATGAGTGTGTGTCGCTGATGGAGTCATCTTATGGGGCGCAGCATTTGAAGAATGGCCATTTGGTGACAGTGATGAATTGGGTGTGTTTTTGCTATTGCTATAAGAGAGGAAAGGGGGATTTCTGTCGAATCATTAATTTGATAAATGAATGTTGGCGGTGTCATGAAATGGTAAGTTTTGCTTCGATTCGAACGCTAAGATGTATTTCAAATCAAGGCGACTTATCAAATTAGATTAGAGAGAGACAGAATGACTAAATCAGACAAAGTTTACGGGTTCAACACACCACAACGTCTATTCGTCGGTTACACGTTAGCCGTGCTGGTGGACTTAGTAGTGCTTAACTTCTTCGATGAGTACTGGGACTTCGTTAACATTGAGTCTTTCACTATTTCTTTGATTGCGGCATTGTTGTTGCAGCTATTATTGAAGCTCTCTATTGGTTTAGAGCACAAGATTGCCGAGCACTTCAAAAGCAAGCCGGGCACTGCGCCTAAGGTGTACCGAGCAATCACCACTTACATTATCTTGGTGGGTTCAAAATTTGTGATGCTAGAAGCGATTAACCTTCTGTTCGGAGATAAGGTGAGCTTCACAGGCCCTTGGGGCGGTGTGGTAGCGTTCTTCGCGGTGGTATTTACAATTTTGGTTGCTGAAGTGATTGTATCGAAGATCTACTTTGCTCTGGATGACAAACAAGATTCAAATGTGAAAGCGCTTAAAGATACCAACGCGTAACACAACATAAAATACAGATGTGAATAACAGACGAGCCAGCTGAATAAGCTGGCTCGCTTTCGTTGTATCAAGTACTACTCTGCAATAAGTTCGGGGATCTCATCAACCCCACTTTCTGCTATCGTTGGAGAGCCCTGAACAGTCACACCATCGCAACTCACGTAAACTTTTCCATTTCGCCTTACTTGAGTACATTCTTCCGGAATTATTTCCTTTTCAACCGTTTCTGTAACTGTCTCGGTTACAGTTTTAATAATTGGCTCTTCAGTAACTAATCTAAATAAATAATATAGTCCCAAGCTAGCAGCCACAAGAGTTGTCAAAAGCAAAATGATTAGAAAAGCTACTTTTAACCAACGTAGGGCTTTGTCTATTCTACTATTCCAACTATTGTCGTTACTATCTTGTTGCGCTTTCGATTCGGCAGCTATTGCTTTTGCATTTGCTTGAGCTGCTCGGTTGTTAGCTTCAGCTGCCTTTCTTTTTTCGTTAGCAATTTGAGGCTTTGTTGCGTAATTCAATGGAACTAAATCAAGAACCTACGATCTGATCAGCTACCTCCACTCTATCTCGTAGTCCTATGCCTAAGCCTCGTTATAAAACAACCAACTGGAAGCAATACAACCGATCACTCATTAACCGTGGTTCTCTGACTTTTTGGATTGATGAAGAAGCAATAAGCGGATGGGCGCAAAGCAAACAGAATAAGCGCGGTAGGCCGCGTCGGTTCAGTGATTTAGCTATCACGACAGCACTCATGGTCAAACGAGTTTTTTCTATGCCATTGAGAGCGCTGCAAGGATTTATCGACTCGATATTTAGGTTAGCCCATGTACCGTTAAGTTGTCCGCATTACACCTGCATCAGTCGTAGAGCCAAGCAAGTTGAGGTTTCATTTAAGACTAAAACGAGAGGAGCGATACAGCACCTAGCCATTGATGCTACTGGCCTTAAGGTTTATGGCGAAGGTGAATGGAAAGTCAAAAAACATGGGACGGATGGCAAGCGTAGAGTCTGGCGAAAGCTGCATATTGCAGTCGATACCAACACTCATGAGATCATTGCCGCCGAGCTAAGTTTATCGACGGTTACAGATGGAGAAGTACTCCCGAACTTACTGAAACAAACACGCCGAAGTATCCTTGAGGTGTCTGGTGATGGCGCTTACGACACGAGAGCGTGTCACGCTGCTATTAAGATTAAGGGAGCTATTGCGCTTATTCCCCCAAGAGAAGGGGCTGCCTTCTGGGAGCGTGGTCACCCTCGAAATTTCGCCGTGGGTTGCCAGAAATTATACGACTCAAATAAGTATTGGAAAGAGCGGTATGGATACCACAAACGTTCACTCTCAGAAACAGCGATGTATCGAGTTAAACAGTTGCTAGGAGGGAAACTGAGCTTAAGAAATTACAATGCCCAGGTGGGTGAAACTTACGCGATGATAAAAGCGTTGAACAAGCTTACTGGGTTAGGTATGCCTGAAACTTGTCGTATTGACTAAGAAACAAGCGAAACGGGTTGGCTCTATCTCTAAATTTAATTACGCAACAAAGCCGCAAACATAGATATTTTTAGAACCCGACTTGATACGCTCCACTCTCTGATTACCGCTGATGTCCAAGCTAGCACTGCAATTTCTGCACAACCAAGTAAGATTCCAAAAGGAGAAATTGGGATGAATGGAATCAGTGGCTCTGCATGAAATAATACTTCATAACCTTTAACGTTAAAAAGAATAATCATTGCTCCCATGACGAAGAGCATAACTCTAAGCCATATATGTTCAGGTAATTTTATTGTGTTAATGGGCATCAATATTTCTCTACAGGAATATAATTGTCGATATTGTTGGTTTTGAGTATCAGCATTTCATCTCGACCGTACTCAGACATAAATTTGTCATACAAGCTTTTGTTACCATCTACAGCTGCCCAATAAGCTTGGTATTTTTTATAAACCTCATCAATAAACTCAGGAGTGTCCGCAACTCCTGGAATGTATGGACGGTGAAATCCAACTTCGGCACCTGTTTGAATGTACTTTGTAGAACCAGCTGCATAAATGAAACCGCAAGTTGAATAACAGCGCATATATTTATCAGCATCAGTATTCCAGTTATTTTGGAGTATATATTCTCCAATTTTTAAGCCTTCATCTAGTACACCACCAGGGCTATGAAGCATAAACCTTCTTAAATCAACGCCTTGGCTTTTATAATGATCGACATAAGCAATGAATTTTTTGAAAGCGCCAGGCACGATAGGACCTTCACCATACAAGTAAGAACCCTTACTATCTTCGCCAATCATGAAGTTGAGTTTCTTTGAGTGACGTAGTGGGTGTTTATACTTTTCAGGCGCATAAAACTCAGGAAAAACTAAAGGCTGGTGGCTAGAGTTATTGTTTTCTTTTTCTACTTGTAACTTCTTTGGTGTCTTTTGTTTCTGCTCTAATGGTTTTTCATTTGCTAATTTGGGCTCTTTTTTTATAGCATCTTTCTGTTTTTTAGTTTCTTTTGGAGCTTCTGTTGTAGAGGCCTTCTGTTTCTGCGAAGGTTTGGGAATCGACTGAGTCTGCAGATTGTCCTGCTCTTTTTCATGTGACTCTTGTAAACCTTGAGAAGTCGTACTTTCCGCTGTGGGAGCCTGTATATACGTATTGTTAGGCGTCGTGTCTTTTATGTTCGTAACATCGTGTGATTTTTCGCTACTAGAAGTAATAGCTTTATCTGTGCATGCGGATAACAAAATGCTCAGCACAATGACTATTGCGCCAATCAGTATTCTCATGTCAAGTAAATCTCAGTGGAGGTTAATTATTGCGCGCACTATACGGTGTAGCGTATGCAATATCAATAACGTATTTGGGCTTTGTTGCGTAATTCAATGGAACTAAATCAAGAACCTACGATCTGATCAGCTACCTCCACTCTATCTCGTAGTCCTATGCCTAAGCCTCGTTATAAAACAACCAACTGGAAGCAATACAACCGATCACTCATTAACCGTGGTTCTCTGACTTTTTGGATTGATGAAGAAGCAATAAGCGGATGGGCGCAAAGCAAACAGAATAAGCGCGGTAGGCCGCGTCGGTTCAGTGATTTAGCTATCACGACAGCACTCATGGTCAAACGAGTTTTTTCTATGCCATTGAGAGCGCTGCAAGGATTTATCGACTCGATATTTAGGTTAGCCCATGTACCGTTAAGTTGTCCGCATTACACCTGCATCAGTCGTAGAGCCAAGCAAGTTGAGGTTTCATTTAAGACTAAAACGAGAGGAGCGATACAGCACCTAGCCATTGATGCTACTGGCCTTAAGGTTTATGGCGAAGGTGAATGGAAAGTCAAAAAACATGGGACGGATGGCAAGCGTAGAGTCTGGCGAAAGCTGCATATTGCAGTCGATACCAACACTCATGAGATCATTGCCGCCGAGCTAAGTTTATCGACGGTTACAGATGGAGAAGTACTCCCGAACTTACTGAAACAAACACGCCGAAGTATCCTTGAGGTGTCTGGTGATGGCGCTTACGACACGAGAGCGTGTCACGCTGCTATTAAGATTAAGGGAGCTATTGCGCTTATTCCCCCAAGAGAAGGGGCTGCCTTCTGGGAGCGTGGTCACCCTCGAAATTTCGCCGTGGGTTGCCAGAAATTATACGACTCAAATAAGTATTGGAAAGAGCGGTATGGATACCACAAACGTTCACTCTCAGAAACAGCGATGTATCGAGTTAAACAGTTGCTAGGAGGGAAACTGAGCTTAAGAAATTACAATGCCCAGGTGGGTGAAACTTACGCGATGATAAAAGCGTTGAACAAGCTTACTGGGTTAGGTATGCCTGAAACTTGTCGTATTGACTAAGAAACAAGCGAAACGGGTTGGCTCTATCTCTAAATTTAATTACGCAACAAAGCCACGTATTTGGACAAATATAACGCCTACAGATATTGATCTTATAATTACATTCACTTGTTACCTTTATGTTTTAATATTATTGATGCTTTTTTATGTTTGTGTTTTTTGGTTGTCTTGGAAAAGATAATGTTCAGTGATTCTTAGCTATTTTTTACTTACCTTTGGTTATACGCTCGTAAACCACATCCCCGCGTAACACCGTCATCAACACCTGAGTTTTGGCTATTTGTCTTGCTGACACTGTGGTGATGTCGCGGTCGAGAATGGCGAAGTCAGCGGATTTCCCTACCTCAATAGAGCCTGTTACATCTTCAATTCCAAGACTTTTGGCTGCATTGAGCGTGTAAGCGTCGATGGCGGTATAGATATCAGTTAGGCCGGTTTTGCCCATGATTAAGCTGTTCGCGATGCCGACCAAAGGGTTGATGTCGTGTACGTTCCAATCACTGCTTAATGTGATATTGGCGTCGGTTCTGAGGATTGCATCGAGGTTCATCATGGCTTTGGCACGGCGAGCACCAAGAAAAGCTTCGGCCCATTGGTGTTGATGCCTTGCAACGTAATCAGAGCCGACTTGGAAATCTGCAGTCACGTCTAATTGGCGAAAGCGTGGCACATCTTCATCATTGATTAATTCGACATGGGTTAGGGTGTAGGGTTTGGTTGAACCTTGCTTGCGAATACTTTCTATCGCATCAAGCGATTCACGAACCGCTCCATCACCAATGGCATGAATGTGGGCGCTAAAACCGATTTTTTCGAGCGCAGTTAACCACTCTTTCATTTGTTCTGGCGGAATATAGTTCAAGCCATTAGGAGACTGGGGCAGATAAGTATCTAAGTAGGGCGCGAGCGTTTTGGCGGTGCCGTTGATGAAGATACCATCACTGTACATTTTCACCTGATCGACAAGTAACAGACGGCTTTTATCGTCGGAATACATCTTCTCAAAGACTTCTAATTGAGAAGGTATTGCCATCGATGGATACACCCAAGGGCGTAGCGAGACACGCGCCGTTAAGTCTTGATTTTTCTCGGCCTCTAGCCAAACGTCATACCAACCTCGTTTCCAATACATGCGACCGTCGCCAATGGTGGTGATGCCGTGGGCTGCCGCTTCCTCAAGTCCGAACATTAACCCTTGGTAGCTTTGCTCAAACAGTTCGCTTTGGCTGTTCCACGCCATCTCCATCAATTGATCGCCAGCATTGTCTAGCAAGATGCCATTGAGCTTGCCACTGTCTTGGTCTTTTAAATAAACACCGCCTTGTGGGTCTGGAGATTGTTGGCTGATTCGAGCGATTTTTAGTGCTTTTGAGTTGACCCACATCGAGTGTGAAGTTTGCTCCATGATCACCACTGGGCGATCCGGGAAGATACTGTCGATGATCTCTAGCGGTGTATAGTCAGAATCGCTATCGAGCGTCGCTTCCAAAGAAAAACCATAACCCATTGGCCAACCTCTGCCATCGGTATCAGCATTGATCTTACACGCTTCTAAGTAAGGGATTTGCTCTTCTAACGTCGCTTCAGAGTCGAGTTCACAATTGCCACCCAGCTCTGAGGCGGCTTCAAACACATGGTTATGGTTGTCAATGAACCCCGGCAGCACAAAGGCATTGTCTAGATCAATGACATCAGTACTTTGCCCTTGAAAAGTTTGCGCCTGTGATTGGTTACCAATGAAGATGATCTTGCCTTTGTGGGTAACGATCGAGTCCGACTCGCGATGCCCGTATATATCTGCATTGGTAAATATCTGGTCAGCACTTTGGCTTTTAACGGCTGTTTGCGCTTGAACTGCTGTTTGTGTTTGAACAATAGTGTTGGCTTGCGCAAGCACCGGCGCGACGGCCGTTAAGCTTGCAAGTAATGCTATCCATGCAGTGCGTGGCAGAGTGAGTTTGTTATTCATTATTATGTGTTCCATGTTCCACTGTTTAGTAAGTATAGAAAGCGAGTGGCAAGTGTGAAACTCTACATGAATGACAAATAAAAACCGCGATTAATCAATGAATTGTGGTTTGAATAAGCCTTTCATTACGACTCTTGTCTTAAGCTATTACGCAGATCTTTCTTATATTCGTCATAAGAGTTATAGCCATAGAATTTCCAGGTGTGATCACCTTTAATATTGTGGCTGTAGGTGATCTCGCCGATCCACTGCTGACGTGTGGCAAGAATCATATCGCGAATTTTTAATAATAAAGTGTCCATAGTTGCTCTCCTGATTAAGTTCACTTGCAGTATATTTATCGGAGACGAAGAGAAGAGTACCGTCAGTGCAATGTTCAATACTTTTCAGTCAATGTGCTGATTTGGGTGGTTTGTTACGTATACTTTCAATATTAAAAGGTCATTGAGTATCGTAATGAAAGGTTACTTGGAAAAAGTGCCACAACGAGTTGGCATGTCTTGGCGCTATAAGAAAATTGTCGAGAACAGTAAAAGCTATGGTTGGCACCGACACGAAGAGTATGAGATAGCGATTCATCGTCACTTTACTGGTCATGGTTTTATTGGGCATCACCAAAGCGATGTGTTCCATAATCATATGATTTTGGTTGGGCCGGACTTGCCCCACGCTATTTATTCGGACGACAGCACGGATGACCAACGAGTATGTGAAACGCATGTGATTTGGTTTCGTAAAGACTGGATAGAGCCATTGATAGCCAGTTGTCGAGAGCTTGAACCGTTGCGTGCACTGCTGGAAGGCTCAAAGAAAGGATTGCAGTTCTCTCCTAGTTCGGCAGAGAAGGCGACTGAATTGCTAGACAGGGTGATGGAGAAACCGCCACACCAACAGTTACTCACTTTATTCTCGTTGTTTTCGGTATTACTTGATGACGAAGAGGTGGTGCAGTTGATCAACCCGATCTTTAAGGACAATGAAGGTGATGAGATCAGCGATAAGCTAGATAAGGTCGAAGCCTTCTTAATGAATCACTTTATTCAAGATATCTCGATTAACGATTTAGCCAGTCACCTATACATCAGTGAGAGCAGTGTTAGGCGTTTATTTCAAAAGCACTATAAAGAGAGCTTCAGTCAACGGCTTAAAAAGATCCGATTGAATGTTGCGTGCGACTTGCTGATTAATACCTCATTGCCTGTCAGTTTGATCTTGGAGAAAGTGGGATACGACAACCAAGCCAACTTCAATCGTCAGTTTAAATCCTATAAACAGGTGACGCCGACTCAATATCGAATAGCAATGAAACGTCATTGATTCATTCGCAGACTAAACGATTCACATAAGATTCTGAATAAATTACAGTTAAGTGAACTATAAAAATGGATTTAACGTATTACCAAGGATGTAAGTTTATGTTTTCACGAGACTTACTCGCATTACTAATAAAAACAAGTCGAGGTTAGGATGAAAAAAATATTATTGCTGCTTAGCGTGATCTTATTGGGTGGTTGTGTCGGCATGCCCGAAACGGTTAAGCCCGTTCAACAGTTCGAGTTGGATCGATACTTAGGGAAATGGTACGAAGTGGCTCGTTTGGATCACTCGTTTGAGCGTGGCTTAGACAACATCAGTGCTGAGTATAGTCTGCGTGATGATGGCGGCGTGAAGGTGATTAACCGAGGCTATTCGGCGGAAGAGGGTGAATGGAACGAAGCGGAAGGCAAAGCGTATTTTGTTGAAGGCAGCGAACAAGGCTATTTGAAAGTGTCTTTCTTTGGCCCTTTCTACGGCGCTTATGTGGTGTTTGAATTGGACAAAGAGGGTTACCAATACGCGTTTGTTTCAGGTCCAGATACTGATTACTTATGGCTGCTTTCAAGAACGCCAGAGGTTGCGCCAGAGGTGATGGAGAAGTTCAAAAGCATGTCTAAAGAGCGTGGTTTCAACACTGACGAGTTGATTTTTGTCGAGCACACAAAGTAACGATTTTGGGCTTCTTTTGGTCTTTACCTAACTTTACTTATTTACCCTATAAAGTGTAATGATATTAGGCGAAAATAGCGTCATTATTAGAGACATAAAGTGGTCATCATGAGTAAATCGTTATCGAAAAAGACTGTTGTTTTCCATTGGCTTACCGGTATTTTGTTCCTTGTCGTGTTTGTTATTGGACTTCAATTTGAAGGCATGCCGCGTGGCCCCGAAAAAGGCGAGTTAATGGGGCTGCACAAATCGTTGGGTTTGATTGTTTTAGTTGTCGCACTTTCACGCTTGGTATGGCGTTTTAAAGAGGGCGCAATTGAGAGTGTTGCCGTATTGACGAGAGCACAAGAAATCGCAGCGAAAAGCGTTCACCATTTCTTATTGTTGGTGACGTTGGCGATGCCAATTTCTGGTGCGGTGATGAGTGTTGCTGGTGGACGTGCATTAGACGTGTTCGGGTTCGAGCTTATCGCTGCTGGTGAAAAAACCGAATGGTTACAGTCTGCGGCTTCTTTCGTTCATGTCAATTCAGTGAACTTGATCATGGTGGCACTTGCTCTGCATGTATTAGGCGCATTGAAGCATCAGTTTGTCGATAAAGATGGCACGCTAAGTCGTATGCTTGGTCGCTCATAGCCTGACGTTAAAGTTAACGATTTAATACGAAAACACTCGGCATATACCGAGTGTTTTTTTGTTTGTGCTATCTGAATTCATTGGTTGGTTAAGCTTGCTTGCGAACCTGCAACACGCTCAGTATTGATAGAAACAGGAAGAACGCCGGATCACTCCAGCCGAAGCCAACAAATATTCCTGTAAACGCCGCATACAATGTGATGATGGCGCCAAGCATATTTGTAACCACCAATCCTTGGATGAGCTTTTTAGCGGACACGCCAGGTTCAATGTCTCTAAGCAGCCAGCTTATTGCAGCGATACCACCCAAAAATATACTGGTGTGTTGAGAGAGAAAGTACGCGTACTTATCATTGATCTCTACGCCGTACATTGGCCACATAACGGTGGGTAGGAAAAACAGCGCGAAGGCAACCCCTGCGTAAATGATGCCGTGTAGGCTCAAGAATGTTTTGTTGTTCATTGTGTCGCTCTCTTTTTCAACTTGGTGATATCGCTAATCTGTCTCTTTGCTCAATACTTGAGTGAGTGAGTGAGTGAGTGAGCGATGCGTTAAGCGTTGATTGGGCCTTTATTAATGGTAGTTAAGGGCTGATTTACGTCAAAAATTACACCACGCACTTCCTGTACACCCATCTCTTTTAAGCGAGCAGCGTGCATCGCCAGATAGGTTTCAGCACTCAGCTGATCTTCAAATAAGTAGACGCCGCCCCCCAGTTTTTCTGCTTCGTTCTCTGTCCAGATTTTCCAGATCATGCCCGGTTCGTTGTTAATAGACTTTGCTAGGTCAACGAGTGTGTTCGACATCTCTTCACCGAAAGGGCCTGAAAATTCAAAATCAACTTGTAGTAGTTTCATGGTGTTTCTCCGTTTAATAAATTCTGTTTAGCAAATAGGTGTTCAAGACAAACAAGCTATTCTCGTTTGTTGTTGAAACTCATATTACCTGTAAAAAACAGACAGAAAAGTTCATAATATTGTCATTAACTGTCAGGATTTTAGACCGATGAGATTAAAGACCACCCTAGACCAATGGCAAACGCTTTACGAAATTGACCGCGCAGGCAGCATTCAGGCGGCGGCCGTGCAATTGAATAAGAGCCATACCACGTTGATTTATGCTTTGAGAAAATTGGAGGATCAATTGGGTGTGTCTTTGGTGCAAGTTGAAGGACGCAGGGCGGTGCTGTCGGAAGATGGTAAATCACTGTTGCGCCGTGCAAGCAGCATGTTGGAACAGGCGAGAGAGTTGGAACTCATTAGTGAACAGCTGGCGAAAGGCGTCGAATCTGAAATCGTGGTCGCCGTGGATCATCTGTGTTGTCTTGAACGTCTATACAAACCGATGGCGCAATTTATGGCTGAGAACAGCACAACATCGATTCAAGTGATGGAAACATCGTTGTCTAAGACGACTGAAATGGTCACTCAAGAGCTCGCTGATGTTGCCATCATCAATCTGCCTGTCACTAATCATTCTGCTGAGGCTTTTGGCTTTACTATGATGGAGCCTGTTGTTGCGAGTTCACATCCGTTAGCAAGTGCTGCTTCTGTGTCGTTGAATCAACTGTCGTCTTTGCCACAAATTGTGGTGAGGGATTTAGGTGCACGATCCAGTCAAGACACTAAAAAACAAGGGAATAAACAGGATGTGGGGTGGTTGAAGTCGAGTCAGCGTATTACGGTGGATAATTTCGACCATGCATTTGGCGCGGTAGAGCAGGGTGTGGGTTACTGCCGATTACCAAAACACATTGTGGAAAGTCGAGGTAGCGATAAGCTGACGGTGCTCAATGTCGAAAATGGCAGTGGCTATCACGTTCCGCTGCATCTGACTCTGCCAAAAGGGGCCAAGACAGGCCCTGCCGCAAAACGTTTCTATGAACTGCTTCTTGAGTCAGCTTCTATGGGTGGCTAACGGATAAATATTTTAAGATTAACGAGGTTGATTGCCGTTTAAGAACAGCGCGACACACTCTTTGGTGTATAGGAGTCTCTCTTGCTCAGACTCGCCACTTTCATGCCCGAAGAATCCCCAATATGCCGACTTACCATGAAACATAAGCAGCAGTTGTCTTGCTGCGATGATCGGCGAGCTTGATGTCGATAAGATCAAATCACCCGATTCCACTTTGCTTTGTAGATAATCTGCGAGTAAAAGGGTGGTTTTTTGCGGCCCTGTTTCTAAGTAGATTGAAGCGATCTCTGGGTGCGTGTTGGATTGGCTCACCGCATTTTGAAAGGTCTGTCTGGACTGCTCATCAAGTAACAAATCTTGAAACTTCACACCAAACTTCACCAATTCTTCTTCCAAAGTGGCATTCATATCAAAAGCAGAAGGGCTGAGTTCACGCTCGGCACACTTAGTTTGCATGCAGGTTTCGAAAAGCTCGTCTTTGTTTTTAAAGTGAGAGTAGACCGTTTGCTTGGAAACGTTCGCTGCTTTGGCTATCTGATCCATATTGATCTTGAAGCCATGTTCAGAGAAAAGTTTACTTGCTGCGGTTAAGATCTGCGATCTCTTCTGTTCACTCTTGATGATTTTTGTCACGTGCTTGCTTCTCGTTACTTGGTGTTGGGGCGTTACCTAGCTTGTCTCTTTGCTTAGTGCCTATTGATACTCAGTAATAGGTGTCTCGTTTGCGCTAAGCATTATGCTTTTTGTGATGGTTTTATCAATCATTAACCATGAAACTTATTTTTAACACAATCAAACTAGACAGTCTAGTTTGGTTTGGTTAGTCTAAAAAAAGAACGTGATGAGTACCGCATAGGAACAGGAAGTATGTATAAATTGATGAAGGGAAGCGCAGTAGCAGTGGCGTTGTCGACTCTTCTTGTCGGGTGTGGTGAAAATACACAAGCCGAGACAGCATCCGATGCTGATAATGCTGCAGTGGAATCGAATAGTGCAGCGTCGACAGTCTTAACAGTGGAAACTGTCGCTTTGGAACGCTCTCGATCGTATGCGGTACAACGTGAATATGTCGGTGTAGTAAAGGCGGGGCAGCAGGCGAATCTTGGTTTTGAATTGGCAGGCAAGGTAAACGAGATTCTGGTGGATGTCGGTGACACAGTCACAACGGGTCAGCCGTTGATTCGATTGGACACTCAGCTATTGGAAACTGAGTCTAGCCAACTGAAAGCGCAGGCTGAAGAGGTGAAAGCTCAGTTGAGTCTTGTTGCTGCTAACTTAAAGCGTCAACGTTCATTGAAAGCGAAAGGCTTCAGTGCGGAAGCGGAGATTGATTCTCTCACCAGTGAGCAACGGGTATTGCAGGCGAACTTGCTACGTATCGATGCATCAGTGAAAGGCAACGAACTGAAATTGGTGAAGTCGACAGTGCTTGCGCCTTATTCTGGAACCATCGCGACGCGCTTTGTTTCGCTCGGAGATGTGGTGAATGTCGGTAATCCAACTCTTACACTGCTCGCTTCTGAGGGAAAAGAAGCCTTCATCGGTATTCCTGCTCACCAAATGCAAAAAGTCACCTCACTTTCTTCGCCTAACATCCGAGTTGGGAGAACAGATTATGCCGTGGAGCTATTGAATCCCGGCGCAATGGTGGATACCCAATCTCGTAGTGTCGGCTTGCGTTACCTATTCCCTGAAAAGTCGTCGGTATTAGAAGGGCAACTTGCCTACCTTAAATTTGATGAACAGATTGAAGAGCAAGGTTACTGGGTGCCATTAACCGGTTTGATTGATGGTTTACGCGGTGTGTGGAACATCTTTGTGATTGGTGAAGATAACAAGGTTGAACGTAGAAGTGTTCAGGTGTTGTTTGCCAATAATCAACAAGCATACGTGAGTGGGGCGATTGAAGACGGTGAACAGGTGATTGCCAGTGGCTTACATCGTTTAGTTCCCGGACAAACCGTGAAGCCAGCAAGCGCGGCTGAGTAGGTAATAGTATGAAAATTATAGAGACTATTTCCAACACTCGACTGCTTATCTTGATGACAGCGCTGCTGATGGTGAGTGGTATTTCGGCGTTCATGACCTTGCCACGTGCAGAAGACCCAGTAATCATCAACCGTTATGCGAACATCACAACCAGTTTCCCCGGCGCCAGTGCCGAGCGTGTTGAAACCTTGGTTACTGAGGTTATCGAGAATAAGCTGCGTGAACTGAGTGAAGTTAAACTCGTGAGCTCAACCTCTAGGCCGAGCGTATCAATTGTTACGCTAGAACTTAACGACACCATCACCGAGCCAGAACCCGTCTGGTCCCAAGCTCGCGACAAGTTATCTGACATCGAATCCATTTTGCCTGCGGGTGCTCAATCTCCCGATCTCGATAGCGACCATACCTATGCTTTTACGACCATCGCATCTCTAACGTGGTCTGGTGCGGGTGAACCAGACAGGTTAACGCTGGGCCGTTATGCCAAAGAGCTCGCCAAGCGGTTACGAACCTTGTCGGGTACCGAATTCGTTGATGAATACGGGATGCCGCAAGAAGAGATTCAAATCAGTTTACGTACGGCCGATGCCGCTGCTCTAGGGCGTTCGAGTGCCAATATCGCTGAATCGCTCGAAGGGGCAGACGCCAAGAACTCGGCGGGTGAACTGGTCAGTGCCTATTCCCGTTTTGGTTTGGGAATTGAGTCTGAACTGGACTCCATTGAACGTATCAAGCAAGTGCCAATTGCCACTGACAGCAATGGTCACATCATCCGCATGGAAGACATTGCGTCTGTGAAACGTGGTGAGAAAACCCCACAAGATCAGATTGCGATTATTGATGGTGAGCCGGGTGTGATTGTCGCGGCAAGAATGCATCCTGATCTGCGAGTTGATAATTGGACGTCGCGAGCGAACGCTCTGATTGGCAAGTTTGAGCAAGAGTTACCAAGTAACGTTAAGGTGACGGTATTATTTAATCAGCAAGGTTATACCGAAACTCGCTTAGACGATTTAGGCAAGAGCTTGATGATCGGTTTCGGTCTGATTTTGATTGTGCTGTTTGTCACTTTAGGCGTACGTGCCGCGATCTTAGTCGCCATTTCTTTGCCGTTAACCTCATTATTGACCCTGTCGATCATGAAAATGACCGGTGTGCCGATTAACCAAATGTCGGTGACCGGTCTAATTGTGGCGCTCGGGATCATGGTCGATAACGCGGTGGTGATG
The DNA here is from genome assembly GCF_024347375.1 of Vibrio coralliirubri. Taxonomy (NCBI): domain Bacteria; kingdom Pseudomonadati; phylum Pseudomonadota; class Gammaproteobacteria; order Vibrionales; family Vibrionaceae; genus Vibrio; species Vibrio coralliirubri. The sequence goes on along the minus strand of NZ_AP025470.1, from coordinate 2,481,568 downwards.
GTTGATACCATTCAAGCGTATCGTTTGAAAGGGCAACAACGAGCTGAAGCGACCATGAATGCATTGAAGCATTTATGGGTGCCGCTATTAGGCTCAACCTTAACTACCGTGTTGGCGTTTGCCCCGATTATTTTGATGCCGGGTGCATCGGGTGAATTTGTCGGTGGTATTGCGATTACCGTTTCTTTCTCGTTGATCGGCTCTTACATTATCTCGCACACCTTAATTGCGGGTTTAGCGACCAAACTACTGCCTAAGCAACTCAGTGATGTCGACAAGAAAGGCCAGCACCATTGGTACATGACTGGTTTGAGAATCCCGGCTTTGACGCGCTGGTTCTCATCTTCTGTCCGCTTTGGCGTCACGCATCCAATCATCACGATTGCTTTGGTGCTGTTGGTTCCGTTTACTGGCTACTGGAGTATGTCTCAGCTGACTGAGCAATTCTTCCCGCCATCAGACCGAGACATGTTTGAGATTCAGGTTTACATGCCACCTCAAGCGAGCATTTACGCCACCAAAAACACCTCTGAAAAAATAGACGACATCATTCATCGTTACCCTGAAGTGGAACGTATTGATTGGCTAGTGGGCGCAAACTTCCCATCCTTCTATTACAACCTGCAAGCAAGGCAAAACAACGCGCCATACTTCTCGCAAGCGATGGTGAAAACAGAGAACTTTGACCAAGCTAATGCGCTAATTCCACAGTTGCAAAAGGTGTTGGATGAAGAAGTGCCGGAAGCACAAATCTTGGTACGTAAGCTCAACCAAGGGCCTCCATTTACTGCGCCCGTTGAACTGCGAGTTTACGGTGAAAACCTCGATACCCTAAAAGCTATTGGTGAAGATGTACGCTTGATTCTGGCGGGTGTTCCTCATGTCACGCACACAAGGGAAACGCTGCAACCGGGTACGCCTAAGGTGTGGTTGAAAGTCGATGAAGACACCGCAAAGCTGAATGGTATTTCATTGAACCAGTTTGCTGGCATGTTGCAAACCACGCTGACAGGTCGTGAAAGTGGCTCTGTGATTGAGGGCAGTGAGTCTGTGCCAATCCGTGTTCGTGTTGCGGATGATGCGCGTGAAAACTTGGCTCACCTGAGTAATATTCGCTTGCCGATAAGCTCTGATGTCTATTCTACGGGTATCAATGTGTCTACCTTGGCTGAGCTTGAACTGACCACCAGTCGTGGTGCGATTACGCGCAGAAATGGGCAACGAGTGAATACCATTGAGGGTTATATTGAAGCGGGAGTCTTGCCTCAAACCGTGCTCAATGAATTCCAAAAACGCCTAGAAAGCTATCAGATGCCATCGGGCTATACGATTGGTTTTGGTGGTGAATCTGCTGAACGAGATAATTCAGTCAACAGCCTGATCTCGAACGTCGCAGTCGTGGTGGTATTGATGGTGTTGGTGGTGGTGATGTCGTTTAACTCGTTCCGAATGAGCAGCATCATCTTCATGGTAGCAGGATTGGCGGGTGGGCTAGGGTTGTTGTCGGTGTGGATTTTCGGTTATCCGTTTGGCTTTACGGTGATTATCGCGATGCTCGGGATTGCAGGCTTAGCGATTAACGCGGCCATTGTGATTCTGACCGAATTGAAACTCGATAAAGAGGCTTCCTCTGGGAATGTCGATGCAGTCGTTGAGGCCGTTATGTCATGTACTCGACATATCAGTTCAACCACGATCACAACCGTGGGCGGTTTTATGCCATTGATCATTGCTGGCGGTGGTTTCTGGCCTCCGTTTGCGGTCGCGATTGTGGGCGGTACCGTGTTAACCACGCTTATCTCGTTCTACTTTGTGCCGGTGGTTTATCACTTGATGACTCGAAATCAGCGAAAAACCATCGCGACTCAAGCTGCGTAACTGTCTTTTAATTTAACTGCTCTTCAATTGCCCATAATCGAGCCGTATCTGGCTCGATTATGGCATTGTTGTTCTCAATAAATTCATCCCAATATTTACCATTTTGTTGTTCTTTTCACCGCTATTACGCCCTCAATTAGTCAAATTATTCTTTCTGTTAGCCTCAGTATTCTTTCTGTTAATCATTATATTCTTTCAATTCGTCACATTAGTGCGTCGATGAATGATTGGTTATCTTGCTGGTGAATGAGTGGGTGTTTTGAATAATCTAACTAGTGAATACCTTGTAAATGGTATGTGAATTCACAATCTTGACGGGCGTCACACTTCTATTTATTCGCTCTTTCTAATGTACCTTGAACTTGCCTTGAGCTGTGGTGACGCGCGAGTGTTTATCTGCTTTTTCTAAATCCCTTGTCAGCACTGGCTCCACCTATGTAGCACGCTGCTGGTGTGTGTCTTAATCCTCTTCTACTTCTTAGTTTTCGCATCCATAAATGGAAGGTTAGTTTCCAAGTTTGTTTGGTGAGCTTTCAAATTCAACTCTTCATAATGCGCCAAATGTAACAATGTATTTCAAAGTGTAACAATTAAGTCATGTTTTCTGTGTGGTTTTAACCCAGCAGTAACGGGCTCTATTGCATTGCTTTTTGAGATGCGGCGTTTCACATGCTCAACACATAAATATTCTAATGATCATGACAACCAGTACTTAGGCGTTCGTTCTGAGGCTGGATAACCATCGAGAAAGTTAATGGAAGCTTCAAGATATAAACGCATTTTATCGAGGACAAGTTTGTCGAAGATTGGTTTGCTGGGAACCATTCTGATGCTCGAAGGATGTAACTCCGCATTGCTCGACCCAAAAGGTAGCGTTGGCGTTCAGGAAAAAGAGCTGATTATCACGGCTCTGTTGCTGATGTTGATTGTCGTCATCCCAGTAATTCTGATGACCATCTACTTTGCTTACCGATACCGCGAAAGCAATACCACGGAAGAGTATGCACCAGACTGGGCACACTCGACCAAAATTGAAATAGTGGTATGGACAATTCCAATCATCATTATTGCGATTCTAGCCACCATCACTTGGCGAACAACTCACGAACTGGAGCCATCTAAGCCTCTGGAAAGTGACGTTAAACCCATGGTGATCGAAGTGGTCTCTCTGGACTGGAAATGGCTGTTCATCTATCCGGAGCAAAACATTGCGACGGTTAACTATGTTGCGTTCCCGAAAGATGTTCCGGTGACGTTTAAGCTGACTTCAGACAACATCATGAACGCGTTCTTTATCCCGCGTCTTGGTTCGCAGATCTACGCGATGCCGGGAATGGTGACTAAGTTGAATTTGATCGCAAACCACGAAGGTGACTTCAAAGGCTTTGCTTCGAACTACAGTGGCAAAGGGTTCTCTCAGATGAAATTCACCGCATCGGCCATGCCTGATCAAGTGGCGTTTTTAAACTGGGTAGAGAAAGTGAAAGCAAGTCCTGAACGCATCGAAGATTGGGAGCAGTTCCGTTCATTGGCCGCGCCAAGTGTGGCTGAACCTGTGACGTTGTTTTCTAGTATCCCACCATTTTTATTCACTGATGTCGTGACCCAGCACCCTGGTTCAATGAACTGTCTGCCGGAAACCCAAGGATAATCGTAATGTTTGGAAGATTAACTCTAGACTCTATTCCCTACCACGAACCCATTATTTTGGTCACCTTAACCATGATTGCTTTGGTGGGTGCTTTAGTGGTGTACGCGGTCACAAAAGCCGGTAAATGGCAATACCTCTGGAATGAATGGTTTACGTCTGTAGACCACAAAAAACTGGGCTTCATGTACATTGCGGTTGCGATGGTGATGTTAGTTCGTGGTTTTGCTGATGCGGTCATGATGCGCAGTCAGCAGTTGCTTTCTGCAGCTGGTGAGACGGGCTATTTACCGCCACATCACTACGACCAGATCTTCACGGCTCACGGCGTGATCATGATTTTCTTCGTAGCGATGCCATTGGTTATAGGCTTGATGAACATCATCGTTCCGCTGCAAATTGGTGCTCGTGATGTTGCATTCCCTTACCTGAATAACTTGAGCTTCTGGCTGTTTGTGGTGGGGATTATCCTAACCAACATGTCACTGGGCTTAGGTGAGTTTGGTCGCACGGGTTGGTTGGCGTATCCGCCGCTTTCCGGTATTGAGGCAAGTCCGGGAGTTGGGGTCGATTATTGGATATGGGCACTGCAAATATCCGGTGTGGGCACCACGTTAACGGGTGTGAACTTCTTCGCGACTATTTTGCGCATGCGTACTCCGTCTATGCCAATGATGAAGATGCCTGTATTCACTTGGGCATCGCTGTGTGCCAACATCCTGATCATCATCTCTTTCCCAATCCTAACGGTCACCATCGCGTTACTGACTTTGGATAGATACATCGGCACGCACTTCTTCACCAACGACCTTGGTGGCAACGTGATGATGTATGTGAACCTGATTTGGGCATGGGGACACCCTGAGGTGTACATCCTAATCTTGCCTATCTTCGGTGTGTTCTCTGAAGTGACTGCAACCTTCTCTCGCAAAAAACTGTTTGGTTATACCTCGCTGGTATGGGCGACGGTGGCTATCACGATTTTAGCGTTTGTGGTTTGGCTGCATCACTTCTTCACTATGGGTTCTGGCGCCAATGTGAATGCCTTCTTCGGCATCGCTACCATGATTATCTCTATCCCAACCGGAGTTAAGATCTTCAACTGGCTATTCACCATGTACAAAGGTCGTATCCGCTTCACTACGCCAATGATGTGGACGGTCGGTTTCCTAATCACCTTTACCGTAGGTGGTATGACGGGCGTATTGATGGCGGTTCCGGGCGCAGATTTCATCCTGCATAACTCGGTATTCCTGATTGCTCACTTCCATAACGTAATCATCGGTGGCGTGGTCTTCGGTTGTTTTGCTGCGATTGGTTACTGGTTCCCGAAAGCGACCGGCTTCACTCTGAACGAGCTTTGGGGCAAACGCGCATTCTACTGCTGGATCATCGGTTTCTTGATGGCGTTCTTGCCGCTTTACGCTCTGGGCTTTATGGGCATGACGCGTCGTTTGAGCCAAGACATCAACCCTGAGTTCTTCCCACTATTGGCGGTTGCTGCTGCAGGTACGGGCGTGATTGCGATGGGTGTGGTGTGTCAGTTCGTTCAGATTTACGTGAGTGTTCGTGACCGCGACCAAAACCGAGATCTAACCGGTGACCCGTGGGGCGGACGCACCTTTGAATGGGCAACGTCTTCACCACCGCCGTTCTACAATTTTGCAAAACTGCCCAAGGGCGATGAGATCGATTCGTTCTGGTATCAAAAGCAAAGTGGTGAGTTTGACCCAACTCAGGAAGAAGAATACGAACGTATTCATATGCCGAAGAACACACCGACAGGTATTTATGTGTCTGCATGGGCGTTGGCATTTGGCTTCGCAATGATCTGGTACATCTGGTGGCTAGCGGCTGCAAGCTTAGTGGGCATCGTGGTGACGTGTATTCAACACAGCTACAACGACGATGTGGACTACTACGTGGAAGTTGAAGAGATCAAAGCGATTGAAGCGGCTCGACGTGCGCAGCTTGAAGAAGCTAAGAAACAGTCAGTGAAAGGCGACCATTCTGGTCGTGGTAACAGCGCTGACAGTGATGCAGACAGTGGTAATAACGACAATAAAGATGATTTGGAGACGACGTATGCAAGCTAATACTCCGTCACACACTTATGATCTTGCACACTCGCATGATCATCACCACGAAGCTGCGGGCAACAAGTTGTTTGGCTTCTGGGTTTACTTGATGAGTGACTGTGTCCTGTTTGCCACGCTTTTCGCGACGTATGCCGTGCTTGAGAGTGGATCTATTGCAGGGCCGACAGGTAAAGACATCTTTGAACTGCCGTTCGTGTTTGTCGAAACCATGATGCTGCTGTTCAGTAGTATCACCTTCGGTTTTGGCATGATTGCGATGAAGCGCAAAGACGTGACCGGACTGAAGCGCTGGATAAAAGTCACTTTCGTATTGGGCTTAGCCTTCATCTGTATGGAAGTGTATGAATTTCATCACTTGATTGCAGAAGGCTATGGCCCTCAAGAAAGCGCATTCCTTTCTGCGTTCTTTACCTTGGTTGGCACACACGGTTTGCACGTAACGTTCGGTCTGATTTGGATGGCGGTGGCGTATCACCAGCTTTCAACCAAAGGCTTGAACGACAACATGTCGATGCGTTTCCAGTGCTTAAGCCTGTTCTGGCATTTCCTTGATATCGTTTGGATTTGTGTATTTACCATCGTGTACTTAATGGGGGTGATGTAATGGAACAGCATCTAGATAGCGGTGCAACGGATTATGTGAAAGGCTTTATTGCGTCACTGATTCTCACCATTATTCCGTTCTACATCGTGTGGGCCCATGCGCTACCAAGCACGGAAACTTACGTGATCTTGTTCGGCTGTGCGCTGGTGCAAATCTTTGTCCACTTTAAGTACTTCTTGCACATGGAAGCGAAATCTTCCGATGGGCGTTGGAACTTGGTGTCACTGATGTTTACCGCCATCGTTGTATTGATCCTTATCGCTGGCTCGGTATGGATCATCTACAACATGAACGTCAACATGAAGTTGTAGGCTAGGGTATGCTGAAAAGATATCTGTCTATCACCAAGCCGGGCATCATTTTCGGTAACCTGATTTCTGTTGCGGCGGGGTTCTTCCTTGCCGCAAAAACAGAACCAGCCAATGCGATGTTGTTAGTGACAACATTAGCGGGTGTGGGACTTGTGATTGCATCAGGTTGTGTTGTGAACAACATCTTTGATCGAGACATCGACCAAAAGATGAAGCGCACACAAAATCGAGAATTGGTTCAGGGTAACATCAATACAGACGTCGCGTTTGTCTATGCCTTGGTTTTACTGCTCTTAGGCACTGCTCTGCTGTTTCAGTTCGCTAATCCGATCTCTGCGGTCATGGTGTTGCTTGGCTATGTGTTTTACGTCTTTTTCTACACCATGTGGTACAAGCGTACATCGGTTTACGGCACTTTAGTCGGCAGTATTTCGGGCGCGGTTCCGCCATTGGTGGGTTACTTGGCGGTGACTAATTACATCAGCCTTGAAGCAGTATTGTTGTTTGTGATGTTCTGCTTATGGCAAATGCCACACTCGTACGCGATCGCGATGTTCCGCATACAAGATTATCGAGATGCAGGCATTCCCGTGTTACCGGTGAAAGAGGGCGTCGACAAAGCGCATCAACACATGAAAGCCTATGTGGTGGCGTTTGGCGCAGTCTCTTTAGCGCTGTTCTTACTCGGAGAAGCAGGCTATGAATACCTAGCGGTGTCGGCAGCAGTCTGTTTTATGTGGACCAAAGTGACATTCCGCAAAGTCGATTGCCTCAACTACATCCAGTGGTCAAAGACGGTCTTCAAGGTCTCTCTGCTGGTGGTAATGAGCATCAGTGGTGTGCTGGGATTGGAGTTGATTCCACTGCCTACGCTTTTTTGATTTAAGTTTGTCGTTGAACCCTCAATGTTCTGAAGTCCGAGGGTTTGACGACTTTTTATCTGTTCCGCTTTATTTTATCTGTTCTGCTTTAAGCTATTACCCTTCAAGAATATCACCAAGCCAATCTTCAAGCTGTTCTCGTTTATCTTGTGGGCCGTTGATGATCACTAAGCCGTTTAGTGTCGCGTGATCCCAAGATATGGTGCCCGTTGCAAGCGCATCGAACACATCGAGTTCAGTAATTAACAGTAGATCTTCTTCGGTAGGCAAAGTATCTCTGCCTGACACATCGACACCTTTCTCAAACTTCACTTGGCTGTAATGACCTTTAATCGCTTCGAATAAGTTGAATTCAATTTTGCTTGGGTGGGGTTTCGCAAGCGCGGCTTTGATGGCAAAGAGTCGAAAGTGATCAGGCTTATTGAGGTTGTTGAATTCATTGTCTTGTCTGGCTGTGATGACGTTGCCAAATACCTCGAGCGAACCGGGCTCTGTCACCAAACTAAATCCGGTATCTTGGTGAAGACCGCAGGCAAACGTGAGTGAAGAGGTGAGTGAAAGAATCAAAGCAAATCGTTTTAACATAATGGTTATCGAGACCTGTAACAGGGTTAAGAAGCTGACGGCAAAAGCCGAACCTAACGATAAAAAAGGGACCACAAAGGGTCCCTGTATTTGTTTGTCGTCCATGTGAAGCGGTCAGCGAATCGACTGATAGATATTTAGCGAGATTGTTTGCTAAGTAGCTTTCGTCAAAGAGCCATCGTCGAAGAACTATCGCCAAAGAGTGACCGTTCGAACTCGCTATTAGCGAACGATGAGCATGATTTCTTCTGGAGTCATTGCCTTATCGAAGTAGCTCATGAATTGACCGAAGCCTTTGATGTCGCCATTCGAGAACGTGAATGCACCAGACTGTAGGTTGGTACCAATCACTTGTTGAGCGTTTGGGCCCGCAATCAAGATTTGGTTCAGTACTGCACGAGTGGTGTCGATTTGAACGTCTGCGTCTTTTACTGCTTCTTCGTGTAGCTGAGCAATACCGTTACGAATTTCGATAGTGAATGCTTCGTTCGTATCAGAGAAGTTGTACGTTAGCATCATGTTTACGTCTAACGAGCTTTCTGCGATAAGCGTTGAAGTCATCATGTCGAAGATCTGCTTGCTTGGTAGCGCGGTAAGAACGTCAACAGAAGCGAAGCTGATCATGTTAGAGAAGTCACGTTTGTTCTCTAGTTCAGCCGCCGCGTTAAGCGCCCAGTTACGCCAGTTGATGTTCACTTGGTCTGCAGCCCATGCTTTGTAAGCTTGTGCTTTCATCTCACGAGCTTCCATATCTTGCTTGTTTACCGTGATTGGGTAAGAAAGAATTTCTGCTGCAAATGTGTAGTTTTCAGCCTTAATTGCTGCTTGTGCAGTAGTAAGGATGTTGTCACGACCGCCCATGATCTCTACGAATGCTTTAGCGCGTTGCTCGTAAGCCATTGGCTCTAGCTGCCATGGATCCGCTTCGAAAAAACCGTTGTAACCTACGTAAATCTGACGCACGGCGTGTGCAACGGTACCGTAGTGCTCACCTAACCAAGGGTGTTCTGCAAGGTGCTTAGGAAGTTTAACTACTTCAACTAGCTCGTCTGGCGTCATACCTTTGTTCATGTAACGGATAGTTTGGTCATGAGTGTATTGAATCGCATCACGGTAAGCCGTTAGTACGTCAGCTACCGCTTCTTTGCCTTCAACAGGACGACCGTGAGAGTTAATCATGATCTCAGTGTCGAACTTACGCATTACGTCGATGCCCTTGAACCACATTGATGGGTCACGGAATTTAGTACCACGGATGGTGTGAAGGTTAGGGAAGTTCTCACCTTGAAGTACTTCAGCCGCGTGCAGGATTTTCTGATCTGGGAAGTAAACCACTAGCTCATCTTTAGTTTCAGATGGCACGTTCTCGATGTGCATTTTCACGCCAGCAATTTCGATTTCGATGTGGCTTTGGCTTGGTACAAGCAGGTTTGGTTCGATGAACGAGATAGCACCTTGCATGAAGCGTGGACCAAGGCCGTCGTTTACTGTGCCGTGTTCGCCTTCTTCTACGTGCTTAGCGCCGGTGTAAGAAGTACGGTGACCAAATAGAGTACCTAGGTTTGAAGACCAGTTAGCCACGGCAGCGGTTAGGCCTTCTTCAGCGATGATTTTTACTTCACCTGATGCCACTTCTTCGTCAGTAACCCATGCTCGCACACCAGAGATGTGGTCGATGTGGTTGTGAGAATAGATGATTGCTTTAACCGGCTTGTCGGTGATTTGACGGAACTGATCTTTAACCGATTGAGCCATTTCTACTGACTCGCCTGGATCAACAATGATGATGCCGTCCGTACCTTCAATCATGACGGGTGTATCTAGACCGAAACCGTAACCAAGATATACGTTGTCATCTACTTTGATGATTGCTTGGTCCATTTTACGACCATGCTTGGTGAGGATTGGATGAACGTTATCAGACTCTTCTGTGTAAGCCAGTGAGTCGCCCGTTTTCGAAACAACTTGGATGCGCTCGCCTTTACCCCAGAATAGGTTTGATTTGTGTTCGAATAGAACCTCGCTCTTGTAGCGAGCATCAAGATCAATGTTTTGGTATTGCGCAGCATTTGCTGTCTGAAGTTTTTGGCCGGCTTTCGATGTCGCTTCTACAGTTGGCGTTGCAGATGCAAAACCAGAAGCAAGTAGAGCGCTCGCGATAGCAACAGGAAGCGCCATTTTTTTGAAAGTATTAGTCATGGTCGTGACCTTATATTTTGATACAGGAATTGGATTTCTTGAGCCAAATGATAGAGGTGGGGGAGGTCGCTATCTACGCGCTAATAAGATTTCAACTCATCGTTTTTTCGATGGTTTATTTCTATAATGATTGTATTGGCGATTAATTTTTGATCTAAATCAATTCGCAAATGAGCTTGCAACAGATATAAAAATGCCCCGAAATTCGGGGCATTTGTTTTACAATTAGTCGCTAGTTCATGAGTGGCTGTTATACGAGTGAATAACAGCCAAATCATTGAATATTTAATTGCTTATCAAGAGCTAATCGTTTACTAAGAGCTTAAGTATTACCAAGCACCTAAGTATGACTTGTAAGATTGTAGGCGAACCGTTGCTGCGCCGATTACATCGATGAAACCCCAGAACGGATGTGGCTTCTCAGCCGAGATCCAAGCCGCGCCAGTTGAACCAATAGGGATGTTGTAACCTTCTGGTTCAATGATCTCAAGTACGATGGTACGACCTAAACCATTGCCGTTTCTTACTACGTGTTGACCGACACTTTGTGGCCCCTGAAGTGGAGAAATGCTCGACTCACCAGTACCGGCATTAAAGCTGTGTACTTTTGCTCGGAATACGTGACCTGGGTATGCGTCAACGAAGAACTCAGCGAAGTCCCCAACTTGAACATAGTTGTAAGTTTGGTCTGAAATACGCATCTCAAGGAATTTTTTGCTGGTGTTGTAGAGGTGCATGTTACCCATAACAGAACCTTCAGCAATGTTCACTATCGAAACCTGACCGTCAAACTCAGCTCTAATGGTCTTTTTCTCTTGCGCCCAATTTACTTTTTGTAAATCGGCTTTTAACGACACAAGTTCAGCGTGCAGCACTCGAAGATCAGAGTCGTACTTTTCTACGTCACGCATATTGAAGATTTCAGGTGACGTTTCAGCACGCTCTAAGTCGCGATTCATTTGCTTGATCTCTTCTTCTTTCTGAACAATTGAAGATTCGATCTTTGCTTTGTCTGCGGCAGAGTCGATGTCGACGAGTGTGTAAATTACGTCGCCTTCTTTAACCATTTGGTTGTGCTCAACAAGCACTTGGTCGATCTGCTGGCCAAAGATTGGTGACATCACCGCGTGTGGTGCTTTCACTGTGGTTGAGTTGGTTAAATCAACGGGTGCCCACAAGCGAGAGATTACCGCTAATACCGCAAGAATCGTTACGCCGCCAATGGCAGCCCATGTGTAGTTCTTGAAGTTCTTCTTAAGTGCGCCTGTCGCAAACAGTGACCATACAATTAGGATGTATGGGATCATCATCTCTTTCATTATGCGACCTCTTTTTCTGTAGCGGATGGTGTTGTTGGAGTCTTTTCTTCTGAAGCCTGCTCTTTTGAAGATTGCTCTACTGCAGACGGCTCTGTTACCGGTTGTTCAGGTGATACGTGGACTGCGGCTGTCTCTGTATTGGTCGCGTCTTGTTTAGGCTGAACACCACGGCGAATCACATCACTCAGTGATTGACCAATATGTTTCCAGTTCGCCAATGCGATAACCAATGCGATAACCCAGAATGTTTTGCTGATGAAGAGTCCGCAAAGTGATAGTGCAAACACGATTTGAACGTGAGCGCTTTTGTGCTCTTTTGCTTTATGCACACCCAGTTCATGCAACTGCCACATGCCGTAAACACCGGCTAAAACCACAGCAATGGTCACTGAGAACAAGTAACCAGAGAAGGACTCCATCTGGAAGAAGTTCATCATCATTTCATTGGGATGATTGTTGAATTGAGACATGTCGATGTCTTTGGAATGGATTGTGCCTAATGGTGCAAGAGCCCATGCTCCAGCAAACATCACCGCCATAAACAGGCAGAATTTAATCAAGACCATCACAACGGCCCAGATTTTCTTGAAAACGATTTTAATAAAGTTCATATCTCAACCTACATCAATAAGAAGAGAGAATTTGCAGCCTAGAAGTCTAACTTTTAATGACATCTTAAAAAGTAGATGTCTATTATGTGGGTAGATTGGTGCGCATAATAAACAAAAGTAATAGATGGTATTTAAAGTGATACTACTCAATCCAGACAACCGATTCTCGGTATCAAGAAGCGAATATGCTTCCTTACAAACCAATTCTTATTGTTAGCCTGAAACGCAGGTTGAATGACGATGCGCTGTCGAACGAAATATTAGGCTCGTTCTTTTCGCTATTGTCTTCTTTACGTGTAATACCTCGTCTGTCGAGGGGGGCTTCCATGGCAATTGACATAGTGTTGTAAAACATTTGTCAGCATTCTGTTTGGGCTAAGAATTGATTTGTTAGCAGGATAATAGGAAGAGTTTTGAGCAGTATCTACCCAGAATTACGATTTGATAATATCGTAATTACGATGAGTCACTATTACTCTAAATCGGTAGATTGAATTATTTGCTAGCGCTCAAATTCGGCTTTAAAACATCGTTAGTTAATTTGGTTTGGATCAATGAAATGACTAATAAAAGCATCAATAAGCAATTTGGCAGAATTTATCTTTTTACACGCTTCTTACAATAAAGGGAGTAACAGAAACGAATGATGGATGACATATAACTGATAATAGTTTTTTGAGCACTGGGTAAATACGTTTTTTCTTACGGTTGAGTGCTGAATTCGACATATTGTAGCTTTAATTCCTCAAATGTATATCTCAATGTCGCTGAACACAGTGTCATGATAAACGAGACAATATCGTATTGTTTATGTTCTATTGAATAGGTAACCTAACCCAATCAAATGCGATGTTGAATGGGGATGAAACATTGCAGTTGAAGAACAGATAGAGAAAGACCTAGCGGATAGCTAGGCCTTGATGTGGTGCACGAGTGAAGCCATGAATCGGGTACGGTGCGTTACTCATAGATAATCGACGAAAAGGTCGAGACTGATGCTTTACAGGAAGCGGTAGTTCGCTTGCATACCAAAGAAGTGTGCGCTGTTGTCATAAGCGCCTTGAACATTGATAACTTGCCCGTTTGAGTAATTCAACTCAGGCTCGTCCAGATCGATGTAATCGTAGTAAGCGCGCAGCTCCCAGCTCTTGTTTAGCGCATAGGTAACACCTGCGCCGATACGCTTGGTTTCGCCTACAGGAAGATCCATATATTGATGAGTTGCGTCATCTTGCGGCGAAGTTTCGTAGCTGATGCCTGTTTCTAGTCGCAAGGTTGGGGTGATTTGGTAATGAGTACCTATGGCTAGGTTCCACACATCGTCAAAGTTACGGTCGACAACTTTTACTGAGTTATCATTGATGTCTAACGTGAGGTCTGTCCATGTTGATAGGTCATACCAAGTCACACTCCACAACATGTCCCATTGGTCATTGACGGCGTGCACGCCGCTAATTTGGATGTGTTGAGGCATGATAAAGTCGAGCCCAACATCGCGTTTGGTGTCGCTAGCCGAATGTTGAAGATCACCCTCACCGTAATGAGCAAGTTCAGAGCGGTACATAAAGCCAAAACGATGTTGTTCGTTCGGTTGGTAAAAGGCACTAAGAGAGTAGCCAACCGTGAAATCATCCGCGTCTGCTTCGAATAAATGCTCAGACCCAATGTCGCCAGTGCCGATAAAAGGGTTCAACTCGCCGTTCGCAGTGAGGTATTCCGCATTGATAGAGGCACCCAGCGAAAACTGCTCATTCACTTTGTAAGATATCGAAGGCATCAGTTGAACAGTCATGAACTCAACGTTCTTTAATAGACGCTGCCCAGAAAAGTTATCACCATAATCGATCCCTGAACCACCTTGAGAAGCCAAAGCAAAACCAGCGTGAAATTTGTCGTTGATAGGGGCAACAAAGTAGAAGCTTCCTACCGGAGCCCAACCACCAGCCTCAATGTTACTGTCAAAACGCTCTGTTGGGTCTGTGTCTGAATAGTTGATGTCTGTGTAGAGGCCAGCCAGATTGACGGTGAGTTCAGGGTTTTCTAGCTGAGACATAGCGGCAGGGTTAGTCCATGCGGTTAACGCACTTTCAGCTAACGCTGCCGATCCTGCGCCTGCGGTACTTGCGTTGAGGGAACCAAGTTCAGGAAGAAGGTGAGCCGCAGCTTGTGCTGGGTTTGAAAGCATCGCGTTACTCGTCATCATCGCAATAGTGATGGCAAGGTAATGTTTTTTCATGGGGAAACCTATTAAGAAACTAATTACGCGGGATGTTAGTGTCTCAATTTGGGACTTTAAACGAGGGATTCTTATTTCATTCTATCGTTTTTACGATAGTATGGTGCTCATGGTCGCCTAACGAGTAATGATATATGAGCAACGACATCCCCAACTTCAATCTACTTGCCGTGTTTTCTGCGGTGATGGAGCAGGGCAGTTTAAGTAAAGCTGCGGATCAACTCAGTACCAATCAATCGACCATCAGTACCGCATTAGCCCGCCTAAAAAAAGAGATTGGCCAAGAGCTTTTTGTTCGCAAAGGAAGAGGTGTTGCGCCTACGTCTTATGCGCAAAGCTTGTATGAACAAATTAAAGCGCCGATCAATGAACTCAATGGCGTGTTTCAGTCGATGGCTAATTTTGATGAGCAATCCTCTGAGCGTAAGTTTGTTATTTCTGCACCTGAGCACTTACAGTGGGTGCTGCTCAATAGTTTCGCGGAGCTTCCTAATCAAAACTTGTCGTTGGAAGTCTTTGATCAACCAGACAGTGATGAGCGCATTTACGAAGATCTTTTGACGCAAGAGTTCGATGCGATGATCGATATTGTGGTGCCTGAACACCCCAGTATCGTCAGTGAAACACTTTATGAAGGCGAGTTTGTGATCGTGTGTCGTTCTGATCACCCGCGAATTCAAGGTGAAATCAGCGAAGCTCAGTTCTTAAGTGAAAAGCATGCCGTATTAGACAGAACACGACGCAAAGTTCGAAGTTTGAATCACTACACTTCTTTGGATCTGTCCCAGCGTAAAATCGTGTTTCACGGGCGTTCGCTGTTCAGTAATATCTTGCTGTGTAGCCAATCCGATTACATCACTGTCGTGCCTTTATCTATGGCCGTGCAGTTCCAAGAAAAATTAAGTTTACAGCTGTTCAAGCCACCCTTTGAATATCAGCCGATGTCTCATTACCTGATTTGGTTGAAGAAGCAGAACAGCGATCCTGCTCATAAATGGTTCAGAGAACAAGTCATCAGTACATCAGACTCGATGTCGAGGGCGCTTAAAGATAGGCGGTTGCGATTTTAATTGAGAGTCTAAATCTAAGGGGAGCATTGGCTTCCCTTTTTTGTATCTTTTAGTTTGTACTAGTCAATATGTTAATAACAAAAAATTATTAAAATGAGAATATTTAATAATTTCACTGATTTGTGTGTGTTCAGTAATATACCTAGCAACAGAGAAGTAGGTGGCCTCAAGGTCAACCTCAACGAACACTACTTAGCTTTATTCTATGAGTTAACTTCATACGACGAGGCTGAGATTAAAGTATCAAGGGCGAAATATGAAATTCCTACACACAATGATCCGAGTTACTGATTTAGACAAGTCTATCGAGTTCTACACCAAGGTATTGGGAATGAAGGAACTTGAACGTCATGAAAACAAAGACTACCGCTACACATTGGTTTTTGTTGGCTACGAGCAAGGCGGCACGACTATCGAGCTAACGTACAACTGGGATACTAACGAGTACGAGATGGGCAGCGCGTTTGGTCATCTGGCATTGGGTGTAGAAGATATTTACGCAGCATGTGACAAGATCAAATCACTAGGTGGCAACGTCACTCGCGAAGCGGGTCCAGTGAAAGGCGGTTCAACTCATATCGCTTTTATTACTGATCCAGACGGCTACCAAATCGAACTGATTCAACTAGGTTAATCGAGGATATAACAATGACAAACGCACTATTTCAACCAATTCAACTTGGTAATATCGAGCTTAAAAACCGTATTGTTATGCCACCGATGACGCGCTCTCGTGCAACGCAACCTGGTAATTCAGCAAACGACATGATGGCGGCTTACTACGCTCAACGCGCTTCTGCAGGTTTGATTATTGCGGAAGGCACACAAATTTCACCTATGGGTCAAGGCTATGCTTGGACTCCAGGTATCTATTCTGACGAGCAGATCGCTGGTTGGAAAAAAGTGACTGATGCCGTACATGAAAAAGAGGGCATTATCTTCGCTCAACTTTGGCATGTAGGCCGTGTAACACACCCAGACAACATTGGCGGTGAACAGCCAATCTCGTCTTCTGCACTTAAAGCAGAAAACGTAAAAGTATTCATCGATAACGGCACTGATGAACCGGGCTTTGTAGATGTGGTTGAACCTCGTGAGATGACGAAAGAAGACATCAAAGAGGTGATTGAACAGTATCGTCAAGCGGCTTTGAATGCGGTGGAAGCAGGCTTTGATGGTATCGAACTTCACGCAGCGAATGGTTACTTAATCAACCAATTTATCGATTCTGAAGCAAACAACCGCACTGACGAATACGGTGGTTCAATTGAAAACCGTTTACGTTTCCTAGGTGAAGTGGTTGAGGCTATGGTTGAAGCGATTGGTGCTGACCGTGTTGGTGTACGCCTTGCTCCATTCACATCGTTGAATGGTACGGTTGACGCTACGCCAGTAGAGACTTACACAGCGGCGGCAGCACTACTTAACCTATACAAAATTGTTTACTTGCACATTGCAGAAGTTGATTGGGACGATGCACCTGAAACGCCAAAAGCATTTAAAGCGGCAGTTCGTGAAGCTTATGATGGTGTCCTTATTTATGCGGGTAAATACGATAGCGAGCGTGGCGAAAAAGCTGTTGCTGAAGGCGTAACTGACATGGTTGGCTTTGGCCGTCCATTCGTTGCGAACCCAGATTTACCAGCTCGTATTCAAAATGGTTACCCACTTGCGGCGCACGATCCAAACACATTGTTCGGTGGTGCTGAAAAAGGTTTAACGGATTACCCTGAATACGCAGGCTAAAAACAGCTGCCTGAAGCAGAGTATTGAGATAGTATCTTGATCCTGTTGAATGTTTATAAAAAGCAACCTTGCAGAGTCGGGTTGCTTTTTTTGTTATTGGACTAAGTAAAATGATGAACGTGAAAGCGATGCGCGGAGAGCTTTACCTTCTATTTGCCACCCTGCTAGCTGGGGTGGGATGGATTGCATCTAAGCTGGTGGTATTAGAAATGCCTGGGCCAGTGTTCATTGGTGTGCGATTCCTCGTCGCGAGTCTTATTCTTCTGCCATTTTGTATTCACCATATTCGTAAGCTTTCGCTTAAGCAGATTCTGTCTCTTTGCGGCGTGGGTGTGTTGTTGTCTGCCTCATTGCAGGTATGGGTGTTTGCGGTTTCAGTGACGGAAAGCTTGTCGGAAGGGGCATTCATCATGAGCTTAGCCATGATCATTGCACCGTTTGTGTCTTGGATTTTGTTTCGAGTTAAGCCTAATCGTGCGTTTTGGATGTCTTTCCCTATCGCGATTATCGGCATGCTATTGCTGACTCTGGGCAACGGCTGGCATGTTGAGCAGAGTCAGATTTACTTCTTACTAGCATCGATGTTGTTGTCCGTTCACTTTGTGATGAACAAGCGTGTGATTACCAATATCAAACCTATCGCATCAATCTGTGTGCAACTGTTTGTGGTGGGTGTGAGTGGTTTAGCCTTTGCTTCTATGACTGCTCAGCCGGAGTTCGAAATCACCAAAACCTTAGTCTTCTGGTTTATTGTGTCTGCGGTGATCGCAACGTCTATTCGTTACTTGTTGCAAACGGTCGGTCAGCACTCCGTGAACATGGAAGTGGCGGCATTGATCATGATTCTTGAGCCTGTGTGGACGCTGCTGTTAAGTGTGAGTGTGCTTGGTGAAAGTGTAGAGATGCAGAAGCTGCTCGGTGGGGCGGTGATCATTGCTTCACTGTTTTGCTATATCAAATGGTCGAGACGAAAATAAAACACTCGGCGCAAGGCCGAGTGTGGGTTGTTTTTCAATACACGTTCAGAGTGTAATAATTTCTAAGCACTAAGCTTGGTAAGCAGTGAACGCGGTAAGATCAGATTGCCGCGACTATTTTCTGAAGTAGCTTGAGCATTTGTTGTTGCTCTTCAGCATCTAACTCGTTCATCAACTCTTTGTTTAAACGAACTGGGATAGGAACGAGTTGTTCTTCAAGTGCTTTGCCTTTTTCCGTTAAGTAAATTCGGAAAGAACGGCGACTGTTTGGATCGGCTCTGCGTTCGACCAGTTCAAGCTTTTCTAACTTGTCTAATGTGCGTGTCGTTGTTGAATTCTCGACTTTGGATTTCGCAGCAATATCACGCTGAGTCACACCTTCTTCTTCCCAAAGACACATCATGGTTGGCCATAGAGCAATGCTTAAGCCATGTTCTTTCAATTCCGTGTCGAAATCTTTGGTCGACTTATTGGCGATCACATTGATCATCCAACCAAAGCTTTTTTGTCTATCAAACTCTTCTGGCATCTATCGCTACCTAATTTTACTGTGATATTACAACTATTGTCATCGTAACTAATACCGATGCAATTAGCACCAACAACGCTTTCCTATTTGATGAAAAAGCCAATTGACTGCTATTTCTGAAATAATCCGTTGACGCTGAATGGTTTTGTTTGCCTGTGATCATGGCAAGAACCAGCGGTTTTGAACGCAGTTTGTAGATGATAATGGCCACCAAGTGCAGTACGACAAAGACCACTAACATGCGAGCGGCAATGCCATGTACTGTGCATAACACATCGAATATTGCATCAGTAATCACGAATTCCGAACCTGGAATCGCATCAAAGAAACCAGCAATAACAAGCCCCGTCGTACATTGGATAAACAGAGTCGTGATCATTCCTATCACCATCCAGGCACCCAACGGATTATGTCCCGGTTTTGGGCGAGCCTTTCCACGCAAGTAATTCCAAGCCGATTTCGGGGAGCTAATGAATTGAGAAAAACGACTGGTATCACTGCCGACGATTCCCCAAACCAAGCGCCATAAAATCAGACTGAACAGTGCTAGGCCTAAATAAACATGGGGGCCTTGTCCGTTAAATCCTGATGCAGCAAGACCAATAAAGAGTGCGGCTTGAAGCCAGTGATAAAGTCGAGTTGGTAGATCCCAGATTTTCATAATGCTTTTCCTGTTCGTAAATTTGCCTGATAGGAACAATTTACACAACAATAGTTGCGTGTGCAACTATTGTTGTGTAAATTAAATGCATCTCTTCGATTACGGTTGAATTATCAAGCCGTAATTCACTAAGAAACCAATCAGTAATTAACGAAGAAATCACTCAATCAATTAACCACTCAATCAATTAATCACTAGGAATGACACTATGAAAAAATTCACTATCGCTTTAATCATCGCACTACCAACGATTGCTCTACCTATGATCTCTGCAGCCGCAGCGGATGTTGTAAATAATCGTCAACAAGCTTTTAGCTCTATTGAAGAGGTCAGTAAACAAGTCGATTCAGAATTGAATAACAGTGACGTGGATTGGCTGAAGGTAGGCGAGTTAAGTGAAATGTTGGTGGAACATGGTGATGTCTTGAACGCGAGTTTTTCTGAAGCTGACACAGGAGGTAAGGCCAAGAAGGAGATTTGGAGCAAGCCTGAGAAATTTAACCAACTGATGTTACAGATGAACCAAGGCTTTGCAGAGCTGTATCAGGCGAGTGTTGAACAAGACTTGTCGAGTGCAGAGCAAGGGTTAAATTCTGCGAATAAGGCCTGCAAAGGGTGTCACCGTACTTATCGTTCTCGTTGGTAGTTTTTGAAATGCCCTTAAAAACAAAAGCCTGTGCGAATGAACTGACCCCCAATAGTTGGACACCAATTATTGGGGGTCTTTTTATGTCCAAATATAGCCGAGAGCTAAAATGTATCATTGCTAAGCAATACTTAGATGGCACGTCATCTCTCTACTTAGCAAAACAATATTCAATTTCTTCAAGGCAGATACGGTATTGGGCTCAAGTCTTTGCCATCCATGGTACTGATTCATTTTTACCAACTAATCATGCCGCGACTGCTCAAACAAAACGAAAAGCATTGAATTTAATGTGGACGAATGAATGGTCTCTCACGCACACTAGCGCTGTATTAAACCTCTCATCCCCTGGAATACTCTCTGTCTGGCTTAAACGATTTAATGAGCTCGGTATCAAGGGGCTCGAAATGCGCCAGAAAGGAAGACCCTCAATGAAACAGCAACCTCAACGTACCACTAAGCCTGATAATGAAATGACACTTGAGGAGCTAAAAGAGGAGTTGGTCTACTTACGAACCGAGAATGCCGTTCTAAAAAAGTTGGAAGAGTTGGAGCAGAAAAAAAACCGTCGAACAAAGAAAAAGCGGTCATAGCTCTAACTCTTAAAGGCAAGTACCCATTAAAGCACTTACTGCACACTCTACAGTTGGCAAAAAGTGTCTTTTATTATCAGGCTCAAACGAGCAAGCGCCAAAATAGCTACGAACGTGAGCTGCGGTTGATAAAGTCAATTTATCATGAACATAAGGGGCGATACGGCTACCGCCGTATTCACTTGGAACTAAAGAATCAGGGGTTCGTGCTTAATCACAAAACGGTTCAAAGGCTTATGGCTCAGCTCAACCTTAAATCGACGGTCAGGATTAAAAAGTATCGTTCATACCGAGGAGAGTCAGGAAAAGCTGCTCCCAACGTTCTTGAAAGAGATTTTAGTGCGACTCAACCCGATGAAAAGTGGGTAACTGATGTCACGGAGTTCAAAGTCAAAGAGCAGAAAGTATACTTATCTCCCGTTGTCGACTTGTTTACTCAGGAGGTGGTTGCTTATAGAGTGGCCAAAAATGCCTGCTTGCCGCTTGTCACAGATATGCTGACGGAAGCTATATCAACGCTTAAACCCAACTCAAAGCCAATTATACATAGCGATCAAGGTTGGCAATATCGCCATCGACAGTATCAGAAAAAGGTAGCGGAGAGTGGGTTAACGCAAAGCATGTCGAGAAAAGGTAACTGCTTGGATAATGCTGTTGCTGAAAACTTTTTTGCTTTACTCAAAACCGAGATGTATCACAACCAAAGCTTTGAAGATGCAGATGCTCTGATAGAGCAGATTAAAGAATACATCGAGTACTACAATACCAAACGTATAAAAGTGAAACTAAAAGGCCTGACTCCGATAGAATATCGAACTCAGGCCTTGAAAGCCGCTTAACAGAAATGTCCAACTTTACGGGGTCACTTCAGGATCGCGACAGGCTTGATGTGATAGTCGTTGGTGAGAGCTAAATATTTTCGCCCAAGCTAAAATACGCCAACACTTCATCTTCACTGTTGTAGGTGAAGTCCATGCGAACATTGATGCGCTCTTGACGCATTAGGCGATAACGCAAACCAAATCCAACCATTGATAAAAGGTCACCATCATCAAAGCTATGGTATGGGTCTTTCGGGTTGAGTCTCTCGCCAAATACTTTGCCGACACCGGTTAACCCGACCACAGACACGTTGTTTAGGAAATTGATCGATGAGCCAGAAATCGAGTAGCGATACTCCATTTCTAGATTGGTCATATGAGAGGCTATATGATCCCCGGCGACAAAGCCTCGTTGAACGTTTCGCCCTTGTCGCCCGTAAGTGCTGTACGCACTGCTTGGGGCATTTTCAGCATCTAATAAGTAGCGAGTTACCCATCGGCTGGCGATAATGTGGTTATCGTTATGGGTCAAACTGTAGAAAAAACGGTAGTCGGAAAACAGTGAAGAGTAGGTCGCATCTTCATCATTGCCTAGCCAAGTCCCGTGGTTCTCATACGTGAGTTCGAACAAAAAGCCATGGTATGGATAATAGTAATGCTCTCGCTCATCCCACAAGAATGAAAGTTTAGCCCCAGTATCGGCTTCATATTCTTCGCTAAACCCTGTCAACTTCAACAACAGTTTGTCACGGGGTGTGTCGGCTAAATAGCGAGCCGTGGAAAAGTCTAACCCCATACCTAGATAGATATTGTCATACACTTTGAAGTAGAAATCGCCATCGAACGCGTACTCTTGATGGTTGGTATCAACAAGGTCTACCAAGGTTATGTTGGTGCTAGAGAACCCCATTTCACCGCTAAATCTTATTGAGTCACCTTTCAGCAACAGCTCCGCATTACCTTTGATGTAATAGCTGTCGTTCTGTGTGTAAGTCAGTGTCGCTGATAATGTGGAAGCGTTCTTGGTTTCGCCATCGGCGTAGAAGTTATAGATGGGCACCACAGAGATCCCGGTATCTACACTCGGGTCATAAAAGGGGATCGCGATAACACGAAATTGGTCATCGAGTTCTGGTTCTTTTGATTCTCGTGTATCAACTTCGAATGCGGAACTAGAGAAACTGGCAACAGAAGAGAAGAGGGCTGTTGTCAAAAAAGAGTGTCGAGTCATGTAGAGAGTTACGTCCAATGTAAGGTTGACCACAGAGCAATGGGAGCTTGCGGATCAGGAGCATAACACGTCATTTATACTGATTAATAGTAAGGGAATGGTTAATCCTGTAAATATACCGTACAGAAATGAGTACAGTTGATAACATCGACAATAAGAAAATGGTGAGAAAAATTCTCACCATTTCGTTGCGTTTTCGTCGTGAATTACTCGTTGATGGTGACTTTAGTAATCACAATATCTTCGCAAGGCACATCTTCGTGTCCCCAACGAATGGTTGTTGGTGCTACAGCGATTTTGTTTACGACATCCATACCCGCTGAAACCTTACCGAATACCGCGTAACCCCAGCCAGCATTGGTTGTTGAGGTGTGATCGAGGAAGTCGTTGTCATCAAGGTTGATGAAGAACTGCGCCGTTGCAGAATGTGGTGCATCAGTACGAGCCATTGCCACAGAACCAATCACATTCTTCAAGCCACGGTTTGCTTCGTTGACGATCGGTGCACGAGTTGGTTTTTCTGTCATGTCGATAGTGTGACCACCACCTTGAATCATGAAACCTTCAATAACACGGTGAAATGTCGTGCCTTCGTAGAAACCGTCTTGGCAGTATTTAAGGAAGTTTTTCGACGTTACTGGCGCTTTTTCAAGGTTCAGTTCAATCTCGATATCGCCAAAGTTGGTGGTGAAAGTAATCATAGGGCTACCTAAAGTTGAAGTTTACTGAGTCGTAATGACGAAAGTGGGTTGCAGTATAGGGAAAATAACAGCGGATACCAGTGATGGTTTCATTGTGGTTGAATTCTCGTCAACCACCAAAATCACGCCCGATATTGCTTAAGGAACATCTCGACACTTGAAGTAATGATCACTTGTTTGTGCGCAGCATCCGGTGAAGGCACATGACCTATGATTTGCGGCCAAAACGCAAAAGACTTAAGCAGACCAATGAACTGCGTGGAGGCGAATTGTGGGTCAAGACCGATTAAACGACCGTCTGCCAATGCGGCTTTAATCCAGGTTGTAAGTCCACTTTCTGCTTGGGAATATTTTTCCATCGCTTGATGCGCCAGTTCGGCGTTATGGAAATACTCAGAGAACAGTACACGTGACAGGTCGATGAAGCCTTCAGACTCAAGTAACTCAAGTTCTTGGTTAGCTATCGACGAAAGTTGTTCTTCAAGTGGCAGTTCTGCTTGATAAGGGAAATGCGTCGCGGCCAGAGTTTTGCTCCAAATACTGTCTAGAATCTCATCTAAAAGCAGCTCTTTGCTGGCAAAGTGATTGTATACGGTGCGCTTTGATACTTCTGCGCGACTCGATATTTTATCCATGCTGGTGGCCTTGTAGCCATGCTCAGTAAACTCTGCGATAGCAGCGGCAACGATCGATTCACGTTTTCTTTGGCTCAGCGTTTTTTTTACAGTCATCGGGATACTACTCAATATGTCGCGGTTAGTATTGTATACGCTAATTTTACACCAGTAAGTTTACTTTTAGAACACCAATCCGCGTATTGGTAATTAGGTCGATAGCCACTGAATCGCTTTGCAATGCACTGTGGGTATCATAGAATCGAAAGTGTATTCGAATTTTATTGATATCAACGGAAGAGAATAAACAATCAATGAGTAGTATTTTAGAGTGTATTCGTACAGTTGGACGAGGAGAAAGAGGGCGAAAGCCTTTATCGTTCGAACAAGCCTACCGCATCATGGATGAGTATTTAAGCGGAGAAGTCGGTGACGACCAAATGGCTATGCTACTGATGCTGATTCGTGTGCAGAATGAAACTAATGAAGAGATCGCTGGCTTTGTAAAAGCGTTTCAATCTCGAGTGCCAGATTTAGGCGCCGATATTGATTGGCCGTGTTATGCAGGTAAGCGTAACGATAACGCCAGTGGCAAGCCTTGGAACTTGTTGGCAGCAAAAATCTTAGCTGACAATGGCTATAAAGTGTTAATGCATGGCTATATGGATAAGCCGAGCGGTAGGACGCACGTTGAAAGCCATTTGCAAGATGTCGGTGTGCAAAGTGCTGAGAACCCTGAACATGCTAAGTCGATTCTTGAACACGACGGCATTGCTTATTTATCGCTAGCTAACTTTGCGCCCGAAGCACAAACCATGATTGGTTGGAAACACCGTTACGGTTTGAGAACACCAATTAACACGGTAGTTCGAGCATTGAATCCTGGTGGTGGTCGTTTAGGTCTGCGTGGCAGTTTCCATCCTGGCTTCCCACAACTTCATGCGGAAGTTGAGCATGTTATTGGCAATAAATCCCACTCGGTGATTTCATTCAAAGGGATGAACGGTGAGTCGGAATATAATCCTAAAGTTAGCCAAACGGTGTGGATGAGCTCTCCTGACAAAGTCGAATCGTTCTACTGGGAAGAGATGATGAACCTAGAGTTGCCACTTCCTAGTCAATGTGTACTTGGTACGTCGGCTGAAGAGATGGCGTTAATGGCGAATACCGTTGTCGACAGTATGACAGCCATTCTCTTTGCAGAAACGCACGATAAAACTGAGGCATACCAGAAAGCGGTGCGCCTGTGGCATGAGTACTGTGCGCGTTAGATGGTGGTTTGTAACCAATGAGAGAAGGTCAGCGAGCGCTGGCCTTTTTTATGCTTAATTTCTAGCAAGGGCTTTTCGTGAACGCCCAAACAATAGAGCTACTTCACTCGCATCAAGCGATGCATTTTGTCTTCGAACTGAATCTCGATCACCTGTGAGATTTTCATCTTATCAACACGATCAAGCATTCTCGCTTGGTAATCACGTTTTTTCATCCACTCTAGCGGTTCTTTAAATCCATCTTCATTAATCACAAACGATTGATCGGTAATAGAGTCTTCAAAGATATGAACCACCCAAATGCGTGATTGGAAATCCAATAACTCACTAAAGTAGTTTTTTAACTTAGATAAGGAATTAGTTAGATACGTTTTAGGTGAGGTTTGAGAAGACATAGTAAACCGTATTGGGACAATGAAAATCGGCAAGGGCGCCGTCTGATCATTATAGCCTTTACCCGTTAGGCTTGTCAGGTCGAATTCGGCAGCCATTCACGGCTATTACGCTTGCTAATGCTTTGCTATTGCTACTGTGGCTGCCAGTTAGTGATTAACCAAATCAGTGTCGGATTCACTATTTTACGAATAGGCCGAAGTCGATCTCTTGTTCTCTTTGATATTTCACCAGCTTCACTTTTAGGTCGTGTTTTGCTGCTAAATCAATAGCTAAGCATGACATGCGTTTTATCTCATCAACGCAGCTTGATATGAGCGGTTTTTCTTGATTATCGATAGTGGCGATGAGTGTGTTTTCTGTACCGTCGTTACCTGCGTAAACATACGCGTACATGTTGTTGTCGTGTTGCATAAACTTCCTAAATCGGGATTTCTAATTATTAGTGCGGTGAAGATTACAGGGTTTATTTACGCAGGCTAGTTCGGCTAAGTAAGGTTAAGCAAGGGAAAGTAAGGCTTTGTAAGGGCTCTTTTTTTCTTTTTTCTGGCGTTCGAAAACGTGCTCAACCCTTTGTTTGTCTCACTTTTTTGTCTTGTTAGGTTTTGCCTATCAATAAAATTGTTGAAATCCATTTAGTAAAATCAAGATTTTAGACAACAATTAACTTAACAAGATAGAAAAATATATGACGCAAAGTATTTAGGGAGAACGCAATGCATTCTATTAAAGTGAAAGATTACATGACGCAGCAGGTTGTGACATTTACTCCTGATATGCCGTTAAGTCTAGCGTTAGACAAAGTGATGCGTAGCCACCATATGGGTGGACCCGTAATCGATGATAAAGAACAAGTGATTGGCTTCCTTTCTGAGCAGGATTTACTCGAGAAACTTGTGAAGGTCAGTTACTTCTGCCAAGACACACACCTTGTGGGTGACTGTATGTACCAAGAAGTGCTGTCGGTGTCACCTGACCTATCCATTATTGAATTGGCGGACATGATGCAGGTTGGAAAACCTAAAGCATACCCTGTGATCGATAATCGAAAACTGGTGGGTATTATCACCAGAACCGATGTTTTGAGAGCAATCGGTAAGAACTTGGAAGAATGCTTCAAACATCAGGTATAGTAGCGTGTTAAGAACGATTATTTTTCTCAATACCCTCAATTGAAAAAAGGCGCACTAGCGCCTTTTTTCTGTATAGCGCTTTTCTTGGTCGATCCTCTCTTTGTGGATCCCGAGTCTGTTGATTAGCTGATTGGGCTTTAGCTCTTGGGTATTCCAACTTTTGGAGGTTTCATGTCAAATCAAACGGCA